>CAVTOL010000032.1:0-62401 GCA_963736375.1 uncultured Actinomycetota bacterium
GTCGCTATGGCGGCGACGTGATGGCGACCGGAACCCGTGAAGGCGAATTGATCTTTCGACGGTCGTGGCGCCGGGCGTGCCGGGTGGGGTGTCGCCACTCATACCGCGCGCAACACGGCGTAGCCGTCGCCGGACGCGACGGTCGTGTAGCGCGGGCCCAGGACCCGGGTCGCGGTCGCCACGTCGGTGGCACAGCCGAACACCTCCACGACGGGGGTCGCCGCTTCGGCCGCGGACGCAGCCGGGGTGGATGCCACCAGGCCCGGGTTGAGGTCGGGTCGCCGCACAACCACGGATGTCTCCTGCAGCGCGGCGCGCCGCTGACCGAGCGGGAGCATGCGGGCAACGTCGAACCATTTGAGCGCCGGGATGCCGATCGACGGCAGCCCGGGAGCGCAGCCGCCGTCGGCCGGAAGGGCGAGGGTGGTGACCGCCGCCGTGGCGGGGACGGCGTTGTCGATGGCGGCGAAGGCCCGCTGCAACGACGCGTCGGCAGATCGCCACGCCACCCCGTGCAGCGCGAGCGTGGCGAGCACGACGCCGACGACCGCGGCGCCCACCCGTGGCCGCAGCGGCCGCCACGGCAAGGCCGCGAGCAACAGCAGCACCGCCGGGAACAACAACCGCTGGTCGGGCTTGGTCAGGCTGTTGACGTTGCCGATGGGGTCGATCACCGCCACCACGGCCACTGCGAGCGCGGCCAGTGCCTGCGGAGTGGCCCGCACCGCCCGCCACCGGACGTTGCAGGCGATGACGACGGCCAGCGCCACGGTGGCGAGCAGTTCCGCGACCAAGGTCGGGACGACCCCGGGGTAGGGGTCGAGCCGCAGGAACAGCTGCAGCGTCTCGGCGAGCGCCAACCCCTTGTCCCGCAACGACCCGTACCAAACGACGTGCCCGGCGTCCGGGGTCGCGATCGTGTACCAGACGAGCAGGAGCGCCGACGGTGCCGCCGTCGCAGCAAGCCGCAAGGCGGCCCCCCGCCGTCCGTCGCGGTACAGCGCTATGGCGTAGCAGGCCGTCGCCAGGGCCAGCACGCCCCAGGCCACCAGGTGAGCCAGGAACGCGAGCACCTGCAGCGCCGTCAACCGGACGATCCGCGTGCCGTCGCGATGCATGATCCCGATCCCGACGAACGCGATGGGCAGCGCGAACAGGTAGCCGACGTAGCCGCGTTGGAGGAAGTAGCCGAACGCGAACACCACGCCGGTGAGTTCCAGCGGGGTCGCCCGGCCCTGCCAGCGGCGGACGAGGAACGCGTAACCGGCCGCGAAACCCAGCACACCCACGACGAGGAAGACCCGGCCTGCCACCTCGATCGGAAAGACGAACCTCAGTAGCGCAATCCCCGCGGGCGCCGCGAGGTTGGGCACCGGCACGGGCCGCAGCGCGTAGAGCTGGGCGACCGGCTCGCCGTCCACCGTCGCGCCGACCCACAAGTCGTGCACGATCTGACCCTGCAGGAGCCACTCGAGGTAGTCGTAGAGCGGCAGGAACCGTGGTGTCAGCAGCACGACGACGACGGCGGCGGCGATCAACAGCCACGCAGCGGCCCGCGCGCCCGGTCGCGCTCGGACCGTCATTCCCTCCATCAGGCTCGCCATCGTCGGTCACGTTAGGCAGCGGCCTCGCCACTTTCCGTTAGACAAAGGTTAACGCAGGGCTAAACGGTCAGTGGCGAAGGCGTGAACGGCTGTCACTGTCGGTCCTCCAGCCCGCAGGGACCACGACGTCGCGTGGCGTCGACGCGCGGTAAAGGAGGGCCAGCAGCCCCGCTGATCGGAAGCGGCTCGAACAGGGCCCGCATGGGTGGGATGCCAACGCCACCCGCGATCAGCAGCACCGACGGTTGCGTACGGCGGCGGGCGGTCAGCGCACCCGAGTGGACCGCGTCGAGGACCCAGATGCACCGATCGGCGCTCGGGCGGGAACGAGCGGGAGCAGCAGGGTGAAGGTGGTCGGTTCCCGGCTGCTCAACACGAGCCTGCCGCCTTCGGCTTCGGCCAGGCTGCGGGCCAACGCGAGGCCGATGCCATGGCCTGAGGCGCTGGGCGCGCGGCGCACGAACAGTTGGTCGGGTGCGTCGATCCGGCCTTCGTCCGCGACGTCGACGGCAATGGCCTGCGCCGCTTCACGCGCGGTGAGGGTGACCGTGCCATGGCCGTGTCGCAGGGCATTGTCCAGCAGCACGCCGAGGATCTGACGCGTTGCCTGCCGGGAGGCGGCCGCGGCGGGCAGATCGGAGTGGGCCAGAACGCTCAGGCGCCGCCCGGCGGCGGCAAGGCTGCCGTGGTGGTCGCGGCGGAGCTCGTCGATCAGTGCGGGCACGGGCAGCTCCCGCTCGCCCACCAGCGTGTCGCGGGACAACTCCAGCATGTCGGTGATCGTCCGTTCGAGGCGATCGGCCGCCCCGATCGCCGTGCCTATCGCGTGCCGCAGCTTGGCGTCCGGACCTTCGAGCGCGGTTTCCAACTGCAGCCGCAGGCCTGCGAGCGGGGTGCGCAGTTGGTGGGACGCGTCGGCGGAGAACGCGCGTTCGCGTGCGAGCGTGCGTTCCACGCGATGGACGGACTGGGAGAGGCTGGTCGCGACGTCGTCGATCTCCGGGACCCCCGATGGACGGGGAGTCTCCAGTTGCCCGCGTCCGATGCCTGCCGCGACGGCCGAGAGCCGCTCCAGCGGGGCGGCCAGCCGGGCCGCTTGGCGGCGGGCGACGAACCAGACCGTGCCCAGCGTGACACCCGCGAAGGCCATCATGACCAGCCATGCAGTCAGGATCGCCAGCCACGCCCCGACGCGTGAGCTGGTGGCGCGCACCGCGCCTGCCACCGCACCGTCGTCGCTGACCGGAACGTCCACCGTGAAATCGCCGCCGGGGTCGCCGTCGGTCACGCGGTTGCCTGCCAGCGCTGCTTGGACGCCGGTGTCGGCGATGGCCGGACCACCCCCGAGGATCCTTCTGCCTGCGCGGTCGTAGAAGGTCAGGATGATGTCCGCTTCGGTAGGAGGCAGGAGCGTCGGCTGGCGACCGCGGGCGAGGTCGGCGGTGACGCTGAGCGCGGTGATGTCGGCGGCGTGGGTGAGCTCGGACCGTTCGTCGTCGATCAGGTACTTGGCCACGAGGACCGCCAGCGGGAGCGCAAAGAGCCCGACGGCGAGGACCGCGGTCACGACCATGACGGCAACGATCTTCCTGCGCACCCTCTGCACCTCCCAACGGGCAACCTGACAGTCGGAGGAACCGGATTCCGGGTCCGGACTGGCTGCGGCATCCGACACGGCGTGCGGGTGATCGCAGGGTAGCGAGGTGGGCACGTGACGGGATCGACGGTCGTCGTCGGCTGGAGTCTCGGGTTGGCGTTGTTGGTCCTCACCGCGCTCGGGACGACGGTGACGCTTGTCGGCGGGCTCGGCATTCCCGTCGGGCGTGGCGTCGTGACGGCCGCGGGGCGTGCGGTCATGTAGCTCGGAGTGGTCAGCGCGATCATCGTCGCGGTCGTCCGGTCGCTGTGGCTGTCGGCGGCTTTTCGTGCTGGTCATGCTGCTGGTCGCGAGCGTGACGTCGGCGCGGCGCACGACCGGTGATCGCTCCGGGCTGCTGGCCGTCGTGCCGATCGCGAGCGGAGCGGCGGTGGTGCCGGCGACGTCAAGGTCGCGGGCCCAGGGCCCCACGGCGCGGCGATCTCTACCGGCCGTCGACGTGGTGTGGGATCTCGCGAACCTCGTGCTCCGCGTAGCGGTACGCCTCGGCGACCAGCGCACGCAGGTGGTCGCTCGTGAGGCTGTACAGCATCCGTCGGCCGTCGCGCTGCGCTCGCACCATGCCGACGAGGCGCAGCCTGCCGAGGTGCTGTGAGACCGACGATCGCGAGGCGTCGACGCGCGCGGTGAGGCTGCTGACATCCAGCGGTTCGGCGGCGAGTAGCCAGAGCAGGTGCAGGCGGGTCGGATCCGCCAGCTGTCGGAGGACATCCGCCGCGCGGGCGAGAAGCCTGCCTTCGACGTGCTCTGGCCACGTATGTGCACCTGCCATATCGTCGTGCGCGCGCATGGTTGCATAATGGCGCTGATCAGCTCATTCTGGCAATCGTGAACAGGGATCCGCGCCATGGCCACGGGCACGGGCACGGTTCCACGCGCTGGCGGGACACCGTGATGTCGGTCCTCCGGCCGCACAGCCACGACGCCGCGGACTCGATCGACTCCGGCTTGGCGGCCAGCGCCGCAGGCATTCGCGCCGTGAAGATCAGCTTTGCGGTGCTCCTGGCCACCGCCGTGGCACAGGCCATCGTCGTGCTGGTCACCGGGTCGGTCGCGCTGCTCGCTGACACCGTGCACAACTTTGCCGATGCGTTGACCGCGGTCCCGCTGTTCATCGCCCTCGTGCTCAGCAGGCGACCTCCCACGCGGCGCTACACCTATGGTTATGGCCGCAGCGAGGACCTCGCGGGCGTCTTCATCGTCGCGATGATCGGCTTTTCCGCGGTGGTCGCGGCGTACGAGTCGGTGCTTCGCCTGCTCGATCCGCGGCCGTTGGCCGACGTGCCGGTACTGATCGTCGCCGGTCTCGTCGGGTTCCTCGGCAACGAACTGGTCGCGCTCTACCGCATCCGGGTGGGACGATGGATCGGGTCGGCGGCACTCGTTGCCGACGGGATCCACGCGCGGACCGACGGGTTCACGTCGTTGGCCGTGGTCGCAGGAGCCGTAGGGGTCGCCATGGGATTTCCGCTGGCCGACCCGATCGTCGGTCTGGTGATCACCCTTGCCATTCTCGTCGTGCTCAAGGGCGCGGGCGTCAGCATCTACCGGCGTCTCATGGACGCCGTCGACCCCGCTCTTGTCGACGCGGCCGAGGACGCGGTCCGTGCCGTGCAGGGCGTCACCGACGTGGACGCCCTCCGGCTGCGCTGGATCGGTCACCGGCTCCACGCCGAGATCGACGTCGTCGTCGACCGCGGTATGTCCGTGATCGACGGCCATGCCGTCGCCACCGCTGCGCACCACGAACTCCTGCACCGGGTGCCACACGTCAGCACTGCCACGGTGCACGTCGGCCCCGCCGGGCCGGAGAACCTGACGCACCACCAGCGGCTCGCGCACCACCGGTAACCGCCCGGGCGCCCCGGTCGGCGGGTGGTCGGCGGGTGTCAAGGCAAGTGCGGCGAAGCAGCGGCGGCCGTACGTGACGATCTTGGATTCCGGGCACTCAACGGGCATACGCTGCGGAGGGTTGTTCGTGACGCAAACACTCGCGTTCGTGCTCGCAGGCGGCCACACGTCGTCGGGCGGCGGGATCGGCGGACTTCTGGTGATCTTGCTGATCCTCTGGCTGGTGTTCCGCTGAACCGCGGTGCGACGCGGTAGCGACGTCGTGCCACCATCAGGTCCGCACGCCGTGGATCTCGGCGAGCGCACCACCCGGTGCCGACGCTTACGCTCACCGCGCTAATTACGCCTCTGTAATTCGTCTCCGCACCGTCGACCTCCTGCCACCGGCGGGCGAACTACTCGCGTGTAATTGTCAGTCGATCGAGGAGCCGTTTCCGGCTGTCCTACTCTTCTCCTCGGCCCCGACGGTCCGAAGAACGAGCTGGGAGGACGATTGATGTCTGAGGTCATGACGCTGCTCGCCGACGATTTCTCGCGAGCGGAAGCCGCTTCGGATACGCCAATCTTCCATGCGCTCGCCGCCACGACATCGCTATTCTCCGCTTCGATAGGTTCTCGCGATGCAGCCCGTCGTTCGCCGACCCACGGCGAGCCTGCGCCGCTCGCGCGCACCTGCCTCGTGCCGCGCAGCCCAGCGGGCGTACGGCACCGGCGTTCGCTGACGCTCAGCGAGCCCGGCTCCGCACCGGTCGACACCACCGGCCGAGCCCGAGCTGCGCCTGAGCCCCCCAAGCCCGGTCGCGGCGAGATGCAGCCCTCGCCGCGGCCGACAGCCCTCCATTGTCGGTGCTTTCGAGACGGATCACGACGGATAGCCGTAATAGATCGGCCAAGGCCGAAAAGGTCGCGTTGCGGTGGTGAGTTAAAATGGTTCACCCCCAGCGACCGGAGGAAAGCCGTGGCGGAGCGCCTCGTCAAATTCAGTGACTTGACCAACACAATGATCGAGCCGGGAGCGTCGTATGCGCGCGTGGTCATCGAGCGACACTCCGAGCTGCCGCCCGGCCGCAGGGTGACGCTCGACTGCCTGCCGTCAGAGCTCAAGGGCATCGCCGACGTTGAGATCGACATTGTTATGCTGACGATCTACGAGGACGGCCGGGAGCCACGCAAGGTGGCCATGCAGCGCGAGGACTTCGACGTGCTCGCCCAGGGCGATGACGACATGGCGACGCTCATCGCCAACGGCATGCGCGAGGTGAAGCCCGCACCGGAGCGGGCGCGCTCGCGCACGGAGCGGGTCGACTACGGCTCGGTGGAGCACGCCGGACGGCCGCACCGCGGCGTCACAACGGACGCGGAGAAAGAGACCGTTCGCGCGCATCTGGATGCCATCAACGAGCGGCTCGCGCGTGAAGGACATCGACGAATCGACCTCGACGACGCCGCGCTCGTCGAGCGGTACGGCTTGGAGGACCTGCGGGCTGCGGGTTCCGCCGGGCCCCGCTGATACCACTTGGCTTCCCACTTCGGCGTGATGTCCCGGCCCGGTCGGGCTCTTAGCGTCGGCCATCCGCGGTGACCGCGGCAGGCAGAGCGAAAAGAGGCGGCCATGCACATCTTGATCGCGGGCGCGACCGGCGTCGTCGGCAGGCGGATCGTCCCGCTGCTCGTCGCTGACGGCCATCAGGTGACCGGTGTGACCCGCAGCCCCGGCCGTGCCGCGGCGTTGCGGGCGCTCGGTGCGGGGTCGGTCGTTGCCGATGTCGTCGACCGAGAAGGGCTGGTCGCGGCCGTACGGGCCGCCGCGCCCGACGTCGTCGTGCACCAGCTCACCGATCTCGCCGAGGCGGATCTCGGGGCGAACGCCCGCCTGCGTGTGGTCGGCACCCGGAACTTGGTCGACGCGGCGCACGCGGCCGGGGTGCGTCGCATCGTCGCGCAGAGCATCGCTTTCGGCTACGCGGATGGCACAGGGCCTGCAACCGAGGACACACCGCTACGACCGGACCTGCGCGGAGTGCCCGAGCTGGAGTCCGCCGTGGCAGAGCTGGCGGAGTGGGTGGTGCTGCGCTACGGCTTGTTCTACGGACCCGACACCTGGTACGCGCCGAACGGGATGATGGCTGACCGCGCCCGCGCGGGGGAACTGGTCGCCGATGATGGCGTCGCCAGCTTCGTCCACGTCGACGACGCCGCGACCGCCGCGGTCGACGCGCTCGCCTGGCCGTCCGGACCCGTCAACGTGTGTGACGACGAGCCCGCAGCAGGCCGGGACTGGGTCCCCGCCTTCTGCGCCGCGGTCGGCGCGCCTTCGCCACCGCGGGCCACGTCCCGGACAGCAGGTGCCCGCGGAGCCGACAACCGCCGCGCCCGGCAGCTCGGCTGGAGCCCGCGTCACCCGTCATGGCGGGACGGCTTCGCCGCACTCGCCGTCGCGCGCGGGCCGCTCCCCGACTTCGTCGGTGCGCACCGAAATCAAGGGCAGACCGAGGTCGCGGATCTTGGCTAACAGACCGTGCAGCGCGGCCTGGTCGGCGACCGGTCCAAGGATGACGCTCTCGTCGGGCCCGTCGCTGTCGACCTGCATTCCCACGAACCACGCCGACCAGCCGGGGTCCAGCACACCGCGCACCCGGATTGCGTAGACGGTCGGTGGCTCAGACACACGCTCTCTCCTTGCTCAGTGCGGGCGGTTGCTCATTGCGGGCGGCTGCCGCGGTCGACATGCACGTCGACGCTAGGAGCCGGGCGAGGGCTGCCCATCGCGCCAAGGTGGTATCGCCGGTGGGAACCGCGGAGCGGATTTTCCGTGCTGCGGATCGCCCGCGGAGTGGGAGGATCCGACCAGCACAGCGGTCGGGAGCGGGTCGGGATGGTCGACGTGGAGGCGCCGGGTCTCGAGCGTGACCTGCTCCTGGCCACGAAGATGACCATCCCGCGATTGCGCGAAGGCCGTGTGGCGCGCCCCCGGCTGCTGGAACGGCTGCGTGCCGCGACGGGACGCGAGTTCGTGCTGGTCTGCGCGCCCGCCGGATTCGGGAAGTCGACCCTGCTGGCCGAGTGGGTGCGCAGTGACCGGCGGGGGGTTGCATGGCTCTCGCTGGATGCGGGCGACAACGACCCTGCGCGGTTCTGGCGGCACGTCGCCGCGGCCGTGGATGGAGCCCGACCTGGCGTCGCCGAGCGGGCGAGCCTCCTCATCGGCGGCCCCGCGTCGTCCTCGTTCATCCCCGCCGTGACGGCGCTGGTCAACGACCTGGCCGAGTCCACGGAGGACGTCGTACTGGTGGTGGACGACTACCACCTGATCCACGCGCAGCACGTGCATCGGTCCTTCGAGTTCCTTCTGGACCACCTGCCAAGGTCGCTCCGGTTGGTGGTGGCCACCCGCAGCGACCCGCCTCTGCCGTTGGCCAGACTGCGCGCCCGCGGTCAGCTGGCCGAGCTGCGCGCCGCCGATCTTCGGTTCACGTTCGGCGAGACGGCTCAGCTCATGGCGGCGTCGACGGGGCACGACCTGCCCGAGGATCTCGTCATGGCGTTGGGCGAGCGCACCGAGGGCTGGGTAGCCGGGCTGCAACTGGCCGCGCTGTCGTTGCAGGGGCGTCGCGACGTCGTCGGGTTCGTCGAGGAGTTCTCGGGCAGCCACCGCTACGTCTTGGACTACCTGACAGAGGAGGTACTGGACCGGCAACCCGGGGACGTCCGGACCTTCCTGCTGGAGAGCTCGGTGCTCAACCGGCTGTCCGGTTCGCTGTGCGATGCGGTCCTCGGGCGCCGTGACAGCCAACTGCTGCTGGAGTCCGTCGAGCGGGCGAACCTGTTCCTGCTGCCGCTCGACGGCGAGCGCCGGTGGTGGCGCTACCACCACCTGTTCGCCGACCTGCTGCGGTCCCGACTGGTACGCGAGGACCCTGCCAGGGCCGCTGCGCTGCACCGCGCAGCTGCCGACTGGTACGAGCAGCAGCAACTGCCCGACGACGCTCTCGGACACGCGCTTGCCGGTGGCGACGACGAGCGGGCGGCTCGGATCGTTGAGACGCATCTAGAGGGCCAGCTGATGCGGCGCAACGAGGGCGCAACCCTGGATCGGTGGCTCACCGCCCTTCCGCAGGAGGTGCGCCACCGTCGTCCCCGGCTCGTGCTGGGCCAGGCGATCATGGCCGTGCTGAGCGGGAGGTTGGACGACGTCGATGCGCTGCTGGCGGTCGTCGAAGAGTCGATTTCGCGCGCGGAAGGTCGGCCGTACCTGCCATCGGTCGGTCGTCGGGCCAGCATCATGACCAACCTCCGCGCGTGCGTGGCGCTGTGCCGCGCCGACCTCGCCCGTGCGCGCGGTGACCCGGCACGCGAGGTGGGGTTCGCGAGTGCGGCACTGGCGCAGGCGAGTGAAGCGGACGACTTGTTGCGCTCGATGGCCCGCTATCACCTGGCCGAGACCGACTGGCTGGCCGGAAAGCTCGTCGACGCCGAGCGGGCGATGTCTGCGGTTCTCGCCCAATGGGCAACCTCCGACGAATGGCTCGTGCTGTTGCGCGTCGGGTTCGACCTCGGTGCTGTCCAACAGGCTCAGGGGAGGCTGAGCGCAGCCCTTCGCACCTACCGCGCGCTGGAAGCCAAGGCGGACCCCGCGGCGCCTGCGCTCGCAGGCATTTCGCAGGTGGGCGCGGCGATGGTGCTCTACGAGCGCAACGAGCTGACGGAGGCAGCCGCACAGTGTGCGGCGGGCGTCGAACGGTGCCGCAGGCTGACCTACGGGGCGCCGCTCGTCACGGGTCTGATCACGCTGGCGAAGATTCGGCTGGCCACGGGCGACCGAACCGGGGCGCTGGCTGCGATCGCGGAGGCCGAGACGGTCATGCCGGAGACCGGCGACCGGCGCATACCCTTGGGGCCGCGGCGGGCCGAGCTCGCGCTTGCGATGGGCGACGTCGCCCAAGCCGCCGAGTGGGTTCGCGACCGCGGTGTCGCGGTCGACGACGAGCCTGCCTACCCGTGGGACAGGGCCTACACCGTGCTCGCCAGGGTGCTGATCGCCCAGGGGGATCCCGATTCGGCAGTCCGGATGCTGCAGCGTTGGCGGGCACTGGCCATGGCACAGGGCCGCTTCGGCCATGTGCTCGCTGTGCGGGTCCTCGAGGCGGTGGCCCATGCAGCCGTCCCGGACGAGTCCGCCGCTCTCGCGGCGCTGGCCGAGGCGCTTACGCTTGCCGCTCCGGAGGGCTACCTCCGGTTCTTCCTCAACGAGGGCGCCCCGATGGCGGACCTCCTGCGGACGCTGCTGGTCGGTCGTCGGCTGGAGGACCTGGTGGGGCCGGACGCGGTGCCGCGCGAGTTCCTGACCCGGCTGGCCGCAGCCTTCGAGCGGCAGGGCACCCCCGTCCTCCCCGCGGCGCGGCCGGGCGCGCTGGCGGTGCCCGGGTTGGTCGAGCCGCTGAGCGGACGGGAGAGTGAGGTGCTCGGGCTCCTCGCAGTCGGCAAGCCGAACCGGGCGATCGCCGAGGAGCTGTTCATCGGTCTGGACACCGTCAAGCGGCACGTCAGCCACATCTTCATCAAGTTGGGTGTCGCCAACCGCACCGAGGCCGTCGCCCGTGCCCGTGCGCTCGGCCTGCTCGGTTGACGGTTGGCGCACGACGCCCAGCGGCGAGCCGTGCGGTCAGCGCGTGACGGTTCCCATGTGACTCAGTCGTTGTCCGAGGACGACGACCGGTTGGGCAGGTAGGGCTCGATCGCCGCGGCGAGCTTGGCAGGCGTCATCGACTGCAGCCAGATGTGGCCGGGGCCGTGGATCTCCGCCAGCAGCATCGAGTCGCCGAACAGCTTGTTGCGCACCCCGCGGATGGATGCGAAGTCCAGACCCATCTCGGCCCTGAAGAGCGCCAGGTGGCCGGGATGGATGAGCATCGACTGGCCCGCCTGCAGGTCGTATTCGACGATCTCGCCTGCCAGTTGCACCCACGCCGTCCCGTTGCCAGAGAGCTTCTGGAAGACGACGCCCGCGCCGCCGAACACCCCGGCGCCGAGCTTCTTCTGCACCCCGACCGAGACCTCCACGTCCGACGTGCTGGCCATGTAGGACCCGGACTGCACCATGAACTGGTCGGCCGCGTCGACGCGCAGCTCCCGGATCACCCCCGGCAGATTGGCGGCGAACGCCACGAACCCGCCCGCAGGGGGCGCGGTGTATTCGGTGAGGAACAACTGCCCTCCGCCGAGGGCGCGCTTGAGGCCGCTCATGAACCCACCGCGGCCACCCGAGCCGAACCGCGTGGAGGTCTCCAGCTGGAGGCCGGTGGTCAGCCAGGCGACGTCCTCGCCCTCCGCGATGATCCGCTCCCCGGGCCCCAAGGTGATCTCCAGGATGGGCATGGTGGTGCCCGCCAGCCGTGTCTGCATGGGCCCGAACCTACGTGGTTGATCACTTTTCCGGGGCGGGGTTTCGGGCTCGTCATCCACGCGGGCGACAGAGGCCAGGTCGGTGGACTTGGACCGGCATGCCGACGAAGCTGACAGCCGACCGGGCGTGACCGCCGCAGCGCGTGAGTCCGCCGCAATGCGCAAAGATCGACGCACATCTGACGCGGTCGCGGGCGGAGCTGTCGACGTGGGCACGGCGCCGCTGATCACGGCATGGGGCAGGCGCGACTGATCTCGGGCTCCCGCGACCTAACGCAGGGCGCAGGCCTCGCACGCATCTGAACTGGTCGGAGTTGGAGCAGACCTTGGGGCGGGCGGTGTGGTCCCGCAGGTGGAGCAGGTCGTCGCGGTCGTTGCTTTCGTCGATGTCGGGTTGGTGGCCAACGCTCGCCATCTGCGCAGGTCGTCCCGTCGCCGACTGCGTGCGCGCCGGATCTGGTTGAGGAGGTGCAGGAATTCGAGCACCAAGGCCAGGAGGATCAGGGGAAGGCCGATCGCGCCGAGCAGGTTGATCGGCGGCTGGCTGAGGTCGTTGACGCCCGACAGGTTGACCGCGCCGAGGATCGCGCGATCCGCGTGCACCGAGGAGTTGTGGAGGGTGACGGCGATTCCCGGTGAGGCCGCCACGCCAACGGCCGCGGCATCGATGGAGACGCCGTCGAGCACGATCGGGCCTGCGGTGCTGGTGCGGACGCCGGTCGCGGTCAGGCCGACCCGCATGCCGGTGACCGCCGTCGGAGCCTGCAGGTCCATGCCGGTGCGACTTCCGCTGATCTGTCCACCGATGATCCGCATGCCGGGACCCAGGTTGCGGATCGCGTCGTTGCTCACGCCGTCGGCCGACAGATCCTTCACCACGATGCCGGATGTGCGGCTCGAGGTGACCAGCCCGTCCCCGCCGCCGAGGATGCTCAGCTTGTCGATGGTGAGCCCACCCGTGCCGCGCTCAACACGCAGGGCGATGAGGCTGTCCTTGATGGTGAGGCCCGCCAGCGTGCTGTCGCGGCCGTCGTAGGCCATCCCCACGACGTGCGCGCTTTGGATCGTCGAGTCGGTGAACCGCATACCGGTGGTGGTCTTGTCCGCGAGGATTCCGGTGCGGCCACCGCTCACCGAGATCGCGTCGAGCACCGGGTTCGTCGAGCCGTCGTGCAGGCACACCCCGATTGGCTCGTCGATCGTGGTGATGTTGTGCACGTGGCTGTCGCCGACGTGGCTGAGCTCCAGCCCGCCCGTTTGGTCGCCTGCCAGGGTCAGGTTGTGGACCTCCAGGTTGCTCTGGCCGTTCACCGACACCCCATAGGAGCGGTTGCCGGTCGTGGTGATCCCGGTGATCGGCCGACTGGCGATCTCGCCCCCGACCAGTACCCCGTTGTCACCGTTGCGTTCGGCCTTCACGTTGGACAGCACCGTTGAGCGGTCGCCGCGCAGCACGATCCCGTTGCTCGACGACTCGCTTACGGTCACGTCCTGCAGATGGACGCCCTGCGACGCGGCGAGCACCAGCCCGGTGGAGCTTCGCTGGAGAGTGGTTCTGGTCAGGGTGCCCGTGCTGCCGCGGTCGAAGGAGATCGCGGGCTCACCCGTGACGACGCCGAATGTATTGGTGCCGAGGTCGGTGATCGCGCTGTCGGTGGCGGTGAGGCTGCCACCATCGGAGACCTTGATGTACGGCCTGCCTGCCGCATCGGGCGCGACCGGCTGGGCGGAGGCCGGATCGATCGAGGTGACGGTGACGCCGCGCAGTTGGATCTGCCCGTGGCCGGTGGCGAGGAACGTTGTGGTGCGCGGGTCGTCCCCGCCTGCCATCTGGAGCGTGCGGATCCCGTCGACGTTGAGCCGGGTACCGAGTGTGAGTTGCACGGCCGTGTCGAGCCGGGCGGTGTCGCCCGCGATGGTCATCCATGACGGCGGGATCGCAGCGGCGAGCGTGGCCAGTGAGACGACGTGGTTGTCGCGGGCAGTTCGCCGCACCAGCACGCCCGCGGAGAAGGAGTCAACCGTGCCTGGGCGCAGGATCACCAGCCTCGCCGGGGTCGAGTGCTGCGCCGCCGTGCCGCCGCCTTGTCCGACGGTGGACGGGTGCGCAGCAGGTGCCTGCGGCGCTGCGGCGACCGCTGACGGCTGTTGGCGGCCGATCGAGCCGGAACGGCTCGGCACCGGCCGGGTGTCACCGACCAGTACCGCGCCCACCGCAGACACGACCAGCGCGCACGCCACCAGGCGGACGGTCACGCCCCTGCTCCCCACCTGGTCATGGTCACCGACGCACGCTCAGATCACCTGCACGACACGCCCCCTTGGGGTGGCAGTCAGGCGCTCCTCGGCGGTTTCGGCGGTGCGGTTGCGGACCTGCGGCGGCGTTTGCCGAACACCGTGACGAAGGCGTAGTCCTTGCCCGCTGCGTGCGGGGAGAAGAACTCGATCACCTCGTTGTCGAAGGCCGTGGAGCCCACCGCGCCCAGTCCGAGAGCGTGGGTGCCGAGGTGCAGCTTGCCTGCGTGCAAGGCGCCTTCGAGCTGCGCGAGCCGATAGCCGCGGTTGCCGTACCTGGCCAGGATCGACGGCAGGTGCGCGAGGTAGTAGAGGTTCACGTGCGCGTCTCCCGCGTATCGCTGGGCGGCCGCGATGCGGGTGGCCTCCGCGCGGAATGTGCCTTCGCGGAGGAGTTCGACCGCGCCGAGCTGCGGGTGGTGCAGGTAGACGCCAGGGGCCAGGCCCTGGACGCCGTTGACGATCAGGTACAGATCGGTGAGTGGCGCGCCAGGGACGAGCACGTCGGACGCGACGCCCCGCGTCGAACGATCCAGCAGCGTGGAGAACGCGTCGAAGGGGATCTCCACGTCGGTGTCGTAGTTCCTGGTCGAGCGGCGCCGGAAGATGATCTGCTCGGGCGGCTGTGCGTCCAGCCGGTCGGTGGGCAGTGGCTGCAGGTCGGTGAGCGGACCGGTCGGCTGTGGGGTCGTCCGAGGCCACCGGCGCGACCGCCACCGCGCGGCGTGCGCGCCCGTCGACAGGCACGAAGCCAGGTGCATGTCGGTGAGGGCGTGGAAGGTGACCTCTGCCGGGGAGAGCCGCGTCGTGGCGAGGTCGAGCCTGCTGACCTGCGGCGCGGGCGGCGCCTCGGCCCCGGTGTGGCCCAACGCGACGAGCGCCACCGTGGACTCACGCGTCCCTTCGACGTCGAGCAGCGCGTTGACGAGCGGGTCGGCGAATCCGAACACGAGCGTGGCCGCGACCCGCGCCGACGCCGCAACGGCGAGAACGTGCGAGAGCGAGGTACCGGCGTCCCAGAAGGTGTGCCGGTAGGCGCGTTCCCGGTAGCGCCATGCGTTGCGCCAGAACGTGCTCGTCATCGCCAACACGACGGGTGCGGCGGCGACTGCCGGTTCCTGCCCGGTCGCCTCGATGAGCGCGGCGCGGAAGTCGCCCGCGCGCACCCGGCGCAGGGTGTGGTCGAGGGCGCAGTAGTGGTAGACGCCTGCCGGGAGGTCGGCGAGGTCGGCGCAGACGAAATACAGCTCGAGGTGGTAGAGCGCGCCGGTGCCGCCTGCCGTGCGGTAGTGGTGCACGCGGCCATCAGGCGTGGTCCACGTGCGATCGAGCGCACCGTTGGTCAGCAGACCGAGCCTGCCGAGCAACGCCTTGTCGGGGACGACGGCCGACGCAGGCGGCTCGGCTCCGGTCGTGGCGATCGCGGCGAGAGCCGGGATGCCCGTGCCCGGCAGCTCACGCGGAAGCACGACCGGCGGCAGCGACTCGTACACCTTGTACAGCAGCGGCTTGATGTCCCAGTCCTTCTGCCAGATCGCCTCTGTCTGGTTCGTCGGGTCGCCGATACCGATGCGCTCGTCGCCCGGTTCGGAATCGCTGAGGGCGTAGTACTTCGTCGCGCTGTGGAACGCCACGGCCTGCTCGGCGTCGTCGTTGGGCACCTGCCCAGTCTGCCGCCCCGCACCTGTTCCGCCGGGTGGCGGCAGGTATTTCAAGATCACAGTTCTAGATTCCTGGTCCGGAGCGCAGGATCGTCTGTCATTTTGACCGCCCGGCATTGGGCTTCTGGGTCCGGTTCGGCGCCGCGACCGTCGCCCGCGCATTCTGGGACGTCGTCCTCGGCTCGGGCTACCGCGCCACCATCAACGCACTGGGCGCCGCGCGTGCCGAACAGGTACGCGCGGGGGTGATCGGGCAGCTGGCCCTGGCCGGGACCACCGCCGTGCGCACCGACGTCGTCTACGGCGTCGCCACGCGACCGGCGGCAGGCACCGGATAACGGTTCAGAGGACGCCGGGGTAGCTGCCGCCGTCCACCAACAAGCTCTGGCCGATGATGAACCCCGATCCTGCCGCGCAGAGGAACGCGCACGCCGCGCCGAACTCGGTTGGCTCGCCGAAACGACCCGCGGGGATGGACGCTCGGACGTGCTGGGCGACGACCTCGACGGTGACGCCCTGCTTCTGCGCCGCGTCCTCCTGGATCGCCCGCATCCGCGGGGTGTTGAAGGAGCCGGGGAGCAGGAAGTTGATCGTCACGTTGGCGTGCGCGACCGTGCGGGCCACACCCGCGAGGAAGGCGGTGAGCCCGGCCCGTGCGCCGCTGGACAGGTCCAGTCCCGGAAGCGGTTGCTTCACCGAAGCGGACGTGATGTTGACGATCCGGCCGAACCGGCGCTCGACCATACCGTCGACGACGAGCTGGACGAGCCTGATCGGGGTTGCCATGTTCGCGCGCACGCCCGCGAGGAGCGCCTGCTCGTCGACCTGGCGGAAGTCGCGCGGCGGCGGACCGCCGTTGTTGTTGACCAGGATGTCGATCGTGGGCACGGCCGAGACCAGGCGTTGCGGTCCGTCGGGCGCGTCGAGGTCGGCGGCGACCGGGATGACGGTCGCGCCCGTCTCGTGTCGGATCTGCTCGGCGGTGCGCTCGAGTTTGGCCGGGTCGCGCCCGTTGATCACCACCGTGCAGCCCGCTCGGGCCAGCTCCGTCGCGCAGGCGCGGCCGAGCCCCTGGCTGGATGCGCAGACCACCGCCGTGCGTCCGGCGAGCCCAAGGTCCATGACGTCTCCGATCGTCGATGATCGCGGGCGAGTATGGCCCGGATCCCCGCGGCCCACGAGGTGTTGGCGCCTATCCGCTGATGCGCGGAAGGATGGGCCGGTGCAGCCACGCGGTGAAGAACGGCGACAGGTCCGTGCCCGCGTGCTGCTCGGCCAGCTCGACGAACTGCGCGGTCGTCACCGTCGCGTGGCGGTGTAGCGCCGTCCAGTCCTGCAGCAGCGCGAAGAAGCGTTCGTCGCCGATCCGACCGCGCAGCGCGTGCAGCACCAGCGCGCCGCGTTTGTAGACCCTCTCGTCGAACATCCGCGCGGGCCCGGGATCGGCGAGGATGAGGTCAGACGGCTTCGTGGCCAGGTACGCGTGCCACTCGCGCGCGTGCGCAGCGGCGGGGCGGCCGCCGGACGACTCCGACCACAGCCATTCCGCGTACGTTGCAAAGCCTTCGTTGAGCCAGATCTGGCGCCAGTCGGCGATCGTGAGGCTGTTGCCGAACCACTGGTGCGCCAGCTCGTGCACGACAAGCCGCTCGTGGGTGCGCCGCCCGTCGAGGTGGTTCGCCCCGAAGATCGACATACCCTGGGCCTCGATCGGGTCTTCCAGCTCGTCGTCGGTGACGACGAGCTGGTAGTTGGCGAACGGGTAGGGCCCGAAGAAGTCCTCCAGCGCCTTCATGATCGCGGGATGTCGGCCGAGGTCCTGCGCGGCGTTCTTGCGCAGCCGGGCCGGGACCAGCGCCACCTGTGGCACCGGGCCTGCGGCGAGCACGACCTGGTCGTAGCGCCCGATCTGCACGCTGACCAGGTACGACGCCGTGGGCTCTCGCCGCTCGTACGTCCACGTCCGCGTGGCCGCCGCACGGCGCCGCGCGGTGAGCACGCCGGTGACGGCGACGGTGTAGGGCGCAGCGGTGGTGACGGTGATGCGGTAAGTCGCCTTGTCCGAGGGATGGTCGTTGCAGGGGTACCAGGACGGCGCGCCGACGGGTTGGCTCGCGACGAGCGCACCGTCGGTGAGCTCATCCCAGCCCACGTCGCCCCATTCGCTGGAGACCGGCACAGGCCTGCCGCCGTAGCGCACCTCGACGGTGAACCGGCCCGCCACCGGTCGGGCCGGTGTGACGTGCAGCTTCCCGCGCGACTGCTTGAACCTGGCCGGACTGCCGTCGACGAGCACCCGCGGTATCCGGAACGCCGAGAGGTCGAGGCTGAAGCGGCTCAGCGGCGGGTCGGCCACGGCGGTCAGCACCGCCCGCCCGGTCAGCCGATTCGACGCGAGCTTGTAGTCGATGTCCAGGTCGTAGTGCTCGACCCGGTACCCGCCGTTGCCGTGCGCGGGCAGGTACGGGTCGCCCGACCGCGCTGCGCCCGCCACCGGTTTGCGGCTCAGCCCCACGTCGTTATCGGGTTGCCCAGCCAGCGGGTGGCCGGGGGGACGGCGTCGCCGCGCGTGACCAGGGAGCCTGGCCCCACGGTCGTCCCCGCGCCGATCCCCGCGCCCGGGAGGATGATCCCGTTGGGCCCGAGCGTCGCGCCTTCGTCGATGCGCACCGTGTCCATGCTCATGATCCGATCATGGAACAGGTGGGTCTGCACGACGCAACCTCGGTTGACGGTGGCGCCGTCGCCGAGCCGCACGAGGTCGGACTCTGGCAGCCAGTACGTCTCCAGCCAGACGCCGCGCCCGATGCTCGCGCCCATCGTCCTGAGCCACGCCGGGAGCACGGGGGTGCCGCTCGCGTGCCCGACCAGCCACGGCACCGCCAACACCTCGACGAACGTGTCCGCCAGCTCGTTGCGCCATACGAACGAGCTCCACAGCGGATGCTCAACGGCCTGGAACCGGCCCACGAGCAGCCATTTCATCGCCGTCGTCACCGTCGCGGCCGTGACGGCGGCGGCGAGCAGCAGCGGGCACGCGAGCAACGCGGCAACGACCAGGCCGTCGCCTGCGTGGATCGCGATCAGCAGCCCGATGACGAGCACGGCGAGCGCGGCGGAGCACATCACCGGCACCAGCCTGCACAGCTCGATCAGCAGACGGGCGATCTTGAGGCGGCGCGGCGGGTGGAACGTGCGGCTGGTGTCGCCCTGCTCGACGGCCCTGCGCAGCGGCATCGGCGGCAGGCCGAGCCACGACGAGCCCTTCTTCGCCTTGCGCGGTGTCGCGGACAGCACGCCGACGAGCCCGCGGTTGGGCACCGATCGGCCCGGCGCGGTCATCCCGGAGTTGCCGAGGAACGCCTGCTTGCCGACGCGCGACGGCGCGACGTGCATCCAGCCGCCGGAGAGTTCGTAGGTGCCGACCATGGTGTCGTCGGCGAGGAACGCGCCGTCGGCGATCGTGGTCATCTTCGGCAGCGCGATCACCGTTGACGCCTCCACGTCGCGGCCGACCTGCGCGCCGAGCAACCGCAGCCACGCGGCCGTGAACTGGCTCGAGTACAGCGGGAACAGGCCGGTGCGGGCCATGCCCATCAGCCGCTCGGTGGTCCAGACCTGCCAGCCCGGGCGGCTGTGCACCGGGTGGAAGCCCTCGGTCATGCCGATGCCGAGGAGGCGCACCCCGACCAGTACGAGCGCCGCGTACGTCGCCAGGTACGCCACCGTCGCAGGCGCGACCATGAGCAGCGCCCCACCGATCGCCTCCGTCGGGGACGCCATGCCCACGACCCCCGCCGCGA
This sequence comes from uncultured Actinomycetota bacterium, assembly GCA_963736375.1. Taxonomy (GTDB): domain Bacteria; phylum Actinomycetota; class Actinomycetes; order Mycobacteriales; family Pseudonocardiaceae; genus Pseudonocardia. Next base: position 19,274 of record CAVTOL010000032.1, read on the forward strand.
CGATCACGAGCGCGGGTAGCGCAGCGATCGCGGGCAGCAGTCCGAGCAACATCGACGCGAGGCCGTAGGCGAACGCCCACCGGCGCGAGCGCGCGGGCCGGGTCGACGGCCACCGCACGCCGCTCTTGCCGGTCCGCCGCGCGGGCGCGCCCGCCCAGCGCTGACCGGCGGGGATGGCGCCGTGGACCGTGGACCCCGCGGCGATCTCGGAGCCCTTGCCGATCCGGGCGCCCGGCAGCAGCGTGCTGCGCGCGCCGATGGTGGCGCCTGCGCCGATCCGGATCTTGCCGAGGTGCACGGTGTCGCCGTCGACCCAGTAGCCGCCGAGGTCAACCTCCGGGGCCACGGCTGCGCCCCGCCCGATCTTCAGCATGCCCGTGACGGGTGGCGCGGAGTGCAGGTCGACGTCCTTGCCGATCTTCGCGCCGAGCGCGCGAGCGTAGCGGGCGGTCCACGAGGCGCTGGAGACGCCGGTCGCGCCGGAGAGCTCGGCGAGACGCGTGGCCGCCCACAGTCGTACGTGCACCGAGCCGCCGCGCGGGTAGCTGCCTGCGCGCACGCCGCGGAGCAGCAGACGGGCGCCGCCCGCGGCGATCCCGATCCGCCCTGCCGGGCTGAACAGCACCAGCCAGGCCACCGCGAGCGACCACCACGGTGCGGTCGGTGCCCACGGGACGGCGAGGGCGGCGACGGTCGAGATCGCCGCGGCGACGCTCGTCCAGCGCAGGCCGACCAGCGCCAGCATCGGCGCCATGAGCAGCGCCTGCGCGAGCGCCGCGCGTCGTGGTGTCGGCACGACGTCGCGGCGCTGGGCACTGGTCGCGCTCAGCGTGTCCAGGTGCGCCGCCAGCGCTCCGAGCCTCGGGTACACGTACAGGTCGTTGACCGACACCTGCGTGTACCGGGTGCGGATCCGCGCCACCAACTGCGCCGCGGTGAGGCTGCCGCCGCCGTGGGTGAAGAAATCGGCCTTCGGGTCGGTCACCGCCACGCCGAGGATCTCCGCCCAGCCTTCGGCCAGCCAGCCTTCCGTCGGGGTCAGCAGACCCGCCGCGACGGGGTCCCCGACATCGGCACCGCCTGTCGCCGCGAGGGGCCACGGCAGCGCGTCCCGATCGACCTTGCCCGACGTCCTGGTCGGCAGGTCATCGACCACCGCGAGCAGCGGTACGAGCGCGGCAGGCAGGTGGTCGCGCAGGGCGAGCGCAGCGACGTCGGTGTCCAGCTCGTCGTCCGGCACCACGTACCCCACCAGCACCTGGTTGCCCGCCCGGGTGCGGCGCACGGCCGCCGCCGCGGCGCAAACGCCGGGCAGCGCGAGCAGCGCGGCGTCGACCTCGCCCAGCTCGATGCGCCTGCCGCCGAGCTTGACCTGCTCGTCGGCGCGCCCCAGGAACAGGAGGCCTTCCTCGTCGGCTCGCACGATGTCGCCGCTGCGATAGGCGCGTTCCCAGCCCAGCGACGGCAGTGGGGCGAACTTGGCGGCGTCCTTGTCGGTGTCGAGATACCGGGCGAGCCCGACCCCGCCGATCACCAGCTCGCCGCTCTCGCCCATCGCGACCGGCTCGCCCGCGCCGTCGACGACGGCGAGCGCCCATCCGTCGAGCGGCAGCCCGATCCGTACCGGTCCTTCCCCGGTGAGCTGCGCGGCGCAGGCGACGACGGTGGCTTCGGTCGGCCCGTAGGTGTTCCACACCTCACGGCCCTCGACGGCGACCCGCTCGGCGAGCTCGGGCGGGCACGCCTCCCCGCCGAAGATCAGCAGCCGCACGTCCTCCAGCGCGTCCGACGGCCACAGCGCGGCGAGCGTCGGGACGGTGGAGACGATCGTGATCCGCTGCGCCGAAAGCCACGGTCCGAGGTCGACGCCGGTGCGCACCAGAGCGCGGGGCGCGGGTACCAGACAGGCGCCGTGCCGCCACGCGAGCCACATCTCCTCGCACGAGGCGTCGAACGCGACCGAGAGCCCGGCCAGCACGCGGTCGCCGGGTCCGATGGGCTCGTCGGCGAGGAACAGGCGGGCCTCGGCGTCGACGAACGCCGCAGCGGAGCCGTGGCGCACCGCGACTCCCTTCGGGGTGCCCGTGGACCCGGACGTGAAGATGATCCACGCGTCGTCGCCGTGGCCGGGCGTGCCGGGTGTGCCGATCGGCTCGCTGTGCTCTGCCATGAATCCGTTGTCGCCCAGCACAGCGCACACCCCGGCCTCGCCGAAGACGAGCTCGGCCCGCTCCTCGGGGTCGTCGGCGTCGACGGGAACGTAGGCGGCGCCCGCGGCGAGGATGGCGAGGATGGCGACGTAGAGCTCGGCGGTGCCGGAGGAGATCCGGACGCCGACGCGGTCGCCGATCCCGATGCCGACACCGGCAAGGCGCCGCCGGACGATGTCGACCTCCTCGGCGAGCCTGCGATAGGTGAGCACCGTGCCGCCCGCGTCGACCGCGTCCTCGTACGGGTGCTGCGCCGCGGTCTCGGCGAACACGTCGAGCAGCGTGCGGCGGCTCGCTGCGGGCGTGGCGGGGAAGAGCGCGGGAGTGCGGGAGAGCGCGAGGGTCACCGAGCACCGGCTTGCGTCGGCGCGGTTGGGGCGTGGCGACGGCAGCGTGGAGCGCGCGGGCGCATGTCTCACCTTTCCGGGTGAACGCGCTGTGTCATCAGCCGGGTCGAGGCTGGGTGCGGGACGGACGGCACCACCCGGGGCACAGCGATCTCGTTGCCAAGGTTAACGGCAGGTTTCCGCGCGGTCTCGTGGACGTGTGTGAGTTCACCCTTCCAGGACGGCATTGGCGCAGCGTCGTTCGGGTATGACAACGCGATGAGGTTCGGGATCGCCACGTTCATCACCGACGAGGGCATCAGGCCCGACGCGCTGGGGCGCGCTCTGGAGGAGCGCGGCTTCAGCTCGTTGTTCATCGCCGAGCATTCCCACATCCCCGTCAGCCGGGAATCCCCGTATCCCGCCGGAGGTGAGCTGCCCCGGCGGTACTACCGGACGTTGGATCCGTTCGTCGCGCTCACCGCGGCTGCCGCGGTGACCTCGCGGTTGGTGCTCGGGACCGGGATCGCGCTACTGCCGCAACGCGATGTCATCCACACCGCCAAGCAGGTCGCCAGCCTCGATGTCGTGTCCGAAGGGCGGGTCGCGTTCGGGGTCGGCGTGGGGTGGAACCGGGAGGAGATGCGCAACCACGGCACCGACCCCGCAACCCGCGGAGCGCTGATGGACGAGCAGTTGGCCGCGTTGCAGCAGATCTGGACCAACGAGCAGGCCCAGTTCCACGGCAAGCATGTGGATTTCGACCCGATCTACCTGTGGCCGAAGCCGGTGCAGCAGCCGTATCCGCCGATCTACCTCGGCGGGGAGAGCCCCGCGGCGCTACGACGGCTGGCGACCTACGGTGACGCGTGGCTGCCCCGCGCCCACACCCCACCTGCGGAGATCCGGCGGGTGCGGGGTTGGTTGGCCGAGCAGGGCCGTGACCGGGTCCCGTTCACCGTGTTCGCGGCAGACACCGACGAGGGCCGCTTGGCGGGGTTCGCCGAGGCGGGGGTCGACGAGATCACCCTCACGCTCGACACCCTCCCCGAGGCCGACACGCTGCGATCCCTCGACGCGCTGACCGCCGTCGCCGCCGCACACCGGTGACCCGGCCCCCGAACCTCCCAGTCGCGCGCACGGCCATCGCCGCATACTGTTCCCGGGTTGTTCGCCGCTGCGGGCATCGACGGGTTCCCCGGCACGCTTACCGTCGACCGCAGGCACCCTCCAACCCTGGGGAGAACTAACTATGGCCGCGCCCGTCGCCGCGCCGCTGACGGATGGCCGCAGGCCGCCCGGGAAGCAACTGCTGGTCGTGCTGTTCGTCGTCGTGCCGATGGTCGCGATGGTGTGCGCGATCCCTTTCGTGTGGGGCTGGGGAGGTGGCTGGGTCGACCTCGGCCTGTTCGTGGCCTTCTACGCCATCGGGATGCTCGGGGTGACGGTCGGCTACCACCGGTACTTCACCCATCGCGCCTTCAAGGCCCGGCCGTGGCTGCGGACGGTCCTGGCGATCGCCGGGTCGCTCGCGGTGCAGGGCTCCGTGATCAACTGGGTGGCCGCCCACCGGCGCCACCACGCCTTCGCCGACCGCGAGGGCGATCCGCACTCCCCGTGGCTGCACGGGACCTCTCCGCTCGCGATGACCCGCGGGTTCCTGCACGCGCACATGACATGGCTGCTCGACCGCGACGAGACCTGCCACCGCCGCTTTGCGCCGGACCTTGTGTCCGACCGCGTTGTGCAGCGCGTCAGCCGCACCTTCGGGCTGTGGGTGACGATCAGCCTGCTGACGCCCGCCGTGCTGGGCGGCCTGCTCACCTGGTCCTGGTGGGGGGCGCTCACCGGCTTCTTCTGGGGTGGGCTGGTCCGCTTGGCGGTGTCCAACCACGTGACCTGGTCGGTGAACTCGATCTGTCACCTGGTGGGCGACCGGCCTTTCCGCGCACGTGACCAGTCGCGCAACGTCTGGCCGCTGGCCGCGCTCTCCATGGGCGAGTCCTGGCACAACCTGCACCACGCCGATCCCACATGCGCCCGCCACGGCGTGCTGCGCGGCCAGATCGACGCGTCCGCCCGCCTCATCAGGATCTTCGAGGTCCTCGGGTGGGCGCACGACGTGCGCTGGCCGACGCCCCGACGCGTCGAGCGGCTCCGTGCGGACTGCGACCAGGAGCCGACCTGCCCGGTCTGACCACGAAGCCCGAGCTGGGTCGGGTCAGTCGGCGACGGCGTCGGCCGCTGCGACGATCGCGTCGATCGTGACCTGAGGGTGGGACACCATGGAGACGTGGGAGCCTGCGACCTCGGTGATCGTCGCGCCCGCCCGTTCTGCCATGTGTTGTTGCGTGGCCGGGGGGATGACCCGGTCCTCGGTACCGACGACGGCCCAGTTGGGCACCGTCCTCCACCCGGCAGTGATCGACGCGGTGGTGTTCGCGCTCAGTGTGATCGGTCGTTGGCTTTCCACGATCAACCAACGATCGGGCTCGGGTAGGTCCTGGGCGAAGGAGTCGTGCACGGTGGGGGCCTTGAGGAACGCTTCGAGGTCTCCGTCGGGTCCGCCGGGGTAGGCGGCGAGGTCGAGGACCGTGGTCGGGTCGGGCACGTCCAGTGCCGAGCCGGAGCCGCCCAGGATCTGGAAGACGGTCTCGCCCTCGTCGGGGACGAACGCGTCGACGTACACCAGCGCTTTCACCTGACCGCCGCCTCCGCCTGCGCTGCCTGCGGCGTTGGTGATGACGAAGCCTCCATAGGAGTGGCCGACCAGCACGACGGAACCGCTGGTGCGCTGGGCGAGGAAGGAGGCGATGTAGGGCGCGTCGATGCCGACGCCGCGCAGCAGGTTCGGCGGGGTGAACACGGGGAAGCCCTGGCTGCGGAGCGCGGACGCGACCGCGTTCCAACTGGATCCGTCGGCCCACGCCCCATGCACCAACACGATCGTCGGCTTCGGCACGGCAATTCTCCCCGCGGTCGTCGAGTAGGTGGTGATCCGATCAGCCTATGAGGTGGGAAGCCCTCGGGCGAACTGCCGGACAGCGTGGACGGCCCGCGGACGCGACCTTCGCCCAGACGGTCGCCGTATGAACCCGACGACAGCGCGCGTCCGTGAACTGAAGAAGGCGACACGTTTCTGTAGCGCGATGTCCGGCTGGGCCTGCGAGTCGCCTCTGGGGATGGAACGGATATTCGCGATTGCCCGGCGGCCGCCGTGGCGCGAGCCGCCGAGGTGGACGTGATGCGACGCATGTCGGGCTACGTGGACGGCCTCCTCTCGGGCGCGACCTGGGGTGTTGTCGCGGTTGTGCTGCCCGTCGCCTACCCGCTCCCCGGCGCGTCGCTGCTTGCGACATCGGTCGCGGTTGCCGCCCTGTTCGATACGGCCGCTGCGCTGTTCCTGGTGATTCGCGCGGGTGTTGCGGGTGCGCTCGCGGATGTTCTACGGCTGTTGGTGTCGAAGCGCGCCCTCTCGGTGGGGGTGTGCAGCCTCCTCGGCGGTCCGCTGTTCATGGGCGGATACGTCGCGGCGATCATCTTGGCAGGCCCGTCCGACGCGTTGACCGCGACGGCCACCTATCCGGTGATCGGCGCGGTGCTCGCGCGGTCGATCTTGCGCCAGCGGCTTGATCGAGTCGGGTGGCTGGGGGTCATCGTCGCCGTTCTCGGTGCGGCGCTGATCGCCTTCGACGCAGGCGGGTCGGCAGGCGAAGATCGTCTCCTCCTCGGACTGGCACTGGCGCTGGTCGCCGCGGCTGCGGTCGCCTGCGAGGGGATCGTCGCGACGCGCGTCATGGTCGGTCTCGAGACGAACACCGTGATGGCCGTGCGGGAGCTGTTGTCCGCGGCGATGTTCGGTGTCGCCCTGATGGTGCTGCCTGGCGGGTCCGCGGCTGTCGGTCAGGTGGCAGGCGAGAGCGGGCTGCTGGTGCCGACCGTGGTGGCGGGTGTCGTCGGCGGCTATTCCTATGCGGTCTGGTACCGGTCGATCCGGAAGGTCGGCGTGGCACGGGCGATGGCGTTGAACATCTCCTACGCGATGTGGGGCCTGATGTTCGCGTGGGCTCTTCAGCGTGCAGACGTGACGCTGCTCGCGCTCAACGGATGTGTCATCGTGACCGCTGGCGCCACTCTGACGATCATGTCCGGCCGTCAGGGGGCGCGCGCCGCAACACAGCGCGCACAGGACCCAACGGCCGTCGCCGGGATCCTGCGTGACGCCCGGGTGCCCGATGGAGTCGGCGGGCTCGCCAACGAAGGACCTTGGGCCCTAGGTGGTCACCGCTCGGTGGCGGAGCCTCCAGGCATGGGCTGGTTCTTGCGCGCGATCGAACAGACGGATGGCGGCTGGGCCTGCGCGCACGGCCGGACTGTGTACGACCGGCACACCGCTCTGCCCGAGGCGCTGGAGCACCTGCACGGCATCGCCGAGACGATCAGCCCCGCGCAGCTCGTCGTCCACCGGCTCGATGGCACGGTGCAGAACCTGGGCTACGCCTAGGTGACCCCTGCACCTACGCCCACTTCGCACCCCTTGGTAGGACCTCGCACCCTGCCGGTGGGGTGCGAAGTCACGCGACAGGGTGCGAGGTCGGGCCTCATGGCGCCGAGCTCGGGTGCGGATAGGATCTCGGTGTCTGGGGCGATGGCCTCCGGTGTGGCCGCGGGCGGAGGAGGTGGTCCCGGTGGCTGATCTCGGATTGGACGAGGAGACCCTGCAGGCTGCGTTGGGCCTGGCCGTGCGCGCGCCGTCGGTGCACAACTGCCAGCCCTGGCGTTGGCGCGTGGAGCCGGGGGCGGTGCACCTCTATGTTGACGGTTTCCGGCAGGTCCCGGCGACCGACCCGCACGGTCGCGACCTCCTGATCAGCTGCGGTGCGGTGCTGCACCACATGCTCGTCGCATTGGGGGCCCTCGGTCAGGGCGCGCGGGTGCGACGGATGCCCAATCCGGCGAAGCCCGCCCACCTGGCCTCCATCGAGCCATTTCCGGCCACCACAGCGAGCGGCGACGAGGCGCTCGCGGCCGCGATCCCGCATCGGCGCACCGACCGCAGGCGGTTCAGCTCGTGGCCGGTACCTCCCGAGCTGATCGGCGAGATGGTCGAAGTGGCCCATCTCCACGGCGTCGGGCTGGAAGCGATCACCGAGCCCGCTCTGCGGTGGAAGTTGTTCCGGGCCATCAGCATCGCCGCCGAGCAGCAGGCGACGGACCCGGCCTACGCCGCCGAGATCTCCGCATGGAGCGGTCGCGCGCCGGAGGCGGTCGATGGCGTTCCCTCGGCGAACGCGCCGACCCCGCAACACACACCTGGCCAGGTGCCGCTGCGCGACTACGCCCGTCCGAGCCTGGCCCAGCCGCCGAGCACAGGGGAACCGGAGAATGCCGCCCTGTTGCTGCTGACCACCCCGACCGATACCGCCCGCGACTGGCTTCGGGCGGGCGAGGCGACCAGCGCCCTCTTGCTCACCGCGACCAGAGACGGGTTGGCGAGCAGCCCCTTGACCCAGCCGTTGGAGGTCGACGACACCCGGGACGTCGTCCAAGGCCAGGTGGCGAAGGCGCACAGCGCGTACCCGCAGATCCTGCTCAGGATCGGTTGGGCGCCAGCAGGCAGTGGCGAGTTGCCCCCAACGCCACGGCGGCCCCTTGAGGAGATCCTCACCCTGCGCGAGGGCTGACCGGGTCAGTCGGGCAAGTCGTTCGGTAGAAGCGGCGTACTGTGCATGATCGTCACCGCCCGGGAGTCCTCGCCGCGCAGGACGGTGAGGACCAGCGGCTGGTGGGTGTCGAGGGCCGCGGCGGTGGCGGCGGCGAGGTCGACACAGGACAGGAGCGGGGTGGTGTCTGGGGTGGTGTCCTCGCCCAGCCCGACGAGCAGGTCGCCGGGTTGCAGGCCTGCGTCCGCGGCCGGGGTGGTGGCCTGCACCTCCTGGACGAGCAGCCCGGCGCGGTCCGAGAGCCCGACGGCGGCGCGGGCGCGGCGGGCGACGTGGGCGGGCGCGACGACGAACCCCAGCGGGCTGGTCGATCGCTCGTGCTCGAACCCCACGAGCAGCTTTCGGAGCAGCCCGGCGAGTTGACCGCGCTCGGCGTCGGTGAGCGCGGAGAGCAGGACGTCTTCGTTCATGAGGTGGACGGGCGCGACCCGGTCGAACAGCTCGGCGCCCTTCGCGGTGAGGGTGACGAACACGCCACGGGCGTCGTCGCTGCTCGGGGCGCGGGTGACGATGCCCTTGCCCTCGAGGCGACCGAGCCGCACGGACACCGTGCCGGAGGTGAGACCGAGGCGGGCCATGAGCACGCTTTGCGGCAGGGTGTAGGGCGCCCCCGCGCGGCGCAGCGCGGCGATGACCGTGAAGTCGGCGGGGCTGAGGTCGTAGCCTGCGAATACCGACGCGAGCTCCTCGTCGACCCGGGTCCGGACCCGACTGAGCCGGTTGAGGACCTCGATCGGGGTGACGCGCAGGTCCGGGCGCTCAGCACGCCATTCGGCGACGATCCGGTCGACGGAGTCCCGCACGCGGGCCCCGTCGACAGCCGCCCCCGCATGGCGGTGGGACGCGGTCGGACGGCGGGGCATCGTCGCACGCTACCGCTCGCTGTAAGCGAACAGGAACAATCCATGCAAACAAGCCTTGACTAGTTGTCTTGGATTCAAGCAAAATGGGCTCATGGAGGGCGAGTTGGGCGGGAGCGGATCGTGAGCGTGATCGCGGTGCTCGGCGCAGGCACGGTCGGACGCACCCTGGCCGCGGGCTGGGCACGGGCCGGACACGATGTCGTGCTGGGCAGCCGCAACCCGAACACCGACCGGCTACAGGCGGCCGTCGCGGAGACGGGGGCGCGCCGGGCCGCGACCCACGTCGACGCCACCCGTGCCGCCGATCTCGTCGTCATCACAGTGCCGGGCGACCAGGTCGACGCGCTGATCGGCGACCTGGGCGCGGCCCTGCACGGGCGACCGGTGATCGACGCCACGAACCTGCTCACACCCGGTGCGCCTGCGCTGCACCACATCGACGCGCTCGTCGCGGCGGGCGCGGTGGCGTTCCGGGCGCTGCACAGCACCGGCTGGGAGCAGATGGCCCAACCGGAGTTCGGCGAGCAGCGCTGCGACATGCTTTTCGCAGGCCCGGACGGTTCCGCGCGGGCCGTCGTCGAGGCCGCGATCACCGACCTCGGGTTCCGGCCGATCTGGCTGGGCGACGGGCCCGACGCGCTCGCGATCGCCGACGCCTCGGCCCGACTGTGGATCCACCTGGTCTTCGCCCGCGGTTGGAACCGTCGGCTCGGCCTGCGGCTGCTCACCGACATCGACGACGTCCCAGAGAAGCAAGCCTGACCACCCCGGTGGCGCAGGGATCCAAGGAGGATCGTGACCCACAGCGACCGCAACCCCGTCAACCCCGCCAAGCCCAAGCGTGCGGCGATCGTCATCTCCAACGCCGCGGTCTCGACCTCGACCGGCTGGCCCGTCGGCTTCTGGTGGTCCGAGCTGACGCACCCGCACTACGCCTTCACCGAAGCGGGCTGGCAGGTCGACATCTACTCGCCCGACGGCGGCAACTGCGAATGGGACGGCATGAGCGACCCCGACGACGCCAGCCGGTGGCAGGCCGAGGACCAGATCTCGCGCGGCTACAAGAACGACCGGGAGTTCCGCGCCCTGGTGGCGAACACCCGCCCCGTTGCCGAGCTCGACGTCGACGCCTATGACGTGCTGGTCGTCGCGGGTGGCCAGGGCCCGATGTTCACCTTCGGTGACGCCACCGACCTCCACCGCAAGTTCGTCGAGTTCTACGAGAGCGGCAGGGTCACCGCGGCGCTCTGCCACGGCACGGCCATCCTCGCCTACGCCCGCCTCTCCAACGGCGAACCGCTGGTGAAGGGCAAGACCGTCACCGGCTTCCCCAACGTCGAGGAGGACGCCGCCGACCGGATGACCTGGGAGGCAGGCGCCCTGCCCGAGGGAACGCACATCATGCCGTGGCGCATCGAGGACGAGGTCCGCAAGCTCGGCGCCAACTACATCCAGGCAGGCGCCTTCCGCTCGTTCGCCATCCGCGACGGCAACCTCGTCACCGGCCAGCAGAACTTCTCCGGAGCCGAAACCGCCCGCGTCATCCTCGAAGCCGTCGGGCGCTGAAAGGACTCCCGGTCAATCCGCACCCGTCTGGAGGCGGGCGCGCACCGTTTCCAGGCGGGCGGCCAGCGTGTCTTCGTCGATGACGCCCCTGCCGATCAGCGAGTGGGCCAGTGCGACCAGCTGGCTCTCCGGGAACGGCAGCGTGCCGTACACGTGACGGACGAGCAGGTCCTCGTCGGTGCGGCGGGTGAGCGGCGGCAGCGTCGACCCCTCGTCGTCGAGGGCATCGCACATCCCGTCGAGGCTCGACTTCCACGGCGGCAACGGACTGCACACGCCATACTCCTGTGCCACGACCGTCCACACCTGCGCGCGCGCGACGAGCTGTTCCAGCGACGGCACCGTGACGGTCGTGATGTCGTGGTCGGTCATGTCACGCAGGCCGGATCGCGGGATGCACCGGCCGGACGGCGTTCGTCGTGACGCCGACCTTGGGTAGGGCGACCCCGATCAGGCAGTCCCTTGTCACGATCTCGGCGAGCTGGTCCTCGTCCCAGCCCTCCGTTCCCTCCGGCCGGACCGGAAGAACCATGAACCGGTGCTTCGAATTGGAGTCCTCGACCCGGATCTCGACCTCCCCCGGCAGGTACAGGCCGAACTCGGCGAGCACCTGGCGCGGCCAGCGCACGATGCGGCGGCGATAGTTCGGCGTCCGGTACCACTCCGGCGACATCCCGAGGAGCGGACGCGGATAGCAGGAGCACAGCGTGCACACGATCACGTGATGCAGCGTCGGGGTGTCCTCCAGCACCTCCAGCGCCGTGAAGTCGCTCGGGGTACCGAACCCGGTCGGCCGTAGCCAGTCGATGCCCACCGCGTGACACGCCGCGATGGCATCCTCCAGCGCCAGCTGCTTGAAGTCGGGATCGAGCCAGGCCTTGGCCACGAAGCGGGACCCGGCCGCAGGCTGGAGCTGCTCGACGTGCTCGGTGTACCGCCGGTGATCCTCGGCGGTGAACAGGCCCTTCTCGATCGCGAGCTCGCGCAACGCGATCTCGAGCACCTCGAAGTCCGTGACCTTCTCGACCATCGGGGCAGGCTGCCCGTGGCCGTCGTGCGTCCCTGCCATCCCCATCCCCCTAGCCGACCGGCTGTAGCCACCGCTCCGAGATCTCCGCCTGCAAGGTGTCGTGCGGCGCCCCGGTGTAGGCCTCCCAGAGGTCGGCCATCATGAACCGCACGATGTAGAACCACTCGGGCCGCTGGTCGTCGCGCTCGAAGGCCTCGTCCTCGGGGGCGGGGCTCTCGTAGGACGCCTTAACCACCGTGCCGGTCCTCCCTCGCAGGTACTCCTGGGTGCGGGTGTAGAAGATCGTGGGCAGGTCACGGACGAGCACCGGGTCGCCCGCCGCGAACCGGGGCTTGCCTGCCATGCCCGCGAAGCATTGCGGGTCTCCCTTGCCGAGCGCCGCCGTGTGGTGGCGGTTCCTGGGGACCGCGTCCACGTCACCGGTCGAGCGCGGCATGGCGTCGATCGCGCCGCCGCCCGCCGCGTACCGCTCCTCGACCTCGCTGACCCGCTCGATCAGCTCGCCGAGCGTGATGTGGCGCTTGTCGACCAGGCATCGCGCGATGGCCCACAGCCATCGGGCGTAGTAGGGGAGGCCGAGGTAGTTCGTCCGCCCGATGTCCACGTTGCCGAGCCGCCTGCGCTCCTCGGACGTCCAGATGCCTCGCCAACCGAGCACCTCGCACGTCACGAACGTGTTGAGCTCCCACTCCTCTTCCTGCTTGTCCTCGAAAAGGGCCGGAGCGTCCGGTTCGCCGCCGACGTCGTGCGGCGTCTTCATGTAGGCCCGGAACATCCCATGATCGACTTCGTCGGGGTACGCCCAGTCCAGGAGCCGGTGGAACGCGGTACGCAGCTGACTGGACACGTCCCCCATGACGGAGTTGGCCACGACCTTCACCCCCTAGGAAGGCAGCGCGCGATGGTCTGTGATCAAGCCTCGCTTGATCACCATAGGCACCCCGGCCGCGATGACACCCCGCCCGGCGAAAGAACACCCGATCGTGGTCGCCAGGCTGTGGGAGAGCGTGGCGGCGGCAGTCCGTGCTGGCCATGGCGCCAGTCGAGTAGGTCACGGCGCTTCCGGGCGTCGCGGGTAGCGGGGAAATGCCGGTGCGGGCCTCGTCTCGCGCGATGCGAGTTGTGCGGCAAGCCGGGCCGCCCCCTCAGGGAGGAACGGGCCGAGTTCGTCGGCGGCGACCCGGCAGGCGGTCAGAACGGCGTCGATGACGGCGGCGAAGCGCTCGGCGGCCCGGCCGTCGCCTGCCTCGGCTCGCGTGACCAACTGCCACGGCGCCTCGGCCTCGATGAAGCGGTTGCCTGCTTCGGCGAGCGCGACGATGGCCGCGCAGGCGCTGCGGAAGTCGTAGCGGGCCAGGGCGTGATCCACAGCGGTGGGTAGGGCGGCGGTCTGGGCGCGCAGGTCCGCACCGACGCCGACGGTGGTCGCGGCGCGCCGGGCTCGGTGGCGTCGCGACAGGGTTAGCGTGCGTGCTGCCAGGTTGCCGAGCGTGTTGGCCAGGTCCTGGTTGTAGGCCGCGACGAGCCGTTCGACGGTGAAGTCGGTGGTCGTGACCGGTGCCGGGGCGCGCAGCAGCCACCAGCACACCGCGTCCGCGCCGTAGTCGGCGACGAGCGCGGCCGGGTCGGCGGCGCGGGCGCCCGACTTGGCGATCTTTGCTCCGTCGACGGTCAAGTAGTCGTGCACGAGGATCCGCGTGGGCAGGGGAAGGCCTGCGGAGAGCAGGAAGGCGATCCAGTACACCGCGTGGAAGCGCACGATGCCTTTGCCGATCACATGGACCGGCTCGCGCTCACCGGACCACCACGTTCGGTAGTCGGTGTCGTCAGCGCACGCGTAGCCGAGGCCGGTGAGGTAGTTGGCCAGGGCGTCGAACCACACGTAGACGACCTGGCCAGGGTCGCCGGGCACGGGGATGCCCCAGCCGCGGGTGCGGGCGACCGGACGCGACACCGACAGGTCCTGCACGTCGCCTGCCAAGAAGCCGAGGACTTCGTTGCGGCGCTCGGCGGGCGTGATGTCGAGCCGCCCGGACGTGATGAGCGCGGTGATCTGTTCGCGGTAGCGGGACAGCCGGAAGGACCAGTTCGTCTCGGTGACCTCGGCGGCCTGCGCCCCGTGCTCGACGCACACGCCGCCGTCGAACTCGTCGGGGGCGAAGAACTGTTCGCATCCGGTGCAGTACAACCCGGTGTAATCCTTGGTGTAGAGGTCCCCGCCGGACCGGCAGGCCCGCCAGAGGGCGTCCACACCCGGGACGTGAGGGGGATCGCTGCTAGGCCGTGTCCCGTGGATCAGCGACCGCGGTCTTCGCACCCAGATGGCCCCCGGCCGCGTTGTCGGGCGACTCGAGTACGCCCGGTACGAGAGCCGCCCTCCGCCTTGCCGGGAACCATCTGGATCACGAAGCCCATCGCCCGTGATCCACGGGACACGGCCTAGTGCGCAGGAACCCGTCGGTGCCCGCGGCGAGGGCGGCGGTCAGGTCGGCGAAGCGGTCGCCGTTGGTGGCGACGAGGTCGGCGACCGGGACGCCCGCCGCTTCGGCGGCCGCGACATTCTTGATCGCGTGATCGTCGGTGCCGGACTGGACGCGGACGTGGCCACCCCGGAGGCGGCGATGTCGGGCGAGCGCGTCCACGTCGACGAACACCAACGCGTGCCCCAGGTGCGGGGCGCCGTTGACGTAGGGAATCGACGTGGTGATGTACAGGTCGGTCATGTCGTCCTCCGTTGGCGGGTGCGGTGCAACGGGGGCGATCAGCGAAACGGCCCCCGCACTGCGGGGGCCGTCACTGCGCGCTACGCCCCCGAACGGAGGCGCATCATCCGAGCCGTACGCGCGCAGCACATGCTCGTGATTCTCGGCACGAGGTCTGTGGGGGTCAACGCAATTGGTGTGCTCAGCTCGGCAGCCGGGCCGCACGCTGCACGTGGGTGATCGCAACGCCGACCGTCGTGAAACGCGTCCAATCGTCATCCGGGATCACCAGCCCGAACCGGTCCTCGACGGCGACGATCACATCGACCAGTCCCAGCGAGTCGATGCCGAGGTCCTCGTCGAACCGGGCCATCGGCGTGGCGTCCGCCAGTCCCGGTAGTTGAGCTCCGTTGGCATGGTTGCCGCCGCGGAAAGCTGGTCCGACAATCCGAGTCGCGCGAACTCCCGTGTGGAGTTGCCCGCGATGCCGATCGCGGCGCCGATCTCGGTCAGCCCGGCCGCCTCTTCGAACACGTCGGCCCGTAATCCGCGCTCGCGCAGCGCGAGCGCGAGGGACAGGCCCCCGATCCCGGCGCCGACGATCGCAATTCGCGGCTCTGATGTCCCCATGAGCCACGGGCGTAGGCACAGCGGGGCGATATCCCCACATGTCGAACCGGTGGCACGGCTCCAGCTCCCGCCGCTGGTGGCCGGGGCATCGGGAGGACGAGGACGTC
Organism: uncultured Actinomycetota bacterium; assembly: GCA_963736375.1. GTDB lineage: Bacteria > Actinomycetota > Actinomycetes > Mycobacteriales > Pseudonocardiaceae > Pseudonocardia. The sequence goes on from CAVTOL010000032.1 coordinate 34,431, forward strand.
GTGATCACCGAAACCGGCGGATTGCGTGCGCAGACGCACGTTTTCGACCGGTTCCGGCGATCATGGGTAGCAGGCGACCGCCTGGACTGGTGGCTGGTGCGATAAGGAGAATTCAATGGCGCCGGACGGCCGCCGAGCGACCGGGTATCCACCGCCTGCCGCTGCCCTCCGGTAGGTGCAGCGGCAGGCGGATCGCTGACGCTTGGGAGGGCGGCCGCCTCTCGGACCGGTCGCGAGAACCCCGCAAGCGTGGTCATCAAGGCTGCCGCCGATCTGTAGGCATGCCCGGGGCTGCGGCAATGGGCTGGGAATGGTTCGATATGGTTGTTCGATCCCCTCCCGAACGAGCATGGATGGAAAGTGGAATATGGCTCAGATCACAGAGGTCAGGCTGGTCGATGACCTCGACGGCGGCGAGGCTGCCGAGTCGGTTGCGTTCAGCCTCGACGGAAAGTTCTACGAGATCGACCTGAGCGAGAAGCACGCGGCTGCGCTGCGCGATGCTTTTGCTCCGTTCGTCGGCAGCGCCCGTCGTGCGGGTGGCGCGGCGGTCGCGTCCCGGCCGCGGATGTCTGCGCGGGCGGGTCGCTCGCGTGAGGAAACTGCGGCGATCCGTGAGTGGGCCAACACCAATGGTCACGAGGTGTCGGCCCGCGGTCGTATCCCGGCCGCCGTTCTCGAAGCGTACGAGAACCGCGGAAGTGCGCCCGTCGCCGCTGCTGCGGTTGTGACGCCGTCCGTCGAGACGGTCGCCACTCCTGGTGCCGAGGCTCCGGCCAAGCCGAAGCGTCGGACGCGCAAGAAGGCAGCCGAGGGCTGATCGCGCATTTCCGGAAGGGCTCGGACATTCGTCCGGGCCCTTCCGTTTGTTGCGGACCCAGCCGTGGGCCGGTGGCAGTCACCATGTCGGTCAGTGGTCCGCAGCCGCGTGGTCGAGCACGACGCAGGCCCTTTCCGGCTCCCTGCCCCACGAAGGGGCTAGTGTGGCGCCTGCCTCGGCGCCGGTCCGGTTGTCATCGCGCTCCGCGTCCCCAGTGGTGATGACGAAGGATGTGCTGTTGGTGTCCCAGCTCAACCTTGGTAGCCCGGTGCGGACGCGCTCGGGTGGCTGAGCTGGGCGTGGTCACACGGGCGTTGCTCGCGCTCGCACGCGGCAAGGAAGACGATGCGTCGTTGGCATCGCGCATCTGTGCGGCGTGTGTGAGCGGGCTTGATGTGGATGGGGCGGCGATTTCGGTGCTCACCACGACCGCGGCACGTCAGACTCTCGCCGCGACCGACGCCACGGCCGAGATGTTGGAGGAGCTCCAGTTCTCCTTCAACGACGGTGCCTGCATCGAGGCGGCAATGACCGGTGCTCCGGTGTTGGTGCCCGATCTGGACGACCGCGCGGACACCGCGGGATGGCCGCTGTTCGCCGCCGCGGTGCGTGAGCGGACCGATGTGCGGGCGTTGTTCGCCCTTCCGCTGCAGTGGGGCGCGGTCCGGCTGGGCGTGCTGGACCTGTATCGCGTCACCGTCGGGGGCCTTTCCGAGCATCAACTGTGGGACGCGATCAGCGCAGCCGACGCGGCCGCACTGATGTTGCTGGGGCAGCGCACCGACCCGACGGGCGACGGCGGTTGGTTGGACCTGGCCGTGGGTCATCGGGCGGAGATCTATCAAGCCACCGGGATAGTGCTGGTCCAGCTCGGTGTCGACGTGGCGGATGCGTTGGCGCGCATGCGGGGATATGCCTTCACCCACGGTCTGTTGCTGGTCGATGTCGCGCGTGCGGTCGTCGGTGGGCAGCTCGTGTTCACCAGCGAGATGGAGTGAGTCGGGACATGTCGAATGGGGAGTGGGCCTCGGGAACGCGTTCGATGCCGATCGGGAGACGACGATCAGCCGTGCGTTCGTCTCGTTGGCGGACACCCTCGTTGATGAGTACGACACCATCGAACTGCTGAACCGGTTGACCCGGTTCTGTGTGGAGCTCGTCCCCGCGGAGGCGGCGGGAATCCTGCTCGGTGACGCGCGCCGCGAGTTGCGCGCCGTGGCCGCGTCCAGCGAGGCCGTGCACATGTTGGAGCTGTTGCAGTTGCAGAGCGACGAGGGGCCGTGTCTGGACTGCTTCGAGACCGCCATGCCGGTCGGCGTTCCCGACCTCGACGCGGAGCGAGCGCGTTGGCCCGGCTTCGTCGAAGCCGTGGCCAGGCAGGGCCGGTACCGTTCGGTGCACGCACTGCCGCTGCGGTTGCGGGGCGCAGCGATCGGAGCCCTCAACCTGTTCCGCGCCGAGCCTGGTGCGCTTCCCGTCGCCGATCTGGCACTGGCACAGGCGCTGGCGGACGTCGCAACCATCGGCATGCTGCAGGAGCGGGCCATCCGGCGCGCCGAGGTCGTCGCCGAGCAGCTGCAGTCGGCCTTGAACAGCAGGATCACCATCGAGCAGGCGAAGGGCGCGGTGGCCGCGTCGACCGGCGTCAGCATGGAGGCAGCTTTCGATCGGATGCGCCTCTACGCGCGAGGCCGCGGCATACGTCTGTCCCTGATTGCCCAGGCGATCGTCGAGCGCCGTCTCGACGCGACGATCTTGCCGTCGTCCCAGGCCGACACGGGCCACCTGCCCGTCTGAACACGTCCGGCCCCGTCGCATCGGCACTGCGGTCCGCTGCCGGGTGCCGTAACCTGCCCCCGTTGCCCCGGACCCCGGCGACGGGCCATGCTCAGAGCGCGTGTCGGTGGGGGGTTTAAATCCGATGGATCAACCGGTGGACCTCGCGTGGGACAACGCCGCACCCATCTCCATCACCTGGCCTGCGCAGCCAAACGTGCTCCCGCTCGCCCGCGCCCACGTCCGGTCCTGGTTGCAGGATGTCGGATTCCCCACCGTGGCCTGCGACGATGTCGTCCTCGCCGCCAATGAGGCCGTCACCAACGCCATCGTCCACGCCTACCCACCCGACCAGTCCGGTGCCACCTTTGACCTCGCGATGTGGTGCGAGCCGCGTCTGGCGTGCGTCGCAGTTCAGGACCGCGGCCGGTGGCGCTTGGCCGCCAGCAGTGAGTTCGGCGGCCACGGGCTCACGCTCATGCACGCCCTCGTCCACAGCGTGGACATCGCGACCGACGACTCCGGAACCCGCGTAACCCTTTGCCAGCCCATCCCCGGCGCGTTGTCCTGACCTTGCTGTCCCGCGGGGTCAGCGGCGCGCGCTCGTGCGGTCGTCGCTGTCCTCGGACGCATCCAGGCCGAGGATGGACAGCAGCAGGCTGCAGTCGTCGGAGTTGCGGGCGTTGCCCGCGACGGTCCGTGCCGCCTGCGCACGTTCGCGCTGAGCGTGGTCGTCCTCGGCTGCCCTGGCGCGGACGTATTCGCCGTGCCGGTGTGTTGGTCCCCGGGGTTCAACCTGGACCTGTGGTGTCGCAGCGAGCGCGAAGCGGAAGTCATCGGAAGTGCGGGTTCGGTCCGACTGCATGTCGGCGCTCCCGTCCGCGGCCGCGCACGGCCGACAGGGGTAGCCCGGAACGACGCCGCTCGGACACGGCATCGGAGTGCTCCTGGACTGATATGACCTTACACCACCGCCGAGCCGCCACGACGTCGCGGTCGTTCGGGTTCGGCGTGTCCGTGACAGGCTCTGCCCCGATGGGCTACGGTGAATCGAACATCAGTTCCTCACCAGGGGGCGCGGCCACATGGGCACCACCGCACCGACCGGACAGATGACGATCTCGTGCTGCGGAGCCCGGTGGGTCGGGGTGGATCGTGCGCATTGCTGCCTGCGGACCGGCGGATGTGGGCGCGTCTTCGACGATGCCGCCCTGTGGGATCGGCACCGCCGTTACCGGCGCTGCCTCGATCCCCGATCGCTCAGCTTGATCGCGAGCGCGGAGGGCATCTGGCTGCGTCCGCTCGAACGGCCGTCCGCGGGGCGCACTCGTCACCCCGCGCGACGGCGGTGACCCGGCTCCCGGCCCGGATGGATTAAGGTTCGCCAGCCGGACCGACATGCGAGGTGCCCTGAGATGACGACGGACGACGGTCGACGGCTCCGCGACCTGATTCGTGGCAACGAGGAGAAGGTGCTGGACCGCTGGGTCGTCGCCGCGGCCGAGCCGCTCAGGGGACAGCTCACTCCTGCGGAGCTCCACAGCACCTACGCGGAGCTCATGTCCGCCCTCTCGGATGCACTGGCCGAGGCGGGCATCGACGTCCGGGCCGAGGCGTACGCCGGGGTGCGGGCCGTGCTTGGTGAGATGTCCCGGGATCGGGCTCGCCGCGGGTTCACCCCGAGCGAGACGGCGTCGGGGGTGTTCGCGCTCAAGGAGCCGCTGTTCGCGCTCGCGTCGGCCGCCGACGACCCGTTGATCGACACCTTGACCGTCTCACGCTGGGTGGACAACCTCGGGCTGATCACCTTCGAGCAGTACGCCCGCGCCCGCGAGCAGGTCATCAGCGAACAGGCCGAGCAGCTACTGGAGCTGACGACGCCGGTGGTGAAGCTCTGGGAGGGCGTCGTCGCCGTGCCGCTGATCGGCACGCTCGACTCGCAGCGCACACAGATCGTCATGGAGAAGCTGCTGCAGACCCTCGTCGACACCGGGTCCGAGCACGCGATCATCGACATCACCGGGGTCCCTGCCGTCGATACCGAGGTCGCGCAGCATCTCCTGAAGACCGTTGTCGCCGCCCGCTTGATGGGTGCGGAGTGCACGATCTCGGGGATCCGCCCGCAGATCGCCCAGACGATCGTCGCCCTGGGCATCGAGTTCGGCGACATCCCGACCAAGGCCACGTTGGCCGACGCGCTGCTGCATGCGTTGCGCGGCAGCGGGATCGAAGTCCTGCGGAAGAACCGGCCGCGGTCGATCTGATGGAACGGGTCCCCATCCTCACCCTGGGTGACGCCCTGCTCGTCTCGATCCAGATGGACTTGCAAGACGACTCGGTCGTCGCGCTCCAGGAGGATCTCGCGGAGCGCATCGTCGCCACCAGCGCCCGCGGTGTGGTGATCGACATTTCCGCGGTCGAGATCGTCGACTCGTTCATCGGCCGCATGTTCGCCACGGTCGCGGCCCTCTCACGGGTGCTCGACGCCGAGACGGTCGTCGTCGGCATGCGCCCGGCCGTGGCGATCACGCTGGTCGAGCTCGGGCTGTCGCTGGAGGGGGTCCGCACGGCGCTGGACCTCGAGAAGGGGCTGGCCGTCCTCAAGCGGCTCGGCGCCGGGCGAGCGTGGGACACCGACGGCGACGATGCGGACCTCGACGTCGACAGCGACGGCACCGCGCCCGTCGCACCCGGCCCGTGAACGGTTCGGATCCGGCTGCCGAGCTGCCGATCCGGACCGGGGACGACGTCGTCAGGGTTCGTCAGCTGGTCCGCCAACGGGCGCAAGGCGCGCGACTGTCGCTCGTCGACCAGACCAAGCTGATCACTGCCGCCAGCGAGCTGGCCCGCAACACGCTGGTCTACGGCGGTTCGGGAACCGCGACGGTCCAATTGGTGGAAGAGCAGGGCCGTCGCGGGGTCCGAGCGGTGTTCACCGACGCCGGTCCGGGCATTCCGGACCTGGAGAAGGCCCTCACGGACGGCTACACCAGCGGCAGTGGCCTCGGCCTCGGACTGGGCGGGGCGAAGCGGCTCGTCGACGAGTTCGACATCGTGTCCGAGGTGGGCAGGGGGACGACGGTTTCGGTGGTGAAATGGACCCGCTGACCGCGGGGGGCGGGGTCGAGGACGTCGCGTGGGTGGCCGTCGACGATCCGAGCGCGGCCGGTGCTGCCCGGCGTGCGGCCGAGCAGCTCGCCAGCACCCTCGGGATGCCCGCGCCGCGCGCCGCCGAGGTCGGCCTCGCCGTCACCGAGATCGCGGGCAACATCCAGCGTCACGGCGGCGGGGGAGCCCTGCTGCTGCGGGCCGTCAGGGTGGGGGAGACCGGGGGCGTCGAGGTGGTCGCCATGGACAGCGGGCCCGGCATCCGCGACCTGGCGGCAGCCCGTCGCGACGGCAGCTCGACGCGCGGGACGCTCGGCATCGGGCTCGGCGCGATCGAGCGGCTCGCCGACACCTTCGAGATCGGCTCTGCCCCTGGCCGCGGCACGATCCTCATCGCCGGGTTCGAGGCCGACCGCCGGGCAGCCGGGACCGGCGGGCCGGTCACCGCCGCCGGGATCACCCGTCCGCTGGACGGCGAGGACGTGTGCGGCGATGCCTACGCGGTGCGGGGCGGCCTGCCGCTGTCGCTGATGCTGTGCGACGGATCCGGGCACGGTCCACTCGCGGCGTCGGCGTCGCGGGAGGCCGCGCGGACGTTCCGGGACCCGACACAGCCCGGCTCGCCGCCCGAGGCCGTCGTCGCCAGGATCGACCGCATCCTGAACGGGACGCGCGGCGGGGCGGTCGCGGTGGCCGAGCTGGACCCGGCCGCGGGTCTGGTGCGGTTCGCGGGCGTCGGCAACATCGGCGCCGCGGTGGTCAGCAGTACGGACAAGCGCGGCATGGTCTCCATCGCGGGCGTCGCGGGATACCGCACGCCGCGCATCCGCGCGTTCTCCTATCCCCTTTCCGCCGATGCGGTCGTCATCCTGCACTCCGACGGGGTGAGCGCTCGCTGGACGCGGGCGGACGTCGGCGGTCTACTGGGCAGGTCGCCGACGTTGATCGCGGCGACCCTGCTGCGGGACTTCGGCGGCAGGCGCGACGACGCATGCGTTCTCGTCGGGAGGGCGGGCCCGTGACATCCGACCCGGCTGTTCTCCTGCAGCTGCGGATCGCCAGCGAGAACGACGTCTTCCTGGCCCGCCAGCGCGGCCGGGAGATCGCGGCGCTCATCGGGTTCGAGAACCAGGACCAGGTGCGGCTGGCCACGGCGCTCAGCGAGATCTGCCGGGAGCTGTCGGTGTTGGCCCAGCCCGCAACGATCGCCCTGTCCGTGGCCGCCGCGCCGACGCCCGCACTGGTGGTCGCAGCCACGTGGGTCGGCAGGATCCCGGGAGGAGCGGAGCAGCTCGCCGACGTCGAGGGCTTCGCGGCGGCCGCCCGGCTGACCGATGCCTGCGAGCTCACCTGGCGTGCCGACGGCGGTTCCGTCGTACTGACCAAGCTCCTGCCCCCCGGCGCGCCGCCGCTCACCCGCGCGCGCATCGTCGAGCTGCGGCAGGCCAGCCGACGCTCGCGGCCGGGCAATGCGCTCGACGCCTTGCGCATCCAGAACCACGACCTGCTCGAAGCGCTGGAGGACCTCAAGGCCCGGCAGGAGGACCTCGTCCTGGCCAATGCGGAGTTGGAGGAGACCAACCGCGGCGTCATGGCCCTGCACGCGGAACTGTCCGACGAGCTGGAGCAGACCAACCGAGGCGTCGTGGCGCTGTACGCCGAGCTCGACGAGGCCAGCACCCGGCTCAAGGAGGCCAGCGAGTCGAAGACCCGGTTCTGGGCGAGCGTCAGCCACGAGCTGCGGACGCCGCTCAACTCCGTGTTGGGCCTCGCGCGGCTGCTGCTCGATCCGGCGTCCGACGCTCTCACCGCCGAGCAACGGCATCAGATCGAGATGATCCACGACTCGGGCGCCATGCTGTTGGCGCTGGTCAACGAGCTGCTCGACGTTGCGAAAGCCGAGTCGGGGCGCCTGGAGTCACACCCGGAACCGACCGAACTGCGCACGGTATTCGACCAGGTCCGTGCCTCGATGGCCTCGCTCGCTTCGTCCGAGGTGGCCCTCGTCGTTGAGCAGCCCCCGGACACCCCGGGCCTCGTCACCGACCCGCTGCTGCTGGGGCGGATCCTGCGCAACCTGGTGACCAACGCGCTCAAGTTCACCGTGCGGGGCGAGGTCCGCTGCCGCGCACTGGCGGGCGAGGGGCGGCTGGACGTCGTCGTGTCCGACACGGGCATCGGCATCCCCGCCGAACACCGGTCGCGGGTGTTCGAGGAGTTCCACCAGGTGCCGGGGCCCCTGCAGAGACGGGCCGCGGGAACCGGCCTCGGGCTGCCCTACGCCCGCAGGCTCGCCGAGCTGCTGGGCGGTGCGCTGGAACTGGCGAGCGAGGTCGACCGCGGTACGACCGTGACCCTCCAGCTGCCGCTCTCCGGCGCGAAGGCGTTGGCCGCGCGGTTCGGGACGGTTCTCGTGGTCGACGACGACCCGGCGTTCCGGACCGTCCTCCGCCACGCCGTCGAACCCAGTGCGGACCGGGTGGCCGAGGTCGGTGACGGTACGGCCGCGCTGCGGGCCATGCGCTTCGAACGACCCGATCTCGTCCTGCTCGACCTGGACATCCCGCCGCCCGACGGGCAGACCGTCCTCGCCCAGATGCGGCAGGACCCCCGCCTCGACGACGTACCGGTGGTCGTGGTGACGTCGGCACGGCTCGACGCGGCCAGGCACACGGCGTTGGAGTCGACGGCGGCCATCCTGGACAAGGCACAGTTCTCGGGCAGCCTCCTCGCGGCTGCCGCCGACGTGGCGAGCCATCTGGTGCGGAGGTCACGGTGACGGGCGATGCGGAATGGTCCGGTGCCGACGAACAGGCCGTGGTCCTCGTCGTCGACGACACCGCGGCCAGCCGCTACATCACCAGCAGCTGGCTCAAGCGCAGCGGACACCAGGTCATCGAAGCGTCAACTGGTGCAGAAGCGCTGCGGACGCTGGCGACGCGGACCGTGGACTTGGTGATCCTCGACGTCGGGCTGCCCGACATGAGCGGTTTCGAGGTCTGCGAGCTGATCAAGGCTGATCCGGGCTCGGCGCGCCCGGTGATCCATCTGTCGGCCACCTCGGTGCGGGGCGCCGACCGCGCACAGGGGCTGACCCGCGGCGCCGACGCCTACCTCGTCGAACCCGTCGAGCCCGACGAGCTGCTCGCCACCGTCGCGTCGGTCCTGCGTTACTACCGTGCGCGCGACGTTGCCGAGCGCTTCGCCGACCAGCTGAGCAGGCTCACCGCCGCGACGCTGGCCATGCAGAAGGCAACGGCCTTCGACCAGCTCACCACGGCCATCGCCGCAGGCGCTGCCGCGGTCTTCGGCGTCGCCGCGATGGCGATGCTCGCCTCGCCAGAAGGGTCGGTGCAACGCGCCGTCGCCGGTGGCGGCCTTCCCGCCCCGGTGCTCGACAGCCTCGCGCCCACCGTGCTGGTCGACATCGCGACGACGACGGGCGCCGCGCGGCGCACCACGCCCTTCCCCCTGCCCGCTCACCTTCTCGCGGGCACGGCGAACGACGACGGATCGGACTGGACCGCGGTGCTGCTGGCCGCACGAGGGACGCGCGCGCCGGGGATCGTCGCCGTGCGTGAGGCGTCGGCCCGGCCCGATCAGGTCGAGCTGCTCGCGCAGATCGGGCAGGCGGCGATGCTCGCCTTCGACTCGCTGCGCCTCTACACCGAGGAGCACAACCTGGCGCTGACCCTGCAGCGCAGCTTCCTCCCGAGCAGGCTGCCCCGTCGTCGGGGGCTGGAGGTCGCGGCCCGGTACGTCCCCGCGGCCGACAACGCCGAGATCGGCGGCGATTTCTACGAGCTCATCGAGCTCGACGACGGCAAGCTGCTCATCGCTGTCGGCGACGTCGCGGGGCACTCGATCCACGCCGCCACGGTGATGGTCGAGCTGCGGCACGCGCTGCGCGCCTACGCCCTCGAAGGGCACCGGCCGTCGGTGGTCCTCGACTGCCTGGAGCTCATGCTGCGCCAGTACCACCCGCTCGAGTTCGCCACCCTGTGCGTGCTGCTCCTCGACCAGCAGCGCAACGAGCTCACCATCGCCAACGCGGGCCACCTCCGCCCGCTGATACTGGAGAACGGGAAGAGCTCCTACCTCAAGGTCGACGGGCCCATGCTGGGACTACGGCGTCCGCACCCGCCGGACCTCGTCCACGAGCTCGCCGCGAGCTGGTCACTCGTGCTCATCACCGACGGTCTGGTCGAGGATCCGCAGGTCGACCTGGACGTCGCGCTGGAGGACCTGCGGTCGACCGTGATGGACGAGCTCGATCCCGACCGGCTGTGCGAGCGGCTCCTCGAACGGTTCGGCCGCCCCCGCTTCGACGACATCGCCCTCTTGGTGCTGCGCGGCACGCCCCACCCGTAGGGCCGTGTTCCACGCCATCTGCACCACCGTGCCGTCGGCGGACGGGCGCACCTCGGCCCGGTCGGGCAGGTTGTGGATCATCATCAGTCCGCGCCCGCGGAAGCCCGGATCGGCAGGCGGCTGCCGCCACTGACCGTAGTCGCGCACGGTCACCAGCAGCCATCCGTCCATCATCAGGCCCGCGACGAGGTCCAGCCGCCGCGGGTCTGTGGTGTAGGCGTGCTCGGTCGCGTTGATCAGACCCTCGTACGTGGCCAAGACGATGTCCTCGACGAGGTCGTCCGGAAGACCGATGGCGGTAGCCCACGCCACGAGGGCCTGGCGCACCTCCACGAGCCGAGCCGGGTTCGCGGGCATGTCCACGAACTCGAGCGGAGGGACGGCGGGATCGAGCTCGGCGGGCGACGACGGCGGGGCCACGGAGGCCGACGCGGAAGCCCTTGACGGCGGAGCGTCGGGCTCGGCACCGCGCGAGGGCCCCGTGGAGGGCAAGTCAGTTCCGCCGGAGGTGGGGATCGGCGGTGCGGACGTCCGCGATCGCCTCGGCGTACGAGTCGTACACCGCCAAGTCGTCGATCATCCCGGTGATCTGCATCGGCCGCAGCGTCGCCCTGGTGGTCGCGACAACCCGAAGATCGATGTTCCGTTCCTGGGCGTCCCGCTGCGCCAACGCCAGCGCGGTGAGCCCCAACGACGTGAAGAACGAGACCTGGTCGAGGTCGATCACGAGTGTCGACGGCTCGGCGGCCAGTTCGTCCGCGAGGATGGTGCGCAGTCGCGCCGCAGTGCCGAGGTCGACCTCGCCTGCGACCCGCACGGTGGTCAGCCCTTCGCCCCGCTGGACGTAGACCTCCAACGGGCTCTCATCCACGATGTCGGCACCCGCATCTGGAGATGGCGGCAGCCCAAGAGCCTGCGGCCCGCCGTCCACCGTGTGGTTGTCCAACCCGAGCCTCCAGCCGCGTCGTGGCAACATCGTAGTGGCCCGCGACGGTCATGAGCACGCTGGAGCGCCGGGGGCCGCGGCCGCGCCACCCGAACGGCCATGCAGCCGACAGCAGGCCCATCCGTGGGGTTTGCCCTCCGTTTCCGACCATGACGTACCAGTAGATCACTTGTCGCCGTGACTCCTGGAGCTTTCCTTAATGACGCGGTCGAACCCGTCCCCGCTGTCCGCACGACGACTCCGCAGACGGCAGGGGCGGATCGTGGAACGCGTACCGGGAACCGGGCGCGTCCTGATCCTCACCGCCGCCGTCGGCGCGGGTCATGACGGCGCGGCCTACGAGTTGGCACGGCGACTCGTCGCCGATGGCGTGCACGTCGAGGTGCGGGATTGGCTCGACGCGTTACCCGTCGTGGGACGGTTCCTCGCCCGGGACTGCTACGGCCCGGTGATCCAACGCGCCCCGCGCTTCTTCGACTGGCTGTACTCCAGCATCGAGCATCGCCGCTGGGTTCGCATCGCGGTCGTCAGCTTCTGCAGGCTGTCCGAGCGCACCGTGCGCGCGTGGGCGATCGGCGCGGACGCCGTCGTCTCCACCTACCCTCTGGCCAGCCAGACCCTGGGTAGGCTGCGGGCAACCGGTCGGCTCGGCGCGCCCGCCGTCACGTTCCTCACCGACCCGGCTGCGCACTGGTTGTGGTGCCATCCGGCGGTCGATCAACATCTGGCCGTCACCCGGGCGACCGTGGACGACGGGGCTCGTTACGGCGTCGCACTGCTCGCGGTCGGCGCGCTGACCCGGCCCCGCTTCTCACAGCCGGTCAGCTCCGTCGACCGCTCCCGGACCCGGCGCGACCTGGGAGCGACCGACTCCGAGCCGATCGCCCTGATCGGTGCCGGATCGCTGGGGTTGGGTTCGGTCTCCGCCACCGTCGTGGCCGCCCTCGCGCACCCGGACGTTCGGGTCGTGGTCCTGTGCGGACGCAACGCTTCGCTGCGACGCGAGCTCTCCGGGCTGGCCCGGGTCACGGCGCTGGGCTGGAGGGACGACATCCCGGAGCTCATGGGCGCCGTCGACGTGCTCATCCACAACGCCGGTGGTCTGTCGTTCACCGAGGCCTTCGTCTGCGGCCTGCCTGCCATCACCTACCTCGCCATCCCCGGTCACGGCCGGGCGAACGCCCGCGTGCTCGCGGCAGCCGAGCTCGCCGCATGGCCGCAGAGCCCCGAAGAGCTGGCCGCCGCCATCGACGCGGTGCTCGGGCAGCCGCGACCTTCGCCGCGCGCACCTGTACCGCGGAATGGGCCCGACGCCGCGGCGGTGCTGTTGGAGCTGCTCGATCTCGACCCGCCGGTGACCCGCCGAGCCGGATGACCTCCGGGCTCGCGGTTGCGGGAGAGAACGGCACAGGTGATGATCACTCAGGAGGCTGGCAGGAGGGAGCACTCGATGTCGAACGCCGACGCGCGGACCGTCGCCGAAACGTACTTCTCCGCATGGCAGGACGGCGACTTCGACACCTTGCGGTCCATTCTCGCCGATGGAGCCACGTTCCGTGGACCGTTGGGCAGTGCGAACAGCGGCGACGAATGCGTGGCCGGTTTGCGTGGCATGGCGCAGATGATGACCGAGATCAGGATCCTCAAGATGTTCGTCGACGGGCCGGACGTTCTGACCTGGTTCGATCTGCACACCCACACGGCCCCACCTGCGCCGACCGCCAACTGGATGCACATCGAGGACGGCCGGATCGCGCGCATCCGCGTGACCTTCGACCCACGTGAGATCGTCGGCGGCTGAGCCCCGCGAGCCGTCCCCAACACTCGAGTGAGCCCGGGACGTGGGGGTCTTCGCTGGCAAGATCGCGCTGACGTTCTACGACCAGCGTGGGCTCGGCACGTTCACCGCCCAGCAGGCTGACTAGCCGTCGGGTGACGAAACCCTGTCGGTTCCCGCACGTCGGATGCGCATCACGGCCATGCGGTGAGGGCTCTTAGTGTCAAGAACTGCCGAGCGCGGCAGCGGCACAGGAGGTCCCGATGAAGAGGTTCGCGAACGAGCAGGACCGGCGCGTCTACGAGGCCGCGCTCGCCGCGCCGTTCGCCTACGTCATCGGCGACGCGCAGACGTGCCAGTTCGAGGCCCGCGTCGACGGTGGATCCGGCGGCGCGATCGTCACCGAGGATGAACGGGGGACGGTGCGCGTCACCTACTACCGCAGCGTCCGTAGCCTCAAGGCCGCGTGGATCGACGCCGTGCATTCGCACGCGGACTGCTGCCTCTACGCGACCGCAGCGGCCTGACCACGACCACGGGACGACGATCCGGACAGCGCCGGGTTCTGGCGCTACCGGGGGGCCGAGAGCGCGTGGAGAGGCGCGTGCTCAAACACCCAGGAGCGTTGGCAGCCGAGGTGGCCGCCGGGCGTTGCCGGTTGTGCGGGACCGCGCCAGCCACACACGCAGGCCGGTGCGTAGGCGGTGAACGTGCGCTCGGCGCACCGGCTCACGTCAGTCCACTGGTCGCTCCACACACCGCTGCGGTAGCGCCCGGCCACGTAGCCCACGTGGCCGTCGTCGTGGGTGTCGGTCGCGTGCCCGCCGCGTCCGAACAACATCATCTGGCCAGTATCCGAGTTCCGCGCGACGCGGCAAGCAAAACCACCCGACCGGACCGATCTGCTCGTCTACGCTCCGCGGCTGGGCGGCCTCGTCGAGGTCACGCGTCGGCGGCTCGGGCCATCTGCGCTCGTCTGATCTGACTCGGCGACCGCGGCGGCGGACTTGAGCAATTCGGCAAGCTCCGCGGCGTCGTCGATCGACAGGAGCTGCGTTGGGGCTCCCGGGATCTGCAGCTCGATATTGATCGGTCCACCGACCTGCTGCCAGACGTCCACGCGGAGCCAACCGGCCGTGCCCAACCTCGCCTGATGCAGATCAGCTCCGCCGTTGGGGCGGTCATCCAGGTGATCCCGGCACCACCGAGGGCAATCGGGCCGGACGTCGGGCGAAGGCACGGATGGGTTCGGCACGTCGCGAAGCCTCGTTCCGCTCGATGGGGCTGGGCGTTCGACAAGGCGTTCGGCGCAGAACGGCCATGAGGTTCGGGAACAAGCCGATGAACTCTCCGGCGACGATCCCCTAGGGTGTGCACCTGCAGATGCACGTGCATCTGCAGGCGCCCGGTCGTCGTTTCGGGCAGCCACGACAAGACCGTGCGGATCTGGGATCTTGCTGCCCGCGCGGAGGCCGCCGGATGATCAGGCGGTGACCAGCGGGTGGCGGTGGTTGCGTGCTGCTCCCTTGACGGCCCGCCGGGCGAGGGTGATCTGGCTGCGCACCTGCCGCAGCGGCAGGACCTGCGTGGCGAGGTGCACCTGGTAGCGCCAGGGGGCCTGGTCGTTGCGCCGGTTGAAGAGCGAGTAGGCGACGTTGACCGGGTCGCTCGCGTTCAGCCGCTCGTCCGCGTCCTCGAACCAGCGCATGCTGAGCAAGGCCGCGTCCTGGATCCGCTCCACCTGGGGCCTGCGGATCCGGTCGTACTCGGCGAGGCCGTCGGCGAGGTCGACGCCGGGGGCCAGCGCGTGCCGAACCAGTGCGACCGCGTCCAGCAGGCCCAGCGAGGTTCCCGAGCCGATGCCGAAGTTCGTGGTGTGCGCCGCGTCGCCGACCAGCGCGATGTTGCGGTGGTACCAGCGCTTGCAGCGGATCTCACGAAACGTCACCCACTCCTGCCGCGCCGCAGCCCGCGGTGGTTGCAGGATCGGGTGACCATCGAGGATCGACGCGAAGATCTGTTCGATCTGCCGCAGCTGGGCGTCGGGGTCGAGGCGATCGAATCCCAGGCCCGCCCAGGTCGTGGGCGCGCACTCGACGATGAAGGTGCTGTTGTTCTCTGCGGACGGGTAGGTCCACGCCCAGATCCAGCCTGCAGGGGTGCTCCGGAAGTGCCAGTGGAACGTCGGGAACACCTTGGTCGTGCCCAGCCACATGTACCGGTTGTTGCCCGGCGTGAACGTCGGGCCGAACTCGGCGGCGTGGCGGGTGCGGAGCTTGCTGCTGACGCCCTCCGCTGCGACGACGAGGTCGGACTCGAGCTCGCAGGCGTTGTCGACCACCTCCTCGTAGGCCAGGCGGACGCCCAGCTCGCGGGCCCGGTCCGTGAAGATGTCCTGCATGACGGCGCGGTTGATGGAGTAGCCGTAGCGACCCCCGATGTGCGCCACCGGGTGGTGGTTGATGCAGACCCGCTGGCCGTTCCACTCGCGCGAGGCGATCCGCAGCCTGCGGCCGGTGACGGGATCGCCCGCGTAGAGCTCGTCGAGCAGCTCGTCGCTCCAGGAAACGCCCCAGCCGTGCGTGGCGCCCGGCCTGTTGCGTTCGATGACGGCGACGTCGTGGCGCCGGTCACGGAGCTTCGCCAAGATCGCAAAGTACAGTCCGGACGGGCCACCGCCCACACACGTGATCTTCACCGACACCCTTCCCTTGTCGCCAACGGCGGCGAAATGTAGCAAGCCCCCTCCGGCCATTCGGCGTAGCGGCACGCCCGATACCGTCGATCGGGTGAGGACGAGCGAGAGCATCGGCGGCCGCCCCGCGCCATCGAAGATGGCCGGACTGCGCCGCGAACTGGCCCAGCCGCTGTTCCGCAGCGCCTACGCGCTGATGCTGAACACGGTGGTCAACTCGGGGCTGGGGCTGCTCTACTGGCTCGTCGCGGCCCAAGTGTACGCCGAAGAGGAGGTCGGCAGGGGCAACGCGCTGATCTCCCTGATGCTGCTGGTCTCCACCTTGACCCAGCTCAACTTCTCCGGCGCGCTGATGCGGTTCCTGCCCCAATCGGGCACCCGGTCGAAGCCGCTCGTGTTCGCCGCATACGGCGTGTCGTCCGGTGTCGCCGTGCTCGCCGCCGCGGTCGTCATGGCCTACTGCCATTTCGCTCGCGATCCCGGCGACCCGCTCTACGCCTCCGCGCCCTTCGCGGTCTGGTTCGTGGTCGCGACCGTGACGTGGTCGCTCTTCAACCTCCAGGACTCGGCGCTGACCGGGCTGCGCGCCGCGACCTGGATCCCGCTGGAGAACGGCCTCTACGGCCTGGTCAAGCTGGCCCTGCTGATCGTGGTCGCGCATTCTTCCCTGGTCGACGGCGTCTTCACCTCCTGGACGCTGCCAGTGATCCTGCTGCTGGTCCCGATCAACCTGTTGATCTTCCGCAGGCTGCTTCCGCGGCACGCCGCAGGTGGCGCGGCCACCCAGAACCCGCCGAGCCGCGCCGTCCTGACCCGCTACATGACCGGCGACTACGCCGCGAGCGTTTTTCGCCAGCTGTCCTCGACGTTCCTGCCGGTGCTCATCGTCTCGCTGCTGGGCGCCGCGCAGGGGGCCTACTTCCTGCCCGCGCAGACGATCTTTGCGGCCATCGCGATGCTGCAGCTGGCGATCACGTCATCGTTGGTCGTCGAGGCGGCGCGCAACCCGGGGTCGGCGACTCTGTACGCGCGGTCGATGCTGCGCCGGATTGCCGTCACCGTCATCCCGGCGGCGGTCGTGGTCATCGTCGCCGCCCCGTTCATCCTCATGCTGTTCGGGGCCCGTTACAGCGAAGGCGCCACGCCGGTCCTGCGGCTGATGATGCTCGCCCTGCTTCCCGGGATGCTGCTCGCGCTGTACGTCACCCGCTGCCGCCTGGAGAACCGCACGGGCAGACTCGCGCTCCTGCAGGGCGTCCAGGCCACGGTGATGATCGGCGGCACCGCTCTGCTGGCCGACTCGCTCGGGCTGGCCGCGATGGGGTGGTCGGTCCTGATCGCCGAGCTGCTGCCTGCGCTCCTGGTGGCCCCGGGGATGATCCACTGGCTGCGGAGGCGTTAGCGGTCGGCGAGTGGCGGCAGGCCGATCTGCAGCTTGCGTAGGAGGTCGGCGAGGCGTTGCCGATCGGCGTCGGCCAGCGACCGCAGGATGTCCCGCTCGTTGGCCAGGTGCGCCTCGGTGACGCGGTCGATGAGGGCAAGACCGTCCGCAGTGAGGCTGATGGCGACGGCCCTGCGGTCGTGCGGATCGGCGGTGCGTTCGACCAGTCCTGCCCGTTCGAGCCGGTCGAGGCGCTTGGTCGTGCCGCTGGAGGTCAGCATGAGCGCGGTGGTGAGGTCGGTGGGGCGCAGCCGGAACGGCGGGCCGGAGCGGCGCAGCGTGGCGAGGACGTCGTGCCACCCGGGTTCGAGCCCGTGCTCGCGATAGACGATCTCCAGGCGCTGTTCGATCTCGCGGGCAAGCCGCGAGATGCGACCGATGACCCCGATCGGGGCCGGGTCAAGGTCGGGTCGCTCGCGGCGCCACTGCTCAAGGATGTCGTCGACGCCATCGCGGGCGGGAGGAGGCACGGCCGAAGAGTAGCAAGACGCTTCGTCCCCAGATATAGCGTCTCAGGAAGATATGTAGTAGTCTTGCATCATGCTGATGCGGGGTGGTGTTCGGGGTGGTCGCGGCAAAGGCGTTGCGTGGAGATGGCTGGCGGCCTGGCGGCGCCACCGGCGGCTGCACCGGCTGGAGCCTGCGCCCTGGGTCGGCTGGTACTGACTCAGTGCGAGCTCAGCGCGTGGGCGTCTGCGTGGGAAAGTCCTCGATGCCGACGACCAGCAGCAGCTCCAGGCGCTCGCGCGTCTCGACGTCCGCCGGGGTGAGCACCAGCAGCTGCTGACCCTGGTCGGGCGTGACGAGGGTTTCGCAGTCCATCACCAGGGGGCCCACCCGCGGATGCAGCAGGGTCTTGCGGTCGGCCCGGCGGACCGCCACCTGGTGCTCGGCCCAGAGCGTGCGGAACTCGGAGCTCGCGGCCCGCAACCGCTCGACGAGCCCGGTGACCGTGGCGTCGCCGGATCGGCGGCCCGCGGCCGCGCGTAGGTCGGCCACGAGCTGACGGGCGTGGTGCTCGTGCTCCTGGGCCGGGTGCGCGGTGCGGGCGGCGGGGTCGGTGAACCAGCGGTACACGAGGTAGCGCCGGTCGCCGGAGAAGCCGCTGTGGTCGCCGGTGAGCAGGAGGGCGGCCCGGTTCTGCGCGAGGACTTCCCCCAGGTCGGACAGCACCAGCGCCGGGGTGTCGCCGAGCAGGTCGAGCAGGCGCACGAGGCCTGCGCGGGCCAGCCTGGCCGTGCCGTCTGAGGGCGGGGGCTGGTGGCCCTGCGCGGCGCCCTCGCGGCGTTGGACGCCGCCACCGATACAACCCCGGTATCGGCGGCGGCGTCCGCCTTGCGATGACACCACCTGGCCACCGCTCGCTACGGGCGGAGTTCTTCAGCACCCTCCCAGCAACGCTCGCGACGTCAGCCGGACGTGAAGTCGTCGGGGTCGACGTCGTCGAGCTCGGCGCGGAACCGGGCGATCTCGGCTTCGTCCGGGTCGGCTTCGGCTCGGTCGAGCGTGAATGCCGTCGTGCCGACGAGATCGAGCAGCTCGTCGGTGGCGCGGATCGGTCGATCGGCCTGCAACGCGAGCGCGACCGCGTCGCTGGGTCGCGCGGACACCCGCACGTCGTCGGCGAGCACGAGGTCGGCGTGGAAGATGTTGTCGCGGAGCGCCGTGAGCTCGACGTGGTCGAGCTCGGTGCCCAAGGCCGTGATGACCTCGGCGATGAGCTGATGGGTGGGTGGGCGCGGAGGCTTGATCCCGCGCAGCGCGACTTGGATCGCGACGGCCTCGGCGACCCCGATCGACAGCGGCAGGGCTCGATGTTGACCGCCCTGCTCCGCCACGAGCAGCAGCGGCGTCCCTCGCTGGGTGTCGAGACCGATGGCCAGCACCTGCATCTCCTGCATAAGGGCCTCCCTACCTCGCGACCGGGTTCGTCCCGATGTCGCCCAGCTTCCTCCGATGTCGGGCCGCGGGCGAGGACGCCGCGGCGCCTGCGGGGTGTCGGAGGCGGAGCTAGGGTCGGCGGTGGGGCCACGACGGAGGAAAGAATGCAATGAAGATCGGGTTGCACCTCTCGGACTTCACGTTCTCGAACGGGCCGAGGCGGCTCGCGGAAGACCTGACGCGGGTCGTCGGTGCGGCCGAGGACGCCGGGTTCGCCCGTGTCAGCGTCATGGATCACGTCTGGCAGATCTCTGTACACGGGCCGCCCGAGCACGAGATGCTCGAGGCCTACACGACGTTGGGGTACCTCGCGGCCCGTACCTCGCGGGTAGACCTGCTGGCCTGGGTCACCGCGGTCACCTACCGCGAACCGGGGCTGCTCGCCAAGATCATCAGCACCCTCGACGTCCTGTCCGCAGGCCGGGCGTGGCTGGGGATCGGCGCGGGCTGGAACGAGGCGGAGGCGCGCGGACTCGGGTTGGGCTTCCCGCCGCTCGGCGAGCGATTCGAGCGGCTGGAGGAGGCCCTGCAGATCTGTCGGCAGATGTGGGACCGCGACGACGACGGCCCGTACCGCGGCGAGCACTACCAGCTCGACCGGACGCTGAACGTGCCTGCGCCGCTGCACCGGCCGCGGATCCTGATCGGGGGCGGTGGGGAGCGCAAGACGCTGCGGCTGGTCGCGCAGTACGCCGACGCGTGCAACCTGTTCGTCGGGCCGGAGCTGCCGCGCAAGCTGGACGTTCTGCGTGGGCATTGCGAGACCGTCGGCAGGCCCTACGACGAGATCGAGAAGACCGGCCAAATGGTGCTGGACCTCGGTGAACGCGGAGAGAAGATCGACGGGTTCCTCGCTACCCTCGCCGAGATCGGGAAGCTGGGCGTCCAGGCCGTGCAGGGCAAGGTGCCGCAGGTCTGGGAGCCCGAACGGATCGCGCTCTTCAAGCGCGAGGTCATCCCGGCGGCCGCCGACCTGTAGCCGGGAAGCGCTTGGACCGCGGCGCGGGAGGGTACCCGGACGGTTGACGAGCCGCACTTGCCGGGAGACGACATCGTGAGCGAATCGGCCGCGCACCTGCAGACCTCCGCGACCCAAAGCCGGGCCCACACGCTCTTCGGAATCGGGTCGGGCAACGCCATGGAGTGGTTTGACTGGGGTGTCTACACCACGTTCACACCGTTCTTCGCCTCCCAGTTCTTCCACAGCGGCGACGCCGTCTCCGACGTGCTGAACACGCTGGTCGTCTTCGCCGTCGGGTTCCTCGCGCGGCCCTTCGGCGGTTGGCTCTTCGGCTGGATCGCCGACAAGAGGGGTCGGAAGCTGTCGATGACGCTGACGGTCGCGACGGCCGCGGTCGGCAGCCTCGCGATCGGGCTCAGCCCGAACTACGCGACGATCGGAATAGGGGCATCGGTCGTCCTCGTGCTGGCACGACTCGCGCAAGGCCTGGCGCACGGCGGCGAGCTGCCCTCCGCGCAGACGTACATCGCCGAGACCGCGCCGAAGGAGCGGCGCGGCCTCTGGTCGAGCCTCATCTACTTCTCGGGCACGATCGGGCAGCTCGCGGGCACGCTGCTGGCGGCAATCCTCTCCACCGCGTTACCGCCGACGGCGATGACCTCCTTCGGCTGGCGCATCCCGTTCGTGGTCGGCGGTGTCTTCGGCCTGTATGCGCTGTACATGCGGCTGCGGATGCACGAGACCGAGGTGTTCGTCGACGAGGTCGTCCACGACGACCCGGACCAGCAGAAGGGGGCCATCTGGCACGCGATCAAGGCGCACCCGAAGCTGTTGTTCCAGGTCATCGGTGTGACGATGGGTGCGACGGTGCTCTACTACGCGTGGGCCATCTCGGCGCCCGCGTACGTGATCAACGTGTTGCATGTGCCCGCGGCGGGCGCGCTGTGGGCGGGCGTTGCCGCCCAGGTGGTCTTCCTGATCGTGCTGCCGATCTGGGGAGTCGTGTCCGATCGGATCGGGCGCAAACCGGTGCTGCTCACCGCCCTCGTCGGCATGGCTGTGTTGAACCTTCCGCTGAACGCGATGCTCAACACCTCGCCGTGGTCGCTCTTTATCGCGATGTCGATCGCGCTCGTGTTCCTTGGCGCCTTCTCGTCCGTCGGGCCCGCCGTGTACGCCGAGATCTTCCCGACGCGCATCCGGGCGACCGGGCTCGCAGTGCCGTACTCGATCGCCGTAGCGCTCTTCGGGGGCACCGCGCCGTACCTACAGACGTACTTCGCCAGCCTGCACATGACCAGCACCTTCGTCTGGTACGGCATCGTTCTCGGCCTGCTGTCCGGCCTGGTCGTCCTCACCTTGCCGGAAACGAAGGGGATCGATCTCAAGGACAGGTCGGTCGGCGCGCACGGGCGCCGCAAGTCACTGCAACCCGAGGACGCCTGAGGTCGGGTCTGCGGCCGGAGCGATCTTCACCCGAGGTTGGTGGACGCGGGCCCTCTGGGAGACGAGTCTCGTCATCGGGACTCGACCACACCAGAGAGGATCGTTATGCCCTTTGTGACCGTCGGAGAAGAGAACGGCGCCGACATCCAGATCCACTTCAACGACCACGGGTCCGGCAGGCCGATCGTGCTGATCCACGGCTACCCGCTGAACGGCAACTCGTGGGAGCGGCAGGAGCGGGTGCTGCTGGAGGCGGGCTACCGCTGCATCAGCTACGACCGACGCGGGTTCGGCTCGTCCAGCCAGCCGACCACCGGCTTCGACTACGACACGTTCGCCGCCGACCTCAAAGCGCTGCTTGACCACCTCGCCCTTGACGAGGTCGTCCTCGCCGGGTTCTCGATGGGGACCGGTGAGGTGACCCGCTACCTGGGCACCTACGGATCGGCGGGGGTGAGCAAGGCTGCGCTGTTCGGCGTGATCCCGCCGTTCCTGTTGCAGACCGACGACAACCCGAAAGGAGTGCCTGGCGAGGTCTTCGAGGGCATCAAGGCGGCCATCGTCGCCGACCGGTACGCCTACTTCGACGACTTCTTCGCCAACTTCTACAACACGGATGTGCTTGCGCCTGAGCGGATCGGGGACGCGGCGCTGCGGGCGAGCTTCCAGGTGGCGGCGGGCGCGGGGCCCCATGCCACGTACGCCTGCGTGGACACGTGGTTGACCGACTTCCGCGGCGATCTGCCCAAGATCGACGTGCCGACGCTCGTCGTGCACGGCACCGCGGACCGCATCCTGCCGTTCGAGGCCACTGCGGCCCGCCTGAGGGACGAGAAGCTCATCGCCGATCTCACCGTCGTCGAGGTGCCCGACGGGCCGCACAACATCGGTTGGACGCACCCCGACGAGGTCAACGCCGCGCTGCTGAAGTTCCTGCGGCGCTGACATCGGTCGACGGCACGGGCGGGCGCCCGCCCGTGCCGTCCGAGTCACCGGTCGAGGGTGCGGGGCAGGCCAAGATGGTGGGCGAGTGCCCCTTCGAAGTGGGTGAGCTCGCCGATCCGGCCGCCCGCGAGCCCGACCACGAGCACGCCGATGCCGTGCAGACGGCCGGTGACCGGGTCGCGGACGTACTCGCCCCACGCGGGCTGGCGGTTCGCCCGCACCGGCACCATGCGGGTGATCTGCCGCCGGTGGGAGCCGATCGCGGTGAAGAAGCGGTGCGCCGCCGCCGTCCCGTGGTATTCGAACGGCAGCGGCGGCATCCGCACCCAGACGTCGTCGGTCATCAGCGCGACGAGCGCGTCGACGTCGCCCTCGGTGAACGCCGCGACGAATCGGTCGAGCAGGGCGCGCTCGTCCGGCCCACCCGGCGCGGGCGGCGGCGGGCCTGACGGTCGGGCGGCGTCGAGCGTGGCGCGGGCGCGCTTGAGCGCGCTGGTAATCGCGTCCTCGGTGAGCCCGAGCAGGTCGGCGGCCTCCCGCGCGCGGTAGCCGAGCACGTCGCGCAACAGCAGCACGGCGCGCTGGTTGGGCGGCAGCAGTTGGAGAGCGGTGACGAAGGCCAGCGAGATCGCTTCGCGGGACTCGTAGCGGGCCTCGGGCCCCGGCGCCTGGTCGGACAGGCCATCGAGGAGCACGTCGGGATAGGGCGAAAGCCACGGCACCTCGCCGAGACGGGTCGGCTCCGGGGCCGGGACCGGCAGCGATGGGACGGCCGCGGGGCGGCGGGCCGCGGACCGCAGCAGGTTGAGGCAGCGGTTGGTGGCGATCCGGTAGAGCCAGGTGCGCACCGACGCGCGCCCCTCGAACCCGTCAAGGCCCAGCCACGCGGCCAGCAGCGTCTCCTGCAGCGCGTCCTCCGCGTCCTGCAGCGAGCCGAGCATCCGGTAGCAGTGCGCCTGCAACTCCGCGCGGTGCGGCTCCACCAAAGCGGTGAACGCGGCCCGGTCACCGGCGCGTGCTAGCGCCAGCAGCTCTGCCGACATCACATCACCTCACTGTTGATGGCCGTTCGTCCTGACCGGTACCGACACCGGCGCGTGGCGGAACTGGTCGCTGCCGAGGCGCCCAGTTCTCGGGCCCGTGCGGTGTCTGTCCCGATGAACGCCATCGACTACGGAGGATCCGACATGCCATCCACAATCACCAACAGCACGGTCCTGGTGACCGGCGCCAACCGGGGCATCGGGCGCGCCCTCGTCGAGGAGGCCCTTCGGCGCGGCGCGCGGCGGGTGTACGCGGGCACGCGCAGGCCCTGGGTGCCTGCCGACCCACGCGTGACACCGCTGACGCTCGACGTGACCGACCCGGCCCAGATCCGCGCGGCCGTGGCGCGGATCGACGCCCTCGACATCCTGATCAACAACGCCGGGCTCGGGCGCTACGACGACCTGGGCGACCGGGCCGCGCTGGAGCGCCACCTGGCCGTCAACCTGTTCGGCCCCTACGAGATGGTGAAGGCCGTCCAACCACTGCTGATCAGGTCCGGCGGCGCCGTCGTCAACGTGCTGTCGATCGCGGCGGTCGCCGCGTTGCCCGTCATGCCTGCGTACTCGATCTCCAAGGCCGCCGCGCTCTCGCTGTCCCAGTCACAGCGCGCACTGCTGGCCCGCCGTGGCGTGCGGGTGCACGCGGTCCTGGCCGGGCCGGTGGACACCGACATGACCCGCGACCTCGACATCCCGAAGGCCGCTGCCGCCTCCGTCGCCGTCGCCGTGCTCGACGGCGTGCAGAACCAGCAGGAGGAGATCTTCCCGGACCCGATGTCGGCGGCGCTTTCGCCCAGCTGGTGGGCGGGCCCTGTCAAGCCGCTCGAACGCGCCAACGCGGGCCTGCTCGACACCGTGGCGATCGCGTCATGACCGATCCGTCGCAGGAAACCACGATCGTCGTCGGGGCCAGCCGAGGACTGGGCCGGGGGATCGCTAGCGCTCTCGCCGACATCGGCCGACCGGTGGTCGCGGTCAGCCGGAGCGGCCCGGCGCCCGACCCCGGCGGCGCGGCCATCCGGTCCGAGCTCGCCGATGCCACTGACGCCACCACCGCGGGTCGGCTCCTCGACCGCTACGACCCGCAGATCGTCATCCTGGTCGCCGGAGCAGAACCGCTCATGCGCCCGCTGCACCACCACACCTGGGAGACGTTCTCGGTCAACTGGCACGCCGACGTCAAGATCGCTTTCCACTGGTTGCGCGAGGCGTTGCTCCGGCCGCTGCGCCCTGGCAGCCGGGTCGTGGTGATCAGCAGCGGGGCGGCGCTGGCCGGGTCGCCGCTCAGCGGGGGATACGCGGGCGCGAAAGCCACCCAGCGCTTCCTCACCGGCTACGCCCAGGACGAGGCCAACCGCGCCGGTTTGGGCATCGCGTTCACCGCCGTACTCCCGCGGATCACGCCGCTGACCGACCTCGGCCGTCCGGCGGTGCAGGCCTACGCGGCCCGCAGCGGCCAAACCGAGGACGAATACGTCCAGCAGCTCGGCCCGCCGCTCACTCCGGAGATCGCGGGTGGCGCCGTCGTCGAACTCCTGCAGACCGACGCCGCCGCCCTCGCATCCGCGTACCTGCTCACCGGCAGCGGGCTGCAGCAACTCGCCTGATCCGGATACTCGGGGGCATGACCACCGGCAATGCCGACCGCGAGCGGGCCGCCATGGTGGACCGGCTGCGCGCCCACGGGATCGCTGATCCGCGGGTGTTGGCCGCGATGGGTGAGATCCCGCGCGAACGGTTCGTCCCCGGCGTGGCCGCCGCCGAGGCCTACGCCGATCGTCCGCTGGACATCGGGCTGGGTCAGACCATCTCCGCGCCATGGATCGTCGCCTTCTGCACCGCCGCGCTGAACGTCGCGCCGGACGCCCGGGTGCTGGAGGTCGGCACGGGCTCCGGCTACGGCGCCGCCGTGCTCGCCCGCTGCTGCCGCCAGGTGCTGACGATCGAGCGGCACCCACCGCTGGCCGAGCGGGCCCTGGCGACGCTCGTGGCCCTGGGAATCGACAACGTCGAGGTGCGGATCGGCGACGGCGCCGCCGGCGCACCCGACCAGGCCCCGTTCGACGGCATCGTGGTGACCGCGATGGCCACCGGGCATCCGCCTGCCGCCCTCCTGCGGCAGCTGGCTCCGGACGCGGCCCTGCTCTGCCCGGTCGGGTACGCCGGGCGGGGCGTCCTCGTCCGCTGTCGCGCGGGCAGGGTCGAGAGCCTGGCCGATGTCGCGTTCGTCCCGCTGATCACGGCCGAACGACCGCTCGGGAGGCCGTAACCGTCGGGTCGGTCTACGGCTGCCGCTGCCGGGGCACGATGACCGACTCGGCGGAATCGTCCTCGGTCGCAGCCGCTTCGGCCCGGCTCGGCAGGCGCTCGACGGCGTCGTCGATCACGGCATTCAGCCGACGCGGGAGCTCCGCGAGCAGGTGCTCCCGCAATCGATCAACGTCCGCGGCGGCGGCGCGGTGGGCCTCGTCGACGACCGCGTTCGCGGACGTCCTGGCCTCGTCGAGAATGCGCTCGGCCTCGGCGTGCGCCTCGGCGCGCCGGTCGTTCGCGGCCTCAAGCGCCTCGTCAAGCAGGTGATCGGCATCGGCCCGCGCTGCGGCCAGAACCCGCTTGTGTTCGGCGTCGTGCTCGGCCCGACGACGATCGAGTTCCGCTTGCGACGTCGTGGCCTGCTCGAGCAGTTTCCGGGCCTCCGTCGTCATGGCGTCCGCCTCCGCGGAGGCAAGACCGAGGATCACCCGTATCCGTTCGCTCAATCCGTCGGCGCTCTCGGCGGAGGCGGAAGGGTGCTTCACCCGCATGTCCAACTCGTTGGTCCGGCGGACCGCGGCGAGCAGACGGGACGCTAGCTCGTTCTTTTGCTCGGACAATCGGTCGCGGTCGGCCGCGAGGCTGTCCACCCGATCTCGGAGCTCGGCCAGTGCTTGATCCACCTCCGCAGGCCGGTAGCCACGGAGTGCGACTGTGAAGCGATGCAGGCCTGCAAGGCGCCGCTCTGGTTCGGCAGGCATATAACTACGGTACGACCTACGCGGGCGGTGCGCCGGCGTCCAACCTGGTCGCGTCCGGTAGCCCGATCCGACGGTCCAGACGCCGGGATGGGCCAGCCGGGTAACTCCTCAGCTACCGAGCTGTTCGGCGTGCCTCGCGGCATGAGTTGCCCTGTGTCAAGCCGCCGCCGTTGATCTTGGTTGAGGACGCGTTGGAGGGCGCCGTGTTCGGTCGGGGTCGTAGGGGACGTGGTCTTGCCAGCAGCGCCAGATGATGTCGACCCAGGCGCGGGCGAGGACGCGGACGGCGTGGGGGTGGTCGTGGCCTCGGGCGCGGGCGCGTTGGTAGAGGTCGGCGGCCCAGGGGTTGGCGTGGCGGGAGTCGCCGGCGAAGTCGCAGAGGGCGTCGCGGAGTTGTTTGTCGGCGCCCCAGCGGAAGGTGACGACTTTGACCTTGCCGGACTGTCGGGTCGAGGGCGCGACGCCGGCCAGGCAGGCCAGTGAGTCGGCGGTGGGGAACCGGCCGCGGGCGTCGCCGATCTCGGCGAGCAGCCGGGCGGCGCGGACGCTGCCCGGAGCGGGGCAGGGAGGTGAAGATCGGCGCGTCGGGGTGGAGGGCGAGCTGCTCGGCGATGCGGTCTGCCAGGGCCTCGATCTGGGTGTGCAGGGTGCGCAGCGCGGCGACCAGGGCGGTGGTGATCGCGGCGGCGGTGTCGGCGGTCGGGCCGGTGGTGCCGCGCGGTGCGGCGGTGCAGCCGGGCGTGCAGGACGTCGGGGTCGGTGCGGCCGCTGTAGCCGACCGAGCGCAGCCAGGCCGCCAGCCGCTTGGGCGAGAGCCAGTCGGCCTGGTCCTGGGTGGGGAAGCGGTCCAGGAACCGCAGGCTGATGTCGGAGTCGATGTCGGCGAACAGCCCGACCGCGCCGGGGAAGCACGATCTGCAGGTGGGCGCGGAGCTGGTTGGCCACCGCGACCCGGTGGGCGACCAGGTCCTGGCGGGCGCGCACGGTCATGCGCAGCGCGGTCGTGGCCGCGGTGTCGCGCAGCAGCGGGCGCAGCCGGCGCCGGTCGGTGCGCACCACGTCGGCCAGCACGTAGGCGTCGAACCGGTCGTCCTTGTTGCCGGCCGACCCGTAGCGGCCGCGCAGGTTCTTCAGCTGGTCGGGTGCGATCACGAACACCGTCAGCCCGGCCTCGAGCAGGGCCTCGACGACCGGGCCGTCGGGCCGTTCGATCGCGACCTCGGCCACGCCGGCGCTCGAGCAGCCGGCGGACCAGGCTGCGCAGCCCGGCCGCGTCGTGGGCGACGGTGAACCGGTCCAGGCCTGCTCCCCGTCGGGATCGACGACCGCGACCGCGTGGTCGTCCTTGGCCCAGTCGACCCCGCCGGTGGGCCGCGACGACGTCGCCGTCGGGCTCGGTCGGATCGGTCGACACTCATCGTTGTCTCCTCGCTGTTGCGCAGCAGTGGGAAGACACCCGACGGTCCCGGGACACGACTGCCGGTCGCTCACTGATCGGCGCTCGATGGCGCACAGCCCTGTCGCCAGTCGGCGTGTCCTGGGCCGCCGGGCCCCGCGGAACTCATCGCTGGACCTCGACGGTCGAGCGAGCAGGGCGATGGCCCGGTGGGGACCAGAGGTGCACCCGAACCTGGCCAATCACCAGGCCGGCACAAGGATGGTGCACCAGTGAGCTCACCGAGGG
>CAVTOL010000033.1:0-43878 GCA_963736375.1 uncultured Actinomycetota bacterium
GCTCCTCCGACTGGACTCGAACCAGTAACCACCCGATTAACAGTCGGGTGCTCTGCCATTGAGCTACGGAGGACCGCTGGCGACGACAACTTTAGCGCACGGCCGCGTCCTGGTTCTGACGACCCCGCCGTCCGCTGCGTGGTGCGGCAGGATGGGGCGATCAGCCAACTGCGGTGTCGGGAGACGACATGTTGAAGTTCCTGCTAGGGGCGGCCATCGGCTATGTGCTGGGGGCGAAGGCTGGACACGAGCGGTACGAGCAGCTGAAGCGGACCTACGAACGGGTGTCCGACCACCCAGCCGTCCAGGGGGCTGCGGGGGTCGTGCGGGCACGTGTCGAGGAGACGGTGCACGGCGGCCATGCGCGTTGACCAGCTGACCCGCCCCAAACGCGGCAACTCTCAGACACCCATCGATGTTGGAACTTGTTGGCAATCGGAGGAATCACTGTTGGACGTTGTTGGAAAGCATTGACCCGGTCGCATGGGTGCGTCATCGTGCCTTCACCGCTGCGCACTGACTTGATCACCAATGGAGGCGACATGTCACGACCGTCCACCGAGGCCCAGTACCTGGCAAGCCTCTTACCGCCCTCGGTAACGGCCACCGGTATCGGCAGGCGGTCGTTGCTCAAAGGGGCGCTGGCCGGGGCCGGGTTCCTTAGGTGCGTCAGGGCTTCTGGCCGCCTGTGGATCGAGTGGGTCAGCGCCAAGCGGCGGTGGCGGGACCCAGGCCGCGTCGGGCACGCTGACCTTCGGCTCCAACCAGTCCGACGCCGTGCCGAAGCAGGCCTACGCCCAACTCGTCACGGGCTTCAACGACCCCAACATCAAGGTCACAACCACCACGGTCGACCACAACACCTTCCAGGAGAACATCAACACCTACCTCCAGGGGCAGCCCGACGACGTGTTCACCTGGTTCGCGGGCTACCGGATGAAGTTCTTCGCCGCACAGGGCCTCGTCGGCGACATCAGCGACGTGTGGCAGAACGTCAACGGGATGCCCGACGCGGTCAAGACGGCCTCCACCGGCGACGACGGCAAGCAGTACTTCATCCCCTTCACCAACTACCCGTGGGCGATCTACTACCGACCCAGCGTGTTCCAGGCCAAGGGCTACCAGGTGCCGAAGACCCTCGACGAGCTGGTGGCCCTCTCCACGCAGATGCAGAAGGACGGCCTCACCCCGCTCGCGTTCGCCGACAAGGACGGCTGGCCCGCGATGGGCACGTTCGACCAGCTCAACCTGCGCATCAACGGCTACGACTTCCACGTGAGCCTGATGGCGGGCAAGGAGGCGTGGGACTCCGACAAGGTCAAGAAGGTCTTCGACACCTGGAACCGGCTGCTCCCCTTCCACCAGCCCGACTCCCTGGGCCGCACCTGGCAGGAGGCCGCGCAGTCGCTGCAGCAGAAGAAGTCCGGGATGTACGTGCTGGGCATGTTCCTCGGCCAGCAGTTCACCAAGGGCGCCGACCAGGACGACCTGGACTTCTTCCCGTTCCCCGAAGTGGACTCGACGATCGGCACGTCCGCGATCGAGGCTCCCATCGACGGTTTCATGATGGCGGCGAGCCCCAAGAACGAGGCCGCGGCGAAGAAGTTCCTCGGCTACCTCGGCACGCCCGAGGCGGAGGGCACCTACGTCAAGACCGACCCCACCGTGATCGCGGTCAACACCAAGGCCGACACCTCCGGCTACACCAAGCTGCAGAAGAAGGCCGTGGAGTTCGTGGGCGGCGCCAAACAGATCTCGCAGTTCCTCGACCGCGACACCCGCCCCGACTTCGCGTCGACGGTGATGATCCCGGCGCTGCAGCAGTTCATCAAGGCACCGAACGACATCGCAGGCCTCACCAAGAGCATCGAGAGCCAGAAAAAGTCGATCTTCACATCCTGAGATGACCGCTCAGCCCGCCACCGCCCCCCGGCCGGACACCGGCCGGGGGGACACCTCCTCCGCCGCCGCCGCGCGCAGAAACCGGGTGCGCAAGCTGTCCGGGACCGACCTGGTCGTCGTCACGCTGATGTCCGTCATCCCGACGCTGTTCGTGCTCGCCCTCGTGTGGCTCCCGGCGATCGGATCGGTGCTGCTGTCGTTCACCAACTGGAACGGGATCGGCCCGCTCAGCCAGATCAAGGGCATCGGCCTGACGAACTACATCAACGTCGCGACCAACTACCCGCCGTTCTGGCCCGCGCTCCGGCACAACCTGACGTTCCTCGCCGTCCTCTTCCTCATCGCGACGCCGATCGGAATGTTCCTCGCGGTGTTGCTGGACAAGGAGATGCGGTTCAGCCGCTTCTACCAGACCGCGATCTACCTGCCGGTCGTGCTGAGCCTGGCGCTCGTCGGGTTCATCTGGCAGCTGATCTACTCGCGCGACCAGGGTCTGCTCAACGCGGTGCTGCACACCCAGGTCGACTGGTACGGCGACCCGAACTACAACCTGTGGGCCGCGCTGCTGGCCACCAGTTGGCGCCACATCGGCTACATCATGTTGCTGTACCTGGCAGGCCTAAAGGCGGTGGACGGGACTCTTCGCGAGGCCGCCGCCATCGACGGCGCCTCCGAGGTGCAGACGTTCTTCCGCGTCGTCTTCCCGGTGATGCGGCCGATCAACGTCATTGTCCTGGTGGTCACGGTGATCGAGTCGCTGCGAGCGTTCGACCTCGTCTGGGTGATCAACAAGGGCCGCAACGGATTGGAGCTGATCGCCACCCTCGTCACGGCGAACGTCGTCGGCGAGGCGAGGCGAGCCGGATCGGCTTCGGCTCGGCGATGGCCACGATCATGCTGCTGATCAGTTCGGTCTTCGTGGCGGTCTACGTCAGCATCGTGATGCGAGAGGAGCGGCGGAAGTGACGACAACGATGGCGCCCGCCACCGTCCCGGTGGCCGCCGAGAAACCCACACGCACGCCCGTCAAGCGGATCGTGTTGCACGTCTTCCTGTGGATCGTCGCGCTCTCGTGGCTGTTCCCGCTGGCCTGGGCGATGCTCAACTCGTTCCGCGATTACGCCTACACGGCCATCAACGGCTACGTGTCGTTCGGTGGCTTCACCGTCCAGAACTACGTCAACGCCTGGAACCAGGGGGACTTCGGCCTGCACTTCTGGAACTCCGCGGTGATCACCGTCCCCGCCGTGGTGCTCACGCTGTTCCTGGCCTCCTGCATGGCGTTCGTGCTGGCGCGCTTCAGCTTCTGGTTCAACCTGACCTTGCTGGCGGTGTTCCTCGCCGCGAACCTGCTGCCTCCGCAGGCACTGCTGGTACCCGTCTATCGGTTGTTCCGCGCGATCCAGCTTCCGGCCTGGCTTTCCAGCTCGGGAACACTGCTCAACAACCCACTCGGCGTCATCCTGATCAACGTCGCCTTCCAGCTCGGCTTCTGCACGTTCGTCCTGTCGAACTACATGAAGACGATCCCGGCCGACATCTACGAGTCGGCGAGGGTGGACGGCGCGAGCGTGACCCGGCAGTTCTTCCAGCTCACGCTGCCACTGTGCCGTCCGCCGCTCGCCGCGTTGGCGACGCTGCAGGTCACGTGGGTCTACAACGAGTTCTTCTGGGCCACCGTGCTGCTGCAGAGCGGCGACAAGTTCCCGATCACGAGCTCGCTCAACAGCCTGCAGGGCAAGTTCTTCACCGACTACAACCTGCTGTCGGCGGGATCAGTGCTCGCGATGCTGCCCGTTTTGATCATCTTCTTCGCGCTGCAGCGGCAGTTCGTGTCGGGCCTGACCCTGGGGAGCACCAAGGGATGAGCTTTCCGTTCCGCGGCATCGCGCTCGGCTGCGACTACAACCCGGAACAGTGGCCGCGCGCGGTGTGGCGCGAGGACGTCCGCCTCATGCAGGCGACGGGCGTCGGGTTCGTGACGCTCGGCGTGTTCTCGTGGGCGCTCTTGGAGCCGCGGCCTGGCGAGTTCGACTTCGGGTGGCTCGACGAGGTCGTCGAGCTGCTGGCCGACGGCGGCATCGCGATCGACATGGCGACGGCGACCGCCGCCCCCCCGCCGTGGCTCACCGCCGCCCACCCCGAGATCCTTCCCGTCGACCACGCCGGGCACATCCTCTGGCCGGGCAGCAGGCAGTCGTGGTGTCCCAGCTCGCCGGTCTTCCGGGAGCACGCGCTCGCGCTCGTCGAGCAGATGGCGCGCCGCTACGGCAGGCATCCGGCGGTGCGTCTTTGGCACGTGTCCAACGAGCTGGGCTGCCACAACGGGCGCTGCTGGTGCGACGTGTCGGCCGCGGCCTTCCGGCGCTGGCTCGCCGACCGCTACGGCGATATCGACAACCTCAACGACGCATGGGGCACCGCGTTCTGGAGCCAGCGCTATACGACCTTCGACGAGGTGCTGCCGCCGCGGATCACGCCTGCGGTGCCCAACCCCACCCAGCAGTTGGACTTCGCGCGCTTCTCCTCCGACGCGTTGCTCGACTACTACTGCGCCGAACGCGACGTCCTCCGGCAGCACTCGACCGTGCCCGTCACGACCAACTTCATGATCATGGAGCACCGCTCCGAACAGGACTACTTCGCGTGGGCGTCCGAAATGGATGTCGTCAGCCAGGACCACTACCTCGACCACCGCCTGGCCCACCCGCACGCCGAGCAGGCGTTCGCCGACGACCTCACCCGCGGGGTCGCGGGCGGGTCGTGGCTGCTCATGGAGTCGGCGACCTCCGCGGTGAACTGGCAGCCGGTGAACATCGCGAAGCAACCGGGCGAGCTCCTCGTGGACTCGCTGCGGCACGTCGCGCGTGGCGCGGACGGCGTCGGCTTCTTCCAGTGGCGCGCCTCGCGGGCGGGCGGGGAGAAGTTCCACTCCGCGCTCGTGCCGCACGCCGGGCCGGACTCGGCGCGATTTCGCGAGGTGGCCGCGCTCGGCACGGCGCTGAAGGCGATCGGCGAGGTGGCGGGCACGCCGGTCACGGCCGACGTCGCGCTGCTCTGGGACTGGAACGCCTCGTGGGCCT
This sequence comes from uncultured Actinomycetota bacterium, assembly GCA_963736375.1. GTDB lineage: Bacteria > Actinomycetota > Actinomycetes > Mycobacteriales > Pseudonocardiaceae > Pseudonocardia. Next base: position 4,986 of record CAVTOL010000033.1, read on the forward strand.
GCGACCTGGACTCGCACCCGTCGGCCGTGCTCCGTTACGTGGACGCGCCGCACCGCTGGCACCGGGCGCTCACCGAGCTCGGCGCGACGGTCGACGTCGTGCATACCGCCGCCGACCTGTCGGCGTATCGGCTGGTGGTCGTCCCCACGCTGTACCTGTGCTCGGACGGGCTGGCGCCCGCCTTGGAAGGCGTGGCGGCGCGGGGCGGGCACGTGCTCGTCACCTACTTCTCGGGCATCGTCGACGAGCAGGACCACGTGCGCCTCGGCGGCTACCCCGGCGCCTTCCGCTCCCTGCTGGGCGTGCGGTCGGAGGAGTTCGCGCCGCTGCGCACGCCGGTGACGCTCGACGACGGCTCGGGCGCCGACCTCTGGTCGGAGGTGCTGACCGTCACCGACGCGGAAGTGATGGCGTCCCACGGGGACGGCACGCCCGCGGTCACCCGTAACGGCACTGCCTGGTACGTCGCCACGCGGCTGGACGAGGCCGCCACCGCGACGCTCGCCGCGCGGATCGCCACCGCAGCGGGCGTACGGCTCGCGCCGGGCGCGCGGCCGGGCGTGGAGATCGTCCGCCGCGGCCCGTACCTGTTCGTGCTCAACCGCAGTGACTCCGCCGCCGAGGTGCCCGCCGTCGGCACGGACCTGCTGACCGGCACAGCGCATAACGGTACGGTCACGGTGGGTCCGCGGTCAGTCGCGGTCGTGCGGGAAGGGATCTAGCCCATGCTTGCCCGCCAACGCCAGGAAGTGATCCTCGACGAGGTCCGGACGACCGGTGGCGTGCGGGTGTCGGAGTTGGTGGAGCGGCTCGGTGTCTCCGACATGACGATCCGGCGCGACATCGAGGTGCTCGCCGTCCGTGGCCTCGTCACCCGGGTGCACGGCGGGGCGACAGCGGCGGGCAGCAGCGTGGACGAGCCGGGGTTCGCGGCCAAGTCGACCCTGCACACGGCGGCGAAGCGGGCGATCGCGGCGGCCGCTGTGCAGCTGCTGGAGCCCGGCGCGTCGGTGGCGCTCTCCGCGGGCACCACCACGCACGCGGTGGCCTCGGCGTTGATCGGGATTCCGCGGCTCACCGTCGTCACCAACTCGCTGCGGGTGGCCGAGGTGCTCTACGAGGCGGGTGGTGACGACATGACGGTCGTCCTCACCGGCGGTGAGCGCACGCCGTCGGACGCGCTCGTGGGCCCGCTGGCGGTGGCGGCCCTGCGGCGGCTGCACGTCGACTGGCTGCTGATGGGCGTGCACGGCATCGACGCCGAGGCGGGGTTCACCACGCCGAACCTCGCGGAGGCCGAGACGAACCGGGCCCTCGTCGCCAGCGCGCGACGCGTGGCCGTCGTGGCGGACAACTCCAAGTGGGGCGTGGTGGGATTGAGCACGATTGCCTCATTGAGCGAGGTCGACGTGGTCGTGACCGACGGTGGGCTCCAGCCCGACGCACGGCAGATCTTGGAAAGCAGCTGCGGGAGGGTGGTGCTGGCGGCATGAGCGTGCGCAAGACCCCGGCGAAGATGGCCGACGGGCGCGAGCTCTTCTACTTCGACGACGTCACCCCCGAGCGCGAGGTGCTGCCGGACACGCGCGACCTTCCGCACGTGAGCCAGGGCTCCACCATGCGGTTCGACGTGCTCACCGGCGAGTGGGTGACGATCGCCGCGCACCGCCAAGACCGCACCTACATGCCACCCGCCGACCACTGTCCGCTCTGCCCCACCTTGCCCGGCCGCGAGCCGTCGGAGATCCCGGCGCCGAGCTACGACGTGGTGGTGTTCGAGAACCGCTTCCCGTCGTTCGCCCAGTCGGCGCCGGAGGTCGCAGGCGAGGTGGACGGCAACCCGCTCTGGCCGCAGCGGCCTGCGGTTGGGCGGTGCGAGGTCGTGTGCTTCACCAGCGATCACAACGCCGCGTTCGGGTCGCTGCCGGTGTCGCGTGTGCGCACGGTGATCGAGGCGTGGGCCGACCGCACCGCCGTGCTGTCCGCGCTGCCCGGCGTCGAGCAGGTGTTCCCGTTCGAGAACCGCGGGCAGGAGATCGGGGTCACGCTGCAGCACCCGCACGGGCAGATCTACGGCTACCCGTTCGTCACGCCGCGCACCGCGCAGCTGCTCACCCGTGCGGCGTCGCACCGGCAGCGCACGGGCCGCGACCTGCTCGGCGACGTCCTCGACGGCGAACGCAAAGCGGGCAGCCGAATCGTGCTCGACGGCGAGGCGTGGACATGCTTCGTGCCCGCGGCGGCGCGTTGGCCGGTCGAGGCGCACCTGGTGCCGCACCGTGCGGTGCCGGACATCGCGGCGCTCGACGACGCCGAGCGCGATGAGCTGGCCGTGTTGTACCGCGACCTCCTGCACCGCCTGGAGGGGGTGTTCGGCGAGCCCATGGAGCTGCCCTACATCGCGGGATGGCACCAGGCGCCGATCCACACCGGACGCGACCTCACCCGGCTGCACCTGCAGCTGTTCTCGCTGCGCAGGGCACCGGGGAAGCTGAAGTTCCTCGCCGGGTCGGAGTCGGGCATGGGCGCGTGGATCAACGACGCCACGCCGGAGCAGATCGCCGAACGGCTACGGGCGGCGGGTTCGTGACGGCGGGCACCTGGGCCGCGCCGGGGCGGGTCAACCTCATCGGGGAGCACGTCGACTACGCCGAGGGCCTCTGCCTGCCGTTCGCGATCGCCGAGCGCACGGTCGTCACGGCGGCGCCGCGCGCGGACGAGCTGCTCACCGCGCACAGCTCGGCCGCCGACGACGGGCAGCCCGACGACGTCACGGTGGCGCTCGACGCCGTCGGACCCGGGTCGCCGTCGGGATGGGCGGGCTACGTCGCCGGGGTGCTGTGGGCGTTGCGGGCGGCAGGCCACGCCGTCGGCGGCCTCGACGTGCACGTCACCGAGACGGTGCCGCTGGGTGCCGGGCTGTCGTCGTCTGCGGCGTTGGAGTGCGCGGTGGCGTTGGCGGCGAACGACGTGTACGGGCTCGGCCTGGACCGGGCCGAGCTCGCGCGGGCGTGCGTGCGCGCGGAGAACGACGTCGTCGGTGCGGCGACGGGCGGCATGGACCAACTGGCGTCGCTCTTCGGCGAGGCGGGCTCCGCGCTGCTGGTCGACATGCGCGACGGCGCCCTGCGGCAGGTTCCGCTGCCGCTCACGGAGAAGGGGCTGCGGCTGTTGGTGATCGACACGCGCGTGCGCCACCACCTCGCCGACGGCCAGTACGGGCAGCGCCGTGCGGCCGTGGAGAAGGCGGCGGACGCGCTGGGGCTGCCGAGCCTGCGCGACGCGACGCCGGAGCAGGTGGCACAGCTCGATGGCGAGCTGCAGAAGCGGGCCCGCCACATCGTCACCGAGATCGCGCGGGTGCGTGAGGTGGTGGCGGCGCTGGACGCCGGGCGGCTGGCCGAGATCGGGCCGCTGCTCGACGCGTCGCACCGGTCGCTCGCCCACGACTACGAGGTGTCGTGCGCCGAGCTGGACCTGGCGTGCGACACCGCGCGCGCGGCCGGTGCGCTCGGGGCGCGGATGACCGGCGGCGGGTTCGGCGGCTCGGCGATCGCGCTGGTGACGACGGAGCGGGCCGCGGCCGTCGCGCGGACGGTGACCGCGGCCTTCGCCGAGGAGGGCCTGCGCACGCCGGTGATCCGGGAGGCCGGTCCGTCGGCAGGCGCCACCCGGCTGAGCTGACCCCGCCTCCGGGGTGAGTCCCGCATTTCGAGACGGTGAGTCGACTCACGGTGCCGAAACGGCCGACTCACCGTAGTGGGTTGCCCGACTCACCTACGGGTCGGTTTCGGTGAGAGGCAGGAAGACCCGGAAGCGGGTGTCGCCTGGCTCCGACTGCACCTGCACGTCGCCGTGGTGGCGGGTCACGATCACCCGGTAGCTCACGTCCAGGCCGAGGCCCGTGCCCTTGCCGACCCCCTTGGTGGTGAAGAACGGCTCGAAGATCCGCCGCCGGATGTCCGGCGGGATGCCGGGGCCGGAGTCGCCGATCTCGACGAGCGCCCGGTCGTCGACACGCGCCGTGCGGACGGTGAGCGTGCCTTTGCAGTCCATGGCGTCGAGCGCGTTGTCGATGATGTTCGTCCACACCTGGTTGAGCTCGGCCGGGTAGGCCGGGATCTGCGGGAGGGAGCGGTCGTAGTCCTTGACGATCTTCACCCCCGACCCCTCCCCCAGTTTGCGCCCGAACATCACCAGCGTGGCGTCGAGGCCCTCGTGGACGTCGACGAACCGGAACGGCGCGCGGTCGAGCTGCGAGTACTGCTTCGCCGCCCCGACGAGATCGGAGATGCGGGTGGTGGCGTCGATGATCTCCCGCATCAGGCTTTCGCTCTCCACCGTGTAGGCGAGCCAGCGGATCGGGCCCTCCACCTGCCCGTTCTCGCAGGCGGTGGCCACGGCCTCCATGTCCTCGACGCCGAGTCCGCCCGCCACGAACACCGGCGCGAGGTCCCAGCCGCCGTCGATGCCGTGGTCGTCGAACCAGTCGCCCAGCTCGTCCTCCCGGTCGGAGGCTTCGAGCGGCGAGAGCGTGGGCGCGTGCCGCACCTTCTTGACGAACTCGTCCTGGGCCATCACCAGCTTGCGCAGGGCGGGGCCCGCGATCCGCCCGTCGGCGATCATCGCGAGCTTGTTGCGCATGCCGGTGACCTTGTCGCGCAACGCGTCGGTCGCCCGGATCGCCGCGGCGGCCGGGTTGTTCAGCTCGTGGGTGAGCCCCGCCGAGAGCTTGCCAAGGGCGAGCAGGCGCTCCCGTTCGGCGAGCTGCTGGTTGCCCCGCCGCATGCCCAGCAACATGCCCTCGAGCAGATGTCGGGCCATCGGGAACCACTGCGCGAACTTCTTGGCGAAGTCCTTGGCGGGCAACGCCAACACGGTGGCGTCGGTAATTGCTCGTACGGACGCGGGGTACTCCCGCGCGGACTCGTCCTCGAGGTAGAACTGCACGGCACCGAAGTAGGAGCCGCGGTGGTCGGTGCGGGTGGTCTCGACGTTCTCGCCGCTGATCATCCGGCTCATCGCGACGGTGCCGGACAGCAGCACGTAGAAGCACCGCGCGAACTCCCCCTCGGTGACGACGTTGGCGCCCGCCGGGACCTCGACGACGTCGCCGCAACCCGCGACCCACTCGAGTTGCTCGGGTGCGAGGTCGGCGAAGAGGAACAGCTCCCGCAGCTCGTCCGGGGTCAAGTGGGTGTGCATCTACTGCTCCGAGAGGTAGCGGTGAACGAGGGTGACGGCCATTGCGCCCTCCCCAACGGCCGACGCGACGCGCTTGACCGACGCCGATCGCACGTCGCCTGCCACGAACACGCCCGGCACGCTGGCCTCCAGGTGGTAGGGGTCGCGGGGCAGCGGCCACCCGGGCGGCCGTTGCCCTTCGACGACGAGGTCGGGCCCGGTCGGGACGAAGCCGCGCTGGTCGCGGACGAGCACGCCGTCGAGCCATTCGGTGCGCGGCGCCGCGCCGATGAACACGAACATGGACCCGGCGGCGACCGTCTCCTTCTCGCCGGAGTTGCGGTCGGCGAGCACGAGCCGCTCCAGGTGCCCCTCGCCGCACGCCTCGGCGACCTCGGTGCCGGTGCGGACGTACACGTTGTCGATGGTCTCCAACTGCTTGATCAGATACGTCGACATCGAGGCCTCCAGGCCTGCGCCGCGCACCAGCAGCGTGACCGTGCGCGCGTGCCGTGAGAAAAACACCGCGGCCTGGCCCGCCGAGTTGGCTCCGCCGACGATGTAGACGTCCTGGCCCGCGCAGGCGGGCGCCTCGGTGGACGCCGAGCCGTAGAACACGCCGCGGCCGGTGAGCTCGGCGACGCCCGGCGCGTCGAGCGAGCGGTAGGACACCCCGGTGGCGAGCACCACGGAGTGCGCGCCGATCTCGGTGCCGTCGCCGAACTTCACGACCCTGGCCGAGCCGCGCACCTCCAGCGCGATCACGTCGCGGGCGGTGAGCACCTCGGCGCCGAACTTGGCCGCCTGCCGCCGCGCGCGGTCGGTGAGCTGGGCGCCGGACACACCGTCCGGGAAGCCAAGGTAGTTCTCGATGCGCGAGCTCTGCCCGGCCTGGCCGCCGGTGGCCTGTCGCTCGACGAGCACGGTGCGCAGGCCCTCCGACGCCCCGTACACCGCCGAGCCCAGCCCTGCCGGGCCGCCGCCGATGACGATGAGGTCGTAGAAGTCGCTCACCGGGTCGGTGGTGAGCCCGACCGCCGCGGCGATCTCGGCCTCGCTCGGGTTGCGCAGGGCCGTGCCATCGGTCGTGACGATCAGCGGCACGTCCTCGGGCGTCGCACCCGCGGCCTCCAGCAGCCGCGCACCCTCCGGCTCGTCGACGTTGAACCAGCGGTAGGGCACGGAGTTGCGGGCGAGGAAGTCGCGCGCGCAGAAGCACTCGGCCGACCAGCGGTGCCCGACGACGCGGATCTCGTCGACGGGGCGTTGGCCGACCGCGCGCCAGGTCTCGACGAGCGCGTCGACGACCGGGTAGAGCTTCTCCTCCGGCGGGTCCCACGGCTTGAGCAGGTAGTGGTCGACGTCGACGACGTTGATCGCGCGGATCGCGGCGTCGGTGTCGGCGTAGGCGGTGAGCAGCGCGCGGCGGGCGTGCGGCGCGATGTCCATGGCGGCTTCGAGGAAGTCGACGCCGTTCATCTCGGGCATGCGGTAGTCGGCGAGGATGGCGGCCACGGCCTCGCCGCGCAGGGTGAGCTCGCGCAGCGCGTCGAGGGCCTCGCGCCCGGATTCGGCGCGCACGATGCGGTAGTCCTGGCCGTAGCGGCGGCGCAGGTCACGGGCGACGGAGCGGCTGACGCCGGGATCGTCGTCGACGGTCATGAGGACGGGTCTCGTCACTCCAGCAAACGTACCCGCGCCACGGCGGCCGGTCACCCCGTCGGTGCACTGGCCACCACCCGGGTTCCGCAGCCGGGGCGCCGAGTGGATCTCCAATGTGCTGTCGAGCGCAGCCATCCGGTCGGCCACAGCCGCACCGGCGCAGCCACCCCGTGTGATCGTGGCGCCTGCGGTGTTGCCGTGCACCCGCCCGGACCGGCACCGTCTCCGGTCATGATGACCACACAAGAAGCAGGCGTCGCGTTCCTCGATCTCGTCACCGCGCATGACCTCGATGGCCTGTGCGCCCTCGTCACCGACGACTGGACCATGCACGGCGGCCCGCCCGGCCTCCCGCCCGGCCGCGCGGGCGTGCACGAGCTGTTCCGGCAGATCGGCCCGGTGCGTCAGACCTGGACGGTCGAGGATGTCGTCGCGGCGGGCGACCGCGTCGTCGTCCGCGGCACGAACACGTGCGAGCAGGAGAGCTTCTTCGGGGTGCCCGGCCGCGGGATCACGCAGGTGTTCGCCGCGATCTTCATCCACCGTATCGTCGATGGGCGCGTCGCCGAGACCTGGCGCTGCGCCGACGACCTCGGCCGACTGCTCCAGCTCGGAGCCAGGATCGGTGCGCCATGAGAGCGCTGCACCGCATCCTCGCGGGCATGGCCGTGCTGGCGGTGGGGCGTAGCAACCGATCCTGCAGGTTGCCCCCGACCGTGCGCGGTAACGAGTGCTGGAGCACTCGTTACCGCGCACGGAGGGGCAGCGTCGCGGTGACCACCGTTCCGCCCTCGGCGGGTGTGCGGACGTCGAGCCGCCCGCCTAGGGCCTCGACCCGGTCGGTGAGACCCTGCAGGCCGGTGCCCCGGCCGAGGTCGGCGCCGCCGACCCCGTCGTCGGTGATCGTGACCTCGACGTCGAGGCCCGTGCGACGCAGGCGAATCGTCGCGGTCGAAGCCTGTGCGTGCTTCGCGATGTTGGCCAACGCCTCCGACGCCACGAGGTAGGCGGCGAACTCCACCGGCTGGGGCGGTCGCGGCCCGTCGTCGACGACCACGGACGTCGGCACCGCCGCCCGCTGGGCCAACGCCTCCAGGGCGACGTCGAGCCCGTGCTCGAGCGCCGCAGGGTGGATGCCGCGGGCGAGCTCGCGCAGCTCTGCCAGCGACCGGGCCAGCTCCTCGCTCGCGGAGCTGATCAGCTCCTCGGCTTCCTTCGGGTCGCGATGGATCTCCCGCCGGATCAGCGAGAGCTGCAGGGCCAGCGTGACGAGCCGCTGCTGGGCGCCGTCGTGCAGGTTGCGCTCGATGCGGCGCCGCTCGGCATCGGCCGCGGTCACGATGCGTTCTCGGGACGCCTGCAGCTCGGCGAGCCGCGCGGTGACCTCGGCGTGCAGCTTCCGGTTCTCCAGTGCCACACCCGCCGCGACCCCGATCGCCTCGACCAGCTCCGGGTCGTCCTCAAGGGACTTGTCGTAAATCAGCACCGCGACGCGCTCGCCGTCGCGCTCGACCGGGGTGATGGCGTGTCCGGCCTCCGGGCCGGGGAGCGTCACGCGACGGCCCGCGGCGTCGACGAGCCCGTCGCCGTCAGGGAACGCCAGGAGCAGCCGCGGGTCACCGAGCACCCGGCCCAGTGCCGCCTGCAGCTCGACCGGCCCGATCGACCGCAGGTCCCGGAACAGGTCGGCGACCCCCGCCCGCGCCAGCCGGGAACGCAGCAGCCCCGCGAGGAACGCGACCGGCACCGTGATCAGCGAGCAGGTGGCGAGCCAGAAGAGCGGCGGCCATTTCACGCCGACGGTGAGCTGGATGATCAGGAGCACCGCGAAGAGCAGCAGGCACGCCGCGCCCGCCACCCCGGGAAGCAGCGCGCGCCGCCCCGGCGTGGAGGCTGCGCGCCAGCGAGCACCGAGCACGAGCGCCGTGCCGATCGGGACGGCCACGAACAGCATCAGCTGCACGGTGTTGATGACGCCCGCGACGCGCGGATCGTCGACGATCAGCAGCAGGTTGCCCTCCTGTGGCGCGTACATCAACCACAGGGGCGCGAGCACGAGCAGGTCGAGCAAGACCACGGCCACCAGCACGCGATCCATGGCGGTGCGCATGCGGCCGCCGGTCAGGAGGGTGAGCACGAGCGGCACGAAGAACAGCACCCAGAGGTCCGGGAGGAGGAGCCCGACGGTCTGCGCGAACGGCGCGTCGACCTGCGCCAACAGCGGCGAGGCGAACAGGGCGAACCCGGTGGCGGTCATGAGCAGGCCGCTGCGGTTGTCCGGCCTGTGCCGCCAGGCGACCAGGCCGCACGCCACGAACGAGGCTCCGACGATCCGGAAGGCCACGTCGATCGGCTCGAACGGCACATGGCGGAAGAGGACAGGGGCGAGCGCGCCGAACGTCGCCGCGGCGCCGAGAACCCACAGCAGCGCCCAGATCACGCCCGACCGGCGTTCGGCCCCGAACCGCCGCGCGAGGAGGGTGTCGCCGCGGCCGCGGGGCAGGGCCAGTCCGCTGGTCATCGCCACTCCGGTGATCGTCCGCGGCCGGACAGGGTAGTGGCGTCGGAGCCGGGCGGGCACCGCTGAACGGGCCGACCCGGCTCGGTGCCGACGCACCTCAGGGGACCGTCGTCCGCCAGGCCGCCCGGTCGGCGACGAGCAGGCCTGCGGCCAGCGCGCACCACAGTCCGCCGGTGAGCCAGTCCATGCGGGCCGCGTCGGCGCCTACGAAGCCGAGCACCGCGTAGGAGAAGGTGCCCTGGGCGACGTGGAAGACGATGGTGAGCAGCGCGCTGCCGCCGGTGCGGTTGAACAGCCACACGTAGACGAAGGTGATCGCGAACGTGACGGGGATGGCGACCGGGGCGAGCATCCCCGCGGTCACGAGCGGGAGGTGCCACAGCGCCACGAGTGGGGCGAGCACCAGGGTCGCCGCGAGGGGCGACCGGGTGGTCTGCATCTCGGGCACCGCGTAGGCCCGCCAGCCGGGCTCCTCGCCGAGCGGGCCGTCGAGCGGGTCGACGAAACGCAGCGCGCCGAACAGCAGGACGCTCGCCCACGGCACTTGCGACAGCTCGGGGCTCGACGCGCCCCAGAACGCGACGTTCGCCGTGGACGCGAGGGCGAGCACCGCCAACGGCGTGCCCACGGCCACGACCCACCAGATCCAGCCGACCCGCCACCGCAGCAGCCGCGCGCCCCACCGCCGGTATCCAGCCCGACCGTCGGTGACACCGACGACGACGAGCGCAGCCACGAGCGGGCCGCAGGGGAAGAACGCCGTGGGCGACAGCCCCATCAGGTAGAGCGGCCACGCCCACCACGAGACGAGGAAGGCGAGCGCGAAGAAGACGACGACGCGGTGCTCGCGGGTCCAGTCGGCGATCGCCGCACGGTGGGTCGGGGTGGACGGGGAAGCGCACATGACCGGCTCCTCGGAGACGTCGAATCCGTCATCGGTCAGGAGGCGGCGCGCGAGGGCGCGGAAGGGCGCGTGGTCGTCGACGATCAACACCCGGGCGGACATGACCCCGATGCTCCTTGCCCCGCCGTCCGTCGGGTACGGGGATAGCCCTGGCCGATGTCCGTACGATCCGGGCAAAACGGGAGGTCGGGTGTCCACGTTGCGGGTGATGGTCGCCGACGACGCCGTGCTGTTCCGCGAGGGCGTGTCCCGGCTGCTCGTCGAGGCCGGGTTCACGGTGACGGCTCGTGTCGCGGACGCGGCAGCACTGCTGGAACGCGTGCGGGAGAATCCGCCTGACGTCGCCATCGTCGACATCCGGATGCCGCCGACGCACACCACCGAGGGTCTGGACGCCGCCCGCGCACTGCGCGAGAGGCACCCCTCGGTGGGCGTGCTGGTGCTCTCCGCGCACGTCGAGCCGCTCTACGCGCTGCATCTCCTCGAATCCGGCGCCGAACGTTCCGGCTATCTGCTCAAGGAGCGCCTCTCCGATCTCGACGAGCTGTCCGAGTCGGTACGGCGGGTCGCCGCGGGCGGCCTCGTGATCGACCCTGCGGTGGTCGCGCAGCTCGTGGGCCGCAAGCGCACCCGCAGCCCGCTCGACGACCTCACCGAGCGCGAGCGGGAGGTGCTGGAGGTCATGGCAGAGGGCCGGTCCAACCAGGCCATCTGCCAGCGGCTGTACCTCAGCCCGAAGACGGTCGAGGCGTACGTCCGCTCGGTCTTCACGAAGCTGGGCCTGCACCAGGTGGCCGACGACAACCGCCGGGTCTTGGCGGTGCTCGCCTACCTGCGCGGCTGAGGCTCAGGGGGTGCGTGCCACCGCGAAGATCCGGCGGAACGGGAACCACGTCGTGCCGTCCGGCCGGGCGGGGTAGGCGGCGCGCAGGCGCGGGGCCAGGTCGGCGCGGAAGGCGGCGTACTCGTCGTGCGGCAGCGCGTCGCGGACCGGGCGCAGGGCCGTCGCGTCGATCCAGCGCAGCACCGGGTCCGGGCCGGTGAGGCGCTGCTGGTAGGTCGTCTCCCACACATCGACGTCGGCGCCGCAGGCCGCGAGCACCTCCGCGTAGACCGCAGGCTCGGGCACCGAGGCCTCGCCGCGCAGGGTGACGCGGCCCGCGGCCAGCTCACGGACCAGCGCGTGCGACGGTGCGGCGAAGTTGCCCGGCACCTGCAGCGCGAACCAGGCCGCAGGCGGCAACGCGGCGAGCCAGCCCGGGAGCAGGTCGAGGTGCCCTGGCACCCACTGCAGCACCGCGTTGGTGACGACGACGTCCGCGTCCGGCGGCGGCGTCCAGTCCCGGACGTCGAGCTGCTCGGCGGCGATTCCCCGCGCGAGCGCCGCGGCCACCATCTCGGCCGACGAGTCCAGCGCACTCACCACGGCCTGCGGCCATCGGGCCGACAGCACGCGGGTGAGGTGCCCCGGCCCGCAGCCGAGATCGACGACCCGGCGCGGCGCCACGGCCCCGACCCTGCCGATCAGGTCCTGGAACGGGCGTGAGCGGTGGTCGTCGAAGTCGAGGTAGAGCGCGGGGTCCCACGTCGTGCTCACACCCTAACAGTACGCTCGTACTGTTTACGAGTCCAGACGCGCAGCTGGTCCGGCGTGAAGCTTGAGCGCGACGCCCGCTGCGACCCGGCGGACGGCGTCGGCGTCGGTGCCGGGATCGGCGCGCACCTGCAGGACGACCCCGTCGCGGCCCGCCACGGCGCGTTGCACGAACCAGGCGCCACCGCCCGGGAGGTCCCGGTGGTGCCTGCTCTTGATCGAGCCCGTGACCCGCCGGTGCACCGTCTCCGGCACCCGGCCCGGGTTGGCGAGCCGCAGGCGGCGCGGTGGCTCGTCGGCGATGAGGACCGCACCCGCCACCGTCTCCACCTCCTTGGCCTCGACGACGGCGAGCGCGCCGCCCTCCCACGTCGCCTTGCTGATCAGGTGCCAGCGCAGGCGCCTGCCGTCGGGCAGCCACAGCCCGCGCGAGGTGGCGACCACCCGCCCGCCGCCCGCGACGTCGGCGATCGCCACGACGTGCTCGTCGGGCTCCAGCACGACCCCCTCGGGCAGGGTGGGTCGGTGCAGGAGACGGTCCAGCCAGTTCACACCGCACCTCCGGTGCTCGTGAGCGAAAAACATTGCGGGAACAGTGTTATTCGCTCACGTGTCAGCGCGCCGCCATCGACCGCAGCGCGATCTTGTACTGCTCCAGCGGCACGAGATCGCCGAAGAGCTGGTGGTAGGCGTCGGGCTCGTCGACAGGATTGGTGCGCTGCAGCCGGGCCTTCAACTCCGCGACCTGCGCCTCCACCAGCGCGAGCCGCACACCCGCCACGATGCTCGCCACGTAGCGGGCCTCGTCGCTCTCCGAGCGCGAGTGCGTGCGCCGGGGCAGCTCCATCGGCTCGACGGCCAGCTCCGACACCATCGTCCGGACGTCCGCCGTGCACGCCGCCGCCACGGCCTCCACCCACAGCTGGCCCGACAGGCCCGCGCCGACCCCGCCCACGGCCTGTACCGCCCGGTGCACGGCGGCCAGCGCGGGGTGGGTGAACGCCTGCTCGGGCAGCTCGTCGTAGCTCGGACCGGCGATGGCGGGCACCTGCAGCGCCGCCTTGAGCGCCTCGCGCTGGACGTGCAGGCGAGGGTCGTCCTTGGGCGGCGCGACGACCGGACGACGGCCGCGGGGCTCGACCGGCGCCCCGGCCGTCTCCCGCACCCTGCGCACGACCATCGCGATGTCGTCCCAGCTCACCCAGCCCGCGAGGCGGCGGGCGTACTCGTCGCGCAGCTCTTCGCGCTTGATCCGCGCGACGAGCGGCACCGTGCGCTGCAGCGCGGCGACCCGGCCCTCGGCCGTGTCGAGGTCGAACTCGCGCAGCACCGAGCGGATCGCGAACTCGTAGATCGGCTCGCGACGGGCCACGAGATCGCGCACGGCCGCGTCGCCGTGGGTTTGCCGCAGCTCGCAGGGATCCTGGCCGTCGGGCGCGATCGTGACGTAGGTCTGGGTGGTGAACGCCTGCTCGCCCTCGAACGCCTTGAGCGCGGCGGCCTGGCCTGCGGCGTCGCCGTCGAACGTGTAGATGACCTCGCCGAGGTCGAACGAGTCGTCGCCGATGAGCCTTCTGATCACCGCGATGTGCTCGGCGCCGAACGCGGTGCCGCACGAGGCGACCGCCGTCGGCACGCCCGCGAGGTGCATCGCCATGACGTCGGTGTAGCCCTCGACGACCACGACCTGCCGCCGCTTGACGATCTCGGACTTGGCCAGGTCGAGCCCGAAGAGCACGTGCGTCTTGCGGTAGACGGGCGTCTCGGCGGTGTTGAGGTACTTGGCCTCGATGCGGTCGTCGTCGTAGAGGCGCCGCGCCCCGAAGCCGACGACCTCGCCGCCGCGGTCGCGGATCGGCCACAGCAGGCGCCGGTGGAAGCGGTCCATCGGCCCCCGGTTACCCTGCCGCGAGAGCCCGGCCTTCTCCAGCTCGTCGAAGGAGAAGCCCGCGGCGAGCAGGTGCTTGGTGAGCGCGTCCCAGCCCGCGGGGGCGTAGCCGCAGCCGAAGCGCTGCGCCGCGGCCGCGTCGAACCCCCGGGAGGTGAGGAACGCCATCGCGGGCGCGGCCTCCGGGGTGCGCAGCTGCGCGGCGTAGAACTCCGCGGCCCGCTTGTTGGCTTCCAGCAGGCGGGTCTTGGTGCCCCGGTCCCGCTGGTGGCCCATCCCGCCGCCCTCGTAGGCGAGCTGGACGCCCACCCGGTCGGCGAGCCGCTCGACGGCCTCGACGAACCCGATGACCTCGATCTTCTGCAGGAACGCGATCGCGTCGCCGTGCTCGGCGCAGCCGAAGCAGTGGAACGTGCCGTGGCTCGCGCGCACGGTGAACGACGGCGTCTTCTCGTCGTGGAACGGGCACAGGCCCTTCTGCGCGCCCGCCCCCGCGGAGCGGAGCGCGACGTACTCCCCCACGACCTCGTCGATGCGGACACGGTCGCGGACCGCGGCGATGTCGCTGTCCCGGATGCGTCCCGCCACGGGTGAAGTCTAGGACGCCCCCGGCGCGCCACGTCCGGCACCGGCCCCGCCCCGGCGTCATCATGACGGCCGTGCGGACGCGGTGGGCGACGGTGGCCTGCGTGGTGGCGATCGGGGCGGCGGGGTGTGCCGCGCCTGCCGCCGTCGCCTCCCCGCAGGCCGCTCCATCGGCGCCAGGGTCGGCGGCCGCCGCATTGGCCGCCCTGCCCGTCAAGGGCCGCGCACCGAAGACCGGCTACAGCCGCGCCCAGTTCGGCCCGGCGTGGGCCGACACCGACCACGACGGCTGCGACCAGCGCAACCAGGTGCTCGGCCGCGACCTCACCGGCGTGGTCAAGCGGGGCCGGTGCGTCGTGCTCGCCGGCGCGCTGCACGACCCGTACACCGGCGCCACGGTGGCGTTCACCCGCGGCGCCGTGACGAGCGAGCGGGTGCAGATCGATCACGTCGTCGCGCTGTCCAACGCCTGGCAGACCGGCGCGCAGGCGCTGGAAGGGGGCACCCGGGAGATGATCGCCACCGACCCCGTGAACCTGCTCGCTGTCGCGGGCGGCACGAACCAGTCCAAAGGCGACGGTGACGCCGCCACCTGGCTGCCGCCCGCCAAGGACTTCCGCTGCGCGTACGTCGCGCGGCAGGTGGCGGTGAAGACGCGCTACCAGCTCTGGGTGACGCCCGCCGAACGCGACGCCATCGGCCGGGTGCTCGTCTCGTGCCCGAACCAGGCGCTGCCCTCGTGAGCTTCGAAGACCACCGCCCGCACCTGCTGCGCGTCGGGTACCGGATCACCGGGTCGTTCGCCGACGCCGAGGACGCCGTCCAGGAGGCCTGGCTGCGCTGGAACGCCCTTGGCGACGAGGCCCGCGCCGAGCTGCGCGACGAGCGCGCGTGGCTCGCCACCGTCGTCGGGCGCGTCTGCCTTGACCGGCTGCGCTCGGCCGCCGCCCGCCGGGAGCGCTACGTCGGCCCGTGGCTGCCCGAGCCGCTGGTCACCACGCCGGACGACGACGGCCCGCTGGCCGCCGTCGTGCGCGACGAGTCGGTGCGGATGGCCGCGATGGTCGTCCTGGAGCGGCTCAGCCCGCCGCAGCGCGTCGCGCTGGTGCTGCACGACGCGCTGGACCTGCCGTTCGCCACGATCGCGGCCGTGCTGGGCTGCTCGGAAGCCGCGGCCCGCCAGCACGCCACGCGGGCCCGGCGGATCGTCGCCGAGCAGACGCCGCCGCCCGTCCTTCGCGCCGACCAGGAGGCCACGCTCGCCCGCTTCGCCGACGCGATCGCCCGCGCCGACCTCGACGCGCTCGTCGCCGTGCTGCATCCGGACGCCGTGCTGGTGAACGACAGCGGCGGCCTGGTGCGCGCCGCGCGGCGGGAAGTCGTCGGCGCGGACAAGGTGGGCCGCCTCATCCTGGGCCTGATGGCGAAGTACGGGCGGGACGCGATGACGGCGGCCCAGCCGGTGCTCGTCAACGGCGAGCTCGGGCTGTTCATCCCCGGCGCGAACGGGCTGCCCGGGTCGGTGACGGCGGTCGCCGTGCGCGACGGTCGGATCGTGGCGCTCCACGGGGTGCTCAACCCCGAGAAGCTCGGCACGCTGCGGCGGCAACCGTGACAGCGGTCTTCAGTCGACGACCGCGCCGCCGGTGATGTTGACCTCGGTGGCGGTCATCGTGGCCGCGCGGTCGGAGGCGAGGAACGCGGCGACGACGCCGACCTCGGCCAACCCCACCGGCTACCCGGG
The DNA here is from genome assembly GCA_963736375.1 of uncultured Actinomycetota bacterium. Lineage (GTDB taxonomy): Bacteria > Actinomycetota > Actinomycetes > Mycobacteriales > Pseudonocardiaceae > Pseudonocardia. The sequence goes on from CAVTOL010000033.1 coordinate 21,068, forward strand.
GCGCCCGCCCAGCTGTTGGATCATCGCCAGGTCGTCGCGGATGGCCCAGCGCTCGGTGATGCGCTCGTCGCGTAGGCGGTAGGCAAACGCGACGTCGCGGGTGCACACGCCGGCCGGGACGGCGATCCCGTGCAGGTTGCCGCCCGGCCAGTCCAGCTCGCGGAGCCCGAACTGCACCACCATGTCGCCCTCGGCCACGACGAACGACGTGATCCAGCGGCCAGGATGTTGGGCGCGGCGGGCGGCCATCAGGAACTCGCGCGTGCCCGCGAGGCCTTGCGGGCGGCCGGGTGCGAGAGCGTGGTTGACCATGTCCGGGTCGCACAGGGCGTCGAGCCGAGTGAGGTCGCCCCCGCCGTTCCCGATCTCGTCGAACTCCCGGACGACGGCCTTGTTCTCCTCGATCCCCACGGCCTAGCACCGTACGGTGCGGTGGCGGGCGATGGCCTGCTGGTCGGTGAGCAGCGCCACCTGGTCCACCACCACCCGGAGCCGGGCCGCGTCGTCGGGCGCCTCGGCCCATGCGGCGGCGAACACCGGGTCGAGCGCGTCCGGCGCCTTGGCCAGCAGTGCCTCGGCCAGCTCCGTGAGCAGCTCACGCTGGCGGGCCTGCATGGCGAGACGGGCGGGGTCGCGCATGACGAAGCGGAGCGCCACCGCCTTGAGCAGCGCCACCTCGGCGGCCACCGTCGCGGGCACGACGAGGTCGGCGCCGTAGCGGACGAGGGCGCCGTCGCCGTGGACGGCGCGGGTGGCGTCGGTCGCGGCGACGACGAAGCGACCCACCAACGCGCTGGTCAAGCGCTTCAACGCGAGCTGGCCCGCCACCGAGGCGACGCCCGCCGTCGCGACCGCAGCCACCACGGGCAGCGCCCAGAGGTCCCTGGCCGCCTCGGTGAGCGCGCCGGGGTCGCCTTCGAAGTGGCGGGCGGCGAGGTCGACGAGCACGTCGCGCTCGGCGGCGCCGGCCAGTGCCCCAAGCTCGATCCGGCCGGAGACGAGGCCGTCCTCGACGTCGTGCACCGAGTACGCCACGTCGTCGGCCCAGTCCATGATCTGCGCTTCCAGGCAGCGCCGCCGGTCCGGGGCGCCGTCGCGGACCCACACGAGCACGGCCGCGTCCGCGGCGTACGCGCCGTACTTGCGCTCGCCCGGCGCGCGCACCCAGGGGTACTTGCAGGCGGCGTCCAACGACGCCCGCGTGAGGTTCAGCCCGCTGCCCGCGATCTTGAGCTCGAGCCGGGTGAGGATCCGCAATGTCTGCGCGTTGCCCTCGAAGCCGCCGCAGGGGCCCGCGAGCTCGTCGAGGGCGCGTTCGCCGTTGTGCCCGAACGGGGGGTGGCCGATGTCGTGGGCGAGCCCCGCGGTGTCGACGACGTCGGGGTCGCAGCCAAGGTCGTCGGCGATGCCGCGGCCGATCTGGGCCACCTCGAGGGAGTGGGTGAGGCGGGTGCGTGGCACGCCGCTGACCTCGGCGCCCTCTCCCGGCCCCACGACCTGCGTCTTGCCCGCGAGGCGGCGCAGCGCCGCCGAGTGCAGCACGCGCGCGCGGTCGCGGGAGAACGGGCTGCGGCCCTCCCGACGTCCCGGGTGCTTCGCGGGCTCGGGGACGCGGCGCGCCCGGTCGTGCTCGGTATAGGTCACCCCAGGCCCGAGGTCTCGGTGTCCACCGACGCGTGGGTGAGCTCGTAGTAGAGCATCGCGCCGGTCTCGCGGACGATGTAGCGGGCCTGCGTCTCCCGGGTCTGCACGACCGGGCCCGAGCGCGTCGGCGAGGTCAACGCCGTCAGCCCGCTGTCGCGCGCCATCTGCCGGGCGCGCAGCGAGTGCCACGGGTCGGAGACGATCAACGCCCGGCTCCAGCCGTCCTGCGCTGCCTTCGCGGCGACGGCCTGGAGGCTGCCGAGCGTGTCGGTGCCGACCGGCACGGCGACCACGGCCGATGCAGGCACCCCGAGCTTGATCAGGTAGCGGCGGCCCGCCTCGGCCTCGGTGTAGGCGTCGCCGGGGCGCCCGCCGCCGGTGGTGACGATGCGGGGGGCGAGCTTGTCGTCGTAGAGCGCCGCCGCGTGCTTCAGGCGGGCGGCGAAGATCGAGCTGGGCTGGCCGTCGTACTGCGCGGCACCGAGCACGACCACGGCGTCCGCGGGCTGGCGGTCGTCCTGCCGCGCGACCTCCCACACCCGAAAGGCCGTGCCGCCCACCACGAACAGGGCCACGAGGACGACGCCGAGCACCACCCGTCCGACCCAGGACGCCCGGGACGGCGCGACGGCGCGGACGGGGGCGGTCATCCGCCGATGCGGCTTGCGGATCCGGCGAGCGCGGCGCCTGCGCGGTCCCCGCGCACCGCGATGACCTGGGCGACGATCGACACGGCCGTCTCGGCGGCGGTGCGTGCGCCCAGGTCGAGCCCGACCGGCCCGTACAGCCTGCCGAACTCGTCCTCGGTGACCCCCGCAGCGAGCAGGCGTTCGCGCCGGGCGGACTGGGTGCGCCGGGAGCCGAGCGCCCCGATGAAGCCCCGCCCGCGCAGGCCCGCGATCAGCGCGGCGTCGAACTCGGGGCCGTGGTCGAGCAGGACGAGGACGTCGGCGTCGGTGAACGCGGCGACGGCGGCGACGGTCTCGTCGAGGTCGGTCACGACCCGCGACGTCCACCCCAGCAGCGCGGCCTGGTCGGCGAGCGCCGCCCCGATCGCGCCCGACCCGACGATCAGCACCGACGGCACCGGCACCCACAGGTCGAGCAGGAAGTCGTCGGTGCGCTCGGTGACGGTGGCACCGCGGCGCAAGCGGGCTTGGGCCGCCTCGGCGGCGGCCGCGTCCCGCTCGGCGCTGCCGAGACCGCCGATGGCCTCGGCGAGATCCGGGCCGGTGAGCACCAACGTGGCGGCGCCGTCGAGCGTGGACACGAGCGCCGCGGGGGTGCCCCGTTCGAACGCCGCGCCCAGCGCCTCGGCGCACGCGGCGGGCAGCGGATGGCCGAGCAGGGTGGCGCCGCCCGCGCAGGCCAGGCCCGCGGCGAGGGCGGCGGCCTCGGCGACGTGCGCGTTGCGCGTCTGCGGTGCGGCGGCCGACGCCGCGACGAGCGGGACGGCCGTCGCGTCCAGCGCGCCGCGGTAGAGCACCCCGGCGACCGTGCCGCTCGCCGTGCCCGCGAGCAGCTGCCCGCTCTCGACCGTGCCGAACCCGTGCCGGTCGAGCACCCGCACGACCCCCACCCCGTCGCGCGCGAGCGCCCGCAACGTCGTCCCCAGCCCCCGCAGATCCCCATCCACCCCGCCAGCGTAACCGGGCACACTGGACGCATGACCTCCGCGACCTCTGCTGCCACCGCGGCGCTCGCGGACGCGGTCGCCGGGTACGCGTCGCGGTTCCACGCGGCGGTCGGCGCCCGTCATCACGTCGCGTCGCCGCTGGGCGCGTGGCTGTTGCTCGCGCTGATCGGCGACGCGGGCGAGGCCCTCGGCATGCCCGCCGCCGACGCCGCCCGCCACGCCCGTGAGCTGCTCGACGAGCCGCATCCTGCGGTGGCGGCCGCGACCGCGGCATGGACCCGCGACGCCCCGCCCGCGGGGGCGGAGTGGCTGGCGGGGCTGCCCGCGGCGGTCGCGCGCGGCCCGGTGCCCACGCAGGACGCCGCCGACGGCTGGGCCAGGGAGCACACGCTCGGGATGATCGACCACTTCCCGCTCACGATCGACGACGCGGTGCGCTGCGTCCTCGCCAACGCGTTGGCCACCCGCATCGGCTGGACGCACCCGTTCACGACGACGGGATCGGACGCGTTCCGCTCCGATTGGCGCGAGCGGGTTCGCACGGTGCTGCGCACGCCGGAGAAGGGCCACGAGTGCGCGATCGCCCGGCACCCGGTCGCAGGCGATGTCGCGCTGCACCGGGCGGGGGCGGAGGGCCTCACGGTGACGTCGGTGGTGGCCGCGCCGGACGTCCCCGCCGACGTGGTGCTGGCCGCCGCACACGATGCGGCCCGGGGTCGGATCGAGCGCCTCCCGCTGGCCGAGGTTCCGCTCGGGGACGGGCCCGCGTGGACGGTCACGGAGTCGACGGGCACAGGCGATCGGGTGAGCGCGGTGCTGCCCGCGTGGTCGGCGACCTCCGAGCACGACCTGCGCGGCGAGGCGTTCGGCTTCGCGGGCGCGGCGGCGGTGCTCGGGCGGCTCTTCGGGGCCGAGGCCTGGGACGCCGCGCAGGCCGCCACTGCCCGCTACCACCGCGAGGGCTTCGAGGCGGCGGCGGTCACGGCGGTCGCGGTGCGGATGAGCTTCCGGCCGCCGGGCAGGCGCCGGGAGGCCGAGCTGCGGTTCGACCGGCCCTACGCGGTGGTGGCCACGGCCACGGGCACGGGCCCGTGGGCGGGGCTGCCGGTCTTCTCCGCGTGGGTGGCCGAGCCCGACGAGGCATGATCACCACGAGACGGACGTTCGCGGGCCTCGATCACCGGAAACGTCGGCCTCGCGTAGCCGACGTCAGCAGCCGAGCAGCCGCGCCGCGAGATAGGCCTCCACCTGGTCCAGCGCGACCCGCTCCTGGCCCATCGAGTCGCGCTCGCGGACCGTGACGGCCTGGTCGGAAAGCGAGTCGAAGTCGACGGTCAGGCAGAACGGCGTGCCGATCTCGTCCTGGCGGCGGTAGCGGCGGCCGATCGCGCCCGCGTCGTCGAACTCGACGTTCCAGTGCTTGCGCAGCGCAGCGGCGAGGTCGCGGGCCTTGGGCGAGAGGTCGGCGTTGCGCGAGAGCGGCAGCACGGCGGCCTTCACGGGCGCGAGCCGCCGGTCGAGCTTCAGCGACACGCGCTCGTCGACGCCGCCCTTGGCGTTGGGCGCCTGGTCCACGGTGTAGGCCTCGATCAGGAAGGCCATCATCGAGCGGCCGACACCCGCGGCGGGCTCGATCACGTACGGCCGGTACCGCGACTCCGTGGCCTGGTCGTAGAACGACAGGTCGACGCCGGAGTGGTTGGAGTGGGTGGTGAGGTCGAAGTCGGTGCGGTTCGCGATGCCCTCCAGCTCACCCCACTCCTGGCCGGTGAAGCCGAAGCGGTACTCGATGTCGACCGTGCGCTTCGAGTAGTGGGAGAGCTTCTCCTTGGGGTGCTCGTACTGGCGGAGGTTCGCAGGCTGAAGGCCCAGGTCGACGTACCACTTCGTGCGCTCGTCGATCCAGTACTGGTGCAGCTCCTCGTCGGTGCCGGGCTCGACGAAGTACTCCATCTCCATCTGCTCGAACTCACGCGTGCGGAAGATGAAATTGCCGGGCGTGATCTCGTTGCGGAAGCTCTTGCCCATCTGGCCGATGCCGAACGGGGGCTTCTTGCGCGACGTCGTCTGGACGTTGAGGAAGTTGACGAAGATGCCCTGCGCGGTCTCCGGCCGCAGGTAGTGCAGGCCTTCCTCGGACTCGACGGGGCCGAGGTAGGTCTTGAGCATCATGTTGAAGTCGCGCGGCGCGGTGTATTGGCCGCGCACGCCGCAGTTGGGGCACGGGACCTCGGACAGGTCGTCCTCGGTGGTCGCCTTGCCGCTGCGCTCGGTGTACTCCTCGGCCAGCTGGTCGGCGCGGTAGCGCTTGTGGCAGTTGGTGCACTCGATGAGCGGGTCGTGGAACGCCTGGAGGTGGCCAGAGGCGACCCACACCTGGCGCGGCAGGATCACCGACGAATCGAGGCCGACGACGTCCTCGCGGCCGGTGACCATCGACTTCCACCACTGCCGCTTGATGTTCTCTTTGAGCTCGACGCCCAGGGGGCCGTAGTCCCACGCCGACCGCGTGCCGCCGTAGATCTCGCCCGACGCGAAGACGAACCCGCGGCGCTTGGCCAGCGCGACGATGGTTTCAATCTTGGCGGATGAGGCTTTCGTGGCCACGGACGACACTCCACGACGTAGGGATGGATGAAGTGTTGAGCCTACCGGCCGGGCCGGACAACCGAGATCGCGGACGCCCTAACCTCACCCACCCCGGACCCGTCGACCACCCAAGATCGCCGCGATCGGTGTACGAGGTGCGCAGGCGCACCCTGTGCACCCATCCTGGTGATCTTGGAAGGTCCTGGCATCAGCGCGGCGGGCGGTCGCGGGACACGCCGCGCTCGCGGTTGCGCCGAGCCAGCCTGGCCAGCCCACGCAGGGTCGTGCGCGGCAGCTCCAACACCGAGACGACGACGCGGTAGGCCGAGCCCGGTACGCAAAGGGCGCGCCCCCTGGCCAGGTCGGCCAGGCAGCGGTCGACGACGGCTTCGGGCTCGAGCCACATCGCCGAGCGGCCGGTCGGGAGGCCGTTGCGCTCGTGGTAGCCGGTCTTCACCGCGCCGGGCGCGACGGCGATGGCCCGCACCCCGGTGCCTGCGAGCGACGCCGCGATGCCGTCGGTGAAGCTCAGCACCCAGGCCTTGCTTGCGCCGTACGACCAGCCCGCCGGTGGGAGATAGCCCGCGAAGCTCGCCATGTTGATCACGGACCCGCGGCGGCGGGCGAGCATCCCGGGCAGCGCGGCCCGTGTGAGACGGAGGACCGCGGTGACGTTGACGTCGAGCTCGTCCTGCAGCGCCTCCATCGACGCCTCGTCGAACAGCTGCTGAACGATCAGGGCCGCGTTGTTGACCAGGACGTCCACCGGCGCCGAGCCGTCGGCGAGCCGCTGCTCGACCAGCGCGCGCTCCTCGGCGACGGTCAGGTCCGCGGGCAGCGTCTCGACGCGCACCCCGTGCGCGGCGCGGAGGGCATCGGCGGTCTCCGCCAACCGCTCCTTGTCCCTGGCGACGAGCACGAGGTCGTGGCCGTCGGCCGCAAGCCGCCGCGCGAACGCGGCCCCGAGGCCGGTGTTACCGCCCGTGATCAGAGCCGTGGCCATGGCCGGACGATAACGGCATGCCTCACCCGTCGGCGAGCAGGCTCGGCCGCACGGTGACGCGACCGTCGGCGGCGGTGACCAGCGTTTCGAACGTCGACGGCTCCGGGACCGCCTCGGAGAGCAGCGGCACCACGTGCTCGCGGACGTCGAACGGCGAGAGCGCCCGGCGGTAGGCGTCGACCGAGGCGAATCGGACGGTGAGCACCCAGTGCGCGGGCTCATCGACCGCGCGGCCCAACTCGCCGCCGAGACACCCTGGTGCCGCCGTGAGGAGCGCGAGGGCGCGTTGCGCCCGCTCGGCGAACGCCGTGGGATCGAGGGGTTGGAACCGGCAGACGAGCAGCATCCGGCGAGGATGCCGGCTCCGTACAATGACAGTCATGTCCACCGTCGCAGGCGCCACGCGCCCGACCGCAACGCTGGTCGCGGCGGGTGATCTCCTGCGCGCCCTCGCGGCGCCGGTGCGCATCGCGATCGTCCTGGAGCTCTTGACGGGCAGCCGGTGCGTGCACGATCTGGTCGACGCGATCGGGGTCGCCCAGCCGCTGGTCAGCCAGCACCTGCGGATCCTCAAGGCGGCGGGCGTGGTGCACGGCGAGCGGCAGGGGCGCGAGGTGCTGTACTCGCTGGTCGACGACCACCTGGCGCACATCGTCGTCGACGCCGTCGCCCACGCGGAGGAGGCCCACACGGAGACGACACCGTGACGCGCGCTGTGCGCTCCACCCGGCAGCGCGCCGCCGTCTCGGCCCTACTGGACCGGCTCGACGACTTCCGCTCCGCCCAGGAGATCCACGACGAGCTGCGCCGCGGCGGCGACGGGATCGGGCTCACCACCGTGTACCGCACACTGCAGGCGCTGGCCGACGGCGGCGAGGTCGACGTGCTGCGCTCCGATTCGGGGGAGGCCGTCTACCGGCGGTGCGCGAGCGCAGAGCACCACCACCACCTGGTGTGCAGGCGGTGCGGCGCGGCCGTCGAGATCGAGGGGCCTGCCGTCGAGACGTGGGCGCAGGCCGTCGCGGAACGCCACGGCTTCTCCGACCTCTCGCACACGGTGGAGATCTTCGGGCTGTGCCGCGATTGCGCGGCCGCGTCTCAGATCGACACGGCGGCGAACGGACAGGGCGACTAGCGTCCGCGAGATGACCGCGCCATCGACCAACGGGGCTCCCAGCACGGTACGCAGGTTCGAAGGCGCCGAGGCGGCCGAGCTCGCGACGCAGGCGGCCGTGTTCGAGGATCTCCAGTACGTGCTGCGCTGCTGCGAACACCTGGTCACCGCGCTCGCGCCGCCGCAGCCGGACGTGGCGTTCGTCGAGGCGCTCTGGACCGGCGCGCTCGTCGGCTACGTGCGCTGCTTCTCCGGACGCCAGGCCGTGCTCACCGAGGCCGATCTCAAGGAGCTGCAGCTCGACGGCGACGTCACCGAGTTCCACGACATGGTCAAGAAGCTGCGCGACCACTACGCCTCCCGCCACCTCAACCCGCGCGAGTCGTTCACGATCGGCGTGGCGCAGTCCAACGACGGCAAGCCACAGGGGGTCGCGGTGATCTCCACGCCGCGTCCCCTCGTCGACGACACCACGGTGCGGCTGCTCGGCCGGGTCACGTACGCGCTCTCGGGCCTGCTCGACGCCCGGATGCAGAAGACGCAGAACGACGTGCTCGGCGCGGCGGGCAGGCTCACCCCGACCGACCTCTCGAAGCTGCCGGTCGTGCATCTGGCCGAGGGCTGACCGCCAGCACCGTCAGGTATTCAAGGTCGTACCCGCCCTCGAAGTGCGCGATCAGCTCGGTCTCCAGCGCCGCCGCCTGCGCGTCGTCGAGGGCGGCGAACGTCGTGATGACGGGCGGGAAGTGCGTCCGGTAGTAGGCCACGACCTCCGCGGGCGTCCCGGTGAACACCAGCCGGACGTGCGATCGCCGCGTCGTCACGGCAGCCGGAGCGAGCAGGCGGGTCACGTACTCGGGTTCGCCCCAGGCCGTTGGCCTCGGCCCCGGCGGTGCCGGGGCGTAGCGGTTGAGGATCGCGAAGTAGCGGCCCACCTCACCGTCCGGCGTCCAGTTCGCCATCGCGATCATCCCGCCCGGACGGCACACCCGCAGCAGCTCGCGGGCGGTCGCCTCGTGGTCGGGCGCGAACATGGCGCCGAGGACGGACAGCACGACGTCGAAGGATGCGTCCGGGAAGGGGAGACGCCGGGCGTCGGCCACCTGCCAGTCGACGTCCAGCCCCTGTTCCTGCGCGGCACGCTCACCGATCGCCATGAGCTCCGGAGCGATGTCGGTGCCGACGACGTCGGCTCCCGTCGCGGCGGCGGGCAGCGTGGCGTTGCCGGTGCCCGCGCCGACGTCGAGGACGCGCTGCCCGGGCCCAACCCCGGCCGCGCGGACGAGGGCCGGGCCCATCGGGGCGATCAGCTCGGCGATGCGCGCGTAGTCGCCGAGGGTCCAGAACGTGTGGGCTGACATCGTCATGCCGCGAGTGTCCGGTTGTCGAAGGACCCGCGGAAGTTCGTAAAACGGACTTCCGGTGGCTGCGCCCGTGGAGGATCGTCGGGGCCCGTGGACGGCTACGGCCAGTACTGCCCGATCGCGATCGCCGCGGAGATCTTCGCCGAGCGCTGGACCCCGATCATCCTGCGCAACCTGATGGTCGGCGCCGACCGGTTCGGCGACCTGCTCGCGGGTGCGCCCGGCATCCCGCGCAGCGTGTTGGCCCGTCGGCTGCGCACGCTGCAGCGCGAAGGGCTGGTCGCGCGCTCCGGCGGCCGCTCCCCCGGCTACCGCCTGACCGAGAGCGGCCTCGAGCTGGCGCAGGTCTGCATCGCGCTCGGCACGTGGGGGGCACGGTGGCGGGAGACGCGGCCGGAGCACCACGACCCCTACCTCGCGCTGTGGGGCCTCGCGCACCTGATCGACAGGGCGTCGCTGCCACGGCCGCGGGTCGTCGTTCGTTTCGAGATCGCAGGCGGACGGGGACCGCACCGGTACTGGCTCGTCGTCGGCCCTGCCGACCGGGAGGTCTGCGTGCACGACCCCGGCCACGGCGATGACGCCGTCGTCGGCTGCGACCCGGCGACGTTGATCGCCTGGCACTGCGGGCGGCTCAACCTGGCGCAGGCGATGCGGGCGGGCACGATGACGGTGGACGGACCGCCGTGGACGGTGCGGATGCTGGCCGAATGGGGACGGCTCAGCCCGTTCGCCGACGTCGCGCCCGCTCGTGATCAGACGAGCTCGGCGCGCACCGCCGACGCGTTGCTCACCACGAGCATCAGCAACGTGCCGAGCGCGGCCTCGCCCAGCCCGACCGCCGGGAAGGCGTAGCGGAGCGTGACATCCCAGCCGCGCTCGCTCGCCGTGGCGCCGAGCGTGCCGAAAAGCCCTTGCCCCGCCCGGAGGCCGACGCGGGCGGGGATGTCCTCGTCACGGGGCAGGTCCCAGCCCACCACGCAGGTGAGGCTGAGCACGGGTAGGCCCTCGGCCAGCTCCAGTCCCTGCAACGCGCAGGGGACGTCGCCGTGGCGGAAGGTGATCGCGCCGTCGTCGTCGACGGTGACGTCCACGTAGCGCTCCAACGCGGCGCGGGCGGTCTGCAGTGTCTCCATCACAACGCCGCCTCCGCGGGGGAAAGCACGTCGGCGGTCACGATGCCGCCTCCGCGGGGGAAAGCACGTCGGCGGTCACGATGCCGCCTCCGCGGGGGAAAGCACGTCGGCGGTCATGACGCGTCGGGCTTGTCGAGTGCGCCGCCGAATCGGCGGTCCCGTCGGGCGTAGATCTCGATCGCCTCCCAGATATGGCGTCGGTCGAAGTCGGGGAACAGGGTGTCAAGGAAGACCATCTCGGCGTAGGCGGACTGCCAGAGCAGGAAGTTGGACGTGCGCTGCTCGCCCGAGCTGCGGACGAACAGGTCGACGTCGGGCATCTCCGGCTCGTCGAGGTGCCGGGCGATGGTCCGCTCGTCGATCTTGTCGGGTTTGAGCTTGCCCGCCGCCACGAGCCGGGCGATGTCGCGGACGGCGTCGGCGATCTCCGCGCGGCCGCCGTAGTTGACGCACATGGTGAGCGTGAGCAGGTCGTTGTGGCGGGTCTTCTCCTCGGCGATCTCCAGCTCGCGGATCACGCTGCGCCACAGGCGCGGGCGACGCCCTGCCCACCGCACCCGCACCCCACACGCGTGCAGCTCGTCGACCCTGCGGTGGATCACGTCGCGGTTGAAGCCCATGAGGAAGCGCACCTCGTCGGGGCTGCGCTTCCAGTTCTCGGTGGAGAAGGCGTACGCCGACAGCCACCGCACCCCGATCTCCAGGCAACCCCACGCCACGTCCATGAGCGACGCCTCGCCGCGGCGGTGTCCCTCGATCCGCGGCAGCCCGCGCGCGTTGGCCCACCGCCCGTTGCCGTCCATCACCAGCGCGACGTGGCGGGGCACGAGGCTACGCGGGATGGCAGGTGGCCGTGCTCCACTCGGGTGCGGGGGAGGCGGCAGGGGCACGGGCGCCACCCTACGGCGGGCGGCTGCGCGTCGAGCCACCGCAGCACGGTGTCGTTGACCAGGCGCAGCTGGTCGGGATGGTCGTGCCCGACGGGAAGGACGGCCAACCACTTGTTCACGCTGATGGTGGCCCAGCTCGGGCTGCTGCTGCTGATCGGCCTGTGCCTGCTGTGCCTCGTGATCGTGCTCGCCACGCAGCTCAAGGGGGTCTCACTGACGGACGGCGCGGCGCTCCACGAGGGGGAGCGAGCGCAGCTGACGCTCCATGTGCCACTGCAGGTGGGCGGCGACGAGGCCCGAGGTGTCGCGGCGGGTGGCAGGGGCGGCGGCGTCGGCGATGTCCCACTCGCCGTGCAGCAGCGCGTCGAGCAACACGAACGTCGCGCGCGAAGGCGTGACCGAGCCGGGCGGGCGGCAGCGCGCGCACACCGCTCCCCCGGCGGCGACGTTGAACGCCGGGTGCGGGCCGGGCTCCGCGCACCGGGCGCAGTCGTTGATCGCGGGGGCCCAGCCCGCGTGGGTCATCGCGCGCAGGAAGAACGCGTCGAGCACGAGGGACGGGTCCCGCTCGCGGCCCGACAGCGCCCTGATCGCGCCCACCACCAGCAGGTATACCCGCATCGCAGGCTCGCCCTCCTCGGCGACGAGCCGGTCGGCGGTCTCCAGCACCGCACACCCCGCCGTGTACCGCCCGTAGTCGCCGATCAGCCCCGCGCCGAACGCGTCGACGGTTTCGGCCTGGGTCACGATGTCCAGGGAGCGGCCCGTGTAGCACTGCACGTCGACGTGGTTGAACGGCTCCAGCCGCGCTCCCCACCGCGAACGGGTGCGCCGCACCCCCTTCGCCACCGCGCGGACCTTGCCGTGCCGACGGGTGAGGATCGTGACGATCCGGTCGGCCTCGCCCAGCTTCTGCACCCGCAGCACGACGCCGGTGTCGCGGTACAGGGCCATAACGCAAGCCTACGACCCGGGCCTACGATCGGTGGCGAACGCCGACCAGGAGGGCCCAGCATGTCGAGTCCGCACCAGTCCGACGACGACGCGGAGCACACCGTCTCGCTGGGCAAGAACACCCCGCCGCCCCCGCAGCAGAGCGCCTATCCGCCGCCGCAGCAACAGCAGGGTTATGGCGCGGGACCGTACGGCCAGCCGCCGTACGACCCGAACGCGTACGGCCAGCAGCCGTACGACCCGAACGCCTACGGCCAGCAGCCGTACGACCCCAACGCCTACGGCCAGCAGCCGTATCCCGCCGCCGGGCCCTACGAGCAGAACCCCTACGGTGCCTACCCCCAGCCCGGCTACCCACAGCCCTACTCGGGCTACGGCCAGCCCTACCCGGCGTCGCGCGGCACCAACACGATGGCCATCCTGGCGCTGGTCTTCGGGATCCTGCTCGCGCCGCTCGGGCTGGTGTTCGGGTTCGTGGCGCGCAGTCAGATCAAGAAGACCGGCGAGGACGGCGACGGGCTCGCGCTGGCGGGCATCATCATCGGCGGCATCTTCACGCTGCTGTTCATCGCCTACATCGTCTTCATCATCATCTTCTTCACGGCCGTGGCGAGCTCGATCCCCAGCAGCTACTAGAACCCCAGCTTGCGCAGCTGTCGCGGGTCGCGCTGCCAATCCTTCGTGATCTTCACGTGCAGGTCGAGGAACACCCGCGTGCCCAGCAGCGCCTCGATCTGCCGCCGCGAGTCCGTGCCGACCTGACGCAGCCGCTCCCCGCCCTTGCCGATCACGATCCCCTTCTGGCTCGCCCGCTCGACGTGGATGACGGCGTGGACATCGAGCAGGTCGTCGCGGCCTTCGCGAGGCACCATCTCGTCGATCGTGACGGCGATCGAGTGCGGCAGCTCGTCGCGCACGCCTTCGAGCGCCGCTTCGCGGATCAGCTCGGCGACGAGCGTCTCCTCCGGCTCGTCGGTGAGCTCGCCGTCGGGGTAGAGCGGCGGGCCCTCCGGGAGGCGGGCGACGAGCAGGTCGGCCAGCGTCCCCACCTGGAACCCGTCGACGGCCGAGCACGGCACGATCTCCGCGAACTCGACGATCTCCGCGAGCTCGGCGAGCTGGCTGAGCCGCTCGGCCACCTGTTCGGGCCGCGCGAGGTCGGTCTTGGTGACGACGCCGAGCACCGGGGTGCGGCCCGCCACGGCCTTCAGCTCGTTGACGATGAACTCGTCGCCACGGCCCACCGGCACGTCGGCGGGCACGCAGAAGCCGATGACGTCGACCTCCGACCAGGTCTCCCGCACGACGTCGTTGAGCCGTGACCCGAGGAGCGTGCGTGGCTTGTGCAGGCCGGGGGTGTCGATCACGACGAGCTGGGCGTCCGGCCGGTGCAGGATGCCGCGGATCGCGTGCCGCGTGGTCTGCGGCCGCGACGACGTGATCGCGATCTTCGATCCGATCAGCGCGTTGGTCAGCGTGGACTTGCCCGCGTTCGGCCGTCCGACGAAGCACGCGAAGCCGGAGCGGAACCCGGCAGGGACGTCGGGAAAGGTCACTGCTCCCCCTGGGGTCGTGCGCGGAAACGAGTGTCAGAGCACTCTTTTCCGCTCACAGGCCCGGAGGGCGCGTCGCCGGTGAGCCGGGCCAGGATCTCGCGCCCGATGGGCAGGGCGGCGGTGGCGGCGGGCGAGGGCGCGTTGAGCACGTGCAGCACGGCGCCGGGGCCGCCGCCCTGCTCGGCGAACAGGAAGTCGTCGACGAGTGCGCCGTCGGGCCTGACGGCCTGCGCCCGCACGCCCGCGCCCGCGGGCGACAGGTCCGCGGCCGTGACGTCGGGCAGCATCCGCTGGATCTGCCGGGCCATCGCCGCCTTCGACAGCGACCGGCGCATCTCGCCGAACCCGTAGCGCCAGTGCTTCTTGGCGACGCGCAGCATGCCCGGGTAGGCCAGCGTGGCCAGCAGCTCCCTCGGGCGTACCGTGCCCCAGCCGTAGCCCTCCCTGGCCAGCGCCAGCACCGCGTTGGGGCCCGCGTGGACGTGCCCGTCGATGCCACGGGTGGCGTGCACGCCCAGGAACGGGAACGCCGGGTCGGGCACCGGGTAGATCAACCCGCGCACCAGCGCAGCGGCCCGCTCGGAGAACCCCGCGTACTCGCCACGGAACGGCACGATCCGCACACCGGGGTCGGCGCCCGACGCGCGGGCCAGCTCGTCGCAGTGCAGGCCCGCGCACGCGACGACCTGGGTGCCGAGCAGGTCCGGCCCGTCGCCGCGGACGACGACGTCGCCGCTGCGTCGCTGCAGCATGGTGACCGAACGGCCGAGGTAGATCTCCCCGCCCTCCTTGACGACGAGCTCGCCCAGCTTCTCGGCGACCACGCGGTAGTCGCAGATCCCGGTGGAGGGCACCCACAGCGCGGCGATCCCGCGCACGTGCGGCTCGTGTGCCCGCATCCCGGCCTGGTCCAGCTCGTGGTTCTCGACGCCGTTGGCGTGCCCGCGGCGTGCGAGCTCCGCCATCCGGGGCAGCTCCTCGGGCTCGGTGGCGACGACGAGCTTGCCGCACACCTGGTGGGGCAGGTCGTGTTCCCGGCAGAACGCGACCGTCTCCGCGCACCCCGCCACGGCCAGCCGCGCCTTCAGGCCGCCGGGCGCGTAGTAGAGGCCGGAGTGGATGACGTTCGAGTTGCGCCCGGTCTGGTGCGCGGCCAGCCGCGGCTCGCGCTCGACCACGGCCACCGACCGGCCCGCCCGTACTGCGGCGTACGCGGTAGCGAGGCCGACGATGCCGCCGCCGACGACGACCAGGTCGTACTTGGGGGTCTCAGGAAGCGTCATCAGCGCGCTCGTCCTCCGGTTCGATCTCTTCCACCAGCACGGACGTGATGCGCAGCCGTCCGCGCGCGTCCTTGCCGCCTTCTGCGCGCAGCCGCAGGCCTGCGACCTCGGCTTCCGCTCCGGGCAACGGCACCTTGCCCAGCCGTTGCGCGAGCAGGCCGCCGACCGTGTCGACGTCGGCCTCGGCCAGCGCGTCGGCCAGGAGGTTCGGTCCATCGGGATCGCCGGTGGGCGGGTACAGCTCCTCGAGGTCCTCCACCGGCAGCCGGGCCGAGAGCCGCCGCGTGTGGCCGTCGATCTCCTGGATGGCGGGCACCTCGTCGGTGTCGTACTCGTCGGTGATCTCGCCGACGATCTCCTCAAGGATGTCCTCGATCGTCACGACGCCCGCGGTGCCGCCGTACTCGTCCACGACGATCGCCATGTGGTTGCGCGCGGCCTGCATCTCCTTGAGCAGCTCGTCGACCTGCTTGGAGTCGGGCACGAACACCGCGCGGCGCATCACCTCCGGCAAGGCGGCGTCCGGGCGCTCGGCCTGAGCGCGCACGAGGTCCTTCAGGTAGGCGACGCCGACGATGTCGTCGATGCCCTCGCCGAGCACCGGCAGCCGCGAGTAGCCGCTCTTCAGCGCGAGCCGCACGACCTTGTCGACGGGCGTGTCGCGCTCGGCCCACACGACGTCGGGGCGGGGCACCATGACGTCGCGGGCGATCGTGTCGCCCAGCTCGAACACCGAATGGATCATCTGGCGCTCGCCCTCGTCGACGACGCCGGACGTGCTGGCCATGTCCACCAGCTCGCGCAGCTCGATCTCGGACGAGAACGGGCCCTGCCGGAATCCGTGCCCCGGCGTGACCATGTTGCCGATCACGATGAGCAGCCGGCTGAGGGGCCCGAGCAGGGTGCCGAGCGCCCGCACGGGGGCGGCGAGCAGCATGCCGATCCGATAGGGGTGCTGGCGACCGAGCGTGCGCGGGCCGACGCCGATGAAGACGTACGACACCACCACCATCACGCCCGCGGCCACCAGTGCCCCGACCCACGCCGTGGCGAAGACCTGCACGAACGCGATCGTGGCGAGCACCGTCGCCGTGGTCTCGGCCGCGAGGCGCAGCAGCAGGAGCAGGTTGACGTGCCGGGGTCGATCGGCGACGACCTTCGCCAGCGCGCGCGCCCCGGGCTTCCCCTCGCGCACGAGGGAATCGACGTGCGCGCGCGACACCGAGTTGAGCGCGGCGTCCGCGGCGGCGAACAAGCCCGCCACCGGAACGAGCAGCACCGCGACGACGAGCAGTGGAGCGATCATCGAACGGTCAGGTGTCCTCGAGGCCGACGGTGCCGAGCACGGCGGAGTCGCTGCGCCGCTGGGCTGCGCGGGCGGCAGCCGTGCGGCGGGCTCGGCGCCAGTCTTCGAGCAGCGAGGCCTGCACGGCGAACATCTCGCGCTCCTCGTCGGGCTCGGCGTGGTCGTAGCCGAGGAGGTGCAGCACGCCGTGCACGGTGAGCAGGTGCAGCTCGTCGTCAAGGCCGTGGCCCGCCGCGCGGGCCTGCGCCTTGGCGAACTCGGGGCACAGCACGATGTCGCCGAGCAGCGCCGGGCCCATGTCGGGCGCGTCGGGCCGCCGCGACTCCTCCACCAGCTCGTCCATCGGGAACGACATCACGTCGGTGGGGCCCGGCTCGTCCATCCAGCGCTCGTGCAGCTCGGCCATCGCGTCGGTGGTGACCGCGATGATCGACAGCTCGGCCGCCGGGTTGACCCGCATCGCCGCGAGCGCGTAGCGCGCGACCGAGACGATCAGCTCGGCGTCGACGTGCACGCCGGACTCGTTGCTCACCTCGATCGACACGCTTCCCAGGATAGTCGCCCCCCGATCACGGGCGGTCGACGCGTCGCGGTCCGAGCGGCGAGAATGGCGCCATGATCCAGAACTGGGCGGGCAATGTCACCTTCTCGCGGCCCGGTTCCACCAGCCGACGTCGGTGGAGCAGGTGCAGGAGATCGTGGCGGGCCGAGCACGTCCGCGTGCTCGGCAGCGGCCACTCGTTCTCGCAGGTCGCCGACACCACCGGCGATCTCCTGTCGCTCACGGCGCTGCCGCCGGTGCTGCACATCGTCGACAGCGCCGTCACGATTTCGGCGGGCACCCGCTACGGCGAGCTCGTCGGGCCGGTGCACGCCGCGGGGCTGGCCCTGCCCAACACCGGCTCGCTCCCCCACATCATGGTGGCCGGGGCCTGCTCGACGGGCACCCACGGCTCGGGAAACAGCAACCGGGTCCTGGCTGCGTCGGTGTCGGCGCTGGATCTGGTCGGGGCGGACGGGGAGCTGCGCACGGTGCGGCGCGGCGACGCCGGGTTCGCCGGTGCGGTCGTCGCGCTGGGCGCGCTCGGGGTGGTGACAGGGCTGACGCTCGATCTCGTGCCGACGTTCGACGTGCGCCAGACCGTGGTCGAGGGACTGCGGTCGTTCGACGACGTGCCGGAGGCCCTCGCGGCGGCCTACAGCGTCAGCCTGTTCACCTACTACGCGGAGACGGGTTCGAGCAGGTCTGGGTGAAGCAGCGGGCCGACGAGCCGCCGCTGCCCGCCGGATGGCTGGGCACGACGCCCGCCGACGGGCCCCGGCACATGGTGCGCGGCGTCGACCCCACGTCCTGCACGCCGCAGCTGGGCTCGACCGGGCCGTGGTTCACCCGGCTCCCGCATTTCCGGCTGGACTTCACGCCGAGCAGCGGTGACGAGCTGCAGTCGGAGTACCTCGTGCCGCGCGACACCGTGGTGCCCGCGCTGCGCGCGCTCGACGCGATCCGCGACCGCATCGCGCCGGTGCTGCACGTCGCCGAGGTCCGCTCGGTCGCCGCCGACGAGCAGTGGCTCTCCGCGGCGTACGGCCGCGACAGCGCGGCCCTGCACTTCACCTGGATCTCCGACGAGGCGGCGGTGCTGCCCGTCGTCGAGGCGGTGGAGGCGGCGCTGGACGGGCTCGACGCCCGGCCGCACTGGGGGAAGGTGTTCAGCACGCCGCCGGAGCCGCTCGCGCAGCTGTGGCCGCACCTTCCCGACTTCGTCGCGGCCGCACGGGCCGCGGACCCGGCGGCAAGTTCCGCAACGCGTTCCTGGACCGCAACCTCCCGGTCTGAAACCGGGCTTGGGTGCCGGGCGGCCTGCCGCGGGCGGGCGGGGCGCCCCGCGCCGCCGGCCCGCCTTCGCACCGCTCGAGGCGCGTCGCACCCCGCGCGCAGGATGCGAAGCGACGGCAGCCGTGCGAAGTCGCCCTCCCTCCGCCGGTCGCACCGAGGGCAGCGGCGGCGGGCGCGACGGTCGGGCGGGGGGCCGTTGCGCGGGGCGGCGGCCCGGAGGTTGGGGCGCTCCCCGAGGCGTCCCAGCGGGCGTAGGCGTCGACGATGTCGGCGACCAGCCGGTGCCGCACGACGTCGGCGCTGGACAGCAGTGCGAAGTGCACGTCGTCGACGTCGGACAGGATCTCCCGCACCACCTGCAGGCCGGAGCGGACGCCGCCGGGCAGGTCGACCTGGGTGACGTCGCCGGTCACGACGATCCTCGACCCGAACCCCAGCCGCGTGAGGAACATCTTCATCTGTCCGGCGTGGTGTTCTGCGCCTCGTCGAGGATGATGAACGCGTCGTTGAGCGTGCGGCCGCGCATGTAGGCCAGCGGTGCGACCTCGATCGTCCCCGCCGCCATGAGCTTGGGGATCGACTCCGGGTCGATCATGTCGTGCAGCGCGTCGTACAGCGGGCGCAGATACGGGTCGATCTTCTCGTACAGCGTGCCGGGCAGGTAGCCCAGCCGCTCGCCCGCCTCGACGGCGGGTCGCGTGAGGATGATCCGGTTGACCATCTTGGCCTGCAGCGCTTGCACGGCCATGGCCATCGCCAGATACATCTTGCCCGTGCCCGCCGGACCGATGCGGAAGATGATCGTTTGCGCGGGAATGGAATCTGACATAGCGCTGCTGGTTCAACGTCTTCCGGCCGGATGGTGCCGCTTCGGCGGTCCCGGGTGTCCAAGCGAAGACCACCTCGGCAGGGCATTCCCCTCCCCGACCGGAGCTGCACCGAGGCGCCCATCTTCAAGGAGCAGGTGCCGCCGTACAGCGGGAACAGACACCTGCTGGCCGCGCTCGGCCAGGGTGATCAGCTCGGACTGGACGCCCACTCGGCGAACGCCACGTCGGCGGGGGTGCCGGTGAGAGGGTGAGCTCGTTGCCTCGGACGTGCGCATGGGCGTGGGGCGGGCATCGGCCATGCACAGGCATTCGTCGCGCAAGCCCAGCAGTGCGAAGCGAAGCGGCGTCCAGGGCGGCCAGCGGGACTGGAGAGGGATCCGGATGGGTCAAGTCCGGCCGCCTGTTTGTCCACTACCGCGGATGGGACGACGCCGATGCTACCGCTATCGCCCACGCCTTTGCCCGTGCATTGCGCGGGCCAGCTCGGCGGCGCCCAGACACTCCGTCCTACAGTCCAGTGATTAAAGGAGATAATTCGGTTCAATATCATGAAGATCGATCGCCCGACCCGGAGCCCCGCCGACGGTGCGGGTGGTGCGACGCATGTTCGACGAAGGCTTCTCCACCGGTGACGACGCGATCGTCGACGAGCTGTGCTGCACTGATCTCGTGGAGGCCGTTGGGCGGCGAGCACAGGCGCGGCGGCCATCGCGCACGTCAAGGCGGCCATCAGGACATCCACCACCATGGCGCCGGACCTGCGCTTTCTGGCCATTGGCAGAAAACGCCTGCGTCGAGGCGGGCGACGTGGATGCGGCGGACGGGCGCGGGGGCGGGGCACGGCGGCCGGTCCGCTCTTCGGGCCCGCCAGCGGGCGGCCGCTGGACTTCAGCGTGATCGACGTCGCGCCCGGGCTGTGAACAGGCCGGTGGGTCGAGCACTGGGGGGATCCCGACCGCTTCGCGGTCCTCGCCGAGACCGGCGTGCTGGCCGGGCTGAGCTGAACAGCGCAGCCGATCGGGAGGATGGCCGGGTGGGTGACACGGCGAAACGCGACGCCCGGCGCTACCATGGCAGCGCCGCGCCGAGCAGGCGGCGCAGCCCGCCGCGCGGTGCTCGCCGCGGCCCGAGACCTGTTCGTGGGGCGTGGCTACGCCGCAACCACGGTCGCGGAGATCGCGCGCGAGGCGCGCGTCGCGGTGGACCACGGTCTCGCCGCGGTCGGCCGCGACCGCGCCCTCCTCCAGGGAGGTGTTGGCCGCGGTGATCTCCCGGCGCCGACGTGGCATTGCCCGCAGACAGGCCAACTCATGCAGCCGCATCTGCGCGCGCCCCGCCAGCGTCCGCTGCACGACGAGTCCAACCATCGCCAGGTTCTGTGGTCGACGTGCAGCGCAGGCTTGCGCCCGTATAGCTGGCGCTGCGCGACGCCGCGGGCGCCGACATCGAGTCCGCCGCGCTGTGGAAGGAGATCGCCGAGCGCCGCGCCCAGGACCTGCGCCGCTTCGCCGCGGACCTCCGCGCGAGCGGGGAGCTGCGCGCCGATCTCACCGACGACGACGTCGCCAACATCGTCTGGAGCATGAACGGAACCAGTTCTGGGTGCTGCTGGTCGGCGAGCGCGGCTGGAGCCACGAGCGCTTCGCCACCTACGAGATCGACGCCTGGAGCCGACTGCTCCTGGCCTGAAGGAGCCGTCACGACCGATCGGATGGTCGCCCGCGCCGAGGGCCGCGGCCCCGCCACGCCCGAGCGGCGGCTGCGATGCGGGCCTATCGGCTCGTGAGCGGAAAACATCGCTCTGGCGACGTTTTCCGCTCAAGCTGGGGCCGTGCATGACACTCCGGCTTCGTCCTCCCCCGCGTCGCCCGCTTCGTCGCGAGGTTGACCCCCGCGTGACCGGGCAAGATCGCCTGCGAGATACGCCGGGACGGCGCCGGCAGCCCGTCCCGATCGCCGAGGCCACAGCGCGGAGTATCGCCGTTCGCGGTCGGCGAGGCGGGGACGGCTGTGGGGCACGGTGCGGTTCGTCACCGGCGCGGTGCCCACGGGATGGGCGCACCCGGAGCTGGTCGTCGACCTGGGATTCACCGGCGCGGGCCCGGGCTTCAAGGCCGAGGGGACGGTGTACGCCCCGGACGGGCGGTCCGGCGGCCTGGAGCCCCGCCGCCGCGCGGTGCCGCTGGCCGGGCCGGGCTACAGAGGGGCACACTGCTGCGACTGGGTCGGAGCAGGGGACACTGCCACCCGGGTAGAGCCCTTCGTCGAGGCCGCCGCCGATCCCGACATGACGGGCGGCTGGGCGTGGGCGCCGACACCGCTCGGCGAGCTCGCCACGCGGGCGACGATCCGCTCTACCGCCTCGGCGCGGTCGAGCTCGCCGAGCTGGACGTCGATGTGTGGACGCTGATCCAGGACATCTGGACGTTGACCGGGCTCGTCGAGGCCCTTCCCGGCGACCTTCCCCGACGCGCTGAGGTGCTGGGGCCTGGGCGCGCGGTCGACGCGGTCGACCCCGACGCCGTCGCCGCGACGCGGCGGCCGGTCGCGCCGATCTCGCCGAGGTGCTCGGCCGCCCCGCCTACGCCAGCGCCCACCGCGTCTACGCGGTGGGCCACGCGCACATCGACTCCGCCTGGCTGTGGCCGACCCGCGAGACCGTGCGCAAGTGCATCCGCACGTTCTCGAACGTGCTCGACCTCATGGATCGCGACCCCGAACTCAACTTCACCTGTTCCTCGGCCCAGCAGTACGCCTGGGTGAAGGCCAGCAGATCCCGGAGCTGTTCTCTCGTCTCTCCGCTCGCTGTACGACGAGGGGCGCTTCGTGCCGGTGGGCAACATGTGGGTCGAGTCCGACGTCACCATGCCGAGCGGAGAGTCGCTCGCGCGTCAGCTCCTCGAGGGTGGTCGGCTTTCTTCATCGAGGAGTTAACGGCGAGGCCGCAGACGTGGGCTGGCTACCGGATTCGTTCGGCTACTCGGGCGCGCTTCCGCAGTTGTTGCGCCAGGCCGGTCTGCGCTGGTTCTTCACTCAGAAGATGAGTTGGAACGAGACCAATGCGATGCCGCATCACTCCTTCGTATGGGAGGGCATCGACGGTTCGCGCATCTTCACGCACTTTCCCCCGGTGAACACGTACAGCGGCGACATGCGCCCCACCGAGCTGGAGCGCGAGACAACCGCAACTTCAGCGACCACGGAGTGGCGAGCACCTCATTGATGCCGTTCGGTTATGGCGACGGCGGCGGCGGACCCACTCGCGACATGATGGCCGCCGCGCACCGCACCCGTCGACCTGGAGGGCTCGCCCACGGTGCGCGTGGCCCGGCCCACGGAGTTCTTCGCCGCCGCCGCGGCCGAGTACCCGACACCGCCGGTGTGGGTGGGCGAGCTGTACCTGGAGTACCACCGCGGCACCTACACCACCCAGGCGCGCACGAAGCGCGGCAACCGGCGCAGCGAGCACCTGCTGCGCGAGGCCGAGCTGTGGGCCACCACGGCGGCCGTGCGGGCGGGCGCGGACTACCCGGTCGAGACGCTCCGCCGCTGCTGGGAGACGGTGCTGCTGCAGCAGTTCCACGACATCCTGCCCGGCACGTCGATCGCCTGGGTGCACCGGCAGGCCGAGCGCGAGTACGCGCGCGTTGCCGAGGAGCTGGAGACGGT
>CAVTOL010000034.1:0-47539 GCA_963736375.1 uncultured Actinomycetota bacterium
GGCCGCTGGGACCGAACCTGCGTCAGCCAGGCCGCCGCGGCGGCGCCCGCAGCGGATCTTCGGGCCAGGCATGCTTGGGGTAGCGGCCCCGCAGCTCGGCGCGCACCTGCGGATAGCCGGTGGCCCAGAACGACGTCAGGTCCGCGGTGACCGCGGCAGGCCTGCCCGCCGGGGACAGCAGGTGCAACACGACCGGCAACCTGCCGTCGGCGACCGTTGGGGTGGCGGTCCACCCGAAGACCTCCTGCACCTTCACCGCGAGCACCGGCTGGTCCGCGGAGTAGTCCACGGCGATCCGGGCACCGGACGGCACCTCGATCCGCTCCGGGGCCAGCGCGTCCAGCCGGGCGGCGTGCCGGTGGTCGAGCAGCGCGCGCAAGACCGCGGCGGCGTCGATCCGGGCGAGGTCCGCGCGACTGCGGGCGCGGGCCAGCGCGGGGAGCCACCAGGCGTCGGGGTCGGCCAGCAGGGCGGCATCGGAGACGTCGGGCCAGTCGTCGCCGAAGGCGCGGTGCAGGGTGGCGAGCCGGTCGCGCAGCCGCCGGGCGTGCTCGCTCCACCGCAACAACCCGAGACCTTCGGTGCGCAGCCCGTGGCGCAGAGCGCTCGCAACGGCGTCGTCGTCGGGGTGGTCGAGGCGGCGCTCCGACAACACGATCGCCCCGAGCCTGCGCACCCGGCGGGCGACGACGTCGCCGTCGACCCAGCGCACCTCGTCCTCCTCGACGAGCAGGGCAGGCGCGGCGAGCTCGGCCAGCTCACGATCCGCGGCGGCGGCCAACCTGATCCGGCCGTGCTCCGCGCCCGGCGTCCGATCGGCGACAGCGACCGCCAACCACTCGTGACCTGCCAGTGGGCTCCCGGCAGCCAGCTCAACGGCCGTGCCGCCGGACATGAGGTAGACGTCGCGGCCCAGCCGTTGCGGGCCGGTCCCTGCGGAGCGGCGACGCGCCAGCCGCTCCGGGTAGGCCAGCGCGACGACCAACGCGGTTGCCCCCTCGCCCGGACGCCCGAGCGTGGCGGCGCCGGACGTGCGGGGCAGCAGGCGCCGCAACCGGGTGACCTCGGCCCGCCAGCGCCGCGCTCCGGGTGCCGTTCCGGACCGCAGTCGCCGCAGCTCGTCGTCCGCGTCGACACCGTCGGCCAAGGTGTCGTCGTCGATCAATGCGACCACCTCGGCGGCCGCGGGCGCACCGATGAGCGCCGCCCCGTCGAGCAGTGCGCGGGCCAGCCGCGGGTGCAGCCCGAGCTCGGACAGCCGCCGCCCACGCTCGGTGGCCCCGCCCTCGTCCAGCGCCCCGAGTGCCCGCAGCACCTGCTGCCCGGCCTGCAGCGGTCCGGCGGGCGGTGGGTCCCACCAGCGCAGCCCGCCGCCGTCCGGCGTGCCCCAACAGGCCAGATCCAGCGCGAGCCGGGTGAGGTCGGCCGTGCGGATCTCCGGCTCGGGGTAGCGGTCGAGCAGTTCGCCCTCGGGCCAGCAGCGGTACACGCGACCCGGCGCCTCCCGCCCGGCACGCCCGGCGCGTTGCTCCGCGACGGCCGCCGACACCCGCACGGTGACCAGCCCGGCCAGCCCCCGTCGATGATCGGTCCGGGGTGTGCGGGCCAACCCGGCGTCCACCACCGCGCGGACCCCGGGCACGGTCAGGCTCGACTCCGCCACCGCCGTCGACAGCACCACCCGCCGCCGCGCCCCAGGCGTCAGCGCCGCGTCCTGCTCGGCGGGCCGCAGCCTGCCGTGCAGCTGCAGCACATCGACGCCTTCCAGGTCCGGCCCCGCCAGCAGCGCGGCCGTGCGGCGGATCTCCGGCACGCCCGGTAGGAACGCGAGCACGTCACCGTCGGCTTCGCGCAGCGCGATGCGCACCGCGCGGGCCACGCAGGTCTCGATGCGCTCGCCGCGGGCAGGTGGGATGTGCCGGGTCACCACCGCGAACATCCGCGCCTCGACCCGCAGTACGGGCGCGCCGCCCAGCAGGTCGGCGAGGCGGTCCGTGGCAACCGTGGCCGAGGTGGCCAACAGCCGCAGGTCCGGACGCAGCCCGGCGCGCGCGTCGAGCAGCAACGCGAGCAGCAGATCCGCATCCAGATGCCGTTCGTGACACTCGTCGAGCAACACCGTGTGTGCGGCGGCCAGCTCCGGGTCGGCCATCAGCCGCCGCAGCAACAACCCGGACGTCACCACCTCGATGCGGGTGCGCCCCGAGCTGCGGGAGTCGCCGCGCACCGCGTAGCCGACGGTCTCACCGACCGGTTCGCCGAGCAGCGCCGCCATCCGGGCCGCGGCCGCCCGGGTGGCCAACCGGCGGGGCTCGGCGACCAACACCCGGCCATGCTCCGGCTCGACGGCCGCCGCCAAGGCCAGCGGGACCAACGTCGTCTTGCCGGTGCCCGGCGGCGCGACCAACACCGCGCTGCCGTGCCCGACCAGCGCTTCGGTGACGGCGCCGAGCACCGCACGCACCGGCAGGTCAGGCAGATCAGGAAGCCGCATGGGGCGCTCTGCTCACTCGCGCGGCGTTGTGGTGGAGCGCTGTGCGTCGCCGCGAGTGCCGCGTCGAGGTCGGCGAGGAGGTCGTCGGGCTCTTCGAGCCCAACGGAGAGCCGCAGGTGGCCGAAGCGCCGGAACTCGGGAGGCCACCGCGCCGCGCGCGGGCCGTCCGGCCCGACGTGCACGATCAGGGACTCGTCGTGGCCGACGGACACAGCGGAGGTGATGACGCGCAGCTCGGCGACGAAGCGGTTCTGCAGATCGGCGTCGCCGTCCAGGGCGAAGGCCATGACCGCCCCGTAGCCCCGGCCGTCGAACAGCCGCCGGGCCAGTTCGTGCTGGGGGTGGGACGCGAGCCCCGGGTACGCGACGTACGCGACCGCCGGGTGCCCGGCGAGGAACTCCGCGACCCGCTGTGCTGAGGACAGGTGCTGGCGCAGGCGCAGCGGCAAGGTGATGGCCCCGCGGCTGATGAGCCACGCGTTGAACGGGGAGACCACGCCACCGACGTCGATCATGGCGTCGGCGCGCAGTGGGTCGAGCAGCCGCTTGGGCCCCAGCACCGCGCCGCCCATCGCATCGCCGTGACCGTTGACGAACTTGGTGAGCGAGTGCACGACGAGGTCGGCGCCGTGGGCGAGCGGGCGATACAGCGGCGGCGGGGTGAAGGTGGAGTCGACGCTGAGCAGGGCGCCCGCGTCGTGCGCGACCCCGGCGACGGCCGCGATGTCGCACAATCGGGTCGTCGGGTTGGCGATCACCTCGGTGTGCACGAGCTTGGTGTTCGGTCGCAGCGCAGCCCGCACGGCGTCCGGGTCGCTGGTGTCGACGAAGGTGGCGTGCACGTCGTAGCGGGCCGGGAGGATGTCGGCGAACAGCCGCCAGACCGCCTCGTAGGTGACGTCGGAGACGACGGCGTGCTCGCCGGTGCGCAGCAGCGTGAAGAAGACGGCGTGCAGGGCGGCGACGCCGGAGGCGAGCACGACCGCGTCCTCGGCGTGCTCGAGCGCAGCGAGCTTGCGTTGCAGCGCGAGCTGGTTGGCGCCGGAGTTGCGGGTGTAGAGCGGGACGTCGTAGCCCGACCAGCTCAGCCGCGAAGGGTCGTCGGGCAGGGCGTAGGAGTTGGCCATCACCAGCGGCGTGCGGATCGCCCCGGTTCCGACGTCGATGGCGTTGCCCGCGTGCACGGCCCGGGTCGCCAGGCCGAGCGTCTCCGGACGGTCCTTGTCCGGTCTCATCGGCAGCTCCGATCGGCTCCGTGTGCTGATGACGTCTGGTCCGCACACCAATCCTGCACCTGGCGGCCGAGGTGCTTCCGTGACCGGCCGGTCGCGGTGGTGAGGACGACGACGACGGCGGCCGCGCTGACGAGCAGGCCGAGCACGGTCGTCGGGCGGAGGGGTTGGCCGAACATGAGTGCCGCCCACAGGGCGGTGGCGGCCGGGGTCAGGTAGAGATGACCCCCGAGCAGCCGCCGAGGCACGCCGTTGCGTCGGTGTCGTCATGGCAGTCGCAGGCACCTGAGGACCTCCAGATGGCCCCGGTTGGGTGGTGCCGCACGAGCACCGTGTTCGATGGCGGCGTGTCGCTGCGCGCCCACCTCGCCGCCCTCGACGCCCACGCGTTGGCCGCCGTCCTCGACCGGCGACCGGACGTGCTCGTCGAGCCCGCGCCCGCCAGCCTGGACGAGCTGGCCCATCGGCTCACCGGCGTCGATTCGTTGGCCCGCGCGCTGCCCCTGATGGACGCCGACGAGGTGGCGGTGACTCGGGTGATCGCCGTCGCCGGTCCGGTTCCCGCCGACATGATCGCCGAGCGGCTTCGGTCCGACGTCGCGACCGTCCGCGACACCGTCGCCCGGCTGGTCGACCGCGCCCTCGTCGTCGAGGTCGACGGCTCCCTGGTCCTGCCGGAACTGCTCACCCAGCAGTTCGCGGCGGAGCTACAGCACCTGCGCCCGCTGGCCGTGGTCGTCAAACAAGCCCTGGTGGCCGACCTGCAGACAGCCGTCGATGGCCTCGGCGGCGACTCCCACGGGCTCACCAAGCCCCGCCTGGCCGAACGGCTCACCGCGTTGCTGGGCGATGCGCAGGTGGTGGCCCGCGCCGTCGCAGGCCTTCCTACGGCCGCGCGACGGCACCTCGACCTCATGCGCACGGGCGAGCTGTACATCCCGTGGAATTCGCAGGGGCCCGCCGCCCACCTGACGCAGGCGGGGCTGCTCGTCGGCGGCCCCTACCACCGGCCGGAGCTGCCTCGCGAGGTCGCGGCGATGTTGGCGCTCGACGGCAGCCCGCCGATCACGGGCAGGCCTTTGCTGCCCCCGTCGACCGACACCGCGACCGAGGGCGGAGCCGCCGCGGAGGCCGCGGTGCGCACGTTGGTCGGCCTGCTCGACGAGGCCACCGCGCAGCCGCTGGCCCGGCTCAAGAAGGGCGGCGTCGGCGCGCGGGAACGTGCCCGGCTCGGCAAGCGGCTGGGGATCGACGAGCCCGCGCTGTGGATCGATCTCGCCGCCGCGCTGGACATGTTCGAACCGACCGACGACGGCTATGCGGCGGCCAAGCAGTACCCGACATGGCGCGACGAGCCCGTCGGCCTGCGGTGGGCCGGGATCGCGCTCGCGTGGTTCGCGTTGGATCTCGCCCCGACCAGCCGGGAGACCGACGACGGCGAGGTTGCGCCGCCCGAGGCCATGGTGTCCGGAGCGGGCCTGCTGCGGCGGGCCTGGCTGCGGGCGGCGGCGGGGGGCCGGTCTGTCGCGGCGGCGGCCGCGCACATCGAGTGGTTCGCTCCGCTGCACGGCTACGACGACGTCGGCCTTGCGCGCAAGGTCGCCGCTGCTCGCCATGAGGCGGAACTGTTGGGCGTGGTCGCGGGTGACCGGCTCACGACGCTGGGTGAGCTGCTCGTCGCGGAGCGGGAGCCGGAGGTGCTGGCCGAGCGGGCCGCCGAACTCGTGCCGGACACCCGTTGCCTGCTCGTAGTGCAGTCCGACCTCACTGCGCTGGTGTCCGGCCAGCCCACCGCGGCCGCGGCTGGCTTGCTGGCTGCGTGCGCGGTGCCGGAGAACCGCGGTGCCGCGGCGGTGTGGCGGTTCACTCCCGCCAGCGTCAGATCGGCACTCGACAGCGGTTGGACCGTCGACGAGCTGCGCTCAGGGTTGGTCGAGGCGTCCGGCCGACCGCTGCCGCAGCCGGTGGACTACCTGTTCACCGACGTCGCCCGGCGCCACGGCAGCGTCAAGGCCCTGGCGGCATGCACCTGCCTCGTCGGCGCCGAGGCGGAGATCATGGAGATCGCGCACACCAGGGGCATGGCCAAGCTGCGGCTGTCGCAGATCGCGCCGACGGTGCTGATCAGCCCGCTCGCGGTCGACGTCGTGCTGACGGGCCTGCGAGCGGCCGGCTTCTCGCCGATGCCCGAAGGCGCCGAGGGCACGGTGGTCGTCCCGGATCGCCCCGCACCACCTCAGCGCCGGCCTCGGCGGGTCCGCGAGCGTCGGCACGTCGACGCGGATGTGCTGGCGGCGCGGCTGGTCGGTGCGACCGGCCCCTCCCGGACGCCGTCTCCGGTCTACGCGCAGGTCTCCCGCCTCGCGCAGCAGCTCGATCCCGGTGAGGTCGCGTTGCTCGCCGACGCGATCGAACACGAACGCGACGTCCACATCCGCTACCGCAACAAGGACGGCAACCGCAGCGTGCGCGACATCGCGCCGGTGCGGCTCGTCGACCGATGGGTCCAGGCCTGGTGCTACCTGCGCTCCGGGGAGCGGGAGTTCGCGCTGCGCGGCATCGAGTCGGTCGGACCGGCGACCGGACGGCGGTGATCAAGCGCGCCCCACTTGGTACCGCACCTATGCGAGGGCGACCGCGCCGCCCCGGCGGCCGTCGGCGCCACCCGAGACGGCCCCGTTGTGCGGGTCGCGGCCGACGGCCTGGCACCCACCGAAGAACAGGTTCGGGGCATCGAAGACCGTGACCGGGATACCGGTGGCGCGCAGCGCCGCCACGTCGATCCCGGGCTCGGCGTGCAGCTCGCCGCGTTCGAGGTGCATCCGGGGCGCGTCCACGGCCCGCTGCGGTGCCATGCGCCCGTCCACGACGTTCACGATCACCTGCAGCAGCGCACTTCGGATCCGGTTGGAACCCGCCGACCCGACCACGAGCTCCGCGATCCCGTTGCGCCGCAACACGGTCGGGGCGGTCATCGACGGCAGCCGGTCCCCGACGGCATGGGTGAACGGGCCGCGTGGTGACAGGTCCTCCTCGCCGAGCATGTTGTTGAGGTGGATCCCGGTGCCGGGCACGCTCACACCTGAGGAGGCGCCGTTGGATGTAGTCACGGAGCACGCCCACCCGTCGGTGTCGAGGACGGAGACGTGGGTGGTCGAGCCGAGCCGGTCGGCGCCGCGCAGCGCCGCGGCACCGGGATGGGGGGGCGGCGTGAGGACTCGGGCGTCGTCGGCCGCCGACATCGCCGCGAGGACGGCGAGTGCGTCGGGCGGACCGGTGCGGGCGTCGAGGCAGGCGAGCGCACGCCCGAGCAATGCCCCACCCGCGCTCGGCGGCGGGTTCGTGAACACCTCGCGGCCGCGGTATTCCACGCGCAGCGGCTCTCGCCGCACCACCTCGTATGCGGCCAGATCGTCGTCGGTGATCATGCCGCCGCGGGCGCGCACCCAATCCGAAACGGCTCGGCCCACGTCACCGGTGTAGAAGGGCGCCGCCCCCTGCGCCCCCAGCCGGTCCAGCGCGTCGGCGAGCTCGGGATCGCGCAACAGCTCTCCCTCGCGCGGCGGCCTGCCGTCCACAAAGTACCGAGCCGCGCACTCCGGACTCGACGCGACGACGCCCTCGAGCAATGCGAACAGGTACGCCTGCATCGGGTTCACCCGCACTCCCCGGCGAGCCAACGCCGCGGCGGGGGTCGTGAGCTCCGCTAGCGGCGCCCGCCCGAACTGCTCGATGGCCGCCACCAGGCCCGCGGGCAGGCCGTACGTGCCGCACGAGGACGGGCCGACGTGGAAGAGCTGGGTGGCGCCGCCGAAGGAGAGCAGCACCGGCAGCAGCGGCACACGCCCGGCCACGTCCGCACCGCGGCCGGGCGCCTCCACGAAGAAGTCAAGCAGCACGGGCGGCCCGTCGGGCGGGGCCACGAGCAGGTACCCGCCCGCGCCCAGGCCGGTGAGCAGCGGCTCGGCCACCAGCGACGTGAGCACCGCGGCCACCGCCGCGTCCACGGCGTTGCCACCCGCCCGCAGCATCGCAGCTCCCGCTGCAGCGGTAGCCGGATGCCCGGCCGCTACCACTCCCCCGCCCGTCATGTAGGCCCCTCCGTTATCGGGGCAACATATCCCGCCCGTCCGTCCCGCCATGATGATCCGCTGGATCTTTGGGCTCGCTCGCGACCGCCCCATGGTCACGCGGCACCACGCACCGCTTGAGAGGCCATCGCTGCGAGAAGGAGCCGGAGCGGCGCTCCCGGCGCAACCACCCTTTCCTCTCGCTGCTGGCGCTGCGCCCCGAACCGGATCTCGACCGATCGGCCGTGGCGCTCGGCGCGGCGGGGCTCGTGGCCGTGCTGGTGCTACTCCTGCTGCTGGCGACCCAGGGCCGCGACCGCCCGTGGCACCTGGCCCGAGGCGCTGTGCTCGTGCGCGGCCGGGGCGTCATCTACTACCTCCAGCTAGTGGACGGGCTGCGGCCGTGACGCACCCGACACCGACGTCGTGCACGCGACGCGTCGCCGCTGCCCGGCGACCCAGCCGAAGATCCTTATCGCCGTTGATGTTCGGCGAGAACGTTCGCGCGCGTGAGCGGCATGGCGAGCGGAGTTCGGGTCTGTTCAGCTGCTGTCGATGTCGGTGCTCCGAGAAACCGGTTCCCACGACATCAGCTCTGCGCGGACCGCGTCGAGGCGGCTCGCAATCCCGTCAACCGCGTCGTTGCCCAAGGGGAGCCGCAGCGGAGGCTGCTCCTCGGCCAGCACCGAACGAATCGCGGCAGCGGCCTTACCGGGGTCGCCAGGTTGGGTTCCGTCTCCGCCTTCGACGAAGCGCCGTGTCGTCCCCGCGGTGTCGGCATAGACCGGGTTCTCCGCACTCATGACCGCGGCGCCACCTCGGCGATCGCCCGGCCGAAGCCACTGCTCGCGCCGGTCACGAACCACACCTGCTCGGCCATTCACACCCCGCCTGTCGGAGGAGCCGAGCCAACGGCAGGCTCCCATATCATGGGCTCGATACCGACGGTGGTACCCGTGGCGCCAAGCTACCGGTCGCAGACGGGTGGCGCCTGTCGCAAATTGGCAGGCGCCGCCGCGGTCATCGGATCCCGTCGATCTCGATCGGCAGGTGCCGAGGGCCGCGTAGCGTGGGGTTCTGCCGGTAGGGCGGCGGGTCTTCCAGCAGCCGTGGGTTGTCCAGCCTGCGGGCGAGTTCGGTCAGCGCGACCTGCGCCTCTTGGCGGGCGAGCCCGGCGCCGAAGCAGTAGTGGATACCGGTGAAGAATCCGAGGTGCTCGTTGTCTCGCCGCTCAGGGTCGAATCGGTCGGGATCGGGAAACCGGTTCGGGTCTCGGTTGGCCGCGGCCAGCGCGAGGACGATGCGCGAGCCCTTCGGGATCGTGATGTCCCCAACTTGGACGTCGTCCAGGGCCATGTATTTCGGGTTGATCTGCACCGGCGGCTCGTAGCGCAGCAACTCCTCGACGAGGGTGATCACCAGCTCGGGCTCGTGGCGTAGCCGGTCCAAGACGTCGGGATGACGCAGCAGGGTGAGCATGCCGTTGGTGATGAGGTTGACGGTGGTCTCGTGGCCTGCGATCAGCAACAGCCGCCCGGTGGCCACGATGTCCTGGGTGGACAGTCCCTCCTCGGCGGCCAACCCGGACAGGAGTCCGGTGCCCGGTTCGGCGCGGAACCGCTCAACCAACTCGGCCATGTACTGGTTCATCTCCTCGGCGGCCTTGGCGGCGGCATCCTGCTGCCCCGGCCGCGGGTCGAGCTGGGTGATGATCGCCTCGGCCCAAGGGTGGAAGCGGGGCTCGTCCTCGTGCGGCACCCCGAGCTGCCTGCAGATCACCGTGACCGGCAGCGGGTAGGCGAACTCGTCCACCAGATCGATCTCTTGCTTGCCACGCATGCGGTCGATGAGGTCCGTGGCGGTGCGCAGCATTTCGGGTCGCACCGCTTCGGTCTGCTCGAAGTGGCTTGTGGCCAGGCGCCGCATCCGGTCGTGCGCGGGCGGGTCCATTCCGATGAAGCTCCCGCCACCTGGAGGCGCACCGGCGCTGCCGTTGGGCGGCCCGGCGCCGAAGCCGCCGACGCCGATCCGTGGGTCGTGCATCAAGGTCCAGATCTCGCGGTAGGTGCTGACGACGTAGCTGCCGTTCGGTGCGAGAAGGACCGGCGTCTCGCGCAACTGCGCAAAGAGCGGGTAGGGGTTGGCCCGGTTGGCGTAGTCGAGAATCCGGCCGAGCAGCCCTGGTTGAGCGGTCGTCGTCTGCTCGGTCATGCCCGTCCCCCGTGGGCAGGCATGAGGGTCCACGCCCGCTCGGTCGGCGAGTGGCCGGTCCGCACGATCATGGGCGCCTCGGTCGGCACGACTGGATCCGGGAAGCCTGCCTGCAGCACCTGCCGCACCTCTGGCTGCGCCACGTTACGGTACTGGGGTGGGAACGGCGCGGCCCGTTCGATCTGATCCAGGTAGAACTCGAGCCACTTGCCCTGGTCGAAGGTGACCGCGGCCACCGTGCGCCCGTGGTGACCGTAAAGGGCGACGAAGCGCCGCTCGTCGGTCGATCCCTGCACAATGACCACCTCCTCGCCAAGCGGCGGCACCCCGACCGATTTGATGCTGACGCCGAACTGGAACGACCAGAACGTAGGGACGTGCAAATATGGGCGCCGCTCGGATTCGCTGTGCAACATGTTGTGGGCCGCGACTTCGGCTTGTTCGACTGCGTTGCTCCAATGCTCTAGCGCCAGGAACTCGAAACCGAACAACGGGTGCGGAGAGCGGGCAACATCACCCGCGGCGAAAATGTCGTCGGTGACGATGCCGTACATGTCGAACACCCGGCACCCGGCATCGCACGCGACGCCGCGCGGGCCCGCCCCGAGGCCCGAATCGCGCAGCCACTCGGTGTTGCGTTGGGCGCCGAGCGCGACCACAGCCACGTCGATCTCCAGCGTTGTGCCGTCGTCCAAATGGGCACGGCGCACATGTCCCGCGTCGTCGCCTTCCAGCGACGTGACGCTGACCCCGCAGCGCAGGTCAACACCCTGCTCACGCTGCATGCGCGCGGCCACCGCGCCGATCGTCTCGCCCAGCGCACCGGCCAACGGTGCCGCCGCCCGCTCGGTGACCGTCACCGCCAGACCCTGGCTGCGACACGCCGAGGCGATCTCGGAGCCGGTGAACCCCGCTCCGATGACCAGAACCCGACGGGGCCCCGCGGCCAGCTCACGGCGAAGCCGCACCGTGTCGTCCCGCCCGCGCAGCGTGACGACCCCGTCCAGCGCGGCCTCCGCAGGGTTGGGCCAGGGCCGGGCCCGGGTCCCGGTCGCGATCAGCAGTCGGTCGAAGCCCACTTCCCCGCCATCGGCCAGACGCACCCGCTTGCCTGCCAGGTCCAAACCGGCCGCCGCCGTGCCGAGTCGCCACTGCGCATCAAGCTCGCGGTCCTGCGGCAGCGCGGTCGACTCCGGCGCGACCCGGCCGGTCAGGACCTGCTTGGACAGCGGCGGCCGATCATAGGGTTCGTAGGGCTCGTCACCGACCAGCGTCAGCCGACCCCGAAATCCCCCCTTGCGCAACGCTTCTGCTGCGCGCAACCCGGCCAGCGAGGCGCCGACGATCACCACGTGCCCGTTCACACTGAAGGTACCGTTGGCCGGACTCATGCTTGCTTAGCCGGGTTCTCAACCCGAATTGCCTGCACTGGGCAGGCGGCGGCCGCGCGTCCGACCGGCAGCCGCTGCGTCTCCTCGGGGCCCGGGTCGTACATCAGGACCTCTTCGCCGTGCAGCTCGAACACGCTCGGTGCCAGGAAGACGCACTGCCCGTAGCCCTGACAGCGATTCAGATCGACCACGATCCGCATGGCCGTCAGCTTCACCAGGCCCCTCCGCGGTGTCAACGGCTCCGCGCCCGGCCCACCCGGAGGAGTCAGCCGAGGCCATAGCCGTGCCCCATCGGCAGCGCGGGCCAAGTCCCGAGGAAGTCCCGAGATCCGACCTCCAGGCCACTTTCGCCAAGTTCGCGGAGATGCGACTGCGTTTCCGGACACTCTCAGCGTGGCAGGGTGCAGAGGTGCTCTATACGTTCGTCTACTCGCGTGTGGCGGTGCTGGTCCGGCACTGGTTCGAGATCGGGCTGACCGACGGCGTGCTGGAGCACGGGGCCCGGCTGGAGTTGCGGCAGCTCGAGCCGCAGACCCACCGCGGGACCGAGTCGGCGGCGCAGCGCTTCGTCATCGACAGACCGCTGTGGCGGGCCGACCTGTTCGACCGGCTCGACCGTCCGGCAGGCACGTTCTCCGCCGCGCACTTCCACCCCCGGTTCGACGGCATCGAGCCGTCCGACCGGGTCTTCCGCAAAGCGCTCACGACCGATCCCTGGGCGTGGGCCGCCGCCCAGCTTTCCGACCTGGCTGCCGTCGCCGAAGCGGCCGGGTTGACACCGGACACAGTCGCGGACGACGCGCGCGACGTCCGCGAGCAGGTGGCGCTGATCCTGGAAACCGCCCGCGCGCTCGCTCCCACCGAGTGCGGCTCCCAGGAGCAGTGTTTCCGTATGACCCGCGACGTCGCAGGCACGGTGCGGATCATGGTTGACAACCTCGCCGACCCGGCTCTGCTGGACCCGGCCGCCGTCCGACTCTGGTTGGAAGCGCCAGACCCACGGCCCTGAGCAACGCGACAGGCCGCGGGCGTCTCGCTGCCTACCGTGTTGATCGCAGTACGATCTCTGCACCCGGCCAGGCGAGGCTGATGTGGCGGGCTGCGTGAGGACGCCCCAATGGGGGTATAGGACCGGCATGGGTGACTACGAGCACACCGCGACCGTCTCCGCCGAGCCCGAAGCGCTCTTCCGCTATCTCTCCGACGTCCACCACCTGCCCGACTACTTCGCCGCGATGCAGGAAGCCGAACCGACAGGTGAACACGCAGGTGACGGTGAGGAGGTGCACGTCGTCGCGGACGTCGAGGGCACCCGCCGCGAGGGCGAGGCCTGGCTCTCGGTCGACGACGCGGCCCGCACGC
This sequence comes from uncultured Actinomycetota bacterium, assembly GCA_963736375.1. Taxonomy (GTDB): domain Bacteria; phylum Actinomycetota; class Actinomycetes; order Mycobacteriales; family Pseudonocardiaceae; genus Pseudonocardia. The sequence goes on from CAVTOL010000034.1 coordinate 12,761, forward strand.
TGCGGTGGGGATCCGAAGGCCCGAACGGCTACCACGGCGAACTGCAGGTCTCCCCGGCAAGCAGCGGCTCTCAGGTAGCGGTGCGGCTGCACACCGAACGGGCGGATGGACCCGGCATCCGCGCCGGGCTCGAGCAAACGCTTGCGTCGATCAAGCAGCAGGTCGAGGGCTCCTCAACCGATCCCGCCTGACATCCTGCCGGTAAGTCGGCCGCGGCCCGCTCCCACGCGACCACGCCGACCAGCAGTTCGCCGCACTGCAGGAGCTCCACCGGATGGCCGCCTGGCCTGCCGCTGAACTGCTGGCCCGAACGCTCCATCAAGGCGGCGTGCGCCGCCTCCCCCGCCGGAAGGCCGCCCGATGGGAAGCGGCCCGACGAGCCCAGCTCGCCGCCGATGACGCCCCCCAGTCGGGTGACGCTCGGCATCCGGATCGCGTCATCTGGCCTCGTGGCCAGGGGGCGTCGCATCCTCCCCGAGGATGACCTCACGGACGTTGAGGTCCGGACTCCGGAGGAGTGCCTCCAGCAAGGCGGCGGATCCACCGACGCAGCGCCAGTCGTCGTCCCACAAGGTGGAAACCAACCACGAGCGGTCAGCGGGGAACAGCAGCTCTGGCAGCGCGCTGTGCCACGGCGTGGCGTCGACGTTGCGGCGCCGGCAGAGGGCTTGCTCTGGGCTTGCTCTGGACCGCCTTCGAGCAGGACGTACGGCCATCCCGTGTAGACGGTGATCTTCACAGCATTGGGCCGCACGATGTCAGCGACGCCGGTGTCGAGGTAGCCCAGCCACCACGGCTGCGCAGGCGAGTGCGTCGACAAACCTTCACCAGCCTCGCGTCTGACCGAGTTCGGTCAGCGTCGCCGTCGGGAACGACGATGGTGGCGTAACGCGCGAAGGTTGGCGGGATTGCTGCCGTGATCGTCATGCCGACGCCGGTCGCGGTGTTGATCCATTCGACGTCGTCGCTGTCGCCGATCCGCGCGCCTCCGATCACCGGCCCAGTGTGAGCCAATCACGTGAAGCAGCGCAGTCCGGTTTGAGCAGCTCGGCGATCGCAGCCGCAGGGTCGCCGGGCTCAACGCACGACCGCCTGCAGGGGGTACTCGGCGTCGTCGGTGGGTGGTGCGGGCATCCGTCCTGAGCCGTCGGGCACAGGCACCGCGGCCAGCAGGGCCTGGTGTAGGGGTGCCGGGGGTCACGCCAGATCTCCTCGGCAGGCCCGGACTCAACGATCTGGCCCCGGTACATGACGGGTAGGGCATGACCCGGTTCATCAGGGCGACCGGTGATCACATCGGAGGCGACTGACCAGCGGTTACGGCCGCGCGCTGGGCGCGGCGTGGCCGAGCGATCGGGCGAGGTCGGAACAGCGCAGAAGGGCCCGGACAATGTCCAGGCCCTTCCGGAAATGCGCGATCAGCCTTGAGCGTCGGCGAAAACCCGCACCGACTGCATCGAACCCGACGGCTGCAGCCAACACGGCCCACATCGCCTGCCCCCAGGCCGATCCACGGCACGGACCGCCGTCGACCGGACCTCGGAGGGCTCATCAACGAGTGCCAGACGGTAGCCTGAAACCGCTGATGAGAGCCTCCGGCCGAGTTCTGGAGCTCATGCTTTAGCCGTTCGTGTTCGCTGCGGCCTGCTCGACCTTGCGCGGGTGCGCCTTCGACAGTCCCACGAAGGACGCGTACCACGCCACCAAGGCGGTGAGGATGCCGAGATAGCCGCCGATCAGGCTGATCGTCGCTGAGCCGACGAAGGCGCCGACGGTCAGGAACACGAAGGTCGCCACCAGCGCGATGAACACCGCGGAGAGAACTCGGTTGATCCGCAGCGCGACGACGGTCATGTAGGCGGTGAAGATCGTCCATGCCAGAAGGAACAGCCCCGTGGCCGTCGCGACACCATTGGGGGGCAAGCCGGGCGCGACGAACTTGATGTAGGCCGCGAGGGAGAGCCAGAAAGCGCCGTAAGAACTGAAGGCCAAGGCTCCGAAGGTGTTCGCCTTGCGGAACTCCCACATGCCTGCCAGCACCTGCACGGTTCCGCCATAGAACAGGGCGACCGGGAGAACCACCGCCTCGAGGTTCTTCGCCACCAGCCCTGCATTGAAGCAGCTCAGCAGGAACGTGGTCAGCGCAAATGCAGCCAGCCCCAGCGGACCAGGATCGGCGATCGCGCTGGCAGGAGCCGCTATCTGCCTCTCGGATTCAGTTTCGGTTTCATTTGTTCGAACCACGGCGGCCACAGCATTCTCCTTTGAAAGCTCCGGTTTTCGGACCGAGATGTGCAATTGCCTACTGTCGCGGCCGGGCACACGTCTCGATAGAGTCGAAGGGCCCGAGCTGAAAGACCAAACAGCGCTCCTCACGCGTGCCGAATTCCCCAGGCGGGCGAGTTTCGTCGCCAGCCGTCCGGAGCTCGCCGAGCGGTAGGGGCCGGGCGGCCGAGGCCCCGGTCTGCTCCGGAGCCACCACGATGACCAGGGGTCGGCGATGGCCGTCGCCGAGCGGGTCGATCTTGTAGACAGCCTGCCCTGGGGGCGACCTCTCGCGTGGTCAGCCGTTCGTCGCTACGTGGCCCCGGTACGGTGCCGCCGTCGCTTGGTGGCGCTCCCGGCAGGCCAGGACTGCCGCCGGAATCGATCTCAGGCCAGCCAGAGGTCGAGACCTTCGCCCGGCGATGACCCGACCCCTTACCTGCAATTGAATCGATCTGGCCTGGCGGGTTCAATCAGTTGGACCGCATCAAAGTCAGCCGAAATCCGCACTCGCCAACGGTTCGCCTTGCGGGGCAAGACCGTTCAAGGCAAGCTCGGAATCATAGCCGCGGTAGCCAACAAATACGTCTCCCAGATCGGCTCATGAAAGGGGCGACACATGCGCTGGAGTACCTTTAGAACGCCCGGCGGCGCGCGCCAGGTAGGCGCCTGGCGCGACGCCGAGCTGTTCCCTGTCTCAGGAGCCGGGCGGCTCGTGGATCTGCTCGGCGACGGCGACAGTCTGCGGGCGGCCGGTGACGCGGCGGTCCGCCGGTCCGCCGCCGTCGACCCGACGACCGTCGAACTGCTGGCGCCGGTTCCCGAGCCACCGTCGATCAGGGACTTCATGGCGTTCGAGGAGCACGTCGTCACGGCGAGCGCGGCGATCGGGCTCACCGTCGATCCGCTCTGGTACCGGCAGCCCGTCTTCTACTTCACCAACCCGGCGGCAGTCGCCGGTCCCCGCTCCGATGTCGCGATCCCGCCGGGAAGCTCGGCCTTCGACTATGAGCTGGAGATCGCCGCGGTCATCGACCGGGACGGCGCCGACCTCACGCCTGCACAGGCGGCGGGCCACATCGCGGGCTTCATGCTGTTCTGTGACTGGAGCGCCCGGGACCTGCAGGCCGCCGAGATGACGCTCAATCTCGGCCCCGCGAAAGGCAAAGACAGCGCCAACGGCTTCGGGCCCTGGTTGGTGACGACGGACGAACTGGCCGAGCGCGCCGCGGGCCACGGCTACGACGTCGCAATGTCCGCGGCGGTCAACGGCGTCGGCTACAGCAGCGGCAACCTCGCCGACCTGTACTGGTCATTCGGCGAGATGATCGCCTACGCGTCCCGCGGCACGCGGGTGCGTGCCGGAGACGTGATCGGCAGCGGCACGGTCGGGAGCGGCTGCATCCTGGAGCTCTCCCGGGTGCACGGTGCCGACGCCTACCCGTATCTGCGGGCAGGCGACCGCGTGCATCTGGAGGCGGAACTGCTCGGCGCGATCGACGCGGCCGTACTGCCCGCCCGCCCGTCCGTTGCGCTGCGAACGGAGACCCCCGCATGAGCGTCGGACACCGCTTCGTTGACGAGATCACCGAGCCCGGCAAGCCGCAGGTGCAGGAGGTCGCCGACGGCGTCTTCGCCTACATCCAGCCCGACGGCACATGGTGGATCAACAACACCGGTTTCCTCGTCGGGCCGCAGGGCGTCATCAGCATCGATACGTGCTCGACCGAGCGGCGCACGCGCGCTTACCGGCAGGCCATCGCGGACGTGACGGCCGCGCCGGTCCGCACCGTCGTCAACACCCATCACCACGGCGACCACACCTTCGGCAACTGCCTGTTCCCCGGGGCCACGATCGTCGGTCACGAACGCGCGCGCGAGGAGGCCATCGCGTTCGGCCCGCCGCGGCCACTGCCCTTCTGGGACCACGTCGACTGGGGTGATCTGACCCTCGACCCACCGTTCCTCACCTTCGCCGACCGCATCACCGTGCACGCCGGTGACCTGCGAGCGGAGCTGCGTTACGCGGGCACCCCCGCGCACACGACGAACGACGTGCTCGCCTGGATCCCGCAGCAATCGGTGCTCTTCTGCGGCGATCTCGTCTTCAACGGAGGCACGCCTTTCCTCCTCATGGGGTCGGTCACCGGAGCGATCGAGGTGCTGGAGAACGTGGTGGCGCCGCTTCAGCCCGCCGTCGTCGTGCCCGGGCACGGGCCGGTGTTCTCCGGTGCCGAACCGGTCCGGGCGACCCTCGACTACCTGCGGTTCGTCCTCGACATCGCCGAGCAGGGCCGACGGGCCGGAGTCCTCCCCCTCGATGCCGCGCGCGACACCGATCTCGGCCGGTTCGCCGACTGGCCGGACGCCGAGCGCATCGTCGGGAACCTGCACCGCGCCTACGCCGAGTTGGGCGGCACCCCGCGCGGTGGCCCCCTCGACGTCTTCGCAGCGCTCGCGGACATGGTCGCCTACAACGGCGGGCACCCGCTCACCTGCCACGCGTGACCTGGCGCGCGGCGGCCGCACCGACTCGATGACGCGGTCCTGTGGGCGCCCGGAACTCTGCGCGCCTCATGCGAGTGATCTCCGCGGCACGAGCTACGGCTTCCTCGTCGGCGGCGGGTCCTCCGGCGCGACGACGGTTGCGACCTCCCGCCAGACCTGATCGGCCGCGTTGCCGCCGACCTCACTCTTGTAGCTCCCGTCCGGAGCGAACGCGTCCTCGGCGAAGGTGAGCGCGAGGGCGATGGCGACCTTCTTCGAGGGCAGGTACGCGAACGCGCCTGCCTCACCGGCGAACAGTGGGTCCTGCATGACCCAGTCGCCGGTTGTGACAATGCCGAGCCCGTAGCTGTAGTCCTCGCTCTGCGGGAAGCACGTCGCGCACCCGGGCAGTGCGGTCGTCTTGCCCCGCAGCCCGGTCGAGATCATCGCCTTGTACAACTCCGGGGACAACAGCTTGCCCGTCCCCACCGCCACCGCCGTCGCATTCAGATCAAAGATGTTCGTCGTCTGGATGGCACCCTGGGTGATCGTCCATGACGGGTTCCAATACGTGGACTCCTCGTAGAACCCGGTTGCCGCCGGAATGCCCAGCTGCGATCGACGTTCGGAGGTGAAGGCGTGCAACGCGGGCGCGGGGATGGCGGGCGTACCGGGGCCGGGATCGGTCGTGTTCGTCAGACCCAGCGGGCCCAGCACCTTCTCCTGCAAGAGATCCGACATCTTCTTCCCCGTCGCCCTCTCCAGCGCCAACCCGAGAATCAGATAGTTGGTGTGGGCGTAGTTCCAGTTCGTGCCCGGCCGGTACAGCAGCGGCTTCGACGTCACGGTCGCCAGCAGTTCCTCGGGCGTCCACTGGCGGAACGGTTCGGTGTAGAGCATGGCACCGAATGCCTCGTTCCCGATCACATAATCGGTGTAGCCGCTGGTCATCTGGGCGAGCTGGCCGAGCGTGATCTCATCGCTGTGCGGGATCTCCGGAACCCACTTCGAAGCCTTGTCCTCAAGACCGACCTTCTTCTCGTCGACGAGCATGAGGAGCAGAGTGGAGACGTAGGAGATGGCAACGGCGCCGTTGCGGAAGTGCATGTCGACCGTGGCGGGCACGCCGGTCATCGACTCGCCGTACGCCTTGGTGATGATCTCCTTGCCGTCGACGGTCACCCGCACGATGACGGCACGCAGGTGACGCGCCTTCATCGCCTCCTGCACAACCTTGTCCACCGCCGCCGTCTGCACCTGGTCAGCCGACGCGGCCGTCCCCGTCACTGTCGGCGATGCGCTCGGCGACGTACAACTTGCGAGCATCCCGATGCCCAAGGCCATGATGGCCAGGCGCCGGATCAACAACGCGGGCCGGTACCGACGATCTACGTAGTCGATCATGAGCGGAGCCTTCCGTGTCCCGGGAGCGCGCGCCGATCACGAGATCGTCGAGCGTGGCGACCCGCACCGTCCACCAGGCAAGCGCCGCCACCACCCGAAAGTGTGCCGACGCCAAGTCGGCGGATCTTGCGCGCCCGCGCACTGCACGGTTCGCCCGAACTCGGCGACCGTCTCCCCCGGACGGCCCGCTGTGCCCACTCCGACGTCGCACTGACCAGGCGGGCGCCACAACACGGCCAGAGGCGGACACGGCGAACACCGCTGCGCCGACGCCCTCGTCCAACTCTGCCGCCGAGCAATCCCAGGACCGTCCACGGCCCCACGTCAGTGTTGGCCGGCCCGCCGATGATTCCAGCATCGGCGGCGGGGACCTCGGCGGTCGCCGCGGCCATGACACGGCCACCCGAGTCGGCGGGTCCGTGAGCCTGCGTTTCGCGCGACGAAGCGCCTATCCGAGACGATCATGCGGCGTGGTCGGGGTGAGCACGAGCGCGTCGGGGTCGACAGCACGCCGTGTCGTGCGACCCTCATCTGCCGGTGGATCGAGCGCTTCCTGCGCGGCGTCGAGGGTGGCGAAAGCACTCCACCTACCGAGGCAGTGGCGGGCAGGCAACGCGCATGTGGCCATGATCGAAGCAGCGCCCACGAGGTGAATCCCGACGTGCCGCCGATCCGCTTCGGCACGGGCGTGATCAAGGATGGCGACGGCCGATGAGGTGGCGCGGCGAGCGTGGCTCAGATCCACCATGAGGTGGCCGACAACGCTCTGCCCGGTGTCGATCTGGTGCAGCCGCGCCTGGCACCAGTGCAGCAGCCGCGCCGCGGCGACATCGTCAAGATTTCGGGCCGTCGAAACGACGACCGAGACGACCGAATCGGTGATGGACCCCGGCGTGATGCGCGCAACACCGGGTTCGGCGGTGCCCAGGTCAGCACTCATGCCGCTACCGTCCGCGGTCCCTGACCTTGTCGCCAGGGTCCATCGGCCCCTTTCTGTCCCTCCGCTGCACCCTGCTCGCCCTACGCCGTGCCCCGGACCAGCGCACGAGCGGCATTTGGACGCCCCATGGGCTCCATATGTCGGTAAGGCTGAGCCTGCGAGGTTGACCATCGCCCCGAATCGATCTTCGTCACCGGCTGCCCGGCACCTGCGAAGATGCCGTCGACACCGCCTGCGGCCGCTATCTGCGCGACCCACCGCCTGGACTTGCCCTCAACAGAACCACCCGATGTCGACACGCCGATGCCAGACTGGCGCGGTGACCGACTTGGCGAAGGCGCCCGATCTCATCACCCCCTCCCCCGAATCGCGGGGCCACAGCCGGACCGGAGTGGATGCCGACTCGCTGCGTCGAGGAATTGTCGACCATCTGCGCTACTCGATCGGCCGCCCGGCGGCCGCGCTCAATCCCTCGCATTACTACCGCGCGCTGGCCCTGGCTGTGCGCGATCGCATGCTGGACAACAGGGCGGCGTCCACGCAGACGTCGCTTGACCTCGGCCACAAGGTCACGTGCTACCTCTCGGCCGAGTTCCTGATGGGCCCGCAACTGGGCGCCAACCTGCTCAACCTCGGCATCGAGGACGCGGCCCGCGCGGCACTGCAGGAGCTCGGCCAGGACCTCGACGACGTCCTGGCCCGTGAGCAGGAGCCCGGGCTGGGCAACGGCGGTCTTGGCAGGCTGGCGGCCTGCTACCTGGACTCGCTCGCCACGTTGGAACGGCCCGCCATCGGCTATGGCATCCGCTACGAGTTCGGCATCTTCGACCAGGAGATCCGCGACGGTTGGCAGGTCGAGAAGACCGACAACTGGCTGATCGACGGGAACCCGTGGGAGATCGAAAAGCCGGATGTGAACTACCGGGTCAACTGGGGCGGGCGCAGCGAGCGTTACGTCGACGACGCCGGTCACGACCGCGTCCGGTGGATACCGGAACGGGTGCTGAAGGGCGTCGCCTACGACACCCCGATCCAGGGGTACGGGGTGCACACGTGCAACGTGTTGACGCTGTGGACCGCCCGGGCGGTCGAGTCGTTCGCGTTGGAGGCGTTCAACACCGGCGACTACTACCGAGCGGTCGTGGACGAGGTCAGCTCCGAGACCGTCACCAAGGTGCTCTACCCCAACGACGAGCCCGAAGTGGGCAAGCGGCTGCGGCTCTTGCAGCAGTACTTCTTCGCCTCGTGTTCGCTGCAACACATGCTGCACATCATGGACGACCTGGCGGGTGCCTCGGTGTACGAGCTGCCGCAGCGGTTCGCGGTGCAGATCAACGACACCCACCCCGCGATCGGCGTCGCCGAGCTGATGCGGCTGCTGGTCGACGAGCGCCTGGTCGACTGGGACACGGCGTGGGACATCACCGTCGCGACCTTCGCCTACACCAACCACACGCTGTTGCCGGAGGCGCTGGAGACCTGGCCGCTGGCGATGTTCGGCGAGTCGCTGCCCCGCCACCTCGAGATCATCTACGAGATCAACCAGCGCTTCCTCGACGAGGTGCGCGCGCGGTTCCCCGGCGACGACGACCGGTCGCGGCGCATGTCGTTGATCGGCGAGGAGGGCGACAAGAGCGTGCGCATGGCGCACCTGGCCACGGTCGGCAGCCACGCGGTCAACGGGGTCGCCGCGCTGCACTCCGAGCTGCTCAAGGTCAGCGTTCTCAGGGACTTCTACGAGCTGTGGCCGGAGCGGTTCTCCAACAAGACCAACGGGGTGACGCCGCGGCGCTTCGTGGCGCTGTCCAACCCCGGTCTGCGCGCCCTGCTCGACCGCACCATCGGCGAGGGCTGGCTCACCGACCTCGATCGGTTCCGTGATCTGGAAGCGTTCGCGGACGATCCCGAGTTCCAACGGGAATGGCGGAAGGTCAAGCGCGCCAACAAGACCCGGCTCGCGCAGTACGTCCAAACCTCGACCGGCATCGAGCTCAACCCCGACTGGCTGTTCGACGTCCAGGTCAAGCGCATCCACGAGTACAAGCGCCAACACCTCAACGTCCTGCACATCCTCACGCTGTACCGCAGGCTGAAGCAGAACCCGGGCCTGGCCATCCCGCCTCGCGCGTTCATCTTCGGCGGCAAGGCGGCACCCGGCTACTTCATGGCCAAGCGGATCATCAAGCTGATCAACGCGGTCGGCGAGACCATCAACAACGACCCCGACGTGAGCCGGTTCCTGAAGGTCGCCTTCGTGCCCAACTTCGGCGTGCAGAATGCGGAGATCATCTATCCGGCTGCTGACCTGTCCGAGCAGATCTCGACGGCGGGCAAAGAGGCATCGGGAACCGGGAACATGAAGTTCATGATGGGCGGCGCGCTGACCATCGGCACGCTCGACGGCGCCAACGTCGAAATTCGCGACGAGGCAGGCGCGGAGAACTTCTTCCTGTTCGGGCTGACGGTCGATGAGGTCGAGCGCATCAAGCGCGACGGCTACCATCCCGCGGGCTACGCCGAGGGCAACCCCGATCTCGCGGCGGCGCTCGAGTTGATCGCCGATGGAAGCCTCACCCACGGCGACACCGACGTGTTCCGACCGCTGGTCGACAACCTCCGCTTCGACGACCCCTTCCTGGTGCTCGCGGACTACGCCGCCTACATCGAATGCCAAGAGCGGGTGAGTGTCGCCTGGCAGAACCCAGCACTGTGGTCACGCATGTCGATCCTCAACACGGCCCGAAGCGGGAAGTTCTCCTCCGACCGGGCGGTGAAGGAGTACTGCGACGACATCTGGAACGTCGGGCCGGTGACGGTCACGGTGTAGTCGGCCCGCCATCCTGTCGCCGAACCACCACCGCAACCCGATAAGGCGGCGATGTCGGAACCCGTCCCCGACCGCATCGTGCGGCTACAGATGCACCTCAACCTCGCCATCCAGTACGCGCTGCTACTGGGCGTGGTGCTGGGCCTGACCCAGTTCCTGTTCCCATCGTCCGCCGACCGGATCACCGCGCTCAAGGGCGGCATCCTGGCCGGTCTGTTCGCAGGCATCGTCGTCTCGGTGATCCTGGGCATCCGGCAGTGGCGCGCCGCGGTAGTGGCGCGCGACCGCCGGTTGGCCGCCGACCCAAACGCGTCGCCCACCGTCAACCCGGGTGTACGGATCGAACAGACCGTGCGCGTACCGCTCCCCCGCACCGAGATCCTGCGCTGCGGCGAAAGCCTCGCCCACACCCTGGACCGTGGGCGATTCAAGGCCGTCGACGAGGCCGCAGGACGGATCGTCCTCTCGACGGCGACATCGGCGTGGAGCTGGGGCGAACGCGTCGTGCTCGCCGTCGGCGCCGACGAGGGCGGCCGGACACCGGTGACGATCACCAGCAAACCCGCGCTCTGGGGCCCCGCCATCGATTTCGGCCGCAACGCTCGCAACGTCGAGCGAATCGCCGCGAGGCTGAGCGACGCCGCTACCGACAGACCTGCAGGCGGGGGGTGAGACTCATAGCCTGCGCTATCGGCTACGGCTGTGACACCAGGGCATGGCGACGAGCTTCCCCGTGGCTCGGTTGTTCTCCATCCGCTCATGGGCCGAGGTGATGTCGCCCAGGCGGACGACACGGTCGATCTTGGGGCGGTAGGCGCCGACCTCGACCTCGTGGACGACCCGCTGCAACACGGTCGTTCCCGCGCTGCCGTTCAGGTTGTCGCTGTGGAACGCGGTGAGCTTGGTTCCGGACGGGATCATGGCTATCGGTTCCAGGTTCGGGATCAGCCACCCGCTGAGCGAGCCCGCAACACACACGGTCCCGCCGCGACGGACCAGGTGCAGCGAGTCCACCGCTGTGCTCGCCCCGACAAGATCCAGAACATGGTCCGGACCCTCGGGCCAGATCGAATGCACGCTCGCCCGCAGGGAGCCACCGGTGTCGAGGAGTGCGTGGTCGACGCCTGCCGCGGTCAACACGTCGATCTTGTCCGGCCGCCGTGTCGTAGCGGAGATCTCGACACCGTGGCTGGACGCGATCGCCGCGGCCGCCATCCCCACCGTCGAGGTCCCGCTGCGGATCAGCAACCGCCCCTCGATGGATCCCAACGCGTACTCCGCGTAGCCGCCGTCGAACTCCCGGCCCATCCCACCCATCACTGCCGCCCACTCGGGGGCAGTTCGCGCTGTGCGCCGAATCGACGGGCTCCGCCACCGAGAACGGTCGACGAGACTTCACCGCACGTTCGGCGACTGCAGGAACCAGGTCGCCGAAATCCGTCGCAACGATTTGTCCGGCTCTCCGATGACACCCGCCACTCCCGACGGTCTACACCGGAGACAACTCCTCCAACGATCCCGACGAGGTGATGACGATGACCTCCGCCCGCAACGCAACCCGGTTCGGCGCGATCCAGATCGCGATCTGTGTGTTGGCCGCGGCGACCGCCGCGGTGCACATCTACCTGGGTGCGATCACGCACGTCATGGTGGCGACCCAGCCCGAGGCAACGGCCGCGGCAGGCGGCGCGGCCACCCTCGGGTTCTTCGCCGCGCTGTTCTACCTCGACGGCCTCGGCTACATCGTGCTGACCGCGGCCCTCTACCACCCGGCCTTCGTCCGGTTCCGGCGGCTGACCCGCTGGGCACTGATCGGACTGACGGCCGCGACGATCGTCGCGTACTTCGTCCTCATCCAGGGCCAGTACGACGCGATGGGCATCGCAGACAAGATCGCGGAGGTGGCGCTGATCGCCCTGCTGGTCATCGAGGGTCGCCGCGAGCGCCGCCGCCACGCGGCCGCGCAGTTCACGGGCACCTGAGCGGCCCGACCTGCCGCGCCAACCCCGCGCCGCATCACCAGCAACGCCGACCGCTCGTGCTCGCCACGACCGGACGCAGACCGGCCAGCCGCGCCGCACCGGCCTGATCTACGGCCGCTCGGGCGAGGCGTTCGTCGTCGTCGCCTCCAATGAGGTATCGCGCCGTCCCGGGCTCTGATGGAAGCGGCGATAGGAGCCGGAGCGTCGAGGAAGCTGGCGGCACACCGGGCGACATCGACGGGGCGCTGCGGTGCATGCGACGCTGGAGGAGTCCCGGCGGCGAAAGCGGGCGATCTTCCCCTGTACAGCGACTGAGCTGATGCCGACCGCACGACCCGACGTCCGCTCGACCGGTAGTCGTACCCCGGGATGGCCGACCGCCGACATGGCCGGCCGACCAGGCGGCGACCGGTCTGCTCGTGCTCGCCACGACCGGACGCAAGACCGGCCAGCCGCGCCGCACCTGCCTGATCTACGGCCGCTCGGGCGACGAGTTCGTCGTCGTCGCCTCCAAGGTAGCGCCGACGACGACCCGGCGTGGTTCAAGAATCTCCTTGCCGACCCGAGCGTCGGGGTGCAGGCAGGCACCCACCGGTTCACCGCCCGAGCCCGTGTCGCGTCCTCAGCCGAGCGCGAGTCCCTCTGGACCCAGATGGCGCACATCTTCCCCCTCTACGACGACTACGCGCAGAAGACCGACCGCACGATCCCGATCGTCCTGCTCACCCCCCAAGTCGAACCCCGGGCATGACGCAAACCGAACTCGACCGACCTGCCGGCCGACCAGGCGGCGACCGGTTCTCGGCAGCCTGATCAACGAGTACGAGCCGGCCGCCTGACGTCGCAGGCCAGCGCCTATGGGCGGCGGCTCGCCACCTACATCCGGTCCCTGGAACAGCGACGCACCCGATCCTGGTACGAGACCATGACAGCGTGCGTTCCGCTTCTGATGGGCTGTGTTGGACGCCGTAATCTATACGGCGATAACGCAGTCCGGACCGTCAAATTCGGCGATCTCTGGATCATTGAACCAATGCCCGTTCTTGCCCAGGTATCGAAACCGAACCCGCGAACCGGCAGCCAACGTCACCGTCGTCGATCGTGTGCCATTCGAACGCCGCCGCATCTGATGCCGTCCGGGCACCCACTCATTAAAGTCGCCGACAACGCTGCAGCCTGCCGCCCATTCTTCCGCAGGCAACGCAAACGTTACTTTGACGATCCCGACTTTCCTGGCAAATTTGATCATGCCGGTCTCCTTGACTCAGAGGCGAGCGGCAACATTGTGCCGGTCGCCCGCGCCTGCGATCGCGCGACACGCCGCCGCATCCGTCGGTCATCCAGGGCCCGACGTGCGGGGTGCCATTTCCCGCACCCGGCCCGGAATGCTGCGCACACCGTTTGGCCTGCGGGTTCCAGAACAGGGGCGGTGTCACTCGAGGAAGCCGAAGCCTCCGCTGGAGCGTGTCGCGCACGGTCGCACCGGCCCGGCGCAGCAAGCGGTCGAGGCTGCGCACAAAGTGCGCCGCCGTGCAGGCGGCCGCCGACGGGACCTTCGGCAGGTCCGCACGGCCGCCGAATCGCTTAGCTTTCTCATATGAGCTGGCGAGCTGCGGTGGTGTGGACACCGGAGTTCCTCGCCCACCGGCTCACCCCGCACCACCCGATGAACCCCGTCCGCCTTGACTTGACCATGCGGCTGGCCCGCGAGCTCGGGGTGTTGGAGGGGGTGGAGCTCCTCGAGCCGGAGCCTGCACCTGACGCCGAGCTGGAGCGGGTGCACGTGCCGTCGTACCTGGCGGCGGTCCGTGCGGCACCGGAGAGGGGCGACGACCCGGTGCATGGGCTGGGCACGGACGACAACCCGATTTTCGCGCGGATGCACGAGACCAGCTGCCTGGTCTGCGGCGGCTCGCTGCTGGCCGCCCGTGAGATCGCGGAGGGCCGCGCGCTGCGTGCGGTGAACCTCGCAGGCGGCCAGCATCATGCGATGCCCGACCACGCCTCGGGGTTTTGCGTCTACAACGATTGCACGGTGGCCATCTCGTGGCTGCTGGACCACGGCTTTGACCGCATCGCCTACGTCGACGTGGACGTGCATCACGGCGACGGGGTGCAGGCCGCGTTCTACGGCGATCCGCGGGTGCTGACGATCTCGCTGCATCAGAATCCGCTCACGCTGTGGCCGGGCACGGGCTGGCCGGAAGAGTACGGCGAGGGCGCGGCAACGGGCTGCGCGGTGAATGTAGCGCTGCCGCCCGGTACGGCCGACGGGGGCTGGCTGCGGGCCTTTGACGCCGTGGTGCCGTCAATGCTCACGGCATTTCGGCCGCAACTGCTGGTCACGCAGTGTGGCGCGGACACCCACGCCGAGGACCCGCTGGCGAACCTGCAACTGTCGGTCGACGGTCACCGCACGATCTACCGCGAGCTGCGCGACCTCGCGGAGCGGACGGCTGGGGGCCGGTGGCTCGCCTTGGGCGGCGGCGGCTACGGGATCTACCGGGTGGTGCCGCGGTCGTGGACGCACCTGCTCGCCACCGTGCTGGACCGTGATGTGGACCCGTGCAGCCCGGTGCCCACCGGCTGGGTCGCCCACGCTTCCCGGCTCACCGGCCTGCCACTGCCGACGCAGATGACCGACGGGGTCAACGCGGTCAACGGGGCGCGCGTGCCGTGGTTGACCGGTACGGACCGGGTGGACATCGCGGTCCTCGACACGCGCCGGGCGGTGTTCCCGCTGCACGGCCTGGACCCTCACGATCCGCGCGACTGATCGGGCCCGCCCCATGGAACCACACCTGGTACGGAGGAGAATGGGATGGACGAGGCGCTCGCCGCGGACCGGGCAGCTCCGCCTACATCGCACGCCGCGGCGGCGTCCGCGCCGAAGTACCCGCAGCACTGGGAGGCCGACGTGGTGGCGTCGGACGGCGGTGTGGTGCACCTGCGTCCGATCCTGCCGAGCGACGCGGATGCGATTGTGGAGTTTCACTCCCGACTCTCCGAGCGCACCCGCTACCTGCGCCACTTCAGGGCATACCCGAAGATCCCCGCGCAGGACCTGGAGCATTTCACCGTCGTCGACCACAACGCCCGGGTGGCGCTGGTGGTCCTGCTCGGCGACGAGGTCATCGCGGTAGGCCGCTACGAGGGCACGCTTGACCCGGACGGCAAGACCGTGGTCGGCCCTGCGGAGGTCGCGTTCGTCGTCCGCGACGATCACCAGAACCGCGGGCTTGGCTCGATCCTGCTCGAGCAACTCGCCGCGGCGGGCCGCGAGCGAGGGGTGCGCCGGTTCGAGGCCGAGGTCCTGGCCGGGAACGCCCAGATGGTGCGGGTGTTCCGGAACGCGGGTTTCCAGGTCAGCCGCGAGTTCGCCGAGGGGACGCTGCACCTGGAGTTCGACATCGACCCCACCGAGCGCTCGATGGAGGTCCGCGGCTCCCGTGAGCAGCGCGCGGAGGCCCGCAGCGTGCACAACGTGCTGCACCCGCGCTCGGTCGCCGTGATCGGCGCTTCCACCGATCCCGCCAAGATCGGTCACGCGGTGCTGCTGCACCTGCTGCGCGGCAACTTCGCAGGCCCGGTCTACCCGGTCAACCCCGAGGCCCGCTCTGTCAGTGGTGTCCATGCGTATCCGGCGGTCACCGACATTCCCAGCGACGTGGACCTTACTGTGGTCGCCGTCCCTGCGGCCGGGATGGGCGGCGTCATGGCCTCCTGCCTGGCCAAGGGGGTCAAGGCACTCGTCGTGCTCAGCGGTGGGTTTGCCGACGCCGGGCGCGACGGCACGACCGCACAGCGCTGGCTCGTCAAGGAGGCCCGCGCCCATGGGATGCGGGTGGTCGGCCCAAAGGCGCTGGGTGTCGCGAGCACCGACCCAAAGGTCCGGTTGAACCCACGCTGGCCCCGAACATGCCCCTGGCAGGCCGGGTGGGCTTCTTCAGCCAGTCCGGCACGCTCGGCGTCACGCTCCTGACCGAGGCCGCCCAGCGTGGGCTGGGCCTGTCGACCTTCGTCTCCGCAGGAAACCGCGCAGACCTGTCGGTCAACGACGTGCTGCAGTACTGGCAGACCGATTCCGCCACACCGTCGTCGACCACAACGCCCGGGTGGCGCTGGTGGTCCTGCTCGGCGACGAGGTCATCGCGGTAGGCCGCTACGAGGGCACGCTTGACCCGGACGGCAAGACCGTGGTCGGCCCTGCGGAGGTCGCGTTCGTCGTCCGCGACGATCACCAGAACCGCGGGCTTGGCTCGATCCTGCTCGAGCAGCTCGCCGCGGCGGGCCGCGAGCGAGGGGTGCGCCGGTTCGAGGCCGAGGTCCTGGCCGGGAACGCCCAGATGGTGCGGGTGTTCCGGAACGCGGGTTTCCAGGTCAGCCGCGAGTTCGCCGAGGGGACGCTGCACCTGGAGTTCGACATCGACCCCACCGAGCGCTCGATGGAGGTCCGCGGCTCCCGTGAGCAGCGCGCGGAGGCCCGCAGCGTGCACAACGTGCTGCACCCGCGCTCGGTCGCCGTGATCGGCGCTTCCACCGATCCCACCAAGATCGGTCACGCGGTGCTGCTGCACCTGCTGCGCGGCAACTTCGCAGGCCCGGTCTACCCGGTCAACCCCGAGGCCCGCTCTGTCAGTGGTGTCCACGCGTATCCGGCGGTCACCGACATTCCCAGCGACGTTGGACCTTGCCGTGGTCGCCGTCCCTGCGGCCGGGATGGGCGGCGTCATGGCCTCCTGCCTGGCCAAGGGGGTCAAGGCACTCGTCGTGCTCAGCGGCGGGTTCGCCGACGCCGGGCCCGACGGCACGACCGCACAGCGCCTGGCTCGTCAAGGAGGCCCGCGCCCATGGGATGCGGGTGGTCGGCCCGAAGGCGCTGGGTGTCGCGAACACCGACCCAAAGGTCCGGTTGAACGCCACGCTGGCCCCGAACATGCCCCTGGCAGGCCGGGTGGGCTTCTTCAGCCAGTCCGGCACGCTCGGCGTCACGCTCCTGACCGAGGCCGCCCAGCGTGGGCTGGGCCTGTCGACCTTCGTCTCGGCAGGCAACCGCGCAGACCTGTCGGTCAACGACGTGCTGCAGTACTGGCAGACCGATCCCGCCACTGACGTCGTCCTGCTGCACCTTGAGTCGGTCGGCAACCCGCGCAAGTTCACCCGGCTCACCCGCCGACTCGCCCGCACCAAGCCGGTCATCGCGGTCAAGAGTGGTCGCTGGACCGAGGCGCATGCGACGGCGACGTCCGCTGTGGCACCGGTCGATGACGGCAGGCTCCAGGCGCTGTTCGAACACTCGGGCGTGATCAGGGTGCAGAACGTCACGCAGATGTTCGACGCGGCCCAGCTGCTGGCCTACCAGCCCCTGCCTGCTGGCGGGCGGGTCGCGGTGGTCGGCAACTCCACCGCGCTCAATCTGCTGGTGGTCGACGCGCTGGACGGCGAGGACCTGGTGCTGGCGGGTGACCCGGTGGATGCAGGCACCACGGTGAGCCCCGAGGGCCTGGCCGCCGCGGTCGGCGCGGCAGGCCGATCGGACGACGTCGACGCGCTGGTGGTGGTGTTCGTTCCGCCGCTGGCGATGTCCGGCACGGCGCACGCCCAGGCGCTGCGCGAGGCGGTGGCGGGGTTGGGCAAGCCCGTGGTCACCACGTTCCTCGGCACCGAGGGGATGCTCGGCGAGTTCGCGGTCCTTGATCGCGACGGTGTGCCCGTCCGCGGGTCGGTGCCCAGCTACCCGACGCCGGAGCGGGCCGTCGCCGCGCTCGGACGCGCGGTGCGTTACGCCCGCTGGCGCGCCGCGCCGCCCGGCGAGACCGTCCGGCCCCCCGGGATCGACGTGCAGGACGCGCGGGCGCTCGTCGATCGCCACGAGGGCGAGCGCGAGCACGTGCTCGACGACGAGGAGCGCGTGGCGCTGCTGGGCTACTTCGGGATCGAGATGCTGCCGTTCCGGCGGGTGGGCAGCGCGGGCGAGGCGGTCGCCGCCGCGAGCCAGCTGGGTTTCCCGGTGGCGATCAAGGCCACCGCCGAGCAGTGGCAGCACCGGATCGACGGCGCGGGTGTGCGGCTGATGATCGAGACTCCGCAGGGCGCCCGCCAGGCCTTCACCAACCTGTCCCGCGCTTCCGGACGCGACGAGGTGTACGTGCAGAAGATGGGTCCGGGCATCTCGTGCGTCTTCGCGCTGCAAGACGACCCGTCGTTCGGCTCGCTGCTGTCGTTCGGCCTCTCCGGGATGGCGAGCGAACTGCTCGGCGACCGCGCCTACCGGCCGGTTCCGCTGTCCACGGTCGACGCCGCCGAACTGATCCGCGAACCCCGGGCGGCCCCGCTGCTATGGGGCTACTCGCGGCGAGCCACCCGCCCGGCTGGACGCACTGGAGGACCTGGTGCTACGCCTCAACCGGCTGGCCCAGGATCTGCCCGAGGTCCGGTCGCTGGTGCTCAACCCCGTTCTCGCCGGACCCGACGGGGTCGTCGTGTCGGGCGCGCACATCGTGGTCGGGGCACCGCCGACACCCGAGGACGCGGGCCCCCGCCGTCTGCAGTGGCAGCAACCGGACAGACGTGACCGGACCCTCATGCCGCACCGGCTTGTCCAAACGGTGACCCGATCCCGGCAGGCCGAGGCGGGTGAAACATGGACACGCCGTCCAGGCTCGAGGGTTCGAAGCATGCCGCCGCGGCGTCGAGGATCAGCCGACCCTTCTGGCGCCGAGACTGCTCGGCCGCTCATGCAGCGCGATCATGTCCCGGACCGGCGGGGCCGAGACCAACCAGACACCGTGTATGTGCGGCAACGAGTTGCTCATCCACCCAACCGCGAATCACGGTGTCAGCGCCTGCCAACCCGCAACGGGCGCACACTCCCCCCGCGTCGTTGATCACCGCCAGGCGCTGAACCGTCCAGCCGCCTTGGTTCGTCACAGTCAGCGGATACGCGGGGGCGACAGCGGCCGTCCGGGCCATTGCCTGATCGGCGGCGGACGGCACAATCTGATGGGCGGTCATGGCTACCTCGGGTTGTCCAACGGTCCGGTTACAGATGACCGGCCGAGGTCCGGAGCCGAACAGCTCGGACAGCATACGCCCACACGCCACGCTCCGTCCGAGGCCCGCCCGCGACGAGGACCGCCCGACATTGGCCCTGGTTGACCGCCTCCGCGGATGATCAGAGCTGGTGCCAGACGCCGTCGTCGTCACATTCCCCAGCCCGTCGAACACGCCCTCGCGAGCGCGGGCGATCTCGGCCTGTTCCGCAAATCACCCATCGCGGCCAGGCAGGGATCGGCGGGTGCGGGCAACCCGCCACAGGCTCCACGGCAGCAAGATCGCCACCGTGGCGGGCAGCACCCACCAGGCCGGGATAGCGGTCCGGGCGATCCCGGAGGTGATGGCCAGCGCGGCAACCACGCCGACCGCGACCCGCCAGTCATCGCCGACGATGAACTCATACCAGAACCCGGCGACTGCCTTGAGCCGGTTCATGACCCGACCGACCCGCCGACGGCAGGCCCGGGGCTCGCAGGTGCCGCGGTGGCGTAGCGCAACGACACCACGAGCGCCAGCGCGAACACCGCCACAGCCGGGACGACGACCAGCAGCGCAGCATCCGCGCCGGGCCACACCGCCCCGGCCCCTTCAGCCCCCCAGAAGATCCCGAACGAGGTCAGCATGATCCCGACAACGAACTTCATGGCGTTCTCCGGTACCCGGGCCAACGGGGCCCGCACCGCGATCCCGGCGATGATGACCACCATCACCGCGGCCAACGCCGCGACGGCGGCGAGGCCGATGTTGTGCTGGTTGGCCCCGAACGTGAGCGCGATGAACACGACCTCAAGGCCCTCGAGCACGACACCCTTGAACGACAACGTGAAGGAGTACCAGTCCGCGACCACCCCGCGGCGCCCCCCGGGCGCGGCCCGGGCGGCAGCCAGCTCGGCGGCGTAAATGGCGTCCTCGTCGTGCAGGGCCTTAAGCCCGCCCGCCCGCAGGATCGCCTTCCGCAACCACTGCAACCCGAAAATCAGCAGCAACCCGCCGACGACCAGCCGCAGCCCAGCGAGCGGGATCGCGGTCACGGCCGGGCCGAGCACCGCCACGATCAGGGCCAGCACCCCCACACCCGCGGCGACACCCGTGATCGCCGAGCGCCAGTCCCGGCCGGTTCCCGCGGCCAGCACAATCGTCAACGCTTCGACCGCCTCGACCACGCAAGCCAGGAACACCGCGATGAACAGGGCGCCCCCACTCATCACGCACTCACCTCCTCAACGCCGCGTCGATCACCCCGAGGCAGTGCATCGCCTCCCCGTGGCCTGCATTAGCCGCTCGGCGATACGAGATCTCGGCTGCCTCGCCGATGTTGGCATCGCCGGGGACGAAGCTGCCGCTCGCAACCGATGCGCAAGTCCCCACCCGCCGATGATGCCGGCGAGTGGGGACGGTTGAAGGCCCGGCGTCATCGATCCGGGCACCGCGGTCAACGAGTGGGGCGGCGATCGCAGGACGGAACCGCGACCCGCGGCGTCGGGGCTCCACCGGCGCGGGCACCATGTCGAACATCACCGACGCTTGACATACCACCCGGAAGCGCTAACCGTTGCAAGCGGACCGGTGTGGTCCATGGGAGGCACCAGCCATGACGGAGACACGACGTTTCCGGCTCCAGTCGGGCTATGTAGTACTGATCCGGCCGATCCGCAGCGACGACGCACCAGCGCTGGCTGCGGCTGTCGAACAGCTCAGCGAACAGTCCCGTTACCGCCGATTCCACTCGGCCGCGCCCCGCCTGGACGCGCCGATGCTCACCTACCTCACCGACATCGACCACCACGACCACGAAGCACTGGTCGCGTTGGCGCCGAGGTCGGGCGACATCATCGGGGTTGCCCGGTTCATCCGCGACACGACCACCCCCGACACCGCGGAACTGGCCATCGTGGTAGTCGACGCCTGGCACCGACAGGGCCTGGCCACCTTGCTGATACACCAGCTCGCGCAGCGCGCCACAGCGCTCGGCATCGACCACTTCACGGCGGAAATCCTGGCCGACAACACTCCGACACGCGCCCTCATCCACCGACTCGGCGACGCCGAACTGACCGATCACGGCCCGACGACCACGGCCCGCATAGCCAACACCGGATAGTGCGCCGAACGGCCCAGCTCCACCGGCGCCGTCCCGCCTGCGCGGCCCCAGTGGCGATGTGCCAGCCGCACCTCGGCATCATCGTCGGCCGCGCCGCAGATCCGGAGGTGGCAAGCCGGGCCATCGCCACCGATCTCGTCCTCGTCTCCACCACCGCGGCAGCGCAGTTACTGACACGCTCGGGTGTTGACCGTGCCGGATGCCACTCGGAGGGGATCCCATGCAGGACGTCACACTCGCCTACGACCGGTTCGACCCCGCATCCGAGGGTCTGCGTGAGGCGCTGACCTCGACCGGCAACGGCTATTTCTGCACCCGGGGGACGGCCGAGTGGGAGGACGCGGGAACCGTCCATTACCCGGGCACCTACGCCCACGGCGGCTTCAACCGTGAGACCACGATCCTGGGTGGTCGCCCGGTGCTTAACGAGGACCTGGTCAACTTACCCAACTGGCTCGTGCTGAAACTGCGCATCGAGGGCGCGGACGCGATCCGGCTCGACAACGTGGAGCTGCTGTCCTACCGGCACGACTACGACATCCGGCGTGCGCTGGTGCGACGCGAGCTGCGTTTCCGAGACCTCGCGGGCCGGGAGACGACCCTGCGGAGTCGTCGGTTCGTGAGCATGGCCGACAGCCACCAGGCCGCCATCGAGTGGATCCTCACCCCGCAGAACTGGTCGGGTCGCATGGAGGTGGTCTCCGCGCTCGACGGGCGGGTGACCAACCAGATGGTCGCGCGCTACCGCGAGCTCGAGGGCCGCCACCTCAACCCCGTCTCCCCCCGCACCTTCGGACCGCAGACGATCGCGCTCAAGGTGCAGACCCGGCAATCGAACATCTACATCGCCGAGGCCGCCCGCAGCCGGGTGTTTCGCGGCGATGACCCGCCGCTGGTGGAGCGCAGCCTCCACCAGATGGAGGACTACATCCAGCAGGTCCTCGCCTTCGACGTCACCGTCGGGGAGCCGGTGCGCGTCGAGAAGCTGGTCGCCCTGTTCACCTCGCACGACAACGCGATCACCGAACCGTTGGCGGCCGCCGGGCGGCATGTGCTGCGCTACCCCGACTTCGCCGCGGCGCTGGCCGAGCACGAGCGGGCATGGACCGAGCTGTGGGACATCTGCGACGTGCAACTGCCACGCGAACCGCGCGCGCAGCTGTTGCTGCGCTTCCACACCGCCCATGTGCTGCAAGTCTGCTCCCGCCATACCGCCCGGCACGACGCGGGCGTCCCGGCCCGCGGGCTCAACGGCGAGGCCTACCGCGGCCACGTGTTCTGGGACGAGCTCTACGTCTACCCGTTCCTCAACTTCCGGCTCCCGGAGATCACCCGCGGGCTGCTGCTCTACCGCTACCGCCGACTGTCCGAGGCACGGGCGGCGGCGCGGGAGGCGGGCTACCGGGGCGCGATGTTCCCGTGGCAGAGCGGAAGCGACGGCACCGAGGAGACCCAGGTCGTCCACCTCAACCCGCTGTCCGGGCAGTGGGATCCCGACAATAGCCACAACCAGCGGCACGTCAACGCGGCGATCTTCTACAACGTGTGGCAGTACTACCAGGCCACCGACGATCTGGAGTTCCTCCGCGACTACGGCGCCGAGCTGATGCTCGAGATCGCCCGCTTCTGGGCATCCATCGCGCACTACAACCCCGAGCGGGACCGCTACGAGATCCACGGCGTGATGGGGCCCGATGAGTTCCACGAGCGGTACCCCGGGGCCGACGACGCCGGGCTGAACAACAACGCCTACACCAACGTCATGGCCGCGTGGATCGCCGCCACCGCCCTCCGCGTCCTCGACTTGCTGCCTGCCGCACTGCGCGCCCGCCGCGGCCTGACCACCGCCGAGCTCGACACCTGGCGACGGATGAGCACCCGCATGTTCGTGCCGTTCCACGACACCGACGCGGGCCCGGTGCCCAGCCAATTCGAGGGCTACGCCGAGCTGGACGAGTTCGACTGGGCGGGCTACCGCGCCGAGCACACCAACATCCAACGCCTCGACCGGATCCTCAAGGCCGACGGCGACGATCCCGACCGCTACCAGGTGGCCAAGCAGGCCGACACGGTGATGCTGTTCTTCCTGTTCTCCCCCGACGAGCTGCGCCGGTTGCTCGAACAACTCGGCTACGCCCACGACCCGGACATGGCCCGGCGGACCATCGACTACTACGACCGGCGCACCTCGCACGGCTCCACACTGAGCCTGATCACCTTCGCAGGCGTGCTCGCCGGGCTGGATCCGGCCAGCTCATGGCGGCGGTTTCTGGAGGCGCTGGACAGCGACCTCAGCGACGTGCAGGGCGGAACCACCAAGGAAGGCATCCACATGGGCGTCATGTCCGGGACCCTGGACCTGCTGCAGCGCAGCTACGCAGGCAGCAGCGTCCGCGACGGCGTCCTGCACTTCCAACCACGCCTGATCGATCGGCTCGACGGGCTCGCGTTCTCCATGCAGTTCCGCGGGACTTCGATCCGGATCTCGATCAAAGGCCACGAGCTGACCGCGCTCGCCAAGGCCGAAGGCTTCCGCGCGCCGGTGCGAATCGCCGTCGGGGACCAGGTTCGCGAGCTGGGCGCGGGCGCCCGCTGCGTGTTCACCCTCCCACAAACGCCCGACCCGACGCCCTGACAACCCCACGCCCAGCAAGCGGCGTCGTTTGCGCCGACTGCGGGACAACCGGCCCGGCGGGTGCCGACCGATGGCCCTGCCCGCCCGCCGGATGCACTCCGATCATGGCGCCATGAAGAACCTGACCGTCTCCGACGTGATGACCCGACCCGTGCACACCGCGCGGGCCGCCATGCCGGTGAAGGAACTGGCGCGGATCATGGTCGAGCACCACATCAGCGCCCTGCCCGTGCTCGACGAGGACGACCAGCTGATCGGCGTGGTCTCCGAAGCCGACGTGATCCTCAAACAGGGTCACCAGATCCCCCGGCGCCCGCACTGGTGGGAGCCCCCCACGCGGCGGACGGCCGTCCGCCGCGCGGCAGGCGACACCGCCGGGGAGCTGATGTCGGCCCAGCCGGTCACCGTCGGACCGCGGGCCAGCCTCGCGCAGGCAGCCCGACTGATGTCCGACCACGCCGTCAAGCGACTGCCGGTCGTCGACGACCAGGGCGGCCTCGTGGGCGTGGTCAGCCGCGGCGACCTGCTCAAGGCGTTCGTGCGCAGCGACGACGACATCCGCCAGGACGTGCTCGGCGAGGTCTTCGACCTGCTGGGAGCCGACCCGACGCAGGTCGACGTCAAGGTCACCGACGGGATCGTCGACCTGGCCGGGACCGTCGACCGCCGCAGCACCGCCGAAGCGACCGAACGCCTCGTGCACAGGGTCGACGGGGTGGTCGATGTCGTGTCCCGGCTGGAGTTCCAGCACGATGACCACGGACTGGCGCCGCGGCGCTGACCCAGGCCCAATGACTTGGCCACCGCGCACGAGGGTCATGACGTCAAGCGGACCAACTACGGCGCACGGGCGATCTGTACGCGTGTGGCAACCGATCTGCACGGGCATCCATCTCTCGCCCTGACGGCCGCTTCCGCCTGCCGCGCCGAAATGCTGCACTCGGCACGACAGGAAGGAGGGTCATGGAACAGGATCAACGCGACGACCCGCCCGAGGACTACAGCTACGACCTCGCGCACGAGGTGCCCTCCGGGCCTGATCGACGCAGGCCCCACCCGGTGCACCAGCAGTTCGGCAGGCAGCCGTCACGGCCCGCCGACACCTTCACCGACTACGGCTCCGACGAGGCGCACGACCTCTGATCCTTCAGGTCGACGGCCATGAAGGTCGTTCATGGCCGACGCCGCACGTCCGACCACCATCGCAAGCATGATCATCTAGGCGACCGGTACGAGGTCCGCCACATCGGCGGACCCACTCCGGTGATCGAGGTTGGCGGCCTGCCGCGGCCCGACCGCGACGAGCTGGAGTCACCAGAACACCGCCCTCACCAACCCCAGGAGCCAGGTTCGCCCTTGAACGGCCCGACGATCTCCCCGGTGATCCATCCACCGTAGAAGCCGCCCGGCTGCGGACGCACGCGCTCGCCGTCCAACGTGACCGCTTCGAAGAGACCCGGGTAGACAGCCACCCGGTCGATCAGCGACGGATAACGCGGATCGGGCCTCGGGTACCACCAGCCGACCTCACGCAAGGGGGATGCCCCCGCTACGACGACATCGACGTAGCGGGCCACACCCTTCCATTCGCAAACCGTGGTGCGGTCGACGGGCACCAGGTGATCCCCGAACGCCTGTCGCGGCAGGTAGTACGTAGGCGGGTGGCTGGTCTCCAGCACACGAACCAGGTCGTCGGTGTCGGCGACGACGACACCGCCGTAGTGCAGTACGGCCCGGCGCTGCACGCGCTCAGCGCGTGGGGGCCGCGGGTAGTCCCACACCGACTCCTGCCCGGGGCCACGCGGTTGAGGACGGGGACGGCTCACCTTCCAATTCTCATCGCGGCCGCGGCTCGTCGCCCGATGATCAGCGACGACCCGGCATCTGCTCCATCTCCCCGGGAACGGGCGTCCCGTCGCCCTAGCGGAGCCTGCCGGATGGGCGCTACACGTTTCCGCACGTGAAAACTAGGTCCCATTCCTATAGAGCCCCCGCCCGAGGTTCGGGCCTGTGCACCACGATCGCCACGGCGTTCGGCGTGGCCGACGATGTCGCCGGGGTACACGATCGCGCGGCTCCGGCCGGGTGCTACAACCCAACCTGACGGTCGTCAGTTTCGTTCGGCGTCGGGGGGTCCTCCTCCTCGATGGGCGGGGCCGCCTGGTGCACCTTGACGACACCGCGGTCAAGGTCGATCGGTCCCAGCCGCCACGGTTGGGCGTCGCCGTCCTCGCCCGCCTCGTCGGTGATCTTCCGGCCGGGGAACATCTCGCCGAGCACGCCCATGGCGCAAACGCTACCCCTGCGGCTGGGGTCTTAGCGGTGGACGAAGCATGGATACCCGGGCAAGCGCATCCACCGTGTGTCATGTCGCCACTGACCTCGGCTGCTCCAACCCGCGCCTCTGGGCGCGGGCGAACCGGACTTCGGCCCACTCCCATCAACAGACCGACGTCCTCGGCCAGACCCGCCAACTCTACGGACGCGCCAACCGCGGGGCACGCGGGAATTCGACGCTTGCACCCCCGTCGCGGCGACCGGCGCCGCCCGCCAAGGTCGCGCTCGAACCGGTCGACATTGACTGCTTTCTGGGGCGTGGATACCGTGAGTGTCCCGGGTCAAGGTCCGCGATCGGAGCGACAGGTGCAGCGTGACTACTGGGCGCACCGGACCGCGCAGCTCGACCCGGCCACCGACTACGCGGAGATCTACCGGATCCTGGTCGCCCACGAGTTTCCCTGGGACATGAACCAGAGCCTGTCTTTCGCGTTGTTCCGCACGTACGCCGTACCGTCGATCGGGCAGCTGCTAGCCACGACGGGCGAGTTCACTCAGCGCACACAGAAGCGCTATGACGACACCGGGCTCATCCTCGACGCGATCCTCGAACACGGGCTGAGTTCGGCGACCGGCCGTACCGCGCTGCGCCGCATGAACGCCATGCACGGCGCATATCCGATCTCGAACCAGGACATGCGCTACGTGCTCACCACGTTCGTGGTCGTGCCGATGCGTTGGCTGGACGTCTACGGGTGGCGGCGGCTCGCCGAGGCGGAGCGGGTAGCCAGCTGCAACTACTACCGCGAGCTCGGCCGGAACATGGGGATCAGGGACATCCCCACCACCCACCAGGAGTTCGCCGCGTTGATGGACTCCTACGAGCGGGAGCACTTCGCGTTCGACGCGGGGGCGCGGGCGGTCGCCGATGCCACCTTGGCACTGCTCACGACATTTCCGCCCAACCACCGAGCGCCCGCGGCCGTGGTACGCCGCTTCTCGTTCGCGCTGATGGACGACGCCCTCTTGGACGCGTTCGGCTACCCGCGCCCCAGCGCGCTCGAACGCAGGCTCGCGGCAGGCGGGCTGCGGCTGCGCGCGCGCCTCGTGCGCAGGTTGCCTGTCCGCGTCGAGCCGCGCTTCGCCCGCGACCTGCCCAACATCCGCAGCTACCCGAACGGGTACGACGTCGCCGAACTGGGCACCTTCCCGCGAGCCGCAGGCACGCCGGCGCCCGGGTCGAAGGAGGAGGAACGGGGTCGCGCCTGAGACCCGGCGCGGTCACGCTCCGCCCGGCGGGGCGTGTGGGTGCCGAGAACCGTGTCACGGTCTCTGATCAGGGCCTTCGCGGTCGGCCGACCGTCCAGTCACCCAGGAACCTTGCCCACACCACGTACAAGATTGCGTCGGCGATCGCACGATGCGGGTGTCTCTGCGGCCGGTGCCCGGTCGGACATAACCGGCGGCGCGAGGCTTCAGCGACGGTTTCTCGGCGATGAACGATTACATTCGGCCAGTTGTACGACTCGTGCCCCGTCATGAGACATCATGGCGTTCGGCCGCCGCGGGAGCCCTCGGCACGGCTGTTGTCCTGAGCGACGGACATCGCGATAGTGCACCAGGGGAGGCTGAACAATGAAATGGGACGTGGACGGCGTGCGGGTGACACGAATCGTCGAGCAAGTCATTCCGTTCCCGCTTGACTTCTTCGCCGAAGCGACACCTGGTGACCTTACAGCTGAGGCATGGCTGGCACCTGACTTCATCGACGACCGCGGCCGTTACCTGATGAGTCTCCACACCTTCGTCATCGAGGCCGGAGCCCGCCGCATCGTGGTCGACACCTGCAGCGGCAATGCGAAGGACCGCCCCCTATTTCCCGAGTTCGACCACCAGGATCGGCCGTTCCTCGCCGACCTCACCGCAGCGGGCTTCGCCCCGGACACCATCGACACCGTCGTCTGCACGCATCTGCACTTCGATCACGTCGGTTGGAACACGCGCCTCATCGATGGCCGGTGGTTGCCGACCTTCCCTCGTGCCCGCTACGTGTTCGCCGCCGCCGACATCAACTGTTGGGCACACTCCGATGATCCTCTGCACGCGCCCGCCTTCGCCGACTCGATCCAACCGGTCATCGACGCGGGGCTCGTCGATGCCGTGACGGCGGAAACCGAGCTCGCACACGGGATCCACCTTCGGCCGACGCCAGGACATACCCCCGGACACCTGAGCGTCTGGATCGGCGACCGCTGCGTGATCACCGGCGACGTGCTGCACCACCCGATCCAGTGCCGCCACCCACAGTGGACAGGCCGCGGCGATCTCAATCCGCAGATGGCCCAGACGACCCGGCGGGAGCTGTTGGCGGAGGCGGCCGCAACCGGTGCGCTCATGCTCGGTACGCACTTCGCGGGCAACAGTTCCGGAAGGGTGCACGCAACTGCTGACGGTTACCACTTCGTACCGGAGGCGGCAGGATGACGTCATCCCCGAGACATCGACCGGATTGACGCACCGCAACCCCGCGTAACGCCCGGAACGGCTCCTCGACGTGTGAGTTCCGAGGCTTGCCCACCGAAGCCTTCACATGCCGAGCTCAGCCGGTGATGTTGACCGTCCGTCGACGCGGACGACGTACTTCCCGTCCGCCCGGCCGTCCGCGAGGGCCTGCTGGGCATCTGCAACGGCGTCGAGCCCGTCGACGATGGTGAGCTCGGCCGCCAAGACGCCGGTGTGGATCTCGCCGAGGACGTCGGCCAGCGCGTTGGCGAGCAACCCTGGTGCGCTCTGGGCGAGTCCGGCGAGGCTGAACGCGCTGATCGTTGCGTTGGCGCGCATGAGTTGTCCGACGGCAGGCAGCGGGTCCAGCGGCCGTCCGGACGCGTTGCCGAACAGGATCAGCCTGCCTGTCGGGGCAAGCGTCTCGAGGTCGCGCTCCAGCTCGGCCGTGCCCTGCGGGTCGAGGATGAGGTGCACCCCGCCGCCTGCGGCGGCGCGGGCGGCTGCAGACCAGTCCTCGGCGCGGGTGAAAACGTCGTCGTAACCGGCGCGCAGCGCGGCACTCCGGCGTCCCGGGCTTCCGACCGTGCCGAGGACCAACCCCGCGCCCGAAAGCCGGGCCAGACGTGACACCGCCTGGCCGACGCCTCCTGCGGCGCCGTGCACGAGCACGGACTCCCCCGGACGCAGCCGTCCGACCTCCCGCACGAGCAGGGCGGCGCTGGTGAGCGCTCCGGGCGCGACGGCGGCAGCGGCGAGCGATACACCGTCGGGGACCGGGACCGCGAAGGCGGCGTCGGCGATCGCGACCTGCGCAAGCCCGCAGGGGCGTGGGTGGGTGGGGCGATGGGGTAACCGCAGGCCAGCGCCGTGTGCTGTGTTACGGACCCACACGACACCCGCCCGCCCGCCGGCCGCCCGCCCGCCCGCCCGCCAAAGAATCGTATTTGGTTGCCCAGTCGCGTCCTCTTACTACTCGACCGAAATGGAGGAGCCCATGAGCGGACCGCCGACAGCCGATCTGGTCGAGGGCGCTGACGGAGTTGGGGCAGTGCAGTCGAGGTCATCGACACCGCTGCGGTCGAGTGCATGGGCGAGGGACGTCAAAGTCGAGATCACCCGCATCGAACACCGACTCCGCATCGCACTCGTTGGCCACCACAGCCCGTACGAGCGGGCAATCGGCGAGGCGATCCGGACCCACCTGAAAGAGGCCGAGGAGGTGATCGGCCGCAGGACCTGGATTGCAGCTCTCTTCAGCCCGGTCGACTGGTACCGCGGAACCTCGATCGAGCAGGCCTACCGCAGCCTGCACGCCGCCCGCGTGTTCCTTGTCGAGCTCGTCCCCAAAGAGGACGTGGACGCACTCGTGCCCGGTGTCCTCGCCCGCGTGCAGTCGTGCCTGCCCGCCACGGATCCCCAGCGCATCGAGTTGGAAAAGTTGCCGAATGCCGACCCGAAGATGAAGCGGGCCAGGCTCGTTCGTGCCCTTGAGCGCGGATTTGCCGCCTCCGATGAGGCCCACGCGAACATCCGCCGATTCCGCAATGTCGTCCTCTGCGCAGCCGTCTTAATCGCCCTTGTCACGTTCCTGCTCGTTCGCCAGGTCGGTATGCATCCAACGGCTGTCCCCCTCTGCTTCCGACCCGACATCACCACCGCCCAGGCCGCATCCCTGCCACTCAATCAGCAAGCCGGTAGTAGCCGCACGGTGTGCCCCAGCGGCGAGCAAGCCCTGGGTGGGACCCCGCTGCCGCCGTCCGAATTCGATATATGGATCGTCGCCGGTCTTGGGCTGCTCGGTGGTGGACTCGCCGCTGCGGTGTCCGTGCCGAAGATGTCTCGCACGGCCGCCCCGTACGACGTGCCGCTCGCGCTCGCCCTGCTCAAGCTGCCGACAGGCGCACTCACGGCGGTCGCCGGGATCCTTCTCCTCGGGGGCGGGTTCGTGCCCGGATTGAGCGAGCTTGACACGCAGCGGCAGATACTCGCCTACTCGCTCATCTTCGGATACGCCCAGCAACTCGCCACCCGCTACCTGGACGACCGCGCCACCACTCTCCTCGCCGAGGTGCCCAGCAAACACACACCGCTCGTCCAGACCAGATCACTTCCGAGCACCACCATGGATCCGCAACAGCAGCCAGAACCGGGAACGCCTCAGACACCCTCGAACTCGATCGACAGCCCGCGAAGTGCCGACATACCGATGAGCATGAACGGCAATGCGACAGCGAAGTAGGATTGTGCTGCGGATGATGGTTCCGGTCCGAACAGCCACCCGTATCCGCGCGCTGCTGGCCCTTCTCCGCGAGGCCCGGCTGCCGTTACTCGCCGCCGCGATAGCAGCGTTCGGAGCAGTTGTCAGCGAGGTCGGAGCGGCGCAAATCGTCGGAGGAAACCTCCTCATCTGTCTCTACCCGGCAGCGACGCCCTTGACGAGCCTCCGGAAGTAGGCGAAGAGGTAGCCGTCGTCACGAGCAGATCCAAGATCATCACACGCGGTGGGGCCCTTGAGCCCTGCCCACGCCGCCAACTCGCCAGGTAACGATCCACGCGTGCCGTTGACACGCGTTCGGAGCGAGTGTGGCGTTCCATGCTGCAAGGCGATGGCTGATGGGTTCGTGCGCCCTACTGTGGCGGCGTGGTCGTGAGTGGACCCGGCGGCTTCGTCGGCAGGCGGGCCGAGGTGGCGGCGCTCGACGCGCTGACCGCTCAGACGCTGGCCGGAACCGGTGGGATCGTCCTGCTCGCGGGTGAGCCCGGTATCGGCAAGACCCGACTGGCCCGGGAGGCCACGCGGCGCGCGGAAGCGGTAGGCGCCGTGTCGGCGTGGGCCGCGTGCCGTGAGAGCGCGCACGCGCCGCCGTTGTGGCCATGGGTGCAGGTGCTGCGACGTGCAGGTGGGTCGGTGCCCCGACCAAGTGAACCCAGCGGGCCTGCCGATGGCGCGGCCGCCCGATACCGGCTGTTCATGGAGATCGAGCAGCGGCTGCGGGCGTGGGCAACAGCGTCGCCGGTGCTGGTCGTGATCGACGATCTACACCGTGCGGACGAGGCCTCTCTTCTGCTGTTGTCTTACCTCGCCGACGTGTTGTGGCCTGCGCCGATCGGCCTGGTAGGGACCTACCGTGACACCGAGCTGCCCGCCACCGCCACGGCGGCGCGAGTGGTCGCTCAGCTGGCCCGGGCGCCTGGCGCGAGCAGGCACGCGCTGGGCGGGCTCGACCGGAACGCGGTCCGCACGTGGCTGCAGCGTGCAGGCATACACGGTGTCGACGCCACCCAATTGCACGATCGCACCGACGGAAACCCCCTGTTCCTCGCCGAGAGCATCCAGCTGATCATGGCGGGTACGCCCGCGGTGGGCGGGCTGCACAGTGTCGGCGATGTGATCCGCGAACGGCTCGCGCCGCTGTCGGTCATCGCCCGTGAGGCACTCGAAGTCGCCGCGGTGCTGGGTCGGGACTTCGACTACGCCCCGCTGTCCACGGCGCTGCGTACCAGCCCGGCGGCGGCCGTCGCGGCACTGGACGAATCCGTTGCGGCCCGGCTCGTGGATGCCGACCCGACCCGGGCGGGGACATACCGCTTCGTTCACGCCCTCGTCCGCGACGCCGTCGAGGACCAGCTCACCCCGTCCCGGGGCGCCGACCTGCACGCCCGGTCGTTCGGTGCGTTGCGCGACACCGGTTGGGGCCAGCCAGCAGACGTGGCCCACCACGCCCTCCGAGCGCGTTCGGTCCTCGGCGACCGGGTTGCCGCGCAGGCATGCCGAGACGCTGCCGAGGCGGCGGACCGGCTACTGGGGTGGGAGGAGGCCGCCGATTGGTGGCGCGCGGCGATCGGGCTGCGGCCCGAATCCGCCGCTGCCGAGCCGAGGATGCGGCTCGGTCGCAGTCTGCTGCTGGCGGGCCGAGTGGATGAGGCACGCACCGAGTTCGCCGCGGTGGCCGCCGCGGCAGGCGTACGTGGTGACCCGGCAACGCTGGCCGAAGCCGCGCTTGCCGTCGGGGACACGGTCAGCGAGGTCGCAGCCGATGCCGCCCTGCTCGCTGTCCTCGACCGCGCGCTGGCCGAGCCCACGGTGACGGCGGCCGTGCGTGCCCAGCTCACCGCCCGCCGTGCGATCGCCACGTACTGGCAACCCGGCGGGCACGACGACAGCCGCACCCGCAGCGCCGCGGCGGTCGAACTGGCCGAGCTGGCAGGCGACCCGCGCACGCTCGGTGCCGCACTGATCGCCCGCCAGTTCACACTGCGCGGGCCCGACCGGCTGGAAGAACGCATAGCGGTGGGCGCCCAAGTGGTGGACCTCGCCGAGCATCTGGGCGACGACGACCTCCGCTTCCGCGCCTACCAGTGGCTGATACCCGACCGCTACCAGGTCGGGGACATCGCAGCGGTCGCAGCAGGCGTCGCGCAGATGGCTGCGATCGCCGAGGCCAGACACAACCCGTTGCAGAGCTGGTGGGTGCTGCTCTGCCGGTGCTTGCTCGCTGCGTTCGCCGGGCAGTACGCCGAGGCCGAGCGGCTGTCCATCGAGGCGGCAACGGTCGGCCAACGGCTCGGTCAACCGGCAGCCGAAGCGTACCGACTCGGTCAGCTGTCCCTGCTGTACTGGCGTTCCGGCAGGCTCGCCGAACTCGAACCCGACGTGCGCGCCGGAATGGCCCGCTTCCCCGGACTGGTGACCCTGCGCGCGGTGCTCGCACTCACCTTCGCCACCAGCGGCCGCAGAGTCGAGGCCCTGCACGAGATCCGCGCGCTATCCGCGGACAGGTTCCGCGTCTTCCCACGGGACTCGCTCTACCTGGCCAGCGTTGCGATCCTCGCCGAAGCGGCGGTGACCTGCGCGGAGCCCCAGCTGGCCGGGCCGCTGCTCACCGAACTCGCACCCTACGCGCACCGCAACCTCATCCAAGGAGTACCAATCGGCTGGGGCGCGGGTGCCTGGTACCTGGCCCGCCTGGCCCGCACGCTCGGCCACACCGAACAAGCCCATGCCTATGCTCAAACCGCCCGCGACCTGCACCGCCGCTGGGGAGCCCACGGACTCGGCGACCCGCTCGACAGCCCCGCCCAAACGCGCCCCGGCGGCCTGAGCCTCCGTGAAACCCAAGTACTTCGCCTGGTCGCCGCAGGCAGGCTGAACGCCGAGATCGCCGACGACCTACACGTGAGCGTGCATACGGTGGAGCGCCACGTCGCCAACATCTTCCGCAAGACCGACGTCCGCAACCGGGCCGAGGCCACCGCCTGGGCACACCGCCACGGCCTCGCCGACTGACGAGCCGACGGCCCACTCCGCCGCTCGAGCAGAAATGCCGCTACATGGTTTCCGGGATGTGCCGCCTCCACCACCCACGCCACGATTCCGGCCACCAAACATCCTGATGCCAAGAAGGGCGACCATCATGAGCGACCGGAAGATCGAAACCGTACAGGTCATCTACGAGGCCTTCGGCCGCAGCGACATCGAGGCCATCCTCGCCCACCTCACCGACGACGTGGACTGGGCCTCCTGCCCCGACAGCAGCATCGCCCCCTGGCACGGACACCACCACGGCAAGAACGAAGTACCGATGTTCTTCAAAGCCCTCGCTGGCGCGCTCGATGTCAGCGAGTTCACCCAACTGTCCATCGCGGCCAACGACAACGACGTGCTCGTCGTGACCCGCTTCGGCGCCACCTCACGCGCTACCGGCAAGACCGCCCTCATGGACATCCACCACTGGTGGCGGTTCCGCGACGGGCTGATCTGCCTCTACCGCGGAACCGAAGACACCGCACTGACCCAGGCGATGCTCAGCACCGACTGACCCGCGGGTCAGCGTTCCTACCCATGACCCAGGAGGGGCTGGCGCATGCGCCAGCCCCTCGGCCGTCCGTGCATCTACCGAAACAGCCCGCCCTCCGCCGACTCGTGCCAGCGACCTCTGGGAGCAGAACGTTGACAACATTTCGTGCCTCGCGACGCCGTGCTCCTACTTTGCTCCCACGACGGCGCACCGGCTCTACTTCGCCGCCGGGCACGCCGCCGTCGACAGACCCGGTCGCGACCATCACGTACTAGGGAGCACCGCTGGGCTGGCAGGGCCAAGCAGCGAGACACCGGACGATTGTCGAGGATGCGCCGCAATGCCGGTCGTCAGTTCGGTCGCGTCCGCCGCGGACACCAGACGATCCGCACTCCCCGACAGCACCAAGGTGGCCGCGGTGATCGACTTAAGGTCGGCGCGGCCGTCGAAGTCCCGCTGCGCTTGGTATTGCGCCACGGCGTTTACGCGGGTTCTCCGCGTC
>CAVTOL010000035.1:0-296958 GCA_963736375.1 uncultured Actinomycetota bacterium
CCGATGTGGCCGATGGCGTTCCAGAACTCGTTCGCCGCTGTGGCGGTCGTCCCCAGCGCGGCGTGCACCCGGCTCAGGGCCTCGACCGCCTCGCCGAGACGGACGGCCGGGTCGACGGTGCGGGTGTCGTCGTAGAGCGTGCGGCCCTGCCCGTACCGGCCGACCTGCCCGGCCACGAGCACGGCGAGGTCGTCGAGCGCGTAGAGCGTGGCGACCAGCTCGGCGGCGAGGGCGTAGAAGTCGGCGTGGCTCGCGGGTGCGGCCTGTTGGTGTCGGACGGCCTCGGCCCAGGCCGTGGCGGCGGCGTCGGCGCTGCGCACGGCGGGCGGGCGTTCGTCGTGGGTGGTCATTAGAGTGGGATGTCCTTCCTGCGTTCGAGTCCCTGGCTGGGGGTTGTGCGTGTGGGAGATCAGGAGGGGAGCCCGGTGGCCGCCGCGGCTCTCCTCCGCCCGCGCCGCCTCAGCGGGCGGGGGCCTGTCGTGGGCGCGGAGGCGCCGCACCCAGTTCGTGACGGTCCGTTCGGTCACTCCGCAGCGGGTCGCGACCTCGAGCCGGGGTCGGCCCGCGAGCAGCAGCACCCGTCCGGCGGCTTCGACCTGGCGCCGTCGGGCATCGGGTCGCAGGCCCGCCGCGAGTGCCGCGGCCGCGCTGGTGGTCGCGGTTCGGGCGCCGCGGCGCTCCTCGGGGGTCAGTCCCCCGGCGATGCCGTACGGGATGCGGACCAGGGCTCGGCCAGGCACTCCGGCCGGACCGGGCAGCCCGCGCAGACGGCCTTGGCGACGGCGACCTGCGCGTCGTAGACCGGACCGGCCTCGGCCGTCGGAAAGAAAATCTCGGGGTCTGCGGACCTACAGGCGGCCCGCGTTCGCCACTCGTTCATCCGGCACCTCGCGAGGCCGAGCCGTCGAGCACGGGGTCGGTGGCGTGGCTGACCGTCGAGAAGAACGACCCGACCGCGTGGGGCAGGCCTGCGCCGAGCGGCGTCGTCACGAACAGCACGAGCGCGATCAGCGCGAACACGACCGCGCCACCTGCCACCCGCACCTTGGCGCAGATGAACGACCCGACGATGGCCAAGAAGATCAGCGCTCCGACGCTCATGCCACACCGCCCGGGATCTCGACGGTCGCGGCGGCGACCCGGGCGAGCGCGGCGATCTGTTCGTGGCGCCAGCGCTGGGTCCAGCCGTCGAGGTCGACGCACCGGCCGGTGGCGAGCACGTCGTCGACGAGCCGGTCGATCACCGCGCCGGGCACGATGTACCGGCCGCCGATCTTGAGGCCGGGGAACGTCCCGTTGCGCAGATGGCGGTACAGCGTCGACTCGTCGAGCCGAATGCATCTTCGCCGTCTCCGCCGCCGTGTAGAACGACGGCCTGGTCTCGGCCGTCTCGCTGTCCTGGTTGCTGGTCACTGCTGTCTCCTCTGTGCGATCTCGTACCGCTCCTGCTGGTGTCTGCCTGGTCATCCGTTCCTCCCTTCGACTACCAACTATACGCTCATATTGAGCGTGAATTGATAGTTCGTCGACAGTGTTCCGCGCGTGAACTGTGCGCGGGGTCGTGCTCTGGCTACGCTCGGCGCGCCATCGGACGGGAGGGCGCGTGGATCAGGACTGGGCCGCGGTCGGTGCCGCGATCAAGGCGCGGCTCGACGAGCAGGGCATGACCATGACCGAGCTCGCGGCCCGCTCCGGCGTGTCGCTGACGACCGTGCGGGAGCTGGTGCACGTGCTCAACACCCGCCGCCGCCAGCCGCGCACGCTCACGTCGCTGTCGACCGCGCTCGGCTGGCCCGCCGAACGACTCGGCGCCACCCTGCGAGGCCAGTCGACGACCGCGCCGCCGCGCGACGAACTCGCTGCCATTCGCGGTGAACTCCGCGACCTCCGCAGCCGTGTTGAGGCATTGGAGCGGGGCGCAGGTCGTCGCGCGTAGCGCTGGCATCTGTCACCTCCTTCCGTTCCGGTTGTCCTTGCTCGGTCCTGACAGGGACCAGAGTGGATTTCCGGAACGGCCCACAACAGGGCGCACTTGGGGGCACACTGGGACGCCCTCGGGCACAGAGGGGGTGATCAGGGCCGTGCCGAGGAACGAGCGACTTGCCGCGCTCATGACCGAAGCCGGTTTTCTTGATCGCACCGGCGCGATCGCCCGGAAGCGTTTCGCGCGAGCTGCCAGCGAATCGCCATCGGCCCGCGCGGCAAGTCGGAGCTATTCGCATACCTACGTCGGCCGGTGGCTCGACGGCGTCGTCCCACGCGACTCCGACACCCGCGACGCGATCCGCGAAGCGCTCGGCGCTCAGCTCGGCCGCGTCGTCGCCCTCGACGAGCTCGGCTTCCCCGGCGACGTCTCACCGGATGCCGGACTCGCCTACCCGGACACTCCCGAGGACAGCGCGGGCACCGTCGCGCAGCTGTTCGACGCCGACCTCGGCAACGCCTCGACGCTCCTGCACGCGCCACCGAACATGGCCGCGTGGAACGACGCCGCGATGGCCTGGCTCGTCGGCGCGCAACACCCACTCGCCGAGAACGGCGGACCCGCCCGCATCGGGCTCTCCGACGTCGACCGGTTGCGCACCATGCGCGTCACCTTCGACCGCCTCGACAGCACCTACGGCGGCGCCCACGCCCGCAACGCCCTCGTGCAGTACCTCCGCACCGAACTGCCGCGCCTGCTGCGCGCAGGCGGCACGAGCGACGTCCGCCGCGCGCTGTTCTCCGCCGCGGGCGAGTCGACACAGCTGGCGGCGTGGATGGCCTACGACGCCGGACTCCACGGCCTGGCCCAGCGCTACTTCATCCAGGCCCTCGGCCTCGCCGACGCCGCCGAGGACCGGCTGCTCGCGGCCAGCATCCTCGACGCGATGAGCCACCAGGCCAACTACCTCGGCCGCTACAAGGAAGCCGCGAACATGGCCCGCGCCGCCCGGCTCGGCACGCAGTCCGCGGGCATCCCGATCCTCACCGCCCACTTCCACGCCATGGAGGCCCGCGCACTCGCCCGCACCGGCGACGTCGAGGCCTGCGACCGCGCGATGGGCGCCGCCGTCGACCACTTCGCGCAGCACACCGCCGGCGACGGACCGGACTGGATCAGCTACTTCGACGCCGCCGAGCTCGCGGCCGAACTCGGCCACTGCAACCGCGACCTCGGCCGCCCCGACAAGGCCATCGAGCACGCAACGCAGGCGCTCGGCACAGCGTCAGGCGACTACGCCCGCAGCGACTTCTTCGTGACCATGGTCCTCGCCGACGCCCACCTCGACCGCGGCGACGTCGAGGAAGGCTGCCGCGTCGCCGCCCAAGCCCTCGCGGTCGGCGAGACCCTGGAGTCGGCCCGCTGCCGCAGCTACGTCGACGAGTTCAAGCAGCGGCTCCGCAAGCACCGGACCAGCCAGGACGTGCGCACCTTCGTCGCCGAGGTCCGTGAGCACCGCCTGTGGGCGCCTCCGCGTCAGTAGGCGCCCCAGTCGCGACGGCTCCCACCGGTGCGCATGGCGGTGATGCGCTTGTGCGCCTCCGCCGCGGCCTTCTCGTCGGTGGCGGCCTTCTTGCTCAGCCACGCGGTCATCGCGATCTCGCGCATGTCCGCCAGCGTCTCGTAGCCGTCCCACTTCATGATGTCGTAGCCGTAGACCTCGACGAACGTGCGGTACTCCTCGGCCGTGTGCCAGCCGAGCCGGTCGGCGAACAGGGCCGTCTGGATCAGGTCCCACTCGCGCGGGCCGATCGAGAAGCTGTCGAGGTCGATGAGCACGGCCTGACCGTCGGTGTCGAGCAGGACGTTGCCGACGTTGGCGTCGCCATGGATGACGCCGCAGCCCGAGCGGAAAGTCCATCGTGGCGAACGTGCTCGCGCGCCCACGCGTACCGCTCGCGCAGGTAGGCGGCGTCAACCTCGTCGAGGCCATCGAACCGCGGCAGCGGATCGTTCGGAGCACCGAACGGCCGCAGCTCCGGGAGCTCGACGGACGGCGGGGGCGGCGGCAGCTCGTGCAGCCTGCGAATCAGGTCAGCTACCTGCTCGATCGGCGCGTAGACGGTCTCCGGCGCAACCGACTCCCAGAACGTGACGACTCGACCGTCTGCCTCTACCGGCTGATCGACGTGACGTAGCTCGCGTCGCGGGGTAGTCGACGGCCTCCAGCCAGCGGGAGACGGCGATCTGCTTCGTCGCGTTCGCCATCGCGGCGAGCGGAGGGCGCGACGCGCGCGATCGTGTTGGCGTCCACCCGGAAGACAGCATTGGAGCCGAGCCGGATCAGCTCGGGCTCTACCAAGCCGCGATGCCAACGCTTCGACACGCCGCCGTCAACGCTTGGCGGCCAGTCGACTCGGTCAAGCAACACCCAGAGTTGATCGCAACATGTTCCATGTCCAGATGCGTCCTTAACTCGTCGGCCCCTGTCTCAAACTGCGAGGGTACGCAGCCAAGCCGCAGCCCTTCGTTGCCACGAAGCCTGACGCGCCAGGGATGGTGGATCCGCGCAAGATCACCACCGGGTCCGCAGCAGCAACGGCCCGCAGATCACGGCTGCGCTCCGCAACCTCGTCATCACCGCGCTCCGCCTGGCCGGAGTCACCAACATCGCCGCCGCGCTACGCCACCACGCCCGCGACCCCTACCGCCCACACGCCACCTACAAGACCACGTGACGACTTTGCCGCCGCCCTGGTACTACAGTCGGGGTTTCACTTTAGGTTACCGCCAGTGCCCGAGCGTAGCCGCCTTGGGCCGGTGCGCGGCGACGTAAAGTGACATTGGTGGGCTGATCGGCGCCTGAATTACAGGGATGTAATCCGGGGCGGCCGTGCCGCGTTGCCGGTTTGTGGAAAGATCAACAACGACACGGCCGCGGTGGCCAGCATAGAGGCTCTCGCCGAGTGCACGGCGGGGGCAGACGCCCAGCTCCGGGCGGTCCTGCGGGGGGTGATGGCGCAGCGGCGCAGCGCGTCGGCGGCGTTGGAGTATGTGACGGCGCTGGCGTCGGGGGTGAAGGCGAACTGCTGGTCGCTGGCCGAATCAGCTGGTCATGACGGGCAGTCTCGGATGCAGGGCCTGCTCGGTTCGTACCGGTGGGACTGGAAGCAGCTGCGCGATCAGCTGCCCGGGTTGGCCGCCGCGTGGATCCCGGACGCGCAGCAGGATCTGATCGGTCCGGGGATCGCGATCGACGAGACCGCGCAGCTGAAGAAGGGGGATGCCACCGCGTGCGTAGCGCCCCAGCACGCCGGGTGCACCGGCACCGTGGAAAACTGTGTGACCACGGTGTTCTGCGCCTACGTCACCGCGAACGGGCAGGCCTGGGTGGGACTTCGACGTGTACATGCCCGAGCGTTGGGCTCGGATTTCCCCCGCCGCCGGGTTGCCGGAATCCCCGATGACCTGGAGTTCTCCACGAAGCCGCAGCTGGCCATGAATCAGCTGGACCGGCTGGTAGCGGCCGGGCTGCGGGCCGGATGGGTCGCGTTCGACGAGGTCTACGGCCGCAGCGAGCAGCTGCGAAGAAGACCGCCCGGGCCGGGCTGGCGTATGTGGGGATCATCCCGTGCGACTACCGGGTCAGGCTGCCCTCCGGCACGACGATCCGGGCCGATCAGGCTGTCGCAGAAGCGGTGTTCGAGCGCCGGTCCTGCGGGAACGGGTCCAAGGGACCCCGCTCCAGCGACTGGGCGATGACCGCCACCGCGACCCCGGGACAGTACCTGCTGATCCGGCGGCTGACCTCCCGCCCGGACAGTCACACGTTCTACCTGTGCTGGGCACCGCCGGACCGCCCGGCGAGCATGACCTACTTCATCACCATCGCCGGGCGCCGCTGGCCGGTGGAAGAAACGTTCAAGACCGGGAAGGACGTGTTCGGTTGGGACCAGACCCAGGCCCGCACCTGGAACGGGACCTGCCGGCACACCGCCCTCGCCGCCCTCGCCCAGCTCCGCGCCGCCGCCATCCGTAACGCGATCACCGGCGGCATCGCCCTCCCCGCCGTCAACGAGCCGCCTGTGAGCACCCGCCGGACACCAGCACCGCGGCCGGCGACAGCGCCGTCGATGGCCCGGTCAGTGACGCCGACCTGCAGATCCCCCTCGGCGAGGCCCCCGTCCCGGCCCGCGGTGGCCGGCCCGCCCACCCGACATCAGCCCGATCAAGCTGTCCATCGCCGAAGCCACCCGGCTGGCCACCCTCGCCGCGCGCTACACCACCGGGCTGATCACCCGCGCCCGACTCGCCTTCGCGCTGCGCTGGTCACGACGGCGACGACGCCACCAGGCCACCGCCCGCTGGCACCACTACAGCGCCCGGCTCATCGCCGGCAACCGGAAACCGGATAGCCACCCCGACCAGGAAGGAGGTAACGCAAGGTAACCACATCCCGGCGACACATATCACGCTGAGCACAGCGCGGCCACCCATCGGAAAACCGCGACTGTAGTACTGGGCCGCCCACCCGGCAACCACGCCTGGTCTACCGGAGACGAGCGTGGTTGGGGTGACGATGAATCGACCGATGAACCGGTCGAGCTACATAATGTAGTGTCGAGCGGGTAGACGTGCTCGATCTGCCGCGACCGTATCGACATCGCCATCGCCATCGCCGACTGGTACCGGACTGGTACCGCACGGCGCGCGCATACGCCATATCGCGTATACTAGGCCCTGCCGAAGTCGACCCGGGGGTAATGCATGTTGTTCTCGAATAGACGCGTCAAAGTCACAATAGTCGTTATCGTCGGCGTTATCGTATCGGTTGGATGCTCCGCAAACAACAGTTCGGGACACGCAACGCAGGCGGCAGCGGCATCATCCGAACGCCTCGTCGCAGACCCGCAGCAGTCGGCCCGAGATCTGCTTCCGCAAAATCCTGGTACCACTCAACCGTTCCGAATGCCGATTGGTGACGTCCGCTCGATTACTCGGCGCGGCACTCTAGTGACGGGAAGGATACAAGAGGGTGAAGTCAAGACCGGTGACCCCGTCGTGGTCGTCGCATCGATCTGCGAATAGGAGGTCGACCGTCGTCATTAGAATCACGATCTCCGACAGATCGGTGGACCACGCCCAGGCGGGCGACACCGTGGGCGTACTGCTTCGCGGCGTCAAGTGACATATAGCAAGGGGAAGCATCCTTCAGGCACCTCTGTTCCGGATCCGATTGATGACGTCCGCTCGATTACCGGGCGCGGCACTCTCAGTGACGGGAAGGATACAAGAGGGTGAAGTCAAGACCGGTGACCCCGTCGTGATCGTCGCATCGAATACGAATAGGAGGTCGACCGTCGTCATTAGAATCACGATCTCCGACAGATCGGTGGACCACGCCCAGGCGGGCGACACCGTGGGCGTACTGCTTCGCGGCGTCAATGTTGACGA
Source organism: uncultured Actinomycetota bacterium (assembly GCA_963736375.1). Taxonomy (GTDB): domain Bacteria; phylum Actinomycetota; class Actinomycetes; order Mycobacteriales; family Pseudonocardiaceae; genus Pseudonocardia. The sequence continues at coordinate 7,379 of CAVTOL010000035.1, forward strand.
TATAGCAAGCGGAAGCATCCTTGAGGCTTATTCAGGAGCGTAGGTAAAAGTGCAAACCGACCACGGCTGAGATTGTTGTGGCGAAGGTCGAGAGCGGCCGTCGGTAGTCGGTATGCAGAATACGCCAGGTTTTGAAGTTCGCGATCACCTGCTCGATGACGTAGCGGATCTTGTTGATAGCCGTGTTGAATGCCTTTTCCCAGTCGAGTAGCCCGCGGAAGATGGGCTTCTTGAAGGGCGTGACCATGCCGTTGCCGACGTATCCTTTGTCGCCCGTCCAGTGGTCGGTCATGCCGTCGGGAAGCACGCCCGACTCACGTAGGCAGTGGGTGTCGTGACGGCTGCCGTCAACTGGGTCGGAGATCCATGCAAGCTGGCCATCGAGGGTGGAGGCGACCTGCACGTTCAGGCCGGTGGTCTTGTGCTTGCCGGAGTACAGCTCGGGGTGACCGGCCCAGGACCAGCAGGGCAGCAGCGTGCCATCCACGATGTAGTGCTTCTGGAGGTCGAGCTCTTCGGCGGTCGGCACGAACGGCCGCAGCAGTCTGGCCAGTACCGGTGTCAGCGCGCTGACGGCGCGACTGATCGTGGACTGCGACACCCCGTATGTTTCGGCGAGTTCGGCCTGCACGCGATTCCGGCGCAGATATCCCAGCGTCACCACCACCGACAAATACAGACCGAGAATCGGCGGCCATGTCCGTTCGTCCGCCTCGACTTCGGTGCTGATCATCTCGCACAGATCGAGAATCTCGTCCTTGTGCAGGCCAGTGGTATAGTACACGTGACGGTCCGTTCGCGTGAGATTGAGTCAGCAAACCCAATCCTTTCGCGTAGCGGACCGTCGCTTATGTCGACACGCCGGACAATAATGGTCCGAATACTTCAGATTGAGAGGCTGTGAATAACCCTTCCTTGAAGCACCTTAGTCCTTCAGCGCCTGACGACGGTAGCACGGCCGGCCAGTCCGGCAGGCGCATGGCATCCGTTTCAGACTGTCCAAAGCGTCTGGCGACAAGGAAGACCAGATGAGGTAGGATGCTCTTCAAGAAGTATGATTGGTAAGTAGCAAAGCTGACCAGATGGCAGAGGCTGGCTCCTCCCTACCTGGCACGTTGGCTGCATCTGTCGATGACAAGGCGAGGGGACGTCATGGGGATAAACAACACAATGCACACCATTGTCCGTCGTTTGTTCGAGGAAGGGTGGAACTCTGCGAATCCAGCGGCACCCAGCGATATTGTCCATCAGCATTATTCCTCGAATGACGGGCCCTTTCGAGAAGTATCGAACGTGCCTGGTCAACTCGATTTTCTCCATGGACTCGAAGCGTTCGCCGAGCACGTGAGGCAGTACCGAGTCGTATACGATAACCTACGATTCGATATCGTTCGGATGCTCGCGGATAATGACACCGTCGTAACCGTCTGGAATCCGAGCGGCACTACCAAGGACCTCAGTTTTATCAATCGTGGGGGCCAGGAGCAGCCGTACGAGTTACAGGGCCAGGGGGTGAGCCTGACCAAAATCGTCAACGGAAAGGTCCGACAGCATGACATGTTCTGGCCACGCAATCCACTCTTCCCGTAATGTCGCCAGTTCCGCGAGGAGGAGGCGAAATTGGGGATTGTCGACGCTTCGTTTAGTCGCTTAAGAATCTCGGCAGACCCTAATCAAAGAAGCGGATGAACTGTTCGGTGATCAGCCCGAACCAGCGTTCCGCATGGTTGATCCAGGAGGAGCCGGTCGGTTTGAAATGCAGGGCCGCGGCAAAGTCGCGATGGAGCAACGTTTGAAACCTGTCGATGACCGAGGAGGGTCGTACCTCCCGGTGATCGTGAAGGCTCTCAAGCAAGATCGGCGCGGCAACGCCGGTCGGGAAGGTACGACCCATGCTCACGATAGCTCCTGGAGGCTGCGAGGCAAACGACACCGGCGGGGCGAGCGGTTCGTCGTGGTTGTTCGATCAGATCGTGCGTGAGGAGTGCCCGGCGGATGCTGGCCGAGGCGTTGCAGGCCGAGGTGGACGCCTACATCGCCCAGTTCGCCGACCAGCGCGACGGGGCCGGGCGGCGGCTGGGTGGTGCGCAACAGCTCCGACCAGCCACGGGAGGTGCTCACCAGCGCCAGCCGGTCGAGGTGGTGGCGCCGCGGGTCAACGACCGCTGGGTCGACCCGGACACCGGCCAGCGCCGCCGGTTCATCTCGGCGATCCTGCCCGTGGGCCCGCAAGACCCCGAAGATCACCGAGGTGCTGCCGCTGCTGTACCTACACCGGGCTCTCGTCCGGAGACTTCGTGCCTCCGCTCGGGCAGTTCCTGGGCTCTACGGCCGGGCTGTCGGGGCCGGTAATCACGAAGCTGACCGAGACCTGGAAGAACGAGCAGCGCAGCTTCGCCGAACGGGATCTGTCGAGCGTGGATTACGTCTACCTGCGGGCGGATGGCATCCATGTCAACATCCGCACCGTTGGGCAACCCGTCCGCGCAGGCTACACGATCTTCGATCGCCGCGCCAACACCTGCGGTGTCCGCGCCCGCCGCGACCAGCGGGTCATCGGCTCCCGCTCGGCGCGGGTGAGCATCAATTCAGCCTTCGGGGCCGCGGCCGTGCGCCGTCGGCCAGCCCATCTCGTGCGTGCACCCGGGCCCGTGATCGCCTCTCGACCTCATCAATCCTCGCAGCGCGGCTGATGCCGTTGGCGTCTGCCACCGGCGGCCCAAACGGATCCGCCGCGGCTCCTCGACATCTGCCCCCACTAAGCCTCAGACTCGGTCCGACGGCAGCGAGAGAGACGAGCAAAAGATCATGCCGCATCACCGGACCGGACCACGAGGCCCAGCAGGTTGCCATGCGCACATAGCCACAGTTTGAGCCCGACCCAAGATCATCTATTCCTGACTGCGGCAGGGTATCAGCAAAAGCTTCCCCACTCTCCTCAAGAGACGTGTTCAAGGAGGAACCAGGATGGCAGACTTCGCCGATTACGCAGGAGTAGTAATAGGCGCTCTTGGTTTCACATTTGGAATTGGGCAGTACGTTACTCGGAAGAATGAGCAGGCCGTGTCTGCATTTCAAGGCGAAAAGGAGGTAGTTGCTGCTGCCGCGTCGGAGGTCGACGGGAAGAAACTTCCACACAAAATTCCATACTACTCGGCACGGAAGCGTCAGCGCCTGATCTATTCTCTATGCCTGGCTGCTGTCTTCGAGAGATCGGGGCGTTCTCGGGCACTACTATACTCGGCACTGAATAATACCATGAACAGCTCGGCGAGATACTTTGAAGAAGTTGCAGAAGCGCTCGATCGAATCGGATCGGTCATCCATCGCAATTCTCCTTACACAGATCTATGGAAGGCGCGACACCGCCTGTTCGCGCTAAGAGCCGCGCTCAATCTGGACGGCGTCAGGCGAATTCGACTTTTGCCCCCCGATTGGCCTTCCACTCCTGGTCTGCCTGCGCAGGCAATAGGGGATCAACTCGCCTGCTCTCACCCCGGCCATGAGTCGCGAAGCCTTGTCTGCCTCACTGAACACCTGAAGAAAACTCCAGTAGCGAATCCGCCGATAGCGGGGGTCGTTGTGTGCCCAATAAGGAGTCACTTGACTGGCCTGCTCGCGCTAGACTTTCATCGGGTCGCGACGTCGTCTGTCACCGGATACAGCGGTGGTCGAGACGAAAGATTCGAGCTCTCCTACTGGGGACGGCGTGTAGTCGAGGCGAAGTATGAAGGTACGAATCTTAGCGTCGCACGCAGAGAGCAGCCTGTTCGGGAGCTAGTCGATGCCCTAGAAATTATAGCTTTGCATAATCCCACCTATAAGGACGCTGACGGATACTCGGCCATCCCCGGCCGGCAACACGATCTAAGCAGTCAGCTCGGACGAGAATTAGCGGCGAGAATGAACCGGCCATTCTATGAGCTTGAATGGACAGAGTGGCCGAATCTGAAGGCGAAGTACAAGGTTGACCGGGGAACGAGCATTGTGCTTGTAGACGACGTATATCGAACAGGGACGTCGCTCGAAGGCGGAGCGAGGCTTCTGCAAGAAAACCGAAATACGGTCCTCGGTCTAACTGCTACTTGCACGGTGAGTTCCGACGTGGCCGTGTGCTGCGACAGCAGTACTGATCATCATGGGTGAGCGTGCAGATACTTCTCGAAATTCTCTTCGTGAGCCATCTAATTCCGGCGCATCGTTGACCACGCAGAGATAGTGGACCTGGGATTGAACCCCGAACCCGCGGAGTCCCGCGCCGTCGTCGGCGACGTCCCAGGGCCCTGGCAAGATCACCTAAGGTAGCGTTGGTCTCGCTGTCCGTAACCGCCGGAGTGTCCTCCTGAACAGCAGAACGAGTGGGACTGCTTGCGAGTTGAGTTGTTCGGCGTGTCTCCATGGATGGAGGTCCGCCTCCCGAGAGAATTGGGTTGACGACGCAAGACCTCGAAAGAACGGACCTCCGCCGTGTATTCTACCGCAGCCTTCTCTGACGTCTCGCGCAGCGGGGGCGAGTGGGATCTTGGGGGTTTGCTGAAAGCGTTGGGAACGGTGAAGGATCCGCGCAAGCCTCGGGGTCGGATGTACGGGCTGGTCTTTGTGCTGGCGGCTTCACTGATTGCAGTGCTGGCCGGGGCATCGAATTTCCGGCAGGTGGCTGATCATGTTGCAGACCTGCCGCAGTCGTTGCTGCATCAGCTGGGCGCGCGCGGTGGTGCTATTTCCGGATGACATTTGCGTTCCCGGGTGAGCGGACGATTCGTCGGCTGCTGTGCGATGTTGACGCTGATGAGCTGGACCAGGCGGCGGGGACGTGGCTGCGGAGCAACATCGGCGTTGACGCTGGTGGGGTGTTGGCGTTGGCGATCGACGGCAAGGTTCTGCGGGGTTCCTGGACTGCTGAGAACGCGCAGTTCACGTTGTTCTCTGCCCTGGTCCAGAAGGTGGGAGTGACTATCGCGCAGGTGGAGGTGCCAGCGGGGACGAACGAGATCACGCAGGTGGAGAGCCTGCTTGAGGCGGTGCCGGTGGCCGACGCTGACAAGGTGGTGGTCACTGCTGATGCCGCGCACACGCAGCGGGAGACCGCGAGATACATCAAGGACGTCCGGGGCTTCGACTACTTCCTGCAGGTGAAGGGAAACCAGCCGAACCTGTTTGCGGCAGTATTCGAGAAGGTGTCACCGCTACTGAAAGGTGATCCTGGCGATTCTGTGACTGAGCGTGGTCACGGAAGAGTCAACGCCTGGGATACGTGGGTCACCGCCGCTGCGGGGATTGACTTTCCGTGCGCTGTGCGTGCCGCCTGTATCCGCCGAAAGGTGTTCACGTTCGCCGGGGAGTGCAAGAGCAAGGAGCTCGCATGGATTCTCAGCAGCGCTGAGGCAACGGCTGAAGACTTCCATATCTACGTGCGGTCACACTGGGGAATTGAGAACAAGAGTCACCACGTTCGAGACACCACGTGACCACGTGGTCGGAGCATGCGCATCAGGCGTATACCGGGAACGGTCCGAGAGTTATGGCGACGCTGCGAAATCTAGCCGCTGGGATACTACGGCTTAACGGTGTCAGCGATATCAAGAGGACTACCGAGAGGATAGCGCGCGACCGGTACCGGGCGCTTCCCCTGCTCTCGCTACGGACCGTCACAACGACTACCTAGAGTGAACTTGCCTTAGCCCTGGGACTGGCCCCACCGGATCGCGCCGTCGGGAAGGGCCTAAACTGATCAGCCTCCCCAGGCGGAAGGTCTGTCGACCAGCCAGCCCACGAGGACGCCGAATGGCATCTCGACGCGATCTTCCAGCACCGCTGACCGGGTCGTAACCGCGCCAGCGCCGAACGGGTCGGTCAAAGTAAGGCGCCGATTAGCCGGTAGCGCGTCACCGACCTCGGTAGCGCCGTTAGTTCTGGCAGATCCGCACCTTTGGGAGGTTGGCGCGACGGTCCTGCCTTTGCCTGACGCAACACTTCGCCTAGGAGACAGACGCCGTATGCCGCATGCGACGTATGGGCCATTTGGTCCTTTTGCGCCGCCCCGATCGGCAGGATACTCCCCTGCTCGGGCCTAACGACGCGGACTGGAAGGGTTCCCATGAGTGCACCATCGGGTGACGAGTTAGCACGTACTGCGATCGGCACGAAGGTGCGTTCGCTCCGAGACTCGGGCTTTGACCTCGGCGCGCCTGAGACTCCGGTGCAGCGTGCGGGCAGCGGCGGCTTTGTGCAACAGTTCGCAAACGCCAACATCTACTGGCATCCGAATACAGGCGCTCATGAAGTGCACGGCAATGTACTTCGTCGTTACCTAGACCTTGGCGGTCCGGGCGCAAATCCGAACACCGGACGTCGTGATTTCGGCTATCCGACGGGCGACGAGACCACTGGCCACTTGGCGACTCCGTTGAGCCGATTCGAGTTCGGAACTGTGTACGCTGTGGCAGGGTTTGGTGGGGTGGGCGTATGGGGGCGGCTTGACGACGCGCTTCGGCCCGAGGATTCGGGGCTACCAATGACGGAGCCGATTCGTCTTGGTGACGTCGAGGTCGTGTTCTGCCGACGCGGCTACCTTGTTGCCGACCCGGGAGTCCGTGACGTCATGGTCTTTTCGATGCGTACGCCGATGCTCGGCCGGCCGGCGATCGTCCGTCCTGCAGGGACAGCGGCCCTCCCCGGCGGCATGTCGTTGCAATTGACTGTGCCTGCCGGAGGGCCAGTTAGCCCCGCGGCGCTTGACGTGAGCGACCTCGCCGCTCGCGCCGCGCTACCGTGGCGCGGCAGGCTCGCCCTACGTCCGGTGGGATCGACCGAACTAGTTCCGCTCATTGTCGCCGTCGCCAAGGCAGAGAAACAGGTGGTCAATGTTCCAGGGCTGCCCGTAGATCCAACCGTCGTAAAGATCGATCTTGAAATCCGGCCCGCCGCCGATAGTCCGCTGACTACCCGTACGTTGTACGACCTGGTCTTCCGCATCGGGCCGGAAACCCGCATGCTCGCCGCGCACTCGGTCTACGCGCGCCGGACATGGGATGGGTTTGGAGTCATACACGCCACAGATCTGCACGTTAGCGGGCGGGTAGACGGGTTCCGGAAGACGCTTCGCGCCACGGGCTCGGCAGACCGCGAGCACGGAGCGCGTCGCATGGTCAACCCCAACGACAGCGTGCGGGCGCTCATTAACTACGCCAACAAGTTGCATGCGCGTGGCGAGGTGGACCTCATCTTGGCCACCGGCGATCTTGTGGACTATGTGTACGAAGATGGGCAAGACCGGCGCGGCCCGGGCAATTTCGGCATGCTGGAGCGCTTGATCTTGGGGCGAGCTCCGGGTCAGGACCCCGAGAGCCCACCCAACAACGAGCTGCATGTTCCCATCTTCACCATCCCAGGTAATCACGACTATGTAACGAACTCGTACGGCGTGTATTTCAAGATCGACATTCCCGTAACAACGGACGTGGTAATCAGGAAATACGATGGTTTTAATCTTGGGGTGGATGACGCCATCGCGTTGGTCGGCGGTAAGCGGCCAACCGTATCGCAGGACACGGCGCTTGCCATGACCGTATCGGACAGGGAAAGCGCACACTACTATTTAGAGCGTATCAACGACCGACTCTCCTATTCCGTCAATCTTGGCGCCCAGCATCGACTTGTAATGCTCGATACTGGCCCGAACAAGGACGTGGTCGACGGTACGATCGATGCCCTGCAGGTGCACTTCGGTCAGGCCAACGAGGACGAGACACAGTTCAGTCGCGGCATGCCGACAACCAAAGGTGTCAGCGACTCGGCGCTGGCCATGCTCAAGCAGGAAATCGACGGGGTGCCTCCCGACGGGGTGCTCATCGTCGGCGTACATACTCCGCCGTTGAATCCGTGGGACGCGGAATATCCGCACTACTTCCGCGAGTCGGAGCGGCCGCTACTCCCGGCAGCGCGGCTACACAACCGTGTATTGGGGCATATCGCCCGTGTTACCCGCGGCGTGCTCGGCGGCACCGAAGAGAATCCCACCCTGTCCGACAATACACACCCGACTATCATTCGGACGCCGGAGCCGCACTTCGCCCGAGGGGAATTGGGCGACTTGCTCGACTTCGGCATCGGCAGAGGCAATGGGAACGAGCTGCTGCAACTCCTTAGCCGACAAGAGGTTGATGTGACCCTGTGCGGACACGTCCACGAGCAGGTCGAGTTCCGGCTTCGCGGTGATCGCTACTTCACTGACTACTACACCGAGACCCCGCGCGAGGCGCGCGTCTCGTACGACTGGTTCGTTCACAAGGGTGATTCGATCGCCGACTTCTCCGTCGTCGGCGACACGCGGCCTATCCATGTGTTCACCCGGGCCGATGCTCGCGTCGGGCAAGCGGCCAAAGAGGTTCGCGAACCCCATGGGGCGACGAAGATAGTCTATCGTCGGCTGGAAGTGCCGCCCTTCCCAAAACCACTCTCACAATCCGCCGATGCTGTGGCCTGGTGGCGCGAGCATGGGCCGCTGGTCCTGCTCACCTCATGCCTCGGTCCCACCGATCACTCTCAACGCGACCGCATCCTCGATGACGGCATGGTTGCGCGTCCGCACGTGCGTCTACAGGGGATCCGACTGTTGCACGTCGAAGGCCCCGTGATCAGAAGCGTGCAGTGGGTCGGCATCGACGACATCCATGCCGGAATTACCCCACAGGTTCAGGCGACGTCTTAAGTTCTGGCCTGTGCGGCGTGCCTGATCACGTTGGATGGTGGGGGGTGCCGTCAAGTCACACCAGACGCACACTAAACGCGCAGATAGCCTGCTATACATCGAACGGCCGGTCGATTCCTAAACCGTGTTGTCGCAGGTTCGATTCCTGCCGGGGGCACTCATGCCGGTCATGCCCACGTATGCAAGGCCGGAGCGATAGCCAGCTGCCTCCTGATCCTGTCCAGACACCCGGCTCCGACCCGCTTGCATGTTTCTCGGACGCGAGTAGTGAAGGGCCACGCTCAGGCCGCCCGCACGTGGTGAGGGCTGGAGGCAGCCGGACCTACGCGCCGCCACTACCGGCAGCTCGCGTTGCTCGGGGCGGGGTGGGAGTTGTCGTCGCGACCGTATCGGCGGCGAGCCTTCGCAGCCGGGCTGCAACACGATGCCGCCCGCCGCGAGCTGCAAGACCGGCGGCATCCGCGCAGCCAGGGCATCGATGGGCCTGGAGTACAACCTGGCGGATGGAGCCAAGACGAGGGGCGGACTGTTGGAGCCTGCCAGCGCGATCGGCCTGGTCCATCAGCAGCTCGTCGCCGCGCGGCAGCGTCGTCACAGGAAGGTCTCACCTTTGCAGTAGTTGCGATGAGAGTTGCCCAATGACCAGCATCCGTCGGCTGGGCTCGGCTACCAAGCGAGGTTGTGGAGCGCCTGGACGTGACCGGGTTGGATGGCCGGGGTGGGGCCGGCAAATTCGCTGAGGGACGAGGATCGGGCGTAGGTGGCGTTGTTCGAATTGGGTCAGCACCAATCCTGCGGCGACGCCATCGCCGATCTGGGACGGGCTGGCGGTCACGCAGGGCGAAGCCCCGTTCACGGTCAGTGCTTCGCCGCGCCGCCCGGCCAGCTCCAGACCATCGTCAACGACATCGTCCCGGACTCACAAGCGCCGCGGCATCGGCCCGGTCACCGCCACCCGAGCCATCATGTCCGGGTGTGAGAGCTGGCGGCTCGGGCGCGTTCCTGACGATGGCCGTCGTCGAAGGCAGCCCACCCGTCGTCTGATCGACATTGCCGAGATTCGCATGTACGAGTCGGGGGTTTCATGGAGCCACAGGTGGAGCGAACTGATGACCACCGGTTTCAGACATGCCTGAGATGTAGGCCCGAATGCCCGAGAACAGCACGTCACCGGCCATGCGTAGTAATCGAGGGCGATTCCCAGTCTTTGCGTCACTGGCTCGACTTGTTGCTCGCGCCATCTGCGCGGGCAGCGCTTCTCGAGGGCATGCGCGCGCCGATAGTGGTCGCGGCAGCCTGGTCCGCCGACCCGACCCATGCCGCGTAGTGCCGCAGCGTCGTCGTGCCGTCGCCGTGGCCGAGACGGCCAGCGACTGTCCGAAGGTCAACCCCGGCCGTAAGGAGCTCGGTCGCCGAGTAGTGCCGCAGTTCCTTAAGCACGGTGTCGATGCCGAGCTTCGCCACGAGCCGCCCATACCGGCGCGTGAGCGACGCCGGATCGCGCGGGCGGCTCAGGTCCGGCGTTGCGGAGAACAGCCACGTCCGGCTGGTCACCTCCAACCCGAGCAGAGCCAGGCGCGCGGAACAGTCCTCGCGATACTGCCGCAGCAGTTCAACCGTCGGCGCGTCGATCGACACCCGCCGCATCTGGTGGGTCTTGGTGTCCTTCAGCAGCATCCCGTCGGCGGTGCGTACGTAGTTCTCGTCCAACCGCACAACGCCTGCGTCGAGGTCGATGTCCTCCCATTGCAACGCCACGACCTCGCCTCGCCGGGCGCCGAGCACCGCCGAGAGCCAGATGTAGAGGCCCCACTCGGGCGAGGACGCCCACGCGGCTTCGACGATGCGTGCCATCTGCTCACTCGTTGGCGGGCGGGGCTGCGGGCGCGGCTTGGAGGGCGGCCGGACCGACGGCATCGGGTTGAAGCTGATCCATCCCCAGCGCACGGCCGCCGAGCAGGCGCCGGAGAGGATCGCGTGGATCGAGCGCACGCTCGACGCCGCGTAAGGCTTGCAGACATGCCGCGTGCATCCGGCGGCGACGCAGTCGTGCTTGCCCTGCTCGGCGTGCTTCTCGACGAACGGCTTCCCGTTGCACAGCGCACGGCACTTGCGCAGCTGCGCGTAGAACGGCTCCAGCCGCGTCGCAGCCTCCCGGACGAACAACACGAGCGGGACGTCGCCGAGCCGCGGCTCGATGTAGAGCCGGATCTGTGCCTCGTAGGTCATGCGGGTTGTCGGGTCGATCTGGTGCTGGGCCATCCATCGCTCCAGCAGCGCGCCGACGGTCGCCTTGGTCCGGGCAACCTTGAGGGCGTCTGCATCGGCCAGCAGCTTGGTCCGGAGCTTCTCGGCCTCCTTCATCGCGGCACGCTCGGACCTGGCGTTGCCGGGAATCTCGATCGGCACGCTGTCGACGAGGATGATCCGCTCGCCCGTGCTCGGGTCCTCGCCCGCGGACACGCGCGACCTGGACGCGGTCGCGCATCCGCCGGATGTTGCCGCGCGTGCGGGGCTTGGCGTGGCCCGTCCTGAGCCGTCATGGCGGGGACGCTAGCAAGGTTCGTGGATCAGACCGTGGATCGTGATCGACTTCGCGGCCTACGAAACGATCTAGCCCTGACCGTTCGTGCTGGTCAGGGCTAGTGTCGATGTTGCGCGCCCGAAGGGATTCGAACCCCCAACCTTCTGATCCGTAGTCAGTGTCAGCGACGCATTAACCTGCGATAAGAGCTGCTCAGGCAGCCACATTCGTACGAGAGTGCGAATATCAGATGCCCATGGTTCAGGTGGGTTGCTGTCAGAGTTGGCTGTCACCGATAGCTGGACTACGCCTCGTCCAGCTCCTCGATCATCAGGACGTGAGCGCTGTTCACGATTCGACCGTTCTTGGACGAGTCCGAGATCCACTGGTTCGGCGTCCCATCCGACATCAAGGAGATCGGGCTGGACGTGATGTCCACGTACTCGCCATCCACGAACGTCAGACGGTAGCGCCGCTCCGTCAGGTTGCTTGTCATTTCCCCATGCCCGACAGCCTCGCATGTCGCGTTTAAAGACCCGACGGGCCCCATCATGCCCAAGTACTCGGCAGCTATGAACCCGGCAACGACCTGGCAACGACCCACCTTGGAACCTGCGACCTAGAGATTCCGAGCGGGCGGCTTGGGATGGCGCCAGGTAGACGCGGACAGTGCCGGGTGGGGCCATTTCAGGCTGACAGACTCAAGGCATCGCAGCATCTCATACTGCTCGCGGACATCTCGTCCCATACGTGCCCCTAGCGTGCCCCGCAGAACGATCAAGACGATGCACCGCATGCCACCGCAGGCTGGGGCGCCGAGACCACGTCGCGCCCACATGTGAGCGCATCGAGCAGTTACTTCCAACTCAAGGTCGTAGACCACCGCGGTTATTGCATGCTATTGTTCGAGGCCAGCACGTTCGGCGTTTGCGAATCGGCTAGATACCAACATGTATATCCGCGTCCGCGAACGGAATTGCGCTAGAAAAGACGCAGACATGCAACCTGTGGACAGGAAAATCGACAGGATCGTTGCTGTGACGAGGAGCGAAGTGTATCCGTACCCCCATGCTCCAGGCTCATTGGTTATTGCGGCCTGCACCAGCGCGATTGCGCAAGATATCAAGTAAACTGGGACGACTAGACCAAGGACGGCTAGTCTTTGAACCCCATTGAATCGACTCTTGACCATAACCGATAATTCCCATTGGAAGACCGGTGCGCCAGTTCGCCGTTCGAACTCCTCTTCAAGTGCTCTGCGGTAACCACTGCTCGCCATCGCCTCGTTATTGAGGTAGAGGCAGAAGGTCATCACTACTCCGATGGCAAGCGGCAGCGCCATTAAGATGTAGGAGTGGCCACCTGTGATCGCGAGACTTCCGGCAAGGACGGACAATGCGGCGGCCGTCGCAAGTATTCGCTCGCTTGCCAGAACGAATAGATTGCTTCGAGTTCCCGTTTCGCGGATCTCGCCAGCCAGAAGTTCAGCTACCTTCTCCGGGCCGAGCTTAGCTACCTTTCCTGCGGCGGCCACATCACACTCGGGTAGCGCGTCATCACCCGACAAAGGCAGAGTACTCATAATCTCCGTCCGTGAAGCATGCTGAGGTGGTGCGCCTGTTGGTCCTGTGATCCCCTGGCATTCTAGTCTGCGAGAATTTAGATGAAAAGCGGATCTGCTGAGTGTGGCTGGGTGGAGCTGGAGGAAATCGAAGCCCTGACCTACTCGATGCGAACTGGCGGCAGCCTGGCCTGAGTTGCATCGGTTTAGTGACCGCCCGAGGCGTCCGGGCGGCGCGTTGATCAACTGCCGAGTCGGGCGTGATCGGCAGCTTCACTGTCCGAGCTTCTGACCTCGACAAACAGCACGGACGGCGCTGTCCGTCGGATGCCTGCACGGCCGTTGAAGATCGACAGAGCGCTCGGGGCCCGCACACGCTTGCGGATCGGTTAGTAACCACGTCCCGCGATGAACTTGCAGGTCAATGGCTTGCGAGTACGCTTGACGCCGCTTACGATGCCGATCAAGGCTGCGATGAGGAGTACGGCTGCAGCACGCAGGACTACGGTCATAGCCGCTTTCGGCATTCGTAGGACATATTGCTCAAACACCACTCCATCCGGCAGCATCGACGACCACACCGGGGAAGCGGTGCCGAAGCGTTCGGAGGTGTCTATGATCCAGCCGGGATGGTGTCGGATCGCGGTCACGACCTGGGGGTCGAGACATCGCGGAGTTACTTCCGTTGCTCGACAAAGGTGTCGCGCCCAGTCAGACACTGGCGCTGAGCTGCGTAAACACTTTGGTGCAGCGGGGGTTCGTCGGGGCCTCTTTGCCGTAACATTGCTGCGTCCCCACATGTGGCGCCAAGATAACGATGGATGACCCTACGATGGAATGAGGAAATAGGAGTGCGGCTTCTGAGAACTCGTCGAACATCCATCCATCGCTCCGTCCCGCAAGATGACGGGTCGAACGTGTCATCTCTGATCGTGTCGTGGGCGGAGCGGGATCGGGAAAGATATGAACGATGGTTCAGTAGCAACAAATTCTCCTACTTTGCGATTGAATTCGCAGTAATTGTGATGCTCGCATTGACAACTGCATCTGCAGGGTTCATGTGGCCAGTGGCGACAACGACGGCTCTTTCCGCTGCCACCTTCATACTCACCGGCGCGCGACAGCTGTGGCGTCCACAGGAGCGGTGGATTTCATATGGATTGGCTAAAGACGAAGTTGAGCTCGCGCTTCGGCGGTACAAGGCCTCGGCGGGCGAGAGTCAGACGGATCGGGATCGCATACTTCTCCAAGCCATAGAATTAGCATACGAAGCAGAACGAGCTCGCTGGGTGGTGGTTCGCCAGCGAAAGCTTGATGAAGACAGGCGCGATCCGTCGAGCTTGGTTGATGGTGGGGGCTCAAATGGAGGTGTCGCGAACGCCTCAGATCCCCGTTAGTTGCCCAAACCCTCCCGAGGCGTCGTGCCGACCTCTTCGTCCCGAACTCGCGGCGGCGTGGTTGCTGGCGGCATAGTGCGAGGTGAAGCGGCACGGTGTGGTCGGTATAGGCGGCGGACGGCATCCGGGGTTGCTGTACTTCGTAGCTGTACCGCTCGTTCGTAGCTGTACCGCTCGGGGTGATCTTTGACAATTGCACCAAGGACCAAGCGACCAAGCGTGTCAGCGGGCGGGCGCGTTGACCATAAGGATCAAGGCTCGCACGCGATCTTGAGCCTGATCGCCGAGCACCTCAGGGCGAATCGTCTGCGTCCGCCGTGCGGCAACCGCGACGAATGCGCATCTATGCTTACCCTGATCCACTCGGACCAGAATGTGCAAAACCGACGTCGGAGACATCGTATGACAGCGGTCGATCAGGGTGGGAGCGGCTCACCGTCCGCCGAACGCTCTCCCAAAGACAGGGGTGCGTTCAGCTCGCTCGGAGCCGCGGCGCGCGTCAGGGGTAACGGACGGGAGTCGCGACACGACTGCCAGCATACGGCGCAGGAACCCATCCTTGAGTTTCCGGTCCTGGCACCAGGCCTCTCACCTGACCCTCGACCGCCGATACCGCGTTAACGCGTGCGATCTGGAGAGAGAGAATGCAGTCCTCGCGACAGCCGAGGCTCACGGCTAGGGAAGCCTCGCGCCTGCTTGGGGAACTACGGGACGGTGCCGGTCATGGCGACAGCGGCATCGGATCGGTCGCAGCGATGACCAGCGCCACGTTCTCGAAGTGCCTTTCGTTCCTAGCGTTGGAGCCCGTTCTGTTCGCCGACAGGTTCGGCACGACGAGGGAAGAAGCGCTGAGGAGTTGGAAGGAGGTGTACAACGGGCTCGTGGCCGGGCGAGACGCCGCGGCGGCGGAGCCCAGCGACCGGTGCGTCACGTCTAAGCGGGATAAGGCGAGGGGTCGTATTGGATTGCTACTGCTGATGAGCCTGTTGATCGAGCGTTCGGAAACCCAAGCAAGAACCGGGAGGCTCGTCGAGGACTTCGCTTGCGAGAACAGGTTGGTCACGGACGAGGCGGTCAAGGATCAACTCGTCGCCCTGTACCGGCCAGGGCATGACGATTCGAGGCTGGCATCGACGAATTGGAACGAATTGAGATGGGAGACGCTGTCGTTCTTCCGCCTAGGAACGACGTCGGTGATTTGCAAGATCCAGTCGACTGGCCGACAAAACGAGTCCCTGGTCCTGAAACTCCTGCTGTACCCCTACGCGATCCAGGAGTCGATCGCACACGCGACACGTGAGTACGCCACGCAATTCCCGGAGAACAGCGGTGAGCCTCTCGGACGGGTCATCGCCTCGTCCAGCAGTTGGATCCTGATGCTGTTCGTCAAGGGGAAGACCCTCGCCGAGGTCTTGAACGAACAATCGAGTGGCGACCCGGGCCCGCGCCGCAATCTTCTTCGTGACTACGGACCCGCGCTCGTGGCGAGCCTGGCGCTCTTGCAGAAGCGCGAACTCGAACCCAACCGGCACCTCGATCTGACGCCGTCGAACGTAATCTTTCGCGTGATTCCAGGCGGCGCTGGCCAACAAGCCGTACTTATCGACCTTGGTCGGAACTATCTCTACGAGTACAGGATCGGACGCTCCGAAAGTCGCGAGTCGTTGTATGTCGCACCCGAGGTCCGTGCAGGCTCTTCGAGCGACACGTCCGATGTCTTCTCGCTCGGGCTCCTGCTTGCGTCGCTCGCGGTGGGGCGCAACCTCGCAGAACCGGGCATACCCGAGGTCCTCTATCAAGAGGCTCCCGAGCTCGCCGCGTTCCTTGACGACATGATCGACGACAACCCGGGCCGTAGACGGGTGCACGTCGAGCAAGAGGATAAGGCCGACTTCGACGACATCGCTTCGGAGCTTGATCTCCAGTTGGAGCTTCTCGACAGGATAGCGGAGACCTGGCCGAGGAGAACCTTGAAGAGCGAGATAGTAGCGATCGGTTGGCCCTCACAGGGCCAGGTTTCGCTGCGGAAGGTGGTCAGCGATGTCGCGCGGAGGAGCGAGCAGGGTGACGCGGCCGCTGCCAAGAGACTCCTCGCATGGTCGCGACTCGCTATGGCGGCGTGGTACTTGTCCTTCGCGGCTGTCTACATATCGCTGACCAAGGACATCAAGCTGAACCTGCTTCCCGACCCGGTGTCGGTCGTCGACTGGCTCCTGGGACGGGACGACGACGACTCTATCTTCAACCAACTCCGAGCAGCCGGCTACGTGGACGGCAGGCTCGACGAGTACTGGCCGTCCAGGCTGATCTGCTTTGCGCTGGGTGCGACGGAATTCAAGTTCTACCAGAGTGTCCTTGCGGGCATAACGACGACGACCTCCCGGTTGCCGGGGTGGCGGCGAACCGAGTTCTTCCTGCGGGCCGTCTCTGTGGGCACGCTCGTCCCGATTCTTCTGTGTTGTCTCGTGCAGCCTCACCTCTGGCCGTGGGCGGCGTTCGCAGGCGGCGTGCTGATCACGTCTGTCAACTACTGCCTGGACGGTTACGTGCAACAGTGCGCGCTGTCGAGCTTCCCGTCCACGGAGCGCCCGCTGGGGCTCTCTACGGCGATCAGCCCTACCGACTCGAACCTCGTTGCATTCAGTCAGTGGTGGAAGACGCAGTTCGTTTACACGCTCGTACTACTCGCCCTTGCCGTCGGGCTGAACCTCGGATGGTTGCACGACGAGGCCGTGTACGCCGTGGCCGTCGCCTTCTGCACAATAGGTATTCAGTTCGTCGTCAAGTTGCACAACGATTCGCCGAGGATCAGGGGCGCGTTGGCCCGCGCTGTGTCTTGCGGGGAACGAGCGGTGCGCAGTGGGTTGGCCGTAGGCGGCTAGGATGGTGTCGACACACCGCTGGCGACGTTAGATTGCCGGGGAGAGCGACCTGAGGAAACCCTTGTCGGATCGTACATTCGAAGCCCGCGCGGACCATCCTGTTCTGAAGCTTCTTCGTGCTCGCAAGCAATCGGGTTCCCAGCCGGGGCAGAGACATGATGGCCAGCGGCTGGCGCTGACCGTCGAGGGTGGTGGTATGCGCGGCATCGTCTCCTGCTCGATGCTCGCAGCGTTGAAGGATGAGGGTTACCTCAATTGTTTCGACGCCATCTACGGGAATTCGTCCGGCTCGGTCAACGGGGCGTACTTCCTGACGGCCGACATCAACGGCATGCTCTCCATCTACTATGACGACCTGGCCTCGAAGAGCTTCGTCGATGTGCTGAGGGCAGTTCGCGGCGGGCACTTCTTCAGCGTCGACTTCGCGTTCGACGAGGTCTTCGACCTGCTGAAGAAGCTCGACTACGCGCGAGTTCTCGCGAGTCCGATACCGCTCCACGTGGCCGTCACCCTGGTAGACGGGAAAAGAACGGAGGTGGCGTCCGAGTTTGCTGACGTCGCCGACCTTCGCGCGGCGCTGCGTGCGGGCGCGTGGCTTCCTCTCGCCTCTCGAGGAACGGCGATATTTCGGTCGCAGAGGGCCATCGATGGTGGTGTTATGGTGTCTCATCCCACCCGGTTGGCCACCCGGGACGGGTTCACGCACATCCTGTCGCTGAGCACGAAGGTGCTGACGGGTCGCAACGGCAGGCCTGATCTCCTCCAGAAGTACGTCGCGTCACACCTCAACGGGCTCGCCCGCGGTCTCGGCGATAACTTCCTGCGGTCGATCGCACTCGATGCGCAGGACCGAGCGGACTGGTATCGGCAGCGCACCGCGCCGAAGGTCACGCCGGCCGTCCTCGATGTGGGCCCGGTCGTCGGTGACCTGCTTCCCTCCCGGCACGACACGAACCAGGGGCGCCTGATCCTCGCGGCACGCTGGGCCTACGCGAGGATGGTCTCGCTAATTCGGGGCGCGGCCGTGTACGTCATTCCTCGCATGGACGTACTCGAAGTGTCCGCCGGACAAGGCGCCGTCGGAGGCGGCGGTGGTCGAGATCCGACGGGCGCGGTCGATCCTCACTAGGTCGGCACTGAGCCTTTGCCAACCTGATCTTGATGATGAGGGAGGCAAACCCGGCAGAGTGTAGACAGCAGCCGACCGGCAGCGGGCTGCCGGGGACCCCGTCAATCGGAGCCTGTAAGCCGGACAGAGGCTTGATCCTGGGCTGCCGCCCGCATCGGCGCCGTGATCAGCGCCGAGACATCGCAGCACTTCGAAGTCGGCGTCCGTGCGGTGCCTGCAATGCCCGTTGCTGTCAGTGTGAGCTGTCAACTCGTGCCCTACCCGAGCCGCCGACGGTGGGTAGCTACGCTTCGCTTCTATGACTGCGTCCTTGGCGACGCTGGGCGGGGCTGGTGAGATACAGTACCTACCTACGCGGGTCGAGATCAAAGACGGGCGCCCCGTCCGCTCCTATCACGTGGCGGTCGATCATTCGGTGGCCGACCCGTTGACTACACCGCCACAACCAGGCGACCGTCCGCGTATTTTCATCGCAGGTCCGCAGCGAGTGCCGCTGCCCGGGCCTGACACGTTCGACGAGCTGGAGCTAGCGTTCACTCGTGCCGAGAGGCGTCTCGAACGCGGCGGCGAGTACCAAGGTGTCTACATTCGTCTCGTCCCTGCAGCCGTGGAGTTCCGGCCCGACAGACCCGAAGTACGCTTGCTGCCCGGCGGTGGGGGGTCCGTGCCGACCGAATGCTGGCAGTCTGCAGTGCTGGTTCGCATGAAGTACTGCGCGGGGATCGCGCTGCTCGATGTGCACGATGACAGCGAGGCCATCGAGTGGGAACGTGCCCGCGCCCTTGAGATGGGGAAACCTGTTCGTCCAATCGAGGAATGGCTGGCCATGCGTGACCTACTCGATGCGAACTACTGGCAGCAAGGCTGCTGACGGTGTCTTGCGACGTCAACCGACATGACACGATCGGCCGCGGTCCGGTCAGGCTGCTGGCGTTGCTGTACCACGCGGCTGTACGCCGCCGATCGTTGACAACTGGATCATGAAGCGCCGCCTGTCTGGGATCGTCTTGCCCCGTCGCCGAGCGGCGATGATTGCGAGGCCAAGTCGGAGTCTGGGGCGCTGCGGTCAGGCGTCCGTCATGGCGCGCTGCTGCCAGGTTTCGCCGTCAAGATCACCTAGATCGTCGCTGGGGACCGATTGGACGATCAACAGTCCGTAGGGGCATCATGGCGCCCGTGAGCGGCATTACGTCAGGCAGCAGTGCATCCGAGGACAAGAAGTGTTTTCATATCTGTCCTATCGGAAAAGCAGATTCGGTTGCACGCAAGCGAAGTGATCAAATCTTCAAACATGTTGTAAAGGCTACCGTTGAACCGCTAGGCTATTCGGCAACTCGCGCAGACCAGGTTGAAGAGTCTGGGACGATCACCTCGCAAATCATTGACGGCCTACTAAGCAGCGAAATCGTCACCGCAGATCTAACCGATCATAATCCGAATGTGTTTTACGAACTGGCGTTACGTCACGCGTTCGCCAAGCCATTTGTCCAGCTGGTTGCAGACGAACAGATCCTTCCATTTGATATACAGGGACTGCGGACTATTCGATTCGATTACCGCGACCTGGACGCAGTTCACGATGCCAAGGCGACCCTGCTGGGAATGGTCGAGAGCATTGAGGCTGGCAAGCCTGTTGAGACACCGTTAAACTATGCACTGAATCTGCAGAATTTGAAACAGTCGGGCGATTCCGAGGCTCGTGGAATTGCAGATATTCTCGTCGAATTGCAGAGCCTCAAGCAGACCTTACGGCCGTTGCCGAAATACAATGTCGCACTAGGAAAGGAGAGTCACTTGCGGTCAGACATTTCGACCATATGCAGATTTGTTGAAGAGCTTGTGGCAGAGGGGCGTCTGACGGTAGATGATATTCGCCGTCTAATGTACATGTCCGGCCTTTCCGAAGCCCGCAGCGCATGGTCCAGTCAGATTATTGAAAAATACTTCTCAAGCGAGGCACCGTTCTGATCTGCGACCTGAAGCAAAGCATACGCTTGCTTTCAAGGGACGGGTCTAACCGCACGGCAACGTGCCCGCTGGTCGTCAGCTGCTGCGGGATCGTCAACCAAAGTCCTGCCGGACCAACCGTGCATCGGTCGGGAACGAGACTAGAAGTGAGACCGGGCCCCTCGGCTCTCGGACTCGTACTTTGACAACTCAAGATCACGAACGACAGACGCTTGGGCCTGAGAGGCCTGACAGAGTCTCTGCTATAAGATTGGTAGATGTCTCAAGGGAACGACGATGAGCGGGTTGACCAGTTCATCGTGTACGCCGCCTATGGCGAAGTCATGCATCAATTTCAGGTACTTGAACTGATATTGTGGGGATTCTTGACGCGAGGAATTAAGGGTGGCTCGACTTTTGGCCAGGCTATGGAGAAGGTCCAGAAGTGGGATAGCACAACGTTCGGAAGTGTTGTTCGAGGTCTTAAGAGTCAGGATCATTGGCCAGTTGGCGTTCTGGACGAGTTGGAGAACGCCGTTGTAGCACGTAACTACCTCGCACATCACTTCCTACGTGAATACTTTATCGTTACTCCTCGTGAAAACATTAAAGATATGGCGACTCGTCAGCTGGCGGAGATTTCTGTTCGGATAAAGCAACTTGAAGAATCCTTAGAGGAGCACTCAGCCTCACTCGGCGTTGCCTCCATCTTCGATCTAGAGCCAGAAATTCAAGACGAGTTAAACACGCTGCGCCCCACTGAATGGCTGACTTAGTCAGGGTGATTACGATTGATAGATACCTTGACGTCTTCGTCCCGAACGCGGATCGGGGGTGGTAGATGACATTCCTAGGGACCGTTCATGCAGCTCAACCTAAGGAGGATTATGTTGCGGCGTTGGCCAAGATGATCTCTAGCGTCTAGGTGCGCTTCCGGTTGGCTTCCGAAGTCCTTCCCCTGGAAAGGGGGGCAGGTACCTTAGAACTCAAGATCGACAGAGGTATAGTATGACTATCATCTTCACCGCGTTTTTCAGAACTGGCATGCTTCAAGCCAGTGATCGCCTTGTCGCAAAGGACTACGGCAATTCACGATATCGAAAGCACGACACATCTTCCAACAAGTCGTTAGTCTATGTCGGCATAAATTGCCGATTGGTGCTTGGGTTTACAGGGGAAGCTTATGTGCAGGGGATGCCTACAGATGTATGGTTGGTTGAGCAACTATATGGTGCGCCAGTAAGCGCTGATGCAAACTTCAGCTACACGTCGCGGCCGACTGCTCTTGACGCCAAAAAGGTGCTTGACCTACTAGAAAAAGATTTGCCGGTCAATATACGAGTGAGTGTCGGTGGTTACCAAGAAACGCGGCGAGGTCTAGAACCACGTTACTGGGAGGTGGAGCGTGGAAAGGTTCAAGGGTTTACTATTCCGCACCACGGTACCGGTATTTGGGCGGCCGTAATGCCGTGGGGTTGGCATCAGCCAGCTGACATCGAAGAGCTCACTGCTGATATGGATGCTGCAAAATCTGGGTTTGATTACCGGACGGCATTAGCGGCATGCGTACGCCGCGTATCAGCCAGAAATCCGAATGTTGTAGGAAGCGACGTAATGATGGTGGCAATCGACGGAACTCGACGCCACGTTAATTCCGCACTACTTCTAGCGGGGTTGACTACAGGTAAGAGTGAAATTATGTTCACTCCGGCGGCGGTATTTCCTAATATTGCCATACCTTCAGCTAGAATTAACTCGGCACGATCTACTATGGTAGTTGAGCGCGGTGCCGTGGCTTTTGGAAAGCCGAACGTAGGGCTTGGTGAGTACGAGGTGGTTTGGAACATAAACTTGGATCCTTCAGGTACAACTGTGTACGGCAAACCATCTCGTTCGAAACCGCCCACTTCTTGACGACCTGTGATCCCAGCGCGGTAGACCGGCCATTGGCTATCACCGCGATCTAGGCCCGCACTTGGCGAGACCGGGCGGTGTCAACCCGGAACCCCGATCCCGCCTACCCGACCAACTCGTCAAGGTGGCCATGCTCGTCGACGTGGCCACCGGGCGGGATCGGGCGCGCAGCGGGGTTGACGCCGTTCGGGCTCGCCGAGACGATCTGCGGCCAGCGGGGATGACTCACTGACGTCCCCACACCGACCCTGCCGGCTCGTAGCCGGCGGCCCATAGGTACGCCCAGACCAGAGGCCCCCAGGCCGCCGGGCTGGGGCGTTTGCCGTCCGGCCGTTGTCCGGCCCGCGCCCGTCAGGGCGCGGCTTGAAGACGTGAAGAAAGTCATCACCGACCGGATCGCCGGATCGCCCGGACATGGATCGTCCGTACCGCCCGAAGCCTGTTCGAGGGACGCCCCCGCAGAGCGACGCTGTGCCGCCCGGACAGCGACCGCTCGGACAGGGAGGCAGTGTGTCGGGCGAGACGGTACGGTTGAAACATGGCTAGCGATCAAGTAACGCGGCAGGACCCGAGCAAGTGGACGATTCACGAGGAGCGTGTAATCGACGACACTCGCAAAACGCGGTTCAGCATCGCGAAGGTTGAGCTGCCGGATGGAGTGGTGTTTGAGCAATATGTCCTGCGAATGCCGAAAGCGGCTATGACCGTCGTCCTCGACGATGCGCATGAGAATGTTCTTATGATTTGGCGTCATCGGTTCATTCCAGATCAGTACACCTGGGAGTTGCCCGGGGGCTATGTTGATCCGGACGAGGAGGACTACGCCATAGCCGCAGCGCGTGAGGTTGAAGAGGAGACGGGCTGGCGGCCACGAAGCATGAGGCTCGTCTCGACGTTTCAGCCGTTAGCAGGTACAGCCGACTTTGAGAATCTTGTTTATATCGCCGATGGCGCAGAGGACACTGGGAAGCAGCCGGATATCAACGAGACCTCACGCGTTGAGTGGGTCAGTCTTGGCACGGTCAAGGAGCGCATGGCGAAGGGTGAAATAATTGGCGCAGGCGCCCAAATTGGACTGCTATCAGCATTGATGGAGCCAGCTCAACGTTCTGAGATCGGATCAAACGACCAGGGCTGAGGCTGGTACTCCAGTCGCAATCATGGATCGGCGAAGAGAACGCACCATCTCGGACTTCCTACATGGCACTAAGCGCCGATACGTATCGACCAGATATGCTGTTGTTCGCACCGAGCGCATACTGCCGCTCATTTGGACCGCGAGTTGTGCGTTGTGAACGGCTTCATCAAAGTTTCCTTGGTCCGCCAGTATCCCTGCAAGTAGGGCAGTATTGAATAGACGGCCTCGCTCGTAGCCGTCAGTCATTTGGAGGGATTTCCGAGCGAAGCGTTCAGCATCGTTGGGTCGATTCAAATCTCGTAGCGTATGGCCAAATTTGGCTGACAGGTACGCCTCGTCAAAGTAGGACAGCCACTCAGGTCGCGTGGTGTCGTTGCCTTGGATGAAGAATTGTTCTGCGCGCTGGAGTGCTGCTATACATGCTCTTTGCTCGCCGCGAAGCGCAAGGCCGTGTGCCTCCATAACTGCCGCTTCAGCACGGAGCTCCGAGATCCCAGTCGCACGCGCAGCGTAGCTTGCAGCTCCTGCTAGTTCGACCGCGCTATTTGCGTGTCGATTGAAAGATGCTTGATGGCTCATCGCCGCGAGCATTTCTGCGGCTAGGCTGTCACACCTGACGTCCTCGCACAGCTTGAGCGCTGTATGAAGGTGTGCATGGCCTCTATCGTGATCGCCAACATCATAAGCCATCCAACCGGCCAACTGATATAACTCCGCTGCCGCGATAAAGAGAGCCGGTCGCAGCGATGAAGTGAAGCGGCCGGATCGCAAGGTCGGGCCAACATGTGACGCTAGATAGTTGTCGACTACGCTAAAGGCGTGGCCGCCGCCGAAGCGGTTGTCGAGCCGTCGAAAGCTTCGCGTCAGTTCTTTGATGACCTCGACGTCCGCTGGGCCGATAGCGTGCTGGAGCGGGTCTGGGCTAGCAATTCCTCGATCTGGCTGATCGAGCACCAGGAGGCTCGCTCCGAGGCCAAATGATTTGATCAGCGTTCTACGCCGCACGTCTTCTTCCTCTGGTTGACCTGTGCCCATTATAGGGCTCGTTGCGTCAGAAGTACATCCCTGAGAGTCGGGATTAAACCATAGATACTTGGCTGGAATATGTAGCAGCAGTGCCCAGGTTGTAAGTCGCTTCAGATCGGTGACGGATGATCGTGACCGTTCTATACGACTGACTTGGCCTTGGGTCAATCCAAGCCACGCCGCTAGATCAGTCTGTCGCAGTGGTGGTTCGAAGCGTGATCGATATGCCTTCATCAGTTGGCCGAAGTGGCGAGCGAGGAAAGCATCTTGCAGAGTTTCGCTTTCCCAGAAGGCATCCGGCAAAACAGGTGCCGCCGTCTTCACGTCACCTGCCTGAACTAGCTGGCTTGGCTGTCGGGCCTTATCGTGACCCGAGTCCGTTGCCATGCCGGTGTCGTCAGTCAACGGAAGCTCCTCAAGCTAGCAACAGTCTGATCGTACTCGATGTCGGAAGTCGTGACCAGCGGAAATGCGGGACATGCATATCGGGTCGGACAGCATGTATGCGCATTTCGTGCTTCGCGGCTCGCCTGTGGTGTCCTGTGGATTGTTCGCCATTCCGGCGAGCACAGACCGCAAGTTGATCCACAGAGGGAGCACAGCAGTCATGAAGTTGAAGCTGGACACGACAGGTGTGAAGTGCCAGGCCAGCGGTGGGTTTGAGCCGCGCCTGGACAAGGACGGTGTCCACCGTCGGGACAAGAGCGGCGGCACGAACCTGGCCCTGTATGCCGTGAAGCTGGTCGTGTGGCTGGCGGACGGAGACGTAGAAACGGTTCTGGTGACCGTGGCGGCCGATAACCCGCCAGAGCTCACGCAGGGCCAATTCGTCTCCGTTGACGGCCTGGAAGCCATGCCTTGGGTGCAGAACGGCAACATCCGGGTGGCGTTTCGCGCCAAGTCTGTGATCCCGGCAGGGAACTCGTCGATTCCCAAGCCGATGCCCGCATCGGCTGCCAACTGAGCACCACCCGCTCGGAAAGATGATCAGAGAAACAACGGGGAGACCGTGATGTTGAGAAAGGCTGAGGTAGGTCTTAGCACGAACGCCACCGTCGAGGAGTTGGAAGCTCGTTTCATGGAGCTGATTCCAGCCTTGGACGCCGCGGACGCGCACATGCACGACGTTGGACAGCGGTGGCAGTCGGCTTTGCAGAATGCCACCGATCCGGCCGATGCCGATCGGCAGTGGAGCGACTACCTGGTGGCGGCTCGGGAATACCGGGTGCTGTGCGCGTGGAAGGACGTGGTCTACGCCGCGTACATCTTCGCGACCGACGGCCCGGACTGCATCGGAATCGACGGCTACACCGCGGTGAGTCGACCGCGTCGACGGCGCCGATCGCAGCAGTGAGCTGAACGACAGGGCTGGGCACGGGACCGCACAGGTTTCCCGACCAAGTATTCGGTCCCGTGTCCGCCGCTGTCTCACTCGCCTAACACGTCCGGCAGTAGTGAGGAGTTCAATGATGGCACGTTCTGCCTCGGGCCGCTCCCGCGGCCATGTCGGCCGACGAGGCCGACCCAACACCCCTGGTTGGGGGTGGGAGATGTTCACCCGACCCGAACAGTCACGCTTCTGGTTGATCGTCGGGTTTGTGGTGCGGCGTCGCGCCGAACTGACCGTGATCACGGTCGTATGGCTGGTCGTCGATCAGCTCGACTCGCAAGTCACCCCGGGCTTGCCCGAGTGGATGACGCCCGCCCAGTGGGCGTGGTTACTGATGGCCACGATCCTTGCGGTGGTCTTGGCCCTACCGGCGTTGCGCCGGTTCACGCTGCAACGCTGCACAGCGGTGGCGATGCGGCATCGGATGCGGGCCTGCTTTGTCCAGACCCGGACGTGGACCGCGAACGGACGACTGCCGTTCCTGGTGTGGTCCCGCCCGACCCCGGTGGGGGTACGGGTTCGAGTGTGGCTCCCGGCGGGGCTGTCCGTCAACGACCTCGAACGCATCATCGACGAGATCGGGGCCGCCTGCTGGGCCCGGGAAGCCCGCATCACTCCGGTACCGGGCCAGGCCGCCCTGGTATGGGTGGACATCATCCGCCGCGACCCCCTGGGCGCACAGCAGCCGCTGTCGCCACCGGTGCTCGATCACCTCGGCGCAGATGGCCGTCCCACGTGGCTGCCCCGCAGCAGACGGATACCAACGGGCCAGCTGACGTCACGGCTGCAGCGACGCCACCGCGAGGCACGAATGGCGGCACGGCCACGAGTGGTCGCGTCGTCACGACGAAGGATCTCAGCACCCCAACCAACGGGGGTGCACCGAAGAACGCGCGGAGCACCGGTTCGGGTGCTCAGGCCGATCCGCCGGGCGTGACCGGCTTCGGCGGAGTGGACGTCACCGACTACGTCTGACCCGCACGGCGGGCCACGCACGGACGGCGTCCACCCCTTCTCCCCTGGCAGCGGCGGGGCGTCTCCCGAACAGGCTTCGGTCCGACGTCCTGTCCTGCCGTCCCACTGCAAATGAAGTGCGAAGGACGTCACGATCATGTCGCCACGGTTCCCGCGTCGTCGCCGACGACGCCCTACCCGCCTCCGGGTGGACGAGTACTCGATTTACGACCCGGTCCCGTTCGGGATCGACGAGGACGGTCTCCACGTCGCCGTCACCCTGATGTACCGCAACCTACTCATCGGGGGAGAGCCCGGCTCCGGGAAGTCGAGCCTGCTCAACACCATCATCGCCCACATCGCCCTGTGCCGAGATGCCCGGTTGTGGCTGTTCGACGGCAAGATCGTCGAGTTGGGGCCCTGGGCCCCGGTCGCGGACGTGTTTGTCGGCAACGACATCGCCTACGCCAACGACCGGCTGCGCGCCCTGCAAGCCGAGATGGACACCCGCTACGCCCGGCTGTGGGCCGAGCGCCGCCGCAAGATCGTGCCCGCCGACGGGTTCGACGTCATCGCCTGTGTGATCGACGAGGTGGCGTTCTTCTCCGTCACCACCGGCAGCAAAGACCAACAAGACGAGTTCCGCACCCTCGTGCGCGACCTCGTGGCCCGCGGACGGGCCGCCGGGATCATCATGATCGTCGCCACCCAACGGCCCTCGGCCGACATCATCCCCACCTCGTTGCGGGACCTGTTCGGCTATCGGGTGGCGTTCCGCTGCACCACCGACTCGTCGTCGGACATCATCCTGTCCCAGGGCTGGGCGTCGGAGGGTTTCTCCGCCAAAGCCATCGCGCCCGATGACAACTACCGCGGGGTCGGGTTCCTGCTGGCCGAAGGCGGCATCCCGCGCCGGTTCAAGGCCGCCTACCTCGACGACGACCATATCGCCGCGGTGATCGCCCACGCCCTGCGAATCCGGGGACGGCGCCCACCCGCCGCATAAACCCCGCGCATTGCACCAATTCACATCCGTCTCGTTCACGTCCGAATGGCTCGGCTATTCGGCGCACAGAAGGAGTCTGCCCACAATGTCCAGCAACGATCGCGCTCTCGTCGTCGGTGTACTCGCCGTAATCGCCCTGGCCGGGATCGGGGCCGCGGTGCATGTGGTGCCGTGGCTGCGGGACAACCGCACGCAGATCAGCCTGGTGCTGCTCATGCTGATCCTGGTGGCCAGCGGGTTCACCGCTGCCCTCGCCCTGATCACCACCTCCGCCGACCGGCCCACACCCGCAGACGGCACCATTAACGATCGTGACGTCCGTGACGTCGATGACACCGATGACGTCGATGCCTGCTCACCACGCTGTGACCTGGAAATGTTGTGATGAGCCCTGCCAGCGGCAATACGAACGATCCCGCCGAGGACGTCGACAGCTACCTACGCCACAACCTCATGCTCGTCCGGACCGGGCGCCGTGACCGGGCCCCGGGCATCCGCAAATGCGCCGACTGCCACGAACACTTCATCGACGACCACACCGGCCTGGCCTGGTGCCGCGACTGCCGCACCACCCACCACCGCCACTGCGTCGACTGCCACGCCTTGATGCCCATCACCGCGGACGGGGACCGGCTCTGCGACTGCTGCCAAACCCAAACCACCCTGTTCCCGGTCCTCCTCGACGGAGGCGCGTCATGATCCGGCGCATCGGATGCTTCGTCGCCGCCTGCGACGACTGCCGCACCGTCTACGACGAAGACAGACAAGGCTGCGCCCTCCACTTCGACAACGACCAACAGGCCCTCGACCACCTCACCGCCGACGGCTGGACCGTCACCGAAGACGGGCACATCCGCTGCCCGGTCTGCACCGCCCGCACCTTCTGCGCCTCCCTCGACCACCTCTGGGACATCTGGCGCGTCTGCGAATGCCGCGGAGCCATCCCCGCCCACCACACCGGCGGCTGCGGCCTGGTCCGCACCTGCGCCCAATGCGGCGCCATCGACATCGCCACCCTCGCGCACCTGCCGACCACCGGACAGCACCACCGCCGCGGACGCTGACACCGCGCACTACTCGCCCCGGCTACTGCCCGCGGTTGTTGACGGCGACTCCCACCCCCGACCAGCACACGACTGTTCGGGGGCGGGGGTGACCACCAACCACCAACCACAATCCACGAGCCGATCCGAAACGGAGCACTCCGACCATGACCACCCTCACCCACCCCACGACCACCCGCTCACCCGTGGTGAACACGCGCGCCGAGGCGGTGTTCCTGCGCGCCGAGACCTACGCGCTGACCGCCCGCCAGGTCGTACACGCGTTGGCGCATCACCTGGCCCGCTACGGCGACACCCTCGCCGTCACCGTCGTCGACCCCCTCACCGCGATCGATGCGGTGCTGCGCTTCGACCTGGGCCACAACCCGAACCGGCTCACCGCATGGGCTGAGCGGCGCACCCCCGCCGAGGTCGCCCGGATTCTGGCCCGGGCCGAGCAGATCGCCCGCGACTACTTCGGCACCGGCTTCCCGCCGATCCCCTGGTGAGCCGCCGATGACCACGCCATCCGTCACCGTGCACCGCGGCCACCACGATCAACGCGGAATCGAAGACACCCAGGCCCGGATAATGCGCCGCGCCATAGATCCGGATCACGGCCGCTGGCTCGCGCACGTCGCTTCCACCCGGGGTTGTGTCCGGCCGGTCCGGCTGACCGGCGCCTTGCACACCGTCGAACAAGCCACCGGGCGAATCGTCGCCACCCGGCACACCACCACCGACCTACCCGACGGCGTCATCTACGTGCCCTGCGGGGACCGGCGCGCCTCGGTGTGCCCCGCGTGCGCAGAGACGTATCGGGCCGACACCTACCAGCTCATCCGGGCCGGACTCGTCGGCGGCAAAGGCGTCCCCGACACCGTCACCGGGCATCCGGTTGTGTTCGCCACTCTGACTGCGCCCTCGTTCGGGCCCGTCCACTCCCGCAGCATCCATCCGGGCACCGGGAAGGTGCGGCCATGTCGGATGCGCCGCGACATCACCCGCTGCCCCCACGGGCGCCAACTCATCTGCACCAAACGCCATGCCGAGGACGACCCCCGGCTGGGGCGCCCGATCTGCCTGGACTGCTACGACCACGCCGCCCACGTCGTCTGGAACGGCTGGGCCGGGGAACTCTGGCGCCGCACCACCATCACGCTCGCCCGGGCACTGCGGCCGCTCGAGCGCGCCCACGGCATCCGCCTGCGGATCTCCTACGGCAAGGTCGCCGAATACCAACGCCGCGGCGTCGTGCACTTCCACGCCCTGATCCGCCTCGACCGGATCGACCCCACCGACCCGGACGCCGTCATCGCCCCACCCGCCGACATCACCGCCGCCGAGCTCGCGCAGCTCGTCACCGCCGCGGTCACCGCCACCCGGTTCCTGACCCCGAGCTACGCCGACACCGGGCACACCTGGCCGATCGAGTGGGGCCCGCAGCTCGACGTCCGCCCCGTCACCCTCGCCACCCACGACGCCCCGGACGTGTCCACCGATGCGGTGGCCGCCTACCTGGCCAAGTACGCCACCAAGGCCACCGAACCCACCGGTCTACCGGTCACCGGCCGGATGAACGCCGATACCGCCGAGCACTACGCCGACCCCGGAACGCACCTCGGCCGGTTGATCGCCTACGCCTGGCAACTCGGCGGCCGCCCGTCGGACTGGACATCCGAGGAGCAGCGCGAGCGCTGGCACGACACCTACGGACGCTTGCGCCGCTGGACCCACATGCTCGGCTTCGGCGGCCACTTCGCCACCAAGTCTCGCCGCTACTCCACCACCCACAAGGCCCTGCGCGCCGCCCGCCGGGAATGGCGACGCACCAACCGCAACGACTGGTGGAACCGCCACCACCCCGACATCGACGACCAGGCCGACGACGTCGAGACCACGCTCATCGTCGCCGACCTGCACCTGGCCGGGATCGGTTGGAACACTACCGCCGACGCCCACCTCGCCGCCGCCGCAGCAGCACGCGCCCGCGCCTACCGCGCCCTGGCCCGCGAAGAACACACCACGGCATGACCCGCCCCACCGCCGAGAACCCGAGGAAGGAAAAGCCACCGGTGGAACCCGTACTACTAACCCCAGAGGAGGCCGCCGAGGCGCTCAAGGTCGGACGCTGCACCGTTTATGACCTCATCCGCACCGGCCAGCTCGCCTCCGGCAAGATCGGCAAACTTCGACGCATCCCCGTCGAGGCCGTCCGTGAGTTCGCCAAACGCATGCTCGACGAAAGCGGCGATGCTGCATGAGCCGGAACATCAACGGCGAAGGCAGCGTCTATCAGCGCAAAGACGGCCGGTGGGTGGCTGCAGCCTACGTCCCGGTCGTCGGAGGGACGGTGCAGCGCCGCTCCGTGTACGCCAAGACACGCGCCGAGGCGAGCGCGAAGCTGCGGGAGTTGCTCGACCGAGCCGCCAGGAACCTCCCGGCCGCGCCAGCGGATCTCACCGTCGCCGACTACCTCCGGGAGTGGCTCGTCCACGTCAAATCGCACGTACGGCCGAGCACCTGGACCGCCTACGAAGGCAACGTCCGTCTGCACCTCGCACCGCGCATCGGCAAGAAGAAGCTGGCCCGGCTCGGTGCCCGCGACGTCCGCCTGATGATCGACGCCATGCGCAAGGACGGCGTTGGTGCCCGAACCGTTCAGTACGTGCATGCGACGCTGCGCGCCGCTCTCGAACACGCATACCGAGAGGAACTGGTCAGCCGCAACGTAGCGCGCCTCGTCCGAGTGGAGCGACCCAAGGCAGCGATCAAGGAACCGCTGACCGTGGAGGAAGCCCGCCAACTCCTGGACGGCACCCGCGAGGACCGCCTTCATGCGCTGTGGGTGCTGTTGCTGATGCTTGGTTTGCGTCGCAGCGAAGCCTGCGGCCTGCGCTGGGAGCACGTCGACTTGGACGCGGGCACGCTTCGCGTCACGCAGACCGTTCAGCGGGTCGATGGCAAGCTTCGGGAGCTGCCGACCAAGACTCGTCGATCCAACCGAACCGTGCCGCTTCCTTCACGGGCGAGCTACGCCCTCGCGGATCACCATCAAGCTCTGCAAGAGCGATTCGGAGAGCCCGGGCAGCCCTGGCGACCTGACGGCTATGTCTTCGCCACGCGCAATGGCACCCCCACGGAGCCGCGCAATCTCACCCGCCGCTGGCAGGAGATCTGCGCTCAACAGGGCATCCGCGCGGTGCCGCTGCACACCCTGCGCCACACCTGTGTGAGCTTGTTGCTGGCACTTGGTGTTCATCCGCGAACTGTCATGGAGATCGTCGGGCACACGGCCATGGAGATGACCATGAACGTCTACGGCCACGTCCACCTCGACGTGCAGCGGGAAGCCCTAGCCTTGCTCGATGACAAGCTGGCGTGATGCGAGGCGGTTGCTGTCATATGCGGCTGTCAAAGCCACTTCATGATCAGTGATCAAGGCTCTGACCTGGCGCGCCCGAAGGGATTCGAACCCCCAACCTTCTGATCCGTAGTCAGATGCTCTATCCGTTGAGCTACGGGCGCAACAATCTTCAGTTGTGGCTCGACCCGTCTGGGCCGCGCGGCGCGGAGGCTCCGGGATTTGAACCCGGGATGGGGGGTTACCCCAAACCGCATTAGCAGTGCGGCGCCATAGACCAGACTAGGCGAAGCCTCCCCGGGGGCTCGGAGCCTCCAGCGGACCAAGCCTACACAGCCCCGTCCAGCTCGTGGTGCCACCCCCCGGCGCACGGCGCCGGGTCAGTCGGACTCGGCGGCCAAGGCGAGGAAGGGGGCCAGCGCGTCGGGGTTGGCCAGCGCGCCGTGGCTCACGGCCTTGTCCGGCGCCACGCCCGCCAGGATCTTCTTGACGGGCACCTCGCACTTCTTGCCGTTCAGCGTGCGCGGTATCGCGTCGACGAGCACGAACCGGTCCGGCACGTGGCGCGGCGACAGCTCCGTGCGCAGCGCCTTCCGCAGCCCGGGCTCGACGTCTTCCAACGACGCCCCGGGCGTCAGCACCAGGAAGCAGAGCAGCGCGCCGTCGTCGCGGCCGCCCAGCTCGCTGGTATCGATCACCAGCGAGTCGGCGACTTCGGCGAAGCCCTCGACCACGGCGTAGAAGTCGGCCGTGCCCATCCGCACGCCGCCGCGGTTGAGGGTGGAGTCGCTGCGCCCGAAGATGACGAACGAGCCGCGGGGGGTGACGCGCACCCAGTCGCCGTGCCGCCACACGCCGGGGAAGTCCTCGAAGTAGGCCGCGCGCAGGCGGGAGCCGTCGGGGTCGTTCCAGAACATCACCGGCATCGACGGCATCGGATTGGTGATCACCAGCTCGCCGACCTCGTCGACGACCTCCTTGCCCGCCTCGTCGTACGCCACGACGCGCACGCCGAGCGACGCACACGAGATCTCCCCCAGCCACACGGGCACGTTCGGCGCCGACCCGACAAACGCCGTGCACACGTCGGTACCCCCGGACATCGAGCCGATCTGGATATTCGCCCCGACGGCGTCGCCGATCCACCGGAAGCCGTCCTCCGACAGCGGGGCGCCGGTGGAACCGATCGACCGGACGGCGGACAGGTCGTTCTCGTCGCCCGGCCGCAAACCCGCCTTGAGGCACGCCTGCAGGAACGGCGCCGACGTGCCGAACACCGTGATGCGGTGCTTCTCGGCCAGCCGCCACAGCGCCCCGAGATCGGGATGGCCGGGGTTGCCGTCGAACAGCACGATGGGCGCGCCGACGAGCAGGCCGCCGATGAGGAAGTTCCACATCATCCAGCCGGTGGTGGTGAACCAGAAGAAGCGGTCGGCGGGCGTGAGCTCCAGCTGCAGCGCCAACGACTTCTTGTGCTCGACGACGATCCCGCCGTGCCCGTGCACGATCCCCTTCGGCAGCCCGGTGGTGCCCGAGGAGTAGAGCACCCAAAGCGGATGGTCGAACGGGACCGGCTCGTAGGCGAGCTCGCCCCGCTTCTCCGTGAACGACTCCCAGCTCACGGTGTCCTCGATCGGCTCGCCGACGACGACGGTCGCGCGCAGCGTCGGCATCTGCTCGCGGAGCGCCGCGATCGTCGGGCGGATGTCGAAGCGCTTGCCGCTGTAGACATAGCCGTCGACGGCGAGCAGCACGGCGGGCTCGATCTGGGCGAACCGGTCGTGCACGGCGCGGGCCCCGAAGTCCGGCGAGCACGACGACCAGATCGCGCCGAGGCTCGCCGCGGCCAGGAACGTCACGAGCGTCTCGACGCTGTTGGGCGCCAACGCGACGACGCGGTCGCCCTTGCCCACTCCGAGCGTGACGAGGCCTGCCCGCGCCCTGCCGACGAGCTCGCGCAGCTCACCGCGGGTGACCGTGCGCTCGACGCCGTCTTCGCGGGCGTAGATCAGCGCGGTGTCGGCGTCGCCGCCGGGGGTGAGCGCCTGCTCGGCGTAGTTCAGCGTGGCGCCGGGGAACCACCGCGCCCCGGGCATCTCCCGGGAACCGAGGACGGCGGTGGGCGGCGTGTGGAAGCGGACGTCGAGGTACTCGACGAGGGCCGACCAGAAGCCGTCGAGGTCGGTGACCGACCACTCGTGCAGCGCGGCGTAGTCGTCGACCGCGATGCCCTTGTGCTCCCGGAGCCAGTCGGTGAAGCGGGCGAGAGGTCCGCGGTGGTCGGGTGCGGGTCTCCACAGGACGTCGGGGATCACGCCCTTCAGCATCGCATGAGAACGCGCCTGTATTCACTACACGTCCGCTCTAGCCTTTTCCCGTGACCCGGATGTACCGGTCGCCCCGGCGGGCGCTGCAGGCGCAGCAGACGCGCACGGCCGTGCTGGCCGCCTGCCGCGCGCTGTTCGCCGAGCGCGGCTGGGCCGCCACGGGCGTGCGCGACATCGCGACGGCGGCGGGTGTCTCCGTCGAGACGGTCTACGCGACCTTGGGCGGCAAGGTCGCCCTGCTCACGGCGGCCCTCGACGGCGCCGTGGCAGGCGACGACGAGCCGGTGCCGCTCGCCGAGCGACCGATGTTCCTCGCCCTGGGTGCGGGCAGCCTCGCCGAGCGCACGGCCGCGGCCGTCGCGTTGATCACCGACATCCACGTGCGCACGATCGGCCTCCAGCGCGCGCTGCGCGAGGGCGCGGGCGGTGAGCCCGCGCTGGCCGCGCTGCTGGCCGCGCAGGAGGAGAACCGGCGGGCGAGCACCGGGCAGGGCATGGCGCTGGTGCTGCGCCGTCCGATCGACGAGCGGGAGCGCGACCTGTTCTGGGCGCAGACCTGCCCCGAGGTCTTCGACGCGCTGGTCAACCGGTCGGGTTGGAGTGCCGAGCAGTACGCCGAGTGGGTCGCGAGCTTGATCGAAAATCTGAGGGGGAACCCATGAAGAAGGATATGGACGGACCTGCCGACACGCGGATGATGGGCATCGTCCACGACGCCCTGCGCCGCGACCTGGCGCGCGCACGAGCGGGTTAGCGCAGGTGGGCGTCGAACCAGTTGAGGGTGCGCTGCCAGGCCTCGGCGGCGGCGGCGGGGTCGTCGTCAAAGCGGTGGCCGCCCTCGCCGGGGAAGACGACGACATCCGTCGCCACCTCCGACGACGACGCCGCCTGCCGCAGCCGGTCGATCTCCGGGTCGTCCGTGCCGTAGATGCCCAGCCAGGGGCACGTCAGACCTTCCTCGGCGGAGATCATCGCGACGAGGTTCGCCGACGGCACCTCGCTGCCGACCGTGACCGCCGCCCCGAGCGTGCGGGTGGCCGCCACGACGAGCGCGACCGCGCCGCCGAGGTCGAAGCCGACGACCCCCATCCGGTCGGCCTTGACCTCCCGCTCGGCGAGCCAGCCGAACGCGGTGTCGGTGTCGGCGATCACCTGATCGCGGTCGAGCCGGTCCACCTGCTCCTGGGCCTGATCCGCGGCCACCTCGTCGGCGGCGTCGCGGTGATAGAGATGTGGGGCGACCGCGATCCACCCGTCGCCGGAGAACCCCTCCACGAGTCCCCGCACGGCGTCGGTGATCCCCCGCGCATCGTGCAGCACGACGATCCCGCCGCGGACGGACGCGTCCGGCTCGGCGACCGTGAGGCGCAGCGCGCTGCCGTCCACCAAAGGCACGGTCTCGGTACGGATGTCGCTCATAGGTTCAGCCTGGCATGGATCGCCACCCCCGCCACCGCTGGGCGCCGCTACCGTGACCGGCATGACGCTCATCCGGCCCGACCTCGCCACCCTTCCTGCGTACGTCCCCGGCAAGGCGATCCCCGGACTGATCAAGCTGGCGAGCAACGAGGTGCCGCTGCCGCCGACGCCCCGGGTGCTCGCCGCGATCGCAGAGGCCGCGGCGGCGGGCAACCGCTACCCGGATCTGGCGGTCGTGGGGCTCACCGCGCGGCTCTCCGCCACGCTCGGGGTGGCGACGGACCGGATCGCCGTCGGCTGCGGATCGGTGAGCCTGTGCCAGCAGCTCGTCTCGATCACCTGCCTGGAGCCCGCGGACGAGGTCGTGTACGCGTGGCGGTCGTTCGAGGCGTACCCGATCGTCACCCAGATCGGGGGCGCGCGGCGGGTCACCGTGCCGTTGGACCCCGATTTCCGCCACGACGTCGACGCGATGGCCGCCGCCGTCACCCCCCGCACCCGGCTGATCTTCGTGTGCAGCCCCAACAACCCGACGGGCACTGTGGTCACGCGCGCCGAGCTGGAGCGGCTGCTCGCGGCGGTGCCCCCGGACGTCCTCGTGGCGCTTGACGAGGCCTACTACGAGTACGTCACCGACCCGGACGCCGTCGACGGGCTGCCGTTGCTCGACGCGCACCCCAACCTGGTCGTCCTCCGCACGTTCTCGAAGGCCTACCGGCTGGCGGCGCTCCGGGTGGGTTACGCGGTGGGCACGCCGGAGGTGATCACCGCGCTGCGCAAGGTGTGCTCGCCGTTCAGCGTCAACACGCTCGCGCAGGCCGCGGCCATCGCTGCGCTGGACGACGCCGAGGCGCTGCTCGCGGCGTGCGCGGACACCGTCGACGAGCGGGTGCGGGTGCGGGACGGGCTGGTTGCCGCGGGCTACACCGTGCCGCCGACCCAGTCCAACTTCGTGTGGGTGGCGCTGGGCGAGCGCACGCAGGCGTTCGCCGCGCATTGCATGGAGCACAAGGTGGTGGTGCGGCCGTTCGCCCCGGACGGATGCCGGGTGACGGTGTCCACGCCCGAGGAGAACGACCAGTTCCTGGCGGCCACGCGGGAGTTCGCCGCTACCTGACGCCGCGGGCGAGCACCCAGCCCACGACGCGGTCGCCGACCATGGCGCCGCCGATGGCCGCGGGGAGAGCGCAAGCTGATCAGGGCGGTCAACCCGCGTCGACCGCCCTGATCAACCACCTCCGCTACTTGACGCCGCGCCTGGCGTAGGCCGCCGCCACCGCGCTGACGCCGATCGCCGCGACGACGACCTGCAGGATCAGCTCGATCCAGTCGATGCCTGGGGTGTTGGCCACGCCGAAGAGCCGGGCGATGAACGTGCCGATGAAGGCCGCGACGATCCCGACGACGATGGTCAGCCAGAACGGGATGGCCTGTCTGCCGGGCGCCACGAGTTTGCCGACCACGCCGAGGATGGCGCCGATGATGATCGCGCCGAGGATGCTGCCGATAGTCATGGTCATTGCGTAGCACGGTCTGCGGTGGACACGAACCGTCGACGCCCGACTGCACCCCGAAGCGTTATCGGATGTCACCCGGCCGTTCAGGCCTCCAACACATAGCCCTCGCCACGGACCGTACGGATGCGCTCCGGGCCGATCTTGCGGCGGAGGTAGGAGATGTAGACCTGCACGAGGTTGGGCGACGCGGGCTCCGACCACACCTCGCGCGCGAGCCGGCCGGGCGCCACGACCTCGCCGGGTGTGCCGATCAGCGCCAGCAACAGCGAGTACTCGGTTGGCGAGAGCGACACCGGGGCGCCCTCAACGCTCACTTCACCGAACTCGGTGTCCACGGCCAGCTCGCCCTGTCGCAGCACGGTCGACTCGACGGCGGGGCCCAGCCGCAGCCGCAGCCGGATGCGGGCGGCGAGCTCGTCGACGGCGAACGGGCGCAGGAGGTAGTCGTCGCGGTCGCCGCGCAGGAGCGCCAGCAGCCCGGCGCGGCGCTCACGCGGTGTGACGGCGATGACGGCCACGTGCGGCGCCTCCGACTGGATCGACGCCAGCACGGCCGACTGGTCGGGCCCTGGCAGCTCGACGTCGAGCACGACGAGGGCGGGGTCGCGGGCGCGCACGGCGTCGAGCACGCCGATGCCGTCGGCGACCGCGCTCACGCTCACCCCCTCGGCGCGCAGGCTGCGCAGCACAGACGCCGACGTGGCCGTGGGGGGCAGGGCCAGTAGGACATGATCGTTGGGGAGCGCGGACGTACGCGGCACCGACGACAGTGTCGGTGTGTACGCGGACGCACCCCCCGGGGGAGCGACGGGGAGCATCGCCGGACAGTGTGCTCCGTCCGGGTCGCGATAACAATCCTCTAACGGGACGACATCACCCGTACGGGGACGCTTACTCACCGTGCGCTGAGAAGCTCGTTGCTCCGAAAGGCGTACGAGCCCTCAGATCGGGTGCGATCCGGCGCGCCGGAACGACCTGTGGGCGCGCACGCGCAACCACACCTCTCAGGTTGCCCGATCGCCCCCTGTGATTTTGCTTAGGGTCTCGCCCCATGCGACGGACCCATGCCGCCGCGGAAGATCTGCCGGAGTCGACATCCGAGTCGACCGTGGCGCTGATCGCCCGTCTGTCCGCGGAACACGACGTCCCCCCTGTGGGGGCGCTCGGGCAACGCAGGCATTCCCGGGATTCCGCGAACGCCGTGGTCAGGCGGGGTGCAGGCGCCCGGAGGGGCACGGGGATCCGCCGTCTGGCGCCGTTCGCGGTCGGCGCCGTTGTGATGCTCGTCGCCACGCTCGTCATCACCATCGCCCGCTCCCCCGGCCCGCCCGCGTTGGCCGACCAGTCCGCCCCCGTCTCCACGGTCGCCCCCGCGGCACCGACACCCACCCAGGCTCCGCTCCCCAGCACGAGCCCCGTGGCCGCGGCACCGCCCGCGCCCACGGCGCCGCCGAAGCCCGTCGCTCCCCGGCCTCCCGCGCCGGGGAGCGCGGCACGGCCAACGGCGGGCGACGGCACGCAGGCCGCCGTCCTCCGCGGGTGGACGCTCGCGACCGCCGACGAGTTCAACGGCACCGGCCTCGGCCCGAAGTGGGGGCCCTACGACGGGGCAGGCAACGGCGGCAAAGGGCGGCGCTCGCCCGATGCGATCATCGTCCAGAACGGGGTCGTGACGATCCGCGGCGACAACAAGGGCACCACGGGCGGCATGGCGTGGTCCGACGACCAGCGGTTCGGCAAGTGGGAGGTCCGCGCCCGCTTCCCCAAGGGCGACGACCAGTACCACCCTGTGCTCCTGCTGTGGCCGCAGGGCAAGTGGCCGCAGGGCGGTGAGGTGGACTTCGCCGAGACCACCAGCGCGTCGTCGAACGTCGACTTCTTCCTGCACTACAGCTCGTCGAACAAGCAGAAGAGCGCCGAGAAGCCGCTCGACCTCACCCAGTGGCACAACTACGCCGTCGAGTGGGTGGACGGGCGGATCACCGGCTACCTCGACGGCCAGCAGTGGTTCCAGAGCACCGACTCGAGCACGCTCCCACCCGGCCAGATGCATGTGGCCGTCCAGCTCGACTACTTCCCCGATGGCGGCTCCCCCAAGCCGACCGAGATGGACGTCGACTACGTCCGGATCTACAAGTAGACGCTCCTTCGGCACGACCCGTCCCGCCCGGCGCTCCCCACCGGGCGGGACGGATGCCGTTCACCCGAATGGCGGGCGCAACCACGCTCTGTGCGTCGCCCCAAATGGACTCTGGCCCGTCCGGCGGCGTTCAATGACGTTCGGCCCAGTCCAACTCCACCCTCCTGGAGGCTCACAGTTATGACGCTCGCCGACGTCCGGATCGAGCACCCGCTCGCGATGACCACGGCCGAGGAGGTGGAGCGCGTCCGCGCCACGCTGGCCGAGGCCGGGTTGCTCGGCGAGACCGTGCGGTTCGCCTTCCTCCTCCCCGAGGAGCCGCCGAAGGCCGAGGTCCTCGCGTTCACCGAGGGTGACGCCGTCGACCGGCGCTTCCGGGTGGCGCTGCTCGACCTCGCCACCGGGCGTTCGTGGGACACGGTCGTCTCCGCGACGCACGGCAAGGTCGTCTCCTCCCGCGAGCTCGACCCGGCCACCGACGGCCAGCCGCCGATCATCGACTCGGAGTTCATGGTCGTCGAGGACAT
This sequence comes from uncultured Actinomycetota bacterium, assembly GCA_963736375.1. Lineage (GTDB taxonomy): Bacteria > Actinomycetota > Actinomycetes > Mycobacteriales > Pseudonocardiaceae > Pseudonocardia. The sequence goes on from CAVTOL010000035.1 coordinate 47,294, forward strand.
CCTCAACGCCGACCCCGGCTGGCTGGCCGCGCTGGAGAAGCGCGGGATCGATCCCGCGTCGGTGCGGGCGGCGCCGCTGTCGGCGGGCGTGTACGACTACCCCGAGGAGCGCGGACGCCGGATCCTGCGCTCGTTCGGGTTCGTGCAGGAGCACGAGAAGGATCACTGCTGGGCGCACCCGATCGACGGGCTCGTCGCCTACGTCGACATCACCACGCGGTCGGTGGATCGGATCATCGACGCCGAGGCGCTGCCGCTGCCGTCGACGTCGGGCAACTTCGACGACCCCGAGGTGCAAGGGCCGCCCCTGGACACCCTGCGCCCGATCTCGATCACCCAGCCGGACGGCCGGTCGTTCACGATCGAGGGCAACCGGGTGCGGTGGGGCAAGTGGGACCTGCGGATCGGGTTCAACGAGCGCGAGGGCATCACCCTGCACCAGGTCGCGTTCGACGGGCGGCCGGTCGTGTACCGGGCGTCGGTGGCCGAGATGGTGGTGCCGTACGCCGACCCATCGCCGGTGCGGTTCTGGCAGAACTACTTCGACAACGGCGAGTACATGCTCGCCCGGGGCGCGGACTCCCTGCGGCTGGGCTGCGACTGCCTCGGCGACATCGTCTACCTCGACGCCGTCATCGCCGACGACCTCGGCGCGCCCAAGACCATCCAGAACGCCATCTGCGTGCACGAGGAGGACTTCAGCGTCCTCTGGAAGCACTCGGACCTGTTCACCGGCAGCGTGGAGACCCGGCGGCAGCGGCGGATGGTGTTCTCCTACTTCACGCCGGTCGGCAACTACGACTACGGCTTCTACTGGTACCTCTACCTCGACGGCACGATCCAGCTCGAGGTGAAGGCGACCGGCATCCTGTTCACGGCGGCCGGGAGCACCGAGTACGCGTCGCCGGTGGCGCCGGATCTCACCGCGCCGTACCACCAGCACCTGTTCTCGGCGCGGCTGGACATGACCGTCGACGGGGTGCGCAACGCCGTCGAGGAGGTCGAGGCGCAGCGGGTGCCGATGGGGCCGGACAACCCGTACGGCAACGCGTTCACCCAGGCCCGCACGCGCCTGACGCGGGAGTCGGAGGCGCGGCGGCAGGCCGACGGCTCGGTCGCACGCACCTGGCACGTGATCAACCCAGAGGTGTCCAACGCGGTCGGGCGCCCCGTCGGCTACGCGCTGCTGCCCGAGAACAAGGCAGCGCTGCTGGCCGACCCGGCGTCGTCGATCCACGCGCGGGCGACGTTCGCGGCCCACCACCTGTGGGTCACCGCCTACGACCCGGCCGAGCGCTACCCTGCGGGCGACTTCGTCAACCAGCACCCCGGCGGCGCGGGACTGCCCGCGTGGGTGGCGGCGGACCGGCCGATCGACGGCGAGGACATCGTCGTCTGGCACACGTTCGGGACGACCCACTTCCCGCGCCCCGAGGACTGGCCGGTGATGCCGGTGGACCACACGGGGTTCACGCTCAAGCCGGTGGGCTTCTTCGACCGCAACCCCACGCTGGACGTGCCCGCATCCCCTGAGCACTGCGGCTGAGCCCGGCGTACCGTTCGCGGTGTGCTCATCGAGCTGCTCGGAGCGCTCGCGGCCGCCGTGGGGCTGTGGGGCGTGGCCGGGCTGCGGGTGGTGCGCCAGTACGAGCGGGGCGTCGTGTTCCGGTTCGGGCGGGTCCAGTCCGAGGTGCGCCAGCCGGGCCTGACCCGGATCCATCCAGGGGCCGACTCGTTCCGGCGGGTCAACATGCAGATCGTCACCATGCCGGTGCCCGCGCAGGACGGGATCACCCGCGACAACGTCACGGTGAAGGTGGACGCGGTCGTCTACTTCAAGGTGGTCGATCCCGTGCGCGTGGTCGTCGACGTGCAGGACTACCGCGCGGCGGTCGGGCAGGTGGCGCAGACGTCGCTGCGCTCGATCATCGGCAAGAGCGACCTCGACGACCTGCTCTCCAACCGTGAGCGGCTCAACCAGGGCCTGGAGCTGATGATCGACAGCCCGGCGCTTGGCTGGGGCGTGGCCATCGACCGCGTCGAGATCAAGGACGTGGCGCTGCCGGAGACGATGAAGCGGTCGATGTCGCGGCAGGCCGAGGCGGAGCGGGAGCGGCGCGCCCGGGTGATCAGCGCGGACGGCGAGCTGCAGGCGTCGGCGAAGCTGGCGGAGGCGGCCGCGGCGATGTCGCGCGCGCCTGCCGCGTTGCAGCTGCGGCTGCTGGAGACCGTGGTGCAGGTGGCGTCGGAGAAGAACTCGACCCTGGTGTTGCCGTTCCCGGTGGAGCTGCTGCGGTTCCTTGAGGCGAGCACGGGGCGGATGACGGCCGAGCCCGGTCCGGCGGTGGAGACCGAGCCCGCCCCCGAGATCCCGGCGAGCCCGCGGCCCGTCAGCCCTGAAGGCCCCGGCGAACCAGCGGTGGGGTGATGTCCGGGGGCGCGGCCTGCGCAAGCCGCCCATGATCGCCGAGATCGGTGCCCGGGGTGCGTCTGCGCACCTCGCGCACCGATCCCGGCGATCTTGGTCAGGTTGGAGGGGTACCGGGTCAAATGGCGAGGGTGGCGGCCGCCTTCTCGCCGATCGCGACGGCCGTGGCGGCCGGGCCGCGCCGAGGCACCTCGGGAAGCACCGACGTGTCGGCGACGCGCAGGCCGTCGACGCCGAACACGCGCAGGTCGACGTCGACCACCCGGCCCAAGGCCGCGCTGCCACATAGGTGGACGGCGGTGGTCAGGTGGGCGGCGATCCAGGCGTCGAGGGCCCGGTCGTTGCCGAGGACGTCGCCGCCGGGGTCGGTGCGCGCGCCCACGCCGGCCCGCAGGAGGTCGGCGGCCGTGCGCAGGGCGTGCCGCAGGCGGCGACGGTCGTACTCGGTGCGCAGGTAACCGTACGAGATGCGGTCGAGGTCGAGCTCGCCGCGGCTGTCGGGCTGCTGGAGCGCGCACATGAGGTGCAGGTCGCCGTCCTTGACGAACGGGCGGGTGAACAGCAGCACCTCGACGTCGCCTGCCGGGTCGGCGCCCGCGTCCCAGTTCAACGCGACTTGCGCGGTGGGGGCGTGCGGGTGCGTCGGCGGGTCGTCGGTGCGGAACGGCAGGAGGACGGCCGGATGGTCGGACCAGCCGCGGCCGACGTCGGGGAGGTCGAGGTGGACGTCGATGCCCGCGGCGCGAAGTGCGTCGGCTGGTCCCAGACCGGAGCGCAGGAGGATCCGCGGCGTGCCGACGGCGCCTGCGCACAACACCACCTCCCCCGCCGCGACGCGCTCCCCACCCACGAGCTCGACCCCGACCGCGCGGCCCCGCTCGAGGAGCACCCGCTCGACGGTGGCGTCGGCGCGCACAGCAGGCGCGCGGGGCTCGGCGATCCGCTGCGGGCCGAACCACGGCTGCCCGCCGTCGCCTGCCGCGGGCCCGCGCCCCTCACCGCTCGCCGCGCCACCAACCGCCCCACCGCCCGCCACGCCACCACCCGCCACGCCACCGCCCGCCACGCCACCGCCCGCCACGCCACCGCCCGCCACGCCACCGCCCGCCACGCCACCGCCCGCCACGCCACCGCCCGCCACGCCACCGCCCGCCACGCCACCGCCCGCCACGCCACCGCCCGCCACGCCACCGCCCGCCGCCACATCGCCGCCGTCAGCGCTGCCGCCTTCAGCCGCATCACCGTCGCCCGCGCCGCCTGCCGCGCCGCCACCCGCAGCACCACCACTCGCCGCACCGCCACCCGCCGCGCCACCGCGTTCCCCGTCTGCCGTGCCGAAAACGCGAACTCGCCGTGTCGAAACCGGAGGCTCACCGTGGTGAAACGGCGGACTCACCGTCAGATGTTGGGCGCCAGGCGGGAGGGGGCGGGGCAGGTAGGCGCGGGCGGGGTCGATGCGCAGGCCGTCGCGGCTGTTGCTCGGCACCGGGCCCGCGCCGGGCGGGCCGCCCGCGTTCTTGTCGGGCTCCGCCCGGAAGCCCAGCGTCTCCGCGGCGGCGAGGAACCGCGCGGCGCTCGGGTGCAGGAGCACGCCGGACGGCACCTGCACCGGCACCGGTCCCTCCGTCGCGTACAGCGCCTCCCGCTCCGCGATGGCGTAGAAGTACCGCAGCGCCGCGTAGCTCCACCCCGGCAGGCCCCAGCCCGCGGCGTCGGCTGGCGTGACGTACGTCCACGCCGCACCGTTGATCGCGCCCGACCCGCCGATCCCCCGCCCGCGCGGCACCACCGCGGGCAGCCCTGGCGCCAGTTCCACCGGGTGCGCCCAGTTGCGGGGATGGCCGGGCGCGGTGGCGGCGAGCGAGCCGACGTCGGCCGGGCCCGGCTCCCCCGTGCCCGCCTCCAGCAACAGCACCGAGCGGTCCGTGCGCGCGGCCAGCCGCCCGGCGAGCACGCACCCCGCCGATCCCGCACCCACCACGACGACGTCGTACACGTCAGGGAGGATGCACCCGATGACCGATGCCGCGCACGATCTCGCCGCCTTCATCACCGCCGCGCCCACGCCGTACCACGCGGTCGCCGAGGCGGTGCGCCGCCTCGATTCGGCGGGGTTCGTCGAGCAACCCGAGACCGGCCACTGGCACGACGGGCCCGGCGGGCACTACCTCGTGCGCGACGGCACGTTCGCCGCGTGGGTCCAAGGCGCCGTGCCCCGCCCGTTGCGCGTGTACCTCGCGCACACCGACTCGCCGACGCTGAAGGTCAAGCCCCACCCCGACACCGGCCGCGGCGGCTGGCGGCAGATCGGCGTCGAGGTCTACGGCGGCGCGCTCTGGAACTCCTGGCTCGACCGTGACCTCGGCCTCGCCGGGCGTCTGGCGCTCTACGACGGGACGAGCGTGCTGGTCGACATCGCCCGCCCGCTCCTGCGCGTGCCCCAGCTCGCGATCCACCTCGACCGCTCCGTCAACCAGGGCCTCACGCTCGACCCCCAGCAGCACCTCCTGCCCATCTGGGGCCTCGGCGCGCCCGCGGAAGGCGAACTGATCGAGTTCCTCGCGGCGGAGGCGGATCTCGACGCCGACGAGATCGCCGCCCACGACCTCGTCGTCCACGACCTCACGCCGCCCGCCCGGCTCGGCGAGGAAGAGGAGCTGCTCGCGGCGCCCCGGCTGGACAACCTGGCGTCCGTGCACGCGGGGCTCGCGGCGCTGCTTTCCGTCGAGGAGGACATCACGCCGGTCGTCGTCGGCTTCGACCACGAGGAGATCGGCAGCGCCACGGCCACCGGCGCCGCGGGCCCGCTCCTGGAAAACCTCCTCACCCGGCTCGCGGGCGGGTTCGACGCCCGCGGCCCCGTGTTCGCGGCGTCGCGCTGCCTGTCGGTGGACGTCACGCACGCCGCCCACCCCAACTACCTGGACCGGCACGATCCCGAGCACCGAACGCTGCCCAACCAGGGGCCCGCACTGAAGGTCAACGCGATCCAGCGCTACGCCACCGACGCGCCCGGCGCGGCCGCCTGGTACCGCGCATGCCGGGCCGCCGACGTCCCGACGCAGGTGTTCGTGTCGAAGAACACCGTGCCGTGCGGGTCGACGGTCGGGCCGATCACGGCGACCCGGCTGGGCATCCGCACGGTGGACGTCGGCATCCCGGTGCTGTCGATGCACTCCGCGCGGGAGCTGTGCGGGGTGGCCGACCCGGGCTTCCTCGCCGCCGCAGCGACGGCGTTCCTCAGCGACCCGCGGTGAGCACGCAGGCGAGCACCTCGGCGAACTCCGCCGGGGCCTGGGCGTAGCCGACATGGCCGCCGGGGAACTCGACGATCGGACGTCCCAACTCCTCCGCGAGCACCCCGGCGGGTCGAGCAGGGGGATTGCCGCGAGACTCGCGGCCGCAGCCGAACACCAGGCGTTCGCCCGCCGCGGCGAGGGCGTCGAGGTCGGGGACGGCGCGCGGGTAGGGCTCGAACTCGTTCTCGAACCAGAACGTGAGGTTGGTGACGGCGCGGGCCATCATCTCGGCGTAGTGCGGGGGCGGCTCGGCGGGCGGCGGCGTGCGCGTGATGCCCATCGCCGCGCTGAACTCGGTCATGGCCGGAACCAGCCCCTCGTCGCGGAAGCGCTGGTGGACGCCGTCGAGCTGGGTCAGTATCGCGTCGCCGTCGGGCAGGAGCGGGAAGAGCGGCGGCTCGTGCGCTACGAGCGTCGTCACCAGGTCGGGACGCCGGGCGAGCAGATGCAGGGCCATGATCGCACCGGAGCTGGAGGCCAGCACGGACGCGGACCCGCCTGACCGCTCGATCAGCGCGGCGGCGTCCTCGACGTCGGCGGCGAGCTTGTCGCCGACCGGCCCGTCGAGCGGGCTCCGCGCGAAGCCGCGACGGTCCCAGGTGAGCACCGTGAACCGGTCGGCCAACGCCGCGGCCAGGCCGTCGAACAGGGTGCAGTCGCCGCTGCCGCCGACGACGAGCAGCAACAGCGGGCCGCTCCCGCGGGACTCGACGTGCAGCGTGGCGCCCGGCCGCACGACCTCTTCGATCTTGGCTTGCACCCGTTCACCGTAGCTCCGTTTGACAGGTCGGATGACCCCGATCACGCTGCGGCGACGAAGAGAACGGGGGCTGAGACCATGACCGCCACCTCAACACCGCCGCCGGAGGTCATGCGGGCGCAACGCCGTCGGGCGATCGTGGCGAGCACGGTCGGCACGACTATCGAGTGGTACGACTTCTTCCTCTACGGCACGTCCGCGGCACTGATCTTCCCGAAGCTGTTCTTCCCGTCGGCCGACCCGTCGTCGGGCATACTGCTGGCATTCGGCACGCAGTTCGTCGGATTCGCGGCTCGGCCGATCGGTGCGGCGATCTTCGGCCACTACGGCGACCGGATCGGCCGCAAGGCCACGCTCGTCTCCACCCTGCTGATCATGGGGATCAGCACCGCGTTGATCGGTGTGCTGCCCACCTACGTGGCGATCGGGATCGCGGCGCCGCTGTTGCTTACGGCGCTCCGGCTGATCCAGGGCGCCGCGGTCGGCGGCGAGTGGGGCGGATCGGTGCTCATCGCGATGGAGTGGGGGCCGAGCGACCGGCGGGGCTTCACGGCGAGCTGGCCCCAGCTGGGTGTGCCGTTGGGGCTGCTGCTCTCGACGGGCATGGTGCAGGTGTTCAGCGCCGCGACCGGCCCTGCCTTCGACACGTGGGGCTGGCGCATCCCGTTCCTGCTGAGCCTCGTGTTGGTGGCGGTCGGGCTGTACGTGCGGCTGAAGGTGCTGGAGAGCCCGGAGTTCTCCGAGGTGCGCAAGACGCAGGCGGTGGCGAAGCTGCCGGTGATCGAAGCGTTCCGCACCCAGTGGCGGGAGATCCTCGCGTCGGCGTTCGTGCGGATGTCGGAGCAGGCGCCGTTCTACCTCTTCATCACGTTCGTGCTGACCTACGGCACCTCGTACCTCAAGATCTCGCGGGGCTCGCTGCTCAACGACACGCTGGTTGCGGCCGCGGTCGGGTTGATCAGCGTGCCGCTGTTCGGGCACCTGTCGGACAAGATCGGGCGGCGGACGATGTACGCGATCGGGATCGCGTGCGTGGCGCTGTTCGCGTTCCCGTACTTCGGGCTGCTCAACACGAAGGAGCCCGCGCTGGTCCTGCTGGCGATCGTGCTGTCGTTGGTCTTCCACGACATGCAGTACGGCCCTCAGGCTGCGCTCATCGCGGAGAGCTTCGGCACGAACATCCGCTACAGCGGCGCGGGGATCGGCTACCAGCTCGCGTCGGTGATCGCGGGCGGCCCCGCACCGCTGATCGCCGCGGCCATCCTCGCCGCGACCGGGTCGAGCACGGGGATCAGCATCTACATCCTGATCTGCTGCGCGCTCTCGTCCCTGGCGCTCGCGATCATGCCGCGCCGGTCGATGACCAAGCAGCCGCCGCTGACCGCCGACCGACCGGCCTGAGGGCGTCAGGCGCTCGGTGCGCCGTGGAAGACGGCCTCGACGTTGTTGCCGTCGAGGTCGCGGACGAACACGCCGTAGTAGCCCGGGTGGTACTCCGGCAACTCCCGGGGCGCGTGCAGGATCTCCAGCCCCGCGTCGAGGGCGGCGGCGTACACGGCGTCGACGGCCGCCCGGTCGGGGGCGGTGAACGCCACGTGCGCCTCGTGCGTCAGGGGCCCGGGCGCCGGGCTGAGCCAGAAGTTCGGCATGCCGTCCGGGCCCGCCATGCCCACCACGGGCCCGGGGAAGCGCATCACCTCGTGCACGCCGAGCGGGGCGAGCAAGCGCAGGTACGCCGCCGCAGCGGCGTCGACGTCGGTGGCCTGGAGGCCGAGATGGTCGATCACATGGCAGATCATGGCATTCCGTGTTGTCCTTGGTGGGTGAACGATGACGGACTGTTCGGACCCGAGTCGGTCACATGGCGGGTGCACCTCGAGCCCGTGCTGTGGGTAGGCGGGTTCCGGGCGCTGTTGCTGCAGTCGCTGCACCCGCGGGTGATGCGCGGGACGTACCAGAACTCGGCGCTGTTCGACCCCCGCAAGGCGTGGTCGCGGTTCCAGCGCACAGTGGCGTTCGTGGGCGTGCGGACGTTCGGGTCGATCGCCGAGGTCGAGCGGGCCGCGGCTCGGGTCCGGCACCTGCACGCTTCCCTGCGCGGCCACGACCCCGACACCGGCCACGCGTTCCGGCTCGACCATCCCGCCCACCTGATGTGGGTGCACGCCACCGAGGTTGACTCCTACGCGCACGTCGCCCGGCGCGCGGGCATCCTCGACGACGCCGGGGTGGCGGCCTACCTCGCCGAGAGCGTCCGCGCGGCGCGGGTGATCGGGCTGGCGGACGCGCCGTCGTCGGCCGGGGAGATGCGCGCGTACCTGGAGTCGGTGCGGCCGGAGCTGAAGCTCACCGACGAAGCACGGGTGGCGGTCGGGCACCTGCTCACCCCGCAGCCGACGGCACCGCCCCGTGCCCGGCTGGTGATCCCGACGATCGCCGCGCTCTCGGTCGCCACCCTGCCCCGCTGGGCCAGGCGGCTGTACGGGCTGCCCGGCCTGCCGACCACCGACCTGTCCACCACCCTGACCCTGCGCACCCTGCAGACCGCCACGGCCCTGCTGCCCGAGCTGCCCGCCCCACCCAACGTCGAACGGGCCCGGCGGCTGGTCCGCGCGGGCTGACGGCTCGTCGCACGGGCTCACCTCGCACCCCGGCGGACTTCGCACCCCGTGGTGACCTCGCACCCCGTGGTGGCACCTCGCACCCCGTGGTGGCACCTCGCACCCCGTCGACAGGGTGCGAAGTCGCCCGACGGGGTGCGAAGTCGACCGACGAGGTGCGAAGTCCGCCGATGGGGTGCGAAGTCGGGCGACGGGGCGGCGTCGGGCGATGGGGTGCGAAGTCGCCTGCCGCCGGGCCAGCTCCCGGGTTCGCGGAATTGCCCCTCCCGGGGGTGGGCGGCCAGGATCGGCGCCATGAGGTTCCGCGGCGTCGTCGAGCTGGGCGGGAAGACGGCCACCGGCATCGAGGTGCCCGAGGAGGTCGTCGCCGGGCTCGGGTCGCACAAACGCCCGCCCGTCCGCGTCACGATCGGCGACTTCACCTACCGCAGCACGGTCGCGCGGATGGGTGGCCGGTTCCTGCTGCCCGTCAGCGCGGAGGTCCGCAAGGGTGCGAGGGTGGCGGCGGGCGACGAGATCGACGTCGACGTCGTGCTCGACGACGCCCCGCGCGAGGTCACGGTGCCCGACGACCTCGCCGCCGCCCTCGCCGCCGTCGACGGCGCACGCCCGCGCTTCGACGCGCTGAACTACACCGCGCGCAAGGAGGCCGTCCGCGGCGTCGAGGAGGCGAAGGCCGCGGTGACCCGCGAGCGACGCATCGCCAAGGTCGTCGACGGGCTGCGCGGCTGACGTCGTCTCAGATTCTCGCCTCGCGTGTGGCCAAGGTCTGGTTCGATCAACCCATGATCCGTGAGGCCGAGCTGTTCGTGATGGCCGAGGAGATGCTCCTCGAGGTGCTGGGTCGCCTCCGCACCGGGCACCGCAACATCATCGTGCCGCCGATGTTCGACATGCCCGGCGCCGACCGGCCAAGGCCCATCCGCGAGCTCGTGGCGCACTACGCCCGCGACGACGCCTGGGTCCCCGACATGCTCGCCGGGCACACCATGGCCGAGGTCGGCCAGGACAAGTACGACGGCGACCTCCTGGGCACCGCCGCCCACGCCGCGCTGACCCGGATCGTGGAGGCGGCGTGCGGGGCGGCCCGCACCGTCACCGATCCGGACGCGACCGTGCGCTGCAGCTTCGGCGACGTCACCGCGCGCGAGTACCTCCTCCAACTCAACATCGCCCGCTGCTTCCTCGCCCACGACATCGCGATGGCGATCGGCTCCCGCGCGTGCCCGCTGCCGGAGGAGCTGGCCAGGCCGATGTACGAGCTCACCGCGCCGGAGGCGGAGCGGTGGCGGTCGTACGGTGTGTTCCGCACGCCGCTACCGGTGCCGGGGGGGCACGTGTCCTGGCGCGACCAGTTCCTGCTCATGGCGGGCCGCGACCCACACCCCTTCCTGAACCAGTAAAGGCACGTCTCAAATCCGGTCCGTGACCCTCCTATGGGGACGGCGCCGGGGAGGGGCGATGCTGGCCGACACGCGTACGGCGGAGTGGCTGGAGCTTGCCGCCGACCTCGTCTCAGAGCGCTCTGCAACGCGGGGGCCGCAGGCCGCGCAGGACATCCGGCTCACCCCCCGTGAGCTGGCTGTGCTGGCGCTGCTGGCCGAAGGCCTCACCGCCGCGTCGATCGGCCGCCGACTGATGATCACCGAGCGCACCGTGCACAAGCACCTGCAGCGCAGCTACACGAAGCTCGGCGCCGTGCTCCGCGCCCAGCGCATCGGCCTACTACCGGCGGCGTAGGGCGAGCTCCGGAGCTCCACCGCCTCAGCGTGACACGAACTGGCCGGGTCGGTAGTCGCCTGCGGGCTGGCGGACCATGACGTTCGCGCGGTTGAACGCGTTGATGAGGGAGATGGTGAGCACGAGAGCAGTGAGCTGGTCGTCGTCGTAGTGCTTGGCGGCGTGCCCCCACGCCTCGTCGGTCACACCGCCTGCCGCGTCGGCGATGCGCGTGCCCTGCTCCGCCAGCTCCAGAGCAGCGCGCTCGGCGTCGGTGAAGACCGTGGCCTCCCGCCAGGTCGCCACCAGGTTCAGACGCACCGAGGTCTCCCCCGCCTCCGCGGCGTCCTTCGTGTGCATGTCGGTGCAGAAGCTGCAGCCGTTGATCTGGCTGGCGCGGATCCTCACCAGTTCCTGTGTCGCGGCGGGCAGCGTCGACTCCCCGACGATCTTGTTGGCCGCGGCGATGTGGTTCAGTACCTTGGCCGTGTCCGGGTGGGCGAAAAAGTTCAGGCGGGCTTCCATGGTGCGCTCCTCTGTCGTATGTCGACGGCTACACGTTGAAGAGCGGGCAACGCAGCGAGCTGTGACAGGACCTCGTCGAGAAGAGCCGTCGAGAAGAAGGAGTGCGCATGAGTGTCGTCCTGGTGCACGGGAACCCCGAGACGAGCGCCGTGTGGGAGCCGCTGCGCGCGGCCCTCGGTCGAGACGACGTCGTCTGCCTGTCGCCGCCCGGTTTCGGCGCACCGGCGCCGGACGGGTGGGGCGCGACGGTCGAGGACTACCGCGACTGGTTGATCTCCGAACTGGAGGCGATCGGGTCTCCTGTGGATCTCGTGGGCCACGATTGGGGCGGCGGGCACGTCGTGGCCGTGGCGATGACGCGTCCGGACCTGCTGCGCAGTTGGTGCACCGACGTCATCGGCATTTTCGACCCCGACTACGTGTGGCACGACCTCGCGCAGCTCTGGCAAACCGAGGGCGCGGGCGAGCAGGCCGTGGCGGCGTGGGCGGCGGAATCCGTCGACGAGCGGGCCGCCCGCCTCGAATCCTTCGCCATCGCCTCCGAGGTCGCGACGAAGTTGGCCGCCGCGTTCGACTCGACGATGGCCCGCTGCATCCTGGCGCTCTACCGCTCCGCGGCGCAGCCGAGAATGGCCCAGCTCGGCGAAGGCCTCCCTGCCGCGGCGCAGCGCCCCGGCCTGCATCTCAGCGCCACCGAGGACCCCTTCCCCGGCACCATCGACCTGCAGCGCCGAGCCGCGGAACGGGCCGGAGCCCGCATCGCGGTGCTCGAAGGACTCGGCCACTGGTGGATGGTGCAAGACGCCGCGCGTGGCGCAGCGGCGCTCGAGGATTTCTGGGCGTCGCTGGACAGGAGCTGACGAGCGCGCAAGCCGAGGACAAAGACAAAGGCAGGGAGATCTCACTCCCTGCCACTTCAACGTATAGCGGGTCGGGGGGCTTGCGGCAAGACCCGGGTCGGGCCCCAGAATCGGCTGCCTCGGAGGTAGCGCATGATCGAGCGGTCCGTGGTGGGTCTTCACGAAGTCGACGAGACGCAGATCGCGCTCGTCGGCGGCAAGGGCGCGCACCTGGGGGAGTTGTCGCGGATCGACGGCATCCAGGTGCCTGCGGGCTTTTGCGTGACGACGGACGCCTTCCGACGGATCATGGCGGCAGCGCCGTCGATCGACGATCGGCTCGATCGGCTGGCGTGCGTGGACCCGGACGACCGGGAGGCGATCCGCACGCTCAGCGCGGAGATCCGCAGGACCCTCGAAGCGATCGCCATCCCCGACGATCTCGCGGCGGCGATCACCCGCGCGCTCGCCCGGCTCGGCGAGCACGCTGCCTATGCCGTCCGCTCCAGCGCGACGGCAGAGGACCTGCCGACAGCCTCCTTCGCAGGCCAGCAGGACACGTACCTGAACGTCGTTGGCCGGGCCGCGATCCTCCAGCACGTCAGCCGGTGCTGGGCCTCGCTCTTCACCGAGCGGGCCGTGACCTACCGCAGGCGCAGTGGCATCGACCACCGTGCGGTCCACATGGCCGTGGTGGTGCAGCGGATGGTCTTCGCGCAGGCGGCCGGCATCCTGTTCACGGCCGACCCCGTCACCTCCGACCGGAGGGTCGCCTCCGTGGAGGCAGGCTTCGGCCTTGGTGAGGCCATGGTCTCCGGCCTGGTGAACGGGGACGTCTACAAGGTGCGAGATGGCGAGGTCGTCGCCAAGTCGGTCGGCACCAAGCAGCTCGCCATCTACGCCTTACCGGCGGGTGGGACGCGGGAACAGGCGATCGACCCGGAGCTGCAGGACCGGTCTGCGCTGACGGATGCGCAGGTCGTGCGGCTCACGCAGCTCGGCAGGCGGATCGAAGCGCATTTCGGCCGTCCCCAGGACATCGAATGGTGCCTGGTCGACGACGACTTCGCGGAGCGAACATCGAGCTCGGGTTCGCAGGGGCGAGGAACGAGCGGCGGCGAATTCCAGATCGTCCAGAGCAGGCCGATCACCACGCTGTTCCCCATCCCCGAGTCCGGCGACCCGGAGAAGCACGTCTACGTCTCCGTCGGTCACCAGCAGATGATGACCGACGCCATGAAGCCCCTCGGGCTGTCCTTCTGGCAGATGACGACCCCCGCGCCCATGGCCGAGGCAGGCGGCCGCCTGTTCGTCGACGTCACCCAGAGGCTGGCTTCGCCCGCGACCCGCGCAGGTCTCCTGGACGCACTGGGGAGATCCGATCCGCTGACCGGGGACGCGCTGCAGACCATCCTCGAACGCGACGGCTTCATCCGACCGCTCCCCGACGAGGGTCCCCCCGGGCCGCTGATTCCCGGCGGGCCTGCTCCGATCGAGACCGATCCAGCCATCGTCACCGAGCTGATCGGGCGCACTCAGGCATCGATCGCCGCCGCGGAACGCGACATCGCGACGAAGTCCTGCGAGGCGCTGCTCGACTTCATCCAGGTGGACATCCAGGAGCTCCGGCGGATCCTGTTCGATCCGCAGAGCCATCAGGTGTTCATGTCGGCGATGGAGGCCGCGTGGTGGCTCAACGATCAGCTGCAGGAGTGGCTGGGTGAGAAGAACGTGGCTGACACGCTCACGCAGTCCGTCCCCCACAACGTCACATCGGAGATGGGGCTGGCGCTCTTGGACGTCGCGGACGTGATCCGCCCGCATTTGGAGGCGGTCGCGTTTCTGCACCACGTCGAGGACGACGCCTTCCTGGACGAGCTGGCCGGGCTCCCGGGCGGGCAGGAGGCGCGGGACGCCATCGAGGCGTGGCTCGACACGTACGGCATGCGCTGCGTCGGCGAGATCGACATCACGCGACCGCGGTGGAGCGAGCGCCCGTCCACGCTCGTGCCGGTGATCCTCGGCAACATCAAGAACTTCGAGCAGGGCGCAGGCGCGCGGCGCTTCGAGCAAGGGCGGCAGGAGGCGTGGGCGAAGGAGCAGGACGTGCTGGAGCGCTTGCGGGCCCTGCCGGACGGGGAGCGGAAGGCCGAAGAGGCCAAACGGATGATCGACCGGGTGCGGACCTTCATCGGGTATCGGGAGTACCCGAAGTACGGCATGATCAGCCGCTACTTCGTGTACAAGCAGGCCCTGCTGAAAGAGGCCGAGCGCCTTGTACAGGCCCATGTGCTTCGGGAGCAGGAAGACGTCTTCTACCTGCGGTTCTCCGAGCTCCGCGACGTCGTGCGCATGAACCACGTTGATGACCAGCTCATCGAAAGGCGCAAGGACGCGTTCAGGTCGTACCAAGCGCTCACGCCGCCCAGGGTGCTCACCTCGGACGGCGAGGCCATCACAGGGGCGTACCGACGCGACGACGTGCCGAACGGTGCCCTGGTCGGCCTACCGGTCTCCGCCGGGGTCATCGAAGGGCGGGCCCGCGTCATCCTGGACATGGCGCAGGCCGATCTCGAAGCCGGGGACATCCTGGTGACGGCCTACACGGACCCGAGTTGGACGCCGCTGTTCGTGGCGATCACGGGCCTGGTCACGGAGGTGGGCGGCCTGATGACCCACGGCGCTGTGATCGCTCGAGAGTACGGCTTGCCTGCCGTCGTCGGGGTGGTGGATGCCACCCGGATGATCACCGATGGCCAGCGGATCCGCGTGCACGGAACCGACGGGTACGTCGAGATTCTGCCTTGACCGACAGCCCGAGTGTCGCCTCGGGTGGCCGCGCTACCAACACGTCACGGGCACGATCCGAGCCGACGTCGCCGAGCAGGTCGGCGGGCTGCTCTGGGCCCAAGTGAGACCAGAAGTGAGACCACCGGCCATCGGCCGGACAACAGCCAACCGGGCTGATCCGCGTTCCTGCTGGTCACGGCTGCGGAAGCGGAGGGATTTGAACCCCCGGTCCCTCTCGGGACGCTCGCTTTCAAGGCGAGTGCAATCGGCCGCTCTGCCACGCTTCCCTCCCGATCAGGGTAGCCAGTCCCGATCGACCCCGGTCGCGTGGTGTGGTGGGATCACGCTACGCGCGCCCGGGGAGGCCACGATGCGGTTCGACGAGAACGCCCAGCTCGACACGTCCAACATCGACGACCTGCGCGGGTCGGGCGGCGGCGGGGGCGGCGGGTTCGGCGGCCGGGTCGCCATCGGCGGGGGTGGGCTCGGGATCATCGGGCTGATCCTCTACTTCCTGCTCTCCGCCCTCGGCGGCGGGAGCGCGGGCAGCGGCGCGCTGCCGCTCCCCAGCGGGCTGGAGGGCGTGCAGAGCGGGCAGACCGGCGACACGTCCACCGCGGCGTCGGCCTGCCGCACCGGTTCGCAGGCGAACACCCAGCTCGACTGCGAGGTCGTCGCCGTCGTCAACTCGCTCGACAACTACTGGAGCGACACGTTCGCCCGCTCGGGCCAGCGCTACACCCCGCCGCGCACCGTGTTCTTCAACGGCAACGTCAACACCGGCTGCGGCGGCGCCACCTCCGACACCGGGCCCTTCTACTGCCCCGCCGACAAGCGCGTCTACATCGACCTGTCCTTCTACCAGGAGCTTCAGCAGCGCTTCGGCGCGCAGGGCGGCAACCTCTCCCGCGCGTACGTGATCGCGCACGAGTACGGCCACCACGTCCAGGACCTGCTCGGCACGACCAGCCGAGTGCAAGCGGGCGACAGCGGCCCCACCTCCGGCTCCGTGCGCCTGGAGCTGCAGGCCGACTGCTACGCGGGCGTCTGGACCAACCACGCCGCCAGTACGCCGACGTCCTCGGGCCAGCCGTTGATCGAGAACATCACGCAGCAGGACATCGCGAGCGTGCTCGACACCGCGTCCCGCATCGGCGACGACTTCATCCAGAAGAACCTCGGCAGCGGACGCGTCAACTCGTCGCAGTTCACCCACGGCACGTCCGCGCAACGGGAGAAGTGGTTCACGACCGGGTACCAGACCGGCGACCCCTCGCGCTGCGACACGTTCGCCCGTGGCGTCAACCTGGGCTGATCCCGCCGAGCAGGGCGCGGCACTCCTCCTCGTAAACCGCGACGTCGAGCGTCCACTCCGGACGGACGAGCTTCGAGGGCGTGACGAGCAGGCGAATCTGCTCGACCGGACGTCCGCGGCGCGCCAGGGCCTCCGTGCCGTTGCGGCGGTAGCCCAGCCGCCGGGAGACACCGTAGGACGACGGGTTGTCAGGGAACGCGCCAGCGCGGCCGTCGCCACGAGGTGGTCGAAGGCGAACAGCACGACCGCCGCCCGCACGCGTCGTCGTCGGGGCGCAGCTCCAGGCACGGGGTGCGCAGGACGAGATGCCGCAGCGGCCAGTGCTCCACGCGCGGCGCCCTGCCGCACTACGGTCCGCCTATGCACGCGATTACGTTGGAACGCCCCGGCGGCCCCGAGGTGCTGCGCTGGGGAACCGTGCCGGACCCGGTCGCCGGGCCGGGCGAGGTGCTCGTCGACGTCGTGGCGGCCGGGGTCAACCGCGCCGATCTCATGCAGCGCCAGGGCCACTACCCGCCCCCGCCGGGCGCGTCGGACATCATCGGGCTGGAGTGCTCGGGGCACATCGCGGCGCTCGGCGAGGGCGTCACCGGATGGCAGGTCGGCGACGCGGTGTGCGCGCTGCTCGCGGGCGGCGGGTACGCCGAACAGGTGGCGGTGCCCGCGCCACAGCTCCTGCCCGTGCCGGACGGCGTCGACCTCGTCACGGCGGCCGGGATCCCGGAGGTGGCGTGCACGGTGTGGTCGAACGTCGTCATGACGGCCCGGCTGGCCGCGGGCGAGACGTTCCTCGTGCAAGGCGGTACGGGCGGCATCGGGACGCACGCGATCCAGGTGGCGAAGGCGCTCGGCGCGCGGGTGGCGGCCACCGCGGGCGCACCGGACCGGCTGTCCGTCTGCCGCGAGCTGGGCGCCGACATCGTGATCGACTACCACGACGACGTCCCCGCCGCGCTCAAGGAGGTCACCGACGGGGCCGACGTCATCCTCGACAACCTGGGCGCCAAGGGCCTCGCCGCCAACGTCGACGCGCTCGCGTTCGACGGCAGGCTCGTGATCATCGGGATGCAGGGCGGGACGAAGGCCGAGCTGAACATCGGCAAGCTGCTGGCGAAGCGCGGCAGCGTGATCGCGACCAGCCTGCGTGGGCGGCCGGTCGAGGGCAAGGGCGCGATCGTCGCGGCGGTGCGCGAGCACGTCTGGCCGATGATCGCCGACGGCCGGGTGCGCCCGGTCGTCCACGAGGTGCTGCCGATGCCCGACGCCGCGGCGGCCCACGCGTTGTTCGACGAGGGCGGGGTCATCGGCAAGGTGCTGCTGACGGTGCCCGGCCGTTGAGGCATACGGTTGGGGCAAATCGGCGAAGGAGACGATGTGAATCCGGAGCAGGGGGAGAACGGCGAGCAGCAGGTGATGGTCGTCGGACCCGACGGGCGTCCGCTGGGCATGGCCAGAGTGCCGCAGTCGGCCGAGGAGGCTGACGAGGGGCAGGGGGTCGGCGGCATGGTCGAGCAGCCCGCCAAGGTCATGCGCATCGGCACGATGATCAAGCAGCTGCTCGAGGAGGTGCGGGCCGCGCCGCTGGACGAGGCGTCCCGCAACCGGCTGAAGGAGATCCACGAGAACTCCATCAAGGAGCTCGAGGACGGGCTCGCGCCGGAGCTGCGCGACGAGCTGCACCGCCTTTCGCTGCCGTTCGCGGAGAAGACCACCCCGTCCGACGCGGAGCTGCGGATTGCGCAGGCTCAGCTGGTCGGGTGGCTGGAGGGGCTGTTCCACGGGATCCAGACGGCGCTGTTCGCCCAGCAGATGGCCGCGCGGCAGCAGCTGGAGCAGATGCGCCGCGGTCTGCCGCCGGGGACGGGCGCCCAGCAGCCCGACGGTGGGCTCGGCCGGGGCACGGGCCAGTACCTGTAGCGCGCCGCCGCGTTTGCAGCAGGGGCACCTTCCTGCGATCGTCCCGGTGAGCCGCGGCCGGGCGTTGCAGCAGGGTGACATTCCTGTCATCCAGTTGCTGCAGGGTGACACTCCTGCAATGCGGGCCCACCCCTGCCCCCTCCGGGTCAAGCCTCCCGTGGGTACCCTCGCTCCGTGGCCCAGGCGATGACAACCGGTGACGCGGCCGTCGCGCCATCGCCGGTCGCCATGGAGCCCGGCCCGCGGAGCTGGCGCCGCGCGTTCGACGACCTGCGCGGCGGCTGGCGGCAGCGGCCGCTCTGGGGCTACCTGGGCTGGCAGGACATCAAGCAGCGCTACCGCCGTTCGGTGCTCGGCCCGCTGTGGATCAGCATCACGATGGGCGTCATCGCCACGGCGATGGGCATCCTCTACGGCGCGCTGTTCCACGAGCCGATCCAGACCTTCCTGCCCTACGTCGCCACGGGCCTGTTGATCTGGAACTTCATCAACGGCTGCATCCTCGAAGGCAGCGAGGTCTTCATCGCCAACGAGGGGCTGATCCGGTTCCTGCCGGCGCCCCTCACACTGCACGTCTACCGACTCGTGTGGCGCCAGACGCTGTTCTTCCTGCACAACCTCGTCGTCTGGGCGCTGCTGATGATCATCTTCCAACAGCCGGTGCACTGGTCGTCGCTGCTCGCGGTGCCCGCGTTCGTCGTGCTGGCGCTGAACGGCGCGTGGATCGCGATACTGGCGGGCATCGTCGCCACCCGGTTCCGGGACATCCCGCCGATCATCGTGAGCCTCACGCAGCTGCTGTTCTTCATGACCCCGATCGTGTGGTCCTACGAACGGCTCGCCAGTAACCCCCTCGCGGCATACATCGAACTGAACCCCGTGCTGCACTTCGTCGAGATCCTGCGCGAACCGTTGCTCGGCCAGCCGATCGTGGCGCGGCACTGGATCGTGGTCGGCGTGATCACCGTCGTCGGCTGCGCCGCGGCGCTGGTGTGCCTGCGCAACTACCGCGCGCGCGTCGCGTACTGGGTGTAGCCGTGGTTTCCATCGACATCGAGGGCGCCGGGGTCGATTTCCCGATCTTCGACGCCAAGACGCGCTCGCTCAAGAAGGCCGTGCTCGGCCGGGCGGGTGGGCGGATCGGCACCGAGTCGAAGGTGCCGATCATCGAGGCGCTGCGCGACGTCACCGTGTCCCTGCGCACCGGCGACCGGGTGGCGCTCGTCGGGCACAACGGGGCGGGCAAGTCCACGCTGCTGCGCCTCATGGCGGGCATCTACGAGCCCACCCGGGGGCGCGCACGGGTGCTGGGCAAGGTCGCGCCGGTGTTCGACCTGGCCGTCGGCATGGACCCGGAGATCTCCGGCCTGGACAACATCCTCATCCGCGGCCTCTTCCTGGGCATGACCCGCAAGCAGATGGAGGCCCGCGTCGACGACATCGCCGCGTTCACCGAGCTCGGCGACTACCTCTCGATGCCCCTGCGCACCTACTCAACAGGGATGCGGGTGCGGCTCGCGCTGGGCGTCGTCACCAGCATCGACCCGGAGATCCTCCTGCTCGACGAGGGCATCGGCGCGGTCGACGCCGAGTTCCTCGCCAAGGCCCGCGCCCGGCTCAACGAGCTGGTCGAACGGTCGGGGCTCCTGGTCTTCGCCTCGCACTCCGACGAGTTCCTCGCCGACCTGTGCGACACCGCGATCTGGATGGACAAGGGCCGCATCCGCGAGCAGGGGTCGTTGCGCGAGGTGCTGCACCACTACAAGGGCCGCGACGTGCTGGCCGAGCTCGAGTCCCGGTGAGCGCGCACTCCTCTCCCCGCGACCAGGACGCGGATCCGGCCGCGCAGGTTCCCATCACAGGTCACCTCCCGTTGCCCCGTGGCTCGGTCGTCGCCGTCGTCGTCACCCGTCATCGCAGCGGCACACTGGTCGACGCGCTGGCCTCGCTCGCCAAGCAGACCCACCCGATCGCGCACCTGATCGTCGTGGACAACGGGCCGGACGAGCCCGCGCGCGACGTCGTCGCGGCCTCAGGGCTTCCCGCCACGTGGCTGCCGTCGTGGCGCAACCTCGGCGGCGCGGGCGGCTTCGCGCTCGGCATGCTGCACGCGATGGCGCTCGGTGCGGGCTGGGTCTGGCTCGCCGACGACGACGGCCGCGCGGCCGACGCCCACGTCCTCGCCACCCTCCTCGAACTGGCCGACCGGCGGGGGCTCGCGGCCGTTTCCCCCACCGTCGCGGATGCCGTCGAACCCGACCGGCTCGCGTTCCCCGTGCGGCGCGGCCTCACCTGGCACCGGTCGCGCGCGGCACTGGCCGCCGACAGCGGGCACGGCGCCGACCACGAGCTGCTCCCGGGGATCGCTGCGCTCTTCAACGGGGCGCTGTTCCGGGCGTCCACACTGGACGTGATCGGGGTTCCGGACCTGCGGCTGTTCATCCGCGGCGACGAGGTGGAGATGCACCGGCGGCTCGTGCGCTCCGGGCTGCCGTTCGGCACGGCGCTGGGCGCGGTGTACCTGCACCCGCGCGCCGACGCCGACGACAAGCCGATGCTCGGCGGCCGCCTGCACGCGCGCGACCCCGACGACCCCGTCAAGCGCTACTACACCTACCGCAACCGGGGCTTCCTCACGGCGCAGCCGGGGATGCGCCGGGTGGGCCTGGCCGAGCTGCCCCGGTTCGCGTGGTACTTCCTCGTCACCAAGCGCAGCCCGCGGGAGTTCGCGCGCTGGCTGCGGCTGCTGCGGCAGGGGCGGCTGGAGCGCTTCCACCGCGCCTGACCCGCCCCGAGCCCACCCCGCTGATCACCCGAGCCCACCGCGCTGATCACCGCTTGGGTGCGTTTCCGGCCGGATTTGGCCGCTCTGCGCGCCGAACCGACGATCAACGCTCGCGGAAGACGACCGTGCGCAGCATCACGAAGTTGATGACGGTGGCCAAGCCCTGGGCGATCACCCAGGCGGCGCTCACCCGCAGCGGCATGGCGGGCAGCACTTCTAGCATCAGCGCGTTGGTGCCGACGTTGATCGCGAACGTGATGCCGTAGAGCAGGACGAACCCCGCCACCCGCGCGCCGCCGCCAGCGGACTGGAACGTGAAGCGCCGGTTGAGCAGGTACGCGGTGGTGGTGCCGCAGATGAAGCTGATCGCCTTCGCCGCGCTCGGGAAGAGGCCCATGGCGTAGAGCGCGTGGTAGATGCCGAAGTCGACGCCCGCCGACAGCACTCCGATCGCCACGAACCGGGTCAGCTGGGCGACCAGGCCCAGCCGAGCGGGCGAGTCGGCGGTCACGGCAGCAGCGTAGCGGGCCCCTCCTGCTGGGCCGCACCATCGTTGCGTACGCGGCACCGGCATTGCGGTGGCCGCACCGGCGTCCAGACACCGGTGTGGGCACCGCGACGCCGGTGCGGTCCCGGGCGCGGGGGCCGAGCGCACGGCCGCAGCCTGGCAGCGCACGGGCCCGCGGCCGTCAGAAGAAGTAGCGACCCAGGCGGAAGCGGCGGCGCACCCGAACGGAGCCGACCGCCGTGCGGCCGTGCACCACGAAATGCGGGTGGCCGGGCTGCGGCGTCGACGGCACGGTGCTGTGTACCGAGCCCATGCCCGGGACGACGTCCTCGACGTTGGCGGTGGCGTCGTCGGGCACGAGCAGCTTCGCCGACCCCGCGCCCAGCTCCAACTCCACCTCGACGACGGGGTGCGGGTTCTCGGCGTCGCAGAAGTCCAGCACCACCGAGCCCATGCTCGACAGCACCCGGATGCGCGGCGGCACCCGCCAATGCCCCGCGCGCTTGATCGAGGACATCCCCGCCTTCAGCACCATCGGCGGCCCGGCGGGCGTGACCGCGACCGGTACGTCCGCGGGCAGATCGGCCAGCGGCGGCCGCAGGTCGGCCTCGTAGCGAGCGGCGTAGACGACGGCGAGGCGCTCTTCCAGCTCCGACAGGGTGATCCGACCCTCCGCGAGCGCCGTGTGCAGCCGCTGGGCCGCGCGCTCGCGGTCGGCATCGGAGATCCGGAGACCCGGCGGGTCCGGCTGCATTGCGGTCACCACCCCGAGGATAGTGTCGGTGGCCCCGGGTAGCCTCGCCCGCAATGGCTGCGATATCCACGACACAGTTGCTCCACGGATGGGGCCGCACCGCGCCGTCGCTCGCCCGGGTCGTCACACCCCGCTCGGTCGAGGACGTGGTCGCTGCGGTCACCGGCGCGGGTCCCCGCGGGATCGTCGCGCGCGGCCTCGGACGCTCCTACGGCGATCCCGCGCAGAACGCGGGCGGCACCGTGCTCGTCACGACCGGCCTGGGGCAGATCCACGCCATCCACGCCGAGAGCGGGCTCGTCGATGTCGACGCGGGCGTCAGCCTCGACACCCTGATGCGCGCCGCCCTCCCGCACGGCCTGTGGCTGCCCGTGTTGCCGGGCACCCGTCAGGTCACGGTCGGCGGGGCGATCGGCGCCGACATCCACGGCAAGGCCCACCACGTCGTCGGCAGCTTCGGCAACCACGTGCGGGCGCTCACGCTGGTCACGGCGGATGGCGCGGTCCAGGAGCTCACCCCGGAGGACGAGCTGTTCTGGGCCACGGTGGCCGGGATGGGCCTCACGGGGGTCGTCGTGCGGGCCACGGTGGCGCTGCACCACGTGGAGACGGCGTACTTCAAGGTCGACACCGAGCAGATCGACAACCTCGACGAGCTGATGGCCCGCCAGAGCACCGACGACGAGAAGTACGCCGAGTCCGTCTCCTGGTTCGACGCGGTCACCACGGGCGCGCACTTCGGCCGCGGCCTGCTCACGCGGGCCAACCACGCCACGGTGGCCGATCTCCCGCAGAAGCTGCGCGCCGAGCCGTTGAAGTTCGACGCGCCGCAGTTGCTGACGGTGCCGGACGTGTTCCCTTCGGGCCTGCTCAACCGGGTCACGGGCAAGCTGTTCAGCGAGCTCTGGTACCGCAAGTCGCCCACCAGGATGGGCGCGATCCAGAACATCACCCAGTTCCTGCACCCGCTCGACATCATCGGCGAGTGGAACCGCGGCTACGGCCCGCGCGGGTTCCTGCAGTACCAGTTCGTGGTGCCGCCCTCACGGGCCGATGTGATCCGCGAGGTGCTGGAGCGGATCACCGCCGCGCGCCAGGTCTCGGCGCTCAACGTGCTGAAGCGGTTCGGTGAGGGCAACCGTGCCCCGCTGTCGTTCCCGATGCCGGGCTGGACGCTGTGCGTCGACATCCCGATCGGGCCGGGGCTCGGCACGCTGTGCGACGAGCTGGACGAGCTCGTCCTCGCCGCGGGCGGGCGGCACTACCTGGCCAAGGAGTCGCGCACCACGGCCGCCGCGATCCGCCGCGGCTACCCGCGGTTCGACGAGTGGCGCAAAGTGCGCGACGCCGCCGATCCCCACAACGTGTTCGCCTCGGACATGTCCCGCCGTTTGGAACTCACCTCGTGATCGATCGGAGCGGAGCAACCCGTGATTGACGCCGTCGGCAACCCGCAGAGCATCCTCTTGCTCGGCGGTACCTCGGAGATCGGCTTGGCCACGGTGGAGGCGTTCGCCTCCGACCGGCCGCTGCGCGTCGTGCTGGCCGGACGGCCGTCGCCCCGGCTGGACGAGGCCAAGGCCCGGCTGGAGGCCCGCGGCTGCGCGGTCGAGACAATCCCGTTCGACGCCCGCGAGGCCGACACCGACGTGGTGTCCAAGGCGTTCGCGGGCGGCGACATCGACGTGGCGCTCGTCGCGTTCGGGCTGCTCGGCGACAACGAGCGGGCGTGGACCGATGTCGCCACCGCCGTCGGATTGGCCCAGGTCAACTACACCGCGGCGGTCGGCGTCGGGGTGGCGTTGGGCGAACGGATGACCGCGCAGGGCCACGGTTCGATCGTCGCGTTCTCGTCGGTGGCAGGCGAGCGGGCGCGGCGCTCGAACTTCGTCTACGGCTCCACGAAGGCGGGTCTCGACGCGTTCTACTCGGGGCTCACGGAGGCGCTGCGCCCGGTCGGGGTGCACGTCACGGTGGTGCGGCCAGGGTTCGTGCACACGCGCATGACCGAGGGGCTCAAGCCCGCGCCGCTCTCGACCACCCCGGAGGCGGTCGCGGCCGTGGTGGTCGACGCCGTCCGCACCCACAAGGAGCTGGTGTGGGCGCCCGCGCCGCTGCGGTTCGTGATGAGCGCGCTGCGGCACGTGCCGCGGGCGATCTTCCGTCGCCTGCCTATTTGACCGGCACTGTCGGGCGCAGCGCGGGCCCCCGCCTCGCCAGGATCGCGGTGACCCAGCCGCGGTCCGACGGGTTGTCGGTCACCGTGCAGGCCGCCGGGCAGATCGACTAGCGTGGCGGCCCGTGGTGGAGCTGCGCGCGGACTGCTCGCGCTGCGTGGGGCTGTGCTGCGTGGCGCCCGCGTTCGCCCGGTCGGCGGACTTCGCCGTCGACAAACCCGCGGGCACCCCATGCGCGCATCTGCGGGCCGAATTCCGGTGCGCGATCCACGTCGACCTGCGCGACCGCGGCTTCGCCGGATGCACGGTCTTCGACTGCCTCGGCGCGGGCCAGCGGGTGACGGCGGCCTTCGCGGGACGGGATTGGCGCACGCCCGACGTCGCCGCGCCGATGTTCAGGGCGTTCGCGGTGGCGCGGCAGGTGCATGAGCTGCTCTGGTACGTCGACGAGGCCCGTTCGCGCGCGCCGGAGCCTGCGTTGGACGTGGAGTGGGCGCGCCTGGTCGACGCCGACCTCGACGCGCTCGACATCGCGGCCGCCAGGGAACGGGCGAGCGAGCTGCTGCGCCGCGCGAGCGAGCGCCTGCGCACCCCGCCCCTCAGCGGTGAGTCTGCCGTTTCGGCATGGCGAGTTGACGATTTCGGCATGGGCCTGCCGCGTGACCACACCCGGGCCGACCTCGTCGGCGTGCGATGGCAGCGCGCTGACCTGCGGCGTGCCTCGCTGCGGGGTGCTCTCCTGCTCGGGGCCGATCTCCGCGACGCCGACCTGCGGCTCGCCGACCTCCTCGGTGCCGACATACGAGGCGCCGACCTGCGCGGTGCCGACCTGTCGACGAGCCTCTTCGTCACGCCGATGCAGGCCGCTGCCGCCCAGGGCGACGCCGCGACCCGCCTACCGGCCCGGGTGCCTCGCCCCGCCCATTGGCTCGCCTGAGCGGGCTACGAAGGCGCCCTCCCCGCGCGGCCGAGGGTGTTCCGCGCGGGGAGGGCAGGCTGTGCTCCCCAGCTCAGCCCGATCAGGGAGCCCGGAGGGCCGGGCGGGTCGTGCTCAGGCCGGACGGTGGTGGCCTGCGAAGACGGGGTGTCGGGCGAGGGCGTGCCGGGGCGTGCGGTGCGGGCTGGCGAGCGGCCGCACCCGCATCCCGGCGGGCAGGACGTGCCGAGCAGGTCTCATCAGCGCCAGCAGCCGCCGTCGGGCGGGCTCCTCGACGTGGCGGTGCGCCACGGCGGCCACCCCGACCGTCGCAACCAGCACCACCAGGCCGACGACGTGCGCGAGCAATGTGTGTGCCCCGAGCCCCCGAACCTGCTGCAGGGCGGTCCAGAAGACCTCGAGCATCGGGATGTGGACGAGGTAGAGCGCATACGAGATCCGACCGCCTGCCACGGCCCACGGCCGGGCCAGCGCCATCGCGGGCCCCCGGTCGGCCAGCGCGAGCGCCCCGACCAGCAGCGGGAACAGCGCGATCACCGCACCACCCCGGCCCGGCCCGAGCCGTTCGCCGAGCACGAGGCCCAGCGCGATCACCACCGGTAGGGCGGCGGCCGCGGCCGATGCCGCACGCGGGGCGCGGATCCGGCGGACCGCCAGGCAGATCAGCACCCCCGCCGCGAACCCGCAGGCGATGCGGACGAGCCAGCTGTACGGGTAGTACGGCGAGCCCGTCGCGAGATAGGCGTGCGCGCTCGGGGCCATGAGCGCCACCGCCGCGGCGCCCGAGGCCCACGCAGGCAGCCGCCGGAGCCGGTGGAATCCGAGCGCGGCCACCGGGAACAGCAGGTAGGCCAGCCACTCGGCGGACAGCGACCACGTCGGCCCCACCCACGACGCCCCGTCGAGGTAGGCGTGATCCCACATCTGCACGCCCGCCAGCTGCCGCACCCATTCCCGCACGCTGACCACCGGCTGCACCGCCTGGAACGCGATCGCGCCGCCGTGCCCCCACACCAGCTTGACCACCAGCCACAGCCCGAACACGTGCAGCACAACGAGGTACAGCGGCCACATCCGGCAGATCCGCGCCCAGACGAACCGCGCGGCGGCGGTCGGATGCAGTGCCGGGCCGAGCCGGTCGAGGTGCGTGTGGGCGATCACGAAGCCGGAGACGACGAAGAACAGGTCGACGCCCAGCGCGCCCTGCGTGACCAGCGGCCCGAGCACCTGGCTGACCGCCGCCACCCCAGGCAGCGCCGTGAAGTGGAAGTGGAACCCGACGACCCACAGCGCCGCGACGATCCGGAGCCCGGTCAGCGTCCGCAGCTCACCGGGTGGGACGGCTTGATCGCCGGATGGGGTGGATCCGTGCGCTGCTGTCGTCACGGTGACCGCAACGAGGTCGTTCGCGCCAGCGGTGCGGGTGACCCCCGTAACCCACCTGTTCGGGAACGGTCGTCACCGCCGGTCAGATCAAGCTGGGCCGAACGGGTGGGCTTAGGGATGTCTGTGCAGGTCGACGGGCACGGTGCGCGATCGGGTTACCAGTGGTCGACGTGCAGCACGGTGGCCAGGGGCTCGCGGTGGGCGGGGCGGAAGGTCTCGCCGGTGAAGTACGCAGTCGGCAACAACACGCCCTGCCGGATCCGGGGCGGGACGCCGAGCAGCTCGGCGATCTCCCTCTCGTAGGCCAGGTGCAGCGTGGTCCATGCGCTGCCGAGGCCACGGGCGCGCGCGGCGAGCTGGTAGCTCCACGCCGCGGGCAACAGCGACCCCCAGAGCCCGGCCTGGTTCTCCGCGGGCAGCTCCTCGCTGGCGACGATGCAGGCGATCACGAGGACGGGAACCTCGCCCATGTGGTCGGCGAGCCAGTCGGCCGAGGTCACGACCCGCTCGGTCGCCGCCTGTCGCGCGGCGCTCCCCATCGCCGCGGCCCGGGACTCGCGGTAGGCGTTGTAGGACCGGCGGTAGAACTCGCCGATCCGCGCGCGCAGCTCAGGGTCGGTGACGATGATCCAGTGCCAGCCTTGCGTGTTGCCGCCGGTCGGGGCCTGCAGCGCGACCTCGAGGCATTCCTTCACGAGCTCAAGCGGCACTGGGCGGTCGAGGTCGAGCCGCTTGCGGACCGAGCGGGTGGTGGTGAGCAGCTCGTCGGGGCCGAGTGGCAGCGTCATGCCCCGATCATCCGCCCTCTGCCGCCTGCAGCACGACGACGGCAGCGCCGCGCCGCCACCCTTCCCGCCCGGCCCAGCGGGTGACGAAGCCGTGCGGCCGGTCCGGGGCGGCGCCGACCACCAGCACGCGACCCCTCGCGACGAGCACGCGGCGCCAGGTGGCGAGGGTGGCGGCGGCGGGCGGCGTGGTCGTCACGGCCAGGATGCCGCGGAACACGCCCGCCGGAAGCGCGTCGGGGTTCGTGTGGACGGGGCAGCCGGGCGCGGCCGTGCGGGCGAGCTCCGCGAGGGTGGGCTCGGGCACGAAACCCGTCACGGACCCGCGCGTGGCGAGGAGGGCGAGCAGCTCGCCGCGGCCGCACCCGTAGTCGAGGTACGGGCCGGGACCCAGGTGGCGGCGGACGAGCCGGACCCGCCTGCGCAAGAGGTGCGGCGAAAACACCCCGACGTCCGGCGGCGCGGTGACGCGGGCCGAGTCGGGGGTCGGGGGCACGGACGTTCATCCTGCCGGGGGTCGCGCGCCCCGCGGCGGGGTAGGAAAGGCGGCGGGCCGGCGCGCCCGCTGCCGTCGCCGAACGGCGGCCCCACCGCGCAAAAACAGCGACTTCGCACTCCTTACGGCGACTTCGCACCCCGTCGGCGGGGTGCGAAGTGCCACACGGGGTGCGAAGTGCGGATGGCGTGGGGCTGGCGGCGTTGCGGGGCGGGGCGGGCGAAGTGCGCGACCACGGGGGTGGGGCTGCAGCAGCTCGGCCTAGGGTGGCGGCGTGCTCACCCCCGCCCGGACGGCTCCCCCGGCCGCACCGGACGCACCTGGCGTCGAGAGCGAGCAGGGCGGTCCGAACCCCCGGCGTTGGGTGCTGGTGCTCGGCCTCATCGCGACGTTGGCCGCGGTCGTGTTCCCCTTCGCCCCGGTCGTCCAGCCCCAGGTGGACTACCGCTGGAGCGCCACCGACGGGGCCGCCGCGCTCCCACTCATGCCCTACCAGCCCATTGCGCTGACGGCCACGCTCGACTGCGCCGCCGCCCGCGCCGCCGCGCCCGGCGCGCTGCTGCTCGCCACCGTGCCGCCCCACCCCGACCCGGCCGCCGAACCCCTCCCGGGCCTGCGCCTCACCGCGGCGACCGACGGCGTGCTCGTCGCCGTCGATGGCGTCGACCTGGGCCGCGTGCCGCTGCCCGCAGGCCCGTGCACGGTCACCGTCAGCTCCGACCCGCGGGCCACCACCGTCCGCGTCGACGACACGGTCGTACTGGCCAAGGACGGCGACCTCCGCCCCGCCGTCGCCGGCGCCTTCTCCGACCTCGGCAGCGGCGTCGCGCTCGCCGTCACCGCCGACACCCGCTTCCAGACCACGATCACGCCCGTCAAGGCCGCGGTCGCGGTCGTCGGGGTGCTCGCCCTGCTGGGCATGCTCGTGGCGCTGCACCGCACCGACGCCGCGCGCGGCCGCCGCCTCCGCCCACGGCGGGGCTGGTGGCGTCCCCGGCTCGTCGACCTCGCCGTCACCGCGCTGCTCGGCTTCTGGTGGATCATCGGAGCGGTCACCGTCGACGACGGCTACATCGCGGGCATCATCCGCAGCCGCGGCGAGAACGGCTTCGTCGGCAACGTCTACCGCTGGCTCAACGCCCCGGAGTCGCCGTTCAGCTGGTTCTACGACCTGCTCTGGCCGTGGTCGCAGATATCGGCCAGCACGCTGTGGATGCGCCTGCCCGCCACCCTCCTCGGCCTCCTGACCTGGGGTCTGCTGTCCCGCTGCGCCCTCCCCCGGCTCGGCGTCCACAAGCCGTGGCTCGCGGCGCTCGCGTTCGCCACGTGGTGGGTGCCGCTGTGCCTGGGGCTGCGGCCCGAGCCGTGGGTGGCGGCGGGCCTCCTGGGCTGCTGGCTCCTCGTCGAGCGCGCGGTGGCCACCCGCAGGCTGCTGCCGCTGGTGCTGGGCCTCCTGCTCGCGGGCGCCACGACGGCGCTCACCCCCGGCGGCCTGATCGCGTTCACCCCGTTCCTCGCGGGCGGGCGGCCGGTGCTGCGCCTCCTGCGCACCCGCCCCGACCTGCACCGATGGCCGATGGTCGCCGCGCTCGTCGCCGGGCCTGCGTCGGCGGTGCTGCTCATGGTCTACGACCAGAGCTTCGGCGCGATGCTCGAATCCACCCGCGTGCGGTCGCTGGTCGGCGGCGGCGCGCCCTGGTACGAGGAAGCCCAGCGCTACTCCGAGCTGCTGTCCGACAGCTTCCAGGGCTCGATCGGCCGCCGGGCCGCCGTGCTGGTCACGCTGCTGGCCGCGGCGGCGGTGCTCATGGCGGTGCGCCGCGGTCCGAAGCGGCGGATGGTCGTGACGTTGCTGCTGGCACTGGCCGTCATGACGTTCACCCCGACGAAGTGGACGCAGCACTTCGGCGACCTCGCGGGCGTCGGCGCCGCCGTCCTCGTCCTCGGGGCGGCCACGGCGCGGCGCACGGTCGGGGCGCTGGCGGCGGCCGTCGTCGTCGGGGCGCTGGTGGTGGCGGGACTGAACAACTGGCCGTTCGTGGCGGCGTGGTTCACCCCGCCGTTCTCGACCATCCCGGCCCAGGTCGCCGGCATCCCGGTGGCGACGTTGCTGCTGGTGGCGGGCGCGGTGGCGGTCGGCCTCCGGTGGCGCCGCCCGGTGCCGCTGCTCGTGGTCGTGCTGGTGTTCGCCTTGGCGATGCAGCTGCTCGGTCTCACCCGCAGCGCGATCGAGCACCGCGACAGCTACACCCTTGCCTCCGACGCCGTCGCCACGCTCCGCGGCGACCCCTGCGGGCTGCAGCGCACCTTGTTGGTGGAGACCGATCCCGTGGCCGGGTTGCTTCCGGGCGAGACCACCGGCGCACCGGCAAACAGCCGCGGCACCGCCTCACCCGGCCCCGTCGCCAACCGGGCGACCACCGGCGTGCCCGTCGACATCGGGGGCACGACCCTGCCCGGCGTCGTCGTCGACCGACAGGTCACCACCGGCTGGTTCGCGCTGCGGGGCGACCTGGTCGTCGTCAC
The DNA here is from genome assembly GCA_963736375.1 of uncultured Actinomycetota bacterium. Classification (GTDB taxonomy): domain Bacteria; phylum Actinomycetota; class Actinomycetes; order Mycobacteriales; family Pseudonocardiaceae; genus Pseudonocardia. Next base: position 77,861 of record CAVTOL010000035.1, read on the forward strand.
GACCGTCGGCACCCTGCGCGCGGGCGACGACGTCCAGCTCGAGTTCGCAGGCGTCGACACGAAGCACAAGATCACGACGCCGAACGCCGTGCCTTTCGACGTCGGCGTGCCCGTCCCGCGCGGCGCGACGGCCGTGCGGCTCGTCGTCGACGCCGGGCCCGGCGGGACGGCCGAGGTCACGCTCCCCCGCACGCCCCGCCTCACCCCCATGGAGCAGGTGCTGCCGCCGGGCACGCGGGCGATCCTGGACTGGCCGGTCGCGTTCCTGTTCCCCTGCCTGGTGCCCGAGCCGTTGCCGCCGGGCGTGCCGCAGTGGCGGGTGGCGCCGCCGACGTCCGACCCCTCGGCGGGCATCACCTACGCGCCCGGCTTCGGCGGGCCGTTCGCGGGGCCGCGGCTGCTGGTCACCCAGCAGCGGCTGCCGACCTACCTCGCGGGCGACCCGACCCGCGACGCCATCCGGCTCTACCGCTGGATCCCGATCACGGGGTTGCGCACGCCCCAACCGGTCGTCACCGAGCACACCGTGATGGGCTGGACGTCCGAAGGGCACGCCCGCGTGCCGGGCCTCGACCCGGTGGGATGAGAATGAGCGCCATGTTGGGCCTTTCGGACACGGCGACCCAGACGACCGATCTCGACGGGCCCGCGGGCCGGATCGTCGCGCAACGGGGGCTGTTCGTCGGCCCGAACCTGCTCGTACCCGAAGACCTTTACGCCCGCGTCGAGCGCGGCGCCGCCCGCCGGGAGCGCAATCGGGTGGAGCTCGGCCCCGCGACCGCCGTCAGCACCAACACCTACTTCGGCCGCTTCCACGCCACGTACTGGCAGCGGTGGACGGCCGCGCCGGACGTCGAGGTCGAGCTCGTCGCGGCAGGCTCGGGGCGGGTGCGGCTCATGGCGTCGGACACGAACAAGGTGTGGCGCATCGTCGCCGCCGCCGAGGTCGACGGCTCGCAGGACGTGCGGCTGGTCGGGCCGATCGACCGGTTCGTCGACGGCGGCGGCATGTGGCTGGAGCTCACCACCGAGACCGGCGAGCTGACGGTATCCGACGTGCGCTGGCGGGTCACGCCGTCCCGTTCACCTGCGCCCACCGACGTCGTCATCTGCACCTACAACCGGGTGGCCGACTGCTTGACCACGCTCACCGCCCTCGGGAGCGACGCGGAGGCGCTCGCCGCCGTCGCCACGGTGCGGGTGGTCGACCAGGGCAGCGATCCCTGCGAGTCCCGCCTGGAGTTCGCCGAGATCGCGACCGCGCTCGCGGGGCGGCTGCGCTACGTCCGCCAGCCCAACCTCGGCGGTTCGGGCGGCTTCACCCGCGGCATGTTCGACGCCACCGCGGGCGCCCCCGAGGACGACCACGACGTCCTGCTGCTCGACGACGACATCCTCCTCGACCCGGAGATCCTCCTGCGGCTCACGGCGTTCGCGGCGTGCACGACGCACCCGACGATCGTCGGCGGGCAGATGCTCAACCTCCTGCACCCCGCGCACCTGCACATCGCCGCCGAGCGCGCCGATCCCGAGCAGCTGCGGATGGGCATCCCGATGCCGGACGCCCTGCTCGAGGCCTACCTGCTCGGCCTGGACGAGCGCCTGCTGCCGATCGGGCAGGAGCGCCGCGTCGACACCGAGTACAACGGCTGGTGGGCGTGCCTCATCCCGGCGGCGGTCATCCGCGCGATCGGCTACCCGCTGCCGTTGTTCCTCCAGTGGGACGACACCGAGTTCGGCTACCGCGCCCGCGCCCACGGCTTCCCGACGGTCGCGCTGCCCGGCGCGGGCGTGTGGCACGCCGATTTCGGGTGGAAGGACTGGGACGAGTGGCACCGCTACTTCACCACGCGCAACGGCCTGATCACCGCGGCGCTGCACACCGGGTTCTCCACGCGGACGATCCTGCGGCACCTGGCGACGCTGCTGTCCCAGTGCCTCGTCGCCATGCACTACGGGCAGGTGGCCACGCTCGTCAAGGCGGTCGAGGACTTCCTCGAAGGGCCGGACGCGCTGGCGGACGGCTCGGCGGCGGCCGCTGCGGAGATCCGCCGGGTGCGGGCGGCCTACCCTGAGACCGTCGTGCACCCGATGCGGGAGCTGCCGGAGCTGGTGCCCGACTTCCGGGACGCGCTCACCGCGCGGGCGGCCAACCCGCCCGGCCGGGAGCGGCTGACCTGGGTCAAGCGGGCGGTGTACCTGGCCGCCGACCGGCCCGGCCGGGTCGGGTTCGTGCCCGCAGGCGACGCGTACTGGTGGCACGTGTCGACGTTCTCGCGGGCCGTCGTCACGGACATGGGCGAGACCGGGTTCCGGCTGCGCAGCCGCGACCGGGCGAAGGCGCTCGACCTCGCCCGCCGCGGCGCCCGCGCGCTGGCCCGCCTGCGGTCGGAGGGCCCGGCGGTCGCGGCCCGGTTCCGTGCCGAGCAGGGCCGCCTGAGCAGCCGGGACAACTGGGCGCGGCTGTTCGACCAGCCCACCCCGCCCGGCCCCGGCCCCGCATGACCGGCCCCACCCTCGCCGAGCCCGTGCCCGGCGCTCATCCCGGCATGATCACCGTTTTGGTGCGTGGAGCGGCCAGATCCGGCCGGGTTCGCACCCAATCGGCGATCACCGGACGGGCGACGGCACGGTTGGGGCGCGCAGGGGCGGGATGGGCGGGGGCAGGGCGGCTGGCGCGGGCCACAGGGGCGGGGCGGGCGACGGGGGCAGTGCGGGCGACGGGGGCAGTGCGGGCGACGGGCGCGCGGCGGGCGACGGGCGCGGGGCGGGCGACAGGGGCGGGGCGGGCGGCGGGGGCGGCGCGGGCGGGGGTAGGGCGGGCGGCGGGGGCGGCGGGGGCGGCGGCGTGAAGGTCGTCCTCCTGCGGCACGGCGAGTGCCTCGGCAACATCGACGAGTTGGCCTACACCCGCATTCCCGACCATGCGCTCCCGCTCACCGTGCGCGGCGAGGAGCAGGCGGTGGCGGCGGGCCCGCGGATCAAGGGCCTGGTCGGCGACGGGCGGCTCGGCGTGTACGTCAGCCCGTACCGGCGCACCCTGCGCACGCTCGCCCTCCTCGGGCTGGACCCGGCGTGGACCGTGCAGGAGCCGCGGCTGCGCGAGCAGGACTGGGGCAACCTCCAGGACGCCGACGGGCAGCGCCGCCAGCGGCAGGAGCGCGACTTCTTCGGGCACTTCTTCTACCGGCTGGCCAACGGCGAATCCGGCGCGGACGTGGACGACCGGCTCGCCGCGTTCCTCACCGAGCTGCGCCTCGCCCCACCCGACGCCGACGCGCTGCTCGTCGTGACGCACGGCCTGGCCATGCGGCTGCTGGCGCGGCGGGCGATGGGGTGGTCGGTGCCGTTGTTCGAGGCGCTGTCCAACCCGGAGACCTGCGAGGAGCGTGTGCTGACCCTCGAAGCGGGCCGCTGGAGCATCGACCGCCCGTTCGCGCAGTGGAGAACCGCCGACGACGGGACGAGGCAGCTCTAGCGCCGGTCAAACACCTCGCGCGCCCACGCCTCCCGGCTGGTGAGCTCGGGCAGCGCCGCGCGGTAGCGGCGGCGCAGCTCGGGCCAGGCCCTGCCGATGTCGCGCAGCTGCCCGACCGAGCGGAGGAGCATCGACCGGAACATCGCCGGATCGCGGCGCCGGAACGTGACGCCCCGCCCGTCGGGTGTGGACACCGTGGCCGAATCCAGCCGCGACAGCACGAACCAGAGCGCCTGCCGCGAGGGGACGTTGCGCTGCGGCACGTCGTGGAACGCCGGATCGGGGGTGCGCAGGTTGTGCAGCACGCTGCGGGTGAGGCCCTTGGCGATCGCGACCGCCCTCGTGGGCGGCTCGGGGAACACCTGGGCGGCGAGGGCGTCGAGCGTCGCGGGCGGCACCTGGGTGGCCGAGTTGAGCGGGCGGCCGTCGTCGTACTCGGCGCGCTTGGCCCGGATCTCCCCCAGCACCACCGGCAGCGAAGGGAACAGGGCCTCGGGGCCCGCGAGGAAATCGCGCAGCGCCATCTCCTGCAACGCCACCGCCGAGTACTCCAGCAGCAGCAGGTGGCGGAGGGTGCGCTTGAGCGTGTCGGCCAGCAGCGCGCGCGGGCTGGTGGGGCCGTGCAGCGCGGCGGCGACGTAGCGGTTGCGGTAGTGGAAGTAGGCCTGCCAGTCGCTCGTGTCGTCCTTCTCCAGGAACGACATGTGCCAGATCGCGATGCCCGGCACGGTAGCAGTGCGGTAGCCCATGGACCGCGCGCGCAGACCGTACTCCGCGTCGTCCCACTTGATGAACAGCGGCAGCGGCATGCCGACGTCCTCGGCGACCGACCGCGGGATCAGGCACATCCACCAGGCGTTGTAGTCGACGTCGGTGCGCCGGTGCAGCCAGCGGGTTTGCCGCAGGGGGCGCTCGGCGAGGTCGTGGTGCGGCTCGGTGCCGGGGGCGTTGCGCCAGAGAAAGGTGTGCCGATCGACCACCTCGCCCATCGTCGAGAGCTGCGACCGCGCCTGCAGCGACAGCATCTGGCCGCCGACCAGCATCGGCTCACGGGAGTAGCGCGAGAACGCGACGGCCCGCAGCACCGAATCGGGCTCCAGCAGGATGTCGTCGTCCATGTAGAGGATCTGCTCGCAATCGGTGGCGAGCGCTTCGTACATCACCCGCGCGTAGCCGCCGGAGCCGCCGAGGTTGGGCTGGTCGACGATGCGCAGCTTGTCGCCGAGCACCGCCGCCGCCTGCTCGAAACCCGCCGCGTCGCGCACCTTCTGGGTGCCCTGGTCGGGCAGGATCACGGCGACCACCGAGGCGAGGACGAGCGGATCCTCGCCGATCGCGGTGAGGGTGGCGACACAGTCTCCGGGCCGGTTGAACGTGGGCATGCCGATGGCGACGGCCGCGCGACCCCGGCCCGGCTCGTCGGCGTACCAGCCGCCGTCGACCATCGTGAGATCGCCGTCGTCGGTGGTGAGATCGAACCAGTACCAGCCGCCGTCCTCGAACGGCCGCAGATCCAGCTCCAGGTCGACGCTGTGCTCGCCCTGCTCCAGCAGGACGCCGCGCACGTAGATCGGGGAGCCGTCGGCCTTGGTGCGGTAGACGTCGACGCGGCCCGAGCCGCGCAGCGTGAGGCGCAGCCGTACCGCGGTGAGGTAGCTCCAGTGCCGCCAGTAGCCCGCGGCGAACGCGTTGAAGTAGGCCGCGAACGACACCTCGCTCTGCTCCGGCACGACCGCCGAGGTGCGGGAGAGCACACGCAGCCGCCGCCCGGTGGTGGCGATGCCCGCGAGCGGCGTCTCCTGACGCGGCGGCATTCCGGGCGGGGCGGGGACGGTGGCGAGCCGGATGCCGGTGTGCTCGTCGAGGTAGAGCGCGCGCACCGCCATCGGATCGCCCGCGCGGGGCAGGATCACCCGTTGCAGCAGCGTGGCGGTGGTGGCGGTGGGGGTGACCACAGGGTTCTCGACCGTCTGCGTCATCACACGCCCTCGCTGCGCTCGGCCGGAGCTGACGCCGCGTGCTGTGTCATTGCCTCGCTCGCTGTGCTTGCCCACCCCGCAGGCTCCGCAAGCTCCGCCTGCTGCCGTCCCCCGATCTCGCTCATGAGTCCTCCCCGGCCTCGAACGCCTTGCCGTCGGTGAAGTAGGGGGCGATGCGGCCCGAGAACATCGTGAGCGCCGAGCCGATGGCCATGTGCATGTCGAGGTACTTGTAGGTGCCGAGCCTGCCGCCGAAGAGGACGTTGGCGTTGGCCGCTTCCTTGCGGGCGAGCTCGCGGTAGCGCTTGAGCTTGGCCCGGTCTTCGGGGGTGCCGACCGGGTAATACGGCTCGTCACCGGGCTCGGCGAACCGCGAGTACTCGCGGACGATCACCGTCTTGTCCGGCGGGTACTCGCGCTCGGGGTGGAAGTGGCGGAATTCGAGGATGCGGGTGTACGGCACCTCGACGTCGTTGTAGTTGATCACCGGGGCGCCCTGGAAATCGCCGGTGGGGACGACCTCCTGCTCGAAGTCGAGCGTGCGCCAGGAGAGCGCGCCTTCGGAGAAGTCGAAGTAGCGGTCGAGCGGGCCGGTGTAGATGGTGGGGGTGCCTGCGGGGATCTCGTCGCGGACGTCGAAGTAGTCGACGTTCAAGCGCACCTCGATGTTCGGGTGCTCGGCCATCTTCTCGAGCCAGGCCGTGTAGCCGTCGACGGGAAGGCCCTCGAACGTGTCGTTGAAGTAGCGGTTGTCGAACGTGTAGCGCACCGGGAGCCGGGTGATGATCGACGCGTCGAGCTCGGTGGGGTCGGTCTGCCATTGCTTGGCCGTGTAGCCCTTGACGAACGCCTCGTAGAGCGGCCGCCCGATGAGCGAGACGGCCTTCTCCTCGAGGTTGGCCGCGTCCTTCGTGTCGATCTCGCCCGCCTGCTCGGCGATCAGCGCGCGGGCCTGGTCGGGCGTGTGGGAGCGGCCGAAGAACTGGTTGATCAACGCGAGGTTCAGCGGGAACGCGTAGACCTGCTCACCGACGCGGGCGAACACCCGGTGCTGGTAGCCGGTGAAGCCGGTGAACCGGTTGACGTACTCCCACACCCGCTGGTTGGACGTGTGGAACAGGTGGGCGCCGTAGCGGTGGATCTCGATCCCGGTCTCCGGCTCGGCCTCCGAGTACGCGTTGCCGCCGATGTGGGCGCGGCGCTCCAGCACCAGGACGCGCTTGTCCAGCTCGGACGCCGCGCGCTCGGCGACGGTGAGGCCGAAGAAGCCCGATCCGACGACGACGAGGTCGTAATCCGCGTAGCTCACAGCCGTCGAGGGTAGCGGCGGGGCCCGACGGTTCCGGGGCCGCACCGGCATTGTGATGGCCGCACCATCGCCGGGACGCAGGTGCGGGCACCGGAACGGCGGTGCGGCCACGGCGATGATGGCGCGGCAGGGGCGGCGGCTGCGGCAGGGGCGGCGGCTGCGGCAGGGGCGGCGGCTGCGGCAGGGGCGGCGGCTGCGGCAGGGGCGGCGGCTGCGGCAGGGGCGGCGGCTGCGGCAGGGGCGGCGGCGCGGCGGGGCGGCGGGGGGCGGCGCTGCCGGGGCGGCAGGGGCGGCGGCGGGGGGGCGGCGGTGCGGCAGGGGCGGCGGCTGCGGCGGCACCCTGGGGCGGCGGGGGGCGGCGCTCGGGCCGGGGGCGGCGCTGGGGCGGGGGGCGGCGCTGGGGCGGGGGGCGGCGCTGGGGCGGCGGCGGCGCTGGGGCGGCAGCCGGGCGGCGGGCGCCTCAGGCGGTGGTCGGGCCGACCAGCAGGCGGTCGCCGCAGCTGGCGCGCGGGGTGGCGCGCTGGGCGGCGTCGGCGGCGAGGGCGGTTCCTGCCCAGGCCTTCAGTCGGGCGAGGGCGGCGGCGTCGGGGACGCGATCGCGGCGCACCCAGTTGGCGCCGCCGTTGGTGAAGGTGCCGATCTCGACGTAGTCGCGCTGGAACCGGGGGTCGGCGTCCAGCCCGATGAACGGCCGGAACGAGCCGTGGGCGCGGATGAAGGTTGGCTTGACGTCGTCGAGGACGTAGTCGCGGATCCCGGCCGGGTTCTTCGCCGCCCAGAAGCGGGCGATGGTGGGCTCGGCGAGGCCGCCGCCGTCGAAGAGGAGGGCGCGGCCGGTGAGCGCGGCGCCGCCGATCTCGGGGGCGAAGAACGTGGCGGAGCGCAGGCCGAGGACGTCCATGTAGCCGTTGAACTCACGCCCGGTGTTCGTGACGATCAGGCACATCGGCGCCGTGGGGTTGGCGCGGAAGGTCTGGACGTCGGTGACGAAGCCCGCAGCCGACAGCGCGGCCGCCGCCGCGGCGGCGATCCCGACGACAGCCCGGCCGCGCCACCGCAGCCCGGCCAGCACCTCGGTGCCCGCGAGGACGACGACGAACGGGCCGAGCGTCCAGACGGGCGTGGCGAAGCGGAACTGCTCCATCCAGTCGGGCACCAGCACCCCGAAGGCCACGAACGCCAAGGCCAACGGGATGAGGGTGAGCGCGACGGCCGTGGGCGCGCTCCCGGACTGCAGCAGGGTGACATTGCTGTCACTGGGTTGCAGGAATGTCACCCTGCTGCGATGTGCGGGCGTGGCCACCCCGGCGGACCGGGTGAGCGCGGCGCCGACCACGATGGCCCCCACGAGCACGACGGGCCACCCCGCGTACGCGATGAGGCTGCCGACCTTGGCGAACCCCGCGACGGTCGGCAGCCCCTGCGACTTCGCGATCGCCGTCGTCGGCAGCCACTGGCCGAACGTCGCGAGCCGCCACAGGAGGTACCCGCCGTACGGCACCGCGAACGCCGCCATCGACAGCACCGCCGCCCCCAGCTCGCGCCACCGGGGCCGTCCGACGATCAGCACGGCGAGCGGGTAGGTCGCGGCGTAGACCACGCCCTCGGGCCGGGTGAGCGCCGCCAGCGCGGCGAGCAGGCCGCAGGCGAGCGCGGGGAGTGCTCCGGCGAGCGCGTCGCGGCGCCGCACGAGCACGGCGACCTGCATCGCAACGGCGGCGGCGAGTAGCGCGTTCTCCAGCCCGGACACGCTCCAGATCACGAACGACGGGATCAGCGCGCAGACACAGCCTGCGACCGCGGTGACGGCAGCCGGGTGCCGCGACACGGCCGACACCGCCGCGAGGAACGCGCTGAACACGACCGCGAGCAACACGAGCGCGAGGGTCTTGGGGAAGGCCACGTAGTCGGGCACGCCGAACCACGTGCCGTGGTCGAACAGCCCGAGCCTGCGGCCGAACGCGAGGAGCGCCAGCCACGTCGGGTCGGAGAAGCCCTCGACCGGCGGGGCGCCCGGCTGCAGCACCGGGCCCGCTCCGGTGGCCACCGAGCGGGCGTAGGCGAACGTGATCCCGGCGTCGTCGACCTCCCAACGGCCGTACAGCGACGCGTGCGCGGCCGCGACCGCGGTCGGGATCGCCACCGCGGTCACCCCGCGGAGCCAACGCCACCCGCGCCGCGCGGGCGGCCCGACGACGCGGGTCGCCGCCGACGGGCGGGGCGCGCCGTTCGCCGCGGCGGCCACGTCGGCACCGGCGGCGACGGCATCATCAGCCGCTCCACGGGTGGCGACCGGCTCAGCAACACTGGAGGCGGCGACGTCGCCTGCCGCGGTCGGGGCAACGGCGGGGTCGGCGACCGGCTCAGCGGCACCGGCGGACGCGGCGACGTCGGCAGCCGCTCCGCGGGCGGCGACCGGCTCAGCGGCACTGGAGGCGGCGACGTGGGCGACGTCGGCGGCCGCGGTCGGGGCAACGGCGGGGTCGGCGACCGGCTCAGCGGCCGCCGAGGAGGGCCCAGGCCTGCCCCCAGCGGGGTGGGCGGCGTCCAGCACAGTTGAGCAGTCTCCCACGGGCATGATCGCGTCGAAGTGCACACCAGGACGCCGCCAACCACCCGCACGTGCGACTCGCGGCGATCACCAGCCCCAACACACCTCTCCGCGCACAACCCGTGGCCGTCCGCCGGCTACCATCAAGGTCGGTCGACCGTCGGAGTAAGGAGGCGTCATCCCCGCCCCGGACGTGCCCTCCGCGGTCGGCGTGATCGTCCTGTACGCCGTCACGCTGCTGCTGCCTGGCGCGTTGCTCGGCGTGCTCACCGGGCTCCGGGGCTGGACACTGGCCGCGGCGGCGCCCCTGCTCACCTACACGCTCGCCGGGCTGGCCGGGCCGTTGGGCAGCGCGATGGGGCTGCGCTGGTCGGCGGCGATGTTCGCCGTCACCACGATCCTGGTCGGCGCGGCAGGCATCGGGCTACGGCTCGTCTTGCGCCGCCGTTGGCCCCCGCTCGAACGGTCGCCGACCGGGCCCGATTGGTCGCTCACCGCGCACGCGGGCGTCGCCGTGGCCGTATTGGTGGCGTTGGGCGTCGGGATCGCCGCGATCCTCGGCGGCATCGGCAGCCTTTCGGCGATCCCGCAGGACTGGGACGCCGTCTACCACGCCGCGGGCATCCGCTACATCGCCGAGACCGGCGACGGCAGCGTGTTCGGGATGTCGCATACGAACTGGTTCGAGGGCAACGTCCGCCTCTACTACCCCAACGCCTACCACCTGGTGGCGGCGGCGGTGTACCAGATGTCGGGCGCCGCTATCCCGACCGTGCTCAACGCGCAGACCGTGCTGATCCCGGGCATGACGGCGCTGACGCTGGTCGCGCTCGTGCACCGGTTCGGCGGCAGGCCGGTGCTGGCCGCGGCCACCGCGCTCGCCATCGTCGCCACCACCGCGCTCTACGACCTCCTCTGGCGAGGCCCGCTCCTACCGTTCGCCACCGGCGTGGCGCTGACCCCGGTCGCCGCCGTGCTCGTGCGCGATCTCCTCGACGACCGTCGCCTGCGCCTCGGCGCAGCGGTCGCGCTCGTCGCCGGGGTCGCGGGATACATGTGCCTGCATCCGTCGATCCTGTTCGGCGCGATCGTCTTCGTGCTGCCGATGTTGGTCCAGCGCTGGTGGGGCGCGGGCCGTCGGGCCCTGCGCGAGTTCGGCCTGCTCGTCGGGGCCGGGGCGCTCGCCGCGGCCGTGTGCGCCATCGAGGTGGCGGGCGCGCTCTCCACGGGCGGCAACACCGAGAAGCTCGACCGGCCTGCCGAATCCGGGATCGCACAGGCCGTCGGCGCGCTGCTCACCTTCGGGCACGGCAACGACACCGTCCAGCTTCGCCTCGCGGCGATCCTGCTGCTCGGCCTCGTCGGCGCGGCGCGGCTCGGCGGGCTGCGGTGGCTGATCGGGACGGCCGTGTTGTTCGGCGGGCTGTTCGTGCTCACCGCGGCGTACACCGAGCCGCTCGCGCGCACGATCGCCAGCATCTGGTGGGACGACAGCTGGCGGCTCGTCGGGCTGGCCGCGCTGCCGATGGCGGTGATCGTCGGCAATGGGGTGGCGGAGGTGCAGCGGGTGGCTGCCCGGCTCGTCGGCGGCAGGCGGTTCGTGGGCCTCGCCACCGCCGTCGCCGTCCTGTTGGTGTTCGTGCTCGGCACCCGCACCTTGTACCTGGAACGCGACCAGCAGCGGATGACGAAGAACATCGACGGGCCCGCCGTCTCGCAGCTGGAGGCCCAGGGGATGTTCGCGATCGCCCAGATCGTCCCGCCGGGCGCGCGCGTGTTGAACGACCGGGGCGACGGCTCGGCGTGGATGTACCCGCTCACCGGGATCAAGCCCGTGGCGGGCCACTACGACGACCTGCGCCTCGGCCCCGCCGCCATGCTGCTCGCCGCGCGGTTCAACCAGTACCTGCGCGATCCGGAGGTGCGCGCTGCCGTCGCCGCGCTCGGCGTCCACTACGTGCAGCTCGACCAGGGCTTCCTGCGCCCTTGGGCGGTCCGCCAGCCGGGGCTGACCGATCTGGCGGGCCAGCCGTGGCTGCGGGTGGTCTACAGCAACCCGGACGTCGTGCTGTACGAGATCGAGCCGGTGACACCGTGAAAGCCTCCTTGACGTCCACGGTGTTGCGCCACGGCGGAACGGCGGCGCACGTCGCGGGCAGCCAGGTGGCGCTCGCCGCGTCGAACTACCTCTTGCTCGCCATCGCGGCACGGCACCTGGAACCGGCCGGTTTCGCCGCGGTCACCGCGTACTACCTGTTGATCAACACGGTCGGACGGGGGCTGTTCGCGGCCGTCGAGCTGGAGACGACGCGGGCCGTCGCCGCCGGGGCGCACGGGATGCGGACGCCGCTGCGGCACACCGGGCTGCTGCTGGTCGGCGCGTTGGTGTTGCTCGGGCTGGCGGCACCGCTGGTCACCGGCGGCGTGGCGACGGTCGTGCTGCTCGCCGTCGGCGCGGTCACGATGGCGGCGTCCTACCTGGTCCGGGGGCCACTCGCCGGGCTGCGGCGCTACGGGCGCTACGCCGCCACGTTCTGGGTCGAGGCGGGCGTGGGGCTGGCGGGGGCGGTGGTGCTCACCGTTCTCGACGAGCACGCCACGGACGCGTGGATCGCCGTCCTCGCGCTGGCGCCGGGGGTGGCGCCGGTGCTGCTGTGGGCCTGGTGGCGCGCGGCCCCATTGCAGGAAGGGGCCTGGCGCGCGGCCCCATCGCAGGAAGGGGCCCCTGCCGCGACTGAGTCACAGGATGGGGCCCCTGCTGCGGCCCGGCGGCGCGACCCGGGCGCGGGGTGGCAGGTGACGGCATCGCAGGAAGGGGCCCCTGCTGCGACTGGGTTGGAGCAGGGGACCCCCGCTGCGACGGGGCGAGCGGCGGACGGGCGCACCGCGGCGGGCAGGCCCGGGCGGGTGGGAGGCGCCACCCCCGTCGGGCCCCTGCTCTGGTCGGCCGCGCTGCTGCTGGCCAGCCAGGGGGTGTGGAACCTCGCCCCGGTGCTCGTGACCGCCCGCCTCACCGACGCCGCGACGCTCGCCGCCGGGTTCACCACCGTCGCGGTGGTCGTGCGCGCACCGGTGCTGCTGTTCCCGACGATCCAGGCGATGCTGCTCCCCCGGCTCGCAGGCGGCGGGCGCACGCCGCGCCTGCTCGTGGCCGCGGTCGTCGGGGCCGGGGTGGTCTGGGTGGCGCTGGCGACGGTTGCCGTGCCGGTCGTCGCGACCCTCGTCTTCGCCACCACCGCGCCACCCGCCCCGTGGATCGTCGCCCTGCTGGCGCTGTCGATCGCCCTGGGCACCGTGGCGCAGGTCGCGCAGGTCCAACTCGTGGCCGCCCGCCGCACCCACGCCGCCGCGCTGGCCTGGCTCGCCGGGCTCGTCGCGCTGCTCGGCGTCGGCCTCGCCGCGGCCCCTCCGGTGCCTGCTGCGACGATCGGGCAGCTCGCCGCAGCAGGCCTCGTGCTCGGCGCACTCGTGATCGCCCGGAGGAAGCCGTGACCCCGACCGTCGGCGTGGTCGTCCTCGCCTGGCAGGACGAGCCCTACCTGGCCGAGTGCGTCGCGGCCGTGCGTGGCTCGACCGGCGTGGACGTGCGGCTGGTCGTCGTCGACAACGGCTGCCGCCCCGAGCACCTCCCGGCCGACATCCCCGATGTCACCGTCCTCCGGCCGGGCCGCAACACCGGCTTCGCGGGCGGCTGCAACCTCGGCGCCGCCGCGCTCGACACCGAATACCTGGCACTCGTCAACTCCGACTGCGTGGTCGCGCCCGACACGCTGGCCAAGCTCGTCGCGGAGGCCGCACTCCCCTGGGTGGGGCCGGTGATGGCGAGCATCCGGCTCCCCGGCGGCCTGCTCAACAGCGGCGGCAACCCCGTCCACCTCATCGGCCTGTCCTGGGCGGGCGGGCTGGGCACCGAGGAGCGGCGCACGACGCCGTACGACGTCACCGGGGCCAGCGGCGCGTGCCTGCTGCTGGCGAGCACCGTCTGGAAGCAGCTCGGCGGCTTCGACGAGGAGTACTTCGCCTACCTGGAGGACAGCGAGCTGTCGCTGCGGGCGTGGCGGCTGGGGCTGGCCGCACGGTGCGTCCCGACGGCCGTGGCCCGGCACCACTACGAGTTCTCCCGCAACGCGCACAAGATGCACCTGCTGGAACGCAACCGGCTGATGTTGCTCGCCACCGTCTGGCCGCGCAGGGCGCTGGTCCTCCTGGCGCCGGTGCTGGCCGCCTGCGAGCTGCTGCTCCTGGTCTACGGAACCGCGTCCGGCTGGCGGAAGGTCGCCGGATACGCGTGGCTGTGGCGAAACCGCGCCCACCTGCGCGAACGGCGTCGGCTCGTGCAGGAGGAGCGCATCGTCGCCGACCGCGCGTGGATGGCGCAGCTGTCACCCACCCTCGACCGCGCCGCGTTCGGCCCGCTCACCCCGGTCGCGAACGTCGGGTTCCGGGTGTACTGGTCAGTCGTCCGGCGGCTTCTCTAGCGCGTCGACACGCATCCGCAGCGTGCCGATGTCCTCGGCGAGGCGCCGCGACTGCTCCTCCAGCAGCCCCACCTCGCGCGACAGCTGCAACGACACCGCGAACAGCACGATCAACGACCCGAAGAACAGCAGGTTGGACGGCGTCTGGATACCGATGAGATCGGCCGTCCACCGCAGGATCTGCGGGAACACCGCGACGATCACCGTGCCGACCGCGATGACCACCCAGATCGCCGCGTACTTCTCGCGCAGCCGCCGTCGACGCAGCAGCTCGAACACCAGCGCCAGCGCCGCGAGGGCCACCACGATCGAGACGATCGTGAGGCGACTGGCGATCACCGCGGGGCCCGCCGGACCATGGCCAGCCCGACGGCAACCATCACGCGCAGCAGGTACACGGCCGAGCGCACCGGGTCGGTGCTGGCCCGCCCGTTGGCCCTGGCGCGCATCGTGACCGGCACCTGGGTGATCGAGAGGCCCGCGCGGTGGGCGATCACGAGCGCTTCGACCGTGTCGCCAAGGTACTCCTCCGGGTAGTGCTCGGCGAACAGCGCGAGCGCGCGCCGGTGCACGAGCCGAAAGCCGGACGTCGGGTCGGTGACGGCGGTGCCGACGATGCCCGTCAGCGCGCGCGACAGCAGCCGCATGGCCCACCGCCGCGGTCCCCGGACGGCGTACTCGCCACGGCCCGCGAAGCGGGAGCCGATCACGATGTCGGCGTCGGGCACGGCGAGCAGGTGCTGGATCTCGGCGGCGTCGTGCTGGCCGTCGGCGTCGACCTGCACGACGGCGGCGAACCCGCGATCGTGCCCGAACCGGTAGCCCGCGCGCATCGCGCCGCCGACGCCGAGGTTGAACGGCAGCCGCATCACCATCGCGCCCGCCGCGGCGGCGCGGTCGGCGGTGGCGTCGGTGGAGCCGTCGTCGACGACCAGCACGGTCGCCTCCGGCTGCGCCGCCTGCACCTCGCGCACCACGCGGGCGACGCTGTCCTGCTCGTTCAGCGCGGGGAGGACGACGAGCAGCTCGGCCGGGGCGATGCGGGGCAGGACGGGAGCCTGCACGTCCTCGGTGGTCATCGGCGCGCGACGGTGACGAACTCGTTGTAGGTGAACACCGTCCCGGCCCGGCGCGGCAGCGGGAACGAGAACTGCCGTTCGGTGCGCAGGCCCAGCTCGGCCGCGAGCTCGGCGAGGGCGGCCTGGTCGACGAACACCGTGTGCGTGGGGTCGGAGGCGAAGCCGCGCTCTTGCGGGCAGATCAGCACGACGACGGCGTCGGGCTCCAGGAACGGCACGTAGGGCGCGAGCACGGCGGCCGCCTCGCCCGCGGGGAGGTGCTCGACCAGGTGCGCGGCCAGCAGCCCGCCGAACAGCGGCCGCGTCTTCTGCCCGAGGAACTCGTCGACGGTGAACGCGGCCAGCCCGGCGTCGCGGCAGACCTGCACGGAGGTGGCGTTGTGGTCGACGCCGACGCTGCCCGCGGGCAGGTGCGCCAGGTTGCGGCCGATGCCGCAACCGACGTCGAGCGTGCGGCGCTCCCCGAGAAGGCGGCGCAGGTTCCACCGGTAAGGGGCCTGGACGTCGAGGAGGCGCTTCCAGCGGGCCCCGGAGCGGGCCGCGAGGCGACGGGTGTAGGCGGCGGAGGTGGTGCCGCCGTCGGGTACGGCCACGTCGCGCACCCTACCCGGGCACGGCGCCGAGACCGCGTCGGGAGACACTGCGGGCGTGCACGTGTCCCCCACGTCGATCCCCGGACTGCTGAAGATCGACCTCGACCTGCGCTGCGATGGCCGGGGCTGGTTCAAGGAGGGCTACCAGAGCGCCAAGCTGTCGGCGCAGGGCTTTCCCCCGTTCGAGATCGTGCAGAGCAACGTGTCGTTCAACGCCGAAGCGGGCGTAACCCGCGGGATCCACGCGGAGCCGTGGGACAAGTACGTGTCGCTGGCGCACGGGCGGGCGTTCGCCGCGATCGTCGACCTGCGGGAGGGCCCGACGTTCGGGCGGGTCGAGACCCTCGAGCTGCACCCCGGCAACGCGATCTTCGTGCCGCGCGGGTGCGGGAACAGCTACCAGACGACGACGCCGGACGTCGTCTACACCTACCTCGTCAACGCCCACTGGTCGCCGAACGCGCGCTACACGCTGGTCCAGGCGTTCGACCCGGAGCTGGGGATCGAGTGGCCGATCGCCGAGGCGGACGCGATCCGCTCGGAAGCCGACCGCGGCCACCCGCCCCTGGCCTCGCTGCGCCGGTGAGCGCCCGCCCCCCGCTCCGCGCCGCCACCCCTCCGGCGCCCCCACGCACCCACCCGACCTGCGCCCGCCCCGGGCGCCCCCACCCGGCCGCACCTCGCACCCCGTGGGGGCACTTCGCACCCCGTCGACGGGGTGCGAAGTGGGCCGATGGGGTGCGAAGTCGGACGGGGCTGGGTGAGGTGCTGGGCCCGACGGCCGACCGCGGGCGCTGGGCCGGGTCGCCGGGCCCGGACATGGGCACCGGAAGGCCGGGAGGCGGCGAGCCGTGCGCACGCTGATCATCGGGGCGGGCGGGCAGGTCGGGCGGGCCCTCACCGCGGCGCTCCCCGATGCGACGGCGTGGGACCGCACCGCGTTCGATCTCGCCGCACTTGATGTTGCCCCGCCGGGCGCCCTCGACGGCTGGGACGTGGTCATCAACGCCGCCGCCTGGACCGACGTCGACGGCGCCGAGGTGCACCGCGCCGATGCCTGGCGCGCCAACGCCGCGGGCCCCGCCGCGCTCGCCCGATCCGCGCAGGCAGGCGGGTCCGTCCTCGTGCACTTCTCGAGCGAGTACGTGTTCGACGGGACGTCGCCACGGCCGTACCGGGAGGACGACCCCGTGGCGCCCCTGTCCGTCTACGGCGCGTCCAAGGCGGCGGGTGACCTCGCCGTGCAGGGCGTCGCGCGGCGCTACCTGATCCGCCCGACCTGGGTGGTGGGCGAGGGTCGCAACTTCGTGCGCACGATGCTCGGGCTCGCCGCCCGCGGGATCGCGCCCACCGTGGTGGACGACCAGATCGGGCGCCTCACATTCGCCGCCGACCTCGCCGTGGCCGTCGTGACGCTCCTGCGCGAGGACGCCCCCTTCGGCGACTACCACGTCACCGGCGGCGGCCCGCCCGCGTCATGGGCCGACGTCGCGCGGGAGGTCTTCCGGCTCGCAGGCGCCGAGCTCGCGGTGACGGGCACGAGCACAGCCGCCTACTTCGCCGACAAGCCCGCCGCCGCGCCGCGCCCCCGCAACAGCGTGCTCGACACCGGCAAAGCCGCCGCCGTCGGCGTCGGGATGCCGGACTGGCGGGAGCGCCTCGCCGCCCACGTCCACGTCACGGCGGCGCGCCGCTAACCGGCCGGGACCGGCGATCAGGAACACAACCGTCGTGCGGCCGGGCTGCGAAGAAGGCGGCGGATGGCCGCCGCGCGCATCAGGCGTAGACGGCGAACGTGAGCGTGGCGACCCACGCGATCGCGAGCACCTGCAGCACCCGGTCGCCGAGGGCGATCTCCTCCGGCTCGCCCCCGTTGCCCGAATCGACGTCGACGGCGTAGCGCAGCACCGCCACCACGAACGGCACGATCGAGACCGCCGACCACACCGAGTTGTGGTGCGCCTCGCGGATCTGGAACGCCCACAGGCTGTACGTCATGATCAGCACGGTGGCCGAGAGCGCCCAGACGAACCGCAGGTAGGACCCCGAGTAGCTCTCCAGCGACTTGCGGATCTTCGCGCCGGTGCGCTCGGCGAGGATGATCTCGGCGTAGCGCTTGCCCGCCACCATGAACAGCGACCCGAACCCGGCGGAGAGCAGGAACCACTGCGAGAGCGGGATTCCGGTGGCGGCGCCACCGGCGACCGCGCGCAGCAGGAAGCCGGACGCGACGATGCAGATGTCGAGCACGGGCTGGTGCTTGAGCCAGAAGCAGTAGGCCAGCTGCACCACCACGTACACGCCGACCACGGCCGTGAGCTGCCAGCTCGCGAGCAGGCTGATCGCCACCGCGGCGACGAGCAGCACGACGGCCACGGCGAACGCGAGCTTCACCGGCACGATGCCCGCGGCGATCGGCCTGCGGCGCTTGGTGGGGTGGGCGCGGTCGGCCTCGACGTCGTTGGCGTCGTTGACGAGGTAGATGCCCGACGCGGCGAGCGAGAACGCCACGAACGCGACGACCAGGTGCAGCGCCATCCCGCCGCTGAACAGCACACCGCCCGCGAACGGCGCGGCGAGCACCAGGACGTTCTTGACCCACTGCTTGGGCCGCATCGTCTTGAGCACGCCGCGGGCGACCCCGAGCGGGGTGCGCGGGGGCGGCGCCAGCCCTGCGATCTCGGCGCCGGGGGCGACCTCGGTGTGATCCGGGTCGTCCGCGGCGATGTCGGCCGCGCGCTCAGCCATCGGGTCGGCCTGCTTCGCAGCGGCGCCTTCGGCCGACGTCCGGCCGGAGGCGGGGAGGTTCGTGCTGGTCATCGGGGTACCTCGGGGGTCGGGCGGCGGCGTGTCGCGCGGCGCACGGCGAGCGCGACGAGGGCGCCAAGCGCGGAGCCCGCGACGACGTCGCTGGGGTAGTGCACGCCCAGCACGAGCCGGGAGAGCGCCATCGGGGGCACGAGCACGGGCACGAGGGGGCGGCGCAGCAGGCGGCCGTACAGGAGTGCTGCGGCGGTGGTGGAGGTGGCGTGCGCGGAGGGGAACGAGAGCCTGCTCGGCGTGCCGACGCGGACCTCGACGCTCGGATGTGCCGGACGCGTGCGGCGCACGACCCGCTTGACGCCGATCGACGCGCCGTGCGCGAGCGCGACCCCGGCCGCGGCGGTGAGCCATTCGCGGCGCCGGGAGCGGTCCACGGCAGCGCCGAGGGCGCCGAGCGCGAGCCAGCCACCCGCGTGCTCGCCGAAGAACGACAAGCCCCGTGCGACGCCGACGCCGCTGCCGCCCACCCGCCGCTGCACACCTGCGAGCATCCGAATCTCGGCGGACGGCGGCGGGACGTCGTCGGGGGCGGACGCGCTGGGCGAGCCGGTAGCGCTCGCGGCCGTGGGGACGCGGTGGTCGACGAGCTCGGCCACGGGCAGGGCCTCCAGTGCGGCGCAAGGGCCGATCGGCTACAGCGGACAGCTTTCGATGCTACGCGCGGGCCGATCGACGGGCGGACGCGGCGCCATCCGACCCGCGACTCGGCCGTCCCACCAGGGCGAGTCGGCGTTCTCGGCGCGCCTGGACACGGGCCGATCGAGCGATGCGGCGCCGACCGGCCGGGGCCGGAGGTGCCGTGGCTGCGGGTCAGCGCTCGTAACCGTCGAGGACGGCGACGGCCTCGACGTAGAGGGCCGGACCCTCCTGCGGTACGGACGGGGCGACCGAGTCGGGATAGCGCTCGGCGAACTGGCGCGCCGACAGCGCGTAGACCACCCGGCCGAGGCCGCTGCGGTCGATGGCGCCGGTGCACATCGGGCACGGCTCGCAGCTCGTGTACATGGTGGTCGCCGCGGCGGTGGCGCGGTTCAGCTCACGCGCGGCCCACCGGGCCAGCTTCTGCTCGGGGTGGGCGGCGATGTCGCCGTCGGCCAACACGGTGTTGTGGTCCTCGGCGAGCACCCGACCGTCGGGCCCGACCAGCAGCGACCCGTACGGTGCTTGGCCCGCCTCCCGCGACGCGCGGGCCAGCGCGATGGCGCGGCGCAGGAAGGTCTCGTCGGCGGGCGTCATGGGTGCTCCTTCGGCTCAGAACCATCGCTCGAGGACGAGCGCGAGGCCGTCCTCGGCGTTGGTGGCGGTCACCTCGTCGGCGACGTCCTTCAGCGCGGGATGCGCGTTGCCCATCGCGACGCCGTGCCCCGCCCAACGGAGCATCTCCAGGTCGTTGGGCATGTCCCCGAACGCGACGACGTCGATGGCGGCCACCCCGACGGCCGCCGCGACCTCCGCGAGCCCGAGCGCCTTCGTCACGCCGGGTGCAGAGATCTCGACCAGCCCGCCGGGGTGGGAGAACGTGAGGTCGACGGCCGATCCGACGGCCGGGGCGAGCACCGCGACGATCTCCTCGCTGTGCATCAGGGTGTCGCGCACCAGCATCTTCACGGCGGGTTGCGTGACGAGCTCGGCCCGGGGGCGGATCTCGTGGTCGCTCCCCACCCACGCGTGGCGGTAGCTCGGCTCGGCCACGAACGACGGTACGGGATGGACGAGCTCGACCGCCAAACCCGCACGGGGCAACGTCGCGGAGACGATGGCGGCGAGATCGGCCAGCGTGGCCGCCTCAAGGGTGCGGGCGGAGACAACGTGGTCGGTGGCGGCGTCGTAGACCACCGCGCCGTTCGCGCAGACGGTGAGGCCTACCATCCCGACCTGCGCCACGATGGGTGGGATCCAGCGCGGCGGACGGCCGGTGACCAGCACGAGCCCGACCCCGGCTGCGGCGACCCGATCGAGCACGGCGAGCGTGCGCCGGGTGACTCGGTCGGCCGGGTCGAGCAGCGTGCCGTCGACGTCGGTCGCGACGAGGAGCGGGGCCCGCACGATGTCAGCCTACGGTCGCTGTCTGCCCAACCGCCGACCTCGCACCCCTGGACACGACCGAAGTGGTGCGAGGTGAGCCATCCGGGCCGGTCGGACCGCGACGATCTGGCCCGGCCGACTCACCGTCAGAGGATGGCCACCGCCACCACCAAGCCCAGCGCGACGTGCACGGCCCCGACCAGCCAGGCCTGGGCCCTGACGGACTCGGCGGCGAGCATCGCCCCCATGTCGATCCCCGTCACCCACTCCAGCAGCCGGGCGCCGAGCACCTGCGCGACCACGCCGACGATCCCGAAGATCAGGGTGGTGAGCAGCCCGTCCAGCAGGTTGCCGGTCGACGAGTAGATCGACACGACCACGATGAACGCGATCCCCACCATCCCCGCCGCCGTGACGATCACGGCGTTCGGCGCCCCCGCCCGCACCTGCCGGTTCAGCGGGCCGGGCGTCGTGAGGTCGACGGCGAAGAAGCCCAGCAGCATGAGCAGCACCCCGAGCACGGCGTACAGCAGGATCGCGCCGATGCCGGTGCCGATCACGGCGCCGTCCAGCGCGAGATTCACAGCAACATTCACGGGGTGCCTCCGGAGGGGATGCGGTGGGGAACGAAGGCCGCGCCGTCGTCGGTGACGAGCCCGACGGTCTCGCGGATGCCGAGGCCCGCCGAGGTGTCACCGACGATCCACGCGCCCAGCGCGGGCCGGTAGCCGTCGAACTCGGGCAGCGGCGCGAAGAGCTGGTAGACGTAGCCCTCCTCGCCGTACACGCCACCGGTCTGCGTCTCCGACCCCGGCGAGACGATCGCGATGTTCGCGCCCTCCCGTCCGAGCCGCGGCTTGCGGACGTACTCGGTGAGCATCCCGGGCTGGTCGAGGTAGGCGGGCAGCAGGTTGGGGTGGCCGGGATACATCTCCCACAGCACGGCCAGCAGCGCCTTGTTGGACAGGATCGCCTTCCACAGCGGCTCCAGCCACAGCGTCTCGGGCAGCGACGTGAGCACGTGCTTGCCGAAGTCGTCGGTGAGCACCCACTCCCACGGGTAGAGCTTGAAGACCGTCGACATGAAGTGCTCTTCGAGGTCGACGAAGCGCTCAAGGGACGAGTCCCAGCCGACGTCCTCGATCGACAGCCCGATCGTCGACAGCCCGGCCTCGGCCGCCGTCTCCTGCAGGTAGCCGACCGTGACGTGGTCCTCGCCGGTGGGGTCGCCGCGCGACCACGTGAAGTAGACGTCGTCGCCGGGCAGCCGCTGCCGGATCTCCCCCCAGCGCTCGACGAGCTTCTCGTGCAGCGAGTTCCACTGGTCGTCGTCCGGGAAGACGTCCTGCAGCCAGTGCCACTGCAGGATCGAGGCCTCCAGCAGCGTGGTGGGCGTATCGGCGTTGTACTCCAGCAGCTTGGCCGGGCCGCCGCCGTCGTAGCGCAGGTCGAAGCGGCCGTAGACGTGCGGGTCGCTGCGCCGCCACGACGCCGCGACGGCCTCCCAGGCGTGCTCGGGGATCGCGAAGTCGCGGAACCGCTCCGCCGTGACGACGTGCTCGACGGCCTCGAGGCACATCGAGTGCACGACCTCGACGTCGGCCTCCAGCGAGAGCACCTCGTCCATCGAGAACGTGTAGTGCACCGACTCGTCCCAGTACGGACGCGGCGACCCGCCCTGCCCGCGGCCGGGGATGCCGTAGACCATCCCCTGGCCCTCGACGATCTTCTCCCAGCCGGGCCGCGGCGCCCCCCGATGGCGTTCCATCTAGCTCCCGCTGCTCGACCCGCTGGAGGAGCTGGAGGACGACCCGAGCCCACCCCGGGAGACGGTGCCGCTCGACCCGCCCGACGAGCCCGACACCGACTTCCCGGACGGGGTGGTGACGTGCGTGGTGTCGCGGGGCACGGTGGTGGTGCCGCCGGAGACCGGCTGGCCGATCGACCCGCTGCCGCCGTAGTTGTAGTGGTACTGCGCCCCGGCTGCGCCGATGAAGATCGGGTAGAAGCCGCCGCCGTAGTAGTGCGAGCTGGACGCGGCGGGGGTGACGCAGTTGGCGTCGTCGACGACCACGCCGCTGTCGTCGACGCAGTGGGCGACGACCTCCTCGTCGGGCTGGGAGATCGCGTAGCCGATCGCGATGACGGCGACGAGCCCGACCGTCACGCCCGCCCCGATCAGGATCCGCTTGCGGCGTGTGCGCGACCGCTCGGCGTCAGCCGCGGCCTGCGCCTCGGCCTCCCGTTGACGGCGTTCGGCCTGCTCACGGGCCTTGCGTTCGGCGAGTGTCGGCTCGCGGGGGCGCGTGGTCTCGTCCTGGAAGCGCATGCTGCCCTGCGGCGGCGGGGCCTCGTCGTGGGCCCGTTCGTCGTCCCGCTCGTCTCCGGCCACGTCCCACCCCCGCCCGTCGATCTGCGCACCGTACCGTTCGTCCGATCTTCGACCGGCACCGGCGCGCTCGCAGCATCTCGTCGACCGATGGCCGCGCCACGCCGCCCTCCTGTGCGTCGCCCGGCCGAGATCACGGCATGATGACGGCCGTCATGGATCGCACCCTCCTCGCTCCACGGCCCGCTCCCCCCGCGCCGCGAACATCGAGCCAGCCACCAGACCGCACCACGCTGCCGTACCGACGGATCGTCTACGGCGTGCTGGTCGGCGCGCTCACGATGTTCGCCGTGGCCATCCTGGATACGGTCGCGGGCGCCACGGTGCCCGTGCTCGGCACGATCGCCGCGCTCCCCGGCCCGACCGGGGAATCGAGCGTCGTCGAGGTGCCCGCGCCGCCGTCGCAGCCGGGCACCTGCCTGAACTGGTCACGGCCCGACGCGGCCGACGCCGCCGTCGTCGACTGCGGCCAGGCGCACCTGTTCGAGCAGGCGGGCTCCGTCGCGCTCACCGACCAGCCCGCGCTGCCCGACGACCAGCAGTGGCGCCAGCTGGTCAAGGAGCGCTGCGACCCGATCGTCACCGCCTACCTCAAGGGCAAGCTCGACCCCGACGGGCGGTACCGCATCGGGGCGTTGAAGCCGTCGGCGGTGAAGTGGCGGGAAGGCGACCGCGAACTGCGGTGCGGCCTACAGCGCAGCTCGCAGTCCGGCGCGTTCTTCGCGATGAACGGCCGGGTGGCCGACACCGACCAGTCCGACGTCCAGCAGCCGGGCACCTGCCTGGCCATCGACGGACGCGGCGTCGGCGACCCCACCGACTGTGGCGGCCCGCACGCCGTCGAGACCGTCGGTGTCGTCGACCTCACGCAGAAGTGGAACGGCGCGTTCCCCGCGGTCGCCGACCAGGACGCCTTCCTGCAGCCCGCCTGCGCGAAGGTGGCGGCCGACTACGCTGGCGGCGACCAGGTGATCACCGCCAAGAAGCTGACCGTCTACTGGGACAACGTCACCGAGGACTCCTGGAAGGCGGGCTCGCGGAAGGTCAACTGCAACCTGGCCGCGCTGCTGCCCGACCGCAGCGGGTTCGCGCCGGTCACCGGGTCGGTCAAGGGCGCGGTCACGGTGGGTGACGAACCTGCCCCGCCCGTCTCGTCCGCGCCGGACAGCCCGACGCCGCCCGCCCCCTCCCCGAGTGCGGGCGCGACCACGACGGAGGACGAAGCGACGCCGACCGCGTCCGAGTCGCCGTCGCCAAGGCCATCCGGGCCGCCTTCCGACGAGGCGACGGCCCCGCCGCCGCCGACCTCGAAGCCGCCGCTGCTGCCGGTGCCGTCGGTGCCTGCTCCGCTGCTACCCCCCGCCCCCGCCGCCGGATACTGAGGCCTGTGCGCTTCACGCGGCGGGAGTTCGAGGGCCTCGTCGCGGACGCGCTCGACACGATCCCGCCGGACCTGCTGGCGGCGATGGACAACGTCGTCGTGCTCGTCGAGGGGCGCAACGCCTGCGATCCGGAGCTGCTGGGGCTGTACGAGGGGGTCGCGCTCACGGAGCGGACCAGCGACTACGGCGGCGTGCTCCCGGACCGGATCACGATCTACCAGGACGCGATCGTCGACATCTGCGCGGACCGCGACGAGGTGGTGCACGAGGTCGCGGTGACCGTCGTCCACGAGATCGCACACCACTTCGGCATCGACGAGGACACCCTGCACGAGCTGGGCTGGGGCTAGCCTCCGCTCACCAGCCGGTCTCGCCCCCGCCGCCGGTGACGTCGCCCGCGACCGGTTCGGCGGGGTCCCAGTGCGAAAGCGTCCAGCGGCCCGCCGCGCCGGTGAGGACGACGATGCCCGCGTTGGGGACGTAACGGGTCTCGGCAGATTCGCCGAGCATGGCCCCGACGGCGAGGCGGATCGCGGCGCCGTGGCTGACCACGACGACGGTGTCCCGGGCGGCCGCCGTCACCGCGTCGACGGCGGGCAGGAAGCGGGCGCGCAGGTCGAGCGCCGACTCCCCGCCGGGCAGGTGCGCCTCCAGCTCGCCGCGCAGCCAGGCCTGGTAAACGTGCGCGAAGGCTTCTCGGGACGGGTGGTCGGCGCGGCCCTCCAGGTCGCCGCAGAAGACCTCCTGCACGCCGTCGATCACGTCGACGGGCAGGCCGTGCGCGGCGGCGACCGGCGCTGCGGTCTGCTGCGCGCGCACCGCGCGGGAGGCGTGGACGGCGGAGACGGGCTCGCCTGCCAGCCGTCGGGCCAGGTCGTCGGCCTGGCCAAGGCCGACGTCGTCGAGCGGCAGGCCGGGTGGCTTCGAGTCGAGGGCCTTGGCGACGTTGCCCGCGGTGCGGCCGTGGCGGGCGAGGATGAGCCTCACGCCGTGGCCCCGGCGCGCAGACCCTCCAACCAGCGCTGGGCCGCGGCGAAGTCGTCGGCGGCGGAGGGGCCGATCACCGGGGTGCCCGGCTCGCCGGACGCCCGCCCGTTGGCCGCACGCGGGTAGGAGCCGAGGAAGCGGACGCGGTCGCAGCGGCGGTGCAGCGCGGCCAGCGCCTCGCCCATGGCGGGCTCGGCGACGTGGCCGAGGCAGTCGAGGTGGAACCAGTACTCGGCGTGCCGGTCCTTGATCGGGCGCGACTCGATGCGGGTGAGGTCGATGCCGCGCACCGCGAGCTCGGTGAGCAGCCCCAGCAGTGAGCCGGGCCGGTTCTGGGTGGTGGCGGCGAGGGTGGTGCGGTCGTCGCCGGTGGGCGGCGGCACCGGCCCTGGCCTGCGGAGCAGCGCGAAGCGGGTGATCGCGCCCGCGTTGTCCGCGACGTCGGCCACGAGCACGTCGAGCCCGTGCTGCTGCGCCGCCAGCGGCGAGGCCACGGCCGCGTCCAGCTCGCCGCGCGCGACCTGGGCCGCGGCCTCGGACGTGGATGTCGCCAGCAGCACCTCCGCGGCCGGGAGGTGCTCGGCGATCCAGCCGCGGGTCTGGGCGATGCCGTGCGAGTGGGAGGCGACCCTGCGTATGTCGGCGGCGCGGGTGCCCGGCCGGACCATGAGGTCGAACTGGACGGCGAGCACCGCCTCGCGGACGATCACCAGCGGCGGGTCGTTGACCAGCCCGTCCAGCACGGCGGGCACCGCGCCCTCGACGGTGTTCTCGATCGGCACGAACCCCGCGTCGACCGTGCCCGCGCGCACCGCGGCGAGCACGGCAGGGCTGCCTGCGCACGGGACGAGCTCGGCTTCGGCCGCTTCGGGCAGCGTGCGCAGGGCCTGCTCGGCGAACGTCGCGTGGGGGCCGAGGAAGCCGATGCGGCGGGCCCCTGGCGTTGCAGCAGGGTGACATTCCTGCTGTTGAGTGGCAGGAATGTCACCCTGCTGCAATTCCCGGGGCGCGCTCACGCCAGCAACCCCAGGGCGGACAGCTGGACGGTGGGCGGCGGGTCGAGGTCGAAGCCGCAGCGCGACACCAGCCCCCGCACCCCCTTGACGGTCCGCTCCGACAGGCCCTTGACCGCCACGGCCAACGACGGCCCGTCGGTGCACTCGAGCGCGCCGCGCACGTCCTCGCCCGCCAGCGCCCGCGCCACGGCGAGCAGCAGGTTGAGGATGCCGTGCCGCTCATGGGTGTGCACGACCTCGCGCAGCCCGAGCGCGGTGAACGGCCGCCCGGTCTCGACGGCGACCCGTACGAACTCCTCGACGTGGACGCTGTCAGGCACGTCGGACGCCCGCGGGCCGCCGCAGCGCAGCTTGGGCGCGCAGCCGTGCTCGGCGACCCGGCGGACCGCCGCGAGCCAGGCCGTGGTCGCGCCCGTGTCCTCGGTGTGCGGGCGGCGTGGCTCGACGACCGCGACGACGTCCTCCGGCACGAATTCCGACACCCGGTCCAGCCACATCGCGTCGACGTCGGGGGGCGCCGCGGTCTCGACCGTGCGCGGCGTGAGCAGGCCTGCCCGGGAGAACACCGTCGACAGGGCTTTCGGCACGGCGCCGAGCCCGGTGTCGACGACCAGCGACAGGTCGACGGGGCGGCTGGGCACCGAGCGGGCCAGCTCCGCGACGAGCGCGGACAGCCGCGAGACCGGGCACACGAGCTGTCCGACGAGCCCGCCGTAGCGGCCGTCGCGGGCGGCCAGGTAGCGCGCCACGACCACGTCGACATCGGGCGCAGCAGCCTTCGGCCGCAGCAGGCTCGTGTCGTCGACCAGCTGAGCGAACAGGGGTGGGATCACCCACGGGTCCGCGTCGCTCGCCGTTGTCACGGACCTGACGCTAACGGGTCGCTTCCGACGCGCTGCTGGACACCCCCGGGCTTCGTCATTAAGTTAGCCTTACCTAATACGGAGGTGAGAGCCGTGGGCCCGACCCGCCTGCGCCGTCCCGCAGCCCCGTCCGCGGCCGAGCGCGCGCGCAGCCTCGTCGCGCGGGGCGGCACGGCATCGCTGCTCGGCGTGCGCTCGCCCGTGACGCGCCCGGTCGTGCACCACGTGTGGGCCAACGGGTCGGCGGTGCTGGTCGTCGCCGACGACGATCCCCTGCTGGCCGAGGTCGGTCCGACCACCTCGCCCTCGACGGCGGCTGAGGCCTTCGCGGCCGTGCGGGAAGGCGCGGGCACCAGCGCGATGCTGGAGCTGGCCGACCCGGCGCCGGTGTCGCTGCGCGAGCCGGTGCGCGGGCTGCTGTGGGTGATCGGGGCGCTCTCCCGGCCGGAGGCGGCGATGGGCCGCCGGTGGGCGGCGCGGGTGGCCGACCTGCGTCCCGAACCGGCGCTGCTCGACGTCGGCCACGGCCTGACCGTGCTGCTGCTGCGGCCCGGCTCGATCGTCGTCGCCGACGGCGACGGCACGGCCCCGCTCTCGCCCGTGGAGCTGGCGGCCGCGCGGCCCGACCCGTTCTGCCGCTTCGAGACCTCCTGGCTCGCCCATCTGGAGGACGAGCACCCCGAGGTGTTCCATGCACTGGCCCGCCACCTGCCGCCCTCGTTGCGCGACGCCAGTGCGCGGCCGTTGGGCGTGGACCGCTGCGGTGTCCGGCTGCGCGTCGAGACCGCGGAAGGGGATCACGACGTCCGGCTGGCGTGGGGTCGCGAGGTGACGACACCCGCGGACCTCTGCCTCGCGCTGACCGACAAGATGAGCGCCTGCGCGGGCGACCAGCGCCCGTGATCGCCAAGTTCGGTGCGAGAGGTGCGCAGGTGCACCTGAGACGCCGAACTCGGCGATCACCGGGCTGCGACGCGGCCGAGCATGTGGTCACGGGTCGTGAGTGCCTCGCGGACGGCGGCGTAGCCGTGGGCGCGCAGCTCCGCCTCGTACGCCGGAAGCGCGGCCTGCCAGGGGCGCTCGGCGAGCTCGGCGACGAGGGTGCGGGCGTCGTGCAAGGCGGCGTTGCCGCCGAGCCCGCCGGTCGCGGGCATGGTGTGGAGGGCGTCGCCGAGCAGCGTGACCCGGGTGGACGGCCACGGCGGCGTCTCCGTGGCGACGCTGAACAGCAGGCCGCCGCGGGTCGCCTGCTCCGACTCGGCGAGCATCCGGCGCAGCACCGGGTGCCAGCCCGCGATCAGGTCGTCGCCGAGGGCGCGCAGGGCGTCGGCGTCGAGGCGGGCGAGGTCGGCGGGCAGGCGCGCGGGTTCCGTGTTCAACGCGCCCAGCACGTACGGCGCGAAGTCGACCTCGGGCTGCGGGCCGGTGGCGGCCTCCAGCGCGGCGCGGGCCCCGGCGGGCGGCCGGTAGACCGAGGTGAACAGGGCCACCCCGGCGCCGTCGGCGATCAGGCACATGCCCGCTTGAAGGCGCTCGGGCAGCCACGTGGTCGTGGCGTCGGTGAGGGGCAGCTTCACCGCGATCCCGCCGACACCGGCGTCGACGACGCGGGCGTGCGGCAGGTACTGCTTGCGGACGGGAGAGCCAGTGCCGTCGGCGCCGACCAGGAGATCCCCGGCCGCCGTCCGGCCGTCGGCGAACACGGCGACCACCCGCTCGCCGTCCACCCGGTAGTGGTCGAAGCGCGCGCCGAAGTGCACGACGTCGTCGAGCCCTGCGAGCAGCAGCCTGCGCAGCGTGGCCCGGTCGACCGCGAACCGGGCGTCCTCGTCCTCGGCGCGCTGGAACAGCGGCTCCAGGCGCGGGTTGAGCACGCCGAACGCGCCACCGGGGCCGGACGTGGCCAGGAACGCCCGCCACAGCGGCTCGGGCAGGCACGCTTCGAGCGCGGCCGCCCCGTCGGCGTTGATGGCGATGCGGTAGCCCTCCCAGCGGCTGCCGGGGTGGGTGTCGCGCTCGTAGACCTGCACGGGGATCCCGGCCTTGCGCAGGCCCTGGGCCAGGCACAGGCCACCGATGCCCGCGCCGATGATCACGACCTCGTTCGAGGGCATGGCGAAGCCTCCTCTCGCCCGCGTTGGGCGGCGGATGGATGTGACGGACGTGGGGGTCAGGCTTTCCGGAAGTCGGCGACGATCTTGGGCAGCCGGTCGAGCAGCTCGTCGTGCCAGGCCACCTCGGCGGCGAGGCGGGTGAGCCCGTGCGCCATCGCCATGCGCTCGGCCTCGGTGAGCCACTGGTCGGCCGCCTCGACCTGGTGCCGCAGCGCACTCTCCCGCACGGCCAGCGCGTCGCGCCGGTCGGCGATCACGTGCGCCAGCTCCTGCTCGTCCATCGCGCCCGCGTGCACGAGCGCGAGGTCGAACGGGTCGGGCCGGAACACGATGGTGCGCAGCGCCTCGTCGTGCACGGCGGCCAGGGCCTCGTGGCCCCGCGGGGTGATCTCGTAGACGGTGCGCTCGGGCAGGTTGCCCACCCGCTCGCTGCGCACCTCGGCGATGAGCCCCTCGCCCGCCAGCCGCTTGAGGGCGCCGTAGAGCGCGCCCACCTTGACCTCGGTCCACGTCTCGGCCCGGTCGCTCTGGGCCTGGTTGCGGATCTGATGACCGTGCATCGGGCCGTGCTCGGCCAACGCACTCAGCACGAACAATCGCACCGCCGACATACGACTACTCTTGCACGAGTACTCGCGAGCGTCAACCCGTGGCGGCGAACGGGGAACGGTGTTCCCGCACCCGGGCCGTGACGCGGTGCTCGGCGAAGAACGACGCCAGCGGGATCGTGCCGCACGCGAGGATGACCAGCGCGTCGACCGGCCGCCACCGGCAGCGTTCGGCCAGCAGCAGGGTGACCACGATGTAGGCCATGTAGAGGAAGCCGTGCGCCATGCCGACGACGGAGACGAGCAGCGGCTGGCCGAAGAAGTACTTGAGCGGCATCGCCACGAACACCAAGATCACCAGCCCGATGCCGGTGACCCAGGCGGCGACCCGGTAGGCGCGGAGGTAGTTCTCGGTGGTCACTCAGCGGGTCCTGTTCTCGCGGGCCTGATCCTGCCGGGCCAGTGCCGCCAGCATGCGGTTGTACGCGGCGAGCTCGGGATCGGTCTCGTCGGTGATCGGTTCGACCCCTTCGGGCCGAGGGGTGAACGGCGACGGGCCTTCGGGTTCCGACGGCGCAGGCACGGGCGGCGGCGCCGCGATCTCGGGCTGCTCCCCGGCGAGGCGCCGCACCTCCAGGCGCAGCATCCGGAACCACATCACGCCGAAGAACACGGCGAAGAGCGGCCACTGCAGCCCGTAGCCGATGTTCAGCAGGCTGCCCGTGGCCGACCCGGCCCGCCCCCACTGCCACGCCGACAGCAGGCCACACGCGACCATCGCGCCGAGCGTGAGCAGATGCCACATGATCCAGCGCGGGGAGAACACCAGCCGGAGCACCCGACCAGGGTACGCCGCGCGGTAACGTCCGATCATGTCCAGGCCGCTCGCGGGTTGGCTGGCCCCGCCGCGCCCCGCCACCCCGGTGATCACCGACCCGGCGGCGCGCAGGCTCGTCGGCACCGAGATCCTCGTCGTGCTGACGGTCACGCTCGGCCTCTCCGCACTGCGCAGCGCGTTGTCCCTCCTGAACGCGCTGCTGCAGACGACGCCGCTCAACCAGCAGCAGGTGGCGCTCAACGCCCCTGCCGCGGAGCTCTCCCTCGTGGACCTCGCGTTCCAGCTGGTCGGCGTGCTGCAGCTCGTCGGGTGGGGCGCGCTGGCGGCGTACCTGCTGCTGCGCTCCGGGATCGCGTTGCGGACGATCGGGCTGGACGCCGCGCGCCCCGGCCGCGACGCGCTGGGCGCCGTCGGCCTGGCCGCGCTGATCGGGATCCCCGGGCTGGGCCTCTACCTGGCGGCGCACGCGCTCGGGGTGAGCGTGACCGTCGCGCCGACCACCCTCACCGACACCTGGTGGCGCATCCCCGTGCTCGTGGCGGCGGCCGCGGCGAACGCGTGGGCCGAGGAGGTGATCATGATCGGCTGGCTGCTCACCCGGCTGCGCCAACTGGGTTGGGCGGAGAACCGGTCGCTGGTGGCCGCGGCCGTGCTGCGCGGGAGCTACCACCTCTACCAGGGGCTGGGCGGGTTCGTCGGCAACCTCGTGATGGGCTGCGTGTTCGGCCGGGTATGGCAGCGCCAGGGCAGGCTGTGGACCCTGATCGGCGCGCACACCCTCATCGACGTGGTGGCCTTCGTCGGCTACGGCCTGCTGCGGGGCACGGTCGGCTGGCTGCCCTGACGGGGCTCGTGCTCAGCGGCATCGTCGGGCGCGACTAACGCTGCCCGGCGATGCCGCCACGTCTCAGAGGATCTGGTGGCGCATCCTCGCCATCATGTTCTCCGGGCCCGGCTGGACGTTCGCCGCGGTGAACAGCTCGTCGATGTGGCCGCGGATGTCCTCGGGGTCCCAGCGCTTGTCGCCCGCCCTGATCTCGGCGACCGACGTGAACGGCTGGAAGATCTCGATGCTGTCGCCCTGCACGCCGAACACCTTGCCGCTGATGTACGCGGCCGCGTCCGAACAGAGGAACGCGACGAGCGGCGCGATGTTCTCCGGCGCGAAGAAGTCGAACTCGCCCGCCTCGATGCGGGCCTCGCGGGCGTCCTTGTACTCCTGCGGCATGAGGTCGTACGTCATGCGGGTGAGCGCCGCCGGGGCGATCGCGTTGCAGGTGATCCCGTTGCGCGCGCCCTCCATCGCGACGATCGTGGAGAACGCGGCGATGCCCGCCTTCGCGGCGCCGTAGTTGCTCTGGCCGAAGTTGCCCAGCAGGCCCGACGTGGACGCGGTGCAGACGATGTGGCCGGGGCGCTTCGTCTCGCGCCAGTACCGCACGGCCGCGCGGGTGGGGACGAAGTGCCCGCGGAGGTGGACGCGGATCACGTCGTCCCAGTCCTCATCGGACATCTTGGTGATCGTCCGGTCGCGGATGATGCCCGCGTTGTTGACCACGGCGTCCAGGCCACCGAACTCTTCGATCGCCGTGAAGACGAGGTCGTCGGCGACGTCGGTGTGGGTCACGTCCCCGCCGACGGCGACGGCCCTGCCCCCGGCGGCGATGATCTCCTTCACGACCTCCTCGCCCGTGTCGTGGTCGTACTCCGCGACCACCACGGCGGCGCCCTGGTGCGCGCATTCCAGCGCCTCACCTCGGCCAATGCCGCGACCGGCACCGGTAACGATCACGACCTTGTCGTCCAGGAGTCCCATATGCCGAGCGTAAGTGGCCGTCTAGTAACCAAAGAGTGCGGCTGGTCACACCGGTTGGACCTGGCCCGTGGCGCGCGGCCCCCCACATCGCAGGAAGGGGCCCTGCTGCGACTCCGGGCGGGGCTAGCGCAGGGTGACCTGCTTGCCCGCGAGCGCGTCGCGGGCACGGTGTTCGGCATCGGTGAGCGGCGCCGCATCGGCGAGCGCCCGCTCCAACCGGCCTGCGAACTCGGTGACGGGCGCGGCCCACTCCTTGGGGTGCAGCTCGCGGTCGAGGTCCCACACCGGGACGAGCAGGCCGTGCGCCCGGAACGACCCGGCGTAGCGGCTGTCCGTGCTGTCGTCCGAGCCCAGCGTGAGCTCGCCGCGGACCTGCAGCCGGGCGAGCGCCGCGACCAGCGCGTCCTCCTGCTCGGGCCGAACCCAGCGCAGATGCGCCTTGGTGCCGGTGTCGACCCAGTAGGCCCCCCGCTCCGCGACCGGCTCGGTGGGCATCACGACCTTGTTGGCGCGCTCGAGGGTGGCGGCGGCCTCGGGGCTCGGCTCTCCGTCGTCGGACGCGAGCCACCAGGCGAAGTCGCGGTGCACGGTGATGTCGAGCGGCACCTCGGGGTCGAGCACGTCCTGCAGCCGCGCGAACTCACCGGTGCCGGGTCCGACCACCGGTAGCGACGACCCAGGCGCCGCCGTCCGGGCCCAGGCCAGCGCGCGGGCGAGATCCACCGACAGGTCGCCGGAGCGGGTCTGCACCTGCATCCCGAGCCAGATCTCGCCATCGGGGCGCACGAGCGCGGCGCACGCGCCGGGCAGCACGGACGTGACCGTCACCGGCACGTCGGCGGGCGTCGCCAGGGGCAGCGGGGCCGTCGCCGACGGCAGGAGCTCGCGCAACGCGACCAGGTCGCACTCGGCCGCCAGGCCCGCGAACGGGCGCGTCACGATCACGTCGTCGCCCGCGCCGTGGCAGGCCTTCCACCGCTTGCCGGAGCCGCAGGGGCAGGGGCGGCGGGGGTTCTCGCCTGCCGGGGCCGCCGTCTTCTTCGCCGTCTTCTTCGCCATGGTGCCCAGCACGCTACCCAGGTCTCAGCGGACGGCGACGAGGACCTCGCGGTGTGTGCCCCGGCTCGGGGTGAGCAGCCGGGTGAGGCGTACGGCGAGCACGGCGGTGACGCCCGCCGTGGCGGCGGCGAGGAGGTCGAGGACGGCGTGCAGCACCACCCCGTCGGCCTGTGCCTGCACGCCGGTGCGCAGCGACCACAGCGCGACGACCGCGAAGAACAGCAGATCCGCCACCCACAGCACCCACCACGCGGTCAGCAGCCGCGACGGCAGGGGCCGCTCCCCCGGCGGGCGGGCCAGCCCGGCGTGCTCGATCTCGGCGAGCACCGACCCCGGGACCGAAAGGTTGACCACGGGCACCAACCAGCCCGCCACGATCATCCGGGCCGAGCGGGCGGGCACCACGTAGGCGAAATCGCCCGCGGCCCTGGACGCGCGCACGCTCCAGACGATCAGCAGCACCCCGGCGAGGACGGCGAGGATCGGTGCGACCGTGCCCGCCGACATCACCAGCGCGTCCGAGGCCGTCACGAGGCCCACCGGGAGGGCGTCGTTGCGGCTGGCGAGCAACAGCACGTAGCGCCACAGCTCGGCGCCCGCCGCGACCGCCGCCACGGTGGCGGTGGCCCAGAGCGCGGGCACGAGGCTGCCGAGGGTGGCGCGGGCGCCGGTCAACGCGCTGCGCGGCGGCTGCGGCTGCGGCTCGGGCGGGACCCACGGCAGCGCCGGGAAGCCCCAACGCGGGATGAACCGGTAGCGCGGCGGCCCCGTGTAGCGGCGCGGACGGGCGGGCGGCAGCGGCGCCATCGAAGCAGGCGGGGTGGCGACCCAGGTGAGCGGCGCGATGTAGCGGCCGCAGTACGCGCAGTACCCGTTGGCTCCGGCCGGGCGGCCGCAATGCGGACAGTGCTCCATCGCTGGCCCAGAGCTAGATGACGTCGGGGGTGGCGCCTGCGCCCTCGGCGACCATCGGCCGCCCTTCGGCGGCCCAGGACTGCATGCCCCCCGCCACGTTCACCGCCGACAAGCCCTGCTGGGACAGAAAGGCCACCACCCGCGCGGACCGGGCGCCGGACCGGCAGATCACGTACACCGGATCGGCCGGGGGCACCTCGTCGAGCCTGCCGGTGAGCTGGCTCATCGGCACGTGCCGGGCGTCGGGTGCGTGGCCCGCGGTCCACTCGTCGTCTTCCCTGACGTCGAGCAACACGGCGCCGTCGGGGAGGTCGGCCACGCCGATCGCGGGGACGTTCATGGAGGCATCCTCGCACGGCCGCCGGTCACACCAGGGTGAACCACGGCCCGCTCCGGGTGGGGTCAGCGGGCGGAGGGCTCCGCGCCCGCGCCGGTGAGCGCGCGCACCTCCATCGCGGCGTGCAGGGCCGCCTCGACCCGACCGTCGACACCGCCGTCGGCCAGGCGGCGGCCGCCGACCCACGTGCCCACGGCGCCGAGCACAAACGACAGCGGGATGGCGACGATGCCCGGGTTGTCCAGCGGGAACCAGTGGAAGTCCGCACCCTTGATCATCGACGTCGACCTGCCCGACACCGCAGGCGAGAACACGATCAGCACCAGGCACGTGGCCAGGCCGCCGTAGATCGAGGTCAGCGCACCCGTGGTGTTGAACCGCCGCCAGAACAGCGAGTAGAGGATCGTCGGCAGGTTCGCCGCCGCCGCCACGGCAAACGCGAGCGCCACGAGGAACGCCACGTTCTGCCCGTTGGCCACGATCCCGCCCGCCACCGCGAGCATCCCGACGGCCACCGCCGTGCCCCTGGCCACCCGCACCTCCGACCGCGGCGAGGCCTGGCCACGCTTGAGGATCGTGGCGTAGACGTCGTGCGCGAACGAGGCCGAGGCGGTGATCGTCAGCCCGGCGACGACGGCCAGGATCGTGGCGAACGCGATCGCCGACACCAGCCCCAGCATCAGCTCGCCGCCGAGCGCGTACGCCAGCAGCGGTGCGGCGTTGTTCTGGTTGGCCGACGTGATCGTGCCGGGCGGCAGCAACGCGGCCGCGCCGTAGCCGAGCACGAGCGTGAACAGGTAGAACAGCCCGATCAGCCAGATCGCCCACACGACCGAACGGCGGGCCTCGGTCGCGGTCGGCACCGTGTAGAAGCGCATGAGGATGTGCGGCAGGCCCGCGGTGCCGAGCACCAGCGCGAGCGCGAGCGACACGAAGTCGATCGGGTTCAGGTACTGCAGGCCCGGCGCCAGCACCTTGTCGCCTTTGCCGCTGGCCGCGGCGGCCTGGCCGAGCAGGCCCGAGAGGTCGAAGCCGACGTAGCCCAGCACCCAGGTCGTCAGCACCGCGGCGGCCAGCAGGAGCAGCACCGCCTTGATGATCTGGACGTAGGTGGTGCCCTTCATGCCGCCGACCAGCACGTACACGATCATCAGCGCGCCGACGACGGCGATCACGACGCCCTGCCCGACCTTGTCGTCGGCCGGGATCTGCAGCAGCAGCGCGACCAGCCCGCCCGCCCCGGCCATCTGGGCGAGCAGGTAGAACAGCGACACCACCAGCGTCGACACCGCAGCCGCCGCCCGCACCGGCCGCTGCCGCATGCGGAAGGCGAGGACGTCGCCGATCGTGAACTTGCCGGTGTTGCGCAGCAGCTCGGCCACCAGCAGCAGGGCCACCAGCCAGGCGACGAGGAAACCGATCGAGTAGAGGAAGCCGTCGTAGCCGTTCAGCGCGATGGCGCCCGCGATGCCGAGGAACGAGGCGGCGGACAGGTAGTCGCCCGCGATCGCGACGCCGTTCTGCGCACCGGTGAAGGCGCGGCCCGCCGCGTAGTAGTCCGAAGCGGTGCGGTTGCCGCGGGCCACCCGATAGACGACGACGAGCGTCCCGGCCGCGAACGCCAGGAAGAGCGCGACGTTGACGAAGACATTGCCGACGGCGTTCACGGCTGCCCCATCCGCGCCCGGATCTCCGCGGCCGCCGGGTCGACCGCCCGGCGGGCGAAGCGCACGTACAGGGTGGTGATGGCGAACGTGCTGACGAACTGCAGCAGGCCCAGCACGAGCCCGACGGTGATGTTGCCCGCGAGCTTGATCGCCATGAAGGGCTTCGCGTACGACCCGAGCAGCACGTAGGCGAGGTACCAGCACAGGAACACCGCGCTCATCGGGAACACGAACCGCCGCAGCCGCCTGCGCAGCGCCCTGAACTCGGGGCTCGCCTGAACCTGCTCGTAATTCGATCCGGCGGTGCGGTGCTGAGTCGTGCTCACGCCCTGTGCAACGACGGTAACCGTCAGGAGGAACGCCGTCAGGTGGCCGGACTGCGGGCAGATCGCTCCACGCCACGGCTCAGGCCCAGTCGCTCGGGAGCGTGCAGTCGCAGGAGGAGCTGGTCGGCGGCGACCGGGCAGCCCCGTCCGGTCGCGACGCTCACGACGACCATCACGAGGAACGCCGCGGGCACGCTCACGATCGCGGGCCTGCCGATGAGCACGCCGAGCAAGCCGGCCGCGCTGTAGCCCCCGAGGGACAGCACGATCGCCGCGCCCGCGAGGACGCCGCCCGTGGCGACCCCGGCCACCGCGCCGGGCGGCGTGAGCCCCCGCCACCAGATGCCGAGCACGAGCAGGGGGCAGAAGGTCGATGCGGCCAGCGCGAACACCAGCGCGACCGCCTCGGCGAACTCCATCCTCATGACGACCTGCGAGACGAGCAGCGGCACGAGGCCGCCGACCACCGTCGCGACCCAGCCGGACAGCCGGGAGCCCCCCGAGCCGATGACGTCGGTGCGGATCACGCCCGCGATGGCGACGACGAGGCCCGAGGACGTCGCCAGGAACGTCGCCCAGGCTCCCGCCGCCACAAGAGCACCGATCGCGATCCCCAACGGCCCGCTGCCCAGCACGGCCTGCGGGAGGAGCAGCACCGCGGCGTCGGTCTCGCCGCTGATGAGCAGCTTGGGGGTGTAGAGGCGGGAGATCGCGCCGACGGCCGTCACGACGATGTAGAAGATCCCGATCAGCGCCAGCACGAGCACGGCGGTGCGGCGGGCGTCGCGGCCGTCGGGGTTCGAGTAGAAGCGGACGAGGACGTGGGGAAGGCCCATCGTGCCCAGGAACGTGGCGAGCAGCAGCGAGTAGATGCCGAGCAGGTTGTAGGGGCGGCCGGACGCGTTGGGGAGCAGCCACGTGGCGTCCTCGGCGGGCGCAGGCGCCACCACCGGTGTGGCCGTGCCCGCCTCGAAGGCGAGCGAGGCACCGTCGGCCACGGTGTGCAGGCCCGGCTGCCAGGTGAGGTACTGGTCGCGGACCTCGACGCCGTCGACGCGACCGGTGGCGCGGACCGTCACGGGCTCGGTGACCTGCAGCGTGACGTCGGTGTGGATCCAGACGGTGGTGTGCTCGGTGAGCGTCGGCGGGGCGGGGCGGTTGAACGTGCTGTGGTCGCCGAAGAAGTACACCAGCGCGATGAGGGTGGGGATCACCAGCGCGGAGAACTTGAGCCAGAACTGGAACGCCTGCACGAACGTCACCGAACGCATGCCGCCGACCAGCACGGTGCCGACGACGACCACGGCCGCCGCCACCGAGCCCAGCGTGTAGGGCAGCCCGGTGGCGGTGGTGAGCGTGAGCCCGGCGCCTTGCAGCTGCGGTAGCAGGTAGAGCCAGCAGATCGTGATGACGACCGCGGTGCAGAGCCGCCGCAGCGCGGGTGAGTGCAGGCGGGCCTCGGCGAAGTCGGGCACCGTGTACGCGCCGGAGCGGCGCAGCGGGGCGACGACGAAGACCACCAGCGCGAGGTAGCCCGCGGCGAACCCGACCGAGTACCAGAGCGCGTCGACGCCGTCGCGCAGGATCAGGCCCGCGATGCCAAGGAACGACGCCGCCGACAGGTACTCCCCCGAGATCGCCGCCGCGTTGGCCGCGGGGTGCACGGTGCGGGAGGCAACGAGGAAGTCCGACGTGCTCCGGCGGGCCCGCACGCCGTACGCGCCGATGACGGCGGACACGACCGCGGCGACGACCATGGCCACGATGACGACGATGCCGGTGGTCGTCATCGCTAGTTGTCCTGGATGTGGTCGGCGAAGTCCTGCTCAACGCGCTCCGCCGTGCGGGTGAACCACCAGCCCAGGCCGCACAGGAACGGGTAGACGAGGAAGCCGAGAACGAGCCACGGCACGCGCAGGCCGAGGATCGACAGCGTGCCGAGTTCGGGGACGACGTCGAACAGCAACGGCAACGCGCCCAGCGTGAGGCCGCCGAGCAGGGCGAACCTCAAGGCGACGCGCATCTGTTCGACGATAAGGCCGGTGCGCAGGGCCTCGCCGACCGGGCTGTCGCCTTGCAGGTCGACGACGGTGCGCACCGGGCGGGCCGCGGCCTTCCGCTCGGCGAGCACGACCCGCACGCGCTTCCCGGACGCCGGTGGCCGGGGTTGGAGGGACTCCGCCGCGGCGGCGGCCGCGCTCGTCGGGGCCCCGCCGACGACTACACCGGCCTGTGCTGCGGCCTGCTGGGCGCCGGAGGATGGGGCCGCGCGCCAGACGACGCCGCCGTCGCCGTGGTCGGTGCGGTCGTCGTCGCGGAAGTCGTCATCGTCATCGTCGTCGTCATCGGCGCCTGCCTGGAGGTAGCGGCCCCGGTAGCGATCGTCGTCGGTGCGGACCCGACCGCGTCCGTAGGTGCTCGCGTAGTCGTAGCCGCTCGGCTCGTCGTAGTCGTAGTCGTAGTCGTCGTCGGAGCTGTCGACGACGTCGACTTCGGGGGCCGTGGACGGGGGCGTTGCGGGCATGTCGGGCACGGTCGGGATGGCCACGGTCGGCGGGACCGCAGGCGGGCCTGCTAGCAGCCGCGCCGCCGCTTCGCCGCTCGGCGGGACGGGCCGGAGCGGCGTGCCGTTGGGCTGTGGTTCGCCGGGCCGGGGCGGCCGCCAGTTGTCCGCGTCGCGGTCGGGCGCTCCGGTGGTCGGTTCCGCCGTCGCGGTCCCGCTCGGGCCGAGGTCCGTGGGCCGTCCGTGGGGCCAAACGCTCTCGCCTGCCGATTCCGGCCTCCGACCGGGTGGGGCGCCTGCCGTCGTGGACGCGGCATGGGCCGGGCCGTCGGCTGCGGCGCCCTGGTGCGATCCAGCGGCGGCCGGGGCAGCGAAGCCTGCCGTCGTGGATGCGGCATCGGGTGGGGAGCCGGAGGCGGTGGCAGGCGCAGGGCGTGGTCCCGGCGCGGCGGCCCTGCGTGAGCGTCGAAATGCGCGGTCGTCGGGAAGCGACGGGCCGCCGAAGCCGCCGACGTCCTGGGTGCCGGGGACGCGGGGCGTGGCGCCGGGCCACGGGGTGGCTGTGCGGGTGAGTCCGGACCACGTCGAGGGCAACGCGTTCGGCGTCGTCTGCTCGACGGCAGACTGCCCCGCCTCGGCCGCGGGCTTGTCGGCCGGTGCGTCCGACGTGCCGTCGCCACCGATGTGCTCGCCTGCAGCTGGGTCGGTGCCGTCAGCGCGTTCGTCGACGACCGGCAACGCGGCCGTGGAGTCCGCACCCGGATCGTCGTCGACTCGCCCCGCATCACCACGCGGGCTGCTCTCGCCCGCCAAGACCTCGCCGCCTGCCGTTCGTCCTGCGGCGTCCTGGTCCGCGGTCTCCTCGGCGGCGGCCGCGGGGCTCGTGGCGGGCGCGGGCCCAGCGGCCTCCCCGGGAACGGCCTGCCTCGCAGCGGCCGGTTGGGCCCGGGTCTCACCGGCTGCGGCGTGATCGACAGCGGCGTCTTCGGCGGGCGCCTTTCCGGCGGCGGCCTCATCGGCAGCGGCGTCTTCGGCGGGTGCCTGTCCCGCGGCGGCCTCATCGGCAGCGGCTTGTCGGCCAGTCGCCTGTCCGGCGGCGACCTCGCCTGCCACGGCTCCTTCGCCTGCTGCTCCGCTGGGCGCTTCCCAGGAGGCAGCCTCGCCGACGCCGCCTTGTCCGCTGACGGCTTGCCCGGCGCCCTCGCCAGCTCGTTCGGCGGCGGCGGGCGGTCCAACGGCGGCCTGCTCGGCTGCGGCCTCACGGGCTTCGGCGTACTCGGTGGCGGCCTGTTCGACGGCGGCGGGTTCGACGACGGCGGGCTCGACGGCGGGCTCGGTGGCGGCCGGTTCGGTTCCGGCCGGTTCGGTGGCGGCCTGTTCGGCGGCGGTGGGTTCGGCGGCGGTGGGTTCGACGGCGGCCGGTTGGACGACGGTCACCGCCGGTGCGGGTTGCTCCGCTGCGGACTCTTCCGTGGACCCTTCGACCGCGGCCACCTCGACGGCACCGCCGACGGCGAACAGCGCCTCCAAAGGCACCGCAGGCACGGGTTGGGGCGGGGGGGCGCCCGGATCGGCCGGTACCCCGTCCGGACCCGCGGCCGCCCGCTCGACTGTCCCACCCGTCCGCTCGGCAATCGCCGCGCGAAGGGGGATGACGGTACCGAGGGACGCCCTCGGCGGTGCGGCGGCGGCGTTCGGTGGTTCGGGGGTGGTCAGGGCGGGGAGGGGGACCACGTCGGCCGTCGACGAACCTGCCGCCCCGGGCGGCTCCTCCTCGGCCGGTGGCGGCCGGGTCCAGATGCCCGCGCCCCACGCCGTACCACCCGGGTCGGGAGGCGCGCCGCGCGCAGGGTCAGGCCCGGCGGACGCGCCGTCTGCGGGGTCCGCTGCCGACTCCGCAAGCTCCACGCCGGTTGGGCGAGATCCCGGGTCGGAGGCGTGCCGTGCGCGGTAATCGGGCCGTGCGGGCTCCGGATCCGGGCCGCCGTGGCGGGCGTGCCGCCCGCCCGCGCTCTGCCGGGCGGCGGCCATCCGCCGCTGCATCTCCGCCTGAAGCCACGCCGGGCCCGACTGAGCGGTCTCCGCTGCACCCGGGTCGTCGCCCGACCCGGGTGCCACCGACGGCGGGGTGCCGTCGGTGTCGGTGCTCACGGCCCGCTCGACCGCTCGGCCGCGGTCAACGCTGGCTCCACGCCTGCTTCGTCGCCCGCACGAGGCGGTCCTTCAGCTCACGGGTGTGGCGGCGGCTCACCGGCAGCTCGGCGCAGTCCGGCCCGCTGCCGATGCGAACGACGTAGCCCGACCCGGACAGCCGCAGTTCCGTGACCAGCGGCAACGACACCAGGAACGACCGGTGGATACGCACGAACCCGGCCTCGCGCCACCGGTCCTCCAGCACCGACAGCGGGATGCGCACGAGGTGGCTGCCCTCGTGGGTGTGTAGGCGGGCGTAGTCGCCCTGGGCCTCGACGTAGCGCACTGCCGAGCGCGGCACGAGCTTTGTGGTGCCCGCCAACTCGACGGGGATGACCTCGTCCTCGTTCGCGTCGTCGCGCATCGGCTCGGCGGTCGCGGCGGCGCGGCTGGCGATGATCCGATCCAGCGACGCGGCCAGCCGCTCGGAACGCAGTGGCTTGAGGAGGTAGTCGACGGCGCCGACCTCGTAGGCGTCGACGGCCCGGTCGTCGTGCGCGGTGACGAACACGACCGACGGCGGCACCGCCATCGAGGAGAACACGCGGGCGAGCTCCAGCCCGTCGAGCCCCGGCATCCGGATGTCGAGGAAAACGACATCGATGTCGCTGCGCTCGGCGACCCGCATGCCCGTCATCGGGTTGAGCGCGCGCCCCCCGATGGCCTGGCCCGCCGTGGCCGCCTCGCGCACCCCCTGACGGCTGTTGAGGATGCGCAGGGCGTCGGTGGCGTCCGACGCCTTCAAGACGACCCCGACCCGGGGGTCTTCCTTCAGCAGGTAGGCCAGTTCTTCGAGCGCGGGTTCCTCGTCGTCTACGGCGAGGACGACCAGGCCGCCGGAGCTGTCGTTGCTGTCCACGATCTCCTCATCCTGCATGTCCGGTGCGCGGTGTCGGGGCGACCGCGGGGCGATCACGTCCGACACCGGCGACCATGGTGACGCCGAAACCGTGTGAGTGCCAGGGGCACGCACCTTTCGGGTTCATCCGATCACGCCCAGCTACAAACCGTACCGCGCCCACGTCGCGCGGATTTCGGCCGCCTCGGCGATCCCCATCACAAGATCAGCCCCCGCCGCCGCAGGCGCGCCGACGCCGAGCCGCGCGAGCAAGGGTCTGCGGGCCTCGACGGGCACCAGCTCGACGTCGGGGAACCGCTCGGTGAGCACCCCGCGTGGGGTGCCGAGGCCGTCGATCAGGCCCAGTTCCAGCGCCCGCGCCC
Source organism: uncultured Actinomycetota bacterium (assembly GCA_963736375.1). Lineage (GTDB taxonomy): Bacteria > Actinomycetota > Actinomycetes > Mycobacteriales > Pseudonocardiaceae > Pseudonocardia. The sequence continues at coordinate 120,350 of CAVTOL010000035.1, forward strand.
CGGTCCACACCTCGCCGGTGAAGAGCTCGTCGCCGCCCTTCAACCGGTCGCCGCGCCGCTCGGTCACCCAGCTGCGGAACAGCTCGTGCAGCTCGTCCTGCAGCCCGCGGAGCCACTGCACGTCCTCCGGCTTCTCGGGGAGGAACGGGTCGAGCCGCGACTTCGACGTGCCCGCTGTGTACAGCCGTCGCTGCACGCCGAAGCGCTCGATCAGCCCGTCGAGCCCGAAACCCTGGCTGATCACACCGATCGAACCGACGAGCGACGTGGCGTGCGCGTAGATCTCGTCGGCCGCGCAGGCGAGCCAGTAGCCGCCGGACGCCGCGACGTCCTCGCAGAACGCCAGCACCGGCACCTCCGCCTCGGCCCCGAGCTGCCGGATCCGATCGGCGACGAGCGCGGACTGCGTCGGCGAGCCGCCGGGCGAGTTGACCACCAACGCGACGGCGACGAGCCCTTCCGGCGCGAACGCCCGCTCCAACGTCTTCTCGACGACGGCGGCGTTGATCACCGAGCGGGGCAAGGGCCCGGACATCGCGGTGATCACCCCGTGCAGGCGCACGAGCGAGACGACCGGCCGGTCGCCCCGCTCACCGAGCTTGCCGGGGAGCCTGGACACGAGCCGGTCGGGTAGTCGTAAGGCTTCCACGCCGGCCCACGCTACGCGAGGTGGACGGCCGCGGGCGCGGGCGCCTGCCGGGTTGCAGCAGGGTGACATTGCTGCGACTGAGTCGCTGCAGTGTGACATTCCTGCAATTCGGCGGCGCACCCCCGCCGCACCCAGGGCGGGCTCAGACTCGGATGCCCGCCCGGAACTTCGGCACCCGCAAAGTGATCTTCATGCCCTGGCCGATGTTGGTGTCGACGACCAGGCCGAAGTCGTCGCCGAACGTGGAGCGCATCCGGTCGTCGACGTTGCCCAGCCCGACGTGCGCCCCGGACTGGTGGGCGTCGGCGAGGTCCTCGTGCAGGCGCGAAGGGTCCATGCCGACGCCGTCGTCCTCCACGATGATCACGCACTCGTTGCCCGCGTTCTCCGCCGTGATCGTGATCGTGCCGCCGTTCGGCTTGCTGCCGAGCCCGTGCCGCACGGCGTTCTCGACCAGCGGCTGCAGCGCGAGGAACGGCAACACGACCGAGAGCACCTCGGGCGCGATCTGCAGCTTGATGTTCAGCCGGTTGCCGAAGCGGGCCTTCTCCAGCCGGACGTAGCGCTCGATGTTGGTCAGCTCGTCCTGCAGGGTGGTGTACTCGCCAGCCGTGCGGAACGAGTAGCGGGTGAAGTCGGCGAACTCGATGAGCAGCTCGCGGGCGCGCACCGGGTCGGTGCGGATGAACGACGCGATCGTCGTGAGCGCGTTGTAGACGAAGTGCGGGCTGATCTGGGCGCGCAGCGCGCGCACCTCGGCCCGGTCGAGACGGGCGCGGGCGTCCTCCAGCTCGGCGAGCTCGAGCTGGCTGGAGACGTAGCGCGCGACTTCGGCCGTGGCACGCAGGATCACCGGGCCCGCTGTCGAAGTGGTGACGGCGCCGAGCGTCCCGATGATCGACCCGTCGCTCTCGAGGGGAACGACGACGATGCCGCGGACGGGGCAGTCGCCGCGTTCGCAGACGATCGCCGAGTGCGACAGCATCTGCTGGCGCCCTGTGGAGATCACCTGGTCGGCGAGGGAACGCACGTCGGGCTCGTGCTGGTCGGCGCCGCCGTCCCAGGCCAGTGTGTTGCCGCGGCTGTCGGTCATCGTGAGCGCGCAGGTGTCGAGCAGCTGGCGCAGGTAGGGCAGGGCGAACGACGCGGACGACGGCGACAGCCCCTCCCGCAGCGACGGCGAGGCGAGCGCGACTGTGTGCAGCGTGCCGAACGTGGCCCGCTCCAGCGGGGTGGCGTAGCTGTTGCTGCGGTTGCGCAGGAAGTAGAAGAGGGCCACCGCGCTCGTGACGAACACGAGCCCGATGAGCAGCAGGAGCGCCGTCGGCGAGGAGAGCAGGTCCTTCACGTCAGCTCCTACCGCACCAATCGCGAAAGCCGCCGGTCGGCGAGGGGTTTGCCACCGGTCTGGCAGCCCGGACAGTACTGGAACGACCGGTTGGCGAACGACACCTCCCGCACGGTCTCGCCGCACACCGGGCACGGCAGCCCGGTGCGGGCGTGCACGCGCAAACCCGAGCGCTTCTCGCCCTTGAGCGACGCGGCGCCCTGGCCGACCGAGCGCTCGACGGCGTCGATGAGCACCGAGCGCAGGGCGTCGTAGAGCAGATCGACCTGCGCCGGTTTGAGCCGCCCGGCCACGGCGTAGGGCGACAGCTTGGCGGTGTGCAGGATCTCGTCGCTGTAGGCGTTGCCGACGCCCGCGAGCCACGCCTGGTCGACGATCAACGTCTTGATCCGCTCGGTGTGCCCGACGAGCAGGGCGGCGAACTCGTCGCGGGTGACGGCCAGCGCGTCCGGGCCGAGGCGGGCGATCCCTGCGACCTGTTGGGGATCGGGCACGAGGTAGATGGCGAGGCGCTTCTGGGTGCCCGCTTCGGTGAGGTCGAAGCCGGGGCCGCCGACCTCGTCGAGGTGCACCCGCAGCTCCAGGGGCCCCTTGCCGGGCTTGGGCGGGGTGGTGGCGGCGGTGTCGTGCCACCGCAGCCAGCCCGCGCGGGAGAGGTGGGTGATCAGGTGCAGGGGATCGTCGGGCCGGTCGAGGAACTCGACGGCGAGGAACTTCCCGTAGCGCGCGGCCCCCGTGACGACCCGACCCCGCAGCGCGCTCATCGGCGGGTCGAAGGTCTTGACGGCGCTCATCGAAGCCACGTCGACGCGCGCGACCGGGCGGTAGAGGGCGTGCTCACGCAGGTGGTGCGCGAGTGCCTCGACCTCGGGCAGCTCCGGCATCTAGCTAGTTCACCGGCTGCAGCGGACTGTCGGCGTGGGCCGGGGTGCCCTGGGTGCGCAGCCGTCGGACGACGATGCGCATCTCCTCCCGCGCGCGGGACCCGCCGCGGATCAGGCCCGTCCAGCGCTCGGCGGGGTGCTCGTAGTTGCCCTCGGTCTCGGCGACGACCGTCCAGGGCCTGCGGAGCCACCACCGGAGGGGGAAGAAGAGCACGATGAGGCCCGCGACGAGCCACATGTACCACGGCACGTGCACGTAACCCGGCGACCACACGACGATGATCACCCAGAACAGGAAGAGCGAGGAGAGGATCAGCACGGCGGCGCCACGGCCGCCGTCGACGTCGTGCTCGAAGTCGTCACCGGTGGCGGGCAGCGACCACGCGACGCTGCGACGCACGGACCACATGCGCCCGTCAACCCCCGCGACCGTCTTGGTTCCCACGAATCCACTGTCCCACAACCGGCGAGTCAGGCCCAGCGCACCGGGAGGCTGGTCAGGCCGTTGATGAAGTTCGACGTGAGCCGCCGCGGCTCCCCGTCGAGGCGCAGCTCCCCCATGGCGAGGAGCTCGCCGAAGAACGCCTGCATCTGCAGCCGCGCGAACGCCGCACCGAGGCACAGGTGCGGCCCCTGCCCGAAGGCGAGGTGGTCGTTGGGAGCGCGGGCGGGGTCGAAGCGGAACGGGTCGGGGAAGCAGCGCTCGTCGACGCCCGCCGACACGTGGTAGACGACGACCTTGTCCCCGGCCCGGATCGCCCGCCCGCCGAGCGTGCGGTCGCGGGTGGCCGTGCGGCGGAACGTCAGCACGGGCGGGTGCAGCCGCAGCATCTCCTCGATGGCCGACGGCAGGAGCGTCGGATCCGCCCGCAGCCGCGCGTACTCCTCCGGGTGCCGCAGCAGCAGGTGTACGCCACCTGGCAAGGCGCTGCGCACGGTGTCGTTGCCCGCGATGACCAGCAGGAAGAAGAACATCTTCAGCTCGGCGTCGGTGAGCCGCTCGCCGTTCACCTCGGCCTGCACCAACGCCGTCATGACGTCGTCGGCGGGCTCCCGGCGTTTGCGCCCGGCAAGCTCTTCCGCGTAGCCGAACATGTCGGCGAGCTGCGCGGGCGAGCGCGGGTTGACCGGCTTCCCGTCCGGCCCGGTGACGACGACGCCGTGCTCGGGGTCCTGGTAGCCGATCACCCGGTTCGTCCACTCCAGCAGCAGGGCGCGGTCGGCGGGAGGAACGCCCAAAAGGTCGCACAGGTTGGCCAGCGGCAGCTCGTCGGTGACGTCCCGCGGCAGGTCGCAGCGCTTCCCGGCGCCCCGCAACAGCTCCGCCGCCCGCGCTCGGATGACGTCGGCGAAGCGCGAGAGCCGTCGCCGCGTGAAGGCGCCGGTCACCAGCGTGCGCAGCCGCACCTGTTCCGGCGGGTCCATGTTGAGGATCATCCGGCGGATGAACGGCAGGTCGGCCGGGTCGGGGTCGCGGATCTGGGTGGCGCCGAGCGACGAGGAGAAGTCGGCGGGCGTCCGCAGCACGTGCCGGACGTCGGCGTAGCGCGTCACCGCCCAGAACCCCGGCCCCGACGGCCAGACGCCGACCTCGTGCTCCTCCTGCCAGCTCACCGGGTCGCGGTCGCGCAGCTCGCGCAGCGCGTCGTGCGGCACGCCGCGGGCGAAGACGCGCGGGTCGAATACGTCGGGCACCCCCGAGGGATACCACCCGGTGGCTCGAATCACCCGGAAGCGAGTTGCCGACGTACGGACCGAAGAGCATGCTTGAGACACGCAAGTTGTTGCTTGCTACAAGCAAAACAATGGTAAAGGAGGTCGCGATGGACGAGACCGCCGACCTCATCGGCCAGGATCTCGCGCGCCTGCTGCGCATCGTCGCGCGGATGCGGCACCAGACCGACATGGGCGCCAACTACGTCCTGGGCCTGCTGCTGGAGAAGGGGCCGCAGCGCGTCGGGGAGATCGCGCAGGCGCTGGACACGGACCCGTCGACGGTGAGCCGCAAGGTCGCGGCGCTCGTCGACGCCGGGCTCGTAGAGCGCCGCGTCGACCCCGACGACGGCCGCGCCCACCTGCTCGCCGCCACCCCGGCGGGCGAGCAGAAGTGCGTCGACGGCCGCCGCCACCGCATTGACATGGTCGCCTCGGTGTTGTCCGGGTGGCCCGAGGACTCGCGTCGCCAACTGGCCACACTGTTGAGCCGGTTCGCCGACGGAATGCAAGAACACGGAGCGAAACGATGACCGGCGAGATTACAGCTACCGCACAACGGGAAGGCGGTGAGCTCACCCACCGCCAGATACTCACGATCCTGGTCGGCCTGATGCTCGGCATGTTCCTGGCCGCGCTCGACCAGACCGTCGTCTCCACGGCCATCCGCACGATCGCCGACGATCTGGGCGGGCTGTCCCAGCAGGCGTGGGCCACCACGGCGTTCCTCATCACCAGCACGATCACGACGCCGCTCTACGGCAAGCTCTCCGACATCTACGGCCGCAAGCCGCTCTTCCTCACCGCGATCTCGATCTTCCTCATCGGCTCGGTGACCTGCACGTTCGCCCAGTCGATGTACCAGCTCGCCGCGTTCCGCGCGCTGCAGGGCATCGGCGCAGGCGGGCTCTTCTCGCTGGCGCTGACGATCCTCGGCGACATCGTGCCGCCCCGCGAGCGCGCCCGCTACCAGGGCTATTTCCTCGCGGTGTTCGCCACGTCCAGCGTGCTCGGCCCGGTGATCGGCGGCCTGCTCTCGGGCGCGCCCAGCATCCTCGGCCTCGACGGCTGGCGCTGGATCTTCCTGGTGAACGTGCCGATCGGCGCGGTCGCGCTGGTTGTGGTGGCCAAGGTGCTCAACGTGCCGCACATCTCGCGCGGCCGCCCGCGCATCGACTGGCCCGGCGCGATCTTGCTCGCCGTCGGCTTGGTGCCGCTGCTGATCGTCGCCGAACAGGGCAGGACGTGGGGCTGGAGCTCCACAACCGCCTTCGTCTGCTACGTGGTCGGCGCCGTCGGGCTGCTGCTGTTCGTGCTCGTCGAGCATTGGTACGGCGACGACGCCCTCCTGCCGCTTCGACTCTTCCGCAACAGCGTGTTCTCGCTGGTCACGGTCGTCGGCGTGATCGTCGGTATGGCGATGTTCGGCGGGATCGCGGTGCTGCCGCAGTTCCTGCAGATCGTGCGGGGGGCGACGCCGATCGAGAGCGGCTTCCTCATGCTCCCGTTGGTCGCGGGGATCATGACCGCCTCGGTGACGTCCGGCCAGCTGACCGCGCGCACCGGCCGGTACAAGGTGTTCCCGGTCGTCGGCACACTGCTCATGACCGGCGCGCTGGTGATCATGTACTTCCGGATCAACGTCGACATCCCGTTCTGGGAGCTCGACCTCTACATGGCCATGTTCGGCCTCGGCCTCGGCTGCTGCATGCAGACCCTCGTGCTCGCGGTGCAGAACGCCTCGCCCGCGCGGGACATGGGCGTGGTCACCGCGTCGTCGACGTTCTTCCGCCAGCTCGGCGGCACGCTCGGCACCGCGGTGTTCTTCTCGATCCTGTTCTCCACGCTGCCCGACAAGATCTCCGGGGCGCTGGCGTCGGCCGCGCAGACCGACCCGGCGTTCCAGGCGGCGATGGCCGATCCAGCCGTGCGCGCCAACCCGGTCAACGCGCCGTTCTTCGCGCTGGCCCAAGGCGGCGGCGGGGACGTGCTCAACGACTCGGCGTTCCTGCAGACGATCGACGCCCGCCTCGCCCACCCGATCCTCGTCGGCTTCTCGAACTCGATCACGCTGGTGTTCCTGGTGGCGGCGTGTGTGATCGCCATCGGCTTCTTCCTGGTGCTGTTCGTGCGGGAGCTGCCGCTGCGGACGATGTCGGGCGCGCGGGCGGCCGCGATGGAGGAGGCGGCGCGCACGGGCGAGGTGCCCGGCACCGTCGCGGCGGAGGCCGTGGCCCCGGATGCGGTGTCCGTGGATGTGGTGTCGGGGGACGCGGCAGGGCGGCACGCGCTCACGAACGGCGCCGCAGCGCGGGCGGGGAGCATCAGCTGGTCGGACGGCCCGGTGTGGTCGGACGGCGCCGCCCTGCGGCCGATCGGTGCCACCCCGGACGCCGACGGCGGCGGCCCCTGGGTCGAGGGCGACCCCCGCAGGCCGGTCGGCGCCATCCGGCGGCCTGACGGGGGCGGCCTGCACCCGGTCGGCGCCACGCCGCCGCAGCCGGACGGGGGCGCCCGGCGGTCCGACCGGGGTGCCCGGCAGCCGGACGGGGGTGCCCGGCAGCCGGACGGGGGCGCCCGGCAGCCGGTTGGCGCCGCCCCGCGACCCGACGGCGCCATGCACGACCCGGACGCCGCGGCAGCGCCTGTCCTCGACGGTCGGTCCGCGGACCCCGCTCCGGGCGTGATCGGCACGGCCACCCGGCCCGACGGAAAGGGGCTGCCCACCGTCGTGGTAACCGTCGCCGACGCGACCGGTCGCCAGGAGGCCCGCACGACCACCGACGGCGACGGCCGGTACGCGATCGCGCTCCGCAACCCGGGCACGTACCTCGTCGTCGCGGCGGCAGGCGCGTACCAGCCGCACGCCGCGCTGGTCGTCGTCCGCCCCGGCGCCGCCACCCGCCACGACGTCACGCTCTCGGGCACGTCCGGTGTGCACGGCGTCGTCCGACACGGCGAGGAGCCCGTCGCGGGCGCGGCCGTCACCCTGATCGACGCGCAGGGCGACGTCGCGGCCGTCGGCGTGACGGACGGCTCCGGCCAGTATCGGCTGGTGGGCGTGCCCGACGGCGCCTACACGCTGACGGCGTCGAGCGCAGGCCACCAGCCAGGGGCGGTCAGCCTATGGCTGGACGTCGGGATCACGGTCGAGCGCAACGTCGACCTGCCGCAGCACTCGCGTCTGGTCGGCACGGTCACGGCGGCGAGCACGGGCTGTCCGGTCGAGGAGGCGACGGCGACGCTCGTGGACGCGAGCGGCGTGGTCGTGGCGACCACGGTCACGGACGCGGACGGCGCGTTCAGCATCGCCGATCTACCGGCGGGCACATACACGCTCACGGCACGCGGCCACGCCCCGACGGCGCAGACCGTGCACGTGACGGCAGGCGCACAGGCGACGGCGGAGATCCTGCTCGGCAAGGCGGGCCGCACGACCGTCGAGCCGGGGGCCGCTCGGCCCGTGCGCTGACCTGGTCAGCGCCGGTTGGGGGACATCGGGGGGTGTCGCCGAACCGGCGCTGGTCAGGCGTCGAACTCGAGGGCGGGGGTGAGCACGCCTTCGAGCGCGAGCAGCCACTCCTTGGTCGCCCGGCCGCCGCCGAACCCGCCCAGCCCGTCGGCCGCCATCACCCGATGGCACGGCACGGCGACCGGCAGCGGGTTGCTGCCCATGATCGAGCCCACCCCGCGCGCGGCGGTGTACGCGCTGCCCAGCTGGCTGCGGGCGGCCAGCTCGCCGTAGGTGACGGTCTCCCCGTAGCCGACCGTCGCGAACAGCGTCGAGAGCACCTGCCGCTGGGCGCCGCGGGTGAGCGACCAGTCCAAGGGCAGATCGAACACCCTTCGTTCGCCCGCCAGGTACTCCCGCAGCTGCGTGACCGCCGCGGGGGGCTCGCCCTCGACGGCATGCAGGCCCAGCCGGTGCGCGGCCTGCGCCGCCGTGTCGGGGTGGTCGCCGAAGGCGACGAGCGCGAGCCCGGCGGCGGTGGCGCCGACGGTGAGCGCCCCGATCGGGCCCGGCGCGGGCATGACCGTCCAGGTGAGCTGCACGCCCCCAGTCTGCCCGCGCCGGTGGAGGGCGGCCACGGCGTTTGCAGCAGGGTGACATTCCTGTGCTTGAGTTGCAGCAGGGTCACCCTGCTGCAAGCGGCGGCCCGCCCGGGAACAGGTCCGCCACCAGATGCCGCAGCGCCCACTCGGCCCAGTCCGGCGTCGTCCACCCCTGTTGCGCGACGAGGAGCTCGTACGTCTCCGGGGCGAGCAGGGTGGCGACGACGTCCGTGGCGCGCTGCAGCGACATGTCCGCGGTGAACCCCGGCCGTTCGGCGAGCTCGTCGACCACCCGCGCGTGCACGTCGAGCGCCGCCGCACGGGCCGCGGCGAGCAGCTCGGCGGGCTCCGGATCGGCGGCGGCGGCCCGCAGCACGGCGTCGAGCGGGTGGCGGCGCTCGACCATGGCCGTCGTCACGTCGACGTGGTGGGCCAGCGCCGCGGGCCCGTCGGGTGCGGCGGCGAGCGCCTCGGCACAGCCGAGCGGCCGGTCCGGCCCGGCGTCCCACACCGCCTTCAGCACGGCGGCCTTGCTGCCGAACGCGAGGTACAGCGTCTGCACGGCGACGCCAGCCGCCCCGGCGAGCTCGGCCATCGTCGTGTCGAGATAGCCGCGCGCCACGAACAGCGGCGACGCGGCCGCCACCACCCGCTCCCGCGTGGCCTGCGCCCGCGCCGCGCCTGCCCGCTTCCGCGCGGCGACCGTCACACAACCTCCCGATGTAACGTCATTCCACATCGATCTTACATGTCGACGTTACATCCTCCGGGTGCGGCCAGCACCAGCGCCACGGCGGCCGCGTCCTGCACCGCCACGCCGACCGACTTGTACAACGTGATCTGGTCGGGATCGGTGCGTCCAGGCCGGGCCCCGCTCACGACCTCGCCGAGCTCGGCCGGATCGTCGGTGATGAGCCCGGCGCGAAGCGGTTCGCGGATATCGCTCGTGCCGCCGGGGTGCGGTGCGAACGCGGCCGCGCGGGACTCGACGACGACCAGCGCGTCGGCGATCGTGGCGTCGTCGACCTCGCGGCCTGCGGCGTTGAACCCGACGGACGTCACGTGCGTGCCCGGGTCGAGCCATTCCCTGCGCACGACCGGCTCGACGCTGTGCGTGGTCGCGCACGCGATGTGCGCGCCCGCCAGCGCCTCGGCGTAGCCGTCGACCGCCCGCACGGTGACCGCGAGATCGGCCAGTTCGTCGGCCAGCGCCCGCGCCTTGCCGGGGTCGCGGCCCGCGATCCGCACCTCGGTGATCGGCCGGACCCGGCAGACCGCCCTGGCGTGCGACCGCGCCTGCACCCCGGTCCCGAGGATCGCCAGCACCGTCGCGTCCTGGCGGGCCAGGAGCCGCGCCGACAGCGCAGAGCAGGCGCCCGTGCGAAGGGCCGTGATCGCGGTGCCGTCCATGACGGCGGTGGGCCGCCCGGTGTCGGGGTCAAACGCGACGACCAGGGCCTGGTGCGTGGGCAGGTCCGTGTTCTGCGGGAACAGCGAGACCAGCTTGGCCATCAGCACCCCGATCGACGGGACGTAGCCGGGCATCGCGCCGAGGAACCCGGCAGGCGCCTGTGCTGCGATCCGCGCGGGGGACGAGGCGGCGCCCGAGCTGAGGTCGGCCATGGCCGGGGCGAGGGCGTCGATGAGGGCGTCCAGATCGAGCCGCGCTTCGACGTCGGCCCGGCTGAGGATCAACATCGGCACATCATGGCGCAGCACTTGTCACCGTGCGATCGACCTGCGGCAGGTACTCCGTGCGCCGCCACGGATCGATCGACGGCCGTCGCCCGGCCTGCTTGCCGCGGTGCCCGATGATCGCCGCGACGGGTGCGGGAGGTGCGCTGGTGCACCCCCAGCACCGATCCCGGCGATCATGGTCGTCCGGGTGGGTGGCGCGCGACGGTCAGAAGGCCGCGGCGCCGCCGTAGCCACTGCGGGGGTCGGCCGCGGCGCGCAACAACTGCTCGCCGCGGCCCACGGCGCACAGCCTGCCCAGCGCCCAGGGCCCGGCGTCGACGACGCGGTGGCCGCGCCTGCGCAGCGCGGCGAGCGTCGCCGCGCCCAGTCGGGACTCGGCCACGAGCCCGCCCGGCTCCCAGCCGCGCGGCGCGAACGACGAGGGGAACGCGGTCGAGTGCCACGTCGGTGCCTCGATCGCGGCCTGCAGGTCGAGCCCACCGACGGTGTGCGCGAGCCAGAAGCAGAGCTGCCACTGGTCCTGCTGGTCGCCACCGGGCGTGCCGAACGCGAGAACGGGCTCGCCGTCGCGCAGGCCGAGCGACGGCGACAGCGTCGTCCGCGGCCGCCGTCCCGGCATCAGCGACGACGCCAGCCCGTCCTCCAGCCAGAACATCTGCCCGCGGGTGCCGAGGCAGAAGCCCAGTGCCGGGATCGTCGGCGACGACTGCAGCCACCCGCCGGATGGGGTCGCCGAGACCATGTTGCCCGCGGCGTCGACGACGTCGATGTGCACGGTGTCACCCCGCACCACGCCATCCGGCCCGACGCTCGGCTCGCCGCGCGACGCCGCCGTTCCGACGGTGTCCGGCGCGCCCGACCGCGCGTCGGCTACGGCGTTCGGCCGAGGCCAGGCGGCGGTCGGCTCCCCCAGGCCGGGTGCCTGCGTGGCCGTCGGCTCGCCAAGGCCCGCGGAGCTGACGCCGTCACCCCGGCCACCGCCGGGGGCGGTTGCGGCCGGGAGGCGAGGCGGCGCTCCGTCGAGCGAGCCCGGACGCAGCTCCAGTGACGCTGCGTCGCCGATCAGGGCGCGGCGCTCGTCGGCGTAGGTGCGGGAGACGAGGACCTCGAGCGGAACCGGTGCGCTGTCGCCGTACCACGCCTCCCGGTCCGCGAACGCGAGCTTGGCGGCCTCGGTCACCAGGTGCGCGGTGGCCTCGGTCGGCACGCCGTCGGCGTAGGTGAGGTCCGCGCCCCGCAGGAGCTGGAGGGTCTGCGCGAGGACCGGGCCCTGCGACCACGGCCCCGGCTTGACCACCGCCCACCCCCCGCCGACCTCGACGACCAGCGCGTCCTCGTACGTAGACGACCACCCCGCGAGATCGTCGGCACTGAGCAGCCCGGCGTGGTCACGGCCGGTGGCGTCGCGCACCGGTGTGGCCACGAACCGCTCGACCTCCTCGGCGACGAACCCGCGGTACCAGGCGTCGCGTGCCGCGTCGATCTGTGCCTCCCGGGTAGGGCCGACGGCGGCGGCGAGCAGCTTGCGCCAGGTCGTGGCGAGGGCGGGGAGCCGGTGGGTGGCGGTGGGCACCCGGCCGTCGGGCAGCCAGGTGGTCGCTGAGCTCGGCCAGTGGTCGCGGAAGTGCTGCTCGACCGCGGCGATCGCCGACGACACCTGCGGTACCAGCGGAAAGCCCGCTGCCGCGTACCCGAGCGCGGGGCCGAGGACGTCGGCGAGCGAGAGCGTGCCGTGGTCGCGCAGGAGCATGAGCCAGCCGTCCCACGCTCCCGGGACGGTGGCCGGGAGCAGGCCGGTGCCGGGGATCGCGGCAAGGCCCAGCTCGTCGCGCAGCAGCGCGGTGGTGGCCCGCTGCGGCGCAACCCCTTGCCCGCAGAGCACGCGCGGGGTCGGGTCGTCGGCCGTGACGAACACGGCGGGCACCTCGCCGCCCGGCCCACACATGTGCGGCTCCACCACCTGCAGGACGAACCCGCCCGCCACCGCGGCGTCGAACGCGTTGCCACCGCGAGCGAGGACCGCCATCGCGGTGGCCGTTGCGAGGTGATGCGTGCTGGACGCGGCGCCTTGGCTTCCGCGCCGCTCGTACGTACGGGGCGCCATCCCCCGATGATGTCGCGGATACATCCGGCCCGCCGACCTGCCGCTCGACCCCGCCTGCCCACCCCTCCCGCCCGCGCGGCCCGCCCGGGGCATGATCGCCGTTTGGGTGCGAAAAGCGGTCAGATCCGGCCGCAATCGCACCGAACCGACGATCACCTGCGGCGGGGAGCGGAGCGGGCCCCGAAACGGGCAGGCGGGCGGGACGGCCAGGCGGGCGGGACAGGCAGGCGGGCAGGCGTCAGAGATCCGCGGCCAAGGGCACGTCCTCGATCCTCGGGGAGGTCATCCACTCCCGCAGGGCGTGGGTGGCGGCGACGTCGTCGGCGTTGTACTCCAGCAGGCGCTTGCGCTGGACGGGGTCGGCGGGCGCGCCGTCCAGGCCGACGGCATCGCGATACCACCGCATCGAGTTCTCCCCGCCCGCCTCGGTGTCGCGCCAGCTGAACCCGGCTGCGGGGGCGATGCGCTTGAGACCCTTGCCGTGCGCGCAGAGGAACCACTCGTCGACGACGGCGTAGATGTCGACCCACGCCGGATCGCCGACGAACTCCTCCACTTCCGCCACCGCGGGAACGCCCGGCCGTCCGGCGAACCGCTGCGCGGACGCGAGCAGCCAGCGGTTCTCCGCGTGGGCGTTGTAGCAGTAGGCGGCAAAGCTCCGGCCGGACGCGGCGGCCCGCGCCCGCACCCCGGACAGCCACGCCCAGAACTCCGCGAACGAACGCGCCTCATCGAGCGTCGGCAGCGGATCCCAGGTGGCGAACGCGTGGTAACCCGCCGGGTGGTCGCCCTGCTGGAGGCCACTGGGGTAGGTCAGCAGCGCGCCCCAGAGGTAGGCGCCGGACTCGCCGAAGCTCTCCATGTCGACGTCGACTTCGACGTCGGCGCGCCGCACGGGCACCCGCGGCACGCGCCGCACGACCGGCAGCTCCCGCAGCCACGCCCTGGCCAGAGCGACCGTGTCGGCCACGGGCACACCCGGCACCGGCAGCTCACCCCGCGGATCCCGCTCCGCAAGATCCGTTACCGTGACGATGCCCGCCTCGCGGAGCCGCTCCGCCACCTCGCCCCGCACGACCAGGCTCACGTCCTCCGCGCGGGTGAGCGCCCTCTCGCAGGTGGGCCACCACGGGCAGTGGCGACACTCGGTGATCCGCGACGGCTGCGCCAGCGCGGGCGCCCGCTCGACCGCTGCGGTGGCCACGGCCATGCGATCGGCCACGCGCGCGTCGTACTCCGTGAACGTGGAGCGGCCGCCCGGCCAGTGGCCTGCCCACAAGTCGTGCCAGACGACGGCGTCGGCGTCGAACCCGATCACGCCGCCCCAGCCGCCCTGGGCCGCGGCAGGTGCAGGCGCCCAGCCTGCCGCCCGTAGGAGCCGGTGCAGGTGGGCGAGCCGCAGCAGGTCACGCGGGTGGGACCGGACGCGGCGCGCCCCGTCGACCGCGGCCGCGCCCGGCCACGGCAGCACCAGCGGCGACGTGACGGCGCCCTCCCCCGGATCGGTGATCCGGTGGCGCACCACGACCACCGGCACGTACCCGCCCTCGGGCACGCGCACCAGAAGATCGGCGGCGGCCCGCCGGGTGCCCGGCGCGGCGGGCAGAAGCGCACCCCAAATCAGGGCCGATTGCTCCGCGACGGCCGCCGCGGTGATCCGCTCCGCATCGGCATCGGCCGGGATGACGAAGCAGCCGGTCTCCCGCATGACGACCGCCGCGACGCCTGCCCGGTGCCGCGCCGCATCCTCCCGCCGCTGCTCGAGCGAGGGATCGGGCAGCGCACGCGGCAGGCCGACGGCATCGGGATCGTGATCGAGGTGGATGCGCCGACGACAACGGGCGAGATCCTTGGCGTCGAGCGCCACGCCTCCTGTGCGGGAGGGGGCGGGCTGGTCGATCGCGGTCACACATCCGAGGGTAGAGCCCGACACCGACAGTTCTCCGCACCCGCTGCACACCAGCGCCCCCTAAGCTCAGTCCCACCGCGAAAGGAGGCCCCATGGCCCGCAAGCCGATGACCAAGGCCCGCGCGAAGCGGCTGATCGGCATCGGGACCGCCGTCGCGCCCATGCTCGCGCCCTACGCGTTGGCCGCCGCGGGCGCCGTGCGGGGCACCTGGGACAACTACCGGGCGGGACGCCTTGGCGTCACCGCCGACAAGCTCGCGGAGTTCACCGGTCCGGGCGGCGGCCTGCACGCCCGCATCTCGCACATCGCCGAGGCGCTCACCGACCTGGAGAACCGCGGCACCCCCGCCGCCCGCACGTTCGCCGAGGAGGCCCGCCCGCGCGTCACCGAGCTGGCCACGGCCGTCCGCGCGGCCGAGCAGATGCCCGCCGCCCGTCGTCGCACGGCGTTCAAGGCGATCAGTGCCGAGCTCGACGGCATCGAGCGGGGTGTCCTCATGCATCTGGGTATCACGACCTGAGCTACGGTCATCCCTCCTTCGAGGAACCAGCGCGGGAGGGTGACGATGGCGAGCGGTCGGCTCCGCGGCGTCACGTTGACGCTGCTGGTCGCCCTGCTCACCGCGGTCGGCCACGTGGCGGCGGGCGGGGAGCTGCCGGACCTCTCGCTGCTCGTGATCCTTCTGCCGTTGCTCGCGGGCGCGTTCGTGGCGCTGGCCGAACGGGCGCGCAGCTTCCCGGCCACGTTCGCGGTGCTGGCGACCGGCCAGCTCGTGCTGCACCTGACGCTCGCCGTGCTGCACCCGATGGCCGCCGACGGCAGCCGCCCGATGCTGCTTCTGCACGTGCTCGTCACGCTGCTCACCGCGGTCGCCGTGCGGTACGCCGACGCCGCGGTGCTCGCCGTGGCCGCCGTGTTGCGCCGGGTGGTGCTGCGCAGGCTCACGCCGCCCGCCGCCGATCGGCCGTTGCCGACGCGGCCGATCCCCCCGCTCGACCTGCCCGCGCGCCGAGCGCGGCTGCTCACCGTCGCCGACGTCCAGCGCGGTCCTCCGGTGTGGGTCTGACCCCCCACTCACCCCTACCCATGACCGGAGATCACCCATGTCCCGAACCCTGCTGCGCGCAGGCACCCTGCTCGGCACCACCGCACTCATCGCGCTGGCGGGCGCGGCCCCCGCGTTCGCCCACGTCACCGCCAACCCGGCCACCATCCAGAAGGGCGGCTACGGCGTCGTCACGTTCCGCGTGCCCGACGAGGACGAGACGGCGGGCACCGTCGCGCTCACCGTCAACCTGCCCGCCGACCACCCCTTCAGCTCCGTGCGCACCACGCCGCTCGCGGGCTGGAGCGTCACCACCAACGAGATCGCCCTCAACCCGCCGCTCAAAGACGACGACGGCAACGCGATCACCAAGACGATCGGCTCGGTCACCTGGAAGGCCAACCCGGGCAACAAGATCGCACCGGGGCAGTACTTCGACTTCCCGCTGTCGCTCGGGCCGTTCCCGGACAACGTCGACGTCATCCGCATGCCCGCGGCCCAGACCTACGACAACGGGACGGTCGTCAACTGGGCCGACCCGCCCAACGCCGATGGGTCCGAAGGCGAGCACCCGGCGCCGTCGGTCTCGCTGACCGCGGCGACCACCGGTGACTCGCACGGCGGCATGAGCGCCACCGCGGCCCCGGCCGAACCGCCGTCGTCCGACGACACCACCGCCCGCTGGCTGGGCGGCCTTGGCCTGCTCGTCGGCGCGCTCGGCCTCGGCTTCGGCGGCGGCGCGCTGCTGCGCACGCGGCGGGTGGGGAAGTCGGACTGATGCGCCGCGCGGTGGCGGTGGTGCTGGCGGTCGGGGCGGCTCTGCTCTTCGGCGCCGCGCCCGCATGGGCGCACAGCCAGCTCGAAGGGAGCAGCCCGGCCGACGGGACCAGCGTCGCCACGCCGCCGCCCCGCGTGTCGCTGACGTTCAACGAGGACGTCCAACCCGGCTTCACGGTGATCACGCTGATCGGCCCGGACGGCAAGGACTACCACCGCGGCGACGTGACCGAGACCGACCAGACGGTCACGGTCGGCGCGCTGCCGCTGGGGCCCGCCGGGGTGTACCAGATCGGGTACCGGGTGGTGTCCGCGGACGGGCACCCGGTGTCGGGCAAGACGTCGTTCACGCTGACCACGGCCGGGCCGGGTTCGCAGCAGGCGCAGGTGCCCGCGGCGACCGCCGCGCCGGACGCGGTGCCGTCGACCGCGCCCGCGGACGCCGAGGGCGCGCCGGTGTGGCCGTGGATCGTCGGGGCGGTCGTGCTCGTGGCCGGGGGCGTCGTCTTGGCGCTGCGGCTGGGCCGCGTGTCGTGAGCGGGCCCGCCGTCCGGGCTCGGGGGTGGGTGGCGTCCTCCCGGGCAAGGGCGGCGGGGCGGGCGCCGACTCATCGTGCCGAAACGGCCGACTCACCGTGCTGAGAACGCCGACTCACGGGAGTGGGCGCGGGTGAGTGCGCCGGGGGCAGGCACGCAGGCCGCGGGCGTCTTGCGGCCCGTGGGATGGGTCGGCCTCACGGTTGGGACGGCCTCGGCCGCCGCGATCCTCGCAGGCGGGCTGGCCGCCACGGCGCTGCCGGTCCTCCTCGGCGCGACGATCACGCGCGCGGCAGGCGACGCCGCGGCCGTCGCCTGTGTCGGGCTCGCGCTGGTCGCGACGCTCCTCCCCCTCGGCCACGCCCGCCCGCCCCGTGAGCTGCCTGCGGTGCTGCGCGGCGTCGACCGCGCGACGATCGCGACCGCGGGCGCCTGGCTCGTGCTGATGCTGCTCGGCGTCGGGTTCCGCGCCGCCGAGGCCTACGGCCGCCCGATCGGTGATCTGGGCGCCACCGAGCTGCGTACGTTCGCCCTGAACCTCGCGGCGGGCCGCGGCCTCCTGCTCACCGCGGGCTGCGCGGCGGCCGTGCTCGGCTGCGCCGTCGTGCGCACCCGCGACCCCGACCGGGTGCCACAGCGGGTCGTGCTGGTCGCGGCCCTGCTGGGGGCGCTCACCCCGGCCGTGACCGGCCACGCGGGCACGTCGGCGGACCACCAGCTCGCCGTCGTCACGGTGGCGCTGCACGTCGCCGCGGCGGCGCTGTGGGTCGGCGGGCTCGGCGCCGTCCTCGTGGTGGCCGCGCCCCGACCCCGCCTCCTCGACGCCGTGCTCCCCCGCTTCTCCGCGCTGGCGGGTGCTTGCCTCGCCTGCGTCGTCGTCAGCGGGGTGTTGAACGCCGTGCTGCGGGTCTCCTCCTTCGCGGCGCTGACGAGCACCGGGTACGGCCGGTTGGTGCTCGCGAAGTCGGTGTGCGTCGTCGGTCTGGCAGGCCTCGGCTACCTGGCCCGACGCCGCCTCGCGACCCGGCGGCTGCCGGTGCTGCGCTGGGCGGCTGTCGAGGTGGCGCTGATGGCCGTGACCCTCGGGCTGGCGGCGGCACTGACCCAGAGCGCCTGATTTTCTCTCCATGCGGAATGGTGCCGGTTGTGAGCGGGGGCACCTCGCACTGGAATCGAGCGCAGCCACCGACGTCGAGGAGGTATCGCGGTGAAGGCCGTCCGGGTGCACGCGTACCACGAAGATCCCAAGATCGACGACATCCCGGAGCCCACGCTTCAGGGTCCGCTCGACGTCATCGTGAAGATCGGCGGGGCGGGCGTCTGCCGCACCGACCTGCACATCATCAACGGCGACTGGGCCGAGGCGATGAACCCGGGCCTGCCCTACGTGATCGGCCACGAGAACTCCGGCTGGGTGCACGCCATCGGCGACGGCGTCACCAACGTGGCCGTCGGCGATACCGTGATCCTGCACCCGCAGCCCTCCTGCGGCCTGTGCCTGGCCTGTCGGCGCGGCCGCGACATGCAGTGCGAGAACGCCTTCTTCCCTGGTCTGTCGAGCAACGACGGCGGCATGGCCGAGTACATGCGCACCACCGCCCGCGCGTGCATCAAGCTGGACCCGAGCACCAACCCCGCCGACGTCGCCGCCCTGGCTGACGCAGGCATCACCGCTTACCACGCCGTGCGTAAGGCCGTGCCCGACCTCTATCCCGGTACCACCGCCGTCGTACAGGGCGCTGGCGGCCTCGGCCACATCGCGATCCAGGCGCTCGCGGCGATCACAGGCACGCGCATCATCGTCGTCGACCGCAACCCCGACGCCCTCGCGCTGGCCAAGCAGATCGGCGCCGACGAGACAGTTCTCTCCGATGGCAGCCACGTCGACGCCGTGAAGGACCTTACCGACGGCAAGGGCGGCGACGTGGTGTTCGACTTCGTCGCTGAGCAGGGCGCCGAGCTCGACGCCTGGCAGATGACCGCCCCGGCCGGATCGCAGTACGTCCTCGGCTACGGGGGCGAGTTCAAGGCCCCGACACTCGACTTCGTCGGCGGCGAGAAGAACGTCATCGGCAACATCGTGGGCACCTATCCCGACCTCGTCGAACTCATGGTGCTCGCTCAGGCAGGCAAGGTCACCCTGCACACCAAGCAGTACCCCCTCGATGCCGCGCTCGACGCGCTCCACGATCTTGACGCAGGCCGGGTCCGCGGCCGCGCCATTCTGGTCCCGTAGAAGAGGAGTTCCACCGCATGTACGAGAAGGATGGCGAGAAGTACTTCATCGTCGACGCCCACAGCCATTTCTGGGACGCC
Source organism: uncultured Actinomycetota bacterium (assembly GCA_963736375.1). GTDB lineage: Bacteria > Actinomycetota > Actinomycetes > Mycobacteriales > Pseudonocardiaceae > Pseudonocardia. The sequence continues at coordinate 139,383 of CAVTOL010000035.1, forward strand.
AGCCGGGAGAACTGGAAGCCGGGTCGCGAGCAGTACGCCAAGGGTTGGATCGACTGCTTCTACGGCTACCACCAGCTCGCCCCGCCCGAGACCCACTGGGACTACGAGCACTACCTCAAGGTGTCGGCCGACGACCTCGAACAGGACGTCTTCGTCGACGGCTACGTCGACCGGATGATCCTCCAGTCGACCTACCTCAAGGACTGGTACACCGAGGGCTTCAACACCGTCGACAAGAACGGGTCGCTGATCGAGCGGTTCGGCGACAAGATCATCGTCAACGGGCGGTTCGACCCTCGCGAGGGCGACGCGGGCATCAAGCAGCTCGAAGAGGACGCCAAGAAGTGGAACCTGAAGGGCGTCAAGGTCTACACGGCCGAGTGGCACGAGGGCTCACGCGGCTGGCGGCTGGACACCCCTGAGGCCTACCGCTTCCTGGAGAAGTGCCAGGAGCTGGGCATCAAGAACATCCACGCCCACAAGGGCCCGACGATCTGGCCGCTGGACAAGGACGCGTTCGACCCCGGCGACATCGACGCCGCCGCGACCGACCACCAGGACCTCAACTTCATCGTCGAGCACGCGGGCATCCCGCGTATCGAGAACTTCTGCTACATGGCGGTGCAGGAGCCCAACGTGTACGCGGGCCTCTCCGTTGTCATCGGCGCGCTGATGCACGCTCGGCCGAAGTCGTTCGCGAAGATGATGGGCGAGCTGCTGTTCTGGGTGGGCGAGGACAAGCTCACCTTCGGCAGCGACTACAACATCTGGACACCGAAGTGGCAGGTCGAGGGCTTCGTCGACTGGCAGATGCCCGACGACGACTCCTTCACCGACTACAGCAAGCTCACCACGGCCACCAAGAAGAAGATCCTCGGCCTGAACGCGGCGAAGCTGTACGACCTCGACGTGCCCGCCGAGCTGCAGATCGACACGACCGCGGACGAGGGCGGCGCACCCGGGCACGAGCTGGTCGACGACACGGCAGGTGCGCAGGCGTGACAGCCGCCGCCGACGCACTCTCTTCCGCGGAGGCGCCATCGGCACCCGCCGACGCGCTCTCCTCAGCGGAGGCGCCATCGGCACTCCGGGACGCCGTCTGGCGTGCCCTGGACACGGTGCTCGACCCCGAGTTGGACGAGCCGATCACCGACCTCGACTTCGTCGAGTCGTGCACCGTGTCCGAGAAGGGGGTGGCGACCGTCCGGCTGCGGTTGCCCACCTTCTTCTGCGCGCCGAACTTCTCCTTCCTCATGGTCGCCGACGCCTATGACGCGGTCACGGCCGTGCCGGGGGTGACGCGCGCGGACGTGACGCTGGCCGACCACCACGCCTCCGCCGAGATCAACGGTGGCGTGGCGGCGCAGGCCGGGTTCGTCCAGTCGTTCGCAGGTTCCGACCAGGGCGAGGCCGTGGCCGAGCTCGACGAGCTGCGCCTGCAGTTCTTCGCCAAGGCCGCGCTGGCCGGGCAGGACAAGGTCGCCAGGCCGCTGGTCAACGCCGGGGTCGGGCCCGACGAGCTCGCGGCGATGAACCTCGGCGCCGTGCCGCCGTCGGGTGACCTCGACCGGATGCGGCAACGCCGCGCCGCGTTGGGGCTGCCACACGGGGACGACGCGCCGCTGCTGATCGACGCCGACGGCAACCGCATCCCCTCGGCGCAGGTGCCGCTGCACCTGCGGCGGGCGCGGCTGCAGCGCGTCGGCATCGAGACGAACGGCGATTACTGCAAGGGCCTTCTGGCCGCGCGGTACCCAGCGGCCGCGCGCTGATCACCCCGCTGCGAGGCCGCCTGCTGCTGCGGGCGGCCTCGCTGGCGTAGGCGGAGGAAATCGCTTCGTGACGATGGAGATCCAGCAGCTCATGTGGAGGCTGGAGGAGCTCGCGGTCGAGTTCCGCGAGGCGGCGTTCGTCGCAGGGGACGTGGACGCCGCGCTGGCTTGTCTCACCGAAGACTGCGCGCTCACCAACGTGCCCGCGGGCACCGGCGGCACCGGCACCGACGAGCTGCGGCGCCATCTGGCCGAGGACGTCGTGCCGCACCGGCCTGCCGACCTCGAGTTCCGCCGGGTGTCGCGGACGGTCGACCAGCGCAGGCTGGCCGAGGAGTTCATGGTCGGCTTCACCCACGACCGCGAGCTGCCGTGGCTGCTGCCCGACCTCGCCCCGACCGGACGACGGGCGCAGGTGCTGGCGATCTCCGTCGTGGCCGTCCGCCACCGTTCGCGGGCGGGCCGCACGACGAGCCTGATCTCCCACCATCGCACCCTCTGGGACCAGGTCGGCCTGCTGACCCAGCTCCACCCGGCCGCCTGACCTGCCCCGCCCATGATCACCGGTTCGGCGCGTTTCCGGCCGTATTCGGCCTGTCCACGCACCGAACGGTGATCATCGCCGGGCGACCAGCACGCGCACGACGTTGCGCAGCCGGTAGCCACCGTCGGTCGTGCGGAGGTCGGCCGCGCGATCCAGCACCGCCGCACGGACGGCCGCGGGGCCTGCCCGCTGCACGGCGTGTCGCCCGATACCGGACGCCAACAGCTCGCCGACGAGCGCGTCGCCGTCCGCGTGGTCGATCGGACAGGCCACCTCGTCGAGCACCACGACCTCCAGCCCGGCCAGCCCGACGATCTTCCGCAGCCGGTCCGGCTCGGTCAGCGGCGGCGGCCCCGGCCGCGGCGGACGCGTTGGCAACCACGGGGCGAGCGCCTGGGCGAAGAGGCGCGCGTCGCACTCGGACTCGCGCCCCCACACCGTGGCGACGACGATCGGTGCGGGCGCCGCCCGCAGCACCGCGACCGGGTTGGCCACGTGCTCCAGCAGCTGCATGGCCACGACCGCGTCGAACGGCCCCGGCGGAGGATCGACGGCGTCCCCGACCAGGAACTCCGCCTCGGGCACTCGCAAGATCGCCGCGGCGACGGCAACCCGGTCGAGGTCGACGCCCGTGACGGTCGCGCCACGGTCGGTCGCGTACCGCGCGAACTCCCCCGTTCCGCAACCCAGGTCCAGGAGCGCCCCTGTGCCTGCGTGCTCCAACACGGCCGCGTGCAGCGGGGCAGCCCACCCCGGCCCGCTCTCCGGCGCGCTCACTTCCACACGTCCGCTGCCACCTCGACGATCAGCCGCAGCTTCGCCCACTGCTCCTCAATGGTCAGCGCGTTGCCCTCGACCGTCGAGGAGAACCCACACTGCGGCGACAGGCACAGCTGCTCGAGCGGAACGTACTTCGCGGCCTCGTCGATGCGGCGCTTGAGGACGTCGGCGTCCTCCAGCACCCCGGATTTCGTGGTGACGAGCCCGAGCACCACCTGCTTGCCCTGCGGCACGAACCGCAGCGGCGCGAAGCCGCCGGAGCGCTCGTCGTCGAACTCGCAGAAGAACCCGTCGACGGCGAGCTCGCCGAACAGGGCCTCGGCGACGTAGTCGTAGCCGCCCTCGGCCGCCCAGGAGGAGCGGTAGTTGCCGCGGCACATGTGGGTGGTGACGGCGAGGTCCGACGGCCGGTCGGCGACCGCCGCGTTGATCTGCTTGATGTAGCGCAGGTGCTGGTGGTCGGCGTCCTCGCCGCGGGCGGCCATCACGGCGCGCTGGGTGGGGTCGTTGAGGTAGGCGAGGGACGTGTCGTCGAGCTGCAGGTAGCGGCAGCCGAGGTCGTAGAGCGCGCGCACCTCGTCGGCGTACGCCGTGGAAAGGTCGGCCCAGAACTGCTCGAGATCGGGGTAGACGCTCCGGTCGACCGCGGACGTGCCGCTGCGGTAGTGCACCATGCTCGGCGACGGGATCGTCAGCTTCGGCCGCGCCGACGACACGTGCTTCGCGACGAAGAGGAAGTCGTCGGCGAAGATCGGCTCCTCGAGCTCGACCCTGCTGGTGATCGCCATCCCGGGCGTGTCGAACGAGCTCTCGCCGGTCTTGTTGTGCATCGAGATGCGCAGCAGCTGGTCGGTCTTGGTGATCCCGCCGAGCTGGTAGATGAAGTCCATGTGCCAGGACCGGCGGCGGAACTCGCCGTCGGTGGCCGATTGAAGCCCGATGCGCTCCTGCGCCGCGATGACCTCGACGATCGCGGCGTCCTCGGCCTTGCGCAGCTCCTTGCGGCTGATCGCGCCCGCGGCGAACTTCTCGCGGGCGTCCAACAGCGCCGGGGGACGCAGCAGGCTCCCGACGTGGTCGGCGCGAAACGGCGGCTCTGCTCGCTGGCTCATGACCGGCACGCTAGTGCGGTTGGCGGTCAGCCCACCACCGCGCGCGCGGCCGCCGCGCGCACCACCCGTTCGAGCTCCCACCGCCGGGCGGTGAACTCGGCGCGGCTGACCGACACGCCGAGCGCCGCGGTGACCTCGCCGTCGGCCCCGAGCACCGGCGCGGCCACCCCCGCCACGCCCGGCACGTACTCCTCGACCTCCACCGCGGCGCCCTCGGAGCGGATCCGCATGAGTTCGCGGTCCAGTGCGCGCCGGTCGGCGACCGTGCGGGGCGCCAGCCGCGGCAGCCCGGTGCGCTCCAGCAGCTCGGACAGCCGCGCGGGGCGCAGGCCCGCGAGCATCACCTTGCCCGCGGCCGTGGCGTGCGCCGGGGTGGGCTCGCCGACCCGCAGCTCGTCGGGGCGGGGGTGGTCGGCGCAGTCGTCGACGTGCGCGACGACGACGTCGACGTCGCGGAACACCGCGAGGTACGCCGCCGCCGCGGCCGCGGTGTGCACCTCACGCAGCGTGGTGCGGAGCGCGGGCTCGGGGCGCACCTGCTCGGTGAGGCTGCGGTGCAGCTCGGCGACGCGGTAGCCCAGCCCGTAGCCGTGGACGTCGTGCAGTCGGACGAGGTAGCCCTCCTCGACCAGTGTGCCCAACGCGCGGTAGACCGTGGGGAGCGGGCAGCCGAGCCTGCGCGCGATGGCCTTGGCCGTGACCCCGTCGCCTGCGACGGCGACCGCCTCGACCACCCGCAACGCCCGGGTGATCGAGGACCCGCCCTGCCGCGCCGCCGCCACGGGGTCCAGTCTGGGCCAGAGGAGACCGCGCAGCACCCACGGATCGGACAGGAGTGACCCGGATGGACGACAGCGACATCCACCGCCACATCGACGAGCTGGTGACCGAGGAGCACCGGCTGGAGCGCGCGCACGTCGGGGAGGGGCTGTCCGAAGCCGAGCAGGCACGGCTGGCCGACCTCGGCGTGCAGCTGGACCGCTACTGGGACCTCCTGCGCCAGCGCGACGCCCGCCGCCGCGCGGGCCTCGACCCCGACGGTGCCAAGGAACGCACCGGCGACGTGGTGGAGGGCTACCGCCAGTAGGCCGCCCCGCGGCCGCCAGCCGGGCTGGCAGCCCACTTCGCACCCCTTGCAACGACTTCGCACCCCGCCGACGGGGTGCGAAGTGACACCAAGGGGTGCGAAGTCAGGGGGCTGGGGCGGGCGGGGCTCGGGTGCGGCGAGCGGGCGACGAGCGGGCCGGGCGAGCGGGCGTGGGCCGGGCGCAGGGCCGGGCGCAGGGCCGGGCGCGCGGGGCCGGGGCCGTGCGCGCGGGGCTCGGGTGCGGCAGCATCGGCGCGTGCTCGTCACCCCCACCACCCGCGCGGCGCTGGTCGAGGAGATCGTCGAGCTCGTCGCGGCCCGCCCCGGCCGGGTGCGCCTCGTCCTCGACGGCCCGGCGCCCACCCGGCCCGGCGAGCTGGCCGCCAAGGTCGCGACGGCCCTGCGCGCCCGGGGCCGGGCCACGGTCGTGGTCGACGCCGCCGACTACCTCCGCCCCGCCTCCGTGCGCCTCGAGCAGGGCCGCACCGACCCGGACGCGCTGCTGGAGCGCTGGCTCGACGACGACGCGCTGCGCCGCGAGGTGCTCGACCCCGCCGCGCCGGACGGGTCGGGCCGGGTGCTGCCGCGGCTGTGGAACACGAGCACCGACCGCGCGTACCGCGACCGCTACACCACCCTCCCCGACGATGGCGTGCTGCTGGTGCACGGCCAGCTGCTCCTTGGCCGCGGCCTCCCCGCCGAACTCGCTGTGCACCTCCGGATGAGCGCGGCCGCACTGGCGAGGAACCTGCCCGAGGACGCCCGGTGGGCCGTGCCCGCCCATGCCCGGCACGATCGCGAGCACGATCCGGCGGGCGAAGCGGATCTTCTGGTGCTCGCCGACCACCCGGACCGACCGGCGGTGCAACGCTCGCGATGATCGTTGCGATGGGAAGGAGGTGGAAGTGTGGGCGAGGAGGGAGTTGAACCCTCACGTCCTTACGGACACACGGACCTGAACCGTGCGCGTCTGCCATTCCGCCACTCGCCCTGGCGGGAACGAAGGTAGCAGAGGGCCGGAAAGCAAGGATGACCACCCCAGCGGTCATCATGACCTACCGGCAACTCCACGTGTTGGGTTAGCACAGATACGATCGGCATCGCCAGCAACACGCCGATGCGAACGGAGGAAGGTCGGTTGGGCCGCGTCGACAGGTTCGAGCGCCGTCTCCAGGGGATGGTGGGCGATGCCTTCGCGCGGGTCTTCGGTGGTAGCGTCGTTCCCCAGGAAGTGGTACAAGCGCTGCTCCGGGAAGCCGAAGATCACATCGAGCAGCTTGCGGGTGGGCGTCTCCTGGTGCCCAACCGCTTCACCGTGCTACTCGGACCCACTGACATCGAACGCATGGCCGGGGACCGAGCGGAGATCGTCAACCATCTCTCCGCATCGGTTGCCGAACAACTCGCCGACCAGGGATGGGACACCTACGGCGAGGTCGTAGTCTTTCTGGAGCGCTCCGATGCGCTGCACACGGGACAGTTCCGCACCCGCTCACGAGTAGATCCCGACGCTTCCCGCCGGGACGCCCTCAGAGCACGCGACGCAGGAGAAGCACCCATGAGCCAGCAACCGGGCCACCCCGAGGAGAACGGGCAGTACGGCTACGACCGCAACGCCCAAGCCGGGTACGGGCAGCAGACGTATGCCCCGCCCAACTACGACCAGCACCAAGGGGGGTACGAGCAGCAAGGCGAACCCCCCCAGGGCGGCTACGGCCAGCAGGGCTACGGCCAGCAAGGCGGCTATCCGCAGCAGGGCTACGGCCAGCAGGGCGCGGGCTACGGCGACCAGGGCTACGAGCAGCAGCAGCAGCCCGGCTACGGCCAGCCCGGCTACGGGCAGCAGGGCTACGAGCAGCAGCAGCCCGGCTACGGCCAGCCCGGCTACGGCCAGCAGGGCTACGGCGACCAGCAGCAGGGCTACGGCCAGCAGGCCTACGCGCCGCCCGGATACGGCCAGCCCGGCTACGACCAGGGTTACGGCCAGCCCGGCTACGGCCAGCCCGGCTACGGCGGCCAGTACGACCAGGGCTACGACGCCGGCTACCAGCAGGGCTATGGCCAGCCCGGCTATGGCCAGCCCGGTTACGGCCAGCCCGGCTACGGGCCGCAGGGCTACCAGCAGCGCACCGCCACGCTCTCGCTCGACGACGGCTCGGGGCGCACCTACGACCTCACCCAGGGCACCCACGTGATCGGCCGCGGTCAGGACTCCGCGTTCCGGCTGCCCGACACCGGTGTGTCGCGCAGGCACCTGGAGATCAGCTGGGACGGTCAGACGGCCACGCTGTCGGACCTCGGCTCCACCAACGGCACCACCGTCAACGGCAACCCGGTGCAGACCTGGCAGCTCAACGATGGCGACGTGATCCGGGTGGGGCACTCCAGCCTCGTCTTCCGTACCCAGTAGAACGCGCACGGGGAACGGCGGCCGCGAGTGCCGGAGTTGGTGCTGCAGCTGACCAGGGCGGGTTTTCTCGCCTTGCTCTGGCTGTTCGTGTTGGCCGCACTGCGGGTGGTGCGTTCTGACCTGTACGCGGCGTCCGGATTACGGGCGATCGTGTCGGGTGGACGGCGTGCTCCCCGCACCGGACGCGGGCGCACGCCGCGGCAGTTGCTGGTCACGGCGGGCGCGTTGGCGGGCACCCGAGTCACCCTGGACGCACGGCCGATCCTGATCGGCCGCGCGGACGACTCCACGCTGGTGCTCGACGACGACTACGCCTCCACCAGGCACGCGCGGATCTCGATGCAGGGCGACGAGTGGTACGTCGAGGATCTCGGGTCGACGAACGGCACCTACCTGGACCGGGCTAAGGTCACCGGACCCACCAGAGTTCCGCTGGGGGTGCCTGTCCGCATCGGCAAGACGGTCATCGAGCTCCGATCATGAGGGGCCCCGCACAATGACGTTGGTCCTGCGTTACTCCGCCCGCAGCGACCGCGGGCTCGTCCGGCAGAACAACCAGGACGCCGTCTACGCCGGGCCACGGCTGCTGGCGCTGGCCGACGGGATGGGAGGGCACGCGGCGGGCGAGGTCGCCTCCTCGCTGGTCATCTCCGCGCTGGCTCCCCTCGACGAAGACGACCCCGGCGACGACCTGCTCGCCGAGCTGCGCGAGGCCACCGTCGAAGGCAACGCCGCGATCACCCGGCACGTCGCGGACTCCCCCGACCTCGAGGGCATGGGCACCACGCTCACCGCGATCCTGTTCGCGGGCTCCCGGCTCGGCCTCGTCCACATCGGCGATTCGCGCGCCTACCAGCTGCGCGACGGCGCCCTCTCGCAGATCACGAAGGACGACACGTTCGTACAGTCCCTGATCGACGAGGGCCGCATCACCGAGGAGGAGGCGCACACGCACCCGCAGCGCTCGCTGCTGCTGCGCGCCATCACCGGGCAGGACATCGAGCCGTCGCTCACGATGCGCGAGGCCCGGCCAGGCGACCGCTACCTGCTCTGCTCCGACGGCCTGTCCGGCGTGGTCAGCGACGAGACGCTCGCCGAGACGCTCACCAGCTACCGCGACCCGCGCGAGTGCGCCGACCGCATGATCGAGCTGGCGCTGCGCGGCGGCGGCCCCGACAACATCACCTGCATCGTCGCGGACGTCGTGGACATCGATTTCGGCGACGACGCGCCCATCATCGGCGGCTCCGTCGGCGACGGCCGCGACGAGGGTCCCCCGCCCGACTCGGCGGCCGCCCGCGCCTCCGCCACCACGATGACCCGCGCCCTGCCGCGCGTCGAGCCCGTGCCCGTCGCCGTCCCGCGGAAGCGGCCCACGCTGCGGATCCTTGCGGCGGTAGCGGCGGTCGTGGTCGTGCTCGCCGCGGCGGGCGGGCTGGCCCGCCTGTGGGTGATGCAGCAGTACTACGTCGGCCTCGACAGCAACCAGGTCACGATCTTCCAAGGCGTCCAGGGCCAGGTGCTCGGGCTGCCGCTGCACGACGTCGTCGAGCACACCAACATCACCGTCGATGACCTCATGCCCACCGACCGCAACGCCGTTGGCGACGGCATCATCACCGACGCGGGCCTCGACGGCGCCCACACCGTCGTGCAGCGGCTGCGCGACCGCATGCTCAAGCCCTGCCCGGTCATCTCCGCCACCGCGGTCCCCGCTCCCACCGCCGCCGCTCCCGCCGCACCCGCACCCGCCCCGGCTGCGGTGCCCAACCCGGCCGCGCCGACCACCACCGTCACCACCACCCCGCTCCCCCAGGAGTCAGGCATCCCGGGCGTGACTTGCAGGGAGGGCTGATGGCGGTGAGCGGCAACGGGTCCCGGCCCACAGGGCGCGATGCCCCGCCCCTACCGACCGGGCGGGGCATCGAGCTGGTGCTCCTGGCGTTCGCCGCGGTGCTCGTCACACTCGCGCTCGTGCTCGTCGAGGCCAACCAGGAGCAGACGCTCACGCAGTCGCTGCTCTGGGTGGGGCTCGCCTACCTGGCCCTTTTCAGCGTCGCGCACCTCGCCGTCCGCCGGTTCGCGCCGTACGCCGACCCGCTGATCCTGCCCTGCGTCGCGCTGCTCAACGGCCTGGGCCTCGTCATGATCCACCGGCTGGACCTGGCCAACGCCGAGCGCGCCGCCACGCTGGGAAGCGAGCCGCCGACCGTGCAGGTCGGCCGCCAGATCGCCTGGACCGCGATCGGCCTGGTGCTGTTCATCGCCGTGCTTGGCGTGGTCCGCGACCACCGCACCCTGGCTCGCTACGGCTACACGGCGGGTTTCGGAGGGCTGGTGCTGCTCGCGCTGCCGGGCCTGCTGCCGTCGTCGATCTCCGAGGTCAACGGGGCGAAGATCTGGCTGCGGCTGGGCATCTTCTCGATCCAGCCTGGTGAGTTCGCCAAGATCCTGCTGATCGTGTTCTTCGCGGCGTTCCTGGTGCAGAAGCGCGAGCTGTTCACCTCGGCGGGGCGGCGGTTCCTCGGCATGGAGTTCCCGCGCGCCCGCGACCTCGCGCCGCTGCTGGTGGCGTGGGCGTTCTCGATCGGTGTGCTGGTGCTGGAGTCAGACCTCGGCACCTCGCTGCTGTTCTTCGGGATCGTGCTCGTGATGCTGTACGCGGCCACCGAGCGGGTGTCGTGGATGGTCATCGGCCTCACCGCGTTCGTCGGCGGGGCGATGCTGGCCTACCAGCTGTTCGGGCACGTCCGGGTGCGTGTGCAGGTGTGGCTGGACCCGTTCGCCGACTTCTCCGGCGCGGGCTACCAGATCGGGCAGGCGCTGTTCGGCCTCGGCACCGGCGGGGTCGGCGGCACCGGGCTCGGCGCCGGTCGTCCGGATCTCGTGCCGTACGCCGAGAGCGACTTCATGCTGTCCTCGCTCGGCGAGGAGCTTGGCCTGATCGGGCTGGCGTCGATCCTCATCGTCTACCTGGTGCTCATCACGCGGGGCCTACGCAGCGCGCTGGCCGTGCGCGACAGCTTCGGCAAGCTCCTGGCCACCGGCCTGTCCTTCGCGATCGCGCTGCAGCTCTTCACGGTGGTCGGCGGGGCGTCGAAGCTCATCCCGCTCACCGGGCTCACGCTCCCGTTCCTGTCCTACGGCGGCTCGTCGCTGGTGGCCAACTACGCCCTGGTCGCCATGCTCCTGCGGGTGTCGAACGCCGCCAGGGCCCCGCTGCCGCGCCGCGCGCCCGCCGTACCGCTCGCGGAGGCGGGCACCGAGCTGGTGGAGCGGCAGAAGTGAACACGCCGGTGCGGCGCATCGCCATCGCCGTGATGGCGATGGTGCTGCTGTTGTTCGCCAACCTCACCTACGTGCAGGTGGTGAAGGCGGGCGACTACCGCAACGACCCGCGCAACCAGCGCGTCCTGCTCGCCGAGTACTCCCGCCAACGCGGCCAGATCAGCGCCGAGGGTCAGGTGCTGGCCAGCAGCACGGAAACGGGCGACCGGCTGCGCTACCTGCGCACCTACCCCAACGGGCCGGAGTACGCCCCGATCACCGGCTACTACTCGGTGATCTACGGCTCGTCCGGCATGGAACGGGCGGCCGACGCCGTGCTCAACGGCAGCGACGACCGGCTCTTCGGACGTCGGCTGTCGGACCTGATCACCGGCCGGGACCCGAGCGGCGGCAACGTCGTGCTCACGATCGACCCCGCGGTGCAGAAGGTCGCCTACGACCAGCTCACCCGCAAGCACTACGCGGGCGCGGTGGTGGCGCTGCAGCCCGCCACCGGTGCCGTCCTCGCGATGGCGTCCACACCGTCGTTCGACCCGGGCCCGCTGGCCAGCCACAACACCGACGAGCAGAAGAAGGCGTGGGCCGACTTCACCACGGCGAAGCCGCCGGTGCTGCTCAACCGCGCGATCCAGTCCACCTACCCGCCCGGTTCGACGTTCAAGCTGGTGGACGTGGCCGCGGCGCTGTCGAGCGGCAAGTTCACCGAGGACAGCCCGCTCACGGCCGCACCGCGGATCACGCTGCAGGGCACGCGCACGACGCTGGAGAACTACAACGGCAACGCGTGCGGCACCGGCACCACCGCCACCCTGCGCGACGCGCTGCAGCGCTCCTGCAACACCGCGTTCGCCGACCTCGACGCGCAGTTGGGCGTGCAGGCGATCCGCGCGCAGTCCGACGCGTTCAAGATCGGCATGGCCGACCTGGAGATCCCGCTGCCGGTCGCCCCTTCGACGATCGGGGCGATCCCGGACGTCGCGGCGCTGCAGCAGTCGGCCATCGGGCAGCGCGACGTCGCGCTCACCCCGCTGCAGAACGCCATGATCGTCGCCGCGATCGCGAACGGCGGCCAGGTGATGGCCCCGTACCTGATGAAGGAGATCCAGAGCCAGGACCTGCAGCCGGTCGCGACCACCCAGCCCGACCGGCTCGGCCGCGCGATCTCCAGCGATGTCGCGGGGCGGCTGACCGCCCTGATGGTGAACAACGAGAATTCCTACGCGGGCAACGGCAAGATCACCGGCGTGCAGATCGCGGCGAAGACCGGCACGGCCGAGCACGGCGACGACCCCAAGAACCTGGCGCCGCACGTCTGGTACGTCGCGTTCGCGCCCGCCGAGAACCCGCAGGTCGCGGTGGCCGTGCTCGTCGAGGACGGCGGCGACCCGAACAACCTCGCGGCCACCGGCGGCCTCGTCGCCGCGCCGATCGGGCGCGCGGTCATCGCCGCGGCACTGGGCAGGGCGTCGCGATGACCGTCCTCGCCGCCGGTCAGCACATCGCCGACCGCTACCAGCTCGACCGTCGGATCGCGGTCGGGGGGATGGGCGAGGTCTGGGAGGCGTCGGACACGCGGCTGGGCCGCAGCGTCGCCGTCAAGGTGCTGCGCCCCGAGCTCACCGACGACCCGGAGTTCCTGCACCGGTTCCGCATCGAGGCCCGCACGGTCGCGTCGCTCGACCACGCGGGCATCGCGGGCGTGCACGACTACGGCGAAGACGAGGGCGTCGGCGGGCGGCGCACGGCGTGGCTGGTGATGGAGCTGGTGCGCGGCGAGCCGCTCTCCACGCTCATCGCGCGCGGGCCGTTGCCCACCGAGGAGACCCTGCGCATCCTCGAGGAGGCCGCGTGGGCGCTGCAGGCCGCCCACGAGCGCGGCTTCGTGCACCGCGACGTCAAGCCGGGCAACATCCTGGTGCGCACCGACGGCATGGTGAAGCTCACCGACTTCGGCATCGCCAAGGCCGCAGACGCCGTGCCCGTCACGCGGTCGGGCATGGTGATGGGCACCGCCCACTACATCGCACCCGAACAGGCCAGCGGGGGCGAGGCGGGGCCCGCTGGCGACGTCTACTCGCTCGGCATCGTCGGCTACGAGTGCCTGGCGGGGCACCGGCCGTTCCGCGCCGAGAGCGCCGTGGCGGTGGCGATGATGCAGGTGCGCGACCAGCCGCCGCCGCTGCCCGATTCGGTGCCCGCGTACGCCCGGGAGCTGATCGAGGCCGCGCTGGTCAAGGACCCGACCAAGCGCTACGCCACCGGCGGGGAGTTCGCGGCGGCCGTCGCGGCCGTGCGGCACGGCGAGCGGTTGCCACCGCCGGGGTCGCTCATCGGGCCGTTCACGCCCAGCCGAGGCCGCCTGGTGCTCACGCCACCGCCGACCCCCAAGGTGGCCCCGGCGCCCACACCGCCTACCCCGACGCGCGCCGCCACGCCGCCGCCCGCACGCCGCGTGGCCACCCCGGCGGCGCCCATGACACCCGCGACGCCCCGGCGGCCCACACCCGCGGTCGACGCCCGGCCGGTGGAGCTGCGCGCCGGATCCGGGCGCGGACGCACGTTACTTCTCGTGCTGTTCGTGCTGCTCACCGTCGCCGCCGTGGTGGTCGGTGCCTACGTCGTGCACACGCTAAGCGCGGGGCAGGCACCCCAAGGCATGACGCCCGGTACCGTGGACGGCCGGACGGTCGCCTCTTTGAGCGAATCTGGAGGCGTCCGTTGAAGACTGCTGCCCCGACGATGACCGCTGTGATGCCCGCGATGTCTGCGCCCCTCAACCCCAGGAATCGGCTGCGATGACGACCCCCCGACTGTTGTCCGAGCGCTATGAGCTGGGCGAGGTGCTCGGCTTCGGAGGCATGTCCGAGGTCCACCGCGGGCTCGACACCCGGTTGGGGCGCGACGTCGCGGTGAAGGTGCTGCGCGCCGACCTGGCCCGCGACCCCCAGTTCCAGATGCGCTTTCGCCGTGAGGCGCAGAACGCGGCCGCGCTCAACCACCCCGCGATCGTCGCCGTGTACGACACCGGCGAGGTGCAGGGCGAGTTCGGGCCGCTGCCGTACATCGTCATGGAGTACGTCGATGGCCAGACCCTGCGGGAGATCGTCAAGACGCGGGGCCCGATGAGCCAGCAGCAGGTGCTGGACGTCATGGCCGACGTCTGCGCCGCGCTGGACTTCTCGCACCGCCACCAGATCATCCACCGCGACGTGAAGCCCGCCAACATCATGATCAACCGTGCGGGCGCGGTGAAGGTGATGGACTTCGGCATCGCCCGTGCGCTGGGCGAGGGCCAGAACGTCACGCAGACCGCGGCCGTCATCGGCACGGCGCAGTACCTGTCGCCCGAGCAGGCGCGCGGCGAGGCGGTCGACGCGCGCTCGGACGTCTACGCGGCGGGCTGCGTGCTCTACGAGCTGCTCACGGGGGAGCCGCCGTTCACCGGCGACACCCCCGTTGCCGTGGCCTACCAGCACGTGCGCGAGGACCCGAAGTCGCCGTCCGAGGTCAACCCCGCGGTGCCGCCCGCGCTGGACGCCGTGGTGCTCAAGGCGTTGAGCAAGAACCCGGCGAACCGCTACCAATCGGCCGCGGAGATGCGCTCGGACATCGTGCGCGTGCGCAGTGGGCAGGCCCCGTTGGCGCCCGCCGTGATGAGCGCCGACGAGCGCACCGCGATGATGGCCCCCGGCCCGCCCACCGGCTCCACCCGCCGGATCAACGGCCGCGGCATGCCACCGCCCCCGCCTGCCGCCTACGACGACTACTACGGCAGCGAGGAGCCGCCGCGGCGCACCGGGCGGGTCGTCGCGATCGTGCTCGGCGTGCTGGTGGTGGTCGGGCTCGTCGGGTTCGTGGCCTACCAGTTGCTGTCCGGTCCCGCCACGCCGTCGCAGGTGGCGGTGCCGGGCGTGGTCGGCCAGACCCAGCAGGATGCGTCCAACCAGCTCATCGCGGCGGGCCTGCGGGTGGGCAACGTGGCCCAGCAGGAGTCGTCGGTCGACCAGGTCGGGAAGGTGCTGGGCACCAACCCCGCGCAGGGCACGCAGGTGGCGCAGCGCTCCACGATCGACCTCAGCGTCGGCTCAGGGCCCGCGTTCGTCAACGTGCCCGCCCTCGCGGGACTGAGCGTCGCCGACGCCACCGCGCTGCTCAAGAGCCAGGGCCTCGTCCTCGGCAAACAGACCAACGCGCAGACCGGCGACGCAGGCCAGGTCGGCAAGGTCGTCAACTCGAGCCCGGGGCCGGGGGTGCGGGTCAAGGGCGGCAGCCCTGTCGACATCGCGGTCGGCGTTCAGGCGACCGGCGTCCCCGTGCCCGACGTCACCGGTCAGGACAAGGACACGGCCAAGCAAGCCCTCGAGGACAAGGGCTTCAACGTGAGCACCAACACCGTCGACGGCGGCGGCCAGAAGGACACGGTGCTCTCGACCGATCCGCCTGCAGGCACCCAGGCGCAGCAGGGCTCCAAGGTCACGATGAACGTGTCGAAGGGCAACCAGCCCAGCGCGGTGCCCGACGTCCGCGGCCAGACGGCCACCCAGGCCAAGCAGATCCTCAAGCAGGCCGGGTTCACCAACGTCAACACGCAGACGGTGGACGTCGGCGGCAACACCCAGTTCGCGGGCCGGGTCGTCGACCAGAATCCGCCGGGGGGCAGCACGATCGACGGCGACCAGCAGATCACCCTGTTCGTCGCCAAGTCGGCGGGCAGCAGCAACAACGGCCTCGGGGACCTCCTGACCCCCGGTAACTGACCGGGTACGGGACACTGTCGCCATGCGCGTGCTCGTGATCGACAACTACGACAGCTTCGTCTACAACCTCGTGCAGTACCTGGCCCAGCTCGGCGCGGACGTCCTGGTGCGCCGCAACGACGAGGTCGACCTCGACGAGCTCGCCGCGGTCGACGGCGTGCTGGTCAGCCCCGGCCCCGGCACCCCTGAGCGGGCGGGCGCCTCCATCGCGGTGATCCGGGCCTGCGCGGCGCGGAGGTTGCCGCTGCTGGGCGTGTGCCTCGGCCACCAGGCCATCGGCGCGGCCTACGGCGGGGTCATCGAGCGGGCGCCGGAGCTGCTGCACGGCAAGACCTCGCAGGTGCACCACACGGGCACCGGCGTCCTCGCCGGGCTGCCCAGCCCGTTCACCGCCACCCGCTACCACTCGCTCACGATCCGGCCCGGCACCGTGCCCGCCGAACTGGAGGTCACGGGGCAGACCGAGAGCGGCGTGATCATGTCCCTGCGGCATCGCGAGCTGCCCATCCACGGCGTGCAGTTCCACCCCGAGTCGGTGCTCACCGACGGCGGCCACCGGATGCTGGCCAACTGGATGGCCGAAGCGGGCCACCCCGCCGCCCCCGGCCTGGTCGCTTCGCTCACCGCGGAAATGGCCGAGCTGGCCGCCCGCGCCTGACCCCTCCCTGCCACTTCGCACCCCTTCGCAGCACTTCGCACCCCGCCGGCGGGGTGCGAAGTGGCCAAAGGGGTGCGAAGTCTGCGCGGGATCCGCGTTGGGGGGCGGGCACGCTACCGTGGGAGCAAGCACGCCTGCCACATCATGCGAGGTCACGCCCATGCCGAAGTCCAAGGTCCGCAAGAAGACGGTCTACACCCCGCCGCCAGGCGAGGGCCGGTCCCGCACACCGGTCAAGGTCGCGGGCCCTACCCATCCCGTCTACATCGCGGTGATGCTCGGCCTGATGGTGCTGGGCCTCGTCTGGCTCGTCGTCAACTACCTCGCGGGCCCGAACATCGCGTGGATGAACGCGCTCGGCTCGTGGAACTTCCTCATCGGCTTCGCCCTCATCGTGATCGGCCTCCTCATGACGATGAGATGGCGCTGAGCAGCCAAATTACGTCGCTGTAAGTAGTCCCCAATGTGGACAACTGCTGTGGACAACTCGTGATCGCCGAGTGGGCGCCCGCGCCCGGTCTGGTCGTGCTGGCCTGGTTGGTCACCGCTGCGGCGGCGGTGTGGACAGCCGCGGCCTGGCTGATCTGGGTAGATCCGGCGGGCGGGCTGATCGCTGCCGTCGCCACCGTCGGCGCGGGGCTCGCCGCGCTGTTCGGCACCCGCGCTCGACCACGTCTGCGGGCCGACGCCGACGGCGTCACGGTGAGTAGTCTGCTGCAACGCCGCCACCATCCCTGGCCGCTCGTACAGGGGGTGCGGGTACTGCGCGTGCGCAGGCTGGGGCGGGAGAGCTCCCTGCTGGAGCTGGACACCATCGCCGCCGACGGCACCGAACGCCTGTACGTCTTCGGCAGGCTCGACCTCGCCGCCGACCCGGAGGACGTCGCCCCGCGGCTCGCGAGCGTGCGGCCGTGAACGGCCCTAAGCGGCCATCCCCGCGAGGTGCGCCGCGATCAACGCGAGCAACACGGCGGTGAGCAGGAGCAGCGCGGCGCTCTGCACCAGCGTGCGTCGCTGCGGCGGGGCGAACACGAGCGCGGTCGCGGCCAGCCCGCCGACCACCAGCCCGCCGACGTGCCCCGCGATCGAGATGCCGGGCACCACCTGGCTGAGCACCAGGTTGAGCACGATGATCGCGACGACCTGGCCGTAGGGCCTTCGCAGCCGCAGCAGCACCAGTAACAGGCCGCTCATCAGCCCGAACACCGCCCCGGACGCGCCCGCCACGTACTGCTGCGGATCGGCGAACAGCACCACGGCCGTCGAGCCGCCCAGCAGCGAGACCATGTACAGCGCGAGGAACCGGCCGCGGCCGAGCACGATCTCCAGATCCCGCCCCAGCACCCACAGGGCGAACATGTTGAACGCGATGTGCAGCGGCCCGATGTGCAGGAACCCGGCCGTGATGAGCCGCCACCACTCGCCGTCGGCCACGGCATCGGGCACGAGCGCCCACTGGCGGAAGAGCGCGGCGTCGGTGTTGTCGAGCAAGCTGCGCGCCTGGACGACCGTCCAGGCGAAGACGGCCAGGTTGAGCGCCACCAGCGTGGGCACCACGACCGGCCGGGTGCCCGCCGCCCGCCGCGGCGCGCGGGTGGGGACGGCGGCGGCCACGCAGTCGACGCACTGGAAGCCCACGTCGGCAGCGCGGAGACAGTCGGGGCAGGCAGGCCGCCCGCAGCGCGAGCAGGCCAGCCGGGTGACCCGGTCGGGGTGGCGGACGCACGCCGCCACCCCGGCCGGAGGCTGGGTCACTGGCCCGGTCAGCTGATCTCGATCCGCTCGATCACCACGTCCGACAGCGGCCGGTCGTTGCGGTCGGTCTGCGCGTTCGCGATCTTGTCGACGACCGCGCGGGACTCCGCGTCGGCCACCTCACCGAAGATGGTGTGCCTGCGGTTGAGGTGCGGGGTGGGGCCGACGGTGATGAAGAACTGCGAGCCGTTGGTGCCGGGGCCTGCGTTGGCCATGGCCAGCAGGTAGGGCCGGTCGAACTTCAGCTCGGGGTGGAACTCGTCGCCGAACTGGTAGCCGGGGCCGCCCATGCCGGTGCCGGTCGGGTCGCCACCCTGGATCATGAAGCCGGAGATGACCCGGTGGAACACCGAGCCGTCGTAGAACGGGCCGGAGTCGCCGCCGCTCGCGTTGGGCTTGTGGTACTCCTTCTTGCCTGTCGCGAGGCCGCTGAAGTTCTCGACCGTCGTCGGCGCGTGGTCGGGGAAGAGGTTGACGACGATGTCGCCCTCGTTGGTCCGCAGTGTCGCGGTCTGTTCGGTCACGCCACCCATCGTGCCAGGAAGCGGGTGACGGCATCCTCGTAGGCCGCCGGGTCGGCGTTCCAGGCGGCGGTGTGCTCGGCGTCGGGGACCTCGAGGTAGGTCATCGGCCAGCCCAGCGCGGGGGCGGCGGCGGCGAGCGCCCGGGTGGGCTGCACCGGCACCGCCGTGTCGCCCACCGTGTGGATCATGAGGGTGGGCGGGCGGACCGCGGGCGGATGGGCGAGCAGGTCGAACCGGTCGAAGTCGATGCCGATCCGCCGATTGGCGAACCGGGTGGTGAGCGCGGTCAGCGCAGGCGGCAGGTTCCGGATGCGCGCTTGCTGGCGCAAGGTGGCGCGCCAGTCCACCAGCGGGGCGTCCCACACGAGCGCCGCCACCCGCGCCGCCAGCGGCGAGCGCGACAGCAGCGCCCCGATGATGGCCGCCCCCATCGACCAGCCGACGAGCACGACCTGCTGCGCGCCTCCTGCGATCGCGTGCGCCACCGCGGCCTCGACGTCGAGCCACTCGGTGTCGCCGAGGTGGTAATGGCCGTCGGGGCTGGCGGGCGCTTCCGGGTCGTTGCGGTAGGAGACGACGAGGGCGGGCAGCCCGAGCGCATGCAGGGCGGGCAGCAGTCGCAGGGCTTCGCGGCGGGGGCCGCCCCTGCCGTGCACGAGCACCGCCCAGGTGGTGTTGTCGGCGGCAGGCACGAACCACGCCGGACACGGGCCCAGCGGCGTGGCCACGTCGACGTCGGTGAACGCCAGCCCGCGTGCCGCGGGATCCGGGCCGAACGCGGCCGCGTCCAACATCGCCCGCCCGACCGGCGGCGGCGGACCCGCCAGCAGCGGCCGTACCACGCCGTTGCCGTCCGCGGAAAGCACCGGCCCGACCAGCGCCGATCCCGTGGGCCATTGCAGGCCCCAGGTGCCCGGCTGCAGCGCGAGGCCGCCGGGCGCGAGCGTGACCGTTTCGGCGTCCCTTTCGATGTTCACGGCCAGCACCCGCTCCGGGAACATCGGCCGGATCGTCGTGTCGAGCAGCACGCGCGCGTAGAACCAGCCGATGCCGACCGGCACCGCGAGCGAGCCGAGCCCGATCCCGACGCCCGTCCGCACGCCTCTCCCCATTCCGGTGATGATCCAGCGCGGCGGCGCGACAGCGGAGTGCCGGGTGGTCATCCGACCCGGTGAACCGCCGCCCACCCGGGCCGGAAGTTCTACCGGTCCGAGTGAAGCACGACAACGTCCGCGCTTGCGGCTTCGTTGAGGCGTCCGGATCACGCACTGACCCCAGCACGAAGGGATCCACCATGGAGAGCCTCGCCCGACGCGGCGTCCGCACCACCGTGGCCGTCGCAGGCCTCGCCGCACTCGGCGTGGGCCTTGCGACACCCGCGTTCGCCGCCCCGAACTTCCCCGACGTGAGCGGGGCTCGGCAATAACTCGACCGCGGCGACCGACCAGCCAGCGGGCTCGTCGAGCGAGTTCACCAACGCCTCCGGCGCGCTCACCACGCTGCCGGGCAAGTTCAACTTCGAGATGCCGAAGCCCGACTCGACGACCGTGCCGTCCGACGAAGCGCCGTCGGACACCACGCCCGCTCAGGACGCAACGACACCGGAAGCCGCCGCGGCCACGCCGTCGACCGACCCGACGTCCGGGCTGCCGGTTGCCGTCCCGAACGTGGAGGTCACCCCCGTGTCGACCGCCGACCCTGGCAGCGCACTGCAGGCCCTCGACTCGGCGGGCCGCTTCAGCTGAGGGTCGTGCGCGGAAACAAGTGCTATAGCGCTCGTTTCCGCGCACGAGCGTCACCGGGGCTGGATCTCCCCCATCGGGCCGAAGCCCTTCACCTCGGGCGAGTCGATGTAGAGGATCTCCGGCTGCGCCGAAACCAGGTCCGGGGCGGAGCCGAAGAACTTCACGGCGTGGTCGGTCTTGACGTGCGCCCCGCCCGCCTCCGCGTCGCGGAAGAGCTCGACGCAGATGAACAGGTTCGGATCGTCCAGGCTGCGCGAGAAGCTGAACGAGACGCAGCCCTCCTCGGCGTTGACGGCCTTGGAATACGAGTCGGCCAGCGCCAGCCACTCGTCCATCTTGTCCTCGCGGACCGGGAACCTGACGTTGATCAAGATCATGCAGCCACTCCTTCGGGGTTCCTGCCCGTGATCGTTGTCGGACGACAACCGCCCGTCAACCGCGGGCCCGGCGGCGCAGCCAGATTCCGAGGGCCAGCGCCGCACCGCCCGCGACGGCCGCGACCCGCAGCGGCTTCTTCCTCGGCGAGGCGACCACAGGAGCAGCGGGGGCTTCGTCCAGCAGGGTGACCGTCCCAGCGTCCCCGTCGACCCGCACATGGGCGCCGTCCGGGATCCGCCGCGTGGCCACGCCGGTGCCGAGCACGGCCGGGATGCCGTACTCCCGCGCGACGATCGAGCTGTGCGACAGCGGCCCGCCGACGTCGGTGACGACGGCAGAGGCCATCGTGAAGAGCGACGTCCACGCGGGCGTGGTGATGCTCGCGACGAGCACGTCACCCGGCCGCATCCGGCCGAAGTCGGCCGGGCCGGACAGCACCCGCGCGGTCGCCGTGACCCGGCCCGCGCTGGCGCCGGTGCCGCGCAGCACCGCCCCGTCCTGCCTGCCCGAGGCCGGGAACCAGGACTCGAAGCGGTCCCAGACCGTGTGCTGCGGAAGCATCTGCGGCGGTGTGGCCCGCCGCCGTCCCCGCCACAGCGCCTTCCGCTCGTCGACCGCGCCCACGGGCGCAGGCACCCCGCGCAGCTCGTCAGGCTGCAACCAGTAGACGTCCTCCGGCGCGGTGATCCGGCCCGCGGCGACGAGGCGCCTGCCCAGCTCGGCGAGCATGCGCCGCATCTGCGGCCAGGCCAGCCCGATGTCGGCGAGCGCGTCCTCGCGCACCGGCGCATACCCCTGGGCCGAGCGCAACAGCCGGTTGAAGACCACCCGCCGCGCCGGGTCGAGCCGTGCGTCGATGGCCTCCCTGAGCTCCTCCCGCCGGGCCGCGGACGCCGCCTGCCGCGCGTAGGGGTCGGCGCCGCCGCCGTCGAGGGCGAACCGCAGGGCCGCGAAGAGCGGGGCCGGGTCGTCGACCGGGGTGGGGTGCAGGAAGTCGAGGTTGTAGGTGGCGTGCCCGTAGCGGTCGAGGTGCGCCTGGAACCGGGCGCGCCATTCGTCGCCCGCCGCCGGACCCCCGCCCGCCCACACCGCGGCCGGATCGGCGCGCACCGCCGCGGCGAGCTCCGCGTGGCCGCGGGTCCACGCGGCGAGGTCCCACAGCGACTTCTCGGCTCTGATCGGCGTGCTGTCAAAGCCCACGAGGAACGTCGACGCGGGCGGCTCGCCCTCGCGGCGCACGAGCGCGTCGTAGTAACGGGTGAAGATCACCTCGGTGGACGCGGCGAGCGGGATGATCGCCTGGACGGCCGTGTAGTACCTGGTGCCCGCGTCGAGCAGCTCCTGCACGCCGTCCAGGAGCGCCTCGTCGGTGAGCTCGGCGAGCGGTCGGTCCCGCCACGCCGCCACGGCCGCCTGGTACGCCGGGTGCGCGACGTCGCGCCAGTGCGGCGTGCCCATCGAGGGCAGCCTCCGCATCGCCTTCGTGCCGCCCACCGTCATCTGCCACAGCGCAGCGCGGGTGTAGCGGTAGTAGGCGTAGCCGTTCACGGTGGGCAGGCCGACCCCGGACGCCGCGACCTCGACGCCAAGGAAGTCGTGCATCAGCGCCCAGAGCGACCGCGCGACCGAGCCGTCGACCATCGCCGCGAACAGCGGCGACAGCGGGTCCGGCAGCTGCTCGACGATGCTCGCCCTGAAGTAGAACGCCCTCGGGTCCGGCACGGCCCATTCGGTGGGCGGCGCCGCCTCGGGCTCGGGCAGCGCGGTGATCGGCCGGGCCTGCACCACGAAGAACTCGCCGCCCGCCCGCGCCCACTCGACGTCCTGCGGTGCGCCGTAGTGCTGCTCGACGCGCATGCCCAGCTCGGCGAGCTCGGCGGCGGCCTTGTCGTCGAGCACCGGCACACGACGCCGCTCGGCGGCCACCGGGACCTCCGCGGTGCGCTCCTCCGCGTAGACGGTCATGACGGCCTTGTCGGCTGTGGTGCGGGCGGCCACCCGCAGGTCCGCCTTCTCGACGACGAGGTCGTCGGAGGTGACCGTGCCGCCAACAACGGACTCGCCGAGCCCCCACGCGGCCGACAGCACCACCTCGTCGCGGCGGCCGTTGGTCGGGTTCGCGGTGAACATCACGCCTGCCGCGTCGGCCTCGACCATCCGCTGCACGACGACGGCCAGCGCGACCTCGGCCGGGTCGATCCCCTGCCGGGCCCGGTAGGCCATGGCCCGTTCGGTCCACAGCGACGCCCAGCATTCGCGCACGGCGTCGAGCAGCGCGGCGGCGCCGCGGACGTTCAGGTAGGTGTCCTGCTGCCCGGCGAAGCTCGCGCCCTCCAGGTCTTCGGCGGTGGCCGAGGACCGCACGGCGACCGGCACCTCCCCGAGCGCCGACCACGCCTCGGTGACCTCCCGCGCCACCTCGTCGGGGATCGGGCGGGCCGTGAGCAGCGCCCGGATGCCCGCCGCGTCGGACGCCGAGGCGAACCCGAGGACCTTCGCCGAAACGTCGTCCACGAACGTCCGATACGCCGCGGTGGTGAGCACGAAGCCGGGCGGCA
Source organism: uncultured Actinomycetota bacterium (assembly GCA_963736375.1). Classification (GTDB taxonomy): domain Bacteria; phylum Actinomycetota; class Actinomycetes; order Mycobacteriales; family Pseudonocardiaceae; genus Pseudonocardia. Next base: position 162,751 of record CAVTOL010000035.1, read on the forward strand.
CCGGCAACCCGGCCCGCGTCAGCTCCCCCAGGTTGGCGCCCTTGCCGCCCGCGACCGCGATGTCCCCCCGGCCCAGCTCGGCAAACCGCACGACGTACGACATGGCCTCATCCCCCGCGTGATCGGTGCTCCTGCCAGCGCTCGACGAGCGCGGGCATCTCCTGCTGCAGGAAGGCGAAGAACTCCTGCGTCTCCGCGAGCCGGGCGCCTGCAGGCGTGTCCGCCCCGACCGCGGCGATCCCGTCCGCCAACGCGCTCTGCCAACGGCGCAGGTTGTCGTCGCGGCGGACCGTCGCCACGTGCCAGACGTCGTCGCGGACCCGGTAGTGGTCCTTGCGCGAGCCCGGCACCCGCTCGCGATCGACCAGCTGCGTCTGGGTGAGGTAGCGGACCGCACCCGAGATCGCGCCCGCGCTGCTGTGCAACTGCTCGGCGAGCTCGGCCGCGGTGCGTCGCCCCGAGTCGGTGACCAGCAGGGCGGCGAACACGCGTGCGGGCATCCGGGGCATCCCGGCGTCGGTCAGCCCGGCGGCGAACCGCTCGACGAACCTCGCCACCGCCTCCCGGTCCGGCACACCGCCTCCAACTTTCAGAATATTCTGAATCTAGCACTCTTCATAGTCGTCACGCAGTGTGATTTTCGGCCCCCTTCGTCCGCGACGCCGACACGTACGCCGCGCCAGCCGACGTCGCCGGGCACGCTGGCGTGCTCGTCGTCAACGCTGGCCAGTCGCCCGAGGCCGACCTCAGCGCTCCGCTGCGAACGCTCTACATCACGGGCCTGCTGGTCGGCCGCGCGACGCCGACGCCGCCCCAGGTCGCGCTGCTCGGGACGTCGGTGCAGGACATGGTCGAGGCGCTCCTTTCCGACGGAAGCTAGACCCGTTCGCGTCGCCGCACGAGCCGCACGACGGGATCGACCAGTACCAGGATCGCGATCGGCCAGTAGCTGGTGCCGGGGAACGCCAGCATGATCGCGAGCGCCACCAGGAACGCGACGGCGACGCCCGCCGACTGCAGGATGTCCGGTACCTCGTCGGTGTCGCGCACGCTCGCGTCGTGCCCGATCACCCAGGCGATGAGCGCCAGTACCACCGAGCTGACCGTCATCGTGCCGAGGTAGAGGATCTTGGCGCCGGCATCCTGGTCGGTCGTCGTGACCAGGCTCGTCGGGAACGGCAGGAACACGATCGTGAACGTCCAGGCCAACAGCAGCCGGACCAACGTCGGGGTCTGCCGCACGACGCCGCTCACGATGTGGTGCTGACCGAGCCAGAGCCGCGCGATGACCACGAAGCTGAGGGCGAACCCGAAGAGGTCATCGCTGTGCGCGGCCAGGACCTCCACCGCCGTGCCCTGACCGAGCTCGCTCCCTGCCTCGGCCAACGGCAGCACGAGCAGGGTGATGGCGATGGCCACGACGGCGTCGACGAAGGTCAACAGGCGATCGAAGTCGCGATGGCGTTCGGCCACGGGCGCACCTTACGTGAACCGCACCGACCCCCAGCGCGGTGCGAGATGCGGAGCGAAGGAGGCACGCCATGCGGTTGGTGGGGATCCACGGCGAGCCGGCTGGAGTCGCGGATGCCCGACCTACAGAGACGGCCAGCGTGGCCGCGTGAGCGTGACCAATCCGTCGACCCCTGCCGCAGCGCTCGGATCGTCACCGAGTAGCGTGCCGAAACCCCAGGTCACCGCGCGTGAGGGGAGCCTCATGAGCATTCGCGCACTGCTCCTCACCGTTGTGCTCGCCCTGTGTGCGCTGGCGTCGTGCTCCACGGCGTCGCCGCCACCCGCCGCTCCGGAGCACCCGCACCTGCGGCTCGGGGTCCTGCCGATCGTCGACGACGCCCATCTGGTGCGCGCGCAGTCGGCAGGCTACTTCGCGGCCGAGGGGCTCACGGTCGACCTGGTCACCGTCCAGGGTGGGGCGGCCGCGTTGCCTCGCCTCGCGGCGGGTGACCTCGACATGACGTTCACCAACTACGTCAGCGCGCTGCTGACCCAGGCGCAAGGCGGGGGCCCGTTCCGGTTCGTCGACGGCGGCTACCAAGCGGGCCCGAACACCCTGCTGATCATCACGAATCCCGGCTCCGCCATCAGGTCCCCGCGCGACCTCGCCCGCAAGAAGATCGCGGTCAACACGCGGCGCAACATCGTCGAGCTGACCGCGCGCTCCGCGTTGGAAACCGCGGGCGTCGACCCGGAATCGGTCACGTTCGTCGAGGTTCCCTTCCCCGACATGGCGGCCGCACTGCAGAGCGGCACGGTGGACGCGGCGTTCACGGTGGAGCCCTTCAGCACGCAGGCGGCGCTGGCGTTCGGGGCGGTCAGCACGCTCGACGCGAGTGCGGGCGCCACCGCGGGCATCCCGATCGGCGGGGTCGCGGTGACCGCGGACTTCGCCGCGAAGAACCCGCGCACGATGGCCGCCTTCCGCCGCGCGCTTGGCCGGGCGCAGGCCGACATGGCCGACCGCAGCGTCGTGGAGCAGATCCTCCCCACCTACACGAAGATCAACCCGGATACCGCGGCGCTGATCGCGCTCGGCACGTGGCCCGCAACCCTCGACGCCGTCCGGCTGCAGCGCGACGTCGACCTCATGCGTCAGTACGGCGTGCTGACCGCCGACATCGACGTCGGGTCGATGGTGCTCCCGCGGTAGTCAGCGAGGCTTCCAGGTCATCGGCTCGGGCTGCCCACCTGCGCGACCGGCGCGCGGGCCAGCAGATCGTCGGGCGCCACGACGCACGCCACCAGGCCGCGGCCGCGTCGGGCCCGCAGCGTTACCGCGATACCGTGCCGCCGCGCCAGCCTGGCCACGACGAACAGGCCCATCCGCCGCGACGCACCGGGGTCGAACAGCGGCGGCTCGGCCAGCTCCGCGTTGATCTTCGCCAGCTCGCCGGGCGGCATCCCGACGCCCTCGTCGACGATCTCAACGGCCAGTGCGCCGTCCGAACGGAGTCGGGCGTCCACCGTCACCGTCGTGTCGAGCGGGGCGAACATCGTGGCGTTCTCCATCAGCTCGGCGAGGAGGTGGCCGAGGTCGGCGACGACCGTGCCACGTACCTCGACGTCGGGCAGCGGGCCCACCACGACCATCCGGTGCAGCTCGATCTCCGCCACCGCCGCGTCGACCAGCTTTCCGATCTCCGTGTCCGGCGCGATCCTGGGCTGCGCCTCGCCCGCCAACACGAGCAGGTTCTCCGTGTTGCGCCGCATCCGGGTCGCGAGGTGCTCCAGCTCGTAGAGCCCTTCGAGGTGGTCGGCGTCGCGTTCGCGCTGCTCCAGCCGGTCGAGCACGGCGAGCTGCCTGCCGATCAGGCTCTGGCAGCGCCGCGCGAGGTGCGTGAAGATGTCGTTCACGCTGCGCCGCAACAGCGCCTGCTCCCCCGCGAGCCGCACGGCCGCCGCGTGGACGGCGTCGAACGCGCGCGCGACCTCCCCGATCTCCTCGTCGGAGTCCACGCCGATCGGCTTGACGTGCACGTCGGGTATCCGGCCGTCGACGAGCGTCATCCCGGCGATCGTCGCGGGCAGCCGGGACCGGGCGATCTGGAACGCCGTCCCGCGCAGCGTGCGCAGCGGCACCAGCAGCGATCGGGCCACGGCGACGACCACCGCCACCGTCAGCAGCACGAGCAACGCGACCAGCACACCGTCGCGCACCGCAGCGGCCCGCGCGCTCGCTGCCAGCTCGGCGCCGTCGGTCGCGAGCTGTTGTTGCTGCGCAACCTCGACATCGCGGATCAAGGCGCCGGTCCGGCCCGCCGCACGGTCCCAGTCGGCGGCCTGGGCCGTGGGCAGCGGCTCGTCGCGGGCCATCGCGGTGAGCACGCGCTGCTCGATGCGCTGGCGGGCGTCGACGTCCGCCCCCGCGACGGTGGCCGCCCAACGGTCGCGCAGCGACGACGACGCCGTGGACAGATCGGCGAACGCGGCCGCTGTCTGCGTCTCGGCGGACCGGGCGGCGTCCAGCAGCCCGGTCGTCACCGCGCCGCCGACCAACACCGCCGTGACCGTGGCGTGCTGACGGCGGACCTGCTCCTTCGCCTCCGCAACGGTCACGGCATCGGCCGACGCCCGTAGGAGCGCAGCGGGTGCGGCGGTCAGCGCGGCGCTCTGCAGCGCCAGGAAGACCTCGATGATCGACGTGTACGCGGCTCCGACCCGTTCGGCCGGGAACGCGGAGCCGTTGACCGCTCGCCGCAGCGCGGCCAGGTCCGCCAGCCGGTCGCGGGCGGCCGCCTCCAGGTCGGTGGCCGCCGCGCCGAACGCGGCTGGCGGCAGCGCGACGACCGCAGCCGCGGCCGCGTCGACCTGCCTGACCTGGGCGTTCAGCGGATCGCGCCCTTCGGTGCGGCCGCGCGCGACGTACGCCTCGGCGAACACCCGCTCACCCTGCAAAGCGTCGACGAACCGCGCGACCTCCTGACCCGCCGCGACCTGACCGACGAGCGCGTCGAGATCCCGGGCGTCCTGGGCCGAAGCGGCGACCCGCAGGCCGCCGAGCGTGCCGACCACGAGCAGCGGGACGACCAGCACCGCGGCCAGCTTGGTGCGCAGCCGCCAGTTCCGCAGCCGCCAGCTCCTTCGCACGTCAGCTCACCGACCGCTCACCGTGGGTCACCCTCCATCGCGCCCAGGTATCGAAAGGACCACATCGGACGCGGCAAGTGCGCATGGTGTCACGGGCGCGTGGCCGTATCGTCGCCCGATCGCCGGGCGGCCGTCCCCCGGCCGCAGCCGGTCACCACACGAGAGTCACGGATCGGCGGCCCAGATAGCGGATTCGTGACGCTCGGCGGCCGGGGGACGCAGAGTCCAGCTCACCGGCTCGGTCGGCGCGTAGCGGCAGGTGGTGCCGGTGAGCACCGAGCGGTCGAGGTGCGCGCCGAGGTCGGGCAGCACGGCCCCGATGCGGTGGATCGCGTCGCGGACCCTGGCCGTGACGGCCTTGCGGGCCCGCTCGCTGGTGCTCGTCCCCAACGCGCGGTCCCGGCCGCCGAGGCCCGCCGCCCGCCGCAGCTCGGCGAGCAGGGCGGCGCGTTCGGTGTCCAGCCGCTCGGCCCGGCCGAGGTCGTGGTCGTCCCTGGCGGCGGCGAGGTCCTCGTCGAGCTCGGCGAGCCTGCGCCGGTAGGCGGCCCGGGCCGCCGCGTCGAGCACGACCCCGCCCGCGCTGTCGTGCGGCCCCGTGGCCGCGAGCTCAAGGACGTGCACGTCGGCGCCGGGTCGGGCGAGCAACACGGCCAGGTCCGCCAACCCCTTGAGGTCGCCGAGGTGCGCGGACGCGCCGCGGTGGCGCACACACCACAGGTCACCGTCGCGGAAGAGCCCGGCCTCCGTCGGCGCGCCGACCGCGTCCTGCCCGAGCGCGGCCAGCTCAAGCGCGGTCTCGGCCTCCCAGGCGATCGCCCCCAGCCTGCGGTGCACGTCCAGGGCCTGGCGCAGGAAGCGGCGGGCGTCGTCGGGCCGGTCGAGCGCGGCCGCGAGCATGCCCGCCCAGTGCGCGTTGCTGCCCATGAAGCAGACCAGGGCGCCGTTCACCCCGCAGGTGTCGGTGAGCGGTTCGAGCTCGGCCAGCAGCTGCGCGCACACCGCGCGGTCGCCAAGCCGCACCGCCGCGGTGGTCATCTCCCCGACGAACACCGACCACAGGTAGGAGCGGTCGGCCCGCCAGGTATCCAGAGCGACCACGGTGTCGAGGGCCCGTCGGGCCGCGTCGAGATCGTCGGGGTCGCCGGTGCGCGCGAGGAACCCGGCGGCGACGGCGTGGGCGTGCGAGGGCACACCCACCCACCACCGGACCGCCTCGCCTGCGATCGCGCGGAGGCGCTCGGGATCGTGCCGGGCCCTGACCAGCCCCAAGAGCTGGGACATCCGGACGTTGCCCGCGTCAGGCTCACCGATGCGCTCGCCCAGTGCGCTCGCGGCGGCGATCAGCCGCTCGGCCTCGTCGAGCCGCCCGTCGATCAGGGCCAGCGCGCCGCGGCGGGTCATGGCGAGGTAGTCGTGGCGGGGCTGGCGGAAGCCGTCGGCCGCGCGCAGGAACTCGGCCAGCGCCGAGCGGAACGCCGCGGATCCCTGCTCCAGCAACGCGTTGGCGGTGAGCAGGAGGCCCTCGGCGTGCCGTTCGCGATCGCCCGTGCGTGCGGCCAGCTCGCTGATCTCCGCGGCGATCGCGATCCGCTCGCCCGCCCGCCCCGGGGTCCACAGGATGTCGTGGCGGGCGAGCAGGCACGCCGCGAGCGTGTCGGGGTCGTCGAGGGTGCGGGCGAGGGCCAGCGCCTGCTCGGACAGCGGGCGGGCCCGTGGCCGCTGGGCGGGCACGGAGTGGTGCAGCTCGCGGGCGAGGCTCGCGGTGAGGTGCGCCTCGAGCGGGGTGCCGCTGCCCGACAGCGCGGCGAGCGCGGTCTCCAGCTCGTCGACGACGGCGTCGCGCGGCATCGCGAACCGGGCCCCGAGCCGCTGGACGCCGAGCGCCACCCTGGCGAGCCGCTCGACGTCCCCGCAGGCCGACGCGCGGCCGCGGGCGTCGTCGAGCAACGTTCGCGCCCGCTCCGGATCGCCCGTCCTTGCGCGGGCGTCCGCCTCCTCGATGAGCAGGTCGACCAGCACGCCTGCCGCGTCCGGCGCACCGGTGTCCTCGACGGCGCGCCGCGCCCTGGCCAGGTGGCCCGCCGCCTCCGCGAAGGCCAGGCGGGCCGACTCGCCGCGCGCCGCGCGCCGGGCCCAGTGCACGGCCCGCTCGCTGCCTTCGAGCGGCGCGGCCGCGGTCGTGTGGCGGGCCAGATCGGCGGCCGCGACGGCGGCGCCGCGCGCCTGACGCTGTTCGAGCGCGTCGGCGATGCGCTGGTGCAGCTGCATTCGTCGCGGGACGGGCAACCCGGCCGCCACCGTCTCGCGGAAGAGGTCGTGGGCGAGCCGGGCCGGGGCGCCGTCGGCGTCGCGGACCAGCACTCCCGCGTGCACACCCTCCTCGACGAGCAGGCTGACCGTCGCCGCGTCGTGCCCCGACACGTCGGCCAGCACGTCCGGCATCAACTCGTTGCCCGCCACCGCGGCCGCCTCCACCAGCGCGCGGCACTCCACGGACAGCCCTCGCACGCGGCGGCCGACGACGTCCCGCACGGCCGCGGGCACCGCCGCCGTGGGGCCCGACTCGACCAGCAGATCGGTGAGCTGGCGGGCAAAGAACGGATGGCCGTCGGTGCGGCGGTGGACCTCGGCGGCCCACCGGTCGGCGGCCGCGTCGCCCGCGACGTCGGTGACCAGCGCGGCCACCTCCGCCGCGGAGAGCCCCGCGAGCCGCACCGCATCGCCGCGGGCGGCCAGCTCGACGAAGGTCTCGGCCACCGGCTCGGTCAGCTCGTCGGGCCGGTAGACACCGACGATCACCAGGGGCACCGGCCGGTAGGGCCGCACGACGAACCGCAGCAGCGCGAGCGTCGAGGAGTCGGCCCACTGCAGGTCGTCCAGCACGACGAACGCGGGCGCGCGCCCGGCGATCCGCTCCAGGAGCCGGGCGATCGCGTCGAACAGCCGCAGCCGCGCCGCTTCGGTGTCGACGACCGACGGCTCCCCTGCCGCCGGTCCGGAGAGCTCGGGGAGCAGCCTCGCCAGCTCCCCGACGTCGGAAAGCCCCTCCGCCACCGTCGGCCCGACCGCCTGCAACAGGCCGCGCAACGCGGTGGACCACGCCCAGAACGCGGGCGCGCGCTCGGCGTCGGCGCAGGTACCCCATCCGACCGCCCATCCGCTGCGCGCGGCCGCCTCGCTGACCAGCGTGGTCTTCCCGATCCCTGCCTCGCCCGCGACCAGTACCAGCCGCGCCCGCCCCGCCGCAGCCTCTTCGACCGCACCCCGGAGCCGCGAGAGGGCCCTGGTCCGACCGACGAACGTCACGGTTGGAGATTCTGCTCTGCGCGCTCGTCCGCCAGAACCGACCGCGCACAACCGCGTGCCCGTTCCTGGCGGAAAGGCGGTCGGTTCTGGCGCCTTCGGGGTGTTCCGTCCGACAACCGCCGGGAGTATCCGATGACCGTCACCTTCGATCCCGTCCGCTACAAGGAGACCACCCGCGCCCAGTGGGAGGACGCCGCGGGCGCGTGGCACTCTTGGGGCCCGACGCTGGAGGACTGGCTGGGCGAGGCCACCACGCTGATGCTCGACGCCGCGGACGTCACGACGGGCAGCGCCGTGCTCGATGTCGCCGCGGGTGCCGGTGGTCAGACGCTGGCCGCCGCGCGGCGGGTGGGGGCCGACGGTCACGTGCTCGCCACCGACATCTCCCCCGCGATCCTCGCCTACACGGCCGCGACGGCCACCGCTGCGGGCCTCACCAACGTGCGCACCCGGGAGCTGGACGGGGAGCGGCTCGACGTCGAGGCGGGCGCGTTCGACGCCGTGATCTCCCGGCTCGGGCTGATCTACCTCCCGGACCGGGCCGCGGCGCTCGCGTGCCAGTACCGGGCGCTGCGGCCCGGTGGGCGGGTCGCCGCGATCGTCTACGGCCCCGCCGAGCGCAACGACTTCTTCGCGGTTCCGGTGTCGATCATCCGGCGGCGCGCCCAGCTCCCCCCGCCAGCGGCGGGCCAACCCGGGCCCTTCTGCCTCGGCGCACCCGGTGCGATGGAGGACGCGCTGCGGCGGGCCGGTTTCCGCGATGTCGGCGCGCGCACGGTCGCCGCGCCGGTGCGGATGCCGTCCGCCGCCGAGTGCGTGCGCTTCGAGCGCGAGTCCTTCGGCGCCCTCCATCAGATGCTTGCGGGCCTCGACCCCGACGAGCGCGAGCGGGCCTGGCAGGAGATCGCCGACGAGCTGGCCCGGTTCGAGACGGCCGACGGCTTTGCTGGCCCCTGCGAGCTGATCGTCGGGTGGGGCACGAAGTAGGGCTCAGTCAGCGGGAGTGGGCAGGATCGCACGGCACCGGAATCCGGGCCGCCGACATTCACGGCCGCGCTCGAGCCGCCGTCGGGACCATCCACCCGTGGCGCGTGCGGACGCCGCGAGATCGGTGGTCGTCGTGGCCTGCTCGGTCCACGCCGAGTACCGGGTCGGTGTCGTGCACCCGGTGTGCGATCGCCAGGCACTACCCAACGGCTAGTCTCCGGCCGCGTTCCGAGGCCGACGTGAGCGCGCTCGGCCGGGCGCTTGTGGATCTCGTCGACGCCGTACTGGTCGATCCGCCGTCGGGCCCGCACCGAGCTGCTGCTGCTGCGCGCTCCGTCAGCGCCCAGCAGACCAGGAGCCCAGGTCGCACCGGCGTCGTCGGCCGTGCCTCATCCGACCGTGCTAATTACGCGTCTGCAATTCGCTTCCCCACCGTCGGCGCACCACACCCTTCGGGAAACTACGCCCGTGTAATTGTCAGTCGATGGAGAAGGCGTTTTCGGCCCTCCTAGGCTTCTCATCAGCCGCGACGGTACGGCTCGCAACGACGGAACTCGGCGCTGCGGGCTCTTCCGTCCCGCTCGGTCAACCGTTCCGACACAAGACAAGGGGTCTTTTCGTGTCCGATTTCAGCACGCTGCCCGCCGAATCCGCCTACTACGCGGAAACCATTGCCGACACCCCGATCTTCAACGCGCTGGCTGCCACGATCCCCCCGTTCTGCTCGCCTACTGCCGCGCACGACCTGCGCTCGTCGACTCATCGCGCGCCCGCGTCGTTCAGCCGCTCGTGCGTGCTGCCGCGCACCTCGACGGGCAGCGGCAGGCACCGCCGGTCGTTGGCGCTCGCCGAGGACGCGACCAGCACCGGTCGGCATCACCTCATCGCCCCCAGCTACGCCTGATCGACCGGACGTGATCATCGGCAGCCTTTGGCTGATCGAATAGCCGAACGGTGCCGATGACCAAGGCTCGACAACTCAAGAAGACGGCGGCGCCCTCTCTGACGGCGCCGCCGTTGACGTTTTCGGCAACGTCGCACGTTTGCGGATCTTGCCGGACGCCCTCAGTCGTCGGATGGGCGAGCCCGATCGAGCCAGTCGCGGAGGAGCACGGCGAGCAGCGCGGGCCGCTCGTGCATCAGCGCGTGGCCCGCGCCCTCGATGACGGCGAGGGTGGCGTGCGGGTAGCACTCGAGCAGATCGGTGGCGTCGGAGTACCCGACGACGGAGTCACGTCGTCCTGCCGCGATCAGGGTCGGTGCCGTGACGGGATGTGACCCGACGTCGACCCGCCATGCGGAGAAGATGCGCCCCAGAGCAGTCTCGTCGACGAGCGTCGTGCCCGGCACAACGTGATCGCGGTAGCGCCGAGCGGTCGCAGGCGTGCGTACGACGAAGTACTCATCAAACCCCGCTCGCTGCGCAGGTTCGAGTTCGTCGTAGGCGTCGGCATCCCGGTGAACCGCCTGGTGGTCGGGCACGTTTCGGGATCGCTCGGCGCTGGGGCACAACAACGCCAGTCCGAGCACCGCACCTGGTCGATGCGCGGCCACGCCACGGGCCAGGTACCCGCCGTATGAGTGCCCGAGTAGCAAGGCGGGCCCTTCGGCGAGGTGGTCGATGAAGTTGCCGAGCAGCTTCACCACATCGTCGTTGCCGGTCAGGCCCTCGGTTGTCGAACGGCCCATCCCCGGCAGGTCCGGGTAGATCCGCCGGTATCCCGTGCCGGGAACGATGGCCTCGACCGCCGCCTCGATCTCGCGATGATCAACACCGGCTCCGTGTAGAGCGACCAGCGGTACGCCGGTTCCGTGCTCGACAAAGTGGACCGCGACTCCGTTGATCCGGCACTCCATACCGACACCGTAATGATCCGTGTGGACGATGCAGGCCGGGATCTTCCAGCTGCTCGCCGGGCCCCGCTGGAGGGTGTTTCGGCTGGTGGAGGTGCTTGCCGCTTACTCGCCCACCATCGCAAGCCGCTGAGCTGCGCGGGATAGCCGTACACACCGCACTGCGGTCGTCTGGCCGGAAGCGCTTGGAATGCGTGGGACGTGTGGGAAGATCGTGCCGAGAGATGGGACGTGCTATGCGTGGGCAGGATCGTCGCGGCCGTACCGTCGGCAGCGGCGCCGTCGTGACTTTTGTCGATCACCTACGCCCGGACGGCCTGGTAGTTCGTTGGGAGTCCCGCCGTCACCGCAAACACCTGACCGAAGCGCCAGCCCACGGCTCGACGTGGTGGGCGCCTCATGCCCGGGGATGGTGGATAGCCGTCCTTTTCGCCGTCGGATCGCTGCTCTTCGCGCTCGGGGCGATGCCGGGCTATGCCAGCGCCGTCGGGGCCCGCTGGGACACGGTGACATTCTTTGTCGGCTCGCTGTTCTTCACTTCGGCCGCGTTCCTTACCTACCGGGAGGCGGTCGACGCCGCGCCTCCGGCGCAGAATCCAAAGCGCCGACGCTTCCTCGTCTACCAACCGCGGCGGATCGACTGGTGGGCGACAGCAGTGCAACTCGTCGGAACGCTCTACTTCAACGTCAGCACCGCAGTCGCCATGCAGGTCGACCTGTCCGCACAGACCGCAGATCAGCACGTGTGGCGGCCTGACGCCATTGGCTCGATCTGCTTCCTGGTGGCCAGTGCACTTGCCTGGTTCGAAGTCTGCCATGGCTGGGTCGCCTGGCGCCCCCGGTCATGGGCGTGGTGGATAACGCTGGCCAACCTGCTCGGGTCCGTCGCCTTCGGAGTCTCCGCTGTCGCCAGCTACGTCATCCCGGCGACCGGCGAGCTGCGGAATGCCGAGCGGGCCAACCTGGGCACCCTGGTAGGCGCTGTGTGCTTCCTCGTCGGCGCCCTACTGCTGCTACCGGAACGCACAGAGGAGTCAACCACCGCGCTCGGTGGCGATGACCACCGTGAGCTGGGCGAAGCTTAGGGCACCCGCGCCCTCCTGAACGATCTCGGCCCGCGCCCGTACAAGATCACCGTGCACCTCGACGCCGACTACGACTCGGGCAAGTCCCGCGACCCTGATAGCGGGCTGTCGGGCAAGATCGCTCACAAAGAGGCGAGGAGGCACTCGGGCGGCAGTGTCCGTTCTGGTCAGGGCGTTTTGCGGATAGCCTGACCTTGATGATCTTCTTGGGTAGTCGCGAGTATGGCGCCGGGCTCTCCTGTCCTGGCCTGCTGCCACTGACGGGGCACGCGCTCGTTCTCAGGGCATGTGATTGCTCTCAGCTACCGCAAGGTGATCGACCTTGCGGAGGGTCCGACAGCGCCGGGCCGCTACCACGCCTACGGGTCAGGTGTGGCTGAAGCCGTGCGGTGCGGTCGAGATCCGCGGCGGGTTGGCGGTGAGATAGTCCGTCGCGCTGCGCAGGGCTGCGAGCAGGTCGTCGGCGAGGTCGTAGCTGAAGCCCTCGCGGATCACCACGCGCATGATCGCCTCGTCGGTCGCGGCCTCGGGCATGGTGTAGGCGGGTACCTGCCAACCCTCGGTACGCAGCCGCTCGGAGACGTCGAAGACGGTGTAGGGCGCGGAGTCCACGAGCCGGAACGAGAACACCGGGATGGCGCTGCCGTCGCTGATCAACTCGAACGGTCCCAGCGCCGCGACCCTGCCCGAGGTATGGATGGCCAGGTCGCGCAACGACTCCATCACCTTTCGGTATCCGGAGCGGCCCAGCCGTAGGAAGTTGTAGTACTGGCCGATGATCTGGTTGCCCGGCCGGGAGAAGTTCAGTGTGAATGTCGGCATGTCCCCGCCCAGATAGTTCACGTGGAACACGAGGTCCTCGGGGAGGTCCTGCGCCTGGCGCCACACCACAAAGCCCATTCCCGGATACACCAGCCCGTACTTGTGCCCCGACACGTTGATCGACTTGACCATGGGCAGGCGGAAGTCCCAGGGCAGGTCGGGATGCAGGAACGGTGCCACGAAACCGCCGCTGGCCGCGTCCACGTGCACCGGCACCTGGTGACCGGTCGTCTCGTTGTGCGCGACCACGGCGTCGTGGATCTGTTGGATCGGTTCGAACTCGCCGGTGTAGGTGGTGCCCAGGATCGCGACCACCCCGATGGTGTTCTCGTCGATCCGGGCTATCACGTCCTCCGGGCTGATCACATATCGGCCGTGTTGTATCGGGATGTAGCGGGCCTCGACGTCCCAGTAGCGGCAGAACTTCTCCCAGACCACCTGCACGTTGGAACCCAGGATCAGATTGGGCCGGTCGGTGGCCTCCCCGGCCGCGGCTCGGCGTGCCCGCCACCGCCACTTCAGCGCCATCCCGGCCAGCATGACCGCCTCGCTCGACCCGATCGTCGAAGCGCCGACGGCGTCCCCGTCCTCGGGGGCGTTGAACAGATGAGCGACCATGTTCACGCAGCGGCGCTCGATTTCGGCCGTCTGCGGGTACTCATCCTTGTCGATCATGTTTTTGTCGAACGCCTCCGCCATCAACCGGTCGGCCTCGGGTTCCATCCATGTCGTCACGAACGTGGCCAGGTTCAGCCGGGAGCTGCCGTCCAGCAGCAACTCGTCATGGATCAACCGGTAGACCGCCTCCGGCCGAGCGCCCCGCTCGGGCATCCGGTTTTTCGGGATCGGCTCGAGATCCAACCGGTGGGTGTAGGCCGGAGCGATGGCCGAGTCCGCCGCCGGATCCTTGCCCGAGACATACTGATGAACCATCAGATCCTCCTCCGAAACACCACGTTATGCGACGCGGCAAGTCTCGTTGCCAGCCGCAACGCAGGCCACCACACCCCGTGCCCCTACCGTGGAGGCCTGAACCACGTCTGATACCACCCGCTGCGGGTGATCGCGACCGGCGGCACCGAGCCTGCGCGGGCATCCCTCAGCGCATCGCCATCCTCACCGGCAAACGGTCCTCGACGGAATCAGATCAACGAACCCCAGCGGTACAAACCGACGGCGTGGAGCGCCCCGCCTGTCTCCGCAGCCACACCCGCCCCAGAGCCCCGCCAAGCCACGGGCATCCTCGTCCACCAGCGATGAGGCCGACGACAACCCGACGAGTCGGGGACGACCCCTCGAGCGGGTTGATGGGCAATCGCCCCTGTGCTAACAGTGCTGACGTCGATCGCACCGGCGCTGGCACTCCTCGCGGGAGCGATCCGTAATTCCAGGTGCCGTGTCCGAGCGGCCGCGGGCCCCTCCCGCGCCGAACACTGTCACGCCGGCAGGGTTGTGGCATCGGCTGGCCGATGGGAGTACTCCTCGGTGACGGCGCTCAGCCCGAAGCTCGCGTCCAGGAGGGCATCCAGGACCTGGGCGGCGTCGTGGAAGTACTGGCGGTGCTGTTCGACGAAGGTGTCGCCGTCGGCGGCGCGAATGACCCGGATGCGGGTGTCAGAGGTGCGGGCGGCGGGATCCACGACGCTGCTGGTGAAGTGCTGCCCGACAACGACCTCGTCCTACACCGCGGCCAGGCGGGCGTACGGCTCGGCCCCGTTCACCGCATCGCGACCTGTCCGTTCTGGTCGATGCAGGTGGTGGCAAGGTCGGCGATGACTCGCAGCGCGCCGCGCTTTGTGGCACCGGGTACCACGCGGGAGGGTTCGGGTCATGACGCAGTTGCCACAAGCCGGTCCTGGTGGGCGAAGCACGTGGAGGCTGGTCGTCGGCATGTTGATCAGGCTTACCGTCACGGTGACCCTACTGCTCGCCGTCTACTACCTCGTCCCGACCAAGAGCAGCGGCGAGGCTTCGGACCTACCGTGGCTGATATTGGAGCTGGTGATCTTCGGGGTGGTGGTTGCCATCCAGGTACCGGCAATCGTCAATTCGAAATATCCGAAACTCCGGGCCGTTGAGGCGCTTGCGGTGACGGTTCCGTTGTTCCTGCTGATCTTTTCCCGGATTTATTTGTCGAGCTCACTGACCGATCCCGCTGCATTCACCTTGCCGTTGGACCACACGACCGCGCTGTATTTCACCGTGACGGTCTTCGCCACCGTCGGCTTCGGAGATATCGTCGCGCAGACGAACCAGATGAGGCTGTTGGTGACCCTGCAGATGCTGCTCGACCTGGCGGTACTGGGCTTGGTCATCAGGCTGCTGACCGGCGCGGCGCAACGCGGCGTTCAGCGTCGCAATGAACGTCGCGGCGACGCGAACGGAACCGGGCCACCCAGCGACCCCGTTCAGCCATCCCAATAGTATCCCAATACTAGTGCGTGGTCCATCGCCCGAGCAGGTTGTTACGGCACTGGAGCACATGACAAACGGTACAATCGCTCGAATGCATTAATCTGCCGTCTCGTGGGACGTTGTTTCGTCACCGAGCGTGTAGCACGTCGAAATAGATCGATCGAACCTCGTCGTTCTGCATTGCCTTAATGAGCACGGCAGGGAGGTGCTGTGATCGCTTTCGACTCGGAACCAGCTGGATCCGAGTATTGCGGTGCGGGCGATCAACGCTGAACTTCTCGGCAGCACAAGCCGCGGCAGAGCGACCGACCGCCGGTGATTTACGCGGTGGCCGGGGCCGGGGGTGGTGCGGCAGGCCGCGTACCGGCAGGTGAAAGTGTCGGCTCCTTCGGCCCGGGGACGGGAAGCACGTTCGTGACGACGAACGCCACCACCACCGCGACGATGACCTCCGGGGTGACCGACACCCCGTCCGCGCCCAGTAACAGGGTGGCCAGCAGCGTCGAGGTCAACGGCAGCCGCAGCATCGCGGCGCACATCGCACCGATGCCCATCCCGATGGCAGGCGCCAGCTCCATCCCCGGCAACCCGCTTGCGGCGATGCCGAGGGCTGCGCCGATGAACATCGACGGGAACACCGGGCCGCCACGGAACGCGCTGAGCGACAGGCCATAGGCCAGCGCCTTGCACGCGATCAACATGATCAGGACGGCGAGTGAATAGTCGGCGGCGTGCGCGACCAGGTCGGGCAGGGCATCCTGCCCGGAGAACAACACCTGACTGAAGCTGTTGCCGGTGACCAGCTGATAGCCCATCGCAAGCAGTCCGATGAGCAGGCCGAGGCCCGCGGTCACCAGGACCCGGTTCAGGTGCACGATCGGGCGCAAGGACAGGCCGATCCAGCGGATCACCCAGCCGAGAAGTGCCCCGACCACACCCACGCCCAGCGCCCAGCCCATGGTGGCGATGGTGGGATCTACCTGGGGCGGAACCGAGGTCAGCGCCAGTGAGAAATCGCCAAGGCCGGTGAAGGAATCCAGGCCGACGAAGATCAGCGCACCGATGCCCGACGCGAGCAGGCCGGGCAACGCCACCAGGCTCAGCGTGGCGCCGCCGATCCCGGCCGCCTCCATGATCAGGAACGCGCCGAGAATGGGCGAGCCGAGCAGTGTGCTGATGGCCGCGAAACTCCCGGCCGACGCCATGATGGTCAGGGCCATCGGCGGTGCGTCCTTCTTCACCAGGTGCACGGCCAGCGCAGCCAGACCGCCGCCGATCGCGATCAAGGGCGCTTCCGGGCCCAGTACCGCGCCCAGGGACAGCGTGCTGAGCGCGGCGAGGATGACCCCGATCAGTTCCGGCCCGGTCGGGGGTCCGCCACCGGCCTTGAACCCGAAGGCGGGTGAGTGACCGGCATTTCCCGGCAGGTAGCGGATCGTCAGTGCGGTCAACAGCCCACAGAGCACGAGCCAGGGCAGCGGCCACCACGCAGGCGCGGGACCGCCGCTCACCTGGGTCGGCAGGTCGTCGAACAGGTAGTGTTGGATCTTGGCGACCAGGGCCAGGAAGCCGTAGGCGATGGCGGATATGGGAATGCCCAGGATACCGGCCAGGATGAGCGCTGAGAGGTAGCGCTTCGACCGGATCACCGCGACCGGGTCAATGTCGGCCGGGCCCCCCGCCCCGGTCGCCGCCGATGGGCCCGGAGCGGGTTCGGGCGCGCCCGCAGGGCCGCGTGAGTCAACCATCAGATGCGCCTCTCCTGATGAGATCCGCCCCAACACAACGGGCCGAAAAGACGGCCATGGCGAGAACAAGCGGTGCGCCCCATCTCGCTTGCCAGCGAGAAGAGACCACTTGATGCCACGAGATAGGGACCACCTCAGCGCTCGTCGGCCGTGGTGTGCAGGGTGGTCGTTGTAGCGCTGTGGGTCAACTCGCCGGTTCGGAGTCGGTGCGGTGCGGGTGGGCTTGCGGCGTTGCCGGTAGCCGTGGTGTTCGACGATGAGTTCGAACACGGCTGACTGCAGCCGGCGACGGACGCCCGTGCCTCGGCCTTGTCGGTGGTCGACCCTCATAGCCGGAGCTCGCGGGCCTGTCAGCGTTCGGAACCAGACGTAGGCGACGACCTGCAAGGAGCGGCCACGCTGACAGACCGCCCTTACGGACGACAATCGCATCCACCTTAGACATCCCAGCGCCGGACTGGACGCCATTGATCAACTAATGATCACGAAGCCTGCCGTTTCCGCTGGTCAGAGTGGTGGAGACGAGGGGAATCGAACCCCTAACCCCCGCCTTGCAAAGGCGGTGCTCTGCCAATTGAGCTACGTCCCCGATGCCGGGCGAGCCAAGGCCCGCCCGGCACAAGGGTGCCGTGCGTCAGCTGGTGGTGGTGGCCTCGTGCCACAGGTCCTGCTCGGAGCGGGAGCTCCGAACCTTGGAGAACACGAGAGCCCCCGCCGCGATGGCGACGACGATTGCGATGATCTTCTTCATGCGGCCATCCTTGCCTGTCCCGGTGCTGGGGAGTGGGCCCAGCTGGATTTGAACCAGCGACCTCGTCGTTATCAGCGACGCGCTCTAACCAACTGAGCTATGGGCCCCTGCGGCGGAGTCGAGGTTACCCCAGCGTCTCCAACCGCCTACAACCGGATACCCGGGCGGTCAGTCCCGTTCCGACAACGTCACTTCGATGCCGCCGACCAGGTCGGCCGACACGTTGTAGACGAACGCCCCCACGGTGACGGCCACGGCGAACAGCAGGCTGTTGATCGCACCGACCACGGCCGCAATGCCGAAGACGCGGCCTGCGCTGATCAACGGACTGCCGCTCGGCGCTTCGCCGGACACGAGGTCGGCGTAGGTGCCGTTGAGTCGGTCCCAGACGCCGATGCCGTCGAGTACCCCGTAGAGCACGCCGACCGCCACCAGCCAGACGAGGAACAGCACCACGGCAAGGACGAGCGCCAGCTTGAGCACCGACCACGGGTCCAGCCGTCGGAGCTGCAGCGCCGCCTGGCGCGGCGGGCGGGCCCGACCGCTGCGGGATGGGGTGGCGACGCCCGGCGAGCGGCTGGCCGTTCGCTCATCCGGCTGCGGGGGCGGCTCAAGGAACGCGGTGGGTCCTTCGCTGTCTTCAACGGTCTCGGTCGGCCGGTTCTCGACGAGTACGGGCGCGGGCTCCTGACCGGGAACGCGGTTCCAGGGCGGCGGGGTGGCTGCGGCAGGCCCGGGCATCGGCACCGCCGCGGGCGCTTTGCTGCGGGAGGCGACCGGCTGCGGGGTCTGACCACCCTTCGAGCCGGTGCCATTGGCCGTTGGGAACCGCATGCGCGCGGTCTCTTCCGCGGAGGCGTCGTCCTTCGCGAACGCGAGCACCGGGCTCGTCTGCTGCGGGCGGGCCGCCCCGTCAGTGGCGCCAGGGGCGGTCTGCTGCGAGGCCTTCGGTGCGCGGGCTGGGAAGCCGCCCGCCGAGGACGTGCCCCGGACAGCAGACTGACCGCTGGGCGGAGTGGGCGCGGACGACCCAGGCGCAGGACTCGACGAGGACCCGCTCGGTGGTGTCGCGGCGTCCACCGAGCCCTCGACCGGCGCTGTCGCGTCGGCAGGCGCTCCCGCGGCCGAACCACCCGCGGCTGCACCGGCTCCCGATCCCGCCTCTCCGGTGGCCGGAGAGGCAGGCCGACTCCCGGACGCGGCGGCATCCCCGGCGGCGGACGCCGCTCCATTGGCCGACGGCCCGGCGGTCGCCGCAGCCCCGGCGTCGGTCGAGGACGTGGTGCCGCGCGACGCCGCACCCGCGGACCGCGGCGCACCAGACGACGACGACGCACCCGCAGACGGCGCCGAACCCACGAACGGCGGCGCACCCGTCGGCGGCGTCGCACCCGCAGACGGCGCACCCGCAGACGGCGCACCGGCAGTAGGCGCCGAACCCACGAACGGCGGCGCACCCGTCGGCGGCGTCGCACCCGCCGACGGCGCGGCGTGCGCCGGGGCGGCGTGGGCGGCCTGCGGCCCGGAACCGGCGCGGGAGCTTTCGTGCCTGCCCACGCCATCGTCAGCCATGGAACCCGGCGCTTCCGTGCGCGGGTGCGGTGACGGACCGCCTGCCTGGTGGTCGGCGTCCACCGGGCCGTCGGACTCGTCCGGGGTGCGGGTCGTGTCGTTCACGAGATGAGGACTCTCCTGTGACCGTCAGAACAGCTCGGCATCGCTCGCGTCATCCTCGGCATTTCGCGCAACGGCCAGCAACGTGGCGGACTCGCCCAGGTTCATCAGGCGCACCCCCTTCGTCTGCCTGCCTGCCTTGCGCACCTCGCGGGCCGAGGTCCGGATCACCCCACCGGTCGAGGTGATCGCGTACAGCTCGTCGTCGATCCCGACGATGAGCGCTCCGACCAGCGTGCCACGCCTGCGGTCGTACTGGATGGTCAAAACGCCCTTGCCGCCCCGGCCCTGCACCGGATAGTCCTCGATGGGGGTGCGCTTGGCGTAACCGCCCCCGGTGGCGACCAAGACGAACATGCCTTCCCGCACGACGGCGAGCGACAACAGCCGATCGCCGCCGTTGAACCGCATCCCCAACACGCCGGACGTGGCGCGGCCCATCGGGCGCAGCACCTCGTCGCTCGCCGTGAACCGGATCGACTGGCCCTCGGCCGAGACGAGCAGCAGGTCGTCGGCTGCCGAGCAGAGGACCGCCCCGACCAGCTCGTCGTCCTCGCGCAGGTTGATGCCGATGAGCCCGCCGGTGCGCGGCGAGTCGAAGTCGGTGAGCTTCGACTTCTTGACCAACCCATTTTTCGTCGCCAGGACGAGATAGGGGGCGGCCTGGTAGTCGGAGATCTCCATGACCTGGGCGATGTGCTCATCGGGCTGGAACGCGAGCAGGTTGGCCACGTGCTGACCGCGCGCGCTGCGGTTGGCCTCGGGCAGCTCGTAGGCCTTCAGCCGGTAGACGCGCCCCTTGTTCGTGAAGAACAGGATCCAGTCGTGGGTCGAACAGACGAAGAAGTGGGCGACGATGTCGTCCTGCTTCAGCTGCGCCCCCTGCACGCCCTTCCCGCCACGCTTCTGCGCCCGGTAGAGGTCGGTCTTCGTGCGCTTGGCGTAGCCCGTCTGAGTTATCGTCACAACGACATCTTCGACGGCGATGAGGTCCTCGTTGCGGACGTCACCGTCGTCGGCGATGATCTGCGTGCGCCGATCATCACCGTGCTTCTCGACGATCTCGCTGAGCTCGTCGCGCACGATCTGCCGCTGGCGCTCGGGCCGGGCGAGGATGTCCTGCAGGTCGGCGATCTCCCGCTCGATCTCGGCCAGCTCGTCGATAATCTTCTGACGCTCCAGGGCGGCGAGGCGACGCAGCTGCATGTCGAGGATCGCCTGGGCTTGGATCTCGTCGACGTCGAGCAGCTGGATCAGGCCGTCGCGCGCGATCTCGACCGTGTCGGACGCGCGGATCAGCGCGATGACCTCGTCGAGCGCATCGAGCGCCTTGACGTAGCCACGCAGGATGTGGGCCCGCTCCTCCGCCTTGCGCAGGCGGTAGCGGGTGCGTCGGACGATGACCTCGACCTGGTGACGCACGTAGTTGCGCACGACCTGGTCGAGCCGCAGGGTGCGCGGCACGCCGTCGACGATCGCCAGCATGTTGACGCCGAAGCTGTACTGCAGCTGGGTGTGCTTGTAGAGGTTGTTCAGCACGACCTTGGCCACGGCGTCGCGTTTGAGCGTGATGACGATGCGCATGCCGACCCGGTCGGAGCTCTCATCGTTGATCTCGGCGATGCCCGCGAGCTTGCCGTCGCGGTGCTGGCCTGCGATCGACTCGATGAGGTTGTCCGGGTTGACCTGGTAGGGCAGCTCGGTGGCGACGAGGATCGTGCGCCCCTTGGCGTCCTCTTCGGCCTCGACCACGGCGCGCATCCGCACCGAGCCGCGGCCCGTGCGGTAGGCCTGCTCGATGCCGTCGCGGCCGACGATGAGGCCCGCCGTGGGGAAGTCCGGGCCCTTGATGCGCTCCATCAGCGCGGTGAGCAGCTCGTCCTCGGTGGCGTCCCAGTTGTCCAACGCCCAGACGACGCCCGCGCCGACCTCGCGCAGGTTGTGCGGCGGGATGTTGGTGGCCATGCCGACCGCGATGCCCGCGCTGCCGTTGATCAGCAGGTTGGGCACCCGCGACGGCAGGACGTCCGGTTCCTGCGTCTTGCCGTCGTAGTTGTCCGAGAAGTCGACGGTCTCCTCGTTGATGTCCTGGAGCATCGCCATCGCCAACGGCGACAGACGGCACTCCGTGTAGCGCATCGCGGCGGGCGGGTCGTTGCCGCGCGAGCCGAAGTTGCCCTGCCCGTCGATCAGCGGATAACGCAACGACCACGGCTGGGCCAGGCGGACGAGCGCGTCGTAGATCGAGCTGTCGCCGTGCGGGTGGTAGTTGCCCATCACCTCGCCGACGACGCGCGCGCACTTGACGTAGCTCCGGTCGGGCCGGAAGCCGTTCTCCCCCATGGAGTACAGGACGCGCCGGTGCACCGGCTTGAGCCCATCCTCGACCAGTGGCAGCGCGCGCCCGACGATCACGCTCATCGCGTAGTCGATGTAGGAGCGCTGCATCTCCTGCTGGATGTCGACCGGCTCGGTGCGGTCGCCCCCGCTGCCGGCGGGCAAAGCAGGGTCCAGGGTGTCGGTCACGAAGAGTTCCTTTCGCGCTGCCGCGGACGTCGGCTCAGACGTCGAGACAGTCACACATCAAGAAAGCGGACGTCCTTGGCGTTGCGGGTGATGAACGAGCGACGCGACTCGACGTCCTCACCCATCAGGATCGAGAACAGCTCGTCGGCGGTGGCGGCGTCGTCCAGCGTGACCTGCAGGAGCACCCGGTTGGCCGGGTCCATCGTGGTCTCCCACAGCTCCTTGGCGTTCATCTCGCCGAGGCCCTTGTAGCGCTGGATGCCCTCTTCCTTGGGCAGCTTCTTGCCCGCCTCACGACCCGCCTGGATGAGGCCCTCCAGCTCGCGGTCGGAGTAGGCGAACTCCGGCTCGGCGCCCCGGCCGCCCCACTTGATCTTGTAGAGCGGCGGCTGCGCGAGGAAGACGTGCCCGTGCTCGATCAGCGGGCGCATGAACCGGAAGAGCAGGGTGAGCAGGAGGGTGCGGATGTGCTGGCCGTCGACATCGGCGTCCGCCATGAGGACGACCTTGTGGTAGCGCAGCTTCGACAGGTCGAACTCGTCGTGGATGCCGGTGCCCAGCGCGGTGATGATCGCCTGGACCTCGGTGTTCTTCAGGACCCGGTCGATGCGGGCCTTCTCCACGTTGATGATCTTGCCGCGGATGGGCAGGATCGCCTGGAACATCGAGTCGCGGCCGGACTTGGCCGAGCCGCCCGCCGAATCGCCCTCCACGATGTAGACCTCGGACCGCGCCGGATCGGTGGAACGGCAGTCGGCGAGCTTGCCGGGAAGGCCCCCGATGTCGCCAGCGCTCTTGCGGCGGACGAGCTCGCGGGCCTTGCGCGCGGCCATGCGCGCCTGCGCCGACTGCACCGCCTTGTTGAGGATCGTGCGCGCCTCGGCGGGGTTGCGCTCCAGCCAGTCGGACAGCCACTCGTTGGAGACGCGCTGCACGAACGACTTCACCTCGGTGTTGCCCAGCTTCGTCTTCGTCTGGCCCTCGAACTGCGGCTCCTTGACCTTGACCGAGACGATCGCGGCAAGACCCTCCCGGATGTCGTCGCCGGAGAGCGCCGGGTCCTTCTCCTTGAGCAGCTTCTTGTCGCGCGCGTAGCGGTTGACCGTGCTCGTCAGCGCGGCGCGGAAGCCCTCCTCGTGGGTGCCGCCCTCGCGGGTGTTGATCGTGTTGGCGAACGTGTGGACCGACTCCGTGTATCCGGAGTTCCACTGCATCGCCACCTCGACCGCGTGCCCGGCCTCCTCGCCCGCGTAGGACACCAGCTTCTTGTGGATGGGGTCCTTGGACTTGTTGAGGTGGGCGACGAAGTCCTCAAGCCCGTTCGGGTAGCAGAACGTGTAGTCCTTGACCTTGGCGACGTAGCCCTCGGCGTCGGGCTCCTCGGCGTTGCCGTTGGTGCCGTTGCGCTCGTCGCGCAAGGTGATGGTGAGGCCCTTGTTGAGGAACGCCATCTCCTGCAGGCGGCGGCGGATCGTCTCGATGTCGTACGTGGTGGTCTCGAAGATGTTCGGATCGGCCCAGAACGTGACGGTGCTGCCCCTGCGTGTGGTCTCCTCACCCTTGCGCAGCGGGCCGGGCACGGAGTGCGCGTAGTGCTGGCGCCAGACGCGACCGCCGAGGTGGATCTCGACATCCAACGCGCTGGACAACGCGTTGACCACCGAGACGCCGACGCCGTGCAGGCCGCCGGACACCGCGTAGGAGTCGCCGTCGAACTTGCCGCCCGCGTGCAACACCGTCATGATCACCTCGACGGCGGGCTTCTTCTCCACCGGGTGCATGTCGACCGGGATGCCGCGCCCGTTGTCGGTGACGCGCACGCCGCCGTCGTCCTGCAACGCCACATCCACCCGCGTGGCGAAGCCCGCCATCGCCTCGTCGACCGCGTTGTCCACGACCTCCCAGACCAGGTGGTGCAGACCACGCTCACCGGTGGAGCCGATGTACATGCCGGGCCGCTTGCGCACCGCATCGAGACCCTCGAGAACGGTGATCGACGACGCGCTGTAGCCGCTCTTCTTCTCCGCCACGGAACGTGTGCTCTCCTTGCGCTGACGACCCCACGCACACGGCACAGCCGCCCTCGCGAAGCCTTTTCGACCGGACGCCTCGGGGGACGATCCGGAACATGCCTCCATCATACCGGGGCGGGCCGACAGAAATGCGGCAAGGACACCCCTGAGTGGTCCGCAGGCCGCCGAACGCGCATCTGGACGGGTCCGACCGGCAGAGAAGGAGATCTGACGGGGCTCCGGGGCCTTCACGTCCCGCCGAGTGACGCCCTGCCGCGCGGTGGGGCGAACTGCGCAGACCCCAGTGTGCGCGACGCAGCGGCCCGGGGCCCCTGGCGCCGACTTCGCACCCCTTCGCATCACTTCGCACCCCGCCGGCGGGGTGCGAAGAAGCCGAAAAGGTGCGAAGTGGGGCGCGGGCGGCAAGGGCACGGCCGGGTGGCGGCGCGGGCGGGCGGGGGCGCGGTCAGCCGTAGGTGTCGCGGGGGCCGCGGCCCCGGACGGTGCGCGGGCCATGGCGCCAGCTCGGGCCGCTGGGCCCGACCACCCTGATCCGCTTCACCACGTCCTTGCCCACGGCCGCGGCGAGCCGGGCGAGCAGCTGGCGCTGCAGGGTGCGCAGCTGCGTCGCCCATGCCGTCGACTCCGCCTGCAGCACGAGCTCGCCGTCGCGCAGCGACACCGGTGTGCAGTGGTCGGCGACATCCGCACCGACGAGGTGGGGCCACCGGCCGAGCACGGTCGCGTCGGTGAGCCGCGGCGACCAGCCCCGGTCCAACGAGACGCGCGCGGCGAGGCGGCCGAGGGGCTGCGGATCACGGTCGTCGGGACCGGGACCCGACCAGCGACGACGACGGCTGCGCCCGGCGGTGAGCTTGCGTGCCCGGAGCTTGCCCGCTCGCTCGGCCGCCTTCTCCGCCGAAGCCTCGCGTGCGGTGCGTAACGCTTCGCGGGCGATGTCGGCGCCGCGCCGAGCGGTGGCGCCCGGGTTGTCCCCAGACCTGGGGACAACTGCCGCTGCGGGCGGTCGTTCTTCGTCGGCGGACGGCCGTTTTGGCTCGTCATCCCCGGTCCGGCGGTAGTTATCCACAGTATCCACAGTGTTGTCCCCAGGTACCGATCGGTCATGCTTCCTGAAGGGATGCGGCGTGTCGCGCGACGCCTCCGCCACTCACCGTGTAGCGCACGCCGTCGAGCACCTCCGGCACGTCCTCCTCGACGGCGGCCGTGACCAACACCTGCTCGGCGCGCCTGGCGACCTCGGCGAGCGCGCGGCGACGCCGGGAATCGAGCTCGGCGAACACGTCGTCGAGGATGAGGACGGGCTCGACGTCGTCGTCGCGCAGCAGTCGGTAGGACGCCAGCCGAAGCGCGAGCGCCAGCGCCCACGACTCGCCGTGGCTCGCGTATCCCTTGGCCGGGCCGTCGCCGAGGCAGAGCTCGAGGTCGTCCCGGTGCGGGCCGACGAGGCACACACCGCGCTCCACCTCCTGGCGCCGCACCCGCGCCAGCGCTTCCAACAGCGCGCTTTCCAACGAGCCCGTGTCGGTGTCGACCGAGCAGCGGTAGGTCAGAGCGATCGGCGCCGACGACGGCGCGATCTCCGCGAACGCCTCCACCGCGGGCGGTCCGATCGCCGCGACCAGCTCCAGCCGACCGGCCAGCAGCGCCGCGCCGTGGGTGGCGAGATGGCCGTCCCATACGTCGAGGGTGCGCAGGTCGCCGCCCGACCGTGCCGACTTGAGCAGGGCCGCGCGCTGGCGCAGCACGCGGTCGTAATCGGCGCGCACGGTGGCGTAGCGGGGGTAGCGGGCGACCAGCAGCTCGTCCAGGAAGCGCCGACGCTCGCCAGGGTCGCCGCGGACCAGCGCGAGATCCTCGGGGGCGAAGAGCACCGTGCGGAGGATGCCCAGCACGTCGCGGGGCTTCGCGGGCGCCCGGTTGACCCGTGCCCGGTTCGCCCGCCCCGCCGTGATCTCCAGCTCGACCGACAGCTCTCGGCCGAGGTGCACCACCTGCCCGCGCACGATGGCCCGTTCGGCACCGCGCCGGATCAGGGGCGCGTCGGTGGCAACGCGGTGCGAGCCAAGGGTGGCGAGGTAGGCCGCCGCCTCGACGAGGTTGGTCTTGCCGACGCCGTTGGGCCCGACGAGCACCGTGATCCCGGGTGCGAGGTCCAGCTCGGCCGCCTCCCAGGATCGGAAGTCGGTGATCGCGAGACGGCGCAGGTGCACGTGCCGGGATCAGCCGGGCAGCCGAACGGGCATCAACAGGTGGAGGTAGCCCGACACCTGCTCGGCGGGCTGGGCGGGGGCTTGCTCGGAGCCCTCGGCGGGCGGCGGCGGGACCGGCCTGACGAGCGCGGGCCGGTTGGGGGTGGTGAACGTGAGCTGGGCCCGTTCGACGTGCAGGACGCCCAGCGCGTCGAGCAGGTAGCCCGGGTTGAACGCGATCGTGAGCGGCGCGCCCTCGAGCTCGCACGCGAGCTCTTCCTCGGCGCTGCCAACATCGTCGCCGCCCGCGGTGAGGCGCAGCCCCTCGTCGGCGAACTCCATGCGGATCTGCGCGACGCGGTCGGTGACCAGCGCGACCCGCTTGATCGACTCGATCAGGGCGGCGACCTCGACGATCGCCGAGGTGGTGTGCTCGGCCGGGATGAGCTGGCGGAAGCGGGGGAACTCCGCGTCGAGGAGGCGGGTGGTGGCCCGGCGCCCGGCGCCGGTGATGCCCAGCATGCCGTCGCCTGCCGACAGCGCGAGCTCGACCCGGCCCGCCCCGGCCAGTGTCTTCGCGACCTCCGCCAGGGTGCGGGCGGGGATGAGCACGGCGCTGGACTGCTCGGTGTCCTCCGGCTGCCACTCCAGCTCGCGGACGGCCAGGCGGAACCGGTCGGTGGCGGCCAGGGTGAGCCGGGCCCCTTCGATCTCCATGCGGATGCCGGTGAGCATCGGAAGGGTGTCGTCCCGGCCCGCCGCGACGGCCACCTGCGCGACGGCGGCGGCCAGCTCCTCGGCCGCGACGGTGCCCGCGAGCTGCGGCATCGCGGGTAGCTGGGGATAGTCCTCGACCGGCATCGTGGGGAGGCTGAAGCGGCTGTTGCCGCAGTTGATCGTGGCGCGGGATCCGTCGACGACGAGATCGACCGGCTTCGACGGCAGGGCGCGGGTGATGTCGGCCAGCAATCGACCGGAGACCAGGACGCGGCCGGGATCGCCGATGGTGGCGTCGATTTCGACCCTGGCCGAGGTCTCGTAGTCGAACCCGGAGACCGTGAGCCGCTCGCCCGCCGGTCCGCTGGTGGCCTCGACGAGGACGCCGCCCAGCACCGGAACAGGTGGGCGCGCCGGAAGGCTGCGCGCGACCCATGCGGCCGCATCGGCCAGAACGTCGCGTTCGACCCGGAACTTCATGACGGGGACCTCTCGCGTTTCGGTGTCGGGCAGACCTTCTCACGACGGGACGACAGTTTTGCGTTCCGACGGAGGAGGGACCGGCCGGGGCATCACCGTAGAGCCTCGCGGCGGCGGGTGTCACGGGGGTCGGACCCGCCCGATCCAGCAGCTCGCTGCACACCCCGGGTCTTCTTGTAGTTCATGGAGAAGAGAGATCCAGCAGTAGTACTAGGGGCTGTGCGCAGTGTGGATGGCCAGGGTCGGCGCAGGTCAGCCGGTGTGGCGTGGTGTGGACGTCGTCCAGGGACAGTCGGTGGGCGCCTCGGCGCGACGGTGGACGGGTCCGCCACGCACGCATCTATCCCCGGCCTGACCACCGGTTGTCCACCGTTTCACCGCACCCCGTCCACGGACCCTGCCGTGCGCATCCACAGAGTTGTCCCCAGATGTGGGTGAAATCGTGGTCGGGCGTGAGCGCAGCGCGACCGGATGAGCGGGTGCACGTGGGGAGATGACTCACGGGAGTCCCTCGCGACCCACGGGGGAGGACGGTCTGTGACGGTGCGCGCGGCATTCGGCAAGGATGTGGCGCGGCACGGATGGGTGAAGATTCGGCCGCTCGCCGGGAGGGAGGTCAGTCCTTGTGGCGGGCGCGCTGCTTGATGCGCGCCGTGAGCTCCTGCACCTGTTCGAACGTCTTGCGGCGCTGGGCGATCTCGTTGCGGATCTTCTTGTCCGCGTGCATGACGGTGGTGTGGTCGCGGCCGCCAAAGGTCTGGCCGATGCGCGGCAGCGACAGGTCGGTCAGCTCCCGGCACAGGTACATGGCGATCTGGCGCGACTGGGCGAGCGCCTTGGTCTTCCCCGGCCCGCACAGCTCGTCCATCGTGACGCCGAAGAACTCCGCCACCACGGCCATGATCGTTGCGGCGGTGATTTCGGAGGCGCCGGAGTCGGGGATGAGGTCGCGCAGGACGATCTCGGCGAGCTGGGTGTCGACCGGTTGGCGGTTGAGCGACGCGAACGCCGTGACGCGGATCAGCGCGCCTTCCAGCTCGCGGATGTTGCGCTCGATGCGCTCGGCGATGAACTCCAGCACGTCGCCGGGCACGGCGAGGCGGTCCTGCGCGGCCTTCTTGCGCAGGATGGCGATGCGCGTCTCCAGCTCGGGCGGCTGGATGTCGGTGATCAGCCCCCACTCGAACCGCGTGCGCATCCGATCCTCGAGGGTCTCCAGTCGCTTCGGCGGCCGGTCGGAGGACACGACGATCTGCTTGTTCGCGTTGTGGAGCGTGTTGAAGGTGTGGAAGAACTCCTCCTGCGTGCCTTCCTTGCCCTCCAGGAACTGGATGTCGTCGACGAGGAGCACGTCGACGTCGCGGTAGCGGCGCTGGAAGGCGACCTTGCGGTCGTCGCGCAGGGAGTTGATGAAGTCGTTGGTGAACTCCTCGGTGGACACGTAGCGCACCCGCATCCCCGGGAACAGCCGCTGCGTGTAGTGGCCGACGGCGTGCAGCAGGTGGGTCTTGCCCAGGCCGGAGTCGCCCCAGACGAAGAGCGGGTTGTACGCCCGCGCGGGCGCTTCGGCGACGGCGACGGCCGCGGCGTGGCTGAACCGGTTCGACGCTCCGATGACGAAGGTGTCGAAGATGTACTTCTCATTCAGGCGGGTCTGGGAGCGGGGTGCCACGTGCTCGGCGGCGGGGGCGCCCGCGTAGGCGGGCCAGCTCTCCGCGGGCCGCGGCGGCGGAGGACCGCCGTTGGTCACGGGCCCGGGCTCGGGCATCCGGAACGGGCCGGTGTCGGCCAGCGGATCGCGGTTGGGCGACGCCGTCTCGGTGACGGGGACAACTCTTGCGGCGACGGCGGGCTCGGGGCTGGGGGGGTCCGGCACCTCGGTGCCGCCGGAGGCCGCCGAGGCATCGACGACCACGGCGAGGTTGACCGTGACCCCGAGGTGGCGGCCCAGCGCGTCGCTGATCGGGCGGCGCAGGATCCGCTCGATGGCGTCCTTGGCGAACTCGCTCGGCGCCGCGAGGAGTGCGGTGCCGTCGATGAGCCCGAGCGGTCGGGTCAGCCGTAGGAACGCGCGTTGCTGCGGGGAGAGGGACGGCGCGGCCGAGCCCGCCGCGGCTCCGGAAAGGTCGCCGATGACCCTGTTCCAGACCTCTCCGAGATCTCCTGCTTGGTCGGCCACCAGGTCGGCACCCCCCTCCGGTTGTCGCCCTGTATGCCCATCTATCCACAGACTTGTCCACAGCTGTGCGCAAGACAGTAACCGGACACGCCCATTGCGCTGCGGGCGGCCCGTGAAGCAGTTCGGAGTCGATCCCCCCGGATCGATTGATGGAGGCGCACGCTAGCAATTGGGGACGCATCGCCACAAGACACCCACTCGGCCTCCCGAGGGAGGGCCGGGGCGGTTTGACCCCCTTCCGCGGCGCTGCGTACCCTGGTCAGCAAGCGTGCCTCTGCGATGGGCACCTGTCCGACCCCAGCGAGATGGCGACCGGCGGCCCCCGCGTGCCGGTTGCCGACCAGGAGAGCCGACCAGTGAGCAAGGGCAAGCGCACCTTCCAGCCGAACAACCGCCGCCGGGCGCGCAAGCACGGTTTCCGGCTGCGGATGCGCACCCGCGCCGGTCGCGCCATCATCGCCGCCCGCCGCGGCAAGGGCCGCGAGCGGCTCTCCGCCTGATCGCCGGGTCCCGGTGCTGCCGGTTGCATCCCGGCTGACGCACCGGGACGAGTTCGCGTCCGCTATTCGGCGTGGTCGCCGCGGGGGCCGCGCGCGACTCGTGGTGCATCTGCACAGTGCTGAACACGCCGAAACGCCCGTGGCTTCGTCGCCGCGCGCAGGCTTTGTTGTGAGTAAGTCCGTCGGGAACTCGGTGGTGCGCCACCGTGTGGCCCGGCGGCTGCGACATCTCGTGCGCGACCGGCTGGCCGGGCTTCCCGATGACAGCCTGCTCGTCGTACGGGCCCTGCCCCCCGCCGCTTCGGCCACGTCCGCCGAGCTCGGCGAGGATCTCGACGCCGGTTTGCGCTCGGCGCTGCGCAAGCGAGGCCCGTCGTGATCGCGCGGGCGCTGGTCCTGCTCATCCGCGGCTACCAGGTGTGGATCTCCCCCATGTTGCCGCCGAGCTGTCGCTTCCAACCGTCCTGCAGCGCGTACGCGGTAGAGGCGCTGCAGGTGCACGGTGCCGTTTTCGGGTCGTGGTTGACGCTTCGCCGCCTGTTGCGCTGCGCGCCGTGGCACCCTGGAGGCGTCGATCTGGTGCCTCCGCCGCGTAAGCGTGCCGACGCTGCCCGCATCCGTCCGACCGAGGACCACTCCGAGGAGCAAGCGCCGTGCTGAACTTCATCTACTACCCGGTCTCGTTCATCCTCTGGGTGTGGCATAAGGCGTTCAGCTTCGTCTTCGGCGACACCGGGTGGGGTGGCGGCATCGCCTGGGCGCTCGCCGTGGTCTTCCTCGTCTTCACGCTCCGCGCGTTCCTGTACAAGCCGTTCGTCTCGCAAGTGCGGTCGATGCGCAAGATGCAGGAGTTCCAGCCGGAGATCGCGAAGCTCCGCAAGAAGTACGCCAACGACAAGCAGAAGCAAGCCGCCGAGATGCAGCGGCTCCAGAAGGAGCACGGCGTCAACCCGGTGGCGGGCTGCCTGCCGGTGCTCGTGCAGCTGCCGGTGTTCATCGGCCTGTTCCACGTGCTGCGGTCGTTCAACCCGGTCCTGTCCAACGGCGCACCGCGCAACGAGAACTACTTCTTCGACCAGGCGGGCGTCGACTCGTTCAACAACGCCAGTCTCTTCGGCGCGAAGCTCGGCGCGTGGGTCACGCAGGGCTCAGAGGCGTTGATCGCCCAGGGCACCACGATGACCAACATGATCATCGTGATGGTCCCGCTGATGATCGCGGCAGGCATCTTCACGCACATCACGGCACGGCATTCCGTGGCCCGCCAGGTCGCGTCTGGCCAGGGCATGGACAACCCGCAGACCGCGATCATGCAGAAGCTGATGCTCTACGTGTTCCCGATCGGCGTCGTGGTCGGCGCTCCGTTCCTGCCGCTGGCGATCCTCATTTACTGGGTGTCGAACAACCTATGGACGCTCGGCCAGCAGTACGTCGTCTACCGCCGGATCGACGCCGAGCAGGCGGAGAAGAAGGAGCAGGCCGTCGCCAACCGGCAGGCGCTCGCCCCGCGGCCTGGCCAGAAGCCCGTTCGCCCGGAGCGTGCCGACGCCGAGCCCGCCGAGCCGCCCGCGAAGAAGCCCGGCGCGAAGCCGGTGATGCGCAAGCAGGCGCCCGCCTCGACGAACACCTCGACGAACTCGTCGCCGAGCACCTCGACCAACGGGTCGACGAGCGGCGATGCAAGCACGAACGGCACGGCGAAGAACGGCGACCACGGCACGGCCGGTGCGAGCAGCCGCAAGGCGGGGGCCACCCCGTCTGCGCGCCGCCCCCGGAAGCGCCGCTGATCCGGCAGACCACCCGCGGCCGCCCGCGTCGGCGGCCGCCGCGGCGATGCCGCACCACCGGAGGAGGAGACGCATCGTGCCTAAGACGGCGCAGGAAGGCCCGGCAAGCGGCGAGGACCAGCTCGTACGTGAGGGTGATATCGCGGGCGACTACCTGGAGCGCCTGCTCGATCTGCTCGATTACGACGGTGACATCGACCTCGACGTCGAGGCGGGTCGCGCGATAGTCAGCATCGACGGCGGGGAGGACCTCGACCGGCTGGTCGGCGACCGCGGGGCGGTGCTGGAGGCGTTGCAGGAGCTCACCCGGCTGGCCGTCCAGCAGTCGTCGGGCAACCGCAGCAGGCTCATGCTGGACATCGCGGGCTGGCGTCAGGCCCGCCGCGATGAGCTCACCGAGCAGGGTTTGCGCACGGCCAAGGAAGTGCTCGCGAGCGGCGAGTCGGTGCGCATGCGGCCGATGACGCCGTTCGAGCGCAAGGTCGTGCACGACGCCGTCGCGCGGGTGAAGGGCGTGTCGAGCGAGAGCGAGGGTGAGGAGCCTCGGCGCCAGGTCGTCATCTTCCGCGGCGCGTAGGGTTCGGTGATCCACGGGACACGGCCGCACCCCTTCGGTGATCGGCTGCCCCTGGCCAGGCGCTACGCCGAGCACCTCGCCACCACCGGGGTCGAATGGGGCCTCGTCGGGCCGCACGAGGCGTCGCGGGTGTGGGACCGCCACGTCCTGAATTGTGCGGTAGTCGCCGATCTCATTCCGCCCGACGCACGGGTTCTCGATATCGGCTCTGGAGCGGGCCTGCCCGGGATACCGTTGGCGCTGGCCCGGCCGGATCTGCGCGTCGTTCTCGTGGAGCCGCTCGCCCGGCGGGTCGAGTGGTTGCGCACAGTGCTCGCCGATCTCGAGCTCCCCATCGAGGTCGAGCGAGGCCGCGCCGAGGACACCTCAGTGCGCCGACGTTGGGAGGGAGCCGATGTGGTCACATCGCGCGCGGTCGCACCGTTGCACCGGCTCGCCGCGTGGTGCCTTCCCCTCGTTCGCCCGGGTGGGATGATGCTCGCCGTGAAGGGCAGGTCCGCCCCCGCCGAGGTGGAGCGCGACGCCCGTGCCGTCGCCGCGTTGGGCGGCGGCATCCCCCGGATCGAGACGTGCGGGATCGGCATCGTTGATCCGCCGAGCACGGTGGTCGTCGTGGAGCGTCTGCGGCGGAGGAGAGGGTGAAGGTGTACGTGTCCGAGCGGAGCTTGCGGAGCGAGTATCAGCCTGAGTATCAGCCCGATGTTTCACGTGAAACGTCGCCGCAGCCGGGCTGGACGCCGATCGCCGAAGAGGCCGCACGGGCCGCACGGGTGCTGCACCCGGATCGGCACCGGATGCCCCGGCCGTTGCATCGACGGGTGCTGACCGTCGCCAACCAGAAGGGCGGCGTGGGCAAGACGACGAGCACCGTCAACCTCGCGGCCGCGCTGGCCCTGCACGGGGTCCGCGTGCTGGTGATCGATCTCGACCCGCAGGGCAACGCCAGCACCGCCCTCGGCGTCGACCATCGACTAGGCACGCCATCGGTGTACGAGGCCCTGCTCGGGGAGATCCCTCTGACGGATGCGGCGGTGCCGAGCACAGCGTCGCCTGATCTCCTGTGCGTGCCCGCCACCATCGACCTGGCGGGGGCCGAGATCGAGCTCGTCGGCATGGTGGCCCGCGAACACCGGCTCCGGCAGGCGCTGGTGCCCGAGGTGCTCGACGAGCTCCGGGTCGACTACGTCTTCGTCGACTGTCCTCCGTCGCTCGGCCTGCTCACCGTCAACGCGCTGGTCGCGGCGTACGAGGTGCTCATCCCGATCCAGTGCGAGTACTACGCGTTGGAGGGTCTTGGACAGCTCCTGTCGAACATCGACCTTGTGCGGTCGCACCTCAACATGGACCTGCACGTCTCGACGATCTTGCTGACCATGTACGACGGGCGCACGAAGCTCGCTGACCAGGTCACCAACGAGGTGCGCGGTCATTTCGGGCCGACGGTCCTGCGTACCGTGATCCCCCGCAGTGTCAAGGTGTCCGAGGCGCCGGGCTACAGCCAGACCGTCCTCGCCTACGACCCGGGCTCGCGTGGGGCGATGAGCTACGTCGACGCGGCGCGGGAGATCGCCGACCGGGGTGCGCAGTCGCATGCCCCGGAGGTCCGAGACAGGGGTTAGCCGCGATGAACGAGCGAGGGGTCCCGCAGCGCAAGGGCGGGCTGGGCCGCGGGCTGGCGGCGCTGATCCCGACGCGACCCGACGACGGCATCGACGTGTCCGTACGCATCGGCCGACCC
Source organism: uncultured Actinomycetota bacterium (assembly GCA_963736375.1). GTDB lineage: Bacteria > Actinomycetota > Actinomycetes > Mycobacteriales > Pseudonocardiaceae > Pseudonocardia. The sequence goes on from CAVTOL010000035.1 coordinate 196,724, forward strand.
TTTCCGGACGCATCCGAGCAGCGGCCGCCCGCGCGTGACTCCGCGCGTGACTCCGCGCCTGACTCCGCGGCGTCTCCGCCCCTCGCCGAGCTGCGTGAGATCGACATCAGCTCGATCGTCCCCAACCCGCAGCAGCCGCGCACCCAGTTCGACGACGAGTCGCTCACCGAGCTGGAGCACTCGATCCGCGAGTTCGGCCTGCTGCAGCCGATCGTCGTTCGCGAGGTCCGGCCGGGCAGCTTCCAGCTCGTCATGGGCGAGCGTCGGTGGCGGGCCGCGAAGCAGGTCGGGTTGCACCAGGTGCCTGCGATTGTCCGTCAGACGGCCGACGACGCGATGCTCCGCGACGCGCTGCTGGAGAACATCCACCGCGTTCAGCTCAACCCGCTCGACGAGGCGGCGGCCTACGAGCAGCTCTTGGTGGAGTTCGGAGTCACCCATAACGAGCTAGCCGATCGGTTGGGTCGCAGCCGACCGGTCGTCACCAACACGATCCGGCTGCTGCGCCTGCCCGTGTCGGTGCAGCGCCGGGTGGCCGCCGGTGTGTTGTCCGCCGGACACGCCCGAGCCCTGCTCGGTCTCGACGACGCCGGGCACCAGGAGGATCTCGCCGCGCGCATCGTCGCCGAGGGAATGTCGGTGCGCGCCACCGAAGAGGCAGTGGTGCTGCTCCGCCGCGAGTCCCCCGACAAACCACACCCGGTGAAGCGACGGCCGATGCACGCACCTGGGCTGCAGGAGCTGGCGGAGCGGCTGTCGGACCGCTTCGACACGCGCGTGAAGGTCGAGCTCGGCCAGCGCAAGGGTCGGATCGTCGTCGAGTTCGGCTCGGTCGAGGATCTGGAACGCATTGCCGAGCTGATGAACCGGGCCACCGAGGCCTAGCCTCGTTGGCGCGGTGTTTCACGTGAAACACGCCGCCGTGCAGTGCAATCCCGGGAGCGTCCCGCGGGTGTTCGACCAGCGCGCCATCGAGGTGCCACTCGCGCACCTAGACCAGCATCTGGGTGAAACTCGGCGACCCGTGGGTCGCCGATTCGGTGGCGAGCACCAGCCGGTCGCGCACGGCCTGCACGAGCGCCGGCCCCACCCGCATGCCCGGCAGGCGGCAAGATCTGCGACCTCCACCGGCCGCGCCGCCAGTTGGGCATGCCGCTGCCCGCGAGACGACCTCCGGCCTGCTCTCCACGGCGACAGCCCCCAGATTTCCGACGCCGTCATCTCCGTCGTGCGGCAACCCGCTCGGTGGCGGGCGACGGACCGGGGACGAGGGCTGCGTCACGTGTTCCCGTCTGTCGTTTGGGTAACGGAGATCCGATCGAGTGTCATCAGGATGGAGGAACGTTCTGCCCTTCGTCGTGACATAGCTGCCGGTCACAGCTCATGGGCTGGGAATCGGAGCTGGATCGATCTATCGTCGAGATTGTCGACGCACTGGCGGCGGCCATGCCCTACCCGTCCCATTGAGATCGGTCGCCGGAGGTCTTGCTTGTGGCTTGGCACATGGCGCCCCTCACGTTGGACAATCTGGACAACCTGCCCAAGCGTTGTCGCCGTTGCGTGTTCTGGGAGCTCTCGGAGAGCCTCGGCAAGCAGGCGGCGGACTTCGGTTCCACGGAGCTGGAGAAGGAGGCGTGGGTCTCCGAGGTGCTGCTCGAGTGGGGCTCTTGCGGCCGGGTCGTGCACATGGACGGGGTGCCCGCGGGTTACGTCATCTACGCCCCGCCGTCGGCAGTGCCGCGCGCGGCCGAGATGCCGACCGGTCCGGTCAGCGCCGACGCCGTGCTGCTCACCACCATGCAGGTGATGCCGGAGTTCGCAGGCGAGGGGCTCGGCCGGATGCTCGCCCAGGCCGTTGTGAAGGACCTCACCCGTCGTGGGGTGAAAGCGATCGAGGTGTTCGGCGAGCAGCAGCCCGGCACCGAGCCCGGGTGCCTGATCCCGGCCGAGTTCCTGCGCGGTGTGGGCTTCAAGACGATTCGCCCGCACCCGCGGTGGCCACGGCTGCGGATGGAGCTGCGCTCGGCGATGACGTGGAAGGAAGACGTCGAGGCCGCGTTGGAGCAGCTGCTCGGCACGATCACCATTCCACTGCAGACCGGCGCGCCCGAGGTCGGCCTACCGACCCAGACGCCGTCGCGCGCCACCGGCGCACACAGAGCGCGCTGTAGCGGCCGCTGACGCACCGGCGCGCACCTCGCCGTCAGATGGCCTTGGCCTGATCGCGTTCGAGCTCACGGGCCAGCACGTCGCCGAAAGTGAAGGTGCCGGTCGGCTGGTCGTCCTGGCCGAGCAGGTAGAGGCGCTTCACCGCGACGAGGATTCCCTCCGCGACGACGTCGCGGAACGCCGGATCCATCAGCCTGCGCAGGTCGCCCATGTTGGACAGGTAGCCCACTTCGACCCGCACGGCGGGCATCCGGGTGAGCCGCAGCAACTCCCAGGTGCGGGCCTGGGTGCGGCAGTCGTGCATCGCCGTGCGGGTGAGCAGCTCGCGTTGGATGAGGCCCGCGAGCGCCTCCCCCACCGTCGACGTGGAGCCGGTGCCGTTGCCGAAGTGGAACGTGGCGAGGCCCTGCGCGTACATGCTGCGGTCAGCGTCGGTGTGCAACGAGAGCACGAGATCGGCTCCGGCGTTGTTCGCGAACGCCGCACGCTCGGGCTCCGACGGGCACGTGTGCTCCTGGCGCGACAGCATTGCGTCCATCCCCGTCGCGCTCATGCGACCGACGAGGCGGCGGGCCAGATCCCACATGAGATCGGCCTCCGCGACGCCTGCGGACACCACGCCGCGGTCGGGGCCGCCGTGGCCGGGGTCGACCACGATCCGCTTGCCGCGCAGCCTCGGCCCGGCCTGGCGCAGCAACTCCTGCTCGCGCATCAGGTGCGGACGGCCGCCGGTGACCTTGCGTCCGAGCTGCCGGAGCGAGCGCATCGTGGCGGGCCCGCACAGGCCGTCGGGGACGAGGCCGTACTCGCGTTGGAAGCGGCGCAGGGCGTTCTCGGTCTGCTCGTCGAACACCCCGCCCGGGCGGCCGGGATCGTAGCCGAGCTCGGAGAGGCGCTCCTGCAGCGCGACGACGTCGTCACCGGTCATCGGGGCCGTGACCATCAGCGCGAGCATCCGGTCGCCGAGTGTCCAGCCCGCGTCGCGCAACGCGCGGTAGGTGGCGGGCCCGACGACGCCGTCGGAGATCAGCCCCCGCTGCTGCTGGAAGGACCGGACGGCGTGTTCCAGCTCGTCGTCGAAGGCCTGATCGTCGCGTCTGACGGCGAAACCGCACTGGCGCAGCATCGCTCTGATCTCGTCGACCGCGGCGGTGCAGTCACCTCGGCGCAGTAGCTGCATGCACTCCTCGCTCGTCTCGGCCCCCCGGCATGGCGATGGTCATTGTGCCCTGCCCGCCTCCGGGTACCTGGCAGCGGGCGGTGCGTGGGCGTGTCCATGTCGTGATATGACGGTGCCCCGCTCCTGGTATGCGAAGCGGGGCACCGAGATTGCGGTGTCAGCCGAGGTAGTCGGCGAGGTCCGAGAGCAGCGCGGCCTTCGGGCGGGCGCCGACGATCTGCTTCACGGGCTTGCCGCCCTGGAAGACGATCATCGTGGGGATCGACATGACCTGGTAGGCCTGCGCCGTCTTCTGGTTGACGTCGATGTCGAGCTTCGCCACCGTGATCTTCTCCTGGTTCTCACCCGCGATCTCGTCGAGCACCGGGGCGACCATCTTGCACGGGCCGCACCACTCGGCCCAGAAGTCGACCACAACGGTCTTGTCGCTCTTGAGGACGTCGCTGTCGAACGTGGCGTCCGTGACATCGACCGTGTTCTTGCCCATGGTGTTCTCCTTCGTTCGTGAGGTGACGGTCAGCCGGTGACGGCGGCGACCTGGTCGGACGCTCGGCCATAGCCGCCGCCCGCGAGCTCGCTGGGCACAGGACCCTCCGCGAGCCAGCGCTCGGCGTCGATCGCCGCCGCGCAACCCGAACCCGCCGCCGTGACGGCCTGCCGGTACGTGTGATCGACGAGGTCGCCACAGGCGAACACGCCGGGGATCTTCGTGTAAGTGGTGGGGGCGGCGACGCGCACGTAGCCCGCTTCGTCGACCTCGACCTGCTCGCGGACCAGCGCGCTGCGCGGGTCGTGCCCAATGGCGACGAACATGCCCGTGACCTCGAGCGTGCTCTCCTCGCCTGTGCGGGTGTCACGCAGGCGCAGGCCCTTCACGCTGCCCTCGCCGAGCACCTCGACGACCTCGGCGTTCGTGACCCAGTGGATCTTGGGATCCTGACGGGCCCGCTCCAGCATGATCCGCGAGGCGCGGAACTCGTCGCGGCGGTGCACGATCGTGACCGAGTCGGCGAAGCGGGTGAGGAACGTGGCCTCTTCCATCGCCGAATCACCACCGCCGATGACGGCGATGTTGTGCTGGCGGAAGAAGAACCCGTCACACGTGGCACACGCGCTGACGCCGCGGCCCAGTAGCATCTGCTCCCCCGGTACGCCCAGGTAGCGCGCCGCCGCGCCCATGGCGAGGATCACCGCGCGGGCCGAGTAGGTGACGCCGTTGGCGACGACGGTCTTGATCTCGCCCTCCAGCGACATCTCCTCGACGTCTTCCGAGCGCAGCTCGGCACCGAACCGCGCAGCCTGGCCGCGCATCTGCTCCATGAGCGCCGGGCCCATGATGCCGTCGGTGAAGCCGGGGTAGTTCTCCACCTCGGTGGTGGTCATGAGCGCACCGCCGAACTGCGAGCCCTCGAACACCAGCGGCTTCAGCTGTGCGCGCGCTGCGTACAGGGCAGCGGTGTAGCCCGCAGGGCCCGACCCAACGATGATCAGGTCGCGCACATCGGTCATCAGAGGTTCCGTCCTTTCGTCGCGTCCACGGGACACAACACAATCCCAGTACCAGGCATTCCACCGGATGCCGGGGCCTCACGACGGCGCCACGTGGACGGCCGCGAGCCGCCTGCCGCCGCTCGGACCGCAGTCCGGATCGACGATGAGCACGTCGAACGTGCCCCGCTGCCCAGTGCCGAGGACGAGCAGCACGCCCGGGTTGCCTTCGAACGTGACCCGGCGGCCCCCGAGGAGCGGGGCGTCGGCCCGGCCACCGACCGCGCGCAGGCAGGCCGCGCGTCGGGTGGGGTCGTCGAGGCCTGCGGTGTCGCGTGCGCCGACCGCGGCCATGGCTTCGGCGACGAGCTGTGGCCTGCCAACGGTCGGCGCGGGCGGGGCATCGGTGCGGGCGCGCAACGCGGCGACGACCGCAACGGCGACCAGCAGGGCGGCGGCGAGCACGGCCGGACGGCGGAGGAGGCGCGCGGCCCGACGGGGATACGGGCGCCGGGCACGAGGGCTTTCCCGGCTCGCGCGTAGTCCGCGCCCCGCACCGCTGCCGGGGTCACCGCGCAGAGCGGGCGTGGCCAAGGGGGTGTGGCGCGGGCCGGGTGGCAGGTGCGGTCTTCGGCGTGGGTCGGACGGTGAGGTGGGGGGCCTGGTGGCGGCGGTGTGGGCGCGTCGAGACCTCGCACGGCCTCGGTCGCTTCGGAACCCGCCTGCGGGGTGCGAAGTGGATGCGCAGGGTGCGATGTGGGCTGGTGGGCCGCTGCGGGCGCGGCGTTCGGTGCGGGAATGTTCGTGGGCGCGCCGTCCGGTGCGTGCGCGGCCTGCTGCTCCGCCGCCAGCGCGGCGGACCACCGCGCGGCGAGGGCCGCCGGGACCGGCGGCTCGGGCAGGGCGGCGAGCTCCGCCCGGGTGGCGGCGAGGGCGTCGAGAACGGCCTGGGCCGCCGGGTCGGCAGCGGCCGCAGCGCGGACTTCGCGGGCGTGGGTCTCGTCGAGGAGGCCTGCGTCGAGCTCGGCGAGCAGATGGACGTCGGGCCTGGGGCCGCGCTCGGTCATCGGTGCTCCTCCCTGAGGTGCCCGAGCAGCTCGGCCAGCCGGGTGCGGGCCCGCGCGCACCGGCTCTTCACCGTGCCCGGCGGCACTCCGACCAGCTGCGCGACCTCGGCCACCGACCAACCCTGCACGTCGACGAGGACCACCGCTACCCGTTGCTCGACGGTCAGATGGGCGAGCGCCTCGTCGACGGCCATCCGCGTGACGACCCGGCCTGCATGGTCGACGCCCGGCGCGGGTTCGCGGTCGGGCCAGGGCTCGGTGACGCGGAGGCGTTCGCGGCGGATCCGGTCGATGCAGACGTTGGCGGTGATGCGGCAGAGCCAGGTGCGCACCGAGGCCTCGCCACGGTACGTGTCAGCCCGGCGCAGGGCTGCGATGAGCGCCTCCTGGACGGCGTCGGCGGCGTCGTCGGGATGGTCGAGCATGCGCATGGCCACCCCCCACAGGAGCCCGTAGTTGTGCCGGGCGAGCAGGCCGAACGCCCGCGGGTCGCCCGCGCGATGAGCGGCCAGGAGATCCGCGTCGGTGGGCACCCGCGTGCCGTCGGGGGCCGTCGGGATCACGGCGCGAGGGTAGGACGCGGGGTCGGACCGCCGTGGCCGTTTGGGAAAACCCGAGCCCCAAATCGGCCATGATCGTCAGTTGGGTGCAAGAAGATGCCATATTCGGCCGGAAACGCACCGAACCGGTGATCATGGGGATGGGAGGGGTGCGTCAGCCGCCTGCGCGGAGGAACTGCACCTCGTTGAGCTGGGTGACGTTGTTGCCTTCGCTCTCACCGAGCTTCGTGATCCACAGCAGGACGTGCGTGACCGGCTGGCTCCCGGCCAGCGAGATCTGGGTGCCGCCATCGTTGAGGGTGCCCTGTGTCATCACGGTGGTGTCGTCGAGCGCGGCGTCCGCGGACTGTGCCGACCGCACCTCGATGACCGTGCCGGGGCTCGGCGAATCGACTGCTACGGCCCTGAGCTGCACCGCCGACGCGAACGACACCATGATCCCCACACCCTGCTTGTAGGCAGGGAACTGCTGCCGGTACTCGTAGGTGCGCCAGTTGCTGGCGATGTCGCCGTCGATGAGGCGGGAGACGCGGCCTTGGTTGTCGGGATCGCCGGTGGGGTCATACACCTCGATCCCGGCGACGGCGACCGGCGCGCCGCCCGCGGCAGGCGGAGCAGGCGCAGCGGCGGGGGCAGGCGCCCCCGGCGGCGCAGGCAGGGCGTCGTTGCCGACGACGATCACGGGCGCGCTGCGGCCGTCCACGAACAGCGAACTCACCTTCGCGCCGACGAACCCGAGGACCAGCAGCACGGCGATCGCGAGCCCGACCAGCCCGATCAACAGCTTGCGACGCCGGGCCGGATCGGCCGGGGTGTGGGCACGGCTGCCGTCCTGCCAGACGTCGCCGGGAGCAGGGGGAACGCCGTCGGGCTCCGGCGGGAACAGCGCGATGCGGTCGTCCTCGGCCACGACCTCGTCGAGCAGCCGGTGCACGGCCGCGGCGGTGTGGACGTGCCCGACGCTGCCGGACGGCCCCAGCGCCCCGGTGGCCAGGGTGTCCAGCTCGACCGGAACCCCCGGCCGCTGGGTGGACGGCGCCGCTACGCGGCCGGAGATGCGGTCGGCCGCTCCGAGGCCCGCGCGGGCCGCGTCGGCGACCGACAACGGCCACCGCGACGTGAGCAGCGTGTAGAGAACAGCGCCGAGGCCGCGGACGTCGTCGGCGGGAGCCAGGTCGGGGCGCGGCAGCGCGAAGCACATCTGGGCGTTGCCGTCGGGCGTGATGCGGACGCGCTGGGGGTGGTCGCAGCCCAGCACCAGCCCGTGCCGGTGGGCCTCCTCGGCGGCCGCGGCGAGCGGCACGACCGCGCGGGCGGCGGCGAACGGCTTGATCAGCCCATCGGCGACCGTCTCGGCGAGGCTCCGCCCCGGCACCCACTCGGTGACGGCCGCCCCGAGGACGTCGTCGGGCACGCCGGAGGCACCGGGGGCGAGCACGTCGAGCAGGCGGGCGCAGCCGGGATGCTCGAAGCTGCCGGTGCGCAGCGCTCGCACGACCATCTCGCCCGCTCGCGCGGTGCCGGTGGGGTCGGCCTCACCGCCGATCGCGCCGCCCTCGGGGGCGAGCCTGCGCAGCACGGTGACGGCGACATCGCGCTGCAGCACCGTGTCCGCGGCCCGCCAGAACTCGGCGCCCGCCGAGGTGTCGGAGCCGACGCGGGTGGTGAGCCGGTAGCGGCCGCCGAGCAGCGAGCCTGCCGTGGTCGGAGTGGAGGGGCGCACCGGCGAGGCGACCCGCACGGTGGCCGGTTCGCCGTCGTGTTCAGGTGTGGCCGCGCCGGACGGTGGGCTCGCCACCTCACTCACCGCAAGACCTCCCCCAGGCCGTACTTCCCCCGGGGTCAGCCTACTTCAGGCGGGTGTTCCGCGCCTGTGATCCCGCCGGTCGACAAGCCGTTCGATACGCCGGACGAGCGGGTCGAGCTCGTGCACGCGCAGCAGCCGGAGCCCGACCAACGTGAGCGGCGCCGCGACCACCACCGCGACCACCAGCTGCAGCCACGCCCGCCCGAGCGGGGCCAGCCCGCCCCACGGGATCAGCGCGACCACACCGGCGGCGACGAGCACGGCGATAAGGGAGGCGACGAGCGTGCGCCCGGTCGTCGAGGCCACGGCGAGCGTCGGGATCCGGCCCAGCCGCCTGCGCAGCAGCACCTGGCCAAGCGCCGCGCCCGCGACGAACGACAGCCCGTTGGCCGCGGCCAGGCCGAGCACGACCTCGCGCGGGGGCAGCACCAGCGGGCACACCAGCAACAACGGGATCTTCACGGCCACGGTGACGAGCTGGATGAACGTGGGCGTTCGGCTGTCGGTCATCGCGTAGAACACCCGCAGCTGCAGCATCGTGACGGCGTAGGGCAGCAGGCCGAACGCCGAGCACGCGACGGCTGCGCCGATGCGCGCGGCGCCGTCGAGGTTGCCAGAGCGCAGCCCGAACAGCGCCACGCCGACCTGCACGCCGAACACCGTGAGCAGCACCGACAGCGGGACCAGGAAGACGGCCGACAGCCTGCTGCCCAGCGCGAGGTCGTCGACCACCGCGCGCAGCCGCCCGTCAGCGGCCGACCGGCTCATCCGCGGCATGAGCGCGGTGAGCAGCGAGACGCCGAGGACGCCGTAGGGCACCTGGAGCAGGAGCCATGCGTTGGCGTAGACGGTGACGCCGCCGGGGTCGGCCGCCGCCGCCACCCGGGTGGTCACCATGTAGCCGGGGATGCCGATGAGCACGTAACCGACGACCCACAGCACGAGCCCGCCCGCCGCGGACAGCCGCGGGTCCCATCCCCAACGCGGCCGGTAGACGAAGCCGGTGCGGCGGAGGGCCGGCAGGAGCACGAGCGCCTGTACGACGATGCCGAGCGTGGTGCCGACGCCCAGGACCAGCAGCTTCGGGTCGCCCATGCGCACCGGGTCGAGGCTGATCTCCCCCGGCATCAGTGCGTAGACACCGAGGACGACGAGCACGACGAGGTTGTTGAGCACCGGCGCCCACGCGAAGGCGCCGAACGAGCCGCGCGTGTTGAGGATCGCGCCGATCAGGGCGCCGAGCCCGTAGAAGAGGATCTGCGGGAGCAGCAGGTAGGCGAGCGCGGTGGCGAGCTCGGGGTTGGCCGTGGCGGATTGGCCGCCGAGGTAGAGGCGGGTGAGCAGCGGGGCGGCGAGGACGGCGAGTGCCGTGCCGACGAGCAGCGCGGCGCCTGCGAGGGTGATCAGCCGTCGGATGTAGGTGTCGCCGCCGTCGGCGTCCTCCTTCTGGGCGCGCACGAGGAGCGGCACCATCACGCTCGTGAGGACGCCGCCGAAGAGCAGCTCGTAGACGATGTTGGGCAGCGTGTTGGAGACGGTGTAGGCGTCGTTCAGCACACCGACCCCGAGCACGCCGACCAGCACGACCTGACGGAGGAAGCCGGTGATCCGACTGACGAGGTTGGCGACGGCCATCACCCCGCTGGAGCGCCCGATCGACGGCGCCCGCTGGGTGGGAATGGGGTCCGTGGGCGGCGGCTCCGGCGGCTCTGGCGGCCGGGCGGCGAGCCGGGGCACCGGCTCGGTGGGGTCCTCCGGCCTGCTCACGGGCGAGGTCGCGGTGACGGCGGGCGCGGGAGCCGTTCCGTCGGGGCCACGTCCTCCGGGGCCGCCACCAGCGGCGGCGTCGAGCGGGGCGGGTCGGGGAGCGGCGGCGCTGCCGACGTCGGGTCCGGTGGCTGCGTGGGCGCCGGGCGAGCCGATGGCGGACCCTGCGTGGGCGCCGGGCGAGCCGATGGCGGACCCTGCGTGGGCGCCGGGCGAGCCGACGGCTGACCCTGCGTGGGCGCCGGGCGAGCCGATGGCGGACCCTGCGTGGCCGCCGGGGGGCCCGATGGCGGGGCCTGCGGCGTCAGATCCGGGCGGGCAGGCGGCGGCCCGGGGCTTCCCGGCCGGTGCGGCGGCGGGTGCGGCGGTGATGTCTGGCGCGGGCCCGGTCCCGGAAGCGCCGGTGCGGGGGCTCGGTCCGGCGACACCGGTGCCTGTTGCGGCCGCGGGCCCGGCGGGACGGGTGCCGGGTCGAGCCATGCGGTGATCCGGCCCGGCGGCGCCGTGGGCCGCCCGTCCGTCGGCATCCGGTCCGGCGGCGCCGGCATCCGGTCCGGCGGCGCCGAGATCCGGTCCGCCGGCGCCGACATCCGGTCCGGCGGGGCCGGGCCGTGGTCCGGGATCGGCAACCGGACGGTGGGGCCCGTCGGGTCGACGGTGGGCGGCGGGGTCGGGGCCACCCGGGCTTTCGGCCGCTCCGCCTCGCCCCGTACCCGACGCCAGACCCGACGTCCTGCGAGCAACACGAGGAGTCCGCCCGCGATCGCCGTCAGCCACGCCGTGATCGTGCCGTAGGCCGTGGAGCGCACCTTCAAGTGGCTTGGCGGCCCGAGCAGGCCACCGGCCGGGGTGCGTACGGCCGCGTCCACGGTGAACTGCCCCGCCCGCGTGACCTGCGCGTTCACGGACACCTGGCGGCGACCGAGCGGCGGGATCTGCTGCACGTCGATCGCGTTGACCCGCAGCCCCGACGTGCTCGCCAGCTCCACGCGCACCCGCACGGTGACGGGCAGCGCGTTTGCGACGGTGATCGGGAGCGGGGCGTCGGAGCTGCCCAGCGCGTAGGGGTTTGGCGGTTCGAGCACCCGGATCGAGTTGCGGATCGCGTCCACCCGCGCCAGCACGGCGGCGGCGGCGTCCTGCGCGGCGGTTGGCGCCGCCCTGTTCGCGGCCGACGCCCCCCTGAGCAGCCCGAATTGCAGCGGGGTGAGGAGCTGGTCGGCCGTGATGCCCACGTTGCCGTCGACGACGGCGCTGCGCAGGTCCGTGAGGTCGCGGCTGGCGTCGGCGATCGTGCTGATCGCCGAGTCCGGCACCTCCGTCGCGTTCACGGGCGGGTCGGGACGCACGGGGGCCGCGGCGGACCGGACGGCGTCGGCGTCGGCGAGGCTGACCGGGTTCACCTCGCCCGCGGTGACGAGCGCGCCGACGGCGTCGAGCAGGGCCCGCGCGGCTGTGCCGTCGGCGCGCCATTGGTGTGGTGGGGCCAGCACGAGCGGGGTGCCTGCGGTGGCGCGGTACCCCAGCGCGCCGATGAGGTCCTGCGTGGCCAGGGGCCCGTCGTCGCCCGCGAGGGACTCGGCGGTGGCCGCGGCCCCCTGGCCTGCCGCGATCGGGATCGCCTGCGGTGCGGTCGCGGCGCGCGTGAGCAGCGGATCGGTGAGCAGCGCGCTGACCGCCCGGTCGGCGAGCGGCACGACCCCGCCGCGGGCCCTTCTCGTGACGGCGTCCGCGGACAGCAGCACCGACCGCGCGCCGGAAGCCAGCACGACGTCGAGCGTGGCGTTGTCGATCGTGCCGTCGGCAGGCCACGCGATGTCGGCGGGGACGGGCGTCTGGAGCAGCGTCGACAGGATCTGCCGGGCGGGGCCCAGCGCGCGGGTGGCCTCGTCGGTGAGGCCGCCGCGGGTGAGGGCGACGAGGTCGGCGTCGGCGTACGGCAGCGCGATGGCGCAGCCGCCCTTCGCGACGGCCGCGAGCTGGGTGAGCCACTGGCCTGCGACGTTGGCGCCGGTGCCCACGGTGGGCACCCCGTTGCGGCCGACGACCTGGTAGCCCTGGCTCATCACCGACGCGGTCTCGACGAGGTCGGGGTCGATGGCCAGGCAGAGCCCTGACCGTACCGGCGAGCCTGCGGGCGCGCGTTGGGCGAGCGCCGCGACGAGCCCCCCGAGGCGTCCGGTGGGCGCGAACGAGGCGGCGAGGGAGTCGTCGTCGAGCAGCGGCGGGGCGCCGGGCACCGTCGAGATCCGGTGGGGCGTGTCGGCGATCGGGTAGAGCACGGTGAGCGGCGTCGGGTCGGCGCGCGGCCGGGTCGGTGCCGCGCCCGGCACGCCGAGCACCGGAAGCAGCATCCGGGCGGCGGCGAGGCGAGCCCGAGCGCCGCCCGCGGGCGTGCCGTTGACGTTGACCAGCAGCTCGTACACCCCGGCGGCGTCCAGCGCGAGGCCGGATCCGCGCAGCGGGACGGACAGGTGCACCGGCACCTGTGCGCCGGGCGCCAACGCGTCGGCAAGCGGCTCGAAGGCGGGCACAGCGGAGTCGGTGGGCGCGTCGCCGTCGAGCGCGTCGCGGACCTGGCCCTCGGTGGTGAGCGGGTTGCCGCGCTGCACGCGGACCTGCAGGTCGGTGACCGGGTCGGGCCCCTCGTTGACGAGGGTGCCCGCGATGGTGAGCGTGCTCGGCCCGTCCGCGGTGACGACGCGCGGGGTCATGGCGGTGAGCACGAGCCGCAGCCCGCCCGAGGCCGCCGCGGCCGGGACCGCGGACGAAAATCCGGGAGCGGCCACGGCCGGTACGCCGGAAAGAAGGACGGTGAGGGCCACCATGACGACCGCGGCCATGGCCGCGACCGGCCTCACGCCGTGTCCTCCAGCAGCTCGGTGGCCCGCCGGATCAACCGTCGCTCGTCGGCGTAGGCCAATCGCGACTCCAGCTCCTCGAGCGGCACCCAGGCGACCTCGGCGACCTCGATGTCCTCGTCGGACAGCGCGCCACCGGTGGCGCGCAGGAGGAAGTGGTGCACGGTCTTGTGGACGCGCCGGTCTTCGGCGACGAACCAGAAGTCGATGGTGCCCAGCGGCGCGACCACGCACCCGATGATGCCGGTTTCCTCCTCGACCTCCCGCACCGCGGCCTGTTCGGCGGTCTCGCCCTCCTCGATGTGGCCCTTGGGCAGCGACCAGAGCAGGCGGCCGCGCCGGTCCAGCCGCCCGATGACCGCGGCGGCCCCGGATTCGTGGTCGACGATCAGGCCGCCCGCCGACGTTTCGTCCACTGTGCGCAGCCGTCGCCTGCGGTCGACGGGACGGCCTCCGCGGCGACCGCCCGAGCGACCGCGGGAGGTGGACATGTGCCGATGGTAACGAGCAGGCGACGTCCAGGCGGCGAGGCGCACACCTACTCGCTCGCCGAGCCGGACCGGGGCCGCCTAGACTGGCCCGCCGTGTCCGCAGCAGTGCCCACCGTTTCGTCCGAACTCGTACGCTCCCAGGAGGATGCGGTGGTCGAGCTCGTGACCGTCCCACCGGTCGCGCAGGAGCTCGCCGGGCTGTTCGCGGCGCACGGGCACCGGCTCTACCTGGTCGGCGGCACCGTCCGCGACGCGCTGCTCGGTCGGCCCGAGTCCGACCTGGACTTCACCACCGACGCCCGGCCCGACGTCGTGCTGGCGCTCGTCGACGGATGGGCGAGCGCGGTCTGGGACACCGGCATCGCATTCGGCACGGTGGGGCTGCGGCGCCGCGGTGTGACCATGGAGATCACGACGTTCCGCTCCGACGCCTACGACCGCGTCTCGCGCAACCCCGTCGTCGCCTACGGGGACACGATCGAGGACGATCTCAAGCGTCGCGACTTCAGCGTCAACGCGATGGCGCTGGAATTGACCGGCGGACGGCGCACGTTCGTGGACCCGTTTGGCGGTCTCGCCGCGCTGGCGGCGGGTTCGCTCGACACGCCCGCCACGCCGGAGGAGTCGTTCGCCGACGACCCGCTGCGCATGCTGCGCGCCGCCCGGTTCGTCGCGCAGCTGGGGTTCACGCCCGCGCCACGCGTCGTCGCGGCGATGACGGCGATGGCGGGCCAGCTCGCCCGGATCACCGCCGAGCGGGTGCAGGTGGAGCTGTCGAAGCTGCTCCTCGGCACGTACCCGCGGCGCGGCATCGAGCTGCTCGTCGACACCGGCCTCGCCGACGTCGTCCTGCCCGAGGTGCCCGCGATGCGCCTGGCGATCGACGAGCACATGCAGCACAAGGACGTCTACACGCACTCGCTGGTCGTGCTGGAGCAGGCGATCGGGCGTGAGACCGGCGGCCCCGACCTGGTACTGCGCCTCGCTGCGCTGCTGCACGACGTGGGCAAGCCCGACACCCGTCGCCGCGAGCCGGACGGGCGGGTGAGCTTCCACCACCACGAGGTGGTCGGCGCGAAGCTCGTGCGCCGACGGCTGCGGGCGCTTCGCTACCCGAAGGTGATCGTCGACGAGGTGGCGCAGCTGGTGTTCCTGCACCTGCGCTTCCACGGCTACGGCGGCGGGGAGTGGACGGACTCGGCCGTGCGCCGCTACGTCACCGACGCCGGTCCGCTGCTGGACCGGCTGCACAAGCTGGTGCGCTCGGACTGCACCACGCGCAACAAGCGCCGCGCCGCCGCGCTGCAGCGCACCTACGACGACCTGGAGGCGCGTATCGCCGCCCTCCGCGCGCAGGAGGAGCTCGACGCGATCCGCCCGGACCTGGACGGCAACGCGATCATGGAACTGCTCGGGATCCCGCCGGGGCCGCTGGTGGGGCGGGCGTACAAACACCTGCTCGCCGTGCGGATGGAACGCGGCCCGCTCAGCCGGGCGGACGCGGAGGCCGAGCTGCGACGGTGGGCGGCGGAGAACGGCGTGGGCTGAGCCCGCCCCGGACAGCGCGCCCCGGACAGCGCGCCCCGGACAGCGCGGCCCCGGACAGCGCGCCCCGGACAGCGCGCGCCCCGGACCCTGCAGCAGGGGGCCCTTGCTGCGACTCAGTTGGAGGAAGGGGCCCCTGCTGCAACGCGGGGGGCGGGGCGAACCCGGCGCTGCTGGGCGTTGTGCACGAGCAGGCCCACCGCGTACAGCCCGCTCGCCCCGGCGAAGAGCCACGGCGCCCGGCCGTCGGGCGGCGCGGCGAACGCGGCCAGCGCAACGGCCGCGACGTAGCCGACGTTGAACACCACGTCGTAGAGGGCGAAGATCCGCCCGAGCGCGCCGTCGGGGCCCTCGCTCTGCACGGCGGCGTCGGCGCACAGCTTGACGACCTGCCCCGACAGCCCGATCACGAACGCGGCGACGAGCACAACGGGCAGGCTGAGGAACACCCCGAGCACGAGCTGGGTGGCGCAGGCGACGACCAGCGACGCGCGGATCGCCCACGGCCGCCCGAACCGGTGCACCAGCCGCGGCGTGACGAGCGCGGCGCACAACAACCCAGCTGCGGCGACGGCCACGGCCTCCCCGATGCCCGGCAGGCCCGCGCGGAGCGGCCCGATGCTGGTGAACGCGTATCGGTAGAGCAGGAGCGTGAGCAGGGTGCTGATGCCGAACGCCAGCCGGTGGGCGGCGAGGCCCGCGAACGAGGCCGCGATCGTCGGGTTGGCGGCCACCGCGCGCGCCCCGTCGACGAAGCCGCGCAGCACCGCCACCACGGTGCGCGACGGCCCGCTCGGCGCGTCCGGGCCGAGGCTGCTGCGGCGGAACCCGGTGGCGACCAGCGCGGCGACCAGTGGCCCGAGGCCCGCCAAGGCCGTTGCGATCGCCGAGCCGGTGTTGCCCGCCCCGACGAGCATCCGCAGGCCGATCGCGCATACCGCGCCGAGCGCCGAGACGCCCGCGCCCGCCGTCACGGCCAGCGTGTTGGCCTCCACGAGATAGCGCTTCTCGACGACGTGCGGCAGCGCGACCGACAGCCCGGCCAGCACGAACCGGCTGAACCCCATCACGGCCAGCGCGCTGAGATAGAGGACGGGTCCCGCCACGCCCGCGACGACGGCCGCCGCCACTACGGCGACCAGCACGACCCGCGCCGCGTTGGTGACGACCAGCACCCGGCGGCGGTCCCACCGGTCCAGGAGGGTGCCGACGAACGGGCCCACCACGGAATACGGCATGAGCAGCACCGCGAGGCCCGCGGCGACCGCCAGCGGGTCGGCCTGCCGTTCGGGGTTGAACAGCACCGCGCCGCCGAGTGCCGCCTGGAACATGCCGTCGCCCCACTGGGTGGCGAAGCGCAGCCCGAGGAGGCGCCGGTAGCCGCGGATCCGCAGCAGCCCTGGCACGCCGAGCCGTTCCGGGATCGGCGTCACCGGGAGTGACGGCGGGACCGGGGACGGCACCCGCCGAAGGCTACGCGCAACACGTGGATGCGACGATGACGAGCGTGGTGGACGACCGCTCGGGGGGACGCCCCTCGCTCGATGCCGGGGTGGCGCCCGGAAGCCTCTTGGTGGCGGCACCGGGGCTCGCGGACCCGAACTTCCGGCGCACCGTCGTCTACGTGATCGAGCATCGTGACCGGGGCACCCTCGGCGTCGTGCTGAACCGGCCGGGCGAGGTGTCGGTGCGTGACGTGCTGCCGTCGTGGGCGCCGCTCGCCACCCTCCCGCACGCCGTGTTCGTCGGCGGCCCGGTGGAGAGCCAGACGGCGCTGTGCCTCGCCGCCGTCCGCACCGGGCACGACCCGACGACGCTTTCGGGGCTCGTGGGGGTGCGCGGCCCGGTGGCGCTCGTCGACCTCGACTCCGACCCCGCCCCGCTCGTCTCCCGGCTGCGCGGCCTACGCGTCTTCGCCGGGTATTCCGGGTGGGACGCGGGCCAGCTCGCGGCCGAAATCGGCCGCGGCGACTGGATCGTGGTGCCCGCCTTGCCCGACGACGTGCTGGCCGGGCACGACCCCAACCTCTGGGGCCGCGTGCTGCGGCGCCAGGGGGTGCCGCTGGCGCTGCTGGCGACCTACCCCGCCGACGTCCGGCAGAACTGACACGGGGACGGGTGTCGCGTCGCCCGCGAACACGTCGCCGCGCCCGGCCGCAAAGACGCTCGATCCCGCCACCTCGGGCCTACCCGTGGCGACGCGGGCCGACCTGAGCGGCGGCACTCGCGACGTCAACGCAGCGGCGTTCCGTGCCGTGTTGGCGGTGGAGTTGGGCCGGTGCGTGACGCGGTGCTGCTCAACGCGGCGGGCGGGCTGGTGGCCGCGGATGGGATCGGCCCCGGCGCCCTCGCCGACGCGTTCCCCGCGGCGCTCAAGCGGGCTGCCGCCGCGATCGACACGGGGGGTGGCGCGCGGGAGGTCTTGGACCGCTGTCGAATGCGCTCGCCTCCCGTTAGCGGGCGTTGATCGCCGATTCGGTGCGAAACATGGCCAGATCCGGCCGCCTTTGCACCGGTGCGGCGATCATGGGGCGGCCGGGCCGGTGGGGCGAGAACGCACGGGGACCGCGGTCCTGCGCAGGCGACGTCGATCTGCCGGACGCCGAGCGTCATCGGGCGATCAGCCGCGGGAAGGCGCCACGTCTCCGCCGCGGCCGCCGTCCCCGCCGCGGCCGCCGTGCGTGTTGCCGCCGTGGGTGTTGCCGTCGCCCGCGTTGGCGCCCCCGACCGCCGAGCTGCCCGGCGAGAGGATCGGGATGAGGATGACCGTCCCGGCGCCGGTGCCGCCGCCCGCCCCGCCCGTCGCGGTGCCCCCGTCGCCGCCGGTGCCGCCGGACCCGCCTGCCGCGCCGCCGCCGCCCGCCGACCCCGCGCCGCCTTCGCCGCCCCCATTGCTGACCGAACCGCTCACGGTGCCGCCGGACTCGTTGGCCACGACCCGCCCGTGGTCCTCTACCTTGCCCGCCTGCGCGACCGGCGCCGCAGTGGCCGATGCGGTGACGGTCTGCGTGACGGTCACCGTCGTCGGGGTCGGCGTCGTGGTCGGCGTCTTGGTCCAGGTCGTCCACCTGCCGTTCGCCGTCTCGGACGTGGGCATGGCGACAGTGCACGGCGTCGTGCTGGCCGCATGCGTGATCAGTACCAGGGCGGCGGCGGCCGTCGTCACGACGGCGGACGTCATCGCCCAGCGGTAGGCGGCGGTTCGCGCGGGCGGGTACGGGGCGTTCATGGTTCTCCTCGAGTCGACGGCTCGCCAACGACGTACGAGGGATGGGAGTGCGCCCGAAGGGCCGATCCGACCCGGCCGGATTAATCGGTTCAGCTCTTCGGGTTCCTGCGGTGAGGGCGCTTGCCTCAGGCGTGCTCCGCGGGTGGCGCGGTCTCCGCCGTCGACCGGCAACCGGCGATGAGGTCGCAGCCCGCGCAGGTGCCGCCACACGACGCGGCGAACGGGTCGGGGGCCGGGGTGAGGGCGGCGGCGCGGTCGCCAACCAGCCCGCCGAGGACCGTCAGCCCCAGCACCCCCAGCAGGCTTATTGTCAGAACGACCCAATCCAGGACCGCGGTGCCGCCCACCAGCAAGAACGCGCCGCCAACCGTAGCGACCGCGCCTGCCGCGCCCACCGGCACCGCGGCCGCCTGGTTGCCCGCAACGATACTGCGTCTCGGACGCCAGCGTGGCGGTCGTGCGGACGCCGACCCACCGGTTGCGCCGCAGCACCGACCGCGCGCCGAGCCCGGCCACGACGAGCATCGCCAGCCCGGCGAGCACGAGCAGCGAACCGACGACGAGACGGACGGTGACGGGCACGGCCTCAGCGTAGGCGAACCCGGTCGTCGGCAAAGGTGGGGCAGCGTTACCCTGGTGGTGTGGCCCGTCGACTTACCGACACCACCGCGCCGTAGATCGAGCACCGGCGCGGTGACCCCTCATGCCTGTCGGGCGGAGGGGTCTTCTGGTTTCCGGGCCGAATTCAGGAGAAGACATGAGCACCGACACCGCGACCGCCTCCGCGGAGGCCGAGACGCTGCCATTCAGGTACAGCGCCGCGTTGGCCGCGGAGATCGAACGCCGCTGGCAGGACCGCTGGGAGAACGAGGGCACGTTCCAGGTGCCCAACCCGGCGGGGCCGTGGGCGGGCCCGATGCCCGCGGGCGAGAAGGTCTACCTGCTCGACATGTTCCCGTACCCGTCCGGCTCGGGCCTGCACGTCGGGCACCCGCTGGGCTTCATCGGCACCGACGTGCTGGGCCGCTACCTGCGCATGACCGGCAAGACCGTGCTGCACACGATGGGCTTCGACGCGTTCGGGCTGCCCGCCGAGCAGTACGCCGTGCAGACCGGCACCCACCCGCGCAAGACCACCGAGGACAACATCCTGCGCTACCGGGCGCAGCTGCGGCAGCTGGGGCTGGCGCACGACCAGCGCCGCTCGGTGGCCACCACGGACGTCGAGTTCTACCGCTGGACCCAGTGGATCTTCCTGCAGATCTACAACTCCTGGTACGACGGCTCGCGGGCGCGCCCGATCGCCGAGCTGGAGGCGGAGTTCGCCGCCGGGGAGCGCCGCACGCCCGACGGGCGGCCGTGGGCGGAGCTGCCGAGCGCCGAGCAGCGTCGGGTGATCGACTCCCATCGGCTGGCCTACATCTCCGAGGCGCCCGTCAACTGGTGCCCCGGCCTGGGCACGGTGCTGGCCAACGAGGAGGTCACCGCGGACGGGCGCAGCGACCGGGGCAACTTCCCCGTGTTCCGCCGCAGCCTGAAGCAGTGGATGATGCGGATCACCGCGTACGCCGACCGGCTGGTCGCCGACCTGGACCGGCTGGACTGGCCCGATTCGGTGAAGGCCATGCAGCGCAACTGGATCGGCCGTTCCGAGGGCGCGCAGGTCCGATTTCCCATCACGGAAGTGGACGCAGGACCGGACAGCCATTCGTCGACGGCGCCCGCGGCGTGGCCGGGCGATCGAACGGATGCGGCGATCGAGGTCTTCACCACCCGCCCGGACACCCTGTTCGGCGCGACGTACATGGTGCTGGCCCCCGAGCACCCCCTGGTCGATCAGATCGCGACGCCCGCGTGGTCGTCGAACGTCGACCCCCGCTGGACGGGCGGCGCGGCCGACCCCGCCAAGGCGATCGCGGAGTACCGCGCGGCCGCGGGGCGCAAGTCCGACCTGGACCGCCAGGAGAACAAGGACAAGACCGGCGTCTTCACCGGCGCTTACGCGATCAACCCGGTCAATGACACCGCGATCCCGGTCTTCGTCGCCGACTACGTGCTGATGGGCTACGGCACCGGCGCGATCATGGCTGTGCCCGGGCAGGACCAGCGCGACTGGGACTTCGCGACGGCGTTCGGGCTGCCGATCATCCGCACGGTGGAGCCGTCGGTGGGCTTCGAGGGTGAGGCGTACATCGGCGAGGGTCCGGCGATCAACTCCGCGAACGCCGAGATCAGCCTGAACGGCCTGGACGTCACCGAGGCGAAGCGCGCGATCATCGACTGGCTGGAGGCGAAGGGCTTCGGCGAGTCGGTGGTGCAGTACAAGCTGCGCGACTGGCTGTTCTCGCGGCAGCGCTACTGGGGCGAGCCGTTCCCGATCGTGTGGGACGCCGACGGGCCGATCCCGGTGTCGGACGACCAGCTGCCGGTCGAGCTGCCCGAGGTCGACGACTACTCCCCCCGCACGTACGACCCGAACGACGCGAACACCGAGCCGGAGCCGCCGTTGTCGCGGGCCACCGAATGGCTACACGCGGGCGACGGGCTGACCCGGGAGACCAACACGATGCCCCAGTGGGCGGGCTCGTGCTGGTACGAGCTGCGCTACCTGGACCCGGGCAACCACGAGCGGTTCGTCGATGCCGAGGTCGAGCGCTACTGGATGGGCCCGCGCGGCGGCGACGACCCCGGCGGGGTCGACCTGTACGTCGGCGGCGTCGAGCACGCCGTGCTGCATCTGCTGTACGCGCGGTTCTGGCACAAGGTGCTGTACGACCTGGGCCAGGTGAGCTCGGAGGAGCCCTACCGGCGGCTGTTCAACCAGGGCTACATCCAGGCGTACGCCTACACCGACGCGCGGGGCACCTATGTGCCCGCCGAGGAGGTCGTCGAGACCACCCACCCCGACGGCACGGTTGGTTTCACGTGGAACAACGAGCCCGTGCGCCGGGAGTACGGGAAGATGGGCAAGTCACTGAAGAACGTCGTGACGCCCGACGAGATGTGTGAGCGCTACGGCGCCGACACGTTCCGGCTGTATGAGATGTCGACGGGCCCGATGGAGGTGTCGCGGCCGTGGTCGACGCGCGACGTCGTCGGCTCGCAGCGGTTCCTGCAGCGCGTGTGGCGCAACCTGGTGGATGAGACGACCGGTGAGCTGCGGATGTCCGACGCGACGCCGGACGAGGCCACGCTGCGCGCCCTGCACAAGGCGATCGCGGGGGTGCACGTCGACTACCTGGCGCTGCACTACAACACCGCCGCCGCGAAGCTGATCGAGCTGAACAACCACCTGACCAAGACCTATCCGGACGGGGGCCTGCCGCGGTCGGTGGCCGAGCCGCTGGTGCTGATGATGGCGCCGCTGACCCCGCACATCGCCGAGGAGCTGTGGGCGCGGCTGGGGCACGCCGCGTCCCTCGCGTACGCGCCGTTCCCGGTGGCCGACGAGCGCTACCTGGTCGAGGAGAGCGTCGAGTACCCGATCCAGGTCAACGGCAAGGTGCGCTCGCGGGTCACGGTGGCGGCCGCAGCCACGGCCGACGAGGTCGAGGCGGCCGCGCTGGCCGACGCGAAGGTCGTCGAGCTGCTGGCAGGGCGCGCGCCGCGCAAGGTGATCGTGGTGCCGGGCCGCCTCGTCAACGTGGTGGCCTGACCCGGGTCGTCAGCGAAAAGCGTCGCCCCGGCAACGTTTTCGCGCACGATTAGCGCGCGCGGGTGCGCTTCCGGCGTGGGGGTCGGATGGCGTCGCGCGCGATCGTCACGAACTCCGAGTGCGTGAGCCAGTCGTCCACCGCATCGACGACGGCGGTGGCGTCGGCGATCGCGCGCGGGGCCTCCTCAGGAGGTATGGCGCCATCGGCGTCGGCCAGCAGCGCGCGGTTGTGCAGCGCCCGCACCAGGCGTCCGGCCTCGGGGTTGAGGCCGCGTTCGCGTACGACCTGCTTGAGGAACATCCCGATGAGGCCTGCCGGATCAGCGGGCGGCACCCGGTCGAGGGCCTCCAGCGCGGCGTCGGCGGCGGCCAGGGCTCCGCGGTAGGCGAGCGCCACGGCCTGCGCCGCGAACTGGGTGGTGGCGAGCAGGTGCGCCGCGAACAGTTCCTCGCGGGCTCGGGCGATGCCGGTCATGACAACTGCACCGCCTCGGCGGCCGCGCGCCGCAACAAGGGGTTGTTCGGGGTGGCCCACTGCTCGGCGGCGACGGGCACGGCGACCACCGCGATCCCCGCCCGCTCGGTGTGCCGCCACAGCACGTCGTCCATGCGCCGCAGCTCCTCCCACGGCGAGCGCAGGTCTGAAAGCACCACCACGATCTCGATGTCGGCCTCCTCCGCCCCTTCCCCGCGCGCCCACTCCCCGAACAGCAGCACGCGCTGCAGCCGGTCGCCGTAGAGCAGGCCGAGGTCGACGGCGACGGCGGCGGGCACGTCGTCGTCGTCAGCGGCCGGGTCGGGGAAGCGCGCCATCCACTCGGCGGCGACGGCCTCGTCGACCAGACCCTCGTCGGCCAGCCAGCGCAGCGCCCTGCGCCGCGCGCGGGCGTCGCGATAGCGGAACCACTGCTCGCGCAGCTCGGGGAACTCGAAGAGGGTGTCCTTGAAGCGGCGGAACGCGCCCCGCCCCGAAATCGCCCGGTCCAGCAGTTCGGCGGCCCGCCGGTGGTGCACGCCTGCGACGAACTCCGCCATGTCGCGATAGCCCTCGTGCGAGCCGACCGAGCCGATCTCGAGCCAGCCTTCCTCGTCGGGATCCCCCGGCAGGATGCGGCCGTCGCCAGGGTGGATCCACCAGTCGGCTTCCGGGGAGTGGTCCTCCAGCGCCGCGCACAGCTCGTCGAGGTCGAGCGACTCCGGATCGAGCATGCGCCGACTCTACTAAGGCCGCGTCCCGAGAATCAGCAGTCGCGGTCTCCGCGCCCAGACGGCCCCGCGCCGCGTTGTCGGCAGGTCGGGTACGCCACAGGGGCCTAACCTGCTCCCGTGATCCGTGTCGTCGAGGTTTTCGCGGCCTTGTCCTTGACGACGGACCTCGCCTCCGGCCTGCCGTTCGAGAAGGGGCTGCGCACGTGCGTGGTCGCCACCGCGCTCGGCGACGCCCTCGCCCTGCCCGCCGAGGACCGCGCCGCTCTGCACACCGTCGCGTTGCTGCGGTCGATCGGATGCACGGCGTACGCCTCGGAGAACGCCGCGCACTTCGTCGACGACAACGCGTTCCAGGCCGCCCTTAAGCGGCTCGACCCCGGCGACGAGGCGGTCTTCGCCGCCCAGATGCGGCGATTCGGCGAGTGGGTGCCCGAACACCGAGCCGAGCTCGCCGACCACTTCCTGCGGATCGCGGGCACGGTCGGGCCGCACGCCGCCCGCACCGGGTGTGAGGTCAGCAGGCGGCTCGGCGGCGGCCTCGGGCTGCCCGCTGCCGCGATCGACGCGCTCGACGACGTCTACGAGCGCTGGGACGGCCTCGGCATCCCCGACGGCAAGCGCGGCGACCAGCTCACCCTCCTCGGCCGGATCGTGCACGTCGCCGAGCAGGCGGTGTTCGCGCACGCGGACGGCGGGGTCGCTGCCGCGGTCGCCGAGGTGGGTCGGCGCGCGGGCGGGCACCTCGACCCGGACCTCGCCGCCGTGTTCGTCCGCGACGCCGACGCGCTGCTCGCCCCGCTCGCGGTGCCCGACCTGCTCGCCGCCGTCGACGCCGCCGACCACGGGCCGACCGTCGGGCCCGACGGGCTGGAGCGGCTCTGCGCGACGCTCGCCGTCGTCGCCGACCTCAAGGGCACCCACCTCGTCGGGCACTCGCCACACGTGACGGAGGTGGCTGACGCCGCCGCCGCGGCAGCCGGGCTGCCCGACCGCGCATCGCTGCGGGCGGCCGCGCTGCTGCACGACCTCGGGCGCGCCGCCGTGCCCAGCGAGGTGTGGGACCGGCCGGGCCCGCTGGGGCCCGCCGACCGCGAGCGCGTCCGGCTGCACGCCTACTGGACCGACCGGGTGCTGCGCCGGTGCCCGGGCCTCGCCCCGCTCGCCGAGCTCGCCTCCGGCCACCACGAGCGGTGCGACGGCAGCGGCTATCACCGCGGAGTTCGTGAGCTGTCGCAGGCCTGCCGGATCTTGGCGGCGGCCGACGTCTTCGCCGCCGTCACCGAACCCCGCCCGTACCGGCCCGCGCTGAGCGTCGAGGCCGCGCGGGCGCTGCTGCGCGACGAGGTCGCGGCGGGAAGGTTGGATCGGGAGGCGTGCGCCGCCGTCGTCGACGGGGCGGGCGGGCCGCGGCTGCCGCGGGCGTGGCCGTGCGACTTGACCGACCGCGAGGTCGACGTCCTGCGGCTCGCTGCGCGGGGCTTGTCGAACCGGGCCATCGCGGCCGAGCTGGTCATCTCCGAGCGGACGGTCGGACACCACCTCGCGCACGTGTACGACAAGACCGGTCATCGGACCCGGGCGGGCGCGGCGGTGTTCGCGGTGGAGCACGGCCTGCTGCCGGGATAGGTCGTACGACCGATGTGGACGGCGCCGCCCGGCGCGACCATCTCCGCGTCCCGAGCGAAGGAGATTCCCGTGACCAGCCCGTCTGCCCCCGCCGTTCCCGTGACCGGGAACGCCGCAACGGTCGCCGCCATCTACGCCGCGTTCGGCCGCGGTGACGTTCCCGCGATCCTCGACCACCTCGCCGACGACGTCGCATGGGAGGACTGGCCCGCCAACGAGGCACAGCGAGCAGGTGTGCGGCATCTGCTCCCGCGGCGCGGGGTGCGGGAGGCGGCGGAGTTCTTCACGGTCATCGGTGGCTGGGCCGTGCGCGATTTCGCGGTGCTCGACGTCATCGGCGACGGGCGGCAGGTCGTCGGCGAGATACGGGCCGCGTTCGATCTCCCCAACGGCGGCCGGTTGGCCGACGAGGAGCTGCACCTGTGGACGTTCGACGCCGCGGGCCGGGTGGCGCGCTTCCGCCACTACGTCGACACGGCGAAGCACATCCGCGCCGACCGGGGCGAGGACACGACCGCATAGGGTGAGTCGGCGCCTTCGCCACGGTGAGTCGGCGTTCTCGCCACGGTGAGTCGGCGTTCCGGCCCGGCAGGGCTCAGCCCTCGGCGGGGCGCAGCACCAGCTCCGTCAGCGCCGCGTCGGCGGGGGCGGTGACCGCCAGCAGGACCGCACCGGCGACGGACTCGGCCCGCAGGTAGCGCTCCGGCCGGTACACCCCGCCCTCTTGGCGGACGACGTCGCGCTGCATCTCGGTGTCCGTCCGACCCGGGTGCACGGACGTGACGCGCACGCCGTTCGCCGCCTCCTCCGCCCGCAAGGCGTCGGCGAAGGCCCGCAGGGCGAACTTGCTCGCCGCGTACGACCCCCAGCCCGCCCTGGCGGCGAGCCCGGCGCCGGAGTTGACGAGCACCACCCGCCCGTGGGCGGCGCGCAGAGCCGGCAGCACCAGCCGGGTCAGCTCGGCGACCGCGACGACGTTCACCTCGAACTGGCGGCGCCACGTCTCGGCGGACGTGTCGGCGATCGTGCCGAGCAGCCCGACCCCGGCGGAATGCACCAGTACGTCGAGGCGTGTGATGCCCGCGACCGCCTCCGCGACCGCGCGCGTGTCGGTGAGGTCGACGGGCCACGGCCGCGCGCCCGGCAGCTCGTAGGCGAGCTCCTGCAGCGCCGCGGCGTCGCGACCGCCGAGGAGGAGGTCGTGGCCAGGGGCGAGCGAGCGCGCCACGGCGGCGCCGATCCCGCCGGACGCGCCCGTGACCAGCGCCAGTGGACGAAGATCAGGTTCGGTCACGGCGCCGGACTCTACGCGACGCGTCACCCGTGCGGGGTGGCCCGATCCCACCCAGCCCGAGCGCCGAAACGGTCAGATCCGACGGGCCGTCGCGAACGGCATCGTGCTGAGCTGTGAGATCTTGACCGGGCTTCCCGCCGTGCTGGCGTGCACGACCTGTCCGTTGCCGACGTAGATCGCGACGTGGCTGACCGGCCGGTAGAAGAACACCAGGTCGCCGGGCTGGAGGGCGCTCTTGGCGATGGGCGTACCGACCTGCGACTGCGCCTGGCTCGTGCGCGGCAGCGTCAGGCCCACCTGACGGTAGGACCAGTAGACGAGCCCGGAGCAGTCGAAGGCGTTCGGGCCGGTGGCGCCCCAGCGGTACGCGGCGCCGAGCTTGCTCATCGCGTTCGCCATGGCACGGCCACGGCCACCGCCCGCAGGCGCGGGCTTGGCGGCCGGAGCCGGCTTGGCGGGCGCCGCAGCGGGCTTGGCGGGCGCCGCAGCGGAATTGGCGGGCGCCGCGGCAGGCGCCGCCGCCCGCGGCACAGCGGGGGCCGGTCCGCCCGCCCCGGGTCCCGCCGCCGCTGCTGCAGGCGCGCTGTGCGCTCCGGCGGCTCCTGCGGTCTGCGCTCCTGCGGCCTGGGTGGATGCGGGGCCCATCATCACCAGCGGCGCGTTCGCGGCGGGCGATCCTCCGGACGCGGCGGGCGGGGTGGACTTCCCACCGAGGGCGCGGATGGCGGCCTGGAACGGGCGCATCGCCACCACCGTCTGCGTCGCCGGATGCGGCGGCACCGCCCGACTGCCCAGAGCGAACGGGGCGGCAGGCGCGAGCGGTGCTCCCGACCCGGGGCGCGCAGACAACAGCGTCGCGCGGGATCCCGGCGCCTGCGTCGATCCGGCCGTGCCCACCGCGCCTGCGGGGCCGTCCGCGATCGTCGGGTCACCCCCGACCGCGTCGCCGACCGCCGCCCACGCCGAGACCGCCGCCGCGGGCACCGGGACGGGCGGGGCGGCGGGCAGCAACGCGAGGAGCGCGGCGGCGGTGGTTCCGGTTGCGACGACGGCGGCGCGGCTTGCCAGGGACGGGGTCGGAGCGGGCACGGATGTCCTCGAGGTGCGCACCGCCTGCCCGAAACGTGGGCGCCCGGCGGTGACCTCACATCCGCCGTCCCGATTGGACGACGGCCTGCAAGGCCGCCGAGCAGATTACGAACCGATTTCGACGATTTACAAATGACGCCGAACACAGCCCGTGGTGAGCAACATCACCTGACTGCTCCAAACGGTCCACATTGTGCACTGCGCCCGGTCTACCAGCGGCAACGACCTCGCGAAACTGTCCGTAATGACGAAATGATTGGGATCCGGAAATATTACGAAATCTCGCCTCTGATGAACGCTTCTACGGCATCGCGGGCGACGTCGTCGGGGTACTGCTCCGGCGGGCTTTTCATGAAGTAGCTCGACGCCGAGAGGATCGGACCGCCGATGCCGCGGTCGAGCGCGAGCTTCGCGGCGCGCACGGCGTCGATGATGATCCCGGCGGAGTTGGGCGAGTCCCAGACCTCGAGCTTGTACTCAAGGTTGAGCGGCACGTCGCCGAACGCCCGCCCTTCCAACCGCACGTAGGCCCACTTGCGGTCGTCGAGCCAGGCCACGAAGTCCGACGGGCCGATGTGCACGTTGTCGCGGCCGAGGTCGCGGTCGACCTGCGACGTGACCGACTGCGTCTTGGAGACCTTCTTCGACTCCAGCCGCTCGAGCTCCTTCATGTTGAGGAAGTCCATGTTCCCCCCCACGTTGAGCTGCATCGTGCGGTCGAGCTGCACGCCGCGGTCCTCGAAGAGCTTGGCCAGGACACGGTGCGTGATGGTGGCGCCGACCTGGCTCTTGATGTCGTCGCCGATGATCGGCACGCCTGCCACGCGGAACTTCTCCGCCCACACCGGATCCGACGCGATGAACACCGGGAGCGCGTTGACGAACGCCACACCGGCGTCGAGCGCGGCCTGCGCGTAGAACCGGTCGGCCGCCTCGCTGCCCACGGGGAGGTAGGACACGAGCACGTCGGCGCGGGTGTCGCGGAGCACGGCCGCGACGTCCACCGGCTCCTCGTCCGACTCGGTGATCGTCTCGCGGTAGAAGCGGCCGAGCCCGTCGAGCGTGTGCCCGCGCAGCACCGGCACGTCCAACGGCGGCACGTCGGCGATCTTGATGGTGTTGTTCTCGCTGGCGTGGATCGCCTCGGAGAGGTCGCGGCCGACCTTCTTGGCGTCGACGTCGAAGGCGGCGACGAACCGGATGTCGCGCACGTGGTAGCCGCCGAAGTCGACGTGCATCAACCCCGGCACGCGCGTGGCCGGATCGGCGTCTGCGTAGAAGTGGACGCCCTGGACCAGTGACGCGGCGCAGTTGCCAACGCCCACGACGGCCACCCGTACCTCGGTCATGGTCCGGTCTCCTTCTTCTCGTTCTCGATCAGCTCGTTGAGCCACCGCACCTCGCGCTCACAGGTGTCGAGCCCGAGCTGCTGCAGCTGTCTCGTGTAGCGGTCGATCTGCTCGCCCGCCTTGGCCAGCGCGGAACGCATGCCCTCCCGCCGCTCCTCGACGGCACGGCGACGGCCTTCGAGGATCCGCATGCGCGTCTCGGTGGGGGTGCTCCCGAAGAACGCCAGGTGGATGCCGAAGCCCTCGTCGTCCCACGCGTGCGGGCCCGCTTCGGCGAGCAGCTCGTCGAGCCGCTCCTTGCCCTCGGCGGTGATCCGGTACACCTTCCGGGCCCGCTTGGCGCGCGGCGCGGACTCCTCGACGATGAGGCCTGCGCGCGTGAGCCGTCGCAGGGCGGGGTACAGCGATCCATAGGAGTAAGCGCGCAGCCCGCCGAGCCGCAGCGCGAGTTGTTTGCGCAGTTCGTAGCCGTGGACGGGGGCCTCGCGCAGCAGGCCGAGCAGCGCGAGCTCCAGCACGGCCGACCCTCCGTCCGCAACGGCGATGTACCCGGTAATTATATCGCTCCGATACATCTACGCACGGCGACGAACCTCGCCGCAACCCGGTGACGGTTGGTGCCGGTGCCCCGCCGCGTACCCTGGCCGGGTGCGCAGCCAGCGGCAGATGGTCGACTACGCCTTGCAGCGGCGGGCGCTGCTCGCGGACGTGCACGCAGGCCGGGTCCCCGTCGCCGAGGTCTGCGACGCCAGCCCCTACCTGCTGCAGGCGGCCCGTTTCCATGGCGACCCCAGCGACGTCACGTGCCCTGTCTGCCGCAAGGAGCAGCTGACGC
Organism: uncultured Actinomycetota bacterium; assembly: GCA_963736375.1. GTDB lineage: Bacteria > Actinomycetota > Actinomycetes > Mycobacteriales > Pseudonocardiaceae > Pseudonocardia. The sequence continues at coordinate 225,945 of CAVTOL010000035.1, forward strand.
ACGTGTCGTGGGTGTTCGGCGAGAGCCTCGGTAACGCTGCGGGCTCCGCGCGCGCTGCACAGGAGATAGAGGCGATGGCGAACCTCCACCGCGATTTCTCCGTGTACGTCGTGGAGGTGTGCCGTACCTGCAGTTGGAACCACCTGGTGCTCTCCTACGTCATGGGCACCGGCAGCGCGCCCGCCCGCCGCAGGCGACGCACCGCTGCCGAGTGACCGGCCCACGTCGGCCCCCACCGACGTGGCAGGCTGCACCCCACGCACAACCGCCAGGAGGAGCGCGATGACCGTTGGGCAACACCCCCGGTCCGCCGCACCCGGCTACAGGGCTCCCCACAGCGTCTCGCCCACGATCCGACGCCAGGGGCCTCCGCCGGTCGGTCCCCCACCCCCGTCGCCGCACGCCGGTCGTCCGGCCAGGCCGCCGAAGCAGCCGAAGCGCCGCCACCGGGTGCGCAACTGGACGCTCGGCGTGCTCGGTGTTCTCGTGCTGCTGCCGTTGCTGGCCTTCGTGGTCGGCTGGATGATCTTCAAGGTGCCCGCGATCGGTGACGAGGGGATCGTCCAGACCGCCACCTACGCGTTCGCGGGCGGCGAGCCGATCGCCGTCGTCCGGCCCAAGGACAGCAACGACAACAACATCAACCGCAACATCGTCACGATCGACAAGGTGCCCGCGCACGTCCGCCAGGCGGTGCTGGCCGCGGAGGACCGCTCGTTCTACTCCAACCCCGGCTTCGACCCGGTCGGCATCGCCCGCGCGGTCTACAACCAGGTCACCGGGGGCGTTGGCGGCGGCTCGACGATCACGCAGCAGTACGTGAAGGTCTCCACCGGCCAGGACCAGGCCTCGCTGTGGCGCAAGTACAAGGAGATCATCCTCTCGATCAAGATCTCCAAGGAGCAGACGAAGGACCAGATCCTCGAGAACTACCTCAACACCGTCTACTTCGGACGCGGCGCCTACGGCATCCAGGCCGCGGCGCAGGCCTACTTCGGCGAGGATGTCGGCCAACTGACGATCAGCCAGGGTGCGATGCTCGCCGGGATGATCCAGTCGCCGTCGGCGCTCGACCCGATGAAGAACCCGACAGGCGTCACGATCCGGTGGACGTACACGCTCGACCAGATGCAGGCGGCGGGCTTCCTCCCGGCCGCCGAGCGGACCGCGCAGAAGTTCCCCGAGGTGCGCGCCGCCGCACCGATCGGGGCGGGCGTGCCCGCCGACGACCGCTACCACATCTTCGAGCGCGCCCAGGCCGAGCTGCGGGCCAACGGCATCTCCCAGGAAGAGATCGACACCGGCGGCCTCACCGTCACCACAACGATCGACGCGAACCGGCAGAAGGCCGCCGTCGACGCCGTCGCCAAGGTGATGAAGACGCAGCCCACCAACCTGCGCACGGCGCTCGTCGCCGTCGATCCGCGCAACGGCGCCATCCAGGCCTACTTCGGCGGCTCCAACGGCCCCGGCATCGACTACGCGGGCGACGCGGTCACCCGACCGCCGGGATCGACGTTCAAGCCGTTCGTCGTGGCGGCGGCGTTGCAGTCCGACAAGCAATTCGGGTTGGGCACCCAATACGCGGGCACGTCGCCGATGGTCATCGCAGGCACGAAGGTGGCCAACTCCGACGGCGACAGCTGCGACGAGTGCACGGTCATGTCCGCCATGACCAAGTCGACGAACACGGTCTTCTACCAGATCGCCGTGCAGTACGGGCCACAGAACGTCGCGCAGATCGCGCACGCCGCGGGCATCCCCGACAACCTGCTGCCCGACCCCAGCGGCGGCATCTCGCTCGGGGACAAGCCCGTGCACGTCGTCGACATGGCGGCGGCGTACGGCACCTTCGCCGCCGACGGCCAACGGTTCGACCCGCACATCGTGCAGAAGGTCACCGCCGCCGACGGGCGGATCCTGCTCGACCGCGGCACCACCCCGGTCGGCCAGCAGTCGGTGTTCCCCCAGCAGTTGGCGCGCAACGTCACCGAGTCGATGCTCGACGTGCCGGGCACCTCCGGCTTCGCGCTCGCGGGTGGCCGCACCGCTGCGGCCAAGACGGGCACCAACCAGCTCGGCGAGACGCGCGACAACCGCGACGCCTGGACGGTCGGCTACACCCCGTCGCTGTCCACCGCGGTGTGGGTCGGCAGCGACAAGAGCGACCCGATCCGCACCCGCTCCGGCGCCGTCGTCTACGGCCGCACGCTGCCGGGGCCGATCTGGGAGGCGTTCATGAACGCCGCGCTCAAGGGCACCCCCGACGAAGACTTCTCGCCCTACGAGCCGATGGGCACCGCCGCCTACGCCAACAGCGGTGGCGGGTCGAGCTACGACGGGTCGTCCACCACCGCGACGCCGTCCCCCGACGGCAACAACGACAACAACAACGGCGACAACAGCGGCGACAACAACGGCGACAAGAAGAAGAAAAAGAAGCACGACAACGGCGACAACGCGTTTCTGATCCCGCCGAGCGACCTCCCCACGATCGGCCGCGCGCAGCCCGCCGTCGTCGGGTGAGCCGCCCGGCGGGCGAGCGGGTCGTCCCGACCTGGACCGAGCCGCTCGCGGTGGCAGCGAGCAGGCCGGTGGGCGGTCCGCTCGGTCGGCACGCGCTGGTCGGGCGCAGCATCTTCTGGACGCCACTGCGGGTGCTGCTGCTGCTCGCCGTGATCACACTCGCCGCGGGCTGGCTGTTCAAGGCGCCCTGCCTGCAGTCGTACCCCACATCGGCGGGCCCCGCGTTGGACTGGCGCAACAACCGCCAGTACGTCGCGATGTGCTACTCGGACACCGTCCCGCTGTACGGCATCGAGGGGCTGTCCGCAGGCAACGTGCCCTACCGCGACCCGTGGTACGAGAACGAAGGCACCCCGCAGGAGCGGGTGCGCTACATGGAGTATCCGGTGCTCACCGGGTTCTTCCAGTACACGAACGCCCGGCTCACCGACGCCTACCTGTGGCTCGCCACGCGACTTCCGCTGCCCGCGGGGCTGCCCGTCGTCGTCTACTTCGACATCACGGCGGTGTTCCTTGCGATCGCGTGGATCGTCGTCGTCCGCTGCGTGCACGGCCTTCGCCGGGTGCGGCCGTGGGACACCGCGCTCGTCGCGCTCTCCCCGTTGGTGGTTGTGCACGTCTTCACCAACTACGACGCGATCGCCGTCGCGTGCGCCACCGGCGGCATGCTCGCGCTGGCCCGCGGCAGGCCGTGGCTCGCGGGGGTGGTGCTCGGCATCGGCGGGGCGTTCAAGTTCTACCCGCTGCTCCTGCTGCTGCCGATCGTGGTCCTCGGGCTGCGACGGCGGCAGCTCGGCGTGGCCGTCCCGGCCGCGGTGGGCGCGGTGCTGACGTGGATCGCGGTGAACCTGCCCGTCGCGCTGGCCTGGCCGGTGGGGTGGTGGGAGTTCTTCCGGCTCAACCAGGAACGGCCCGCCGACCCGGACTCGCTGTACTTCGTCGTCGGCTACTTCACCGGCTGGCCGGGTTTCGACGGGCCGCTCGCCGACGGGCAGACCCCCGTCGTGCTCAACGCCGTGGTGGCCGGGCTGACGCTGCTGGTGTTCGCGGGGGTGGTCGCGCTGGGCTTCCGCGCGCCCCGCCCGCCGCGGCTCGCGTCGTTGGCGTTCCTGCTGGTGGCGGGGTTCCTGCTGGTCAACAAGGTGTGGAGCCCGCAGTACTCGCTGTGGCTCGTGCCGCTGGCCGTGCTCGCGCTGCCGCGGTGGCGGCTCGTGCTGGCCTGGATGACCGTCGACGCGTTGCTCTGGGCGCCGCGCATGTACTACTACCTCACGCCCGCGAACAAGGGCCTGCCGCCGGACTGGTTCCTCGGCGCGGCCGTGGTGCGCGACGCCGTCGTGGTGCTGCTCGCCGTTTTGGTCGTCCGGACGATTATTCAGCCGGAGACCGATCCCGTGCGGGCACTGGACGTCGAGGACGACCCGGACTGGCCGGTCGCGACGCCGGATCCGGTGCGGGTCCCCGCGTGACGGTCGAGCGAGAGCGGGTCGCTGCCGCGCCCACCGCCGCGATGCTGCACCAGTTCGGCGAGGTCGTGCTGCACGGGCGGCCCACCCGGGTCGCGCACCTGGAGCAGCCGGTGTTCGCCTGGCGGTGAGTCGGGCGTTTCAGGCCGCCGGGAGGGCGTCCGACGTCGTTGCGGCCGGGACGCCAGGGGAGCCCTGCGCGGCCAACCGGTCGCGGCCTGCCAACACGACGACGAACAGCACGGCGAGCAGCACGGCCCGCCCCCAGACACCGATCGCGACGAGCTGGCCCGCGAGCCCCGCGGACACGTTGCCGCCGATGTCGTTGCCGTGCAGCTTCATCGCGTAGAACCAGCGGAACACGCCGATGTCCATGCAGATGTCGACGACCATGTAGGCCAGCACCCATCGCCACGGCACCGCGAGCAGCACGAAGAACGGCACCAGCCACAGCGTGTACTGCGGTGAGTGGACCTTGTGCAGCAGCAGGAAGCCGCACAGCATCGCGGCGCTGACGGCGATCCACGGATAGCTGCCGCTCCGCCGCCACCGCCACCAGCCGACGGCCAGCGCCACCGCGAACGAGGTGAGCACGAGCGTGGGCGACAGCCAGCTCACCCACCGTTGGAACGCCTCGTTGGTGGGTTCGGAGTCGGGGCGGAAGCCCCAGAACCAGATCGAGTTGGTGGTGAGATCGACCTTGCGGAGCTCCTGGAAGGTGAACGAGGCGCGCCACCCGTCGTAACCCGTGAGCGCGAACGGCGCGTTGATCAGGACGACCGTGGCGGTGGCAGCGAGCGCGACCTGCGCGGCGCCCCACCAGTCGCGGCGGCCGGGCCGGGCGGCGGTGAGCACGTAGAGCATGAGCGGGGCGACGAACGCGCCAGGGTAGAGCTTGAACGCGAAGCCGACCCCGAGCAGGACGGCGGCCAGCGTGGCCCGCCAGCGCACGGAATGCGGGGTGCGCCAGCCGTGCATCATGTAGACCGCGGCCACGGCACAGGCCACGACGGGCAGGTCCCAGTTGTGGAAGGCGTAGAGGTACAGCGGTGGGCCCAGCGCCCACACGAGCGCGCGCCACCGCGCCAGCCGACCGAGCATCCAGCCGGTGAGGAGGCCGAACGGGGCCATCAACAGCGCCGAGTAGAGCAGGAACTCGCCGTCGTTGTGGGCGAAGAACGCCCCCGCCCACATGAGCAGGCCGGTGAGGACAGGGTATTCGACCGCGCCCCCGGTGAGCTTGCTGTCCGGCGGCGGGGTGATGCCGCCGTGGACGTAGGGGAAGACGTGCTTGTCGATGTCGCGGTCGAGCCAGAGGTACTGGATGTCGGAGTAGCAGAGGTCGCGGTCGATGCGGATGTCGTAATCGGGCGTGGTGCGGCCCCTGTCGTCGAAGGTCGGGCCGACGCAGCGGGCCTTGTTCGCGTAGGACACCACCAGCATCACCGCGGTGAGGAGCACGACCACGGCCGCGACGGCACGCGTCGACATCCGCCGAGGGTCGACCGCCGCCAAGCGGGCGCCCGCACCATCCACCGTGGCCCGCCGGGCCGCGCTGCCGGTCGCGGCTGGGGCGTCGAGCACCACGGCCGCCTGTGCGCCGTCCGAGCGGTCGCCTGCATTCCCGGCGGCCTCGTCAGCGGCCTCGTCGTCGAGCGGCGTCGACGGCGGTGTCGTCGCGCGCTCGGCCCGTGTGCCGCACGTCGCTACGGGTCACGGCGAGGCCCGGGAGAACCCTTGCCCGCCGCGACGGCGCCGCCCGTGAGCCGTTCGCGGAGGAAGGCGATGTCGGCGGCCTGGCCTTCGGCGGGGGTCTCGACGACCACGGGCGCGCCCGCGGCGGCGCACACGGCGGCGAGCTGATCGGGATCGATGGTGCCTTCGCCGATGTTGGCGTGCCGATCGCGCGCCGAGCCGAACTCGTCGCGGGAGTCGTTGAGGTGCACGAGATCGATGCGGCCGGTGATCGCGCGGGCCCGTTCCACCGCGTCGGCGAGCTCCTCGCCCGCCGAGAACGCGTGGCAGGTGTCGAGGCAGAAGCCCACGCCGAACTCGCCAACCGCATCCCACAGCCGGGCCAGCGCATCGAACCGCCGCGCCATCGCGTGATCGCCGCCCGCGGTGTTCTCGATGAGGATCGGCACGGCGAACCCGCCCTCGTCCTTCTGCCGCGAGAGGAACTTGCGCCAGTTGTCGACGCCGGTCGCCTCGTCGTCGCCCTGCGTGACGTGCCCGCCGTGCACGACCAGCCCGATCGCCCCGACCTCCGCGGCACCCTCGGCGTGTTGGGTGACGAGCTTGCGCGACGGGATGCGGATGCGGTTGTTGAGCGACGCGAGGTTCACCACGTACGGCGAGTGCACGACGACCGCCAGATCGCCCGCTCGCAGCGCCTCGGCCTGGGGGTGCGCGGGCGGCTTCTTCCACCCCTGCGGATCGGCGAGGAACATCTGGACGATCTCGGCGCCGCGCTCGGCGGCGGAGACGATCGGGTCGTCCTCGCGCACGTGGGCCCCGATGAGCATGGGTGCAGCGTAATGGCGACCCCCGACAGTCCCGGCGCTCGGTGGCCCGCTTCTCTTAACTCGCCGTGCCTGCGGCCCGGGATGGCACCGGCCGTCATCGGCGTTCCGACCCGCTGGTAGCCTCGTAGGTCGCACCTCCGCCACGGCGGCCCCGGATCGCCGATTTTGTCGGGGTGCGGTGAGAACCTCCTGTCACGGATCGTCCGTGGCCGTCTCAGTCCATAGGAGGTGAGTGGTTCTCATGCGTCATTACGAGCTTATGGTCATCCTCGACCCCAGCCTCGACGAGCGCACCGTGCAGCCGTCGCTGGAAACCTTCCTCAACGTCATCCGCACCGATGGCGGCAGTGTCGAGAAGATCGAGGTGTGGGGCAAGCGCCGTCTCGCCTACGAGATCGCCAAGCACGCCGAGGGCATCTACGCGGTGCTCGAGGTCGCGTGCGAGCCCGCCACGGTCACGGAGCTCGATCGCCAGCTGGGGCTCAACGAGTCCGTGCTGCGCACCAAGGTGCTCCGGCGCGAGCCGAAGCGCCCCCCTGCTGCCGCCGCCGCGAGCTGAGGCCGCGATGGCAGGCGAGACCGTCATCACCGTCGTCGGCAACCTCACCGCCGACCCCGAGCTGCGGTTCACCCCGTCGGGGGCCGCGGTCGCCAACTTCACCGTCGCCTCCACGCCCCGCAACTTCGACCGCCAGTCCGGCGAGTGGAAGGACGGCGAGGCGCTGTTCATGCGCTGCAACGTGTGGCGCCAGGCGGCCGAGAACGTGGCCGAGACGCTCACCCGCGGCATGCGGGTGATGGTGTCCGGCAGGCTCAAGCAGCGCTCGTACGAGACGCGCGAAGGCGAGAAGCGCACCGTCGTCGAGCTCGAGGTCGACGAGGTCGGCCCGTCGCTGAAGTACGCCACCGCGAAGGTCAACCGCGTGAGCCGTAGCTCCGAGGGCGGCTTCGGTGGCGGTGGCGGCGGTTTCGGCGGCAGCTCGGGCGGTGGGGGCGGCAGCTCCCAAGCGCCGTCCGACGACCCGTGGGGCTCAGCCCCGCCCGCCGGGAGCGGCCCCGCCGCCGACGACGAGCCCCCGTTCTAGATCTTTCCCACTTCAGGAGCACTGAGAAATGGCAAAGCCCGTCCTGCGCAAGCCGAAGAAGAAGGTGTGCGCGTTCTGCAAGGACAAGGCCCAGGACATCGACTACAAGGACACCGGCCTGCTGCGGAAGTTCATCTCCGACCGCGGCAAGATCCGGGCGCGCCGGGTCACCGGCAACTGCCGTCAGCACCAGCGCGACATCGCGATCGCGGTGAAGAACTCCCGCGAGGTCGCCCTGCTGCCCTACACCTCGACCGCACGATAGGAGGACGGTCAGTGAAGATCATCCTCACGGCCGACGTGCCCAACCTGGGCGCGCCCGGCGACATCGTCGAGGTCAAGGACGGCTACGGCCGCAACTTCCTGCTGCCGCGCAAGCTGGCCATCGTCGCCACCCGTGGCGCCGAGAAGCAGGTCGAGACGATCAGGCGCGCCCAGCGGGCGCGGCAGATCCGCGACCTCGATCACGCCAAGGAGGTCGCGGGCGATCTCGGCAAGCTCACCGTCACGGTGAAGGCCAAGGCGGCGGGCGACTCCGGCCGTCTCTTCGGTTCGATCACGGCGGGCGACATCGTCGACGCCGTGCGTGCCGCGGGCGGGCCGACGCTCGACAAGCGGGCCGTCGAGGTGTCCAGCCAGATCAAGTCGGTTGGCACGCACCCGGTCACCGTGCGGTTGCACCCGGAGGTCACCACCCAGGTGGAGATCGCGGTCGTCGCGAGCTGAGCCAACCCGGGTCGCCGGAAAGGGCGGGACGCGCATAGCGTGTCCCGCCTTTTGCCTTGCCGGATCAGCTACACAGCGTGACGAGACATGGAGCGAAGCGGCGAGGGCCTGCCGCTCGATGGCCGCGCGGAGCGGTGCGGACGAAAGTTGCGCACGGTCGCATAACGAACGGCAAGTGACCGCTCAGGCGCGGCGGGTGGAGCGCGTTTCCCGTGACCGCGACACGCCGAGGAACCGGGGCCTCCGGCGTGTCGCTCCCCAATGTTGTCCACAATCATCACACAGCCGATGAGCAGCGAAAACTCCATAAATCAAGCAGTTGTCCCCATCTCTTCCACAGGTCCGTCCCGCGCCCTCCGTCGGTGCTCAACAGGGCGGTGCACAGGCTTTGCACAGCCAAGTTGGACACGGCTCAACCACTGTCCCTAACGTCCCGCGAAAGGTGCGAGGAGCCCGCCCGTCGGGCGTCCGTCGCTCGCCGGGTCGCGTCCCGGGGCCGCGCCGGGGGAAACGCGCGGATCGAACTGGTGTTCGATATACTGGGAGTGGGGGGTGACGCTGCGTATGGCACAGCCTGACCTTCGCGGGTCGGAGCAGGGGCGTCCGCGTGTCATCCGTCCCGGCGAAGGTGCCGAGTCGGCCACGTTCGACCGGCAGCCCCCGCAGGACCTCACGGCCGAGCAGTCGGTGCTCGGCGGCATGCTGCTGAGCAAGGACGCGATCGCCGACGTCGTCGAGGTGCTGCGGCCCGACGATTTCTACCGCCCCGCCCACCAGACCGTCTACGACTGCATCCTCGATCTCTACGGCCGCGGCGAGCCCGCCGATGCCGTCACCGTGTCGGCCGAGCTGCAGCGCCGCGGCGACCTCATCCGGCTCGGCGGCGCGCCCTACCTGCACACGTTGATCGCCACCGTGCCCACTGCGGCCAACGCCGCCTACTACGCCGAGATCGTCGCCGAGAAGGCGATCCTGCGCAGGCTGGTCGAGGCGGGCACCCGGATCGTGCAGCTGGGCTACCACGGCGATCAGGGCGCCGAGGTCACCGACGTGGTCGACCGCGCCCAGGCCGCCATCTACGAGGTCACCGAGCGCTCCACGAGCGAGGATTACGTCGCCCTCGAAGAGCTGCTGCAGCCCACGATGGACGAGATCGACGCCATCGCCTCCCGCGGCGGCGTCGCCCTCGGCGTGCCCACCGGCTTCACCGACCTCGATGCCGCCACCAACGGGCTGCACCCCGGCCAGATGATCGTCGTAGCGGCCCGGCCCGGGTTGGGGAAATCCACGCTCGGACTGGATTTCGCGCGCTCGTGCTCGGTCAAGCACGGCCTCACCAGCGCCGTGTTCTCGCTGGAAATGAGCAAGTCCGAGATCGTCATGCGGCTCCTGTCGGCCGAGGCGCGCATCCGGCTGGCCGACATGCGCGCTGGTCGCATGTCCGACGACGACTGGACGCGCATGGCCCGGCGGATGAGCGAGATCTCCGAAGCGCCGCTGTTCGTCGACGACTCGCCCAACCTCACGCTGATGGAGATCCGCGCCAAGGCGCGGCGGCTCAAACAGCGCAACGACCTCAAGCTGATCATCCTCGACTACCTGCAGCTCATGACGTCGGGCCGCAAGGTCGAGTCGCGCCAGCAGGAGGTGTCGGAGTTCTCCCGGCAGATCAAGCTCCTGGCCAAGGAGCTGGAGGTGCCGGTGGTGGCGATCAGCCAGCTCAACCGCGGGCCGGAGCAGCGCACCGACAAGCGGCCGATGCTGTCGGACCTGCGCGAGTCGGGATCGATCGAACAGGACGCGGACATGGTGATCCTCTTGCATCGGCCCGACGCCTTCGAGCGCGACGACCCGCGGGCGGGCGAGGCCGACCTCATCCTCGCCAAACACCGCAACGGCCCCACCAGCACCATCACGGTCGCCCACCAGCTGCACTACAGCCGCTTCGCCGATCTCGCACATTCCTAACCCGAGGCCACCCGTCGTCCGCGCGCGCCCCGAATCGCAGCAGGGGCACCTTCCTGCCACTCAGTCGGAGGAAGGTGCCCCTGCTGCACGCTTGGGGCCAGATCTCGGCCGAGCAGATCCCCGAGATCGCGCAGCTGGAGAACATGCTGGCGGAGTGGGACCAGCCCGCCGCGGCCACCGCGGCGCCGATGGGCGGCATGCCGGGCATGAACGGTGGCATGAACGGTCGCGGAGCTCTGGCAGCCGCCGCCCCCGGCATGATGAGCGACGACGAGATGACCCAGCTCGAGTCGGCCACCGGGCCCGCGTTCGACCACGCCTTCCTGCAGATGATGATCACGCATCACCAGGGCGCGCTCACCATGGCCAAGAACGGGCTCACCGACGGCCGCGACCGGGAGGGATGCTGAGGCGCAGAGCATCTCCGACGCCCAGCAGGCCGCGATCGAGCTGATGCAGCGGCTGCTCACCGCCAGCTGACCTGGCCGGTGGCGGGCGAGCGGGCGCCTGTCCGCCGCTTCGGCACACGGCGTAGGCCGCTACGCGTTGCTGCGCGAGCGTACCCACTGGTAGGTCGAACGCACGCCATCGAGGAGCGGGGTCGGCTCGCCGATCCCGAGTTCGTCACGAGCCCGCCGCACGTCGAGGCAACTGCGTTGCACCTCGCCCTGCCGGGCAGGCTCGAACTCAGCGAGGAACGAGCCGGTGGCGGCATCGGCGACGCCTGCGAGCGCGTCGATCAGTGCCAGGACGCTGATCTCCCGCCCCGAACCGACGTTGTAGGTCGTGTGGCCGAGCGTGCCCGCGCGCGCGGCCGCGATGTTGGCCGCCACGATGTCCCGCACGTAGACGTAGTCACGGGTCTGCTCGCCGTCGCCGTACACGACAGGTCGCTGCCCATCGAGTTGGCGTTGGCAGAACTTGGCGATCACCCCCGCATCCCCCGTGGGATCCTGGCGAGGGCCGTACACGTTCCCGTAGCGGAGGGTGACGATCTCGATCTCGTTGGCCGCCGCGAACCACTTTCCGTACTCCTCGGCCGCCCACTTGCTCAGCCCGTACGCGGAGAGCGGCGCGACCGTCTCCGTCTCCGGGGTCGGCAATACCCGAGATTCTCCGTAGATCGCCCCGCCGGTCGACGTATTGACAACACGTCGAGCGCCGGACGCGCAAGCCGCGGCAAAGACGTTGATGGATCCGAGGATGTTCACGCTTGCGTCGAAGCCCGGCTGCGCCATGGAGGCTCGCACATCGATCTGCGCCGCGAGATGGAAGACGACCTCGGGACGGAATTCGGTAAAGGCGGCGGTGACGGCCTGCTCATCGCGCACGTCGATCTCGGCGAGGATCGTTCCTCGGGTCTGCGCATCGGCCAGATTGTGCTTCGAACCGCGGCTCAGATTGTCGACGACGAGGACGTCGGCTCCTTCGTGTACGAGCTCGTCGACGAGGTGCGACCCGATGAATCCGGCCCCACCGGTCACGATCGTCTTCATGTTCGGACACGATAGCGTTCACAGCGAAGGCGCCCTCGGCGCGTGGTGGACGCACATCGCCATCGGGGCTGAGCCGTCCGTACGGATCACGTCGGCGGTGCCCGAAGACCGGTAGCATCGGCCTCCGTCGACAGGAGGTCTCGTGCGCTATTGCCTCGGGGTCGACATCGGGAATTTTGCGGTCACCGCCGCGGTGGCCGACAGCTCCGGTGTCGAGACCGTCGGTCTCGGACGCCAGTCGCCGCGCATGCCCGCCCTCGTGCACGTCACGCCCGACGGCACGATCCTCACCGGCGACGACGCCGTGCGGGCCACCGATCTGGAGCCCACCTGGACCGCCCGGCTGCTCTGCAGGCGGCTGGACAACCCGGCGCCGATCCAGCTCGGTGAGCGCACGTGCGAGGTCACCGACCTGCTGAGCACAGTGCTGTGGGACGTCCTTGACCGCGTGACGACGCTGCGCGGCGCACCGCCCGAGCACGTCGTGCTGACCCGTCCCGCTGCGCTGGGTCCACGCGGACGGGACCTGCTGGCGGCGGCGGCAGGCAGGGCAGGCCGACCGGACGCGACGACGACCACGGCCCCACTCGCCTGCGGCACCTGGTTCGCCGGAGCGGGGCGCCCCGGTGGCCGATTCGCGGTCTACGACTTCGGCGGCGGCGCGGTCGAGACCGCCGTTCTACGGGCCGACGCGCAGGGAGTCGAGCTCGTCGGGCCGCCCGACGGCGTCCCGCACCTCGGTGGCGTCGAGCTGGACGAGCTGGTGCGCGAGCACCTGGACACCCGCCTCAGCGGCGCGCTGAGCCGGTGGGACCCGCGCACCCGGGACGGCGCGCGCACCCGCGATCGGGTGCTGGCCGCGTGCGCGACGGCGAAGGAGACGCTCTCGACCGAGGGCGTCGCCGAGGTGATCTTGCCGCTGCCGTCGGGCACGCGCCGGATCCGGCTGCACCGCGGGGAGATCGACGCGCTCTTCCGGCGTCCCATCGCGGACACCGTCGCGGCGCTGCGGCGGGTGCTTGACGCCGCAGGCGAGCGTCCCGGCGTGCTCGTCCTCACCGGCGGTTCTGCGCGGATTCCGCTGGTCACATCGTTGATACGGGAGGCGATCGGGCCCGGCGTCCGCATCGAGCACGCGCCGGCAGGGGCGGTGGCGTGGGGCGCGGCGCAGCTCGCCAGCAAACGGGCGGGCGCCGGGACGCCCGGTCCCGCACCGGTGCGACCACTCACGGTCCCGAGCCCCTCGGGCTCGCCGTCGGATCCGAGGGGGTCGGATCCGCTGCGCGGGGACGACGCCGCGGGTCGATCGCCGTCCGGACGCCCGCACGCATCGTCGCCGGGCCGCTCGCCCGTCCCCGCGCCCAACTCCGCGCAGGCCTCACCGTCCGCGGGGGCGCCTGGCGCCGCCGCGTCGCCTGCCCGTTCGTCCGCGCACACGAATCCGCAGGTCCGATTGCCCGAGGGCCAGCAGGCCCCGTCGGATGCCCGCTCACCTGCGCCCGCGTCTCCGCAGGCAGGCCCGCCCGCCCCGGTGGCGAGGCCGCGCCCCGGCCCATCGCCGGTCCGGCGGCCCGGCTCGGCGTCCGCGCCGCCCGCCGCCGGGTCACGGGGCGGCGCTCCGCCTGCCCGGCAAGGTCCCGGCGCGCCTGCCGCGGGCAGGGCGAACCCGGCCGCCCCCGCTCCCGAGGGGGTCACCGAGTTCGTCCAGCCCGAGCAACTCACCGAGTTCGCACTGCCCGGCGAGCAGATGACCGAGTTCGTGCGCACCCCGCCTGCGCCGCCCCCCGTCGCCCCGCCGGTCGGCCCGCGGCCACCCGCAGCAGGCCCACCTCCGGTCGCCCCGCCGCCCGCTCCGTGGCCGCTCGCCGCGCCATCTCCCCCCGCCGACCCGTGGCCGCCCGCCGCCGAGCCTCTCCCGCCCGCCCCACCGCCCGCTTCCCCGCCGCCCGCCGCCGAACCCGTCGTCGACCAGGACTCCGTCCCCGACGGCGACACGAGCTGGCGCAACCCGTCGATCGGGCGGCCGCTGGCCGTCGCGCTCGCGCTCCTCGCGGTCGTCGTCGCGCTCGCGGTGATCCTCTTCGTCGTGCTGCACCGTGTCGGCGCTACGCCTGCCGGGCTCGTCGCCCCGCAATCCCTCGTGGAGGCCTTGTGGACGTCTCTCGGTCCGCTGTTCTGAGCGCGGCGGTGGCGGCCGGGGACCCGGTCCTCGTGCTGTCCGCGCATCTCGACGACGCCGTGCTGTCGTGCGGGGCGCTGCTCACCTCCTTGGTCGAGCACTGCCCGGTCACGGTCGTCACGCTGTTCACCGCAGCAGGCCCGCCGCCGCACACCCGAGCGGCCCGGTCGTTCCTCCGGCAGTGCGAGGTACCCGAAGCCGAGGGGCTGTTCGCCGCACGGCGGGCCGAGGACGGCGAGGTGCTGTCCAAGCTGGGCGTCACATGGCGCCACCACGGCGTGATCGACGCGCTGTTCCGGTCGCGGCGGGTGCCCGCGGGTCTGGACGGGTTGGGGCGGGTGGTGCCCGAACTCGTTCACCGCTACCCGACCTACCGCTACGACATCGCGAAGGGCCGCGTGGCGCGCGCCGACCGGGCCATGCCGCGGGTGCTCGCCGAGGAGCTGGCCGATCTCGACGCCAAGGTGGTGCTGGCCCCGATCGGCGTCGGCGCACACGTGGATCACCTGATCACGCGGCGGACCGGCGAGCTGCTCGGCCGCCCGGTGCTGCGCTATTCGGACTTCCCCTACGACTACCGGGGGGCCCTCGTCGACCGGGAGTACGTGGCGCGCCACGGCTTGAAGGAATGGTCGTGGGACGCCGACCTGACCGCAAAGGAGCGGCTGATCCGCGGCTACGGCACCCAGGTCGACGCGCTGTTCCCCGGTGGCGAGATCCCGCTGCGTCCGGAGACCTACTTCGAGCCGACGAGTTCGGCGTAGCGGGCGAACGGCACGGTTCCGTCCCACAGCTGCGCGTCGTGGGCCCAATAGAACGTGTCGAGCCCACAGGAACGGGCCTGGCGCACGGCGGCGGCCATCATGCCCGTGTCGGAGAGGTCAACGTAGCGCGCGTCGAGCGCGCTCGACTGGTGCCACCCCGGGTTTTCCCCCGCTGCCGCGAAGCCGTTCCGCCGAGCGAGCGTCGCGATCCACCGGGTCGCCGACCACGAGCCGGGCGTCGCCGCGTCGAGCGGGACCGCGTCGTCACCGGGCTGGCAGTCGTCGTCGCCGCCGGAGCCGTCGGCGACCGAGCTGACGTAGGCGACGACGTCCGGCCTGCGCGGCAGCCCGGCGTAGAACACCTGCCACGCCGCGCCCGCGCCGAGCAAGCCGAGCGGGAGACCGTCGCGGACGAGCTTGTCGTAAGCCCGCGGCTGCACCCCCAGTCCCGGCGTGACGATCTCGTACCGACCGCGGAAGCCCAGGTGCCCGAGCGCGTCGATCTGCCAGGTGACGACGTTGTCGAGCCCTCCGACGTACCAGTCCGCCCAACTGCGGACCTGGGCTTCGTCCGGGCCGGGCGTGCGGGGGCGCCAACCGGGCAGCGGGTTGGGCGGCATCGACGGCGGGAGGCCGTCGCCGGTCTGGGCGTGCCGGTCGAAGGCCCAGTAGTGGGCGTCGGGATAGAGGACCTCAGGGGAGCCGCCGGAGGTGAGGCGGATGGCGTCGAGCGTGGAGAGGTCGAGCTGGGTGGCCAGCTGCGCGAAGTAGCCCTCGGCCGCGGTGCGGGCGTTCTGGGCGAACACGAGGTTGACCTGGGTCGAGACGTTGCCGTCCTGGTCGACGAACCGGGCGTCGGGCAGCGCGAGCACCCAGCCCGGGGTGGCGTGCAGGCCGAGGCCCAGTGTGACGGGACGCCCCGCCGCGCGCAGCGCGTCGACCTGCCCGCGCACCGACTTCAGGTAGTCGAGGTCAAAGCGGCCGGGCGCGGGCTCGGCGTGCTCCCACGCCAGCTCGACCATCGCAGCGGAAACCCCGGCCCGCACCTCGTCGGCGGCGCGGTCGGGCCGCGACACCAGCGTGCCGAACGTCGGCCCGTCGACCGGCGCCGCGGAGGGCCGCCCTGGCACCGTGCAGGCGCTGAGCTGCAGTGCGGCGGCCAGCGCCACGATCAGCGCGGTGAGAACCGCGCGGTTTCTGGTCCTTCCCCGCCCACGCCAGTAGCCTCCCGCTGATCGTCCGCCCCACCGGGGTCGGGCAGCCATCAAGGGGAGGTCGCCACGGTGGTGCGAGGCGCGGTTCTGCAGACGCTCTCGCCCGCGCTCGTCGAGCGCTGGGATCGGCTGGCGGTGGCCAGCGGTGCCCCGCCGTTCGTGCGGCCGGGCTGGCTGCGGGCGTGGGCCGAGGCGTTCGGACGCACCGACGCGATGCGGCTGGTCACGGTGGAACGCGGCGGCGAGCTGGTCGCCGTCCTGCCGGTGCTGGGCGGCCGGTTCGGCGTGCGATCGGCCACCAACCAGGAGACCGCGCTCTACACCCCCGTGACGGCCGACCCGGAGGCCGCGGCCGAGCTCGCCGAGCGGCTGCTGGGCGCCCGCCCGCGCGTGATCGACCTGGCGGCCGTCGACGTCGCCGACCCGGACGTCGTCGCCTTGCGCGTCGCGGCCCAGCGGATCGGTGCAGGCGTGTTCGTCCGACATATGCGCCGCTCGCCCTACATCGACGTCTCCGGCGACCCGGCCGCGTTCCAGCGCGGTCTCTCGAAGAACCGCAGGCACGGGCTCAAGCGGCTGCGCAACCGCATGGCCGAGGCCGGGACCGTCGAGTTCGACGTCCGCGACGGCCGGGAGGACCTTCCCGCGCTGCTCGACGAGGGGTGGCGGCTGGAGGCCAGGGAGTGGAAGCTCGCGGCGGGCTCCGCGGTGCTCTCCTCGCCCACCGCGGTCGCGTTCTACGCCGCCGCCGCGCGCTGGGCGGCCGACGAGGGCCTGTTGCGGCTCGTCTTCCTGCGCCTGTCCGGGCAGGCGATCGGGTTCGGGTTCTGCCTGCAGTACGGGTCGACGCTGTCGTTTCTCAAGCTCGGCATGGACGACGACCACGCGAAGCTGGGGCCGGGGGTCGTGCTCACCCAACATTTGATCGATTACGCCTTCGCGGATCCGGAGCTGCGTGAGCTCGATCTGTTGGGGGACAACGAGTCGTACAAGGCCGACCTGGCCAGCGGCACGCGCGAGCAGGTGCGCATGCTGCTGTTCCCCGGGCGCACTGGCCCGGTGTTGCGAGGGTCGGTCGCGGCGGCCGCGTGGGCTCGGTCCGAGGTGGTGTCGCGGCTGCCCGACGACGCCCGCGACCGTCTGTCGGCGCTGCGGAACCGGTTGCGTCGCTGAGGCCTGGACGGTGGCACGGCCAGTAGCGCGGCGACCAGGTCCCGGTAGCGCCGGATGACGGCCGTCCAGGTGTGGTCGAGGGCCCTTGCGCGGGCGCCCCGGCCGAGCGCGGCGCGGCGCGGGCCGTCGTCGGAGAGTGCCCGCATCGCCGTACGCAGGGCGGCGACGTCGAAGGCGGGGACCGCGACCCCGGCGTCGGGGCCGATCCACGAATGCCGGTCGATGGCGAAGTGGACGACGGGCTTGCCGTAGGAGAGGGCCTCGAGCGCGGTGATGCTGAAGGTCTCGTAGCGGGAGGGGATGACGACGAAGCGGCACTTGCGCAGGAGATCCGCCTTGCGTTCACCCTCGACCCGGCCGAGCAGTCGGATGCGGTCCGTCGCGGACGGCGGCACCAGCTCGTGCAGGCGCTTGATCTCGGCCGCTGTGCCGGAGCCTGCGATGTCGAGCCGGAGCGTCGGCTCGTCGGCGACGGCGGCGAGCAGCAGGTCCAGCCCCTTCTGCCGGACGTCGATGCGCCCGAGGAAGAGGACGGGGCCGGTGTCGTCCTCTGCGTCGTCCGCACGCTCCTCGTCCGGCACGTCGACCCCGTTGGGGATCACCACGACGGAGGCGCCGGGGTTGGCGTCGCTCACGAGCGCCCCGTCGACGTCGTTGAGCACGACGAAGTGGCGGTACAGCCGCAGGCCGCGGCGCTCGATGGCCTCGAACGGCAGTCCGTAGCGCCGCTGCATGTCCGCGCCGCACAGCATCTGCACCAGCCCCACCACCGGACGCCAGGCGGTGAGCGGCAGCAGGCTCGCCGAGACCGGCGGGGTGAGGCTTTCGATCCACAGGTCGGACCGGTGCACGAGCGCGACCAGCGGCAGCAGCAGTTGGAACAGCAGCTGCCCTGCGCGCGGCCCGGCCCAGCCGACGGGGAGGAACCGGTAGCGGACGCCGTCAACGACGCCGGGGCGAGCGCCGCGGTAGGAGCCGCAATACACCGTCACGGAGTGCTCGACCGCCAACTCGCGGGCGATCCGCGCGACAACCATCGCCCCACCGCCGCCGTAGTGCGGGTTGCCGACATGGTCGTAGATCGAGAGCGTGACCCGGCTCACGGCTGGGCCTTGCGGGCCGCCAGGCGCTCGCGCAGGGAGGACTGGGCCGTGGACATCGCAGCGAAGGCGGCTCGCGCACCGCGCTCGGCACGGGCGAACGGCAGCCGCTCGAAGCGCAGTGCGGCGTACTCGCACGGCACCGCCCCGAAGTACTTCTTGAAGTGCTCGCTGCCCGATCCCGTGTCGGACTCGCCCATGTGGAACCAGCGGATGCCGCGCTCGCAGGCGTCCCGCAGGGACAGGGAGTGGATCAGGTAGGTGGCCAGCGTCTCGCGGGCCAGCCGGTCGTCCATCGCGCACATCCAGCCGATCCCGTGGTTCGCCGTGGCGAGGATGACGTTGACCGCGACCGGCTCGCCCGCGCGCAGCACCGACCAGACCACGCACCGTTCGCCCAGCGCGCGGGCGGCGGCCGCGACCTGCCCGGGTCGGTTGCGGCGGGCGGCGAGCCACCGGGCGATCCCGAGCGGCTGCCCCCGCTGCGCCGCCCAGCGGTCAACCGACTGCGCGTAGAGATCGGCGAAGATGGCCACGCCGCGGCCCTCGGCGCCCTCCTCCCGGCGGATGTCCAGGTCGAACCGCTCGGCCTTGCGCACGGAGTTGCGGGCCTGGCGGCGGAACTTCTTCTCCCACAGCGCGTCCCAGCCGTCGGCCAGGTCGACGACCTGCGAGGTGTAGGGCACGCGCGTGGCGGCGGGGCCCGCGGCGGCGTCCCAGACCGCCCCGCGCAGCGGCATCGGGGTGATCGAGCTCAGCAGGGACCGGCTGCGGGCCAGGTCGTCGAGGACCAGCCTGCAGGTCGCCTCGTCCAGGTCGCCGCCCTCGACCAGTGCGCCGCCGTACGCCCAGCCGTAGGGCCAGGACTGCTCGGTCACGGCGACCCCCCCAACGCTGCGGGCCGCGACCGGCAGCACCAGCCGCCTGCCGTCGGGTAGCACGTAGAGCCTGCTGCGGTCGGTATAGCCGCGGGTGGCCAGGCAGTCCATCCATTCCGGGGCCTGTGTGGCGACCGCGTCGGGATCGGCGTCCATGACCTGCCGCCAGACGGGGCGGGGCACGGGGCTGACGACGGGCGTCGCGGCGGTGCGGGTCGAGCGGGTCATCGCGGTCACCTCGCAAGGTTGGCGTAGGGGTTGGCGGGGTCCGCCGGTCCGCTGACGGCGGCGGCGATGTCCTTCAGGGCCTGCTGCTGGGCCGGGGTGAGTTGCTGCGCGGCCGGGCCGAGGTCCGCGAGCACGGGGTCGAGCGGCAGGCCGGTGGCGAGCCGGAGGGCGGCCGCGGTGACCAGGACCGGGCCTGCGCCCGTGTCGTCGTGCATGACGACCCGCCCGCCGCCCGCGTCGACGAGCTCGCGCAGGTCGCCGACCTGCTTGGCGGTGGGCGCGGCGCCGGGCGGGACGTCGAGGCGTACCAGCTTCATGCCGAGCGCCGGGACCACGGCTTGCTCCACCACGCTCGGCGCGCCCACGGAGACGATCGTGTGCACCGAGTAGGTGTCGCGCAGCTGCACGAGGTCGGACTCGGTGGGCGTGGCGGAGCGGATGACGCCGGGTACCACGGCGGCGACCATGGGCAGCGGGGGCAGTGCGGCGCTCGTGTCGGAGTGCAGCACCCCCGACGCGCGCACGGCGAGTCCTGTGACCAGCAGCGCGACGACGATACCGAGGCGGATGAGGATGCTGCGCCTCGGCAGGCTGCGCAGCGGGCCCAGTGCGGGGACGCTCATCGTTTGCCCCCCGAGCGGTTGCGGCGGCGCAGCAGCCGGGCGAACTCGATGGCCAGCACCGGCAGCGCCAGGTAGAGCGCGAGACCGGCCAGTAGTGCGATGACGAATGGCCGCACGGTGGTCGGCTGCGTGACGTCGTAGTCGGTGGCCAGCGGCGGAGCGGCGACCGGGTTCGCTGCGGCGGCAGACGGGGTGACCAGGTTCGCCTGGCGCACGAGCGGGCCGATCGCGGCGAGGCGCACAGCAGCCCCGCCCGTCGCGTGCTCGAGCACGCCGCCCGCGAACGCCTGCCGGACCGCGCCGTCGGGCATGGTGGTCGGCGGCCCGACCGGGTCGCCGAGCCGGGCGCGAGCCTGAACGGCGTCGCCGCCGCGCAGGTAGGCAGCGGTGATCGCCGGGTCGGTCAGCAGCGTGGCGGGATCGGCGCCGGTGACCGGCGGCAGGTTGGCGGCCCGGTAGGCGGCGTCGGCGCTGCGGGCGAGCTGGGGCACCACCGGGAGCGCGGTCGCGGGCGCGTCGCCGGTCGCGGTGAGCACGGCGCCGGTGAAGATCTGCGCGCGGGCGCCGGACGCCGTCGGCCAGCTTCCGGAGACGGGGGGCCCGATGACCTGCTTGCCGCCCAGCGCGGCCACCCCGGCTGCGAACTGGTCGACGACGGGGAAGCCACCGCACCGGTTGGTGTCGGTGATGACGAACGACCCGCCCGGGATCTGCTCGGTGTCGGCGAGCGGTGCGTAGGGGTCGATCGGCGTGCGCCAGACCTCCAGGCCGTCGTAGGTGAAGGTGGCGTGGTCCGCGACGAGCGTGCCGTGCGCGCGCACCCAGTCGGTCAGCTCGACGGTGGCGTCGCCGTAGCCTGAGGCCACGTCCTTGTCGCTGAGGACGAACAGGTGCACGCCGTGGGCTTGCGCGCCCTCGCCGGTGGCGATCATCACGACCGTGTTGCCGGGCAGCAGGTAGCTGAACCGGTCCGCGTCGCCGGTCACCGCGAGCGCGGCGCAGTTCGGCATCGTGTCACGCACCATATCGGTGATGGCGAAGATCGCGGCGTTGTCGGTGGTGTAGAGCCGTACCCAGCCGGTGATCGACGTGGCGAGCACCACCGCCGCGGCCCCGAGGCCGATCACCGCACGGGCCCGGACGTTGCGCAGCCGGATCAACACCGCGTCGGTCGCCATGATCGTGCCGACGATCGCGGTGGGCAGGATGTAGACGAAGAACTGCTCGTTCAACGAGCCGAGCAGCACCAGGTACGCGGCGAACGCGTAGCTGGTGATGAGCCAGGCCAAGAGCCAGCGCGCGGCCCCTGAGATGGTCCGGGTCATGAGCCACAGCAGGGCGAGCCCGCCGAGCGCGAGGAACAGGTAGGACGTCGCATAGTCGTTGAGCTGGGCCACCAAAGCCGACGTGAACGAAACGCCCGGCCGGTTCCAGCCGGTGATCTGGATGAGGCCGACCAGGCGCTCGAACGTCCCGAACTGAATGCGGGCGAAATCGGGGGCCAGCCCGATCGCGAACGCCCACAGCGGGAACAGCAGCCACAGCCCCAGGCCCCATGCGAACCCGCCCGCGGTGACGGCGGTCCGGCGGCGGTCCCGGCAGATCACGGCGTGCACGACGGGGGTGAACAGGCTGAATACGGTGACTTCCTTGGTGAGCAGCGTCAGCCCCGTCGCCAGGCCGACAACCGGCACGTAGACCAGCGCTCTGGAGTCGCGCAGCCGGATGGCCAGGCAGAGCGTGAGCATCGCGGCGATGAGCGCCAGCGGCTCGATGAGCGCGAGCCTGCCGTAGCGCAGCAGCACCGGGTCGAAGGCCGCGATGCCGACGACGAGCCCGACGAGCACCAGGCCGCGGGTGCGGCCCGCGGCGGGCGCCAGGTAGGCGGCCAGCAGCCCGAGCAGGAGAATCGAGAAGGCCATGGTGGCCCCGGTGAGCACCCTGGCGGCGACGATCGCCTGCTCCAGCGGCGCGAACTGCAGGCCGAGCAGCCGCAGCCATGCGGCCTGCGCGAGGAACGACATCGGCGGGTGGACGAAGAACGCGGTGTTCGACCACGTCAGGTGCCAGTCCTGGGCGACCTGCTGGGCGGCGCGGGTGTAGACGACCTCGTCGTACTGGGTGTCGGGGCTCGTGGCGATGTTGGTCAGCAGCGCAATGCCCGCCACCACCGCGCCGCCGAGCACCACGGCCACCTCGGAGCGACCGCGGCCCCCGACAGGGGTGCGGGGCGCGGCCGGGGTGTCGGGCGCGGCGGTAGGCGGGGACGTCTGGGACGTCGGAGTCACGGCCGGGCCTCCACAGTGTCGTCCCCGGAGGGCTGTGTCCGGCGCCGCGCGAACGCCATGACGTCCGCCGGCACCAGCCCGAGCCGGACGGCGAGCCCGACGTAGGCGACGAGCCCGAGGAGTACCAGCGCGGCACCGAGCACGGTACCCGCGTGATCGGCCGCCAGGAAGGCACCGACGGGCGCGGCGAGCGCCACGACCCAGCGGACGGCGGGCGCGATCCGGGGCCGCGACGGCCGGAACCGGCTGAGGTAGGCCCCGGCGAGCAGGGCGGACATCGCCCACGTGCCCGCCGCGAACGACCACGCCGCGCCGATCGCGCCGAAGGGCGGCACGAGAAGCGCAAGCCCGGCGAGCTGGACGCCGACCGCGACGGGCACCCGCAGCGCGACGACGCCGCCGAAGCCGCGGGCGAGCAGCGCCTTGAGCAGCACGTCCGCGACGAGCAGGCCGATCGTGCCGAGGGTGATGATCCGCACCGGCTCGGTCGCGTCCGCGTAGGCGGCGGGCAGCACGATCGACAGCGCCCAGTTCGGCGCGATCAGCAGCACGAGCTGGGCGGGGACGAGGGCGAGCGGGAGGAAGCGCAGGGCGGTCATCGTGACGCGGTGGGCGTCGGCGAGCGTGCGGGCCCTGGCGATGTGTGGGAACACAGCCTCGGAGATGGCCGAGCCGAGGAAGAAGGGCGCGCGCCCGATGATCGCGGCGGCCTGGTAGATCCCGACGGCCGCTGCTGCGGCGCCCGTGCCGTGCCCGAGGGCGCCGAGCAGCAGGACGTCGAGCGTGCCCAGCATGCCGAAGCCGGTGGTGGCGACCGAGAGCGGCACCGCGTCGACGAACGTGCGCGCGGCGGCGATCGGTCCGCGGCCCGGCCACTGGTCGCGCAGCGACCAGAGCGACCACACGGCCGCGACGGCCGCGCTGACCAGCAGCGCCAGCGCGACGCCGCCGATGCCCAGCGCCAGAACGGTCACCGCGCCGATGACGAGCACGACCTTGGCGACGCACTCCAGCACGCGGGTCGCGCCGACCGCGTCCATCCTGCGGGCGCCCTGCAGCGCGCCGACCTGCACCGAGCCCAGCGCCAGCAGCACGATCGTGACCCCGGCGAGCAGGGTGGGCACCGGCCCGACGCCCGGCAGGAGCGCGCCGGTCGGGAGCTGGATGGCGACGAAGGCGACCGCGAGGATGAGGCCGAGGCCGACGTTGCCGACCAGCGCGGCGCGGAACGTCGCGGCCGTGTCGCCGTTGCTCGCGGCAACGGCCCTGGCCAGCGCCCACGGGAAGCCCGCCGCGAGCACCGAGGTGGCCAGGAGGAGCAGGGCGATCAGGGTGCCGACGACGCCGAACTGGTCGGCGGGGAGCAGCCACGCGAGGGCGAGGCCGAGCCCGTAGTTGAGGACGGAGGTCGCCGCGACGGCGCCGAGCAGGACGGCGCTGCCGCCCGCGATTCCACGTTCCCGCTGCATGCCCATCGTGGCCACCTCCCTTACTGACCCGAAGCGATCGCGACCGGGGCCGCGGTCGGGATGCGGGTGACCGTGGCGCGCGCTCCTGCGTGGGCGTCCGCGGCCTTGGCGAACATCAGCTCGTAGCGCTCGACGCAGGCGTCCCAGCTGAGCCCCTCGGCCCGCCTGCGGGCCCGCCGCGACAGGCAGCGCAGCCGGGCGCGGTCGTCGGCGAGGCCCTCGAAGGCGGCGCGCAGGGCGTCGGTGTCGCGGAGCGGGACGACGATGCCGGTGTCGCCCGCGAGGTCACGCACGCCAGGGAGGTCGGTGACGACCGGCACGCAGCCCGCGGCCATGCCCTCCAGAACGACCAGCCCGAACGCCTCGGCCTGGGTGACCGAGCACAGCACCACGACGTCGTGGCGGTCGAACGCGGTGGCGAGCTCGGCGTCGTCGACCCGGCCTGCGAAGGTGACGTTCGTGGCGTCGCCTGCCAGCCGCTCGTAGTCCGCGCGGCCGGGGCCGTCGCCGATGAGGGTGAGCTCGAGGTTGTCGCGGCCTGCGACGGCCGGGATCAGCCAGTCCAGGCCCTTGTACGGGCGCATCTGGCCGACGAACAGCACGCGCAGGGGACGCTCGGGCGCCATCGGCCGCAGCGGCATCGGGCGCAGGTCGACGCCCCACGGGATGGTCTCGACGGGCGGGCCGTCGGGGCGACGCTGGTCGTCGGCGTAGGCCTCGGAGCTGGTGATGATGGCGTCGGCGCGGCCGCTGAGGAAGCGGTGCATGCTGTTGTAGATCTTCGAGAGGGTCTCGGCGCCGCGCACGGAGAGCGCGGAGTGGTGGGTGTAGACGACCGGGACGCTGCGGCGGGCGCCCGCGAGCAGCAGCACGACGTCGCTCATCGTCGGGACCGGGCCGTGCAGGTTCACGACGTCGTAGTCGGCGATCATCCGCGAGATGTGACGCCAGTGGGCGAACAGGGTGCTGAAGCGGTACTCGCCGAGCACCAGCCGCGGGATCTGCACCGAGGAGAGCACGTCGACGCGGTGGCCGCGATCGCGCAGTCCGTTGGTGATCCGGTCGACGCAGCGCGAGATGCCCGACACGATCGGCGGGGCCTCGCTCGTGATGATCAGGACGTTCATCGACCCTTCGACGCCGGGCTCGAACGGCGCGGTGGCGGGCCGGATCGCGCGGCGCGGGGTGGCGACCATGACCAGCATGGCCAGGTGGCGCAGGAAGCGCAGGCCCTCGCGGAGGGTGGACTTCGACTCGCCCGCGTGGCGCGGGGCGAAGCTGAACGGCACCTCGGCGAAGCGGGTGAGCGCGCAGCGGACGGCCAGCTCGAGGAGGATCTTGTAGCCGACCGGGTTGACCTTGTCCAGGTCGAGGGCGGCGAGGCGCACCGCGAAGAAGCCGCTGAGCGGGTCGGTCATGCGGGCGATCGGGCCACCCAGCAGGCTCATCGCGAACCGCTTCGCGCCGCGCGACACCGCGTGCCGGTACGAGCTGCCGAGGCCGTCGCCGCTGCCGCCTGCGGCGTACCGCGTCGCGACGACGAGGTCGAGGGCGTCGGGGCCCTCGGCGGCGGCGAGCAGCTCGGGCACGACGTGCGGCGGGTGCTGCAGGTCGGCGTCCATGACGACCGCCCACTCGGCGGCGGCCGCGCGCAGGCCCTCGACCACCGCGCCGCCCAGGCCCCCCGTGGGCTCGTCGCGGTGGATCAGCACGACCCGGAAGGGCATGGTCGGCGCCACGGCGCGGACGATGTCCGGGGTCTCGTCGGTGCTGTCGTCGACGACGATCACCTCGGCGCCCTCGGGGAGCGCGTCACCGAGCTGCCGGAGCAGCAGGGCGATGTTCTCGGCCTCGTTGAAGGCAGGAACGACGACGGAGACCGGCGGAACGGGTGCGAAGCTCGGGGTCCACATCGGACGTCCTCCCCCAGGTGAGTGCAACATTAGGGAGAATGGTGCCGATCAGAGAGGCTCGGCGGGATCATCGCCGTGGGGAGATCGTTCCGCGAAGGACGACAGGGAATGCTTCCCTATTCGTCAGTGCCTGGCCGGTATCTGGACCGCGGCCCCGCTCTCCAGGTCGATCGCCGGGAAGGCGGGGAGCGGGCGGTCGGCGGGGTTGACCGTCGCGACGGCCGACGGGGCGAACCAGCGCCACGGTGTGCCCGCGAGGTCGTCGCCCAGCGCGTCGTCGGGTGGTTCGAGCGGGTTTCCGCTGGTGCAGCGCACCTTGGGCAGGCCGCGCTCGTCGACCAGCACGGCGCTGCCCGCCTGGAGCACCGCGGGGTAGGTCGCATCCGCCGAGCCCTTCCACTCGTGCTCGTCGACCAGCACGTCGGCGCGCAGCACGAGCGGGGTGAGGGCCGCGATCGCGGCGGCGGCATCGCCGTCCGGGCGGCCAACGGCCCGCGCCCATTCGCCTGCGCGGCCGTTGGCTTGCAGGGCCGCGACCAGCGCCGCGGGGTCGCAGGCGCCCTGGGCGAACCCGTAGAGGCCGGGGCTGTCGCCGCGGCGGTCGCCGCCGGGGTCCGCGGGCGGCAGGACGTCGTCACGGTCCTTGCCAATAGGCGCCGTGTAGGGCGCAGGGCTGGGTTGGGAGACCGCCTCGAGCCGCACTGATGCGGACGCGTCGGTCGTGTTCAGGCCGATCCAGATCGCCGCCGCGGCCAGTGCCACGGCGGCGGCGGAGGCGATCAGGACGAACCGCGTCCCGAGGCGTGTGGTCGGCACGTCAGGCGCGCTCCTGGGGGCGGTTTCTCCGAGGGGCGGCTGCCCGGTCGGGGGGCAGCGCGAACAGTACCCGTTCCCACCGCAGCCCCCGGCTCCACCACCGCTGCCGTACGGCGACCCAGCGGGCACCGCAGGCACAGCGGTACTCGTCGCCCGGCGCCTGTGCGGAGCCGGGCATGCACACGTGGTTGCGCGTCGTGATGCCTCCCCGCACTCGTCGGCACAAGCAGTCTCGGAGGTCGCGTGGTCGTTGTCTACAGGACAGCCGGGGCGGGATCGGCCTTCCCCTCGATGGGTGATCGCTGCTACGAACATGCGCCATGACCGACGCGCAGCAGCTCGCCGACGACCTCGCCGCTCGCGGCGTCGCGGGCGTGACGATCCACTGGGCCGACAACAACGGCATCCCGCGCTCGCGCACGGTGCCGGTGGCGGCGCTTCCGCGGGTGGCGGAGATCGGGGTGGGGATCACCACGCTGTTCGCCGTATTCGACAGCCACGACGCCATCACGTTCGCGCACGAGCCGCTCTCCACCCCGTCCGGTGACGTCCGGCTCGTCCCGGTGCTGGAGGCGCTCACCCCGCTCGCGGGCCAGCCCGCGCTCGCCTGGGTGCCCGGCCGCCAGATCGCCGCGGACGGCGGCCCGTGGCCTTACGACCAGCGCGGCGTGCTGGAGCGGCAGGTCGTGGCGCTCGCCGAGCAGGGGATCACGGCCAAGGTCGGCTACGAGATGGAGTTCACGGTGACGTCCGGGGACTTCGAGCCCGCGCATCCCGGGCCCGCCTACAGCCCGCAGGCGCTGGTGCCGCTCGACGGGTTCGTCGCGGACGTCCTGCGCGACTGCGCCGCCAACGGCGTCCCGCTCGGCCAGCTGCACGCCGAGTACGGGCCCGCCCAGATGGAGCTGTCGATCGAAGCGGCCGACCCGGTCACCGCGGCCGATCGGCAGCTGCTCGCCCGCCAGACCCTGCGCGCCGCCGCGGACCACCACGGCCTGCAGCTGTCGTTCGCGCCGCTGCCCGCGTTGGCCATGGCGGGCAACGGCTGGCATATCCACTCGTCCGTCTGGCGCGACGGGGTCAACCTGCTGGCCGAGGGGCCCGGCTCGTACGTGGCGGGGATCCTGCGCGACCTGCCCTCCGTCGCCGCCGTCACCGCGCCAAGCCTCGGCTCGCTCGTCCGGCTGCGGCCGGGCTACTTCGCGGGCGCGTTCGCGTTCTGGGGCGTGGAGAACCGGGAGGCGCCGCTGCGCTACGTCCCTGGCACGCCGCTGCTCGGAGCCGACCACGCGAACGTCGAGCTGAAGACGTCGGACGCGTCGGCCAACCCGTACCTCGCGCTGGCCGCCGTGCTCGCCGCGGGCGCCGCCGGGATCGCCGAAGGGCTCGAGCCGCCCCCGCCCGTGCAGGAGGACCCTGGGACATGGTCCGACGACGAGCGGACCGAGCGTGGCATCGTCGCCCTGCCCGCCACGCAAGCCGAGCAGGAGGCGGCGCTGGTGGGCTCCCGGGTGGCCGACGCGCTCGGCCCCGAGGTGGTTGGCGCGTTCCTCGCGGTGCGGCGCTCGGACGCAGCCGCCGCGACCGTCATGGAGATCGACGACGTGCTCTCGGGCCTGCGGTTCCGGTACTGAACACCACGGCGGTGGTGGACATGTTGCCCACCACCGCCGTCAGGGGTCCCCTCCCTGGGTGATAGCCAACCAGGATCCGGCGTGTGCGGGGAGTGGTCATCCGCACCCATGTGGTGGTGGGCCGTCCCACGAACCCCCCAAAACGAGGATGCTGTGGCCCACCATCGACCCGATTCAATATGTGACGTACCAAATCTTGCCTGTCGGCCCGGTTGCGGCCAGGATCCTCGGCGTGGACGGCTCCGGTGTGCGCGTGCTGATCGCGTCGCAGCTCGGTTGCATCGTCGCGCCCGCCTTTCGGGAGGTGTTCGGGCCGGGGCTGGTAACGGTCGCCGTTGACGAGGCCGCGGTGCGGTCCGCGATCGCCGAGAACCTGCGCTACGACGTCGTCCTCACGGACCTCACCTGGCAGCGCGTCGAGCTGGAATTCGCGTTCGACGGGCTGGACGTGCTCGACATCGTGCAGCGGCTCGGCAGGCCCGCGCCCGTGCTGTTCGCGCTGCAGGGCCACAACGCCGAGCGCGACCACCTCGACGAGGCCGTGGTCCGCGACGGCGTGGCGGGCACGGTGGCGAAGGCAGGCGGGATCCCGTCGATGGCCACTGCCCTGCGGGAGGTGGCGGCGGGGCGGTTCCTGGCCATGGAGCGGCCTGCCGAACCGACGATCCACCACTGGTTCGGCGGCGGACGGCGCGGGGAGACGGCCGCGCGGATGGCGGGCGCGATCGCGGCGGGTCGGGCCGCCAACCACGACACGCTGGCCGCCGCGGCGAAGGTCTCACGCAACACGGCGGTGAAGGTGGCCGAGAAGTACCTCGGCCCGTTGATCCGCGCCCGCGGCGAGCACGCCGCCGACCTGCCGTTGACCACGCAGACGGTGTACCGGTGGTGCGGCGAGCACGCCCGCTACGTGATCAGTTGGTGTCGCCGCAACGGGCATGCCGACGTGCTCGGGCGCTGACGGCGAGGGCACGATGGTCGCTGTGTCCCGACTCGTGCGGCTGGTTGGCCCGATCTGTGCCGTCGTCGCGTTCCTCTTCCTCGCGGGCGCAGGCGTCGCGGCCGCCGACGCGCCGTTCCGGCTGGCTGACCGGGTCACCGACCGCGCGGGCGTGCTGGACCCGGCCGGAAAGGCCCGCGTGCAGCAGGCCGTCGACCAGCTGCGCGCCGAGAAGGGCTACGACCTCTTCGTCGTCTACGTGCGCTCGTTCGACGGCGCGCAGACCGACGCGTGGGCGGACCGCACCGCGCAGCTGTCCCAGCTCGGGCGGACGGATGTGCTGCTCGCCGTCGCGACGCAGGATCGCGCCTACCACGTCTCGTACGCGCAGAGCTTCCCGCTGAGCCAGCAGACCACCGACGCGATCGCGGACAAGGACGTCGAGCCGCGGTTGGCGGCCAACGACTGGGCGGGCGCGGCGGTCGGGCTGGCCGACGCGCTGCGGGCGGGCGGGGCGTCGTCGAGCGGCGGTGGGGGCGTCGGCGTCGGCGGCCTGGTCGTCGCGGGGGTGGCCGTGGTCGGGGTCGGCGGGTACCTGTTGGTGCGGCGACGGCGACGGCGCGGCGCGGCTATCCGGGCCGACCAGCCTGCGGCGCCAACGCCGGAGTCCGGCGAGTTCGCCGACGTCACCACCGACGATCTCAACTACCGCGGCAGCCAGGCCCTGCTCGACGTCGACGACGCCGTCCGCCGATCGGAGCAGGAGCTATCCGCGGCGCGGGCGCACTTCGGCGACGCCGCGGTGGCGGAGTTCGACGCGGCCCTCGACGCGGCGCGCGGGGAGATGCTGCGCGGGTTCACGCTGCGCCAGCAGCTCGACGACGACATCCCCGAGGACGAGCCGACGAAGCGCCGCATGCTCGCCGAGATCATCACCGTGTGCCGGTCGGCGGACGAGCGCCTCGATGCGCAGGTGGCCGCGTTCGACAAGCTGCGCAACCTGGAGGCCACGGCGCCGGACTACCTCGCGGGCCTCGCCGCGCGGCTGGACGCGACGAACGCCCGGCTGCCCGAGGCCGAGGCGGCGTGGGCGCAGCTGCAGAAGCAGTACGCGCCCGGGTCGTGGGAGCCCGCCGCGGGCAACCTCGACCAGGCGCGCAGGCTGCTCACGGGCGCGGCGGCCGAGCTCGCCGCGGCTCGCGACGACCTCGCCGCCGCCCCGCCCCCAACGGGCGCGGGCGCGCCGACGGCCCCGCTGCCGCCGGGCGGCGCCTCCGCGGGTGCCCCGGGCTCCGGCGCACTGACCGCCCCACTGCCCACCGGCGCACCCACCTCCCCGCTGCCGCAGGCCGTCGCTTCGGAGGTGCCGGGCTCCAGCGCGCCGATCACCCCGATGTCCACGGGCGCGGGCGCGCCGACGGCCCCGCTGCCGCGGGCGCGACGGCCCCCTGCCCGGCGACGGGCGCGTCCACGGAGGTGTCGGGCTCCGGCACGCCCACCGGCCCGGCTGTGCCAGGGTCCGGCGCGACGCAGGCGGGAAGCTCGGGCGCGGGGGATGGTGGGCAGGCCGTCGGAGGCCGCGGCGGGCGAAGCGCGGCGGTCGTCGCGGGGCGGGCCGCCGAGGCGGCGATCACCCAGGCGGGGGTGCTGCTTGACGGCATCGGCCGTCTGGGCGCCGACCTGGCCGCCGCAGGCGAACGCATCACCGCCGCCCGCGCCGAGACCGAGCAGGACATCGCCGAGGCCCGCGCGCTGCTCGCCGAGGGCGACTCGGGCGAGCTGGCCGGGCTCGTGGCCCGCGCCGAAGCCGCGCTGGCGTCGGCAACGGCCGCCCAGACCGCGACGCCACCGGACCCGATGGCGGCCCTGCGGCTCATCGACGAGGCCGACGGCGCGCTCGACCGTGGGCTCGTCACCGCCCGCGACGCCCAGGCCGCCGCCCGCCGCGCCGTCGCCGCGCGGGACCAGGCGCTGCTCACGGCGCGTCCGGCCGTCGCCGCCGCGGAAGACTTCATCGGCAGCAGGCGCGGCGCCGTCGGCACCGAGGCCCGGACCCGGCTCGCCGAGGCGCAGCGTCACCTCGCCAAGGCCCAAGCCGCAGGCGTCGACCCGACCGCCGCGCTCGCCGACGCCCACGCCGCCGACACCCTCGCCCGGCAGGCCCTCGACCTGGCGCGCTCCGACGTGTCGCGCTGGTCCGGGGGTGCCGGGTCGGGGGGCGCGGCAGGCATGGGCGGGCTCGCGGGCGAGTTGGGCGGGCTCGTGCTCGGCGGCATCCTCGCGGGCGGGTTCTCCGGCGGCCGTGGCGGATATGGCGGCGGATACGGCGGTGGGTACGGCAGGGGTGGCGGGTACGGCGGCGGCTTCGGGGGCGGCTCGCCGGGCGGCGTCGGCGGCTCGCGTGGCTCTGACGAGGGCCGCCGCGGGGGCGGCGGCCGCTTCTGATCCCACCCGCGACCCGTCCCACCCACGATCGTCCCCACCCGCGACTGTCCCCACCCGCGACCGTCCCACCCATGACCGTCCCCCGTTGGCAAAGATCACGGGTTTGGTGCAAACCCGGTCGGATCTGGCCGGTCTGCGCACCGAAACGGCGATCATGGCCCCGGGGCGGGCCGGGCGGCTCAGACCCGAGTGCCGTTCTCCAGGTACCACGTCTCGCCCGCGGCAAGGGCGCCCAGCGCGGCGGTCACGCGGCGGGTGAGGTCGGCGCGGAGCATCGCGAAGAGGTCGTCTACCGGCAAGCACGCCCACGACGCGAGCTCGTCGGGCGGAAGGTCGATCGCGTCGAGCCGCTCCTCGGTGAGCACGCCGCCGTCGAACACGAACTCGACACGCCCGTCGGGCTCCCCCGTGCGGCTCGTCATCCAGTCGACGACCAGCAGCCTGCCTACGTCGATATCGATCCCGACTTCCTCGCGCAGCGCCCGCGCGCAGGCCACCCGCGGAGCCTCGCCGTGTTCGATCATGCCGCCCGGGATTTCCCACGTGGGTTTGTGGATCGGTTCGACGATCAGTAGATGGCCGTCGTCGTCGAACACGACCACGCCTGCGGCGGCGAGCGGTCGGGCCCGCAGATCGGCTTCCACGCGTTGCAGTATGCCGCCCGGAGTTATATGCTTGCTAATAGGCAACTATAGAGGAGTCGCCGTGGCCGGGCTCGACGCGGAGGACGTCACCCGCCTGCGTATCGCATTGACCCGCATCACGCGGGTGCTCGACCGGCAGTCGCGCGGGCGCGCGTTGACCGGCACCCAGGCTTCCGTCCTCGCCACGGCCGCCCGGCTCGGCCCGGTGCGGATCACCGAGCTGGCGGAGATCGAGGGCATCAACCCGACGATGCTCTCGCGGATCGTCGGCAAGCTCGAGGACGCAGGCCTGCTGCACCGGCGGCCCGATCCGGACGACCGGCGCGCCGCCCTCGTCGAGCCCACCGAAGCAGGCCGGGAGCTGCAGCGGCGCGTCCGCGAGGAGCGCACCCGGCTGCTGGTCGAGCACCTCGCGGACCTCCCGGACGGGCTCGCCGCCGGTCTGCTCGACGCACTGCCCGCACTCGAGGCGCTCGCCACCGCGCTTCTCACCGCACAACCCCCGAAGGACCCCGATTGACCACGCTCTCTGACGTCGGCCGCCAGGCGTTCTCGTCGCTGGCCAACCCGAACTATCGCCGCTACACCCGCGGCCAGGCCGTCTCGCTCGCGGGCACCTGGATGCAGATGATCGCCCAGTCCTGGCTGGTGCTGGAGCTCAGCGGCTCGGCGACCGCGCTCGGCACCGTCATCGCCCTCCAGACCCTGCCGACCCTGCTGCTCGGCCCCTACGCGGGCGTCGTCGCCGACCGGATGGACAAGCGCCGCCTCATGATCGGCCTGCAGGCCGCGATGGGCGTGCTCGCGCTGGCGCTGGGCCTGCTGACGATCACCGGCGTCGTCACGCTCTGGCAGGTTTACGTGCTGGCGCTGCTGCTCGGGATCGACAACTGCTTCGAGAACCCCGCGCGGCAGTCGTTCGTGCTGGAGATGGTGGGGCCGGACGACCTGCGCAACGCGGTCAGCCTCAACTCCGTCATGGTGAACGTCGCGCGGGTGGTGGGCCCTGCGATCGCGGGCATCGTAATCAGCCTCGGCGGCATCGGGCTGTGCTTCCTGCTCAACGCGGCGAGCTTCGTCGCGGTGATCGCCTCGCTGGTCCGGCTCGACACGGCGGCGCTGCTGCCGTCGATCCCGGCGCCGCGTGCGCCCGGCCAGCTCCGCGAGGGCTTCGCCTACGTGCGCAGCACCCCCGCGCTCGCCGTGCCGCTGCTGATGATGGCGCTGGTCGGCTGCCTGGCGTACGAGTTCCAGGTGGTGTTGCCGGTGGTCGCGCAGCAGACGTTCGCGGGCGACGCGCGCACCTACGGCTTCCTCACCGCGGCGATGGGTCTCGGCGCGGTGGTCGGCGGCCTCTACGTGGCCGCGTGGGGGCGCACCGGGATGCCCGCGCTCGTGGTCGCGTCGGGCCTGTTCGGGCTCGCGATGCTGGGCACGGCGGTCGCGCCGAACCTGCCGGTCGCACTGGTCGGAATGGCGCTGGTCGGGGCGTTCAGCGTGGCGTTCCTCTCGACCGGCAACAGCACCCTGCAGCTCGCCGCCGACCCGCAGATGCGGGGACGGGTGATGGCGCTCTGGGCGGTGGCGTTCCTGGGTTCGACGCCGATCGGCGGGCCGATCGCGGGCGTGGTCGTCCAGTACTTCGGCGGTCGGGCCGGGCTGGTGCTCGGCGCGGTGGCGTGCCTGGTCGCGGCCGCGGCGGGAGCCGTGGTGGTGCGCTCAGCGGTCCGGCGGAGCGCCGAAGTCGTTGGGTGACACCTCGTCGAGGAAGCTGCGGAACTCCTCCAGCTGCTGTTCGGGCGGCGCGTCTGTGCCGTCAGGGAACAGCTCCTCGACGGGCTGGCCCACCTCGTCGAGGATCGTGTCGGCGACGGCGATCGGCAGCTGTTCCCGCACCGCGACGGCCAATGCGTCGCTGGGCAGCACCGGGATCCGCTTGTCGCCGTCGAGGACCAGCTCGGCGCTGAACACGCCGTCGCTGAGCCCGGTGATCTCGGCGCCGTCGAGGGTGTGGCCGAGGCCGCGCAGGATCGGGATCAGCACGTCCTGCGGGAGTAGCGGGTCCTGCTCGCCGCGGGGGCCGATCGCGATGACATCGGCCTGGGGCTGGCGGAGGAAGACCGGCAGACACCGCTTGCCGTCGGCCTCGCCGAGCACCAGCACCGGCTGCCGGGTCTGGGCGTGCAGGACGAGCCGGATCACCCGCATGGTGAGCATCCCCGCAGTGTGACGTGGGGTCGCGGCGGTCACCGTCTCAATGGGAGACCCGCACTCCGCCGCGCCCGCCCCGCCACCGCCGCGCCCGCCCCGCCACCGCCGCGCCCGCCCCGCCCCGCCGCCGCCAGCCCGCCGCCGCCGCGCCCGCCCCGCCACCCCCGCGCCAGCCCGCACTTCGCACCCCTTCGGTTCACTTCGCACCCCGCTGGCGGGGTGCGAAGTCGTCGAAAGGGTGCGAAGTCGGGGTGGTGAGGCGGGTGCGCCAGTGGGCGGGCGGCGCGGGACGGGCTGGCGTGGTGGGGCGGGTGCGCCAGTGGGCTGGCGTGGTGGGGCGGGTGCGCCAGTGGGCTGGTGTGGTGGGGCGGGTG
This sequence comes from uncultured Actinomycetota bacterium, assembly GCA_963736375.1. GTDB lineage: Bacteria > Actinomycetota > Actinomycetes > Mycobacteriales > Pseudonocardiaceae > Pseudonocardia. The sequence continues at coordinate 260,630 of CAVTOL010000035.1, forward strand.
CTGCAAGTGGGCTGGCGTGGGGCGGGTGCGCCAGTGGTGGCGTGGGGGGCGGGCGCGTGCAGGGCGTGCGTAACGGGTGCACGAACGGGTGCGCGAGGGCGCAGCCGGGGTGGGCTCGTAGCCTGCCCGGGTGGACCTCGCGCACGCCACCCGGCTCTACCGCACCTACGCCGACGACCTGCGCGCGGTGATCGACCAGCAGCGCGCCCTCCTCGCCGTGGGCCGCGTGAAACCGCAGCTCGACGACGTGGAGGCCGAGCTCACCTACCTCGTGCTGCGCGACCACCGGCCGGACGCGGTGATGGAGCTCGGCACGTTCCACGGCTGGTCCACGACCTGGATTCTTTCGGCGCTCCGCGACAACGGCGGCGGGCACCTGCACTCGTTCGACCGCGTCGACACAGTGCTGCGCACGGTGCCCGCCGAGCTCGCCGCCGACCGGTGGACATTCGTGGCGGGCGACGTGGCCGCCAACCTCGCCGCCGTGCCGCCCGATGTCGGCTACCTCTTCGTGGACGCGGACCACGGCCGCCGCTTCGCGCGCTGGTACCTCGCGCACCTCTTCCCGCTGGTGGCCGCGGGCACGCCGGTGAGCGTGCACGACGTGTTCCACGGCCGTCGGGCGCGCCCGTGGTCGGAGGGCGCGGAGGTGCTGCGCTGGCTCGCCGCGCACGAGACGGCGTGGTTCACCGCCGCGCGCCGCCGCGCGCCGTCCGCCCTGGCCGCCCTCGCCGACGTGCGCGCCGAGCTCGGCGTCACCGGCGCCCGTGGGACGACGGTGAACCCGATGATCTTCTTCAGGCTGCCAGCGTCAACGGCAGACCGAACATCGGGAACAGCGCCTCGACGTCGAGGAACGCGTTGAGCCGCACGATCTTGTCGCCGCGGATCTCCGGGGCCTGGATCGCCCACGCCACGTAGCCCTCGCCATCCGGCGCGGGCTTGTACTGCGCGAACCCCGGCATGCCGTTGACCGTGACCGGCAGCATCTTCGAGTGCGCGCACGGGGCGCCAGGGCCGATGTGCCAGGCGACGATGTCGTCGGTGCCGACCAGCCACAGGGCGTACGGCGGCATGGACATCACGGCGTCGTCGTGCAGCAGGCCGACCAGGGCCGTCATGTCGTAGCGCTCGAAGGCGTCGGCGTAGCGATCCAGCAGCTCCTGCTGCTCGGCGCCGATCTCCCCCACCGTGTCGAGCTCGCGCTCGCCCAATGTGGCGCGGGCGCGCTGCAGCGCGCTGTTGACCGAGGCGACGGTGGTGCCGAGCAGCTCGGCCGTCTCCGCCGCGCTCCACTGCAGCACCTCGCGCAGGATCAGCACCGCGCGCTGGCGGGGCGGCAGGTGCTGCAGCGCGGCGACGAACGCGAGCCGGATCGTCTCCCTCGCCACCGCCCTCTCGGCCGGATCGCCCTCGATGGGCACGACCATCGCATCGGGCACCGGCTGTAGCCAGGTGTCCTCGCCCATGGGATCGCCCAACGACGACGGCTCCGGGGTGCTGGCCGAGCCGAAATCCATCGGGCGCGCCCGGCGGCCGCGGCTCTCCAGCATCGTGAGGCACACGTTGGTGGCGATGCGGTAGAGCCACGAGCGCAGCGACGAGCGGCCCTCGAACTTGTCGTAGCTGCGCCACGCCCTGACCATCGTCTCCTGGACGGCATCCTCGGCGTCGTGGCTGGAGCCGAGCATCCGGTAGCTGTAGCCCGTGAGCTCGACCCGGAAGCGCTCCAGCTGCGGTGCGAGCGCGCTCTCCGTGACGGTCATGTCCTCCCCCTGGGTCCTGTGCCCACCACAGTAGAGAAGGACACCGACAGTTTCCGGCCGGATCGGACGGGCGCTCAGCCGCGTCCGATGAACGGCATGGTCGTGGCCATGATCGTGACGAACTGAACGTTCGTGTCGAGCGGAAGGCCCGCCATGTGGACGATGGTGGAAGCGACGTGGGCGGCGTCGAACGTCGGCTCGGCGCGCACCGAGCCGTCGGCCTGGGGGACGCCGGAGGTCATGCGCGCGGTCATCTCGGTGGCGGCGTTGCCGATGTCGATCTGCGAGCAGGCGATGTTGTACGGGCGCCCGTCCAGCGAAAGCGACCGGGTGAGGCCGGTGATCGCGTGCTTCGTCGCGGTGTAGGCCGCGCTGCCGGGCCGTGGCACGTGCGCGGAGATGGAGCCGTTGTTGACGATCCGGCCGCCGGACGGGCTCTGCGCGCGCATCGCCGCGAACGCCGCGCGGGCGCAGAGGAACGAGCCGGTGAGGTTGATGGCGACGGTGTCGAGCCACGCCTGAACGTCGATCTCGTCCACCGAGCCGGAGGGGCCGAACATGCCCGCGTTGTTGAAGAGCAGGTCGACCCGGCCGAACCGGTCGGCGACCGCGGCGAACAGCGCGTCCACCGCGGCGGGGTCGGTGACGTCGGTGGGGACGGCGAGGGCGTCCGGGTGGCCGTCGGCGGTGGCGTTGAGCGCGTCGGCCCGCCTGCCCGCGAGCGCCACCCCGTACTCGGCGTCGAGCAGGGCCCGCGCCACGACCCGGCCCAGCCCCGAGCCCGCTCCCGTCACCACGGCCACGCGATCCGCCATCGGGCCAGTCTCCCTGCACGCCGGTGATCGCGGCGACCGGCACGCCACAACGGTCCGCGCCCTCGTGACGTGCCACTCGTCGCGATCATGGCGCGCGGGGTCAGCCGTCGGGGGCCGGGACCGTGATGCGGGCGGGGACGGGCGCCCCGAAGAGGAGGGCCGCGACGTCGCTGACGGCGTGCACGCCGTCGGCCAGCGACCCCGCCGGACCGACCTGGTACATGATCGCGACCGTGTAGCGCTCGTCGGGCCCGGCGAAGCCGACGGTGTCGGTCACCCAGTGCTTGCCGTAGGAGTCGGCCTCGAAGGACCATCCGTCCTTGTTCCCCGGCCGCTGTGCGGGCCCGGCGCCCCACACGCCCCACTGCTGGTTGGGCGCGACGCCGCGCATGGCCCCGACGAGGTAGGCGCGGTCGACGGGGTTGGCGCTGGTCAGGACGTAGTGCATCAGCGCGGCGAGGTCGTCGGCCGTGCACTTGACGAAGCCCCAGTACGTGCGCGGGGTGAAGCCGGGGACGAAGTGCAGGCCCGCCATGCCGAAGTCGGTGCGGAAGCGCGCGAGCATCGCGTCGTCGCCGTAGGCCTTCCAGAGCCGGTCGGAGGCGGCCTCGTCGGAGAAGTTGAGCATGGTCGCGATGTCGCGGTGGTCGGCGGAGCTCAGGGCGATCTGGCCCGCGCGGTCGCGGCGCAGGAGGTCGGCGGCGATCGCCAGCTTGATGGTGGAGGCGGTCCAGCCGGGGTGGGTCGGGTCACCGGTGCGCCAGGTCGCGCCGGTGGTCCGGTCGGTGAACACGACCGACAGGTAGCCGTGCGCGCCGACGCTGCGGCGCACGTAGGCGTTCACCGCGGTGAACCGCGCCTGCTGGGGGCAGCTCCACAGGCCGTCGTCGCATCCGGCCGGGTTCGCGGATGTGGCCTGCGCGCTCGGCGGGGCGGTGGCCGACGGCGTGGCCTGGGTCGCGGCACCCGAGGTGGCCGCCGCCGGGGTGATGGGGGTTGTCGTGGACGGGCCCGCGCACCCGGCGAGCGCGAGGCAGGCGGCAAGAGCGGCGACGAGCCCGCGGGGCGGGACGCAGGCGCGGGGCGCGCGCGCGGGCGGGGTGGCGGTGGCGCGCCGGGGAGTGTGCGGGTGCGCGGCGATGGGGCGACGGTAGCGCCCGGTCGGACGACCACCGAGCGAGGCCCCGCGGCAAGCGCGAGGACAGCGCGGTCACGCTCGGCAACCGGTATCACCCGGTGTGTTTCGTCGTTGACCATCTGTGCAGAATGGAGACCCGGACGTTCCCTCTCCGACGGTGTCGAGGTCCCGGCCGGACCGACCATCGGGAGAAGAGGGAACCGCGATGTCCACCACTGTGACCTGCCCTGATTGTGCGCGCCCTGCCGTCGTGCTCGGCCGCTTCCACCTGCCGGGCGCCGCCGGGCCGGTCGAGTACCTCCGCATCCGCTGCGCAGGCTCGTTGTCACTCATCGTAGCCGCGGCGGAGGTCGACCAGCACCGTTCTGCGGCCCCATGGCGGGTGCGCGGCGCGGGGAGTTAGCCCGAAGGGGTATCACGGCGGGCCCGTCACCACTCGGCGTTACAGTTGCCACTGCCGAGGGGTGCGGAGGACATTTGCTCACCGAGATCCTGACCGCCCGAGAGCCATTCGGGCCACGCGATTCCGAGACATTGTTGCGGGCCGACCCGTCCGAATACGACCAACTGTTCGACCGCAACAACGGGATTTACGCCCAAGCCTTCGCCGCCACCCCGCGGACGTACCTGATCGGCCGCAAGGGCGCGGGCAAGACCGCGTTCCTGCGCGGAGCCACGTTCCGCGCAGGCGCGCCGCCGCAGCTGATGTTGAGCACGGGCTCGGTTTACGCGGACATGGCCGCGTTGCTGACGAAATACCGGAGTCATCGCGGCCCGGTGTTCGCCGAGCATTCCGGCGACATCTGGCTCGCGTTGTTCGAGCACGTCGCGATCTTCCACGCGTGCGACACGATCAGCGATGACGATCCGCCGCACGAGACGCAGATCGTGTGGGACTACTTCACCGGCGAACCGCACGGCGAGAACGCCACGAACGTCGCCGCGCGTTTTCTCGCCGAGCTCGAGGAACGCGTTGTCGACGACGGTGTGCGTGGCCGCGATGCGCTCATCGGCGGTCTCACCCGCGGCGGTGTCACGTTCGCGGAGGCCCGCCAGGCCCTCGGCGTGCTGCTCGGCCACCGGCCCGTGATGATCGTCATGGACAACCTGGAGGACCTGCACGTCCAGATCGACGACCTGGAGAACGTGCTGGCCGGGCTCTTCCACGCCATCGGGAAGGTGGCGCGCACCGCGGCCAAGCGCCCGTTCGACCTGCAGGTGTGCCTGCCCTCGGAGCTGTGGGACGAGATCCACCGCATCTCCGCCAACCCGGAGAAGGACTTCGGCGGCAACTACCTGACGATCTACTGGACGGCCGACGAGCTGCTGCGCCTCGCCGGTCGGCGCTACCGCCTCTTCATGCAGCTCCACCACCCGCGGGAGCTGCGGGAGCTGGACCCCGGCGGCGACGTCGCGCTGCTGCGCGCCGCCCTGCCGAAGACGGTGAAGGGCGGCCTCGGCGTCGAGGAGGACACCGTCGCCTACCTCCTGCGCCACACCCAGCTCCTGCCGCGGCACCTCATCGAGATCCTCAACAACGTCTTCACGGCGCCGGTGCCCGATTCGCTGCCGTGGGCGGTCACCGCGGAGGCCGTGCGGGTCGGCACGCAGACCGGCGAGCGGATGATCGTCGACGGGCTCTTCGCGGCGTACCGGCGCTCGTTCCCCTTTGCCGCGCAGTCGATCCGGCGGCTCGCGAACCGCCTCACGATCTGCTTCCCCGCCCGCCAGCTGCGCACGATCTTCAACCAGGAGGGCATCACCAAGATCACCGGACAGGACTTCGACGACTTCAGGGAGATGCTGATCAAGCTCGGGGTGCTCGGCGTCAAGGTGAACGCGACCAGCCGCTACAACGAGGCCCGCTTCCAGTACACGTTCGACTCTTCGCTCAACGCGCACGAGGACCTCGACGAGCTCTGCTTCCACCCGCTGTTCACCCGCTACCTGTTCGAGCACGCCCTCGACGACCTGCGCGACAAGGGCGAGCTGCCCACCTACCCGTTCGGCAGCGACCCCGACGACGGCGGCGACTACCGCATGCGATTGGGCTACGCCCGATGGCGCTGAGATGGCGCTGAGCCCCCGCGCCGCGCAGCCCGTCCCCGGCTACGACGAGGAGTACTGCGCCGACCGGCCGACCGGGCGGCGCATCGGCATCTCCCTTTCCGGCGGCGGGATCCGCTCGGCCGCGTTCAACCTCGGCGCGCTGCAGGCGTTGCAGGAGGAGGGGGTGCTGGCCAACGCTTCCTACCTCGCGGCCGTCTCGGGCGGCAGCTACATCGCGAGCGCGCTGACGATCTCGCACGCCTACGCCGAGCCCGAGGCCGAGGACGGCCACCCGCTGTGGGCGCACGGCTCGCCCGAGGAGCGGCTGCTGCGCCGCAACACCAACTACCTCGCGCCGGGCACCGCGGGCCGCACCTGGCTGGTCATGAACGTGCTGCACGGCTTCGTGCTCAACTACCTGCCGTTCCTGCTCTCCGGCTTCGTCGCGGGACACGTGCTGGGCTGGCTCGCGCACGTGGCCGGGGTGTCGCTGCAGCACCCGCCATCGTCGCTGGTGCTGGTGCCGCTGTACGGAGTGGGGATCTTCGTGCTCGCCGCGGTCGCGGTGGTGGCCCGCGCCCGGTGGCGCGACGGGCACAAGGGCGTCCGCGGCTACGGCGAGAGCTCCCTGGAGAAGGCCGCGGCGCTGTGCATCCGACTGGCCGGGCTCGCGCTCGTGGTGCTGGCTCTGCCGTGGCTCGCGGCGCTCTACGGGGCGGGCACCCGCGCGGTGCTGGGCGGCAGCGGTATCCCCGCCGACGAGCCGCTCACGCAGATCGCGGCGGCGGGCTGTTGGCTGCTGCTGGCGTTGGCGCTGGGGGGCGTCGCGGTGGCGTTGGCTCGCCGCCCGCGGGCGCGCTGGCTGGTGTTCGTGCTCGCCGTGCTCGCGAGCGGGGGCCTGTTGGGCGTGCCGCTGCTGGCGTCGCTTGAGTACGCGACGCGGGCGGGCCCGACGGCGTGGGACGTGGTGGCGGTCGTCGCCGCGACCGCCGTCGTGCTGCTCATGGCGATCAAGGTGCACAACCGCCGTTACTCGATGCACCTGTTCTACCGTGAGCGCCTGAACAGCGCTTTCGGCGTCAAGCGTCGTTCTGACGAGAATGGGCGGCCGGTCGCCGAGCCGATGCCGTACACGACGTCGCTGCCGTTCTCCGAGATCGGACGGCGCCTCGCCGAGCGGGAAGCGCAGATCCCGAAGCTGATCGTCTGCTGCGCGGTGAACGTGACGTCGGACGAGGTGCCGGTGGGGCGGTTCGCGGAGTCGTTCACGTTCACCGCCGACCGCAGCGGCGGCCCGCGGTTCGGCTACCAGGACACGGTGCGGTTCGAGGAGACGCGCGGGCCGAAGGGCACCGCGTTGACCCTGCCGTCGATCATGGCGGTGTCCGGTGCGGCGCTCGCCCCGCTGATGGGGCGGTTCACGTTCCCGCCGCTGCGGCTGCTGATGGCGCTCACGAACGTGCGCCTCGGCGTGTGGGTGCGCAACCCGCGCCACGCGAGCTGGGACGCGCAACCCGAGCGCCCGCGTGGACGGCTCGGCGCGCTGTGGGCGTCGGTCGTCGAGGGGTGGCGGGAGCCGGGGGCGCTGTACGTGCTGCGGGAGGCGCTCGGCGGGCTCACCCTCACCAAGCGCCGGTTCATCTACCTCACCGACGGCGGGCACTGGGAGAACCTCGGGCTGGTCGAGCTCCTGCGCAGGCGCTGCACCCAGATCCTGTGCTTCGACGCCAGCACCGACGCCGACGGCGCCGCGGGCGACATCGGCCGCGCCATCGCGCTGGCGCGCAGCGAGCTCGGCGCCGACATCACCCTGGACCCCGCGCCGACCATGCCCCGCGACGGCGCGCACAGCGCCGACCTGGCCGTGCTCGGCGAGGTGCGCTACCCCGACGGCGACAAGGCCCGGCTCGTCTACGCCAAGGCGGCGCTGACGGAAGACCTCAGCTGGGACCTCCGCTCGTTCCACCACCGCGACGGCCGGTTCCCGCACCACTCACTGGCCCGGCAGATCTTCACCGACGAGCAGTTCGAGGCCTACCGCAGCCTCGGGCACGCGGCCGGGCGGCGGGCGGCGCAGGTGCTGAACCTGCCGACCGCCCAGCTGGCCCCGAACGGACGTGTGCGCCTGTGAGCGGAAACGAGTGCTCTGGCACTCCTTTCCGCTCACGACCCCCGGCGGTGGACGAGCACAAACGGCGCAGCATGGCGCGGCAGCGCATCCGCGACACCGGGCCCGAGCTGGCCGTCCGCAGGCGGCTGCACGCGCTGGGCTACCGCTACCGGGTCGATCACCGCCCGTTGCCGGAGCTGCGGGTCCGCGGCGACCTCGTCTTCACCCGGGCCAGGGTGGTGGTCTTCGTCGACGGGTGCTTCTGGCACCGGTGCCCGCAGCACGCCACCTCGCCGCGGCACAACGGGCCGTGGTGGCAGGCGAAACTGGACATCAACGTCGCGCGCGACAGGGCCACCGACCGCAGGCTCACCGAGGAGGGCTGGCGGGTCGTGCGGATCTGGGAGCACGAGGCGCCCGAGGACGCCGTCGCGCGGATACAGGCGGAGCTCACAGCTGCGCTGGGCCCTCCTCGATCCGCACCCCCAGCTCCAGCACCACATCGCCCATGACGTCCTGCACGGCAACGGTGTCGGCCAACGGCATCACGTCGCTCTGCGGCCTCCCTGCCGCCACGCACTCGGTGACCTCGATCAGCTCGTGCGCATAGCCGCCGCCGGTGCGCGGCGCGACGATCGTCTCCGGCTCGGCGTCGTGGCGGTGCAGCATGATCGTGTCCGGGTGGTGGAAGCGCGGCAGCACGTCGATCCAGCCCTCGGTGCCATACACCCGCATCTGGCCGGGTGACGCGGCGCGCAGCGAGCAGAAGAGCGACGCCGACCGGCCGCCGGGGAAGCCCAGCAGCATCGACTCCTCCAGGTCGACGCCCGTTTCGGTGAGCACGCCGTGCGCGTGGACGATGTCGGGCGTGCCCAACACCATCTGCGCGAACGAGATCGGATAGACGGAGAGGTCGAACACCGCCCCGCCGCCGATGGCCGGGTTGTAGAAGCGGTCGCTCGGGTCCTGGCTCGCCTGCACGCACAGCTCGCCCTGCACCGATCGGACCTCGCCGAGCGCGCCGCCCTTGATCAGCTCGCGCATCCGGACCACTACGGGCTGGAACCGGGTCCACATCGCCTCCATGGCGAACGTGCCGGTGGCCGTGGCGAGGTCGACGATCTCGCGCGTCGCTTCCGGTGTCACCGTGAACGCCTTCTCCACGAGGATCGCCTTGCCCGCCCTGAGCGCGGCGAGCGCGATCGCGCGGTGCTGGGGGTGGGTGGTGGCGATGTAGAGGACGTCGACGCCGTCGTCGTCGAGGATGGCCTGGTAGGAGTCGTACGCGCGGGGGATGCCGTGCGCGGAGGCGAAGGCCTGCGCCCGCTCGGCGGAGCGGGAGGCCACGGCCACGAACGCAGCACCCGGCACGAGCGGTGCGTCCCCGACGACCTTCGACGCGATCCGGCCCGGCCCGACGACACCCCAGCGAACGGTCATGCCGTCCATCTTGGTGGATCACCGGGGCCGCGGGCAGGCGGAGATCGGCGCGAGTGGTACGTCACGCTCCTCGGGAGCGCGCTCATGTACCGCTCGCGGCGATCATGGATGTGGGGGCTGGGCGTCAGCGGGTGGGCAGGGCCTTGTCCAGCCAGTCCAGCGCGGCGTCCGCGATCTCCCGCCAGCCGTTGTCGATGACCAGGGAGTGCCCACGGTCGGGGAACTGGCGCAGCTCGGTCACCGCCGTCGAGTGCCGGTACTGCTTGAACGTCGACCGGGTGACCGAGTCGGGCACGGTGTGGTCCTTGCCGCCGGAGATGAGCAGCAGCGGGCCACGGCGGGCGTTGCGGGTGTCGACGGCGGCGGGCGAGTGCGCCACGAAGTTCGCCGACGCCGCCTCGAACAGCGGCTTGGCTGGCGACGGGATCGTCCACCGCTCGTGCAGCACGTCCGACTCGTCGCGGCTCAGCGCATTGCCGAAGGCGTAGCGGAACTGCTTGGCCGTGAGGCTGACCGCGCGCTTGGCGTTGGCCGGGTTGCCCAGCACCGCGCCCGACGCCCGCAGCTGGGCGGGCGGCAGCACCCGCACCCCGCGGATCTGGGCCGGGTCGATCGCGACGGCGGCAGCGCCGAGGTTGCGCCCCAGCAGCTTCTGCGCGATGAGGCCGCCGAACGAGTGCCCGATGATCACCGGCGGCTCGGCGAGGCCCGCGATGATGCCCGCGTAGTGGTCGGCGACGTCCTCGATGCCCAGCCCTGCGACCGCCTCGGGCTGCGCTCTGGCCGCCTCGACGGTCGGCGGCTCGTGCGGCCAGCCGGGCGCGACCGGCTCGTAGCCACGCTGCGCGAACAGGTCCAACCACGGCCGCCAGCTGGTGGCGTGCAGCCAAAGGCCATGGACGAACACGGCGGGACGGGCCATCAGGTCCTCCTCGAGAGCGGGCCGTTGGCGATCACCGTGCCCTATATGGCGCTCGCGGTCGACCGGCAGCCGCCGGGTGGATCAACGCCCGTACGCCGCTCGGATGATCGACGCGGCCGGTATCGCCGCTCGGCGTCATCCGCCCACCGCTGCCCGCGCGGAGCATTGCCCGACCGCGTGAGCCGCTCGTAGGTTCGCGGGGCACTTCCGGCACAGCGCGACGCCGCGGGCTCCGCTCCCCCCATCCGGGCACCGGTCCGGATGGCGGGCCCGCGGGCGGCGCGCCCGAGGACCCACCGTGCGTTCCGCTCGCCATGCCCTCAGCGCGGCGGCGCTGGCCGCCGTCGCGCTCGGCGGCCTCACCGCCTGCAACAACTTCGACTTCGCCCTGCAGTCCACGGCACAGGCGGCCGCGGTACCGGCCGTCCACACGACGACGGCGCCCCGCCCGGTCGCTGCCGTGGCGCGCCCGACCACCACCCGCGCGCGGCCCGCGCCGTCGCGAACCCCTCGCCCCACGACGACGCCGACGACGACCCGCCCGACCCCATCATCGGGCGTCGCGGGCCAGATCCTCACGCTCGTCAACGCCCAGCGGGCGAAGGCGGGCTGCAAGGCCGTCACGCTCGAGGCCCGCCTGACCGCCGCCGCCGCGGGCCACGCGCAAGACATGGCGACCCACGACTACTTCAGCCACACCAGCCGGGACGGCCGCACCTTCGTCGACCGGATCAGGGCGGCGGGCTACCCGGTCCCGCGGTCGGAGAACATCGCGGCGGGCCAGCCGACCGTGGCCGCCGTGATGGACGCCTGGATGGGCAGCGCGGGCCATCGCGCCAACATCCTCGACTGCTCGGCCGTCGCGATGGGCGCCGCGAGCGCGCAGGGCGGCAGCTACGGGCTCTACTGGGTGCAGGACTTCGGCCGGTAGTCGTGCGCTGGAACGAGTGCTCTGGCCCTCGTTTCCGCGCACGAGCGCGTCAGCGCTTGGTCGTGTCCTCGCCCCTGGTCGCGGCCAGCAGCTTCGCCGTGTCGAGGTAGTGCCGCAGGGCGACGACCTTGCCGTCCGGCCCGAATGACCACAGGTGCAGCTGCTCGTCGCGGTAGCGCCCGCCGCTGGGCATCGTGTACTCCAGCGCGACCCGCGCCACGCAGGTGTCGCCGTCCGCGATCACCTGGCGCACGTCGAGCTGGTGGAACGTGTTCGCGCCCATCGCCGCGAAGAACGGGCCGAGGTTGTCGCGGCCCGACAGCGGGAGGAAGAACGCGGGGCCGCCGGGACGCTGGGCGAAGTTGTCCTCCCAGTCCGACTCCCACCGGATGTCCTCGGCGAGATAGGTCAGGAACTTCGGGATGTCACCGCCGCCGAAGGCCTCGTAGATGGCGGAGACGGTGGCGGCGTTGGCGCGGGTGTCGGTCGAGGCGGTCATGGCGGCTCCTTCGTCGGTGGGGATGCCGCCACAGCGTGGGTCGGCCCGGTTGCGTGATCGGTCACCGCCGGGTCACGGCGAGCACTGCCGCGTGCGCCCGACGGGTGCGGGCCAGCCACGGCGGGGCGCCCGCGCGCTCCTCGATCGCCGCGGCCGCGGTGAACCGGGCGTCGGCCTCGTCGAGGTCGCCCTGAACGTGCGCGAGCCGCCCCAGCCGGTGCGCGACCGACCCGGTGCCAAGGCCCACCGCCCACACCGTGATCTGGTCGGGGTAGGGCGCGAGCAGCGCGTGGAGCTGGGCGGCGCGGCGGGTGTCGCGCAGGAGGAAGCACAGCTCGGCACAGAACCCGAACGCCACCATCGTGCTGGCCTCGACGGGCAGCGCGGCGAGGTCGTCGCCCGCTATGGCGTCGAACAGTTGCCGGGCCTCGTCGACGCGGCCGGTCTCGGCGTAGAGCAGGGCGAGCGCGGCCCGGATCGCGGGCAGCTCCGGCGACGCCGCCACCACCTCGGCGACGACGCTCTCGGCTTCGGTCAGCCGCCCGCGCTCCCAGCAGCGTTGGAACAGTTGGATGGCGTAGTAGAGCCGGGCGTCGGGCTGGCCGGTGCGCCGCCCCTGCTCGTAGACGGTCTCGGTGAGCGGCTCGGCGTCGGCGAACCGGCCCTGGCGCAGCGCCGTCGCCACCTCCTGGAGCCCCGTCATCCACCGCGGTGTGGGCTGGCCGACGTCGCTCATGAGAGCCTGCTCGGCGGCCAGGCACCGGTCGGCCTCCGCCGTGTCGCCCACCTCGACGGCCACCCGGAACCGCGACCACCACGCCCGGTGCTCGATCACCGGGTCCGCCAGGCGCCGCGCCACCTGCAGCAGCTCGGCCGTGTCGGCGAGCCGCTCGGCGGGGGTCTCCGGGCCGCCGATGGCGAACGGGCGGGCCACCAGCACGTCGGAAAGGACCTCGGGCTGGTCGAGCCGCCGCGCGATCGTCAACGCCTCGTCGCTTGCCGCGAGCCGCCGTCGGCGGTCGGGCGTGTGGAACAGCTCCAATGCGAGGACGGCGAGCAGCCGCGCCCTCCGCGGGTCGTCACCAGGGCCGACGGCGGCGAGCGCCGCCTCCAGGATGGCCACCCGCTCGTGGTCGGTGATGCCGAACGTCGACGGCTTGCTCCCCGGGCTGTTGGCGATGGCCGCGCGGGCGAGGCCGTCGACGTCGCCGCGGGCGCGGGCGAGCCCGGCCGCGGCAAGCAGGGTCTGGCGGTGCGCGGCGTGCCCGGCCCGGCGCTGGGCTTCGCCGAGCGCGATGAGCAGCCCGACCCTTCGTGGCTCGTCGGCCGGGGTGAGCAGGTCGTGGGCCTGGCGGAAGTAGGTGATGGCCTCCTCGTCGGCGAGCTGCGCGACCGCTCGCTCCCCAGCGCGCACCGCGTAGTCGACCGCCCGCGCGCGGTCCGATCCGGCGCGGGTCCAGTGGAAGGCGAGCTCGGGCAGCGCGTCGGGTGCAGGTCGTCGAGCGCGGTCGCCACACGCCGGTGCAGCATCGCGAGGCGCGCGCCGGTCAGCCCGTCGAGCAGGGTGGAGCGGACGATCGCGTGCACGAACCGGTAGCGCAGGCCGGTGATCTCGCCGATGAGCCGGGCGTCGACCGCCTCGTCCAGTGCGGCGAGCAGCTCCTCCTCGCCGAGCTCACCCGCTGCCGCCACGAGCGCGGGCTCGAACGTCACGCCGACCGCCGCGGCCAGGCGCAGCACGCCGTAAGTGCGCTCCGGTAGCCGCGCCAGCCGCCGCCCGACCACCTCGCGCACCCCGTCCGGGATGCCAAGATCGGAGCCGGGCTCGGCGGCCCAGCCGTCGCCACGGCGCACGATCCGGCCCGTCTCGGTGAGGTGGCGCAGCAGCTCGCGGACGAAGAACGGGTTGCCTGCGGTTTCGCTGTGGACGGCGCCCGCGAGCCGCCGGTCGTCGGGGGCGAGCACGTGGCCCGCGGTCGCGGCCATGTACGCGGCGACGGCGGGCTCGTCGAACCCGGCGAGGTGCAGCCGCGCCACCCCGGGCTGGCGGCGCAGGTCGGCGAGCAGCTCGCCGAGCGGGTGGTGGCGGCGGAGCTCGGTGTCCCGGTAGGTGGCGACGATCAGCAGCTGCCGCGCCCCGGCCGTCCGCGAGACGTGGCGCAGGAGCTGGAGGGTGGGGGTGGCGGCCCACTGGACGTCGTCGAGCACGAGCAGCAGCGGGCGCTGCGCCGACGCGGCGACGAGCCATCCCGCGACGGCGTCGAACAGGCGGTAACGCTCGGTCTCCGGGTCCGAACGGACGGGCGGTGGCAGGTCGGGCTGCCGGGTCGCGACCTCCGGCACAAGCGCGCCGAGTACGCGGAACTCCACCGCTCACCCCCGTGTGACGTCGCGCACCTGCACGTCGTCGTTATCCCAAGAGGGTGCACCACGGGGCTACCGGCGATCGGCGCCGAGCGCGGCGCGGAGCTGCGCGGTGACGTCGGGCGCGCCGTCCCGGTTGTCGACGGCGAGGTGTTCCACCGGCGGGGGCTCGCCTGCGCGCATGCGGGCGACGAAGGCGTCGAAATCGGCGAGCTTGCCGGTGTCCCGTGGCGAGCCGCGGGCGAGCAGCCTGCGTCGCAGCGTGGGCGCGTCGGTGCGCACCCAGACCAGCCGGACGGGCGGGCCGCCGAGCTCGTCGGCCCACTCCGCCCAGCGCGCCGCGTCGTGGATCGCCGTGGTGAACGGGCCGGTCACCAGCACGGGGCAGCCGTGGCCGCGGATCTCCCTGGTGACGGCGGCGAGCCCGGCGTACTCGTGCACCTTGACGTGCGCGTCGTACCAGTCGCCCTCGCGCTCGCCTGCTGACCGTCCGGCCGCGGCGAGCGTCGCGGCGACGAACCCGCCGTACACGGTGTCCTTGTCCAGCAGCGCGGGCACCGGGTCGAGCAGGGCGAGCAGCCGCTCGGCCACCGTGGACTTCCCCGCCCCCGGCGCCCCCGCCACGACCCACACGTCCGCGCCCACGCGCCCAGCCTGCCGCACGACCCTCGCCCAATGGCGCACTTCGCACCCCTTGGCTGCACTTCGCACCCCGTCGGCGGGGTGCGAAGTGGCCGAAGGGGTGCGAAGTGGAGGTGGAGCCCCGGCTAGCGCGACACCGTCTGCGGCGCGGGCAACGGGTGCGACGGGCTCAGCGACGGCACCCGGCCGCCTGCGCGGCGGACCGCGCGGCGGGCCATCACGTACGCGCCCGGCCCGCGCAGGGTGCCGCCGACCCGCAGGCGAGCGGTGTCCTCTGGCATGCCCACGCCCGCGTCCGCCTCCCGGTCGGAGATCACCTTCATCTGCGCGACGGCCGCTGGGAGCCGCCGAAGCGCCGCGCTGCGCGCTCCCTTGTCGAGCGCGATCTTGGTGAGCAGCGCGGACAGCCCGACGGCGTAGCCGCGCAGCTGCTCGCGCATCGACGCGCCGTCGACCCGGTGGTGGTGCCACAGCAGCGCGCCGGGCTCGTAGCCGACGGCGTGCCCCGCCAGGATGAGCCGGATCATGAACTCGCCGTCCTCGCCGCCGTGGGTGGGCGTGCCGGGGCCGAGCGCTTCGTCGAACCCGCCTGCGGCCCGCGCGAAGTCGGTGCGGACGGCCATGTTCGCGCCGATCCCGAACAGGCCGGGCGAGAACGGGAAGATCGCCGAGTCCGGCGGCGGGTTCTGCAGGCTGAACCGGCGCGCCAGGAACCCCTTGTTCCAGGCCAGCGCGGTGTCGGCGGCGCGCTCCTGCTCCGTGTCGAGCCGGGCGGCGAGCACCGGCCCGCTCACGCACGCGAGCGTGGGGTCCATGGCGAACGCTCCGGCCATGCGGGTGGCCCACGCCCTGTCGACCTCGGTGTCGTCGTCGGTGAAGAGGACCACCGGCGTGGTCGCCTCGAACAGCCCGCGGTTGCGGCCGACGGAAGCGCCCCGGCGCGGCTCGCGGATGTAGCGGACCCGCGGGTCGGCCAGCGCTGCGACGGCCTGGGCGGTGCGGTCGTCGTCGGGCGCGTTGTCCACGACCAGCACGGTGATCGCCGGGTGGTCGCCCGCGAGGATGCTGCGCACGCAGCGGGCGAGGCTGTTGGGGCGGCCGCGGGTGGCGACGACCGCCGTCACCGGCTGGATGCTCAACGGGGGCGTGCGCGCGGGGCGCAGCGGGCCGAGCTGGGCGGTCAACGCCCGTCCGACGGCCTCGGCCGACGCGTGCCCGCGGTCGAGCCGCACGGTGGCCATGCCGACCGGCACGTCGCCGACGGTCACCAGCAGCCGCGCCGCGACGTACCGGCTCGCCACCGAGATCGGCTGCAGCGGCGCGGCCCGGTCGAGCGTGCTGATCCAGGCGGGTCCGTGGATGGGCTGGACGCGCACCTGCAGGGTGGGCCCGTCCATGCTGCTGTTCGCGGAGTTGATCTCAGCCACCGACGACCCTCATCGCCGCGGCCAGCCCGCGATAGACGCCCCCGCGGGCGGCGTCGCGCGCCGCCCGCATCCGGGCCCGACCGGCGGGCCCGGCCCGGTGCCATGCGAGCAGCGCCACCCCCCAGACGTCCCTGGCGAGCGCGGCGGTGCCCGCTTCGCGCGCCTCCGCTGCCCAGCGGTCGCCGATCTCGTCGTGACCGTCGCGGTAGGCGAAGACGGCGGGCCGCACGTACGCCAGGCCCTGGTGGCCGCGGCGCATCAGCGGCGCGTACTCGGCGAGGATCGTCTCGAGCGCCCGGTAGCGCCCCAACCGGTCGCGGCTGATCGAGCCGGTGCGCATGAGGCGCATGTCGACGTGCCAGCGGCGGATCCCCAGGAACGCCGGGGTGGCCGACTTGGCCGCGATGCGCAGCCACATGTCGAAGTCGACGCCGCTGCGCAGGCTCGCGTCGAACGTGCCCACTTCTTCGAAGCACGACCGCCGCAGCACCAGCGAACTGCCGTTGTGCGGCGGGTTGTGGTCGACGAGCAGCCGGTCGAGGTCGCAGAGCCCGGCGGGCTGCCAGCGCATCCCCACCAGCCGTCCGCTCTCCAGCATCACGCGGGTGTGGCTGAACGTGGCACCGACCTGCGGCGGCGCTTTGTCGAACGCCGTGAGCGCGGTGCGCAGGAAGTCCCGGTGCCAGCGGTCGTCGCCGTCGAGGAACGCGACGAACGGCGCGGAGGTCGCGGTGAGCCCGATGTTGCGCGCCCGCCCCGAGCCACCGTTCTCCGTGCGGATCAACCGCAGGCGCGGGTCGCGGGCGGCGCGTTCGGCGACGATCGCGGCCGTGTCGTCGGTGGACCCGTCGTCGACCACGACGTACTCGAGCCTGCTCTCGGTCTGGCTCAGCACCGAGTCCATCGCCTGCCCGATCCAGGGCCCGACGGAATACGCAGGCGTGACGACGGAGACCAGCGGCTCGTCGACCATCACCCCTCCAGACCAGTCAAATTAGACCATCTGCCGGGATCCGGGCGATGAGGAACGCCCGAACCAGGCGACTACTCTACGAACTATGTCGCTTACTGCTCGTATCGTAATCGGACGGCGATTGGGCTTCTTGCCGGCCCGGCTCTACGCCATCTGCCAGCACATTTTGTTCCAAGGGGAGGTATCTACCCTGCTTCGGCCCCGCGGGTACGCCCAGATGGCGGCGGCAAAGAACCTGGCGATTCAGTCCCCGTTTGTACATCTAACGGCTGACAAGTACACCGTTCGGTCGTACGTTGCGGACGCGATCGGTGAGGGGTACTTGATCCCCCTGATCCAGGTAATCAGCCATGTTGATGAACTGGACATGCAGGCACTTACTGATCCATGCGTGATCAAAGGGACGCACGGGTGCAACATGACGATCCTGCTGCCGGAGGGCGCCCCGCGGAACGAGCGCGCCATCCGGTCGACCGTCGCCCGCTGGCTCGCCACCGACTTCTACCGGACGGGATGGCGCGAGGCGCCCTACCGCGGGCTGCCGCGGCGGGCGGTCGTCGAGCGCTTCATCGGGGCGGGCGGTGCGCCGCCGTCGGACTACAAGTTCTTCGTGTTCAACGGGAAGGTCGGCATGGTCGTCGTCGACCAGGACCGCTTCTCGGCGCACACGTCGACGCTGCTGCACCCCGACTGGTACGCGTTCGCCGTCGAGGGCACGTTCGACCAGGCCGACGAGCTGCCTGCGCGGCCGCCCAACTACGCCGAGATGCTGGACGTGGCGCAGCGCCTCGCCGCCGACTTCGCGTTCGCCCGCATCGACCTCTACAACGTCGACGGCCGCATCTACTTCGGCGAGATCACCCACAACCCCGGCGGCGGGCTCGTCCGGCTGCGTCCGCGCGCGTTCGACCGGGCGCTCGGTGAACTGTGGCGCACCGGCACGCCGATCCCGGAGCGCTTCATCCGGCGACCGCGGGTCACGCCCGATTTGTGAAGGTTGGTACTGTCTCCTTCCCCCGAACCGGTGACAGGAAGTGATTGTGCGAATCGCGTGCGTAGGCGGTGGTCCCGCCGGTCTGTACTTCGCGCTCTTGGCCCGGCTGGGCTCGGCGCGTCATGAGGTGACCGTGATCGAGCGCAACCCGCCGGGCACCTCACAGGGCTGGGGCGTCACGTGGGGCGAGGAGTTCCTCGATGACGTCTACGCCGCCGACCCGGTGAGCGGCCGCAGGCTGCGCGCCGCCGCGCACGTCTGGGGCAACCAGGTCGTCCGCATCGACGGCAGGGAACCGATCCACATCGGCGGCCTGTACGGCTACTGCATCGACCGCAGCCGCATGATCGACATCCTCACCACGCGCGTTCTCGAGCTCGGCGGCCAAGTCGAGCACGAGCGGACGGTCGAAGACCCGGCCGAGCTCGATGCGGATCTCGTCGTGGCCGCCGACGGCATCGGCAGCCGCCTGCGTGCCGCGCACGCCGAGACGTTCCGCCCAACGGTCGCCACCGGCCGCAACCACTACGCCTGGCTCGGCACCCCGAAGGTGTTCGAAGCCTTCACGTTCGCCTTCGAGCGCACCGACGCCGGGTGGATCTGGGCGTACGGCTACCCGTCGTCCGGCTCGACCAGCACGTTCATCATCGAGTGCTCGCCGTCGACCTGGACAGGGCTCGGGCTGGACCGGATGGAGTCCGACGCGGGGCTGCGGCTCGTGACGGACCTCTTCGCCGACGTGCTGTCCGGCGAACCGGTGCTGGGCCCGGCCTCCTGGCAGCGGTTCACGGAGATCCGCAACGCGACCTGGCGCGCGGGCAACCTCGTGCTGGCGGGCGACGCCGCGCACACCACGCACTTCGGGATCGGCTCGGGCACCGTGCTGGCCGTGCAGGACGCGCTCGCGCTCGCCGACGCCCTCGGCGGCGTCAGCTCGAAGGGCGCAGGCCTGGACACCGCGCTGGTCGCCTATGACCGGCGTCGCCGCGCGGCGCTGGGGTCGATCCAGTGTGTGGCGCGGCGCAGCATGGGGTGGTTCGAGGACGTCGACCGGCACCTCACCGCCGACGCCGTGCGGGTCGCGTGGTCGTTGTTCAACCGGCGCGGCGACCAGGCTGCGTGGCGCTACCAGCTGCACCTCGCCACCCAGGTGGAGCCGCTGCGGCGGACACGACGGCGGATCACGACCGCGCGCCGGGCCGTGCGGGAGAAGATGCGCGAGCGCTCCGTCGACCAGAGGATGTAGCCCAACCCGCGCGCCCAACCCGCGCCCAACCCGCGCGCCCAACCCGCGCCCAACCCGCGCGCCCGACCCGCGCCCGACCCGCGCCCGACCCGCGCGCCCGCGACCGCCCCCCGCCGCGTCGACTTCGCACCCCTTCGGTCACTTCGCACCCCGCCGGCGCCGTGCGAAGTGGACGCTGAGGGTGCGAAGTGGGCGGACGGGCTGGTGCGGCGGGCTGCGTGCGGTGGGCTACCGGGGGCGGTCGAGCTGGTACAGGTAGTGGGCGCGGTCGTCGATCGGGTTGTCCGGGGTCAGCTCGCCCGCGGCGACCCTGCGGAACCCGGCCCGCTGCACCGTTCGCCACGACGCGGTGTTGGCCTGGTGCATCGCCACCACGACGGCGCTCGCGTCCGGGTACGCCGCCCAGCTCTCCGCGACGAACGCCGCGATCATCGCCGCGCCGAGCCCACGACCGCGGCAGTCGGGCTCACCGATGAGGTAGTCGATGCTCACCGCGCCCGGTGGCTGCGGGCAGATCGCCGACAGCTCCGCCACGTACTCGGGGTAGGCCGCGATCGCGTACCGCTGGATCAGCCCGAAGGGCCGCCCCTCGGTCCACGCGAGGAAGACCTGGGTCGGCTCGGTGCCGTCGATCCCGGCCCCGAAGTCGTTCTCCACCGCCGCAGGCGAAGTCTCGTGGTCCCACCAGCGCGCCACCGTCGGCTCGGCGAGCCACGTCGCCAGCAGCGGGAAGTCGGTCCGCCGCAAGGGGACAAAGGTGATCGCACCCACGCCGTCAGCCTACGATTCCCCAGCATGATCGCCGGTTCGGCGCGTTTCCGTGCCAGATCCGGCCGCCTTCGCACCGAAGCGGTGATCATGGGCTGATGGCCTCCCCGTCCGGGCTGGCGACGACGACCGTGTAGCCGTCGGGGTCGCTGATCCAGATCTCGCGGTGGCCGGGCCCGAAGCCGTCGCCCTCGGGCGGGTTGCGGTGCGGCGACCGCACGACGGGAGCGCCGAGCTCGGCCGCGCGGACGACGACGTCGTCGAAGTCGGAGACGTCGCCGAACCACAGGAGCACCCCGTTGCCGAGCTCGGCCGCCGGGTCGCCGATCCGGCCGTGGTGGTGCTCCACCTCGAACCGGTGCAGCTGAAGCACCAGCTCCCGGCCTGCGAGCAACCGCTCGTAGTGCGGGCCGCCGTGGTCGCTGCGCAGCCCGAGCAGGCGCTGGTACCAGCGGCTTGACGCCTCGACGTCGCGCACCGCGATCAGCGTCTGCGACCGCGGTGGACGCGCGTGCACGACCACGCCGATCCGGTTGCCCGCCGGGTCCTCGATCTCGACGAGCCAGCGCTCGTCGCCGTCGCGGTACGGCCGTTCGCAGAGCTTGCCGCCCGCGTCCAGCACCCGGTGCAACGTGGGGTAAAGGTCGTCGGCGCGGATCCAGACCAGTGGCCCGGCATCGGCGACCGGGGCGCGCTCGGTCGTCCATTGGCCGATCATGCCGGGCGCCTCGAAGCTGCCGCCGTCGGCCGACCAGCCGAACACCGATTCGTAGAAGGCGGCTGAGCGGGCGATGTCGACGGCGGGCAGCTGGAGGTAGTCGATGCGGCCGTGGGTCATGGTGTCCTCCCGGGGTAGAGCAGGGCGTGTGCGGAGCGGGCGAACCAGCGCTCGTAGCGCTGCGGGGTCCAGCCGCGGTGGCGGACCAGCCGCTCGTAGATCGCGGGGTCCATCAGTAGCCAGAGGTCGTCGACGGCGTCGGGGTGCGGCGGCGCGGCGAGCGCGTCGACCAGCCAGCGCGCGGTGGCGGCGCGCTGCTCGACGAGCTGGGTCGCGAGCGCGGCCAGCTCGGCGTCGGTGCGGGCGCCCTCGAACACCGCCAGCACCAGCCCGGCCGAACGGGACTGGGCGGCCGTGATCACCTCGGCCGCGACGGCGAGGAAATCCGCGGCGGTACGTGCCTTCCGCGCGGTGTCCACCCAAGTGCGTTCGAGGACGGGCACGGGCTCGTCATCGCCTGCGATCGCGACGTCGATCGCCGCCTTGAGCAGCCGGGCCTTCGTGCCGAACCCCAGCTCCACCGTCGGCACCGCAACCCCCGCCGCGGCCGCGATCGCCCGAATGGTCGCGCCCGTGTAGCCGCGCTCGAGGAACGTCAGCGCGGCGGCGTCGAGGATCCGTCGACGGGTGCGACGCGCCTGCGCCGTCCGCCGATCCGATCGGTACACGATTCGCTATGGTATACCCATACTAGTTATGGTGTAATCATGCCTTCCCTCTATGAGCACGCCGGTGGCGAGCACGCGTTGCACCGCCTTGAGCAGACCTTCTACGACAGCGTGCTCGTCGACCCGCTGTTGCAGCCGCTCTTCGGCAAGGGCCAGCCACAGCACGTCGACCACCTCACCGCCTTCACCGCGGAGACGTTCGGCGGCCCCGACCGCTTCTCCCGCGAGCTCGGTTTCGACCACCTCATCGCCGTGCACCGCGGCCTCAAGATCACCGAGGAGCAGCGGCAGCGGTTCGTCGAGCTCTACCTCAAAGCCCTCGACGACGCCGGGATGCCCGAGGACCCGGAGTTCCGCGACGCGGTGCGCGAGCACGTCGAGTTCGGCACACAGGTGGCGAAGCAGAACTCCAACGCGGAGACCGACGACCAGCTGCACCCCCTGCGCTCGGTGCCCCGCTGGACGTGGGCAGGCGACGACTGATCTGTCCGGAACGGCCTGGCGCGACCAGCGTCGACGACCCGACGCGCACAGCGGGGACAGCCTGCGCTGAGTTGGCCGACGTGCTCGTCGTGATCGGCGTCGGGCGCCGTAGCCTGACGCGCATGCCTCGATCTCGTCGCCCGGTGTGAACGGCCTCGCGCTGCGCAGGGCGGGCGCCGCGGCGGGCCCGCTGTTCGTGACGGCGTTCCTCGCCGAGGGTGCGACGCGCGCGGGCTACGACCCGTTGCGCGCTCCGGTCAGCGCGCTCGCGTTGGGGCCGGGTGGGTGGCAGCAGCGGGCGAACTTCGCGGTCGCGGGCACGCTCCTGCTCGCGGGCGCGGTCGGCCTCGGTCGGCGGGGCGGGCTGGTCGGCGCGGCCGCCGTCGGCCTGCTCGGCGCGGGGGTGTTCCGCACCGACCCGATCGGCGGCTACCCGCCGGGTGCCGCCCCGCACAAGACCCGCGAAGGCAGGCTGCACGACCTCTTCGGCCTGCCGGTGTTCCTCGGGATACCCGCGGCCGCGCTCGTCGAGGCCCGGCGGGGCAGGCGTGGCTGGCGGCTGGCCTCCGCGGCGAGCGGCGTTGGCATGCTCGCCTTCTTCGTCCTCGCCGGTGTGGGCTTCGCGGGCAAGCCCGTGCCCGGCGGTCTGTACCAGCGGATCTCGCTCGGCATCGGGCTCGGGTGGCTCACGGCGCTGTTGCTCCGCCGACGCTGAGCCGCATCCGCGGGGCGGGCCCGAACCTGGTCTCGGCGACGCCGTCGTCGACGAAACCGACCGAGCGGTAGAACGCCATCGCGTGCGGGTTGGCCGTCACCTCGATCCACGGAACGTCCGCTTCGGCCACGAGGTGCCGGACCAGCGCGGTCGCAATGCCGCGGCGCATGTGGGCGGGATCGACGAACAGGTCTTCCAGCTCCCACGCGTCGGGGCATGGCGTGACGGTAGCGAACCCGAGGACGGTGCCGTCGTCGTCGACGGCGACCCGCAGGCGGCCGTCGACCACCGCGTCGTCGGGGAACTCGAGCACCTCGGGGTGCGCCAGTAGCGCGGCCCGGTCGCCCTCGTTCCACAGCGATGCGGCGCGGAAGATCTCCCGGATGGCGTCGAGGTCGGCCGGGCCTGCAGGCCGGATCATGTCCACCTCCGCAGCTCGGAACGGTCGGCCGCGCCGGTCTTGGCGAGCAGCCGGGCGACGTGCGTCTCCACCGTGCGGCGCGAGAGGAACAGCCGCTCGGCCGCTTCGGCGTTGGTCAGCCCGGCGGCGACCAGCGCGAGCACCTCGGCTTCCCGCGCCGTGACGCCCCGCGCGCGCAATGTCGGGGTCACCGGCCCGCTCTGCCGACGGGTCGGCGCCCCGGCCTTGCGCAGCAGGTCGCGGCAGGTGCGGGCGAGGTTCTCGGCGCCCGCGGCCTCGTGGGCGGCGAGGTCGGCGCGCAGGGCGGGCACCGGGTCGCCCCAGCCGTCGACGACGGCGGCCTCCAGCGCGAACAGCCGCAGCAGCCGGTTCCACCAGGGCAGGTGCGCGAGCGCGGCGTCGGCGTCGGCGAAGTGCGCGACGGCTTCGGATGCGCATCCGGCCCGGCCTGCCGCGATCGCGTCGGCGTACCCGAGCGCGGCCTGTATCCCCTTCGCCATCAGCACTCTGTGTCCGCGGAGGGTCTCGCGGGCCGCGTGGTCGCGATCGCCGACCGCGGTGCGCAGCAGCGCCCACAGCCCGATGTGGTCCAGCGGAACGGCCGAGCCGTGCTCCAGGAGGGCCGGCACAGCCTCGTCGAAGAGCGCGGCCGCCGTCGCCAGGCTGTGCCGCAACAGGTGGGGCAGGGCGCGCACCATCGGTCCGAGCGTGGTGACCTCGGTCGGGGCGTCCGGGCGGGCGACGGCGGCGGCAAGCCAGCGCGTCATGGCGGCCTCGTCGCCTGCGAGCCCGGCATCGATCGCCATGATCAGTTCGGCCATCGCCTGCAGCCCGGTGAGCCGCAGCCGTTCGGCGCGTTCCGTGATGGCGTGCAGGAGCGGAAGGGCGGCGACCGGGCCGTTCACGAGCAGGATTGCGTTGGCCCGCACCAGGTCCGCCTGCACGACGACGACGAGCATGCCCGCCTCCATCGCCAGCTCCCGCGCGGCGGCGAGCGACGGCGCGACCGGGTCACCGCGGGTGTGCTCGTGGCTGCCCAACCCGAACAGCGCCTGCACCCGCCAGGGCAGAAGCCCGTGCTCGGCGGCGATCTGCGCGACGCGACGGAGCACCGCGTCCGACGCCGCCGGGTCGGCCGCGAATGTGCTGCGGCCCAGCACGGACAGTGCCTCGCAGAGCAGCGCGGGCTCGCGGGCGGCGTCGGCGGCGGTTCGGGCGAGCCGCTCGGCCAGCGCGATGTCGCCCGCGCCGTAGGCCGCGTCGGCGACGAGCACGAGGGCGCGGGGGTCGTCGGGGCGTCCCGCGCTGTCGACGTGGCGACGCGCGTCGGCCCAACGGCCCGCGACGATCGCGGCCCGTGCGAGCAGCAGGCACAGCTCGGCGCGCTCGGCGCCGCGCAGGCGGTCCCTGGCGCGCTCGCCGAACTCCAGTGCCTCGGCGGCCCGGCCGAGCAGGGTCAGCACGTGCACCCGGTCGGCGGGCGCGGCGTGCTCACCCGCCTCGTCCAGGAGCGCCGCGGCGCTGCGCACGGCGCCGCGGCCGACGTCCGCGCGGGCCAGCTCCACGAGGATTTCCGCACCTCGGGCCGGATCGCCGGATTCGACGTAGAGCCGGGCGGCCACAGCGCGGTCCCCACGGGCGTCGAGCACCTGGGCGGCGCGGGCGGCGAGGCCCGCGCGTTCCGGGGGCAGCAGGGTGGCGAGCATGGCGTCGCGGGTGAGGGCGTGCCGGAAGCGGAGCCGCCCACCGGCGACGACGAGCAGCCCAACGTCCACCGCCGCACGCAGGGCGTCGAGCACCGCGGCTTCGACATCCGCGTCTGCCGGGCCGGGCACCCCCGCGTCGGGGACCAGCGGGCCCGGCGCCGTCGGGCTGGTGTCCGCGCAGGCCGCCGTCGGGTTGGTCGTCCGTCGCGCTGGTCGCCGTCGGGCTGGTCGCCGCGGTGATCGCGGCCAGCAGCCGCCAGTCCGGCTCGCCGACCACCGCGGCGGCGAGCACCATCCGCCGGGCCGATGGCGCGAGCGCGGCCATCCTGCCCGCCACGAGGGCCGCCAGCGACGCTGGCATTCCCGCCGGGCCCACGGCGAGCAGCTCCTCGACCAGCAACGGCAGCCCGTCGGCGCGGGCGACCAGCTCGTCCCGCTCGGCCGTGGCGAGCGGCGCGCCGCGGCAGGCCGCGGCCAGCGCGGCCACACCGTCGGCGTCCAGCCGTTGCAGCGCGAGGGTCGGCACCTCGGCGGCGAGGCGGGCAACGCCCGGTTGCGCGGCGTCGTCGCGGGCGGTCGCCACGAGCAGCACCGGCACGTCGGCCAGCGCGCCCGCGAGGTAGCGCACGAGGTCCAGGGTGTCAGGGTCGGCCCAGTGGAGGTCCTCCAGGACGAGCAGCGCCCGACGCCCGGCCAGTACGGCGAGCACGCCTTCGCCGAGCATGACCGTGGGGTCGGGCGCGCACGGGAGCGGCTCCCCTTCCGGCACCCCGGGCAGCAGCTTGCGCAGCGCGGCGCGGTAGGGCTGCAGCGCGGGGTCGTCGAGGCGGGGTTGGCCGCGCAGCAGCCTGGCCATGGCCTCGGTCACCGCGCGGTAGGTGCCGCCGCCCGCCACCGAGCGCCCGACCAGCACGGTCATCCCGGTCGCGGCCGCCCGCATGCGCATCTCGTCGACGAGTCGGGACTTGCCGATCCCCGCCTCGCCCGTCACCAGCAGCACGCCGCCGCGACCGCGGGCGGCGGCGTCGACGAGGCCCAGCGCGGTAGCCAGCTCGGCGCGCCGCCCGACCAGCACCGGGCTGCGCAGGGTGGGCACCACCCCAGCCTGGCGCCCACCGCCCCGCGCCGCCAGCCTCCGCCCGACCGGCTTCGTGATCGCCGGTTCGGGCTGTGGAGCGGCCAATTCAGGCCGGGTTCGCACCGAAACGGTGATCAAGGGTCGGTCCTCACACGGCCACCGCGGTCATCATGGCTCGGCCTACTGCCGTCCGTACCGCTGAGGCCAGCGCCACGGGGTCCGCGGGCCCGTCGTGACGCCACGCCAC
This sequence comes from uncultured Actinomycetota bacterium, assembly GCA_963736375.1. Taxonomy (GTDB): domain Bacteria; phylum Actinomycetota; class Actinomycetes; order Mycobacteriales; family Pseudonocardiaceae; genus Pseudonocardia. The sequence goes on from CAVTOL010000035.1 coordinate 286,810, forward strand.
CACGCCGTCGGGCCGCACGAGCACCGCCGACTCCGGCCCGAGCCGGTAGGCGCGCCGGATCGCGCTCCGAGGATCCGGCAGGTCCCGCCCGACCCGCAGCACCGCGACCGGTACCTCGGACCCACCCGGCCGATCCCCCCATCGACCGCGCCGGTCCTCCCACTCGCGCCGGACGCCGGGCGGCTCCCACCGACCGTCCGGCCCGGCGAGCACGGTCAGCCGCCCGTCGAACAGGTCGAGGGTCGACCGCCGCCGACCGCCCGCGCGAAACCACGCGTGTGGCGCCCGCTCTCCCGGCCGGGCCGTGCGGTGGTGGCCGATGGTGGGCGCGGCGCCGTCGTCGACGATCACGGCGGACCGGTACGCGCCGCCAAGATCGCGCGGCAGGCCGTCGTCGGGCTGTCGCTCGGTGTTGAGGCTGCGCAGCGCGTTCGCCCGCCCCACCGGCTCGCGCTCGACGGCGTAGCTCGCCAACAGGTCGTCCCCGGCGAGCCCGCGCGCGGTCCAGGCCAGGCGCCACCCCAGCTCGTGCCCGTCGTGGACGGCCGTGTTCAGCCCGAGCCCCGCGTACGGCGGCATGCGGTGCGCGGCGTCACCCACGAGAAACCCCGGGCCCGCCCGATAGGTGCTCGCCACGTCGGCGGCCAACGTGAACCGCGACGTACCGAGCACCTCCGGCGTGACCGGCCGCCCGATGGCCGTCCGCAGGGCCGCGAACGACGGCGCCGTCCCGGCCCGGAAATACCCCCACCGGCCGAAACCGAGCGGCAGGAGCACGCCCTCCGCATCGGGATGCTTGACGAAGTTCAGCGCACTCGGCCGTGACGGCATCCCGGCGGCGCGGAAGAGCGTCAGCGTGAACTCCCCGATCACGCCGAGCCGCTCCCACCCGATGCCCAACGCCGTCCGCACCGGGCTGCGCGGCCCGTCGGCCCCAACCACGAACCGGGCCCGCACCTCCACACCGCCCACCGCCGCGCGCACCCCATCGGACGTCGTCCGCAAGGCCGTGAGCGGCGCACCGAAGCGCACCTCGCCGCCGCGGCGGCGCACCTCGTCCACCAGCACGGGTTCGAGGTGGTCTTGCGGCACCACGGCCGGGAAGGCCGGGCTCGCGGCCACCATCTCGCGCACCGACGGCCAGGCCAGCGGCACCACCTCGGCAGGCGGGTCGGCGAGGCGCTGCGTGATCGTGACCGTCGGCTCGCACTCGATGCTCCCCGCCAGCACCGCGTCCGCGACCCCCCAGCCGCGCATCAGCTCCATGGTGCGGATCGACATGCCGGTGGCCCGCGGCACGGTCGACGGCCCGGCCCTGCGTTCGACGACGAGCACGCGTGCGCCGTGGCCCGACGCGGAGATGGCGGTCGCGAGGCCTGCCGGGCCAGCGCCCACGACAAGGACGTCGGTGGTGAACATGCCGCCCACGATCCGCGAAGGCCAGACCGCCGACGTCCGTATCGGATACCGACTTAAGAGCCGGACTGCCCCACTCACTGTGGCGAGACGCCCGACTCACCGTGCCGAGACGCCCGACTCACGTGGCGAGATGCCCGACTCACCCCTCGGCGAGGACCGCGCCGACCAGCCGCTCGACGGTCGCGAAGTCCATGCCCAGCACGTTCTTCGTCACTGCGACGGCGACGCCGCGCTCCGGGTCCGCCCCGGCCCAGCTGCCGCCCGCGCCCGCCCAGCCAAACACCCGCGTCTCGTCCCCGCCGTCGTCCCCGCCGAACGGCAGCCCGAGCGCGAAGCCGAGGCTCATGCGGCACGGGTTGCCGTACACCTGGTCCTCGCCCGCTGCCGACACCGTGCTGACCTCGCCCAGCCGCGGGCTCGCCAGCCAACGCGCGTAGAGGGCGGCCAGCGCGCGGGCGGTGACCTTCGCGCCCGCCGGGATGTCCGCGGCGAGCATCCGCGGGTCGGCGCCGAGCGCGGCGGTCGGCATGACCGACAGCGGCGCGGCCCGGAGCATCCCGGCAGGCATCTGCGACCAGTCCACATCGGACGGCCCGTCCTCCAGGACGGCGAGCGCAGCGGTGTCGCGAATGCCGTAGCGGATCTCGCCGGGGCGGCCGATCTCGGCGGTCAGGTCGGCGAGGACGTCGCCAAGCGCCCGCCCGGTGACCCGCCGGACGATCTCCCCAGCCAGGTAGCCGAACGTGTAGGCGTGGTAGCCGACGGCGGTGCCCGGCTCCCACCAGGGCTCCGCGTCCTCCAGCGCCGCGATCATCGTCGGCCACGAGCACACGTCGTCGACCGTGACGCCCACGGGCAGCCCCGGGACGCCCGCGGTGTGGTCGAGCACATGTCGGACGGTCACGACGTCCTTGCCGTGCTTGCCGAACTCCGGCCACACCTCGACGACCCTGGTGTCGAAGCCGAGCACGCCGTCCTCGACCAGCCGGTGCACGAGCGTGGCCGTGGCGGCCTTCCCGATCGACCAGTTGTAGAACAGTGTGTCGGCCGTGACCGGACGCCCCGTGGCCGCGTCCGCGACGCCCGCGGCGACGTCGACGACCTGTTCCCCGCCGACGTACGCGGCCACCTGCAGCCCACGCTCGGCCCCCGACGCCACCAACTCGTCGGCGATCTCCTGCACATTGCGCATAGGGAGTTGACCCAACACACGGCCGGAACTCATCGCGAGCCGGACGTTGCGTGGCCGCTCACCCCGGAAACGGCGGTCACCCGCGCCACCCCCGGCCGCATGGCCCGCGCCTACGCCGAACTGCTCAACCCGCGCTCGTTCGATCTCACGACGTTCCTTGGGCGATGAGGGCTACGACGAGCTCATCCTCGCCCGCGAAATCCCGGTACGGTCCGTGTGCGAACACCACATGCTGCCCTTCGTCGGCGTCGCCAACGTCGGCTACCTTCCCGGCGCGCGGATCCTCGGGCTCTCCAAGCTCGCCCGCGTCGTGGAGCTGCACGCCCATCGCCCGCAGGTGCAGGAGCGGCTCACCACGCACGTCGCCGACTGGCTGCACACCCACCTGCACCCGCGCGGGGTGGGCGTGGTCATCGAGGCCGAGCACATGTGCATGACACTGCGCGGCGTGCAGGCCGCGGGCACCACCACGATCACGTCGAGCGTGCGCGGCGCTCTCCGCGACGACCCGCGCTCCCGCGCCGATTTCCTCGCCCGCACCTCCGGAGGCCGCCATGGCTGAGCCGAGCACGTTCGCGATCGTCGGGGCGGGCCTCGCCGGGGCGCGGGCCGCCGAGACGCTGCGCGCCGAGGGGTTCGACGGGCGCATCGTGCTCTTCGGCGCCGAGGAACACGTGCCGTACGAGCGGCCGCCGCTGTCGAAGGACTACCTGCAGGGCCGGGCCGAGGCGCCATTCGTGCACCCGGCGGAGTGGTACGCCGAGCAGGACATCGACCTGCGCCTTGGCGCACGGGTCACCGCGGTCGACCCGGCCGCGCACGAGGTCCAGACCGCCGACGGCGAACGCGTTGGCTACACGAAGCTGCTGCTCACCACGGGGTCGAGCGTGCGTAACCTCGCAGGCGCCGTCACCTTGCGCACCCTCGACGACAGCGACCGGCTCCGCGCCGCCCTGCGCCCGGACGTCCGGGTGGTCATCATCGGGGCGGGCTGGATCGGGTTGGAGGTCGCGGCCGCGGCGCGGGCCGCGGGCGCCCAGGTCACCGTGCTCGAGCATGCCGCCGCGCCGTTGCTCGCCGTGCTCGGACCGGAGATGGCCGCGGTGTTCGCCCGTCTGCACGTCGAACACGGCGTGGACCTGCGCTGCGGGGTCACCGTCCGCGCTGTCCGATCCGACGCCGTGCTGCTCGACGACGGCAGGGTCGGGGCCGACCTCGTCGTCGCGGGCATCGGCATCACGCCGGACGTCGACCTCGCCAGGGCCGCAGGACTCGCGATCGACAACGGTGTGCTCGTCGACGAGCACTTGCGCACCTCCGACCCCGACGTTTTGGCCGCGGGCGACGTCGCGAACGCCTACCACCCGCTCCTCGGCAGGCACCTGCGGGTCGAGCACTGGGCCAACGCGCTCAACCAGCCCGTCGTCGCGGCGCAGACGATGCTCGGGCAGGACGTCACCTACGACCGGCTGCCGTACTTCTACACCGACCAGTACGACCTCGGCATGGAGTACACCGGGATCGCCGAGGGCGACCTCGTTGTGCGCGGCGACCTCGACGCCCGCGAGTTCGTCGCGTTCTGGCTGCAAGACGGGCGGCTCACGGCCGCGATGAACGTCAACGTCTGGACGGGGGTTCCGGAGGCCGCGCAGCGGCTCATCCGGGCGGGCACCCGACTCGACGCCGCCGCCTTGGCCGATCCCGAGGTGTCGCTCGACGCGCTCGTCGGATGAGCACGGCCGACGCGGACGACGAGCCCGGCGACGCGGTGTGCTGGCTGCACGAGCTCTGCCCGGAGTGCGGGGCCATGCCCACCGGCGAGCGTCCCGAGCGCTGCTGGCGGTGCGGGGCCGATCTCACGCCTCGTGACGACCCTCCGTGCTGATCAACAGGACCGTCCCGCCTGGGTCGAGGTCGAGCGCCCTGGCGCCTGCGAGCGCCGCCGCGCCGCAGGGTCCGGCGTCGACCCCGAGCTCCCGCAGGTCGGCGACGGCCGCGCGGGCGGCATCGTCGCTGACGGCCACCGCCGCGTCGAGCCCGCCCGCGATCACCGGCCAGGCGATGGCGGAGACCGTGCCGCAGTTCAGCCCGGCCATGATCGTGGATCCGGTGTCGACGGTGACCGGCTCGCCCGCGGCCAGCGACCGCCCGACGCACGCCGCGCCCTCCGGCTCGACCGCCACCACGGCCGGGCGGTGGGTGCGGCCCGGCGCGCGGTAGTGCACCAGCGCGGCCTGCAGCAGCGAGCCCACGCCCGTCGGCACGACCACCACATCGGGCCGGACCAGGCCGTCGACCTCGGCGAACAGGGTCTCGTACCCGTCGACGACCCACCGTGGGACGTCCGTGTAGCCGGGCCACGCGGTGTCCTGGACGAGCACGTCGCCCGCACGCACGGAGGCCGCTGCCCGGCGGACGGCGCTGTCGTAGTCGGTGCCGTGGTCGGGATCGGCCGCCACCACCTCGGCGCCCTCGCCCGCGATCGGCGCGACCGCCACGCCCTCGGGCACGTACACGCGCGCCCTGACCCTGAGCAGCGCGGCCATGCGGGCGACCGCCCGGCCGTGGTTGCCGTCGGTGGCGGTCACGAGCACGGTCGGGCCGGGCACCGCGGCGCGCAGGCCGTCGAGGTCGGCGGCGGGCGGGTCGCAGAGCGCCCGGTTGACCGCCCACGACGCGCCGAGGATCTTGAACGCGGGCAGGCCGAGCCGGTCGGACTCGTCCTTGAGCCACACGTGCGCGACCCCCAGCTCCGCGGCCAGCGCGGGCAGCGCGATCAGCCGGGTCGGCCGGTACCCGGGCAGGGAGGCGTGGAACGCGGCCGCCGCGGTGTCGGGTGTCGGGCCGTGCCATGCACTGGCGTGCAGCCGGTGCGCCCAGATCGGCATCCGGCGAGGGTAGTGCGCGCCGGGATAACCGGTGGTGAGCGGCCCGCCGCCGCTCGTACCGTCGCGAGAATGCGCGTGACGTTCCGCAAGGCCGCGTTGGGCCAGTGCGACTGGGAGGCGGTCCGGGGCAGGCGCACCCGCGTGCCCGGCTGCCAGATGGGCGGGCGCCTCCGGGAGGGCCACCTGCCCCACGACCTCGCGCAGTTCGTCATCGAGGCCGGGTTGGGCCTGCGCTACGGCTTCTGGGGCCTGGTCGCGGACGGCGCCACGTTCGCGAGCATGCGCAAGCGCCGCACCCGCCAGGGCCGGGCGGTGATCGCCGAGCACCGGGCCGAGCTGGACGCCGCCGAGGCGCGGGTGCACGCCGAGGCGCAGATCCTGGAGTCCGGCGGCGCGAGCCCGCTGCGGACTGAGTGGGACGCGATGGTGGCCCGGTGGGCCGCGCTGCCCGTCGGCGCGACCCTGGAGCTGACGTGGCCGCTGCCGAGCCGCCCCCTCGGCTCGCGCAGCCCGACCCGGCGCTGACCGCCCTCGCGCCGCCGCCGCCGCCCGGCCCGACCGCCGCCCGGCCCCGCCCGCCGCCCGGCCCGACCGCCGTCGGGCCCGCCCACCCCGCGCTGTAGCCCGGCGCCGCCGCCTGGCCCGCCCGCCGTCGGGCCCGCCCGCCGCCCGCCGCCGCCCGCCGTCGCGCCCGTCCACCGCCGTCGGGCCCGCCCACCGCCGCCGGCCCGCCCGCCGCCGTCGGGCCCGCCCGCCGCCGTCGGGCCCGCCCACCGCCGCCCGTCCGCCCGCCCGCCGCCCGGTGCGCCCACCCGCCCGCCGTCGGGCCCGCCACCCGACTTCGCACCCCTTGACACGACTTCGCACCCCGCCGGTGGGGTGCGAGGTGCGTCGGTGGGGTGCGAGGTGCGCCGTCTTGCCGTCGGCCGCGCGGTCGGGCCCGGCGTTGCGCCGGGCCTCAGCGACCCCGGCGCAGCGCAGCCACCAACTGCTCGGCCAGCTCGGACCGGGAGCACGCCCCGCCATCGTGTCCGGCTCGAACGTGGTCGGGTGCCACGTCCGGGTGGCCGCACACGCAGGACCCGCGACGCTGCGTCGGCACGCCCGCGGCGCCCTCGGGTCCACCCGCACGTTCCCGCTCCTCATCGTTCGCGCCGCTCATGCGTCACTCCTCGAAGCCGGATCGTCACCGATACCCGTTTGTCGAGCCGCCACGCCGAAACGTCTCCACGGTGGAGCAGATTCCCCCTATCGGGTGACGCGGTTTAGTCCTGCCGCCCGGCGTGCACCGCAGGCCCGACGTAGACACCCGTTGCCCGGAACCGGAGGCCCGCCTCGGCGTACTCCTCCAGCGCGTGGGCGATCCAGCCGACCGTCCGCGCGATCGCGAGGATCCTGGTGTTCCTGCGCAAGCGGCCGGAGGGGTCGGTCGCCGAGTTCCGCGCCTGGGTGGACGAGACCCTCGTGCCCGGACTGGCGGCGTCCGATGACGTGCTGAAGCTGCGCCGCCACCTGTTCGAGGAGCTCGACATCACCCTCGACCACCCCGGCGTGACCATGACCAAGCCGATGGAGCGGCAGTACCAGGCCATGGTGGAGGTGGTCGTCGAGGACGAGGCGGCGTTCGCGCGGGTCGTCGGCTCCGACGTCTATCGGGCCGTCGCCACCGAGCTCGCCCGTCAATGCGCTGCCGTGCACCCGGCGCGCGTGCGGCGCTGCATCACCACCAAGCACGACGGCCGGATCACGCTCGCCGGGGTGCGCGGCGTCGCGGTGGCCGACCTCATCCGCAAGCTCGGCGCGACCAGCCAGGCCCACAACGACGTGTCGCGCGAGTTCCTGCCGCCCGCCGACCTCGTCCGCAGCTGACGGCGGCGGCGTCCGCGCCGGGTGTCGACCGGGGCGGCGGGTCAACGGCAGCAACGCGGCGGCCGAACGGTTCTCCGTCGCCCGTGCTCGCTCCAGCGACGGAAGCGAGCTCGGCAACGTGTCGATGCGCTGGGCGACATGGCTGGCCGGGCTGTTGGACATGAGCCGAGCTTATCCGAAAATATGTTCGGATTCTGGCCCGCTCCGTTAACAGATGCAAATCTCCACCGGGTCGACGGGGGTCGCCGAGCGTGCCAGGCTCGGCCGGTGACCGTTGACGAGTTGGCCTCCGCAGCGTGCGTCGACCCCGCCGACGTCCGGGTCGTCCTGACCTGGCTCGACGACCGGCCCGTCACCGACGCCGACGTACCCCTCCCCACGGCGATCGCCGTCCATCGCCTGCTCAACCCCGACAGCGAGCGCACCGTCCTGGCGCTGCACTACAAGAACCTGACGCACCACTCCGCCGGGCCGAGATGAACAGAAGCGGCTTTTCGGCCGCGCCGAACCCCGCTCACGTTCATCTCGCCGGTCAGCGGTAGGGCCGGAAGAACGTGCGCAGCTCCTGCGCGTAGAGCTCGGGCTCCTCAAAGGGAGCGAAATGGCCGCCGCGCGCGGGCTCGGAGACGTGCACGACGTTCGTGGTGCGCTCCAACCAGGCCCGCGGCGGCCGGACGACGTCGCCGCGAAACAGCGCGAAGCCCGACGGCACCTCGACCCGGCGGGCGTGCTGGGCGGGCGGGATCGCGGCGTTGGCCCGGTACATCCGCATCGAGGACCCGATCGTCGCGGTGAACCAGTAGATCGAGACGTTGGTGAGGATCTCGTCTTTGGTGAAGCTCCGTTCGATATCGCCGTCGCAGTCGCTCCACGCACGCAGCTTCTCGACGATCCATGCGGCGAGCCCGGCCGGGGAGTCGGTGAGCCCGACGGCGGCGGTCTGCGGTTTGGTCCGGTGCATCGCCGCGTAGGCGCCTTCGGCCGCGCCCCAGGCCACGGCGCCGTCGAGGAAGGCGCGCTCCTCAGGGGCGAGGTCGGCCGGGTCGCCGGTGAAGATGGGCACGCCCGCGTCGGTGCGGTGCACGGCCACAACCCGGTCGGGGTGGTTGAGGGCGAGGTAGCGGCTCACGTGGCTGCCGACGTCGCCGCCCGCCGCGCCGAACCGCGGGTAGCCCAGCCCGCTCATGAGCTCGGCCCACAGGTCGGCGACCGCGATGGCGTCCGGCGCCGCGCCCGTGGGGCGGTCGGAGTAGCCGTAGCCGGGCATGTCGGGGACGACCACGTCGAACGCGTCGGCGGGGTCCGCGCTGTGCGCACCGGGGTCGGTGAGCAGCGGGATGACCTTCGTGTAGCGCCAGAACGAGTCCGGCCAGCCGTGGCCGAGGACCAGCGGCAGCACGGGACCGGCGGGCGCGACCGCCCGTGCGTGCACGAAGTGGATCCGCCCACCGCCGAGCCGGAAGCGGAACCGCGGCAGCCGGGCGAGCGCCGCCTCCTGCGCGGGCCAGTCGAACCCGTCGGCCCAGTAGCCGACGAGCTCGCGGAGGTAGTCGAGGTCGGCACCCAGTTCCCACCCGACGTCGTCGGGCGCGTCCGGCCACCGTGTGGCGCGCAGCCGGGCGCGGAGGTCTTCCAGTGCGGCGGCATCGGTCTGCGGCGTGAACGGCTCGGGGCGCGACACCTCCCGAACCCTACGGCCACCCAACGGGCAGGCCGCGACGACGAGCCGGAAATCCGATAGCAAGAAGGAGTGCCCCCGCTCTCGGAACGACAGGAGCCCACCATGGCCGACCCGGTCGCCACCTGGACGGCGCTGATCCGCCGCTACTACGACGGCTGCAGCGCGGGCGACGTCGACCTGATGCGCTCGACGTTGCACCCCGACGTCGTCCACTGGTTCCTCGCCCCGAACACCGGGTCGACGGCGGTCGCGGGCGCCGAGCACCTCGCGCGCTACTGGCGCAAGGTCACCGGGACGCTGCAGGCCCGTTGGATCGTCGAGCACATCTGTGCGACCGACGAGCAGGCGGTGATCGAGTGGACGATGTGGTGGCTGCCGCAGGGCGCGACCGAGCGGGTGGCCACCCGGGGCGCGGAGTGGTTCACCGGCGAGGACGGGCTGATCCGCGAGATCCGGTCGTACTACCAGATGCGCACGCAAACCACCGAGCTCGACGGATTCCCTTACGCCGAGCGCGGCTACTCCGTGCTCGGCGCCGAGCGCAGCGCCATCCATCCCGCTCGCGTTTGACCTGGACCGCGGTCAAGGTCGCAACCTGGACGGCATGGGACACATGCCGTTGGGAACGCTGCGGGTGCCGCCGCCTGCGGTCGGCGCGATGTGGTGGGGCACCCGCGTGGCCACGCCTGCCGCACACGACCTGGTCGACGGATGCCGCTCGACGATGATCCGCCTCGCCGCGCGCCCTCGGCCCGGCGCGGGTGATAGCGCCTTACATACCCCCACTTGGTATGGACGAGGTGTCGGATGGACGCGATCGGGCGGGCGTGGGGCCTGGCAGGGTCGATGACCTGGGAGATTCCCTGGGCGCTGATCCTTGGGTTTGCGCTCTCCGCGGTGGTGCAGGCGGTGGTGCGGCGGGCGACGATCGTGCGGCTGCTCGGCGACAACAGCCCGCGCTCCCTGGTCATGGCTGCCGGATTGGAGGCGGCCTCGTCGTCGTGTTCCTACGCGGCGGTCGCGGTGGCCCGATCGTTGTTTCGCAAGGGTGCCGACTTCACCGCAGCGATGGCCCGCCTCCACCAACCTGGTCGTCGAGC
>CAVTOL010000036.1:0-62101 GCA_963736375.1 uncultured Actinomycetota bacterium
GTGGGCCCCCGGGGGATCGAACCCCGAACCCGCGGATTAAAAGTCCGCTGCTCTGCCGATTGAGCTAGAGGCCCGTGCCGTCAGCCTACGGGCCGCGCCGGGTGGGGTGTGCCACCAGCACGCGTATGGCATCACCGTGCCACGCGGCGACTCCGAGCCGCCACTCGTCGAGGACCCGCCGACGCTCGGCGACGACCACGTTCGGCGCCTGCCTTCCGCTTGCGGCTCACCGATGGCTCGCGTCCCCCGGCGGCGACCCGGGCCGATCGCTCGACGACGGCGCCCCGGTGCGGCACACTCTCCGTGAGGGGAGGGTCACGTGGCGCGTTCGGCACGGCCCAACGGGGCCATCGCCGTCGGATGGGTCGCCCCCCGTCGGGTACCGGCCGTGGTCGGCGGGGTCAGCGGGGCACTCGGCCGAGTTACGGCCCGCCCATCCCCCGTCGTGGCGACGATCGGAGCGCGCCGATGACGGGACCGGGGCCTGTCGACCTCTTCACCCACGGCATCCGCAGCGCCTTCGACTACGCCCCGACGGGCATGGCCGTGCTCAGCCCCGCGGGCGTGGTGATCACCTGCAACCCGGCGCTGGGTGAGCTGCTCGGCCGCACCCCGGCGAGCCTCGAAGGCAGCACGCTCGTCGTCGTCGCCCATCCCGACGACCGGGCCGCGGTCCACCGCAATTGTCACCTCGTGCAGAACAGCGGACGCCGCATCCTGCGCCACGAGTGCCGCTTCGTGCGCGCCGACGGCAGCGCCGTATGGGTGCTCGTCAGCACCGCGACGGTGCCCGAGGCCCCCGGCAGGCCCGCGCACCTGATCACGCACGTCGAGGACATCGACGCCCGCAAAGCGCTAGAGGCCGAGCTCCTGCACCGCGCCCAGCACGACCCGCTCACCGGCCTGGCCAACCGCTCGCTGTTGGCCCAGCGCATCGACGACGCCCTCATCCGCCGGGTCCGCCCGAGCTGCCTGCTCTTCGTCGACCTCGACGGGTTCAAAGCCGTAAACGACTGCCACGGCCACGCCGTAGGCGACCAGCTCCTCCAACAGCTCGCGCGGCGGCTCACCGCGCTCCTGCGCCCGCAGGACGTGTGCGCGCGGCTCGGCGGCGACGAGTTCGTCGTCCTCTGCGTCGACACCGAGCCCCACCAGGCCGAGGCCATCGCCGAACGGCTCCGCGCCGCCGTCGCCGAGCCTTTCACCATCGAGGGCCTGGCGATCACGATCACCGCCGCCATCGGCGTGAGCGCGTCCGACGTCACGACCGCGATCGACCCCGCGCACCTCCTCCGTCAGGCCGACGAGCGGATGTACGAGGCCAAACGGCGTCGCGACCCCTGATCAGAGCGCGACCGTGCGGCGGCGTGGAACAATGACGCAGCGTGAGTGCTCCTGCCGTCACGCGCCCGCTCACCATCGGGCCGTACACCTCCGCCACGCCGGTCGTGCTGGCGCCGATGGCGGGCATCACCAACCCCGGCTTCCGACGGCTGTGCCGCGAGCAGGGCGAAGGCTTCTACGTCTGTGAGATGATCACCTCCCGCGGCCTCGTCGAGCGCAACCCGCTGACGTTCCAAATGATCGCCTTCGACGCCGACGAGCACCCGCGGTCGCTTCAGCTCTACGGCGTCGATCCCGTGGCGATGGGACGCGCGGTGCGGATGATCGTCGAGCGCGACCTCGCCGACCACATCGACATGAACTTCGGCTGCCCGGTGCCGAAGGTCACGCGCCGCGGCGGAGGCGCCGCGCTGCCGTACAAGCGGCGGCTGTTCGAGGCGATCGTGCGTGCGGCCGTGGCGAACGCCGAGGGGCGGCCGGTCACCGTGAAGATGCGCATCGGCATCGACGATGAGCGGCACACGTACCTCGACGCCGCGCGCCGGGCCGCCGACGCCGGGGTCGCGGCGGTCGCCCTGCACGCGCGCACGGCCGCGCAGCGATACTCCGGCACCGCGGACTGGTCGGCCATCGCCCGCCTGCGCGACGCCCTGCCCGCCGAGCTGCCGGTGCTGGGCAACGGAGACATCTTCTGCGCCGAGGACGCGCTGCGGATGGTCGCGACGACGGGCTGCGACGGCGTCGTCGTCGGCCGCGGATGCCTCGGACGGCCATGGCTCTTCGGCGATCTCGAAGCCGCCTTCGCCGGACGGCCGCTGCCCACTCCGCCGAGCCTCGGGCGGGTCATGACGACCATGCGGCGGCACGCCGAGCTGCTGTCTCGGCACATGGGCCCGTACAAGGGCATCCGCGACATGCGCAAACACATCGCCTGGTACTTCAAGGGCTTCCCGGTGGGGCCGGAGACGCGCCGAAGGCTGGGGATGGTCGAGAGCCTCGACCAGCTCGCGGACCTGCTCGCCGGGCTCGACCCCGCCCTCCCGTTCCCGGCCGACGCCGAGGGCCCCCGCGGCCGCCAGGGCTCGGCGGGCCGGGTCGTGCTGCCGGAGGGGTGGCTCGACGACCCGGACGACGCCGCCGTCCCACTCGGTGCCGAGCTGGAGCACTCGGGCGGCTGAGCGGAAGCGCGCGAACGGGTGCGTTGTGTCAAGACCGCGGGCGTACGCGTCGACATCTCCGGCGGGAGGTGGTCAGCGTGGTCAGCGTGGTCACGGTCGAGCAGCCGACAGGCGCCGCGGCACAGTACACGGCGGTCGCCGAGGAGCTCGCCGCGCTGGGCCGTTGGGAAGAAGCGTACGGACATCTGCGCGCCGCCGTACGGTTGCTGCACGGCAGCCCTTCGGACGAGCTCGACCGCCTGCGCCGCGAGCACGCCGAGGCCCGTGAGCTCTCCCGCCGCGACGCCCTCACCGCGAGCTACAACCGTCGCTACCTGGACGAACGGCTCGTCGCGTTGCTGAACGAGCGGACGTCGCGCGACGGCCTGTCCGTCGCGCTGGCGGACGCCGACCACTTCAAGCAGGTCAACGACACCTTCGGCCACCGGTTCGGGGACCGCGTCCTACAACGGATCGTCGCCGAGCTGAGCCGGGGGCTGCCCGACGGCGCGTTCTGCGCCCGGTACGGGGGCGAGGAGTTCGCGCTGGTGCTACCCGGTTGCGGGAAACCCGAGGCGGTGCTGGCGTGCGAGGCTGCCCGCGAGCGGGTCGCGCGCCACTCCTGGGAGGAGCTGGATCCGCGGCTGCGGGTCACGGTCAGCGTCGGCGTGGCGCACAGCGCTGGGCCGCTCGTCGACTCCGAGCGGCTGATCGGCGCAGCGGACGTTCTGCTGTATGCCGCCAAGAACTCGGGCCGGAACGCCGTGGCCTACCGCGACGACCTGATGGGCCGCGTCCATCTCGCTGGTCCGGCCGGGCAGCGGCGCTCGATCAGCCAACCGCGAGCCGTTGAGACCCTCCTGTGATCCGAACGGGCGGGGCTTCGTAAGCTCGTGCGCGTCAGAGGGGGCGGGAGCGAGATCGTGACGATCTCACCCGCCCTCTGTCACGTGCGGCGCGGGGAGGTGGCGTGGCGGACGGTGCGGATCGTTCCCGGCGCGCGTCGGCCGCGCCAGGACCCGACGACGTCCTCGCCCGGTTGGGCCTGACCGGCGGCAGCCCGGCCCCGGGTGGTCGGGCGGCCCGGCGCCGTGCCGCGGAGGAGGCCGAGCGACGCCGGGCAGAAGGCGCGGAACCCGATGGACCGGCGACGGCCGCGGAGCAGGAGACGGCCGCGGAGCAGGCGCCTGCCGCGGACGACCCGACGACCGGACCGCCGTCGCACGCGGGGCCACCCGTTCCTGAGCAGCGGCCCACGCCGCAGCCTGGGGATCCGGGGTCGCCGCAGCCGGGGTTGGCCGGAGTTGGCCTGCCGGACGACCAGGCGCCGCTCGGGCCGCTCGACCGGCCGGGCAGCCCGGATGCCGGAACACCAGGGGCGTGGACGAGCGCTCGCGAGCGCCCATGCCGCCGACGCACGCGCCGAACGGACGATCGCAGGCACCGACGCCGAACGGACGACCCGCCGCTCTCCCGCCGACTGGATGGCCGCACTCGCCGACGCCGAACGGACGGCCGCCCTCTCCCGGGCCGAACGGACGGCCACCGACGCCCGCCGCGGCGAACGGACAGCCGCCGCCCCTGTCCAACGGACGACCGGCGATCTCCCCATCCCCCGGATGGGCGCCCCCAACGGGGTGGGACGGGCGACCGCCGTCGTCGGAGCCGAACGCGCGACCGTCGTCGGCGTCGAACGGGCGGCCACCCACGCCGGAGCCGAACGGGCGACCGCCGTCGTCGGGGTCGAACGGGCGGCCACCCACGCCGGAGCCGAACGCGCGACCCTCGTCGGCGTCGAACGGGCGACCGCCGTCGTCGGAGCCGAACGGGCAACGGCGGGTAGGCCCGACGAACGGATGGCTCGCGGCCACCGCCCCGATGGGACGACGGCCGCCGCCCGCACGGGGTGAACAGCCGTCGTCGGCCGCCTCGAACGGACGGCGGCCGCTGGCGGCACCGAACGAGCGCCCGCCGTCGGCTGGGAATTCGGAGCGGATGCGTGCCGCCGAGCCGCGGGTAGGGCGCGCCGCGGACGGGTCGGGGCGGCCCACGAGCCGAAATGGCGGCGACACGTCCGGGGACGCCGCCGTCAGGGCGCCGAGCAAAGCCGCCGTCGGGTCGGCGAAGGGCGAGACATCGGTCGAGGTCACGACGCGCGTGCAGCGCATCGACGAGACCCTCACCCGCCTCACCGCCGCCCACGCGGGCCTCACGCTCGGGCTGAGCCGCGACGAGCCCGCCGACACCCCCGACCCCCCACCCCGAAAGCGGCCGAACCTCCTCCGTCTGGCCGCGCTCATCGTCGCCGCGGTGATCGTCGCGGCCGCGGGCGTGGGTTGGGGCGCCCAGCGCTGGCTCGCCGCCGCCGTGCCGTCCGCGGCCGCGCTCGACCCGGGGTCCGGCGCCATCGTCGACGCGCCCTCGCAGGTAGGCGACGAGAACGTGCTGCTGGTCGCCACCGACCGCGCCGCGACCGCAGGCGCCACCGCGCGCCCCGACACGGTCGTCGTTGCTCACCTTCCGGCCGGGAACGGGCCGATGACGGTGCTCGCGATCCCCGCCGACCTTGAGGTGTCCCGGCCCCCCTGCGAGCGCTACGACGCCACGTCCGCTGCATACACATCGGATACCGTGCCCGCGCAGGCCCGCACCCAGCTCACGAGCGCACTCGAACTGGGCGGCCCCCGCTGCGCCACCCGCGCCGTGCAGCAGCTGACCGGCCTTGCGATCACCCGGTACGTCGGGCTCGACCTCGCCCGCATCGGCGACGCCGTCAATGTGCTCTCCGACGTGCGGTTCTGCACGCCGCGGGCGGTCGTCGACGCGGCGCTCGGCCCCGTCGTCCCCAGCCCTGGCACGATCACCCTCGACGGCCGCCAGGCCACCGCGTTCGTGCAGGCCGCCTCCGTCGCGGGCGACCCGACGACGGGCCGCGGGCGCATCGAACGTCAACAACAGGTGCTGGCCGCCGTGCTCAGCCCTGCGCTGTCCGGCACCGGCCTGCTCGACCTCCAACGGGTCGCCGCCCTGCGCCGGGCGCTCGGCCACGTCCTCACCACCGACGCCGCCGACCTGGACCAGGTGCTCGCCCTGGCCCGCTCGCTGCGCGACCTCGGGGCGACCGGCGTCACGTTCACGGCCGTCCCCACCGACCCCGGCCCCGCGGGTCAGGGGTCCGAGCTGCGCGCCACCGAGGCCGCCGCCGTCTTCGACGCGCTGCGCACCGAGGCCCCGCTGCCCGCCGCCGCCGCGGGCGCGGCGGGCCCGCTGCGGCCGTCGGATCTGAAAGTGCAGCTGGCCAACGCCTCCGACCGCCCCGGGCTCGCAGGCAAGATCGCGGACACGCTGCGCGGGCTGGGCTTCGGCGTCGGCGAGGTCACCAACGCCGCCCAGCCCACCCCGCAGACCCTCATCCGCTACTCCCCCGACCAGACGGCGGCCGCGCAGCTGCTCGCCGCAACCATCCCCGCCGCCACGACCGTGCCGGACCCCGGCGCCACCGGCGTGCTGCAACTCGTGCTCGGCCGGTCGTTCGACGGCGTCGTCCGCGCCCCGACGACCGCGCCCGCCACATCGACGAATCCCGCGCCCAGCCCGTCACCCACCACGGTGACCTGCCCCTGACGGTCGACAGTCGTTCACCGCCGGTTAACCCCGGGATCGGTGGTGATCAGCGGATGCCCACTACCCTCGGCCCCATGCGCGATGCCTACCAGGAACAACTCGACGAGCTGGCAACCCAGCTCGCAGGCATGTGCGATGAGGTGGCCGAGGCGCTGGCCAAGGCCACTCGGGCACTGCTCGAGGTCGACCTGCAGCTGGCCGAGGAGGTCATCACCGAGGACATTCGCACGGACGAGCTCCGCGACCGCGCCGAGGAACAGGCGTTCGCCCTACTGGCCTTGCAGGCCCCGGTGGCCACCGATCTGCGCATCGTCGTCTCCGCGATCCACGGCGCAGGCGACATCGAGCGTATGGGCGACCTCGCGCTGCACATCGCGCAGGCCGCCCGCCGCAGGCACCCCCAGCCCGTGCTGCCCGCCGAGATCGCGCCCTACTTCGCCGAGATGGGCCGGGTTGGCTGCGCCCTCGCGCGCAAGGCGGGCGACGTGATCCGCACCCGCGATCTCGCGAAGGCCGCCGAGCTGGACTCCGACGACGACGCCATGGACGACCTCCACCGACACATGTTCTCCGTGCTCATGGACCGCAACTGGAGCCACGGCGTCGGGCCCGCCGTCGACATCACCCTGCTCGCCCGCTTCTACGAGCGCTACGCCGATCACGCCGTCGCTGTTGCCCGCCGTATCGTCTACGTGGTCACCGGACGGATGCCCGGCCCGCTCGCGGTCTAGCCATGGCCTCCGACCCCCTGCCCAAACAACTCGCCGAGCTGGCATCGCTGCTGGGCGATATGGCTACGGCCGCGGCGGCCGCCATGCAGCAGGCCACCACCGCGCTGCTGGAGCGCCGCGAACGCCTGGCGCATCAAGTCATCGCAGGCGACGCCGCGATCGACGCGCTCCGGGCGCAGGTGGAGGAGATCGCCATCGAGGCCATGCTGTTCCACGCGCCGGTCGCGGGCGATCTGCGCACGGTGGTCGCGGCTATCCACGCCGCAGGCGACCTGGAACGGATGGGCGATCTCGCGCTGCACATCGCCAAGGTCGTCCAACTGGGACGGCCGCTGCCCGCGACGGTGCGCGACGACTTCGCCGAGATGGGCCGCCTCGCGGTCGGTATGGCGCACAAGACCGCCGAGGTGGCCAGCACCCGCAACGTCATCCTGGCCACCGAGCTCACTGCCGACGACGACGCGATGGACCAGCTGCACCGGCACATGTTCGCGGTGCTGCTCGACCCGGCGTGGCCGCACGGCGTCGCGGTGGCCGTGGACCTCACGCTGCTCGCACGGTACTACGAGCGCTTCGCCGACCACGCGGTGCTGGTCGCCCGCGAGACCGTCTATGCGGTGACCGGCGAGGAGCCCGACGCGATCCCCCTGTGAGTGGTAACGAGTGCCCTAGCCCTCGTTTCCACTCACAGCGTCAGCCGAACCGGCCGGACACGTAGTCCTCGGTCGCCTTCTCCTCGGGGTTCGCGAAGATCGTCTTGGTTTCGTCCATCTCGATGAGATGCCCGGGCTTGCCGGTGCCCTCGATGTTGAAGAAGCCCGTGAAGTCGCTGACCCGGGCCGCCTGCTGCATGTTGTGGGTGACGATGACGATCGTGTACTCGTTCTTCAGCTCGTTGATCAGGTCCTCGATCGCGAGCGTGGAGATCGGGTCAAGTGCCGAGCACGGCTCGTCCATCAGCAGCACGTCGGGCTGCACGGCGATCGCGCTGGCGATGCACAGCCGCTGCTGCTGGCCACCGGAGAGGCCCGAGCCGGGCTTGTCGAGGCGATCCTTGACCTCGTCCCAGAGGTTCGCGCCGCGCAGCGAACTCTCGACCAGCTCGTCGGTGGAGTCCTTGGCCATCCGCTTGTTGTTCAGCCGCTGCCCCGCGATGACGTTGTCGCGGATCGACATCGTCGGGAACGGGTTCGGCCGCTGGAACACCATGCCGATCTGGCGGCGCACCACCACCGGGTCGACGCCGGGGCCGTAGAGGTTCTTGCCGTCCAGGTCCAGCTCGCCCTTGACGTACGCGCCCGGGATGACCTCGTGCATGCGGTTGATCGCGCGCAGGTAGGTGGACTTGCCGCAGCCGGACGGCCCGATCAGCGCGGTGACGGTGCGTGGCTGGATCGACATGTTGACGCCCTCGACCGCGAGGAACGACCCGTAGTAGATGTTGAGGTTCTTTGCGGTGATCGACTTGCTCATGCGCGGGTCCTCAGCTGGTCTTGGGCGCGAACGCGCGGGCGATGAGGCGCGCCACGAGGTTCAGCGCCAGAACGATGATGATCAGTACGAGGGCGGCGGTCCACGCCCTGTCGATGAACGGCTCGCGGGGCACGCCCGGCGCCGCGTAGGAGTAGTAGGAGAAGACCGGCAGCGTCGTCATCCGGCCCGAGAACGGGTTGAAGTTCACCCCGGTCGTGAACCCGGCGATGATCAGCAGTGGCGCGGTCTCGCCGATGACGCGCGCGATCGCGATCGTGATGCCGGACGCGATACCCGCGATCGAAGTCGGGATCACCACCTTCAGGATCGTGCGCCACTTCGGCGTACCCAATGCGAGCGCTGCCTCGCGCAACTCGTTCGGAACGATCTTGAGCATCTCTTCGGTCGACCGCACCACGATGGGGATCATGAGCACGGCCAGCGCCACCGAGCCGCCGAAGCCGAACCGGATGCTGGGACCGAAGAAGAGCGCGAAGAACGCGAACGCGAAGAGGCCCGCGACGATCGACGGGATGCCGGTCATGACGTCGACAAAGAACGTGATCGCCCTGGCGAGCCGGCTCTGCGCGCCGTACTCGACGAGGTAGATGGCCGTCAGGACGCCGATCGGAATCGACATGATCGCGGCCAGCGCCGTGATGATGATCGTGCCGATGATCGCGTGGTAGCCGCCGCCGCCCTCGCCGACGACGCCACGCATCGATTCCGTGAAGAACGCAATGTCGAAGCGGGAAATGCCGTTCACGATGACGGTGATCACGACCGAGACGAGCGGGATGATGGCCAGTACGAACGCCGACGCGACCACGATCGTGACGACGCGGTCGGTCGCTTTGCGCGCCCCCTCCACCATCCGCGACGCCACGTAGGTCGCCACGGCGAACAGGACGACTGCACCCACGACGAACAGGCCGATGCTGAACGTCCCGGTCAGCGCGAGGAGGGCGCCG
This sequence comes from uncultured Actinomycetota bacterium, assembly GCA_963736375.1. GTDB lineage: Bacteria > Actinomycetota > Actinomycetes > Mycobacteriales > Pseudonocardiaceae > Pseudonocardia. The sequence goes on from CAVTOL010000036.1 coordinate 9,301, forward strand.
ATGACGACGAGTGAGCCGACGAGGATGCCCCACGGGGCCCACCGGGGCAGCTCGGCCCGGGTGAGCGACGCGGAGGGCGGCTGCGGCTCCTCGGTCTGCGTCTGCTGTTCACGTCCGGTGTCGATGGTCATCAGTTCGCTCCCGAGAACTCGCTGCGACGGTTGACGATGTAGCGCGCGAGCGAGTTGACCGCCAAGGTGATGACGAACAGCACGAGGCCGGATGCGATCAACACGTTGACCGCGAGGCCCGTCGAGTCCGGGAACTGCAGTGCGATGTTCGCCGCGATCGAGGACGGGTTGCTCGAGCTGATCAGGTTGAACGTGATGACGCCCGAGCTGGACAGGATGAGCGCGACGGCCATCGTCTCGCCGAGCGCGCGCCCCAGCCCGAGCATCGCGCCGCTGACGATCCCCGAACGGCCGAACGGCAGCACGGCCATGCGGATCATCTCCCAGCGCGTGGCGCCGAGCGCGAGCGCGGCCTCCTCGTGCAGCCGGGGCGTCTGCAGGAACACCTCGCGGGAGACCGCCGTGATGATCGGCAGGATCATGACGGCCAGCGTGATGCCCACGACGAGCATCGTGCGCCCGGTCGCCGACACCGGACCCGCGAAGAACGGGAGCCAGCCGAGGTAGGTGTACAGCCACGTCATCACGCCCAGCGACGCAGGTGCGAGCACGCCGACGCCCCAGAGGCCGAACACGATGCTGGGCACGGCGGCCAACAGGTCGATGAGGTAGCCGAGGCCCTGCGCGAGCCTGCGGGGTGCGAAATGGGTGATGAAGAGCGCGACGGCTACGGCGAGCGGGGCCGCGATGAGCAGCGCGATGACCGCCGACAGCAGCGTGCCGAAGATCAGTGGGGTGACGTAGACGACGAGGTTGTTGCCGCCGGGCAGCAGCTCGGCGGGCGCGAGGAGCGCCGGGATGGACTGGATGATCAGGAAGGCGGCGACGCCCGCGAGCACGACCAGGATGACGATGCCTGCGCCCTTGGCGAGCCCCGCGAAGATCCGGTCGCCGGGCTGCTGGACGGGTTTGCTCTCGGCGGGGGTCTCTGACGGGGAAACGGTTGGGGCGCTCACGGCGTCCTCTCTGGAGACGGACGGTGACGCACCGGCCGGGGCCGGGCGGTCGTCACCATGATGACGACCGCCCGACCTCCGTGGCTAGTCACCGCGGTTGGGCGATCATGAGACCGCGTTCACCGCGGGCATGATCATGTTGCGCAGCCCGTCGCTCATCGGCGCGGAACCGGCCGACTTCGCCGCCGCCTGCTGACCGTCAGCACTGACCAAATAGTTCAGGTAACCATGCAGCAGCGCGCCCTTTGCGGCGTCCTTGTTCTTCGCGCACGTGATGAAGTACGACACCAGCGTGACCGGGTAGTGGGTGGGGTCGGTCGTCGTGCGGTTGATCTTCAACGGGTACGCGTACTGGCCGCCGTCGGTGACCCGCTGGGATGACTCCGCCACCGCCGCCGCACCGTCCGCCGACGGCGCCACGTACGAGTTGCCAACCTGGATCTTGGCGACGCCCAGCCCCTGGGCCTGGCTGGCGTCGGCGTAGCCGATCGTGCCCTCGCCTGCCTTCACCGCACCGACGACGCCAGACGTGCCCTGTGCGGCCTCGCCGCCCTGCGACGGCCAGGTGTCGCCGGACTTGTAGGTCCAGTCCGCAGGCGCGGCCTGGGCCAGGTAATCGGTGAAGTTGGCGGTGGTGCCCGACTTGTCCGACCGGTGCACCGGGGCGATCGGGGTGGCGGGAAGGGTCTTTCCCGGATTGAGCGCCGCGATCGCCGGGTCATTCCACGTCGTGATCTTCTTGTTGAAGATCTTGGCGAGCACGGACGGGGAGAGCTGCAGGTCGGTGACGCCCGGCAGGTTGTAGACCACCGCGATCGGCGAGATGTAGTTGGGGACCTCGACGTAGTCGCCGCCACACCGGGCCTGCGCCTTCTTGATCTCGTCGCCCGTGATGTAGACGTCGCTGCCCGCGTAGTCGACGCCGCCGCCCTCGAACTGGGTGCGCCCGGCGCCGGAGCCGCTGGGGTCGTAGTTGATCGTCGCTTCCGGGTTGTTGGCCTGGAAGCCCGCGACCCACGCCTGCGTCGCCGCCTGCTGGGTGCTCGCGCCCGCGCCCGAGATCGTGCCGGAAACGGGCTTGCCTCCCGAGGTGGCGGCGCCGCCACTCGAGCCGGATTCGTTGGCTGCGCCGCAGCCTGCGAGCAAGAGGGCAGTGGCGCCGATGCTCACCGCCGCGAGTCGGGCACCGGCACTGGGCCGCAGGGTCTTCACGTGTCGTCCTCCGTTGTGAGCTGACGGTTCGAGTGCGGTCTCGGGGTAGCCGCACGCCGCCCGAAAGTTAGGGCAGGCCGGTGGACGCACTCCTCCGATCAGGTAAACGCGGAATGAATAGGTGCCCTGACGTGAGCGGGAACACGGGTGCCTGTGACCTGTTCGTGACGTGCGGGGACGTGCTTTGTCCGGTCCTTGATCAGGGTGAAGTCCGGGTGAACGCGGTCACCTGACGTAGGAGACATCCGTGTCCCAATGGGTGAAGCCGAGATCGCGGTAGAGGCGGACGGCGGCGGCGTTGTCGGCCTCGACGTAGAGCATCACCTGGCGCAATCCGCGGTCGCGCAGATGGCGGAGTCCGGCCAACGTGAGCGCCGCGCCGAGGTGCAGGCCGCGCGCCGACGGGTCCACGCCCAGCACGTACACCTCGCCGATGGGCTCATGCGAGTGCGCCCCGGGATCGGCACCGCTGTGGACCTTCGTCCAGTGGAAGCCGAGCAGGCGGTCGTCCGCGTCCACCGCGAGCAAGAAGCCCTGCGCGTCGAACCACGGCTCGGCCTCGCGGAGCTTGAGCTGCTCGAGGTTCCAGCCGCCCTGCTCGGGGTGCCAGTCGAAGGCGGCGTTGTTGACGCGCAGGAACTCCGGCTCGTCGGCGCCGACGACGAACGGGCGCAGGTGCACGCCGTCGGGCAGGCGGGGTTCGGCGAGCGGCGTGAGCAGGCTGCGTCGCATCTGCCACAGCACGCGGGCCTGGGTGAAGCCGAGGCGGTTGGCGAGCGCGACCGCGCCGGGGTGCTCGCCGTGCGCCCAGAGCCGCAGTTGCCCGCCCGCCTCGGCGGTGCGGTCGAGCAGCGCCCCCGCGATGCGGGTGCCAAGGCCCGACCGCCGATGCGCGGGGTGCACCACCAGCTCGCCCGCCCCGCCCGCGACCGCGTCGGTGAGGTCGAGATGGGCGAACCCCACCAGCTCGTCACCCTCCCTGGCGAGCAGCTGCGCGGCGTCGGAGTCGGTGTGGGTGTCGCTGCCGTGGCGCAGGTGCAGCAGCACGTGCTCGGAGAGCGGCGCCGTGCCGTCGGCGTCCGTCGCCGCGGCCACCAACGCCGTGACCTGCGCGATCTCCTCTGCGGTCAGGGCCCCGCGCCACGTCAGCTGCGCCACAGACCGGACCCTACCGGCGCAGCGGCTCCCTCAGGCCAGGCCCGCCAGGCGCGTGCTGGCGCGGTCCGCCTCCTCGTCGGCGGCGTCGTCGTCGATGTCCCCGACGGCGGGGGCCACCCCGAGCGCGCCACGGGAGGGCCGCACGAACTTGTAGCCGACGTTGCGCACGGTGCCGATCATCTGCTCGTGCTCGGTGCCGAGCTTCGCGCGCAGACGGCGGACGTGGACGTCGACCGTACGGGTGCCGCCGAAGAAGTCGTACCCCCACACCTCCTGCAGCAGCTGGGCCCGGGTGAAGACCCGGCCCGCGTGCTGGGCCAGGTACTTGAGCAGCTCGAACTCCTTGTAGGTGAGCTCGAGCAGCCGCCCGCGCAGCCGCGCGGCGTACGTGGCCTCGTCGATCACGAGCTCACCGAGCACGAGCGCGCCACCCTCGCGTCCGGCGTCGGCGCCGGGCCGCGACTTGAGCAGCCGCAGCCGGGCGTCCACCTCGGCCGGGCCCGCACCGGGCAGCAGGATCTCATCGACCACCCACTCGCCCGACACCGCCACCAGGCCGCCCTCGGTGAGCACCGCGATCACGGGCACGTCCATGCCGGTGCTGCCGAGCAGGCGGCACAGGCTGCGTGCGGCGACGAGATCGGTGCGGGCGTCGACGAGCACCGCGTCGTGCGGGCCCGCGTCGAGCAGGGCCGCCACCTCGGGGGCGGCCGTGCGGACGCCATGGGGAAGGAGCGTGAGCGCAGGCAGAACCGACCCTGGCTCGGGATCGGCGGTCAGCAGCAGGAGTTCCACTCCTGGTCTCCTCTCACGCCGGGCTCTACGGCGGGCGACGCTGACCGCTACCGTTCACGCCCGCGTGACCCGGCTGGAACACCACCACGCGGATCAATGCAGGATAACCGTGTGGATGCCCCCATGCGTAGCGCAGAAGACGCGCGCTTCGACACAGCTCCCCCGGTGAGCCACCGCGGGCGGCGGCCCTACGGTCGACGTCGTGGAGGCGGCATGCGCGCACTGATCATCATCCTGCTGGTGCTGGCGAGCCTTGCGGTGGCGGCCGATTTCGGCGCCGCGGCGTTCGCCGAGTCGGCTGTGGCGCGGCAGATGCGCGGGGAGCTCGGGCTCATCGACGACCCGTCCGTGCGGATCAACGGCTTCCCGTTCCTCACCCAGGCGATTGCCGGGACCTACTCCAGCATCGACGTCGACGCCACCCGCATCCCCTACGGCTCGTTCAAGGAGCTGGAGATCAACGCGCGGCTCAACGACGTCAGCGCACCGCTGTCGATGATGCTCGGGCCCGGGCCGAAGACCCTCACGGCGGCCACGGCCGAGGGCGTCGTGAAGATCGACGCCGCGGATCTCCAGCGGCTGATCCCGGGGGTCAAGAAGATCCGGATCGAGGGCGTTGACAAGACGACGTTGCAGCAGGCGGTCAAGAACGGCGCCGACGCATCGGTGGCGACGATGAGCCCCGAGCGCACGGCCCGGCTCGTCGGCACCGTCAGCTTCTTCGGCAAGTCCGCCGAGATCGCCGTGCTCGCCACCCTGCAGCTGGAGAAGGGCAGCGCCTCGATCGTGCCGGTCGACGCGCGGCTGTCCGACGGCACGGGTCTGCCGGTCCCGGGGCCGGTGCTGCGGCAGATCCTCGACCTCTTCCGGGTGCCCCTGATCACCGGCGACCTGCCGCTCGACGTCACGGCGGACACGTTCCAGGCGAAGGACGGCACCCTGCAGATCAGCGGCCGCGCCCGGAACCTGACCCTGGATTAGCGCGGACTAGGTGGCTGGTGTCTTTCGCGTGTTGGTTGCCGTGGTCGGCGGTCCGCCGCGGGAGGATTTCGGGGTGACGTTGGGGCGTGCTGATCGCCAGGTCGACCTGTTCGACGATGCGGCCGGGTTCTGCGAGCAGTCGTTGCCGGAGAACTCGATCTACCGGTTCCTGGCGCGGGAGCGGGACCGGTTGTTCCCCGACGAGCTGTTCGCCGATCTGTTCTGCGATCGTGGGCGGCGCTGCGTGCCGCCGTCGGTGGTGGCCACGGTAATGGTGTTGCAGCGGCTGGACGGGCTTTCGGACCGGGAGGCGGTCGACCGGTACGCCTTCGACGTGCGCTGGCGCTACGCCGCCGGGGTCGGCGGGTACGGCTCGGGCTGGGCCCGGTTCGCGCACACGGTGCTGGTGGACATGCGCGCTCGGCTGCGCGATTCGACACGACCGGACCGGATCTTCGAGGTGGGGCTGGAGGCGGCGGCCGCGGCCGGGCTGGTGGGGCGGCGGCGGGTGCTGGACTCGACCCCGCTGTATGACGCGGTGGCCACGATGGACACCGTCACGTTGATCCGCTCGGCGGTGCGGGGGCTGCTCGCCGTCGCCGATCCCGAGCTGGCCGCCGCGCTGCGGGCGGGGCTGAGCAGCGGGGACGACTACGCCGGCAACGGTAAGCCGCAGATCGATTGGGACGACCGGGCCGCCCGTGAGGAGTTGATCGACTCCCGGGCTCGCGATGGGTTCGCGGTGCTCGCGCTGCTGGATGGTCGCAGGCTTGCCGACCCGGTCCAGCAGGCGGCGGCGTTGCTGGCCACGGTGCTGGGCCAGGACCTGGAGGAAGGCCCGGACAACGTGTTCCGGATCGCGCGGCGGGTGGCCAAGGATCGGGTGATCTCCACCGTGGACCCCGACACCCGGCACGGGCACAAGACCTCTGCGCGCGGGTTCGACGGCTACAAGGCACACACCGCGGTCGACCCGGACTCGGAGATCATCACCGCGACCACGGTCACTCCGGGCAACGCCGGCGACGCCAGTGTCGCCGAAGACCTCATCGCCGACCTCCTCGGCGACCAGCCGGGTCAGGCCGAGCCGAAGCCCGCCGAGCCGCAGCCCGCCGAGCCGCAGCCCGCCGAGCCCGAGGTGGCCGAGTCGCATGCGGGCGAAGACGCCGAGCAGGCGGCCGTCTACGGCGACAACGCCTACGGCACCGGGTCGTTTCACGACCGGCTCGGCCAGGCCGGGATCGAGGACCGCTGCAAGACCCAGGCACCCACCGCCGCGGGCGGATTGTTCAGCAAGGACCGCTTCGGTATCGACCTCGACGCCGGCGCGGTGACCTGCCCGGGCGGGATCACCGCCCCGATCCGCCCGGCCCGCGCCGGTGGCGGCACCGCCTACTTCGCCTCGGCCTGCCCCCAGTGCCCGCTGCGCACCCAATGCACCACCGCCGCCGGCGGGCGCACGGTCAGCGTCGGCCCGCACGAGCAGACCCTCACCGACGCCCGCGCCCGCCAGGCCGACCCCGCCTGGGTCGCCGACTATCGCGGCACCCGCCCCAAAGTCGAGCGCAAGCTCGGCCACCTCATGCGCCGCCGCCACGGCGGGCGCCGAGCCCGGGTCCGCAGCACCACCCGCGTCGATGCCGACTTCCGGCTGCTGGCCGCCGCGGTCAACCTCGCACGCATGGCCGTCCTCGACCTGCGCGGATCCGCCGCAGGATGGGCGGTGGCCGTCTGAGCAGCATAAACACGCCCAGCCGGACAAGAGCGCCGATCCGGCGCACCCGGACCCCACCGCCCCAGCAGCCGCAACAACTCGCGTGAAACCTCGTCCCCGCCCGTCTCAGGAGCCCCCATGACCCTCCGCTCACGCGAGCGCGTTCCCGAGCCGTCCGCTTCACACCAGCCACCTAGGCGCCTTCGGGCGCCAGGAGCCAGGCCACGGCCGCGGGTTCCGATGTGAAGAACCGGGTCGGCACCGGGTAGCCCCGGTTGCCGAGATCGGGGACGAGGCTCGCGCGCACCCGGTCGACCGCCGACACCCCGAGCAGGGCGACCTTGGAGACCGAGGACCGCTCGCCGAACCGTTCACGCGCCTCACGGGTCGGGGTGTCGGTGCCTGCCATCTCCACCAGCAGGGGTCGCTGCCGTCCGACGTTCAGCTCGTCGACCGCCGCCATCGCCGCGGCGGCGAGCGGCCCCGTGATGCGCAGCCCCGACACCCAGCGGAGCCGGACGATGCCGGCCTCGTCTACCCGGACACCGAAGTGCTCTGTTGCCGCGGCCATCGCCTCGGAGGGTAGCGGGTCGGGAAAGGGGCGTTCTACGAACTGTCCGTACCGGTTTGGCCACGCAGTGCTGGCATCGCGGCGCGAGGCGATTCACACTGGTGGGTGACGACGTCCCGCGGAGGCGCCGGTGTGGAAGCGCATCTTCATCGCGGCGCACGTCGTCCGTCTTCGGCTGCGGGCGCCGCGGGAGGCGAACACCCGCTGGGACACCTTCTGGACGGGGGTGCGGGCCACCGGCGACCGCGGGGACGTGCTGTGGGACGCCGAGAGCCCCGTGGAGGCTGACCGCTACCTCGACCTCCTCGCAGCGCACGCCGACCTGACCCTGCCCGTCGTCGACGTCGGCTGCGGCAACGGGCGTTTCACGCGTGCGCTGGCGGCTCGCTTCCCGAAAGCCGTCGGCATCGACCTCTCCCCGGCCGCCGTCGCCAGGGCCGAGGCGGAAAGCGCAGGGACGTCGGGCGTGACGTACCGCGTGCTGGACATGACCGAAGCGCGCGCGGCCCCGCTCCTGCGTGACACGCTCGGCGGCGACGCCAACGTGTTCGTCCGCGGCGTCCTCCACGTGCTGGACGAGCCCGCGCGGCTGCGGTTGGCGGGCGCCGTCGGCGCGCTGGTCGGCGCACGGGGCCGGGTCCTGATCAGCGAGACGAACCACCGGGGCAACCCGCTCGACTATCTGGAGCGCCTCGGCGCAGGTCCACGCGGCCTGCCTGCCGCGCTGGCCAGGGCGATCTCGACCGGGATCCCGGCGCCGTCCGCGTTCGGCGAAGCGGAGCTCGACGCCTGCTTTCCCCGGAGCGCGTGGCGCCGTGTGCTGATCGACGCCGATGCGGCAATCATGACCATTCCGACGTCGACGCCGTCGGCGAACGACACGATCCCGGCTTTCGTCGCAATCCTGGCCCCGCTCACCTGAGGCCGACGTCAGCCATCCATGGGCTCGTGCTCGCGCAGCCACGCCATCGCGACGGGCAGCGACGTGAAGAACCGCGACGGGATGGCGATCCTGCTGACCTTCAGCGCGAAGTTGACGATCATCCGGTCGACGGCGGAGCGCCCCACCAACGCCATCCGCGAAACCTGGCACTCGCGGCTGAACGCACCCCGCGCGTCCCTGGTGACGTTCACGGTGCCGGTCATGTCGACCAGGAGCGGCCGCTTGTGGTCGCCGTTGAGCTTGTCGACCGTCGCCATAGCCGCGGACGCGAGCGGCCCGGTGATCTCGATCCCCGGCATCCAGCGCACCACGACGACGTTCTCGTCGACGTGCAACGAGAACGCGCGGTCAAGCTCGGCCGACTCACTCATCGCGGGGAGTGTAGACGGTGGAGATCGCGGGCTCTCTGATCGACGCCGCGCGGCAAATCCCTGGTGACGGCCGTGCTCACGGCCCGAAGGGAATGGGGAAGGCCGGGCGCGGGTTGGTGATCACGTGGATCTGGTCGGGCTTCTGGCGGTGGTGGGCGCGCTCGTCGTCGCCACCGTGATCGGCGTGGTGCTGCGGGCCCGGTCCGGACGGTTGCGCCGGGGGACCTCGACGGGCGGCTGGGCGCTCGCAGGGCGCGCTCCGGCCGCCGATGAACGCGTCCTGCTCCTTCAGCTCTCCTCGCCGGTCTGCGCCCCGTGCCTGCAAACCGCCGCGGTGCTTGAAGGGCTCGCGGCCGACACGGCGGGCGTCGTGCACATCGAGATCGACGTCGCCGAGCGCCCCGACGTGGCCAGGGCCCTACAGGTGCTGCGCACCCCCACCACGGTGGCGTTCGACCGCGCGGGCGCCGAGCTGCTGCGCGTCTCCGGTGTGCCGCGCGCCACTGACCTGACGGCCGCGCTGGCCCCCGCGCTGGTCAGATGACCCGATCCGTGGGACGGCGCTCCCGCAAGCCGGGATCCTCGGTTACCCTCGTCGCCGTGTACTGGCCGCTGACCCGACGCCGCGCAGTCGATCTGTGCCGCGTCGGCAGCTGCCTGTGTCGGGCCGCCTGAGGGTTCTCCTACCGTTCGTCTACCTCAGGAGCACTGCCATGTCCGACAACCGGCCGGATCCGCCGGTCGATCCCCGAGGGGTGCGGTTCGCCGCCGCCACCACTGCCGTCGTGCTCGCGCTGGTGCTCGTCACCGGCAGCGTGTGGCTGTTGGCGGCCCAGGTCGCGGTGTTCGCGCTCGCCGCGTTCGCGGGCCTGCGCTTCGCCCCCTACTCGGTGCTGTTCCGGGTGCTCGTGGCGCCCCGGATCGGGCCACCCACGGAGCGTGAGGACGCCGCCCCCGTCCGGTTCTCCCAGACCGTCGGGCTCGTCTTCGCCGCGGCGGGGTTGATCGGCTACGCCACGGGCCTCACCGCGCTCGGCGTCGCGGCCACCGCGCTCGCGCTGGCCGCCGCGTTTCTCAACGCCGCCTTCGGCATCTGCCTGGGCTGCGAGCTGTACGGGCTGATCGCCCGTCTCCGTACGACGTCCACCAAGGGAGTTTCCACATGAGCCGCCAGGATGTCCTGGTCACTGCCGACTGGGCCGAGAAGAATCTCGGCACGCAAGGAATCGTCTTTCTCGAGGTCGACGAGGACACCACCGCCTACGACGGCGGCCACCTCCCCGGCGCCGTGAAGATCAACTGGACCACCGAGCTGCAGGACAGGGTGCGCCGCGACATCGTCGACGCGGAGCAGTTCGCCGCGCTGCTTTCGGCCAAGGGCGTCGGCAACGACGACACCGTCGTCCTCTACGGCGGCAACAACAACTGGTTCGCCGCGTACGCGTACTGGCAGTTCAAGCTGTACGGCCACGCCGACGTCAAGCTGCTCGACGGCGGCCGCAAGAAGTGGGAGCTCGACGGCCGCACCCTCACCACCGAGGTCGGCGACCGCGAGCCCACCACCTACACGGCGCAGGCGCCCGACACCTCGATCCGGGCGTTCCGCGACGAGGTCGTGGCCGCGATCGGCCAGAAGAACCTGGTGGACGTGCGCTCGCCCGACGAGTTCTCCGGCAAGATCCTCGCGCCCGCGCACCTGCCGCAGGAGCAGTCCCAGCGGCCGGGACACATTCCCGGGGCGATCAACATCCCGTGGAGCAAGGCGGCCAACGAGGACGGCACGTTCAAGTCCGACGAGGACCTCGCGAAGCTCTACGGCGACGAGGGCTTCGACGGCTCGAAGGCGACCATCGCCTACTGCCGCATCGGCGAGCGGTCGTCGCACACCTGGGTGGTGCTGCACGAGTTGCTCGGCCACGGCGACGTCAAGAACTACGACGGCAGCTGGACCGAGTACGGCTCGCTCATCGGCGTGCCGATCGAGCTGGGCGCCGGGGGTAAGGCCTGATGTGCAGCGCACCTGATCAGGGCGTGGCCCTGCCGCCCGGTACCGACCTCTCCAAGGAAACCGTGCTCACGGGGCGCGTGGTGGCGGGCGAGGAGCCGGTCGGCGGCGCGTTCGTCCGGCTGCTCGACGGCAGCGGCGAGTTCACCGCCGAGGTCGTGTCGTCGGCCAGCGGCACGTTCCGCTTCTTCGCCGCTCCGGGCACGTGGACGTTGCGCGCCCTACACCGCAGCGGCAACGGCGAGGCGCAGGTCACGGCGGACGCCCCGGGCCTGCACGACACGGTCGTCCGCGTGGCCTAGCCGGGCTCCAGCGCGACTTCGCACCCCTTGTCGTCACTTCGCACCCCGCCTGCGGGGTGCGAAGTGCACACGAGGGGTGCGAAGTGCGTGCGGGGCGGCCGTGGTGGGCGCGCGAACGGCCGGGCCTCCTGCTGCGCACGGCAGGCTCGTCGTACGCTGGCCGACCGTGCAATGGTTCTTCACCGCGCTGTTGATCGTGGCCTCGGCGAGCACCGTCGGATACGGCGCCTACCTGCTGCGGCGGCTGTTCACCACACCGCCTGCGGACGGACGGACGGTGGATCAGTGACCGAGCCGCCCGCCACCAACGCCGCGCCGGGCGCACCCCAGCGCAACCGTCCGCGCTTCGACGACCTGCCGATCCCCGACGACACGGCGAACCTGCGCGAAGGGCCCGACCTGCACCCGCAGTGCATCGGGCTGCTGCCGTTGGTCGGGGTGTGGCGGGGCGAGGGCGAGATCGTCTACCCCACGATCGAAGGGGCCCATCCCTTCGGCCAGCAGCTCGTGTTCGCCCACGACGGACGCCCGTTCCTGTCCTACGAGGCGCGGGCGTGGCTGCTGGGCCCGGACGGCGAGGTGCTGCGCCCTGCGGCCCGCGAGACCGGCTTCTGGCGACCGCAGCCCGACGGCGAGCTCGAGGTGCTGATCACCCACGCCACCGGGATCACCGAGATCTTCTACGGGCAGGCGCGCACGTTGACGTCGTGGGAGCTGGAGACCGACGCGGTGGTGCGCACGGCGTCGGCGAAGGACGTGGTGTCCTCGCACCGGCTGTACGGGCTGATCGAGGGGAGCGACCTGGCGTACGTGGACGAGCGGCAGATGATGGGTCAGCCGCGGCAGCCGCACATGTCGGCGCGCCTGCGCCGCATCGCGGGCTGACCCCACCGGCGGGGCGGCGCCCCCCGCCGAGTCCGCCATCTCACCGCGTGAGTCCAAGTTTCGGCACGGACGGCGGGCGGTGCGACGCGCGCGTCATGCGCCGAGCCCGCGGCGCAGGAGATCGGCGACCTCGGCGTCGGACAGTCCCGAGAGCCGAGCGAGCTGGTCGGGGCGCAGCCCGGCACCGGCCAGCCTGCCCAGGACATCTCCGAGGCGGGCGCGTTCGTCGTTGAGGGTGGCGGCTAGGCGGTCGATGCGCTCCTTGCAGTCCTGGAGGTCCACCGTTGCGCCGACGGCGCGCAGCGGGTCGTCGAGGAGCACGGCGAGGAGCCGGTCCCTGGCTTCCCCGCGCCGATCGGCGTCGGGCACGTGGGCCGCGGCTCGGGCCGCGAGAACCTGCGCAACCGCGGCGGCGACGCTCTGGCTCGAGCCGGCCGCCGACGCGGGCTCGCTCCCGTCGGCGGTGGATCGGTGATCGACGGATGGGCCAGAGGGGCATTCGTCCGAAGCGCTGTCCGGCGCGTCGTCGGCGGGTCGGCAGGCATCGGGCAGCGACTCCCGCGCCCGGACATCCGGCCGATCGTCGGCGGGTCGGCCTGCATCGGGCAGGGAATCGCCCACCCCGGCGTCCAGGCGGTCGTCACCACGTCGGCGGCCATTGGGCAAGGACTCACCCACCCCGGCATCCAGCCGGACATCACCAGGACGGCGGCCATTGGGCAAGGACTCGGCCGCGCCGGTCGGCGGTCGCTGATCGGCGGGGCCCACTCCGGGCAGGGTCGCGACCCAGGCGTCCAGCCCGTCTGATTCGGGCAACGCCTGCTGCGCTTCGGCGGCGTGCGGGCCGTATTCGACGGGCTGGGGTGCACCGACCTCCACGGTCGGATCGGCCGATCTGTCGGGCGTGGGCCCGGCCGGGCCGCTGGGGATGGCCTGGCCAGGGGCGCCGGGCAACTGCTGCCCGGCGCGACTGACCCTGGCAGCGTCGTCCTCCGACGGCCCAACGCCTGATGCGGCTTCTCCGGACGCGCTGCCCGACTCGGCGGTCCGTTGGGAGGCACCTGCGGCATGGCTGGCCGGTGCCACGTGGTTACCGGTCGGGTAGGCCGTCCGGTGATCGGGCCCATTCGGGAACGACGGGCCGGCCTGCCGTGTCTGCGGCACGGCGCCTGCGGGCCAGGAGCGGCCGCCGGACCCGACATCGCCTGCCGACCCCGCGCCGGGAAGCGGATCCGGTGCCGCGTCGTGACCCGCACCGTCGTCGGCGGGGCGGCTGTGGCGTGCCTGATCCGTCACCACGGTCGAGGCCACCGCGGAGCCCCCAGCGGTGGTCGGCCGCCCCGTGGCCCTGACCGGCGCCGGGTCGGCCACGGCTACGGCAGCCAGGCGAGCGGCCGCGGGCGACGCCCGCCACGCCCATCCCGCTCCCGGTGACGGCGCCATGGCCCGCACCTCCGGGCCTGCCGCCGTCCGCAGGCGCGCCCCGTTCCCGGCCGGAACAGAGCGGGCGCCGTTCACAACGGCCGGTACCCCATTGATCTCCGTCACATCCGCCGGATCGAGGACGAGGTCGTCGTTCCGGACCGGCTCGGCAGCGCCCGCTCTTGGCGACACGACGGCGAACGGGTCGGTGCCGACCTGCCGCGCGGCCACGGCGTCGGCCACGGTCCGCGTTGGCGGGTTCGGCCGCGGCGCGGAGGAAGTGGCGTCACCCGCACGCTCGCCGGTCCAGTCGTCATGGGTGGGCGCGGGCATGTCGTCAGCCCTTCGCTGCAGGCCGATCATGAGCGCGATGACGGCAAGGACCGCCACCAGCACTCCAACGCCGACCGGGACCAGCACGTCAGCTGGCAGAGCGAGCTGCATAGGTGCGCACCGTACGCCGGACATCGCAACGCTGCGCGTTCGGGACCATCCGGAGCGTAACCATACTCGTCCGTGTGACGGCTCAGTTGTTGCGACCGTCCGACTTGCCCGCTCCGGGCGGAATCGGTGCGAGGGAACGTGCGTCGGTCCCGTTCGTCGCCTCCACGGCGGCGACCTTGACGGTGGATTCGGGCGTGGCGGCGCGGCTGGGATCAGACGTCCGTCCCTCGCGGCCAGCGGGCCGGAAGAGCTCGGCAGGCTCTGGCGCGGGCTCATTGCGCGGTCGCATCGAGACCGGCTCGCTGACGACCGGATACGCCCCGGTGTTCAGCCGATGGGCGCCCCGCTTCGCTGCCGAATCGTCAGAATCGGAGTTGTCGGAGGTCGAGCCGTTGCGCACGTCGGCTGCTGTGCCGCTCGGCTCCGAGCCGCCGACGAAAGGGCGCGTCACGTCGGTCGACCTCATCCGGCCGGACTCCTGCGCCGAGCCGGGCAGGTCGGCGGGCCGCGCATCGTCCTCTGACGACTCCGACGGGACGTCCGAGCCGGAATGCGGCCACGGCGCGGGCGCAGGCTTGACGGCAGGCGTCTCGGCGTGACTCTGGTCGCCCTGCCGTGTTGCGTCGGTCAGGGCCGACTCGGTGGATGCCGGGCCTTGCGCAGGTGGGGCGCCGGGCGTCGTGGTGGCCGCCGAGCGCTCGGCGCGATCTCGAACAGCGGGCGAGCCGGTGACGGGCGATCCGGCCTCGCCCATTGACGGAACGTTCGGGGCCGAGCCGCCTGTGCCCGAGGCAGGCGATGGGTCGGACCCGGCCCGCGGGGTGGGCGAGGGCCCACCGCCTGCGGGTCGCGGGGTGGGCGACTGCTCCGGCCCGACGGCAGGGTTTCCTTCGCGAGGCGGTGCCGACGACGACGAGCGCGGAGGCACGTCGATCAGTGCCGTGAGCCGCTCGGAGCGGGCTACGAACGGACGTGGGCGGGCCGACCCCGTCGCGTCGTCACGGTCTGCGTCCGAAGCCTGCGCCGCGCTCTCCGGGCGCGACGCGTCGCGATCGGAGCCTGCGGACGCGCCGTGATCGGGACCGGCGGGTGTCGCCCCACGGTCGTCGCCGCCTGCAGGCCCGCGCCGATCAGGGCCTTCGGCCGACGGCCCGCGCTCGGGGCTGCTCGACGCCGAGGCTTGATTCGGGGCGCCTGCCTGCGCTGGGCGATCGTGATCAGCGGCCGGTTCGCCGCGATCGGGGCCGCCCGCGCCGCCGCGATCGGAGCCCGGGTGCGGCGCACCACGGTCGGGATTGGCGTCCGCTGCCCCCCGGTTCGATCGCGTGCTCGATGTGTCGCTGTCGGGTCGTGCGGGCGATGCCGCACGGTCGGGGGCTGGCCCCGCCGCCGCACTGTTCGGGCCCGGGTTCGGCGCGCCGTCGTCGGGCCGTGCGGCCGGTGCCGCACGGTCGGGATCTACCGGCGGCACGCCGTCGTCAGGACCCGAGCTCGATCCGCCACGCTCCGGTCCTGCGCTCGGCACGCCGCGATCAGGGCGGACGGCCTGCGCGGAACGGTCGGGGCGTGCCCGATCAGGCTCGGGTGGCGCCACCATCGTCAGGTCGGGGTCGCGCGGGCTCGGGCCATCGGGTGGAACCGCAGGCGCCGCGGGATGACGGAGGACCGGCGGGCCGGAACGCTCGCCGCCCGAGCCGCCCGGACCGGCGACAACGGTCATCGCGTCCGCGCCGGGCCCGGTCGGGGGCACCGGCCCGCGCGAGCCCGTCGGGGCAGGTCGGCCGTGCACGAGGGCCTCGCGTTCGTGCGGGCCGTCGGGCCGGTGTTCCGGGGTCGGGTAGCCGCTGCGCGGCAGGCTGGGACGCGGGGGGAGACCCGGACGGCCACCCTCGTTGGGCAGGGGCGCGCCGGGGACACGGCCCGCGGGACGCGGCTCGCCGGGCCTCCCCGCGGAGCCGGGCTGAGCGCCGCCCGCCCTTGGGGTGGGGCGGGTGGTGCCGCGTGCGGGCAGTGGTCGGTCGGACGCCGCGCCGGGCGCGGGCGGCGGGCGGTCACCGCCTGCCGGTGCAGGCGGGCGACCGCTGCCTTGCGGACTTCCCGAGCCGACGTGCGGACCGCCGGGACCGGCGAGGGCGGCAGGCGGAAGGCCGCCCGCCGGGGCGGGTGCTCCAGGGCGCGGCTTGCCGGGCTGCGGGCGCGCCGCGCCGGGACCGACGGCCGTGCGGTCCGCGTCGTCCCCGCCAGGACCCGAAGGACCGGACCCAGCGGGGCCGGGCCGACCGGCAACCGGACCACCGCCTGCAACGCCACCGCCCGCCGCGCTGCGCATCGCGTCCAGCTGCCCCCGCATCCGGGCGACCTCCGACCGCAGTGCGTCACGCTGCCGGACCAGGTCCGCCAGCTCGGCGCGCACGGACTCACGCTCCGCGCGCGCCGCGGCATGGGCCTTACCCCGAATCTCGGCCGCCTCCTCTTCGGCCGCCGCCAGGATGTTCTGCATGCGGTCGGTGAAGGTGCCGATCTGGTCGCCCTCGTCGCCGCGGGAGCGCTGCGCGGGCCGGGGACGGAGGCCGGGACCGGGCGGCGGCGGGGGCAGGCCGGGGCCGAACCCCGGTGGCGGCACGAGCGGAAGCGGCTGGCTACGTGCCGTCTCAAGGTCGGCACGCATCCGTCCCAGAACCCGCTGCAACCGCGCGACGTGCTCGTCGACCTGCTTCCGGTCGTAGCCGCGCAAAACGACGTCGAAGCGTGGGGCGCCTGGCCCCCCCACATCAGCCGTCATCGCGACGCCCTTCCACTGGTCTCCGCTACCTCGACGAGGGTAGGGATCATCCGGTTCCCCCAACCGGCCCGTTCACTCCGACGGAGCATACCGAATCGGTATCGATCACCAGCCGGCGGTGTTTTGCCGCAGGTCAGCCAGGTAATGGGGCAGTAAGGATCGCGCGACTAGGATCGAGGTCGTGGACACCACGCTGCAGCACACCCTGCACCAGCGTGGCCTGCGGATGACACCGCAGCGCCAGCTCGTGCTGGATGCCGTGCGCGCCCTCGACCACGCGACGCCGGAACAGATCTGCGCGCACGTCCAGCGCACGGCCCCCGCGGTCAACATCACCACGATCTACCGCACGTTGGATCTGCTCGACCGCATCGGCCTGGTCCGCCACACCCACCTCGGCCACGGCGCGCCCACCTACTCGGCCCGGGAGCACGAGCACGTCCACCTGGTCTGCCACCAGTGCGGCACGATCACCGAGGTGCCCACCGAGCTGATGGACGACCTCGTCGCCCAGGTTGCCGACCGCTACGGATTCGTGCTGCACGTCAGCCACCTCGCTCTCTCCGGGCTCTGCTCGAACTGTCAGGACGTCACATGACCTCGCCGACCAACACCACGGCCCCGATCCCAGCCGCGCCCCCGGCCGAGGAGCACTTGTCATGACCCTCCCCGAACACCACCTCGACGACGCCGTTCCCGCCCACCACGGCGATCCCTTCGCCGAGCAGCGCGCCGCGGCCCGCACGGCGGTCGTCGTCGACCGCAGCCACCGCGGGATCATCGCCGTCTCCGGCCCCGACCGCCTGGAGTGGCTGCACCTCCTGCTCACCCAGCACGTCAGTGCGCTGCCCGAGGGCGGCGCCACCGAAGCGCTGGTGCTCGACGGCCAGGGCCGGGTCGTGCACCACATGGGGGTCGCACACGTCGGCGACGTCGTCTACCTCGACGTCGAGCAGGGCGAGCTGACCGAGCTGCTGGCGTACCTGCAGAAGATGGTCTTCTGGTCCAAGGTCGAACCGCGCGACGCCACGGCCGATCTCGCGCTGCTCTCGCTGGTCGGCCCGGAGGCACAAGCCGTGCTCGCCGCGGTTGACGTGCCGCTGCCCGAGGGTGCCGCCGCGCTCGACGGCGGCGGGTACGTCCGCCGCACCCGCGGACCAGGGCTCGCCGATCTCGTCGTGCCCCGCACGGCGCGCGCCGAATGGTTAGGCCGCCTCACCGCCGCGGGAGCGCGCCTCGCGGGCACCGTGGCCTACGAGGCGCTCCGGGTGGCGGCCGTGCTGCCCCGCGCGGGTCTCGACACCGACGACCGCACCATCCCGCACGAGGTCGGCTGGATCGAGGCCGCCGTGCACCTGTCGAAGGGCTGCTACCGCGGCCAGGAGACGGTCGCCAGGGTGGCCAACATGGGTCGGGCGCCGCGCAGGCTGGTGCTGCTGCACCTCGACTCGGGCGACGAGCGCCTGCCCGTCCCCGGCGAGGCCGTGACGCACGAAGGGCACCCGGTCGGCCGGGTCGGCACGGTCGTGCAGCACCACGAGCTCGGGCCCGTCGCGCTGGCGCTCGTGAAGCGCTCGGTGCCGCTCGACGCCGAGCTCATCGCGGGCGCCGACACCCCGGCCCGCATCGACCCAGGGTCAGCTCCCGCCGAGGACGCCGACGCGCCGGGCCGCGCCGCCCAACAGCGCCTGCGCCGCCGGTGAGCCGCCCCGTTCGCCGATTCCGGTGACCCGTCACGTCACACAACCGGTGCCACGTCGCACATCGGCCGCCGCGCAAGGTACGGTAGATGGCAGGACATTGATGAGATGAGAACGGGGCCGCCGAGACATCCGGCCGCCCCTTCCCTGTTGTAAGGGGGACCAGCCATGGGGCGCGGACGAGCGAAGGCCAAGCAGACGAAAGTGGCCCGAGAGCTCAAGTACAGCTCCCCCCGCATGGATCTCGACGCTCTGCAGCGTGAGATCGGCAGCGGGACGGCTGTCCACGACGGGGAGGCGGAGGACGAGTACGACGAGTACGACCCCTATGCCCCCGCCGTCGACGACGAGGGCGACGACGACCGCCAACGCGGCTACAGCCATCGCCGGTAGGCGTCTGCCGGAGCGTTGACGGCGCCCCGGTTCACGACGCTCGTCTGATCTCCGCTGCCTGCCGCGACTGGTCCATCTGCGCGGACAGGCGGTCGAACACGGTGTCGATGCCCGCGAGCGCGGCCCGCTGCTCGGCGGCCGAGACCGGACGCCTGCCGAAGCGCACCGCGTCGGCCGCCGGGTCGGGGTCGAGCGCGGGCTGCGCCAGGCGGTGGCGGTCGGCGAGGTAGTTGAGCGGTCGGCCCAGCCGCCGCTCGGCGGCGCGCGCCAGCACGCTGCCGTGGCGGAAGAACGCCTCGCCGCTGGCCTGCAGCGCCTCCATCAGCCAGTAGCGCACCACCGGGCTGGGGTGGCGGAAGGCGATCTCGACGAACGCCGCCAGGCTCCGCCGCTGAAGCTCGGTGTGCCTGCTCCGGCCGAGGAAGTGCAGGGTCTCCCCCGCGCTCCAGCCGAGCGCGCCGTCGAGGTCCAGCGCGGCGGCATCGGCGAGGAACAGCCGGTGGTGGCCCGCGAGCCGGGCGGCGTGTCGGTTGAGCGCCCGCTCGGCGGCGTTGCCGGGCTGCGGGTAGGCCAGCGCGTAGGTCATGAGTTCGGCGTAGCCCATGATGTCCGGGATCCACAGCGGCAGGTAGGCGCGCAGCCGTGAGATCGGGTCGGCGGTGGGCGCCGAAAGCCACCTCAAGAACGGGTGCGCGGCCAACTCCGCCTTCCGCGCGGCGAGCCGCTCGCCCATCGGGCCATCGATGACGAGCTCGACGGCGTGCAGCGGCCGCACGCTCGCGCCGGGCGCGACCGCCCGCTGCGCGTTCCGCGCGGGTTGGGGCGGCGCCGCACCGGCCGTGATCGCCGACGCGTACGCGAGCAGGTGGTCGCTCTTCACCGTGAACATCGCGAACACCTCCTCGACCAGCGCGAGCGCCCGCCGCCGCCGCTCGGGGGTGAGCACGACGGTCTCGAAGAGGTCGTCGGCGTCGATCAACGAGCCGGTCTCCCGAGCGAGGTGGAACGGGCCGAAGTAGCGCAGCGCCGCGCCCGTGCGCCGGGACAGCTCTGCGGCCAGCGGGGCGGTGTGCCCGAAGAAGACGTGCCCGCAGGTCTCGACGGCCTCCATCAGCCCGAAGCGGACGAGCGGATCGGGCGTCTCGACGCACATGCGGGTGAGCCGCATGGCGTAGCGGCGGAACACCTCCGTCTCGGGCGCCGTGTAGTACCAGGCCATCGTGTCCTCGACGCCCCACCCGAGCTGGGCGTCCAGGCCGAGCTCCCGCCAGTCCTCCAGGAACAGCGCCGAGTGGGTCTCGTCCTCCTCGGTGTGCGCGTTGATGGCCGCCTCGTAGCCGTCGCCGGGCTGCGGGTAGCGCAGGAACCAGCGGTTGAGATCGCGGAAGCCCAGTATGAAGTTCGCGAAGAGCGGCGCGAAGACGAACCGCTGTGCGAGCGGGACGTCCGCGCTCGCCATCCAGGCGTAGAGCGGATGCGCATCGAGGGCGGCCCGCCCGCGGGCGATGGCCGAAAGAACCGCCTCCACCGCTCACAGCCTCCCGTCGAGCCGCACCCGCAGGGTGCGCAGCTCGCGGCCGAGCGGTCGGAATACCATCCAGTCCGGCTGCGGATCGGCCGGGACCATCCGCGGGAACCGCGTGAGCAGCGTGGTGAAGAAGACCCGGCCCTCGAACCGGGCCAGTGCCTGCCCCATGCAGCTGTAGGGGCCGACCGTGAAGCCGACCTGCCTGCCCGCGTTCGGCCGGTCCACCCAGAACTCGTCGGGCCGCGCGAACACGGCGGGGTCGCGGTTGGCGGCGAGCAGCGCCAGCACGACCGTGTCGCCCGCGGCGATCCGACGGCCGCGCAGCACCACCCCGGACAGCGCCACCCTGCGGATCGTCGACACCGGGCCGTGGAATCGCATCATCTCGTCAAGAGCATTCGGCAGGTTCGTTAAATCGTGCTCGACCAACGCCCGTCGCTGCTCCGGACGGTCTAACAGCAATTGGAGCCCGTTGGCGAGCAGATTGGCGGTGGTGTGGTATCCGACCACCACGAACATGATGCCCTGCGCGGCGATCTGGTCGTCGTCGTAATCGAGCCGGGCGGCGTCCGGACTGGCGAGGACGGCGAGGAGGCCGGAACCGTTTCCGGCGCGTGCGGCCGCAATGTGCGGGCGCAGGTAGTCGACGACGTCGAGCATGCCCTCCTGCGACCGTTGCAACTGCTTGAGCTCGCCCATTTCCAACAGCCCGGAAACGGCGTTCGACGCCCGCAGCAGCCGCGGGATGTCGGCACCTCCGGCAGGTGCGCCGAGCAGGTCGCAGACCACCGACATCGCGAGCGGATGGGCGACGTCGTTCACCACGTCAACGGGCCCTCCCCGGCGGACGGCCGCGTCGACAAGCCCATCCATCAGCCGCTGGATCGCACCGACGCGCGCGGCGATCCGGCGCGGCGTGAAGTACTTCTTCACCACCCGCAGGAAGACGTCGTGGTCGCGGGCGACCGACCGGCCGCCCCATTCGTTGAAGATGCGGCGCAACGGGACCAGCTCGGCCTGCTGGGCAGGCGGGAGCGCGTCGATCCGTTTGCATTCTTCGACGACGTACATCCGCGGGTCTTTCAGACACGCGACGACGTCGTCATAACGTGTGATCACCCACGAGTCGAGCGGTTCATCGAAGAACACCGGGCACGTCGTTCGCATTTCTGACAGGACCGCATGGGGATCGAGATAAAGGTGCGGATCCGCAAGGGTGAACGACAGCTGCGAGGTCATGAACGGTGCCCTTTCGCGTTCTGACCCCTCGACACCCGACTATAATCGGCGAGTGACGGGCTGACTACCCTCCGAATCAGACCGTGAGGCTCAGCTCGAACGAGTAGCGGCTCGCGCGGTAGACGTGGGCGCCGTACTCGACCGCCTCACCCCGCTCGTCCCACGCCGTGCGGGTCATCGTGAGCAGGGGCGCCCCACGGCTCTCGCCGAGCACCCGCGCCTCCGCCGCGTTGGCCGCGCGGGCGCCGACCACCTGCGTCGCCATGCGGGGCACGTACCCCGCCGCGCGCAGGAGCTCGTAGAGCCCGCGCTGCTCCAGGTCGGCGCGCTCCAGCGGCAGGATTGCCGTCGGCACGGCGTTGTGCATGAGCGCGAGCGGCTCGCCACCGGCGTAGCGCAGCCGCTCGAACCAGGTGACCTCCAGGCCCTCCGGCACGCCGCACAGCTCGGCCATCCGTTGCGTCGCCGGGCCGACGCAGAAGTCGAGCACCTCGGTGACCGGCGACTGACCGGTCTTCGCCAGGTCGTCGTACAGGCTGGACAGCTCGACCGGCCTGCGCACCTTGGGGTGCACGATCTGCGTGCCCACCCCGCGCTTGCGCACGAGCATGCCGCGCTCGACGAGGTACTGGATGGCGCGGCGCATCGTCGGCCGCGAGACCCCGAGCCGGTCGGCCAGCTCGACCTCGTTGGCCAGCCGCCCCCCGACGGGCATCTCGCCGCTCTCGATCATCTCTTCGAGCTGCGTGGCCACCTGGAAGTACAGCGGGACAGGGCTACCGCGGTCGAGGGACACCGCTAACCCGGCGATCGGCTCCGTCACCGCACCCCTCCCGCCGGGCACTTTGTCTTAACAAAGTGTTGACGTACTGATGCACCAAAGAGTACACCTGAGCACGCACTTCACGGCAAGGGCGACGAGAGGGGCAGAATGGACGTCCTCACCATCGGCCGCATCAGCGTGGATGTCTATCCACTGCAGGTGGGCGTCCCGCTGCAGAAGGTCGAGTCGTTCGGCAAGTACCTCGGCGGCAGCCCGACCAACGTCGCCGTGGCCGCGGCACGCTACGGCCGCACGAGCGCGGTGATCACCCGCACCGGCGATGACCCGTTCGGGGAGTACCTGCACGAGGCGCTGCGCGGCTTCGGCGTGGACGACCGCTACGTCTCGCCCGTGCCGAAGCTCCCCACCCCCGTCACGTTCTGCGAGATCTTCCCTCCCGACGACTTCCCGCTCTACTTCTACCGCTACCCCACCGCCCCCGACCTGCAGATCCACGCCGACGAGCTGGATGTCGACGCCATCCGGGACGCGGGTGTGTTCTGGGTGACGGTCACCGGGCTGTGCCAGGAGCCCAGCCGGGAGGCGACGCTCGCGGCGCTGCGGGCCCGCGGCAAGCGCGGCATCACCGTGCTCGACCTGGACTACCGCGAGATGTTCTGGCCGTCCCGCGCCGAGGCGCACGCGGTGGTCGCCGAGGCGCTGCCGCACGTCACGGTGGCCGTCGGCAACCTCGACGAGTGCGACACCGCGGTCGGTGAACGTGAGCCGCACGCCGCCGCCGCCGCTCTGCACGCCGCGGGGATCGAGCTGGCCGTCGTGAAACAGGGGCCGAAGGGCGTGCTCGCATCGGACGGCAAGGAGACCATCGAGGTGCCTCCCGTGCCGGTCGAAGTCGTCAACGGCCTCGGTGCAGGCGACGCGTTCGGTGGCGCGCTATGCCACTCACTTCTCGCCGGGTGGGAACTCGAGCGATCCATGCGGTTTTGCAATGCGGCGGGAGCCATCGTCGCCGGGCGGTTGGCGTGCGCCGACGCCATGCCCACCGCCGACGAGGTCGAGGCCAAGCTGCAGGAGGCCGTCCGTGCGTGAGGAGCAGTTGCAGGAACTGATCGTCACGCGGGTGCACCGCCCCGGGGCGATCGCCGAGGCCGCGGGCCGCAGGCGGCGGCCCGCTTCGCTGCTCGGCGAGCACGGCAAGTTCATGATGATCGCCGCCGATCACCCTGCGCGGGGCGCGCTGCGCGCAGGCGAGCGCCCGCTGGCCATGGCCGATCGCACCGACCTCCTCGACCGGCTGGTGCTGGCCCTTTCCCGCCCCGGCGTCAACGGGGTGCTCGGCACGCCTGATGTCCTCGAAGACCTCCTGCTGCTCGGCGCGCTCGACGGCAAGGTCGTCGTCGGGTCGATGAACCGCGGCGGGCTCGCGGGCACCACGTTCGAGCTTGACGACCGCTTCACCGCCTACGACGCGGCCGCGATCGCCGACGCCGGGTTCGAGGGCGGCAAGATGCTCACCCGCATCGACCCCGACGACCCGGCCACCGTCGCCACCCTGGAGGCCTGCGCCCACGCGGTGAGCGACCTGGCGGATCACGGCCTGATGGCGATGGTCGAGCCGTTCATCTCCCACCGCGTGGACGGGCGGGTGCGCAACGAGCTCACCGCCGACGCCATGATCCGCGCGATGACGGTGTCGGCAGGGCTCGGCAGGACCTCCGCGCACACCTGGCTGAAGGTGCCCATCGTCGACGAGATGGAACGGGCGATGGCGGCCACCACGCTGCCCGCGCTGATCCTCGGCGGCGAGGTGGGCCAGGACCAGGACGCCACGTTCGCGAGCTGGGCCAAGGCCCTCGCGCTGCCGACCGTGCAGGGCCTCGTGATCGGCCGATCGCTCCTCTACCCGCCCGGCGACGACGTCGCCGCGGCCGTCGATGCGGCGGTGGGTCTCCTGTGAGCGCGCAGGCCGTGAGCGGAAACGAGGGCTCCAGCACTCGTTTCCGCTCACAGCACGTGGTGCGGCGGGGTGAGGCGGCGGAGGGGCCCTTCTCGCTGGTCATCACGCCCAAGACGGCGGGCTGGGGCTACAGCTCGCTGCGCATCCTCGAGCTACCGGCAGGCAGGAGCGCCACGTTCGCCACCGGCGAGGACGAGGCCGTCGTGCTGCCGCTTTCCGGCGGGTGCACCGTGGCCTGTGACGGGCAGGAGTTCGCGCTCACCGGCCGTCGCAGCGTGTTCTCCCGGGTCACCGACTTCGCGTACGTCCCCCGCGACGCCGAGGTCACCGTGTCGTCCGCGGGCGGCGGTCGCTTCGCTTTGCCCGCCGCCCGCGCGACCCGGCGCCTGACCGCCCGCTACGGGCCCGCCGAGAACGTGTCGATCGAGCTGCGCGGGGCGGGCCAGGCCAGCCGCCAGGTCAACAACTTCTGCATGCCCGGCACGTTCGAGGCCGACAAGCTGATCGCCGTCGAAGTGCTCACGCCGGGCGCGAACTGGTCGTCCTACCCGCCGCACAAGCACGACGAAGACCGCGAAGGCGAGTCGGTGCTCGAGGAGGTCTACTACTTCGAGGTCGACAACGACGGCCCCGGCTACCAGCGCGTCTACACGTCGGGACCGGGCCGGGAGATCGACGTGTGCACCGAGGTGCGCAGCGGCGACACCGTGCTCATCCCGCACGGCTGGCACGGCCCTTCGATGGCCAGCCCCGGCTACCACCTCTATTACCTCAACGTCATGGCCGGGCCCAGCGACGAGCGCGCCTGGCGGATCTGCGACGACCCCGCGCACGCCTGGGTCCGCGGCACCTGGGAAGCCCAAGAGATCGACCCCCGACTTCCCCTGACCACCGTGGAGGAGCGCGCCCCCGGGTTGCAGCAGGGTGACATTCCTGACGTTGAACGGCAGGAGGGTGACATTCCTGCAAGTCCGACACCCACCGAAGGAGAGCGGCCGTGACCCGGCTGACCGTGGCCCAGGCACTCGTCAAGTTCCTGGCCAACCAGTACAGCGAGCGCGACGGCGTCGAGCAGCGCCTGATCCCAGGCACCTTCGGCATCTTCGGCCACGGCAACGTGGCAGGCGTCGGGCAGGCGCTGCTCGAAGTGGCCGAGTCGGGTGCGATGCCCTACCACCTCGCCCGCAACGAGCAGGGGATGGTGCACGCCGCCGTCGGGTTCTCCCGCATGCGCAACCGGCTGCAGGCCATGGCGTGCACCGCGTCGATCGGGCCCGGCTCCACGAACATGCTCACCGGCGCCGCGCTGGCCACCACCAACCGCATCCCGGTGCTGCTGCTGCCCTCCGACATCTTCGCCACCCGCGTCGCCAGCCCGGTGCTGCAGGAGTTGGAGCAGCCCTACGGCTACGACGTCACCGTCAACGACGCGTTCCGCCCGCTGTCGAAGTTCTTCGACAGGGTGTGGCGACCCGAGCAGCTGCCCGCGGCCCTGCTCGGGGCGATGCGGGTGCTCACCGACCCGGCCGAGACCGGCGCCGTGACGATCGCCCTGCCCCAGGACGTGCAGGCCGAGGCGTACGACTGGCCCGAGGAGCTGTTCGCCAAGCGGGTGTGGCACATCGCCCGCCCGGTGCCGGAGCCCGCCGCGCTTGAGCGCGCCGCCGCGATCATCCGCAGCGCCGAGCGGCCGCTCGTCGTCGCAGGCGGCGGCGTGCACTACTCGGAGGCCACCGACGCGCTGCGGCGCTTCGCCGAGGCCACCGGCATCCCGGTCGCCGACACCCAGGCGGGCAAGGGTGCGCTGCTGTGGGACCACCCGCAGGCCGTCGGCGGCGTCGGCTCCACCGGCTCGCCGGTCGCCAACGCGCTGGCCTCGGGCGCGGACGTCGTGATCGGCATCGGCACCCGCTACTCGGACTTCACCACGGCGTCGCGCACCGCGTTCCAGCACCCTGGCGTCCGGTTCGTGAACCTCAACGTCGCGGCGTTCGACGCGGCCAAGCACGCGGGCACGATGCTCGTCGCCGACGCCCGCGAAGGCCTCACCGCCCTCACCGCCGCGCTCGACGGCTACC
Source organism: uncultured Actinomycetota bacterium (assembly GCA_963736375.1). Lineage (GTDB taxonomy): Bacteria > Actinomycetota > Actinomycetes > Mycobacteriales > Pseudonocardiaceae > Pseudonocardia. The sequence continues at coordinate 35,652 of CAVTOL010000036.1, forward strand.
GCGCGACGGTCACCTGGGACGCCACCGACTGGAACCGGATCGTCGACGAGAGCTTCCACCTCGGAAACCAGCCGCTCCCGGCCCAGACCGAGGTGCTCGGCGCGCTGAACGAGGAGATGGACGCACGCGACGTCGTCGTGCAGGCCGCGGGCTCGATGCCCGGCGACCTGCAGATGCTCTGGCGCGCCCGGGACGCCAAGCAGTACCACGTCGAGTACGCGTACTCCTGCATGGGCTACGAGATCGCGGGCGCGCTGGGCATCAAGATGGCCGCGCCGGACCGGGAGGTGTTCGCCCTCGTCGGCGACGGCTCCTACCTGATGATGTCGAGCGAGATCGTCACCGCGGTGTCGGAGGGGATCAAGCTCAACCTGGTCATCGTCCAGAATCACGGATTTGCCTCGATCGGCGCCCTGTCCGAGTCGTTGGGTTCGCAACGATTCGGCACCAACTACCGCTACCGCGACCCGGCCACGGGGATGCTGACCGGCGGGAAGCTGCCGGTCGATCTTGCCGCGAACGCGGCGTCGCTCGGCGCGAAGGTGATCCGGGTGAAGACCATCGAGGAGTTCCGGGCCGCGATCGCCACCGCCCGCGCCGCCGAGCAGACCACCGCCATTCACATCGAGACCGACCCGCTCGCCCCCGTCCCCAGCTCGGAGAGCTGGTGGGACGTGCCGGTCAGCGAGGTCGCCGCGCTCGATTCCACCCAACAGGCGCGCAAGGCCTACGAGGTCCACAAGCGCGACCAGAAGCCCCTGATCGGAGGCGCACGACCGTGAGGACCGTCAGCCATTGGATCGGCGGGAAGCCCGCCACCGGCACGTCCACCCGGACGAGCCCGGTGTGGAACCCGGCCACCGGCGACCAGCAGGCCGAGGTGCTGCTCGCCTCGACCGCCGACGTCGACACCGCCGTGCAGGCCGCAGCCGCGGCGTTCGAGTCGTGGTCGCAGTCGTCGCTGTCGACGCGCACCAAGGTGCTCTTCGCGTTCCGCGAGCTGGTGAACGCCCGCACCAAGGAGCTCGCCGAGATCATCTCCGACGAGCACGGCAAGGTGCTGTCGGACGCCGCGGGCGAGGTGCAGCGCGGCATGGAGGTCATCGAGTTCGCCTGCGGCATCCCCACGCTGCTCAAGGGCGAGTTCTCCGACCAGGTCTCCACCGGGGTCGACCTGTTCTCCTTCCGCCAGCCGCTCGGCGTCTGCGCCGGGATCACGCCGTTCAACTTCCCGGCCATGGTGCCGATGTGGATGTACCCGGTCGCGATCGCGACCGGCAACACGTTCGTGCTCAAGCCCTCCGAGCGCGACCCGTCGGCCTCCCAGTTCGTGGCCGAGCTGTGGGCCGAGGCGGGGCTTCCCGACGGCGTGTTCAACGTGGTGCACGGCGACAAGGAGTCCGTCGACGCGCTGCTCACCCACCCCGACGTGGCCGCGGTCTCGTTCGTCGGCTCCACCCCGATCGCGAAGTACATCTACGAGACCGGCCTCGCGCACGGCAAGCGCGTGCAGGCCCTCGGCGGCGCGAAGAACCACGCCATCGTCCTGCCCGACGCGGGCATCGACTACGCCTCCGACCACCTCGTCGCGGCCGCGTTCGGCTCCGCTGGCGAGCGCTGCATGGCCATCTCCGCCGCGATCGCGGTCGGTGACGCGGCCGACGACCTCGTCGCCGCCGTCTCGGAGAAGGCCCGCGCGACCAAGGTCGGGGCGGGCCGTGACCCGGAGTCCGAGATGGGTCCTGTCATCACGGCCGCGGCGCGCGACCGGATCGTCGGCCTCATCGGGACCGGCGCCGAGCAGGGCGCCGACCTCGCCGTCGACGGCCGCGGCCTCTCGGTCGCAGGCTACGAGAACGGCTTCTTCGTCGGCCCGACGGTGATCGACAAGGTCACCACCGAGATGGACGTCTACCGCCAGGAGATCTTCGGTCCGGTGCTGTCGGTGGTGCGCATGGACACCGTCGACGACGCCATCAAGCTGATCAACTCCAACCCCTACGGCAACGGCACCGCCATCTTCACCGGGTCCGGCGAGGCCGCGCGCACGTTCCAGCGCGGCGTCAACGTCGGCATGATCGGCATCAACGTGCCCGTCCCGGTGCCGATGGCCTACTACTCCTTCGGCGGCTGGAAGGACTCCCTGTTCGGGCAGAGCCACATCCACGGGCCCGAGGGCGTGCAGTTCTACACCCGCGCCAAGGTCGTCACCCAGCGCTGGCCGCACATCGAGGCCGCCAGCGGTTCGTCCTTCCATTTCCCGACGGCGAACTGACATGCGTATCGACCGGGCCTCCCGACCGCGACCGCATCCGTTCCGTAGACCTGAGGCGACATGATCGAGAACCTCACCCTCGGCACCGCCCCCGACTCGTGGGGCGTCTGGTTCGCCCGCGACGACCACCAGGTCGGCTGGAAGCAGTACCTCGACGAGATCGGCCAGGCGGGTTACTCCTACACCGAGCTGGGCCCCACCGGCTTCATGCCGCAGGACCCGGCCCAGCTGCGCGACGAGCTGGACTCCCGCGGGCTCACCCTCTGCGGCGGCACGATCTTCGCGGGGCTGCACCGCGGCGCCGACGCGCTCGACGACGCCGTCACGGCCTGCGCGAAAGAGGCGCGGCTGCTCACGGCGCTGGGCGCGAAGCACCTGGTGCTGCTGCCCGAGCAGTACACCGACATGCACGGCGGCAAGCTTCTGGAAAGCTCCGACATCGACCCGGACCAGTGGCGCAACCTGACCACCGGCTACAACCAGCTCGGCAAGATCCTCGCCGAGGAGCACGGCGTCGAGCTGGTGTTCCACCCGCACGCCGACACCCACGTCGACACGCAGGCCCGCGTCGAGCGGTTCCTGCTGGACACGGACCCGGCGTACGTCAACCTGTGCCTGGACACCGGGCACATCTCGTACTGCGACGGCGACAACATCGCCATCGTCCAGCGCTTTCCGGAGCGGATCCGGTACGTGCACCTCAAGCAGGTGGATCCCGAGGTGCGCAGGCGCGTCCACGAGGAGAACCTCTCGTTGGCCGAGGCCGTCCCACTGGGCGTCATGTGCGAGCCGCCGTACGGCGTGCCCGACATGCCGCCGCTGCTCGATGCCTTGGCGGCGCTGCCCGTCGACCTCTTCACCGTTGTCGAGCAGGACCTCTACCCGGTCGAGCCGCACGTCCCGCTGCCGATCGCCGCCCGCACCGCGGGCTACCTGCGCGGCTGCGGGCTCGGTCCGGTCCGTCGTTGGCCCTACCGATCCTGAGTTTTCACCCCGAGAAAGGAATGCTCGACGATGAGTAGCGGAAAGATCTGGCGCGGAGCAGCCATCGGTGCTCTCGCCCTCGCGATGACCGCGGCGTGTAGTAGCCAGGGCGGCGCGCAGAGCCAGGGCGGCGGTCGTCCGGTGGTGGCGGCGACCGCCGTCACCGGCGGCAAGAACTTGACGATCGCGATGATCACCCACGAGCAGGCGGGTGACACGTTCTGGGACAAGATCCGCGCGGGCGCCCAGGACGCGGCGAAGGCGCACGGCATCGACCTGAAGTACTCCAACAACGAGAACGGGCCGGAGAACGCCACGCTGGTGCAGAACGCGATCGACTCCAAGGTGGACGGCATCGCGCTGACCTTGTCGAACGCAGCGCAGGTGATCCCGGAATCGCAGAAGGCCGTCGCGGCAGGCATCCCGGTGGTGGCGTTCAACCAGGGCATCGACGACTACAAGAAGGCCGGGGCGAAGATGTACTTCGGCTCGGACGAGACGCTGGCCGGGCAGACCGTGGGTTTGCGGCTGACGAAGGAGCACGGAGGCGGCAAGACCCTGTGCATCATCCAGGCCCAGGGCTCGGTGGCGCTGGAGGCCCGCTGCGCAGGCGTGAAGCAGGGCTACCCGAGCACCGAGAACCTGCAGGTCAACGGCGCTGACCTGCCGTCGGTGCAGCAGACCATCCAGTCGAAGCTGGCTCAGGACCCGGCGATCACCAACATCGTGACGCTGGGTGCGCCGATCGCGCTGGCCGCGGCGCAGGCCGAGCAGAGCTCCAACAGCAAGGCCACGATCGCCACGTTCGACCTCAACCAGGACGCGGCGAAGGCGATCCAGGCAGGCACGATCGCGTTCTCGGTGGACCAGCAGCCCTATGTGCAGGGCTACCAGTCCGTCTTGATGCTGTGGATGAACATCACCAACGGCAACGACCTCGGTGGCGGCAGGCCGGTGCTGACCGGCCCCTCGATCGTGGACAAGACCAACATCGACCAGATCCTGCCCTTCACCGCCAACAACAAGCGCTAGGCCCTAATCCGGCCGGGGCCGCGCCCCGTGCTCGTGCGCGGCCCCGGCCGGGCCCACCCCACCCCTGGAGCAGACATGAGCTCTCCCGTCGCGACGCCACCGAAGGCGTCGGAAACACCAGCGCCGGTCAAGCGGACGATGGCCTCGCGCTTGGCGACCCGCCCGGAGATCGGCGCCGTGGCCGCGGCCATCGCGATCTTCATCTTCTTCTTCGCCATCGCCCCACCGTTCCGCACACTGCCCTCGTTCTCCACGGTGCTCTACGCCTCCTCGACCATCGGGATCGTCGCGGTCGGGGTGGCCCTGCTGATGATCGGCGGGGAGTTCGACCTGTCCTCGGGTGTCAGCGTGGTGACCTCGGCGCTGGCCGCAGCCCTGCTGACCTTCCAGCTGAGCCTGAACGTCTGGGTCGGCGTCTTGTTCAGCCTGATCGTGGCGCTGGGGATCGGGTTCATCAACGGCTACCTCGTCGTCAAGACCGGGATCCCGTCGTTCCTGATCACATTGTCCACGTTCTTCATGCTGCGCGGCATCAACCTGGGCGTGACCAAGGCCGTGACCGGCACCGTGGCCAGCGCCAACGTCTCCGAGCTGGACGGCTTCCTGGCGGCCAAGGCCATCTTCGCCTCCAACATCGACCTCGGGTTCATCACCATCAACATCACCGTGATCTGGTGGCTGGTGTTCGTCGCGCTCGGCTCCTGGATCCTGCTCCGTACCCGCATCGGCAACTGGATCTTCGCCGCGGGCGGCAACGCGGACTCCGCGCGCGCGGTCGGGGTGCCGGTGCCCAAGGTGAAGATCGGGCTGTTCATGGGCGTGGGGTTCCTGTGCTGGTTCTACGGCATGCACCTACTGTTCAACTTCTCTTCGGTGCAGTCCGGGCTGGGCATCGGCAACGAGTTCATCTACATCATCGCCGCGGTGGTCGGTGGCTGCTTGCTGACCGGCGGCTACGGCTCCGTGGCAGGCGCAGCGGTCGGCGCGTTCATCTTCGGCATGACCACCCAGGGCATCGTGTTCGCAGGGTTTGACCCCAACTGGTTCTACACCTTCCTCGGGGCGATGCTGCTGCTCGCCGTCCTGGTCAACCTGTACGTCAAGAACTACGCCAGCACCCGGAGGTGAACAGATCATGACCGACACCATCACCGAACACGCCGACCACACCCTGCACCAAGGCGAACCCCTGGTCGAGATGACCGACGTCGGCAAAGCCTTCGGCCCCATCATCGCCCTGGAAGGCATCAACCTCACCGTCCGCGCGGGCGAGGTCGCCTGCGTGCTCGGCGACAACGGCGCGGGCAAGTCCACCCTCATCAAGATCATCTCCGGACTCCACCCGCACACGTCGGGCACGCTCAAGGTGGACGGCAAGGACGTCCACTTCGCCTCGCCCCGCGACTCGCTCAACCACGGCATCGCCACCGTCTACCAGGACCTCGCCGTCGTCTCGCTGATGGAGGTGTGGCGCAACTTCTTCCTCGGCTCCGAGCTCCGCAAGGGCAACTACCCGCTCGCCCCGATGGACATCACGGCCATGCGCGAGATCGCCGACACCGAACTGAAGAAGATGGGCATCACGGTCAAGGACATCAACCAGCCCATCGGCACCCTGTCCGGCGGGCAGCGACAGTGTGTGGCGATCGCGCGCGCCGTCTACTTCGGCGCCCGCGTGCTGATCTTGGACGAGCCGACCGCCGCGCTGGGCGTCAAGCAGTCCGGCGTCGTGCTCAAGTACACCGCCGCCGCCCGCGACGCAGGCCTTGGCGTCGTGTTCATCACCCACAACCCGCACCACGCGTTCATGGTCGGCAACCACTTCATCATCCTCAAACTCGGCCGCCGCGTACTGGACAAAACCCGCGACGAGGTGACCCTCGAGGAGCTCACCAGCGAAATGGCAGGCGGACGCGAGCTGGCCGAGTTGTCCCACGAGCTCCAAGGCCGCTGAGCGCTGCCCGCACTTACAGACCCAGGGAGAATCGTGACCCTCAACGTCGGTGTCATCGGCACCGGGATGATCGGGCAGGACCACATCCGCAGGCTCACCCATGTCCTCTCGGGGGTACGGGTGGCCGCGGTGACCGACGTCGATCTCGACCGCGCGCGGACGGTGGCCGACTCCGCTGATGATGGCGGCGTGACCGTGCACGAGAGCGGCCAGGCGCTGATCGACGACCCCGGCGTGGAAGCCGTCGTCGTCACGTCATGGGGGCCCACGCACGAGGAGTACGTGCTCGCCTGCCTGTCCGCGGGCAAGCAGGTCTTCTGCGAGAAGCCGCTGGCCACGACCCGAGAGGCGTGTGACCGCATCATCGACGCCGAGGTCGCCCTCGGGCGGCGGCTGGTGTCGGTGGGCTTCATGCGCCGCTACGACGCGCAGTACCGGGCGATGAAGGCCGTCGTCACCGGCGGGGAGATCGGTGCGCCGCTCATGATGCACGCCGCCCACCGCAACCCGTCGGTGCCCGACTTCTTCACCAGCGACATGATCATCGTGGACTCCACCGTGCACGACATCGACGTAGCCCGGTTCATGTTCGACGAGGAGGTCGCCGCCGTCACCGTGCTCAAGCCACGCGTGTCGTCCAAGGCGAAGGCGGGCTTCAACGACCCGCTCTTCGTGCTGCTGGAGATGGAATCCGGTGTGCTCGTCGACGTCGAGGCGTCGGTGAACGCCGGGTTCGCCTACGACATCCGCGGCGAGGTCGTGTGCGAGGACGGCACGGTCGAGCTGTCGGAGTCGGCGGGCGCGGTCGTGAAGCGGGCCGGGACCTACGGCGGCCGGGTGCCGGAGGACTGGCGCGAGCGGTTCGTGCTCGCGTTCGACGCGGAGTTCCAGGCCTGGATCGACGCGGTGACGGCGGGCGGCACCACCGGGCCATCGGCGTGGGACGGCTACGCCGCCACGGTCACCTGTGACACCGGCCTGGCCGCGCTGCGTTCGGGAGCGCGTGAGCCGGTATCGCTGCGTGAGAAGCCGGATCTGTACAAAGGGGAAGGGCGGGCGGGCGAGTGAAGTTCGCGCTTGATCCGCACATGTACCACCGCGAGATGTCGGTGGCCGAGGAGCTCGGCAAGGCCGCCGACCTCGGCTACTCCTACCTGGAGCTCTCGCCGCGGGCGGACTGGTTTTTCTGGCAGCGCTACCCGAAGGCCGACGACGCGCTGATCGCGGAGACGAAGAAGGCCGCGGCGGAGACCGGCGTGCAGATCCTCACGCTGGTTCCGGTGTTCAACTGGTCCTCGCCGGACGAGCAGGAGCGCCAGGCCCAGGTGCGCAACTGGCGGCGGCTGCTGCAGATCGCGAACGACCTGGAGTGCCCGGTCGTCAACTCGGAACTGTCCGGTGATCCGACGCGACCGCTGCAGAGCGAGCACGCGTTCTACCGGTCGATGGAGGAGCTGATCCCGGACTTCGAGCGGTACGGGATCGGGCTCAACCTCGAGGCCCACCCGTACGACTTCTCCGAGACCAACGACGACGCCGTCCAGATCGTCCGCGGGCTCAACAAGCCGTGGGTCAACTACGTGTTCTGCGCGCCGCACGCCTTCCACCTCTCCGACGGGGCGGGCGACGTGCGGCGGATGATGACCTACGCGGGCGCCAAGCTGCAGCACGTGCACATCGCCGACTGCTTCAACCACCGGGCGAACATCGGCAACCGCTACATCATCAACCCGCCCGGGGTCGACGCCCGCATCCACCAGCACAACGAGATCGGCAACGGCGAGGTGGACTGGCCGGAGTTCTTCGGCACGCTGCGCGACCTGGAGTTCGACGGCATCGCCACGGTGTGCGTCTTCGGCTGGGAAGAGCAGGCCGACGACATCCACCGGCGGATGCTGGAGCGGGTCGCCAAGGAGCTCGCGTGACCTGTGAGCGGAAACGAGTGTCAGAGCACTCGTTTCCGCGCACGAGCGGCGGAGCCGCACCATGAGGCGGGTCGGGATCGGGGTCGCGGGCACCGGGCGGATGGGCCGGGTGCACCTGAACAGTCTCGCGCGGCGGTGCGCGGCCGCGGAGCTGGCGTGCGTGTTCGACGCCGATCCCGATCGCGCCGCGGCCGCCGCGGCCGAGTTCGGCGTGCCCGCGGCGCGGACGTTCGACGAGCTGGTGGAACGCTGCGAGGCCGTCGCCGTCGCGACGCCCACCGGCTCGCACGCCGAGCTCACCGTGGCGGCGGCACAGGCGGGACGGCCGGTGTTCTGCGAGAAGCCGCTCTCGCTCGACCGCGTCACGACCGTGGCCACCATCGAGGCCGCCGAAGCGGCGGGCGTGCCGCTGCAGGTCGGCTTCCACCGCCGGTTCGACCCGGACTGGGCCGCCGCCGCGGCCCGGATCCAGGCGGGTGAGCTGGGCGAGGTGACGTTCTTCCGCACGTCGCTGCGCGACATGACACCGCCCGACCCGAACTTCCTGTCCGGCTCCGGCGGGTTCTTCGTCGACGTCACCGTGCACGACCTGGACGTCGCGCGCTGGCTCGTGGGCGACATCACCGAGGTGACCGCGCACGGGTCGGCGAGCGACCCGGCGTTCGCGGCACTCGGCGACATCGACACCGCCGTCTGCGTGCTGCGCTTCGCGAACGGCGCGCTCGGTGTGATCGACAACAGCCGGTCGGCGCGCTACGGCTACGAGTGCTCCACCGAGGTGGTGGGCACGAGGGCCGCCGTGCGGGTCGAGGCGCCGCGGCCGGTCGAGTGGCGCACGCCGGGCCTGGCCACGTACCCGCTCGCGCGGGACTTCGAGGAGCGCTACCCGGCCGCCTATGCCGCCGAGCTGGACGGGTTCGCCCGCTGCGTCCGCGACGGCACCCCACCGCGGTGCACCGGCCGCGACGCACTGGCCGCGTTCGATCTCGCCGTCGCGGCGACGGAGAGCTGGCGCACCGGCACCACAGTGACGTTGTTGAAGGAGAACGCATGAACCGGATCGCCGGAGCGCCCATCTCGTGGGGTGTCTGCGAGGTGCCGGGCTGGGGCTACCAACTCCCGCCCGAGCGTGTGCTCGCGGAGATGGCGGAGGTCGGCCTTGCGGCCACCGAGCTGGGGCCCGACGGTTTCCTGCCCGCCAAGCCCGACGCCGTGGCCCACGTGCTCGCCGCGCACCACCTGCAGGCCATCGGCGGGTTCACGCCGACCCTGCTGCACGTGCCAGGCCACGACCCCGTCCCCGAGGTGCAGAAGCTGCTCTCGACGTACGCCGCGACGGGCTCGACGGTGCTGGTGCTCTCCGCCGACTCCGGGCAGACCGGCTACGACTCGCGGCCCGAGCTGGACGACGCGGGCTGGCGCACGCTGCTGTCCAACTTGGACCGGATCGCCGCCGTCGCAGGCGAGCACGGCGTTCAGGCCGTGCTGCACCCGCACGTCGGCACGATGGTGGAGAACCCCGACGACGTCCGGCGCGTGTTGGAGGGCTCCTCGATCGCGCTGTGCCTGGACACCGGGCACCTGCTCATCGGCGGCACCGACCCGGCCGAGCTGACCCGCCAGGTGCCCGAGCGCATCGCGCACACCCACATCAAGGACGTCGACGCGGCCAAGGCCAAGCAGGTGCAGTCCGGCAGGCTGTCCTACACCGAGGCCGTTCGCGCGGGCATGTACCGGCCGGTCGGGCAGGGCGACGTGGACTTCGCCGCGATCGTCGAGAGCCTGCGTCGACGTGACTACGACGGCTGGTACGTGCTGGAGCAGGACACGATCCTCACCGAGGAGCCCCACGGCGAGGGCCCGGTGGCCGACGTCCACACGAGCGTGGAGCACCTGCGCGGCCTGCTGACCAAATAGACGTAGCTGGGCGCTCGAACGGGACCTGAGCGGGATTTCGGCCCGCCGAAACCCCGCTGGTGTCCCGGTCGCCATCACCCACTACCGCGGCTGCCGCCCTACAGCTTGGCGGCGGCGGCGCGGAGGTTCTCGGCGGCCAGCGCGAGGCCGTCGAGGCGGGAGTAGGCGGCGTCCTCGTGTTCGATGTTCACGGCCATGTCCGGGTCGATCTCGGCCAGGGCGCGCAGGAACTCGGTCCAGTACTCCACGTCGTGCCCGACGCCGACGGCGACGAACCGCCAGGCCGGATTCTCCGGCCAGGCGTTGCACCAGAAGCCGTAGCCGGTGGGCACCTTGTCCGGCGCGTCGGCGGGCACGCGGGTGAACGAGGTGTCCAGCACGCCACGGACGTCGACGCCCGGCGTGATCATGGCGTCCTTGGCCGCGGCGTGGAACACCAGCGGGCCGAGCCTGCGGATGCAGGCGACGACGTCCATGCCCTGCCACATGAGGTGCGAGGGGTCCATCTCGGCGCCGACGTGCGTGGCCCCGGTGAGCTCGACGAGCTTCTCCAGCGTGACCGGGGAGAACACCAGGTTGTGCGGGTGCATCTCGACGGCCACCTTGACGTCGTGCGCGGCCGCCAGCGCGTCGATCTCCTTCCAGAACGCCGCGGCGACGCCCCACTGGTAGTCCAGCACGTCCATGTAGACGCCGTCCCACGGGTTGACGACCCAGGACGGGTAGCGCGCGTCGGGGTCCGATCCGGGGGTGCCCGACATCGTCACGACGCGGCGCACCCCGAGCAGCCCGGCAAGCTCGATCGTGCGGCGCAGGTCGTCGGCGTGCTTCGGGCCGACGCCGGGCAGCGGGTTGAGCGGGTTGCCGTTGCAATTGAGGCCGGTCAGCTCCACGCCGCGGGAGGAGAACTCGGCCAGGTAGTCGGCGCGCGCCGTCTCCGAGGCGAGCAGGGCGTCGACGGGGCAGTGCGGCGCCGGGATGAACCCGCCGCTGTTGACCTCCACCGACGTCAGGCCGTTGGCCTTGAGCACGGCGAGGGCCTCGGCGAGGGAACGGTCGTGCAGGCAGGCGGTGTAGGCGCCGAGCTTGAGAGCCATGGGGATCCTCTTTCAGGCGGGGACGGCGGCTTCGGCGCCGCCGTTCTTGGCGGACTCGACGACGGCGCCGAGCAGGCGGAGGTTGCGCAGGCCGTGCGCGAACGACGGCACCGGCGGGAGCTTCCCGACCCCGGCCACCTGTTCGAGGAAGGCGCGGGCCTGGAAGGCGAACAGGTCGTTCTGGCCGAAGCCGACGCTCGGGAAGTCCATCGCCAGTCCACCCTGCAGGTAGGGGTGGTCCGGGCCGACGAGCACCTGCCGGAAGCCCTGCGTCGCGGACGCGGGCGCGCCGTCGATGAACCCGAACTCGGCGGGGCGGGCCTGGTCGAACGTCGCCGCCCCACGCTCGGCGAAGAGCTCGAAGCCCAGCGAGTTGGGCAGGCCGTAGGCGACGCGGGAGGCGGAGAAGGTGGCGGCCCCGCCGCCCGCGAACGTGGCGGTGAACGTGGCGAGGTCTTCGTTCTCCACCGGCTCGCGGACGTCGGACAGCTCGGCCTTGGCGTGACCAACCACGTTGCCGACGGGCAGCGCCCGCTCCGGGATCACGGTCGCGAACACCGCCCCGCGCACGGCGGTGATCGGGCCGCAGACGAACTCGGCGAGGTCCACGAGGTGGCTGCCGACGTCGGCGAGCGCGCCCGAGCCCGGCGCGCCCCTGTAGCGCCAGCTCATGGGGGCGTCGGCGGCGACGCCGTAGTCGCACCAGTAGTGGCCGTTGAAGTGCAGCGGAGCGCCCAGCGTGCCGTTCTCCACCTGCTCGCGGATCGCGCCGACGGCGGGTGAACGGCGGTAGCTGAACCCGACGCCCGCCTGCGTGCCCGCCTTCGCGGCGGCGGCCACCATCGCCTCGGCGTCCTCGACGCTCGGGGCCATCGGCTTCTCGCACAACACGTGCTTGCCCGCGGCCAGCAGCCCTTCGGCGATCTCGCGGTGCAGGTGGTTGGCGACGACGATGCTGACGACGTCGATGTCGTCGGCGTCGGCGATGGCCCGCCAGTCCGTCTCGCCGCGCTGGTAGCCGAAGCGGGCGGCGGTCGTGTCGGCGAGCCCTGGGTAGGCGTCGGCCACCGCGACGAGCCGCACCTCGGGAAGATCCGGCCCATAGAGGGTGCTCGCGGTGCGGTAGCCCGCGATGTGCGCGCGGCCCGCCATGCCCGCACCGATCACCGCGACGCCGAGGGAGGTGTTCACGAGTCGTCCTTTCCGGTTCAGAGGTCGAGCACCAGGCGTGCGGTGCAGGAACGGGAGACGCAGATCAGCATGCAGTCGTTCGCGGCGCGCTCGTCGGCCGTGAGCACCGAGTCGCGGTGGTCGGGCCGCCCGTCGAGCACACCGGTCTCGCACGTGCCGCAGGTGCCCTCCGCGCAGGACGACAGCACGCCGATCCCGGCCGCCTCGACGACGTCGAGGATGGACCGCTGCGGGGGCACGGTGAGGGTGAGGCCGCTGCGCACCAGCTCGATGTCGAACGCCTCGGCGCGCACCGGGGCGCCGATCGGGCGGGCCGAGAACCGCTCCAGGCGCAAGGCGCGCGACGGCCAGGCCGCGCAGCGGTCCTCGACGGCGGCGAGCAGCGGCTCAGGGCCGCAGCAGTAGACGAGCGTGTCGGGCTCAGGGGCGCCGAGCAGGGTCGCGAGGTCGAGCAGCCCGGTCTCGTCCTGGGGACACACGGTCACGCGGTCGCCGTGCGCCGCCAGCTCGTCGAGGAACGCCATCGAGAGGCGGGTGCGGCCGCCGTAGACGAGGCGCCACTCGGCGCCCGTGGCCTCGGCGGCGGCGATCATCGGCAGGATGGGCGTGATGCCGATCCCGCCCGCGATGAAGAGGTAGCGCGGCGCGGGCACCAGCGCGAAGTTGTTGCGCGGCCCGCGCACCCGCACGACGTCGCCCACCGCGAGCAGGTCGTGGACGTGGCGCGACCCACCGCCGCCGTCCGCGTCGCGCAGGATGCCGAGGCGGTAGGCGCCGAGGTCGGCGACGTCGCCGCACAGCGAGTACTGCCGGTTCGGCGCCCCGTCGCCCAGGATGAGGTCGACGTGCGCGCCGGGCGTCCAGGCGGGAAGCGGCGTGCCGTCGACCGCGCGCAGGGTCAGCGCGACCACGCCGTCGGCCTTGTGCTCCTTGGCCGCGACGCGGACGTCGGTCTCCAGCTCGCGGGTGACGACGGTCGTGTCGGTGTGGTGGTGCGCGGTCGCGACGTGCGAGCGCGGATCGTGGTGCACGGCGTCGTCGGCCGCGGGGAACGCCAGGTTCAGGTGCTCCCAGACGTACATGTTGGGCGTGGTGCGGTAGCGCTCGGGGACGTCGGTGATCGTGTAGTCGCCGAGGAGCGGGAGGGCCTCCTCCAGGGCGATCTTGGCCTCCAGCCGCGCGAGCGGGGCACCGATGCAGCCGTGCATGCCCTCGCCGAAGCCCAGGTGGCGCTGCTTGCCGCGGGTGACGTCGAAGCGGTCGGGATCGGCGAAGCGCCGCTCGTCGCGGTTGGCCGCCCCGTAGACCAGCACGACGCGTCCGCCCGCCGGGATCGTCACCCCGTGCAGCGTGACCTCGCGGGACGTCGTGCGCCCTACCAGCTGCAACGGCGTGGCGATGCGGATCGCCTCCTCGACGGCGTCGGGGATCAGCTCGGGGCGTTCCCGCAGGATCGCGCGCTGGTCGGGGTGCTCGGCGAGCAGCTTGAACAGCGTGCCGATGAGCCCGGCCGTGCTCTCCACGCCACCGAGGAACAGCACCAGCATCAGGCCCATGACCTCCGACGCGTCGTCGATGTGCTCGTCGGCGAACGGCACGCCCTCGATCTCGGCGTTGACCAGGTGGGTGACCAGGTCGGCGCGCGGACGGCGGCGCCGCTCGTTCAGCAGGTCGACGAAGTAGGACTGGATGCCCGCCGTCGCCGCCTTCGCGACCGGGGTGAGCCGGGCGTCGTCGGGCTTGCGGTCCTTCAGCTCGTGCACCCAGCGCTCCAGGCGGGCGCGGTCGGGGCCGGACTCGGGCAGGCCGAGGAGGTCGAAGAACACCTCGTTGGGCGTCGGCCAGGCCAGCTCCTGCGCGAGGTCGACCGTGCCGCGGTGCCGCCAGGCGTCGATCAGCCTGCGCACGGTGGCGCGGACGACGCCGTCGCGTTCGGCGATCCGGCCCGGCAGCAGCGGCGGCTGCACCACGCGTCGGATCTGGTCGTGGCGGGGGTTGTCGACGTTGGGCAGGAAGCCGGGCGGGTTCTGGTCCTTGGCGGTGTCGTCGATGTCGATGCCCTCGAACGACAGGTACGTCTCGGGGTCGAGCGCGGCCGCGCGCACGTCGTCGAAGCGGGAGAGCGCCCACCAGTTCCACTTCTCGCTGTGGAACACCGGCGCCTCGTCGCGCATCCACCGGTAGACCGGGAACGGATCGGCCTGGAACGCCGGGCTGAACGGGTCGTACTCCATCCGCGGGAGTGCGGTACCGGCCATGGTCGAACCTCCGATGGATCGTTCCAACATCGGTGTAGGGTTCGCGATGACACGCAGATTGTCAAGGCAGCTGCGAGAAGGGGCTTCGCCATCGGTAAGCTGATGTCACTGGATCGTTCCATCATCCGGAGGCGCCGTGCCCGCTCACCCCGATCGCCCGACGATCCACACCGTCGCCGCACGGGCTGGCGTGTCCAAGTCGTTGGTCTCGCTCGTGCTGCGCGGATCGCCGAAGGTCAGCCCGGACCGGCGGGCCGCCGTACAGCGCGCCATGGCCGAGCTGGGCTACCGGCCGAACGCCGCCGCCCGGGACCTGCGGGAGGGCCGTGGCCGCACGGTCGGGGCGTTGCTCAACGACATGCGCCACCCGTGGTTCGTCGACCTCCTCGACGGGCTCACCGACGCGCTCGCCGAGCAGGGCCGCAGGCTGCTGTTGGGCAGCGGCCGCCTGGACAGGGCGCGCGACGACACGGCGCCGCGCGCCCTTGCCGACCTCGGCATCGACGGGCTGGTGCTGGCGGGCACCCAGGCGGGCTCACCGACGCTGGCCGAGGTGGCACAGATCATCCCCACGGTGGCGGTCGGCTGGCGCGACCTGGACCTGCCCCGCGTCGACACCGTCGGCAACGACGACCTGCTCGGCGGCGCATTGGCCACCCGCCACCTGCTCGACCTCGGCCATCGGCGGATCGCCCACATCGCGGGCCACGTCCCCGGCTCGGCCAACGCCGTCGGCACGCTGCGGCGCACCGGCTACGAGGACGCGATGCGCGAGCACGGCCTGGCCGACCACATCCGGGTGGAGACCGCCGACTACACCGACGACGGCGGCTACCGGGCCGCGGTCCGGCTCCTGCGCTCGCCCCAGCCGCCGACGGCGATCTTCGCGGTCGACGACCTCACCTGCCTCGGCGCGCAGGCGGCCGCGGCCGAACTCGGCGTCAGCGTGCCGGGCGAGCTCTCCCTCGTCGGCTACGACAACTCCCACCTCGCCCGACTGCGCTCGATCTGGCTCACCAGCGTGGACAGCGGCGGCGCCGAGCTGGGCAGGCTCGCGGCCCGCACCCTCGCGGCCCGGATCGACGATCCGACGCTGTCCGCGCAGGTGCACCTGCTCACCCCGACGTTGCAGGTGCGCGGATCCAGCGGTCCCGCGACCGGCCACCTTCCGTAACCACGCGACGGCCGCCCGCTGATGTGACGTACGTCGCTTCCTGCCGTGATACGTCTCGAACGGCTCCGGCGATTACTCCCCGGTACACAGGAAGTTCCGACTCACCCGGGAGGTAGGACCGCCATGATCAGCATCTCCGTCTCTTCGCGGTCGCTGGCCGCCGCCCGCGCCGTGGACCCCCACGTCTCGCCTGCCGCCGTGCGCGCCGCCATCGAGGCCGCGCTGGCCGAGCACCTGCGCCAGTCCCGCACCGAGAGCCGCCCCGAGCACCTCCGCCGGGCGAGCTGACGGGCTCAGCCGCGCTCGGGGGGCTGCGGCGCGTTGTAGGGCGTCACCACCTGGATGCTCGACGGCCAGGAGTGGATGCCGCCCGGCAGGGCCCTGTGCGCCTGCATGATCACGCGGCAGGCGCGGCGCATGTCCTGGCCGAGGGCGACGATCTCGGCGACGGACGCGGTCTCGCGCAGGTGGAACCGGGCCCGGAAGACGGCGGGCCGCAGGGTGGGCAGCTCGGCTTCGAGGGCCCTGCGGACGGCGGTGGTGAACCGGGCCGGGGCCTGCATGACGACGTCGACGAGGAACGTGCGGCCGGTGAGGCGGAGCTGGGTGCGCTGGCGGTCGAGGTCGTCGATGGCCTGCCGGACGGTCTGCGCGGTGCTCGCCCGCACGCCGCCGCGGCCGCCCCGCACGCGGTCGACCGTGGCCTCGCTGACCCCGGCTTGCCTGGCGATCTCGCGCAGCGGGTAGGGGTGGCCCACGGGCGTCTCCCTTGACGGGTTTTTGCCGGCTTTCCGCGGTGTCCGGGCCGACCGTACCGACCTACCGTCGAGCCATGCCCACCCTGACCGAAACCGGGTGCAGGCTTTCGGACTTCGTCGAGGTCCTGGCCGACCGCACCGACCCGGCCCACTACCCGCACGCCGCAGGCGTCGAGCGGGAGGTGCTGATCTACGACCGCGACGGCCTGCTCGCCGCCCCCGCCGAGGAGCTGGTGCACGCCCTGTCGGCGGGCCCCGGCGTCATCGTCATCCGGGGCGCCTACCCCGACGTGGCCGTGGTCGACGCCACGACGGCCGTCTTCGAGGAGCTGATGACCCGCGAGCGCGTCGAGGGCGGCGGCGCGGGTGATCACTTCGCCCCGTTCGGCGTGAACGAGCGGGTGTGGAACGCCCTGGAGAAGCTCGCGGTGACGGCGCCCGCGGTGTTCGTCGACTACTACGCCAACGACGTCATCGCCGCGATCGCGAACGCGTGGCTGGGGCCGAACTACCAGGTCACCTCGCAGGTGAACGTCGTGGTCCCCGGCGGCAAGGCGCAGAGCGGCCACCGGGACTACCACCTGGGCTTCCTGCACGCCGAGACGATCGCGCGCTTCCCCGAGCACGTGCAGCGGCTCTCGCCCGTGCTCACCCTGCAGGGCGCGGTGGCGCACACCGACATGCCCGTCGAGAGCGGCCCGACGATGTACCTGCCGCACTCGCACAAGTACGTGCCCGGCTACCTCGCGATGAACCGGCCCGACTTCCAGGCCTACTTCGAGGAGCACCACATCCAGCTCCCGCTGCGCCGGGGCGACGCGGCGTTCTTCAACCCGGCCGTCTTCCACGGGGCGGGCACCAACCGCTCCGCCGACATCCGGCGCATCGCGAACCTGCTGCAGATCTCCTCGGCGTTCGGGCGGGCGATGGAGAGCGTGGACCGCGCGCGGATGTGCGCGGCGATCTACCCGGCGCTGCGGGTGCACCCGAACCCGGACGCGGCGATCGCGGCGTCGGCGGAGGGCTACGCGTTCCCGACCAACCTCGACCGCGACGCCGCCATCGACGGCCTCACGCCGCCGAGCCAGGCCGACCTGGTGCGGCAGGCGCTGGCCGAGGGCTGGGACGAGCCGCGCTTCCGCGCCGCGCTGGACACCAACACCTGGTTGCACGCGACGCACTGACCCCAACCCCTCGTCCCACCCACCCCTCGCACTTCGCACCCCTTTGCGCACTTCGCACCCGGCCTGCGGGGTGCGAAGTGGACGCTGGGGGTGCGGAGTCGTGCGTGGCGCGGGGCAGTGCCGGTGCCCGGCCATCCCGTGCCATGACCTATGGTCATCGCGACGAAAATGGCGCTCCCCCTCACATCTCGTCAAGGTGACCTATATATGCGCGGCAACCTGTTCGCGGTCGCGGTCGACCTGGTGATCCTCACCGTGCGCGCGGACGTGCTCTCGACGCTGCTGGTCCGGCGGTCGGCGCCGCCGTTCGCGGGCGCGCTGGCCCTGCCCGGCGGGTTCGTGCTGCCGCACGAGGACCTCATCGACACGGCGACGCGGGAGCTGGTCGAGGAGACCGGCCTGACGGTCGCGGGCCACCACCTTGAGCAGCTGGCGAGCTACGCCGCGCCGGACCGCGACCCCAGGGGGCGGGTGCTCTCCGTCGGCCACCTCGCGCTCGTGCCCGACCTCCCCGAGCCGGACGCGGGCCCCGGCGCGGCGACGAGCGCGTGGCACCCCGTCGCCGACGGGGCCGGGCTCGCGTTCGACCACGACCGGATCCTCGCCGACGGCGTCGAACGGGCCCGCGCCAAGCTCGAGTACACGACGCTCGCGGCGGCGTTCTGCCCGCCGGAGTTCACCGTCTCGCAGCTGCGCCGGGTCTACGAGGCGGTGTGGGGCACGGAGCCGGACCCCCGCAACTTCCAGCGCAAGGTCACCGGCACGCCGGGCTTCCTGCTGCCCACCGAGCGGCTCGTCACCGGCGGACGGGGCCGCCCGGCCCAGCTGTTCCACCGCGGCCCCGCGACCGCCCTGCACCCGCCGATGCTGCGCGAGTAGGTCGTGCGCGGAAACGAGGGTTAGAGCACTCGTTACCGCTCACGGCTAGAAGCGGGGGTGCTCGCCTTCCAGCGATACGCCCGACCCCCGGTGTACCTCGCCCAGCACCCACGCGGGCACGTGCCGGGCGGTGAGGACGGCCAGCGCGCGGTCAACGTCGTCGGCGGGCAGCACGGCCACCATCCCGACGCCCATGTTGAACGTCTGCTCCATCTCCGCGCGCTCCACCCGTCCCAGCGAGGCGATCAACGGGAAGATCGGCTGCGGGGTCCAGCTGCCGCGCTCGACGACCGCGCCGAGGCCGTCGGGCAGCACCCTGGCCAGGTTGCGCGCCAGCCCGCCCCCGGTGATGTGCGCGAACGTGTGGATGCCCGTTTCGGCCACGAGCGCGAGGCAGTCGCGGGCGTAGATCCGGGTGGGGACGAGCAGCTCCTCGCCGAGGGTGTGGCCCAGCTCCTCGACGTGGCCTTCGAGGGGCATCCTGGCGATCCGCAGCAGGACGTGGCGGGCCAGCGAGTAGCCGTTGGAGTGCAGGCCCGAGCTGCCCAGGCCGACCAGCACGTCGCCGGGCCGCACGTGCGCCGGCCGCAGCATGGCGTCCGCCTCGACGATGCCGACGCCCGTGGCCGACAGGTCGTACCCGCCCGCCTCCATCATCCCCGGGTGCTCGGCGGTCTCCCCGCCCAGCAGGGCGCAGCCCGCCCGCTGACAGCCGTCCGCGATGCCCGCGACGACGGCCGCGACGTGCTCGGGCACGAGCTTCCCTACCGCGATGTAGTCCTGCAGGAACAGCGGCTCGGCCCCGCACACGACGAGGTCGTCCACCACCATCGCGACCAGGTCCAGCCCGATCGTGTCGTGCTTGTCCAGGGCTTGGGCGATCGCGACCTTGGTGCCCACCCCGTCGGTCGACGCGGCCAGCACCGGCTCGGTGTAGCGACCCAGCTTCAGCGCGAAGAGACCCGCGAACCCGCCGATGCCGCCGAGCACCTCCGGCCGCCGGGCCTTCTCCGCGAGGGGCCGCAGCGCGTCGACCGCGCGCTCACCAGCGTCGATGTCGACGCCTGCTGCCGCGTAGCTGGCCCCGCCGTTCGTGCTCGCACCGCTGTTGATGGTCATGGCCGGTTCAGGGCGTCGGCCGCCCCGTAGCCGACCGCGACCGGGGCGAGGTCCTCCAGCAGGTGCTTGCCCAGCCGCGCCTCGTCGGGCAGCGGGATCGGGTAGGTGCCGTCGAAGCACGCCATGCACAGCCGGGTGCGCGGCTGCTCGCTGGCCGCGACGAGGCCGTCGAGCGAGATGTAGCCCAGCGTGTCGGCGCCGATCGAGCGCCGGACGCCCTCGACGTCAAGGCCGCTGGCGACCAGCTCGGCGCGGGTGGCGAAGTCGATGCCGTAGAAGCACGGCCACTGCACCGGCGGCGACGCGATCCGGACGTGCACCTCCAGCGCGCCCGCCTCACGCAGCATCCGGACGATCGCGCGCTGGGTGTTGCCGCGCACGATCGAGTCGTCCACGACGACCAGCCGCTTGCCCCGGATGACCTCGCGGAGCGGGTTGAGCTTGAGCCGGATGCCGAGCTGGCGGATGGTCTGGCTCGGCTGGATAAACGTGCGGCCCACGTAGGCGTTCTTGACCAGGCCCTGGCCGTAGGGGATGCCGGAGCCCTGCGCGTAGCCGACCGCGGCGGGGGTGCCGGACTCCGGAGTCGGGATCACGAGGTCGGCCTCGACGGGATGCTCGACGGCCAGCCGCCGTCCGATCTCGACGCGGGTGGCGTGCACGGAGCGGCCCGCGATCGTGGTGTCGGGGCGGGCGAGGTAGACGTACTCGAACACGCAGCCCTTCGGCTCCGGGTTGGCGAACCGGGAGCTGCGGATGCCCTCGGCGTCGATGGCGATCAGCTCGCCGGGCTCGACCTCGCGCACGAACGACGCGCCGACGATGTCCAGCGCCGCCGTCTCGCTCGCGATCACCCAGCCGCGCTCAAGCCGTCCGAGGACGAGCGGGCGGACGCCGTGCGGGTCGCGGGCGGCGTAGAGGGTGCCCTCGTCGGCGAAGACCAGCGAGTAGGCCCCGCGCAGCCGCGGGAGGAGCCGCATCGCCGCCTCCTCGACGCCGATGTCCGCGGCCGTGGCCGCCAGCAGCTCCGTGACCAGATCGGAGTCGGTGCTCGCGCCCATGCCGCCGCGGTGGTCCAACGCGGCGACCTCGTCGCGCAGCTCCGCCGTGTTGACGAGGTTGCCGTTGTGGCCGAGCGCGACGCCGCTGCCCGCCGCGGTGGTGCGGAACGTCGGCTGGGCGTTTTCCCAGGTGGTGGAGCCGGTGGTGGAGTAGCGGCAGTGGCCGACGGCGATGTGCCCCGACAGCGCGGACAGCACCTGCTCGTCGAAGACCTGGCTGACGAGGCCGAGGTCCTTGTAGACGACCGTGCGCCGTCCGTCGGACACGGCGATGCCCGCCGCCTCCTGGCCGCGGTGCTGCAGCGCGTACAGGCCGTAGTAGGTGAGGTTGGCGACATCCTCACCAGGGGCCCAGACGCCGAAGACTCCACATTCCTCGGCGACGTCGGGATCGGGGGGGTTCTCGTCCGGGTCGGAACTCGGGCGCACGACACGCTCCTCGACTGCGCCGGCGGGTCAAGCTCCCATCGTACGCCGCACCATCCGCGGGACCCATTCACCCGGACCCGCGTCCCCGAACCAACGGCCTTGACCCAGGTCACACGTGAGGGCGGCCAGCCGCTCCGCTTGGACGCCGGTCTCCACCCATTCGGCCGTCACCTCCAGCCCCAGCGCGTGCGCCATTCCGACGAGCGCCTGGATGATCGCGGTGTCGGCCGTGTCGGCGTCGGGATGGCGGAGGCCGTCGACGAACGAGCCGTCGATCTTCAGGGCGTGCACGGGGAGGCGGCGCAGCCAGGCCAGGCTGGACCAGCCGGTGCCGAAGTCGTCCAGCGCGAGCCGCACGCCCGCCGCCCGCAACGCCGAGAGGCCCTCGGTGACCGCGGTGCCGTCGCCGAGCACGGCCTGCTCGGTGATCTCCAGCTGGAGCTGTCGGGGCGGGAGGCCCTCGGCGCGCAGGGTGGCGATGACGTCGGCCACCCAGCTCGCCTCGCCGAGCTGTACCGGCGAGACGTTCACGCTGACGAACGGCGCGTCCTCGCCCAGCTCACGCCACCAACGGGCGGCCTGCGCGCAGGCGGTGGTGAGCACCCAGCGGCCGAGCGCGATGATCGCGCCGCTCTGCTCGGCGAGCTCGATGAACCGGCCGGGCCCGATCAGGCCCTCCTGGGGGTGCTGCCAGCGCACGAGGGCCTCGGCGCCGCGCACCCGGCCGTCGGGCAGCGTGACGAGCGGCTGGTAGGCCAGCCGGAACTCGCCCTTGGCGATGCCCGTGGGCAGGCCCGCGACCAGGGCGTAGCGCGCGGCCTCGCCCGCGTCGCGCCGCGGGTCGAACAGCACGCGACGGCCGCCGCCGAGCGCCTTGGCCCACGACCGGGCGACGTCCGCGGCCCGCAGCAGCTCCCGCGGGCAGCCGTGGCCGGTGGGGCCCTCGGCCACGCCGATGCTCGCCGAGACGACCAGGTCCAGCCCGTCGATCGGGAACGGCACCGCGAGCGCGCTCTGCAGGCGATCGGCGACCCTGGCCACGGCCCCGACATCGTCGGGGTCGGCGACGAGCACGGTGAACTCGTCGTTGCCGGTGCGGGTGGCGAGATGGTCGCCCGCGGCGAACCGCAGACGGCCTGCCACCGCGAGCAGGAGCCGGTCGCCGACCGCGGCGCCGTGGGCGTCGACGAGCACGCCGAAGCCGTCGAGATCGAGCGAGCAGATGCCGACCCGGGAGATGCCGCCTGCGAACGCGCGCCCGAGCCAGTCGTCGGTCACCGACGCGCCCGGCAGGCGGGCGAGCTGCTCACGCACCGAGCCCGCGGGTGACCACAGCCGCTCGGGGTCGTCCTGGAGGACGACGACCACGTGCGTCGGCTCGCCGTCCGCCCTGCGGGCCAGCGCGGCGACGATCCGCGCCCAGACGATCACCCCGTCCGGCCGCACGATGCGGGCGTCCATGCGCTGGGTGTCGGGCTTGCCCTGGAACAGCCGCACCCAGCGCTCCAGGACCTCGGGCAGGTCGTCGGTGTGGACGAAGTCGGTGAACGGCCGGGGCTCGACCAGGAGGTCGCCGAGGTCCAGGAACTCGCTCAGCGCGGGGTTGGCCGCGAGCACGCGCCCGTCGAGCGCCATGACGGCCACGCCGACCGGCGCGTGCTCGATCATGGCGAGCCGCAGGTCGGTCGCGCCCGGGTCGGGGGGCACGCCCGGCGGTGCGGGGGAACTCGGGCCGGGCGACTTGAGGAGCGCACCCGACGGTGCCTGCGCACCCGGGCCCGCAGACGCGACGAGCGCGGTCGACGACATGGGGGCGAGAGCCTGCGTCAGCCCGGCGACGAACCCGGCCGCGAGCTGGTCGAGGGCGGCCTGCAGTCGCCGGACGCCCTCGGCGCCGGGCACGCCGAGGGCGGCGGGCGCCGCGGTCCGCAGGAGGCGCAGGCTCGTGGCGAGCACACCGGCCGCAGTGGCGGGCGCCGCGCGGCACAGCCCCGTCTCGACCAGCGCGACCCCGAGCTCCTGCGCCGCGGCGGGCGCGAAGGGCTCGGCACGCAGGACGCAGCCCAGCCTGCGCAAGATCGTCGCCAGCCGGAGTTCAAGGGCGACCACGGGCTCGGCGTGCGTGGGGGCCGCTTCTGCCGCCCAGCGGCACGCGAGTCGATGGAGGGAGTCTGGATTGAGCCCGTCGCGCGGAGGGTCCGCGCCGCCGCGGGATCGCCGCCACACCGCCGCAGGCTCCGGCGGCGTTGGACCGCACGGTGCGCTCACGGCGCCACCTCCCGTCGCCGCTGCGGCCACCGCGCTCGTCCACGTCGCAGTGTCCGCCGCACACTGTCATTGCGCCACTACAAAGGGTGTCACCCACTCGCCCGCCGAGCGTGGCACCTTCTGGTCACAAGAGCGGCAAGAGCTGCCGGACTTCACCCGTCCGTGTACCCGAAGCGGACAGCCGTCCGGCGCGGTAGGCCTCGTCCCAACCCAGCCGCCCGGTGGCGAGCGCGAGCCAGGTCCGGGGGTCCGCCTCGACGACGTTCGGCGGAGTTCCGCGACCGTGGCGTGGGCCGCTGACGCATTGCACGGCTCCGAACGGCGGCACGCGGACCTCGACGCTGCGCCCCGGCGCCGCGGCGGCCAGCGCGGCGAGGCTCTCCTTCACCGCGGCTCGGAGCACAGCCCGCTCCGGCGCAGGGCCGCCGTCGAGCCAGGTGAGCACGGCGCCGAGGTCATCACCTGCCGCCGCGCCCGCCCGCTCGCCCGTCCCGCCAGCCACGGCACCGACGCTAGCGCCTCGCCCTCGCTGCGCAGCCGCGTCATCCCGGCCGACTTCGCACCCCGTGCATCCCACCACCGCGCTCGCACCCCACCGTCGACTCCGCACCGCAACTCCGACCGCGCACCCCCAGCACCGACTTCGCACCCCACCGGAGCAGTGTTGAGTTAGTAACATTGGCGCATGGCTGACGTCGTTGATCGCATCCGGTCCCCGCGGGCCACGACCGTCCCGACTGTCGCGGCCGATGCCGGTGTCGCTCGTCCGCCGTTGGTGATCGATGTGTATGCGCGGTTGAGTCGTGCGGTGGACGGGGAGACGATGAAGGTTGAGGACCAGATCGAGCTGCACCGAGGAGATTCTGGCGCGGGGCGCGGTGCTGGGTGAGGTGTTTCGGGAGAACTCGCTGTCGGCGTGGAAACCGGGCGTGGTGCGCCCGGATTGGAATCGGTTGATGGCCCGGTTGGAGGCCGGCGCGTCGGACGGGGTGATGGTGTATGACCTGTACCGGTTTTCCCGCAAGGTGATCGAGGGCGAACGCCTGATCACGGCCGCGGAGGGTGGGGCGCGGGTGTGGGCGTTGGCCGGGGAGTACCGGTTGATGACCGCGGATGGTCGGGCGGCGTTTCGTGAGGCGATGGTGAAAGCGGCCGCGGAGTCGGACAAGATCAGCGAGCGGGTGAGGCGGGGGAAGCTGCGCCGTTCTCGGGCGGGCCGGCCGCAGGGGGGTCGCGGGCGTGGGCGATGCCCGGGTGGGCGCCCAAACCGGCGGGGTGGGAGAAGGGCGACCCGCGCACCCCGGTGGCGGAGGCGGTGGTGGCCGCGGAGCGGGCGGTGGCGCGGGAGTGCATCCAGCGGTTGGTGGCCGGTGAGTCGTTGACGGCGATGGTCAACGAGTTGAACGCGCGCGGCGCGGCCGGGGAGCGGGCGTGTGTGCCGGTGGAGGGTGGGACGTGGACGGCGACGACGTTGTCGCGGTCGTTGCGGCGTCCGGCGATGGCCGGGCTGCTGGTCGCCAACAAGCAGGTTGTGGGCGTGTTGGCGCGGATCGAGCCGGTGGTGGAGCGGGAGGTGTGGGAGCGGTTGTGCGCGTTGTTCGACGCGCGCCGCACCGGGCGCCCCACCTCGCCGCAACACCTGTTGTCGGGGTTGATGGTGTGCGCGGCGTGTGGCCGGCCGATGCGGGCGCATCCCCGTCACGTCCAGCGGCCGTATCCGGATGGGCAGCCGCGGCGGGATTACCGGTGCCGCAAGGTGTACGCGACGGATGCGGCGTGCGGGCGCAACTACATCGACGCGCGGGTGGCCGAGGCGGCGGTGGCGGCGGCGGTGGTGGAGCGGTTGGGGGATCCCCGGCGGGCGCAGCGGATCGCAGCGCGGTTCGCGCAGGTGGGTGCGCGGCGGTCGTTGATCGAGGCGGAGATCACCCGCTGGGAGGGCGAGGCGGACGCGCTCGCGGCCAAGACCGCGACGTGGGGGGTGGCGCGGGTGGATCGGTCGATGGGCCCGATCCTGGCCACCATCGACACCCTGCGCGGCGAGCTGGCCGCGTTGGAGGCGCCCGACAGCATCCAGGCCGCCACCGCGGACGCGGTCGCCGCCTGGCGCGACGCGCGCGAGCGTGGGGATGTGGAGTTGATGCGGCGGATGATCCGCAGCGCGTTCCCGGACCTGGCGGTGGCGATGCCGTCCGGGCGCGGGGACCACAGCCCGACCCGGATGCTGTGGGCGGGCAGCCCTACTCCCGGCTGACAGGATCGGAAGCCGCGGTCGGCGGCATACCGGAGCGTTCCACGCTCGCTCGGGTTTGCTCCGCCGAATCGCGCCGCTAGCCCGCGACCACGACGGGAAAGCTGACCCGGCCGGAGCTGAACACGGACGGAATCCTCTACCGATACAACCCGCAAAAACGCCATCAATGCGAAAGGCAGCGTCTCAGAAGCGTGGGGATAGACTCGTCGTTGATCAGACGCCGTCTGGTCGGGCAGAAGGGCCCCCGGGCATAGAGACTTCACCACGGAGTCTCTGGCCCGGGGGCTTTCATCTAAGTGATTCTTGCCGATCTATGCCCTAGACTGCTACTCGACTCCTGGAGGGCCTCCCGGACCTGCACCGATGCAGAGGTTTCGAAGGCCAGCGGCGGCGGGCATCCCTGCCATCGGGTGATGCTCTCGGACCGCCGGCTTGTGGTGATCGGAACCCACGGGAGAGTGGATCAGTGCAAGCAGGCCCGTTTCCGCTGGCGACGGCGCGGGCCTGTCGGTCGACAGGACGGGCGATTGTTCGCGGACGTGCCAACACGATTCTGCACGCTTCGCGCCGCGGGCTGCGTCAACCCGTTCCTACATCGCATCTCGCATGTCCTGACCGGCGCTCCTGGCACGCGATGTCACCCAATTTCGGTCCCGGACGGCGCGGGTCCGGGCGTCGACCCCGCCGGACA
>CAVTOL010000037.1:0-140911 GCA_963736375.1 uncultured Actinomycetota bacterium
TCGCCTCGCGCTCGAGGCGAAGCCGGACGCCGGGCGGGCGACCCCCATGATCAGGCCGGGGCGGGCAGTGGCTCGAGCGCAGCGGGGAAGTCCGCACCCCCGGCGCCTGCGGGCAGGTCCCGGCGCAGCCGGACGAGCTGGGCGCGGGCGCGGTCGCGGCGCATGCGCACGTAGCGCTCGATCCCGTAGACGTGCGCGTTCCCGTGCCGCAGCTCCTGCTGTCGGCACCCGCTGCGCCAGACTTCGTCGTTGGTCCACTGGCGACCGGTGAACGGCGCGCCGTTCGGGGTGCCGGACTCCAGGTACGCCGCCTGGGATACGCGCCGCCACAGCCCGTCGTCACCGTCGTCGCCGATCAGCGCGGCGAACGCCTCCGGAGTGAACGCCGTGTCCAGCAGGTACTCCACATGGTCGAGGTAGTAGGCGCGGAAATCACGGTTGGCGAGCAGGTTGGTCACCAGCGGGATTCTCGACACACCCCGGCCACCGCGGTACGCGCGGGTGTTGGCGGGCCAGTCGAGCAGGTCGGTGTACTGCCAGTCGGTGCCGAAGTAGTCGATTCCGAAGCTGTTGTCGTAGTCCCACGGGATGAACGTGAAGTACGGGGATCCCATGAAGCCGCGCTCGTCTCCGGCACGCCCGGAGTTGTAGAGGTAGTAGTTCGACGGGGTGGCGAAGTAGTTGTCCCAGCCCCCGATCAGCAGGTTGACGCCCGCCCAGCGCAGGAACGCACGCGCGTTGAACACGGCCTCCACCGAGGCGCGGAACGCGTCGGTGGCGAAGCGGCCGTCCCCGCCCGGCAAACCGACCCCGTTGATCCTTTTCACGAACTCCGCGAGGTCGTCGTAGCTGTTGGTGGCCGGGTCGTCCTCGTTGGTCTTCAACCGGTAGGTGGCGTCGTCGGAGTCCGGTTTGCTCCGATACTGGCGGCCGCTGTCGTCGCCGCCCGCTCCGACCCGGTACTCCAGCGTCGAGCAGCCGAGGTCGCCGCAGTAGGCCTTGTAGAGGTTGCCCTCGTCGTTCTTGCCGAAGCGGCTCTTCAGGAAGCGCTTGTCGACCTGCTCGATCAGCGAGTACAGGCCCATGTACCGCTGGTCGATGGCGAGCTTGGCGTAAGTGTGCCGGGCGGCGGGGACACCGACCGAGCCGAACAGCCGCCATGCCAGAGCCTCCCGCTGCTGGGACGGGTCGTTGAACATCGACTTGAGGTTCACGGTGGACATCCCCGCCAGCCGCTCACCATCCAGGTCCGCCTTCCAGGACCGCTTCGGCGTACGCAGCGTCCGGTTTCCGCTGTTGACCAGCGAGAACCGGTCGGTCTCGAAGAGCACCCCGGAGGCTCCCGGCGGTGCGACCTGGCGGCCATCGGCAGGATCGGTCACCCACACCGCCAGCCGTGCGTCCGCAGGGGCGTCGACCGGCTTCTCCGGCGTCAGCCGGTCCTGCGGCCACCCGGTCACCCGGACCATGTACATCGACTGCCGGAACAGCTCCGCTGCGGCGTCCTCCCCCCGCAGCCCCGCGCCCGATCCACCAAGATTGTTCAGGACCGACGTCCCGCTCCGCTCCACCAATGCGCCCACCTCGTCCGTCTCCGTGTCGGCCGGACCGCCATGAGTCGCCGACCTGCTCTAGAGGACACGATCCGTGCACTGCTTGATACACGCGGTTGGAGTCTCACGGCGCCACCTACGGCGCGGCGAGGTTGTGTAGGTGGCTCAGCACGGCGACCCTGCGGTCTTCCGGATCCCCCCGCACCTTGCCGAGGAACTCCCAACGGCGGCAGCCTGCGACGACCGCTTCGGTGCCGAGAAGCACCGCGGAACGCGGCATCGGCAATGCGGTGGGGAGTGCATCTTCCACTTAGCCGGTCAGATCGGGGTCTACGGGTTGGGCCATCAGCGCCTCCCAGACCCACCCATCATGCAAGCAGCTCGCGGTCGTACGACCCGCGCCCTGCAGCCGGGCCGGATCGGCATCTGGGTCAGCACGGGTTCGGTATCGCGACGCCGAGCGTGCTCATCATGTGCGAGTTCGGCGTCTCGGCGGCCCGGGCGCCGTACCCTGCTATGTGTGGTGAGGGACGAGCCCAGCTGGTTGCCCGTGGCGTGCGCAGGCTGCGCGAAACGGTGGTACGGCATCGACCGAGCACACTGCGCGAACTGCCATCGCACGTTCACCGATGCCGAACTCTTCGACCGCCACCGAGTTGATCACGAGTGCCGCAACCCCGCCTCACTCAGCATGATCAAGCACGCCCAGTCCGGCGTTTGGGAACCACGGCCTCCAACCTTCAAACCCCGGCGCGCCAGCTGATCACGCCGAGGCCCGAGCGTTGATCGAACGGCACACCGGACGGTGATCACGCATGCGGCGGAGCAGGCATTTCGGCGCGGCAACGTCGGCGTTGTTGCCGCTCGCGATCTGCCCAGCAGGAAGTGCCACGGCCTTCGCTGCATTCGTCAACGTGAAGCCGTCCGGTCGAGCTACGCCGCCCTACAGCAGACGGTCTCGCCAGCTCGCGGGCCAGCCCGGCGTCGTCGGGAGAAGGCCGTCCGCATCGCGGTCGAACGCCAAAATGCAGTGTTGAGGGCGGAAGGTTGCAACCGGAGGAAGACCGCCGCAAGAGGTGCGCGGCGTTTCGGGACTGGACAGGCTGTTGGGTTACGTAACGCTCGCCGAGGGTGCTGCGAGCACCGTCGCGCAGCCCGGCGATCTCCGGGTTCCTGCCAGCGAGAGGACCTCGATGGAGCCGACCCCGTCCTACGCCGACGAAGCGCCGACCCGCCGGTACTCCCCGTCCGAGTTTGGCCAGCGGTCCCTGCCCGGGCGGCGGCTGACTGTGCCGTTCCCTCTCTGCCCGTCGGCCGAATTCGCCGAGACCTGCCCGGCGTCCATCCTGGATAGCGACCCATCGGGCAGCGGGTTGGGTGTCTGGGTGCTGGTTGGGACCGAACCCGGGTATTGCATTTACGAGTACGCGGGAGGCATCTCGTGAACAGGCCCTGACGAAGACGTCAGCCGCAAGGTCATCGCGCTCGGTGGCCGGTCGGCCAGCCGCAACCTCTGCGCTTTTGCGTACCGTAACGTCAGCGCCCCGCCGATTGTCGACTCTTTGATCACGGCCCCGACGCTGAACGCTCGAGCGCCGAGATGTGCGGCGACCGTCCCGCGGGCATTGCCCCTTGAAGCCGAGGTGAGGACGCGGGCGCCGGGCGGCGTCTCACCGGTCCGGCGGCGAACACGCTGTTCAGGCGCTGGTTGGGCCGCGCACTCAAGGTCGCCGATGTCGGTGACCGTGTCCGCCAAGCCGCCGAAACCGTGTATCAGGCGTTGATCGAGGCCGAGCTCACCGACACCGTTCGGCCAGTGGTGCGACTTGGGTCTATGCCGGACCGCCAACACGGCCCCAACAGGGCAGACGGCCAGGGCATCGGCAAACTCGCCGGTTGCGGCAGACCTGTTGCGCGCAGAGACGTACACGAGGACGAGGACGTCGTGATCACCGAAACCGGCGGATTACGTGCACAGACGCACGTTTTCGACCCGCGACCTGGCCGGGTTGAGCGACTACCAGCAGGCAGGCATCCTCGACGAGGACACCCTGGCCCGGCCCGTCCTGGGTACCGACCACCCCCACACCCAGGAGTCAGAACGCAACCTGGCGGCGGCGCTGCGGAAACTCGGCGACGCCCAATAGCGCGATCGCGAAGCCGGAGTTGCCTTACCCAGTGGACAGGGTTTCCTGCACGTCGGTAAATGCATTGTGATCCCGGCGATGAGTCCCCACAGTAGTCGTGGTCTACAGACTGAACATGTCACAGACCACAACCCGCCTCGCACCACGGAGATCGCCATGACCAGCACGAGCACCCTCAGCGGACGCGACCGGGCGATCCTGCGTGCCGTGGCCGCGGGCGGGGCGGAGCTTCAACTGGGCACCGAGCCCGACCTGTTCCTCGACGGCCGCTGCTGCTGCGACCAGTCCGCCGCCCACTACCTCGTCCACGCGGGCCTCATCGCCGCCGCCACGCTGGGCGTGGTGGGTCGCCGCGTGGCCGCCGTCCTCACCCCCGCCGGACACGACGCTCTCGGCGCCTACGCCCTCGCCGCCTGACACCCTCTCGCACGCAGGCGGCGCCGTGCCCCATCCGACGTGTCGGCCCTAACGCGATCGCGTACGTCCTGGGTGGTACCGGTGCTATTGCTGATGCGGCTTTGACCGCCCCGCTGAGGCGCCCAGTCGAACCGCACCAGGCAGGCTCTCCGCGCGCGTGTGCCGATCGTGCGGCACTTCGGGACCTGTGCGTTGCATCGACGGGACTTTCGGCCCCATCCGCACACCTCGTCGCCGTGCACACTCATCCCTCGGTGAGGAGGGACGCATGGCAGCCAGCGTTTCTACCACGACCCGACCGGAGATGTCCTCGGCGTCGACGGCACCCCCGCAGGGCGGCTCGGACACGACGCCGCTCGGGGACGAGGTGCCGGAGATCCGGCTGCACGCGCCTGGACGCGACATCGTGATCGTTCGAGTGTACGGCCACCTGGATTCGGTCGGGGTTCGTCTGCTGGCAGAACGCGCCGGATATCACCTCGGCCGCGCACACCACGTCATCATCGAGCTGGTCGGCAAGCACCTGCTCGATCCGGCCGCCGCCGTCGGCATGACCGCATTGCGGGAACTGGCCCACCTCCGCGGCAGCCTGCTGCACGTGGCCGCCGACCACGAAGGGGTGCGGCGCCAACTGGCCGACGCCGGACTCTGCAGGCCGCCACGTACCTGCGCCGACGAGGTGCTGGCTGCCCTGTCAGCGCGCCAGATCACCCCTCCACAGTCATCCCGGAATCCGACTCACTGACCCGGACCACGACGTCCTCAAAGCGGAGGATCCTCGGTGTGTTCCGCGGCCTCGGCGGCCATCCGACCCCGCGGCTCGTCCACTCGGTGCACCATTACGGAGGCGGGTGGATCGATATCAGCCCGGCACCGGAGGGTTCATCGATACGGCCAGCGGTTGGGCATTCAGCATCTCGCCGATCGTCTCGCCCGAGGCACTCGGACAGGTCACCCTCGACGACACGCCGAACCGGGTCGTCAAGCTGAGCGACGTCGCCACCATCAGCGCCGACCACGCCCCGCTCATCGGTGACGCGGCGGTCCCGCCGTCGGGCCCGCGGTCCTGATCGCGCTCGCGGCCACCCACCGGGTCTGCGCCTACGACCGACCGGAACACTGCGCTACACCGACCCGGTGGCGATCACCAAACGCAGTACACCAGTGCCCAAGCCGCGCACAGCCAAAGACGTCGTCAGCGACCTTCACGCGCCGCGCCGAGCTCACCAGGCGCGAAGACTTCGAGCCCGAACAAGCCGACGCATCCGCAGAGGGCGGCCGATGACCCACGATCCCTGGCCATTGCGTCGCCGCGCCAGCAGGATCGACACCCATGACCGCCTCGGCAGCGACGATCGTGCTCGTGCCCGCCGCGGCAGCAGCGGCACCGGTGCTCGCCTCCTGGCTCGGCAGGGTCGTGCGCATCCCTCTGGTCGTGTTCGAGATCGCCTTCGGCATCCTCTCGGGCCTGCCCTACTGGGCTGGGTCTCCCCCGACGAGATCATTTCACGGCTCGCCGACTCGGGCTCGCGATGCTGTTCTTCCTCGCAGGCTCCGAGATCGACATCGACCGGATCCGTGGCCGCGTCCTCAACCGATCGATCCTGGGCTGGCTGGTCGCGCTCGCCGCAGGACTCGCAGTCAGAATCTGCGTCGGCGCGCTGCTCGGCTACGGAGGCATCGCGGGAGTCTTCATCGGGATCGCGCTGACCAGCACCGCACTCGGCACGATCATGCCGATGCTGCGCGACACCGGTGAGCTGCACACCCCATTCGGCACGGCCGTCGTCGGGATCGGCGCCGCAGGCGAGTTCGGCCCCCTCATCGCCATCTCGCTGTTCCTGTCCGGCCGCAACCCCGGCACCGCGGCCCTGTTGCTGCTCATCTTCACCCTGGTCGCGGCCGCCGCGATCACCATCAGCGCCCGCGGCCGCCACCACCGCCTCCACACGATGATCACCACGACCCTACGGACCAGCGGACAGTTCGCCGTCCGCCTCGTCCTCCTGATCGTCGCCGCGCTGGTCGCGCTGAGCCTCGTACTCGGGCTCGACATGCTGCTGGGCGCCTTCGCCGCAGGCCTGATGGTCAGGTTCGTCCTCGACGATGCGACACCCGCAGACCGCGAGACCGTCGAAACCAAACTCGAAGCCGTCGGATTCGGCCTCATGGTGCCGGTGTTCTTCGTCGTCACCGGACTCCGGTTCGACTTGCAGGCCCTCACCAGCAACCCGACAGCGCTACTGCTCCTCGCTGTGTTCGCGCTGCTTCTGCTGCTCGTCCGCGGGTTGACCGGCCTGTTCACCGCTCCATCCGGTGCCTCCGCACGAGACCGACGTGCCATCGTGCTGCTCGCCGCGACCGGACTCCCGATCATCGTCGCCGTCACCGACATCGGCACCACAACCGGTGACCTGCCCGCCGCGCTGGCCAGCGCCCTCGTCGGAGCGGGCATGCTCTCCGTACTGCTGTTCCCCCTCATCGCACTCGCCCAGCGACGCACCAGCCGATCCCCCGATATGGACATCGCTCTCAACGACGACATACCCGACGAAGCATGACTCGCCTCTTGCAGGGGCCATCGGTGGGCGAGCTTCTGGCGACCGCGGTGTGACAGCGGCGGAGGGCAGCCATGTCCCCGCATGCTGCGGCTCTCCGGCGTCGGGCGGTCGGCGCTGGATGTCCCGACACCCCGAACCGACCGTGGTGGTCATGGCTCCGCGGGTTGCACGATATTCGGGCCTCGGAGTGCTTGGCCCTACATCGAGATAGTGCGGGCTACGTCGAGGTTCCGGAACGTGGGAGGTCCATCGCAGAGCTCGGCCAGGCGATTGGCGACCTCGGCGGTCTCGGGCAGTTCCGAGTTGGCCATCGCCTGCTCGTAGGAAGGAAACTCGATGATCTGGACATACGTGTTCGGGCGGTCCCTGTCCCGCGTTTGGATGCCACGGGTCGCGGTGCGCTTGCCCTGCGTCCGCTCCAGCCACTCGTCGAGAGCGGCATTCAGCTCGTCGGCTCGGCTCGAGGTGAACTCGATGATCTGGATGAAGCTCACGGCTGTTCGTCACCCCTCTTGTTTGCTGGCCAGGACGAGGCGCCCTGCCAGTCGATCGCCACCACCCGGCCCTCGGAACCTCGTCGGGCTTGTCCGGCGAACGCTGACGCTGTCGGCCGCAGTACGAACCTCGATGTGCCCGCTTCGCGACTATCCTATTCGGACCGTGGCGAATGTACTCCGGAAGAGGGTGGACGGGTAGCCCGTCGAGGAATCCGGCGCAGCCCAGCGGCCGCGGCGCGAGCGCCAACAGGCCCGCGCGGCCCGAACCCCGATGGTCACGACTCCGCCGCGGCGACGCGGTCGGCCGTGGCGAACATCTCGAGGAGTCCCAGCCCGTGCAGGGTTCGCTCGGCACAGCCGGTGAGCCCGACGAGGCACGGCCGCCCGCACCCGCGGGCGAGGGCGCGTCGGCGGAGACGCAGCAGCACGGCGACGCCCGCGCTGCCGAGGAACTCGGTGTGACTCAGATCGAGCACGATCGACCGCGGCGCATGCAGGTCCAGCAACTCGTGCAGCCGGACCTCCGCCTCGGGTGCGGTGGCGAGGTCGAGCCATCCCGTGAGCCGTACGACGAGCACACCCGGCCGTGGTTCGTCGGCGGCGACGGTGAGTTGCTCGGGCTCGTCCTGGCTCGTCGGGGTCGTCATCTCCGGGTCGCCTCCAGTGTCCAGATGCGGTAGCGCTCGACGGCGGCTTCGCGCACGGTCAGGCCATGCCCGGCCATCCGCGGGGCCGGACAAACCACGCCGTACCCGCGCCTCGCTGCGGAGTAGCCCATTCGGGGCGTGATCACACACCCGGTGCCCGCGCCGGTGGCTTACCGAGCGGCCAGAGTTCCTGCACACCTGTGTCCATGTTGCTGATCTCGGCGATGAGTCCGTCGGGCGGCCCTGGACGACAGACTGATGGCGTCGCAGATCAGTGATCTCGCCGCCGGAGCCTCGGAGACCGCGTGATCACCACGACCACCCGTCAGCGGATGCGATCGATCGATCCGACGCGCCGCGGCGGCAGCCGGGGCCGCGAGGCCCACTGCGGCGCGCCGCTCCGCGAACGCACCCGCCGTGCGCTCACCCGGGCGGCCCGCGAGCACTTCTCGTGGGACGGCGTCGCCCGCACGGCGATCGCGGCCGCCGAGGGCAGGCTGGACGACCTTCCCCGCATCCCTGGTCAGAACCGGTCGCGGCGGGGCCTCGCGAGGGTGTAGCACGGGCACCATCGGGCCTCCACCGGGTCTGCGGGCTCACCGAAACACGATCGGATGACACCAGGGGCTCGTCACTCGGCTCGGTGTTTACGCTGATCTCCTGGCGCCGCCGCAACAGCCTCAGGAATGGAGTCTCGATATGACGGCCGCCGAAGCCAATACCGCGCCGGACGCTTTCCGCAGGGGCGTGGTTGCCCGTCATCCGCTGTTCTTCTTCTTCCTCATCGCGTACGCAGGCGCATGGATCGTTGAGGCGCCGGTCGTGCTCTCGCAAACCGGCACCGGCCTCCTACCATTCACACTCCCCCGCCCTGTGCAGCTGCTGGCGATTGCCGCTGCGACTTTCACAGGGCCCACCCTCTCAGCATTCGTCATGACGGGCATTACCGAAGGAAAGGCGGGCACAAGTCGCTTGCTGCGCCGGTACGTGCTGTGGCGCGTGCGGCTTCGGTGGTACCTGTTCGTACTCCTGATCATTCCTGCCAGTGAGGTGCTCGGCGCGATCGTCTTGCCGGGGGTTGTGGCGTCGTATCAATCGCCTACCCTGCCGATGACGCTTACCTATCCAATCGCGTTTGCTTCTACGTTCATCCTTGGCGGGCCACTCGGCGAAGAGCCCGGCTGGCGCGGTTTTGCGCTGCCTCGCCTGCAACCGTTGCACGGGCCCCTTGGCGGAAGCCTCATCTTGGGCGTGCTGTGGGCATCGTGGCACCTGCCCCTGTTCTGGAGTGGGGTTTGGACGCCGCTCACCATTCCCAATATCGTCATGTTCGTCCTGATGATCACCGCCTTGACCGTCACCATGACGTGGGTCTTCAACAACGCGAAGGGCAGCCTGCTCATCACCATGTTGATGCACGCGTCCTTCAACACGTTCGCCAACAAGATGGTGGTGCCACTCTTCCCCGCTCCAATCCTGAGCGAGTACGGACTCTTGCCCGGGCTGATCGGCTTCGGGGCGGTGGCATTGGTCGTTGTCGCCGTGACCCGGGGCCGCCTTGGCTATCAACACTACCGACAAGAAGAAAGATCCGCCTCGGCCGCTGTGCCGACGTAAAACCCCGCTGGGCCACGTCTTGCCGATGAACGGTTCTGCCGAGTTGCCAATAGAGTTCGACGCACGTGGTGGCGCCGTTGACCAGGTTGGGGATGGAGGGCAGCTGCAGGGGTGGCCGTCCGGACAACCAGCTCGAATCGACAGCCGACTACGGGACTCCCGTAGGCGCGCGCCCGTGTCGTTACGACGCGCAGGGCGACGCGCGGATAGTGCAGGCGCCAGGCGGGTGGTGCCGGTCCGTTCAATCCGCTCACCGGCGAGCCACAGCGTCGCGGCGACCGTGACGGCCAACTCGACGGGTGGTGGGACCGTCAGCGACAGCGCCATGAGGGGCAGGCAGGAGCCGAGGCATCCACCAGGCGTGAGTGAGCCCGAAGCGCAGTGCAGCGATATCGGCCGGTACACCGAAGGCGGCCAGTGCGGGGCGGTGAGCCGAGCTCCCCTGCTTCCCATGATCGCCGGAACCGATCGAAAACGTGCGTCTGTGCACGTAATCCGCCGGTTTCGGTGATCACGACGTCCTCGTCCTCGCGCAGCAGGTCTGCCGTCACTACGGCCTCGCCGTAACCGGCGACTTCGCCGATGCCCTGCGAGGAATGAAGCGGGGGTTGGGTGAGAACGCGGAAAGTGCGTGGGTCCACGCACAACGAACGGCAGCCACGGTGCGGCCGCCGCGCTCGACGGTGACCGCGTCCCAACGACCATGGGCGGCCGCGTCCAGCCGCCAGGGCTGGTGGAAGATCGGCTCCTCCTGGCGAGCACGAGCCCGCGCGGGTCGGCGCCCAAGCAGGACATCTGAACGGCGCTCACACGGTGCCGCGCGCGCCCCACGCGCGGGCTTCAAGCGCGAAGGGGGCGTCGAGGTGCCCGACCTGGTGCTCGCAGGCGCCGCGAACGGCGTCGCGCTGCGCGTCGTCGAGCGAGAGGTAGTAGGCGCCTGCGGGTCCGACACCTTGCGCTATCGGTGCCCACCAGTCGTCGAAGTCGCGGTAGGTGGAGCGGGCCGCCAGCGTTGTCTCCTCGACGTCGCGCAATCCGGCGTGCACGAACAACGCGGCGAGATCGCCCTCCCGGCTGCCGAGGCGGGCGACCTCGCCGCTGCGGGTCGGATCCACCTGCGCGGCCGCGCGCCAGAACAGTTGGATCGCAGGCATGTTCGCGACGTCCCAGAAGCACGCGGCGACTGTGCCACCGGGCCTGGTCACCCGCGACATCTCAACGACGCCTGCGTGTGCGTCGCTCATGAATCCGACGACCAGGCAGGCCAGCGTCGCGTCGAACTCCCCGTCGTCGAACGGCAGCTGCTCGGCCACGCCGATCCGCACGTCAACCCCCGGGTGCCGCTCCCGGCACGCCTCGACGAACGGGGGCGACGGGTCGACGGCCGCCACCGCGGCCGCTCCCACCCGGCCGACGAGCTCCCCCGTCAGCCCGCCCGGCCCGCAACCAACGTCCAGGACACGCAGGCCGCCGGTGATCCGCGCCGCGTCTGCGAACGCCGGGCCCAACGTAGGCAGGTAGCGGCCCATCAGCCGGTCATAACCTTCCGCGGCGACAACGAAGGCCGCGTCGCCGCCCAACACTGTTTGAGCCATGTCGATTCCTCCTCGGTGACGTGGGCCGCTCGTCCTACGCAGCAGCAGGTTGCTCCCGAATCGGGCCGCCGCGAAGCGGTGGCACCACCCAATTCGCCACCCATTTCCGTGCCGAATCACGCTCATTGAAGGTGTGCCTGCGACGATCTCAGGCATGCCCGCCTACATCGGGGGGCCCGCATGGCCCGACCTCGACGACGCGCTCGCGCGACGCGATTTCCCGGCTGCCCTCGCGCTCGCCGAGCACGACACCGGGACCGACGTCGCCGAGCGGCAGCTGGTCATCGGCATCTGTCGGGCGATGTTCCAGCAATCCGAACAGGCCGTCGCGGCCCTCGTCGACAGCATGCAGACCTTCGGGGCGGGGCGCCCGACGCGAGCCGCGGTCGCCGCGGTCTTCCTGGGCCGACTGCACTACTTCGTGCACGACAGCCCGGCCGTCGCCAACGGCTGGTTCGCCCGCGCCCGCACGCTCGTCGCCGATCAGCCGGACTGCATCGAGCACGCACTCGCCGCGCTGCCGCTCCCGGGCTGCGACATCGTCGATGTCACCCAGCTGCACAGCAACGCCACCCGCGCGCTCGCGCTGGCCCGCCGAATCGGTGAGGCGAACCTCGAGGCCAAAGCGCTCGCCGATCTGGGCACGGCACAAGTCTCGCGGGCCTTCGTGGATGAGGGCATGACGCTGCTGGACGAGGCGATGGCGATGGTGTTGTCCGGCGAGGCTGGCAGCCCCTTCGCCGCGATCGAGGTCGTGTGCAACCTGCTCAGCTCTTGCGCGCGCGTCGGTGACCTCGCCCGCGCCGATCAGTGGACGCGCGCCGCGGACCGGCACCTCGGCCTTGGCATCAACACAGGCCCCCCGTTTCTCTACGCCCATTGCCGCTCGAACCTCGGGCTCATCCTCTGCGACGTGGGCCGCTGGGACGAAGCCGAGGTCACGCTGCGCCTGGCATCGAGCAGGACCGGGCAGGCAGGCCCGCGGACGGAGGGGCAGGTGCGCGCCGCGCTCGCCGAGCTGTGGGTCCGGCAGGGTCGTCTCGACGACGCCGAGCGGCTGCTCGTCGGGCGCCGTGATCACCCGGACTCGATCCTGCCGTTGGCGGCGCTGCACCTTGCCCGGCAGGCATGGCCCGACGCGGTGGCCCTCGCCCGACACGGCATCCGACTGATGGGCGATGACCGGGTCCGCGCTGCCCGCCTGCGCACGATCTGCGTCGAGGCCGAACTGGCCCGCGGCAACATCCCACAAGCACACGAGGACGCGGGCGAGCTGGCCGCACTCACCCTCGACCACGCGCCGCCCATCCTGCACGCACGTTCCGCACTCGCCCGTGGCCGGGTGGCCGAGGCGTCCGGCGACACCGCGGCAGCAGCCGTCGCCTACCAGGCAGGCATGCGGGTGCTGGCCGACACCGAATGGCCGCTGGTCACGGCCGAGCTGCACCTGGCACTGGCCCGGCTGCTGGCGGACGGCGACGCGCCTGCCGCGATCACCGAGGCGCGCGCCGCGCACCTGATCTACGACCGCCTCCGCTCGCCGCTGGCCGAAACGAGCGCGCGGCTGCTCAACTCGCTCGGCGTGCCCGCCACCGCCCGTCTGCGCCGCGCCGACGCCACCGCGTCGCTCAGCCGCCGCGAATCCGAGGTGCTCGACCTGCTCCGCGACGGGCTCAGCAACGCCGACATCGCAGCCCGCCAGCACAACTCGGTCCGCACCATCGAACACCACGTGAGCGCGATCCTGACCAAACTAGGTCTGCGCAGCCGCGCCGAAGCCGCCGCCTACGCGGCATCCCTCGAGACCGGCCGCAACCACTGACGGGGGTTCGATAGGACGTCGAGGTCCGTCCACATTGGTAACGACACCGTGATCATCCGCGAAACCCGATAGGCCACGCCCCCAGCCGCGGCCCCTCCCCCGACCGGGGGCGTGGCGCCCGCCACATGCCGATCGGATCCAGGCGGCCGCACTGGCGGTGTGCGTCGCGAATGGGTACTCCGGCACCTCGATGGCCCAGATCCACCAGCAGCGCGAGAACAGGGGACTGGTCGAGGCGCAGGCCACGGTCCGCCGCGCGGGACGGCGGCGCTCGTTCGGCTCCAGCGAGTTCACCGTGGACGGCCGTCTCGTGCTTGCGGCGAGCGGAGTGTTCGCCATCGAATCACGCACGTAGAGCCGGAGGTCTCCGTAGCTGGCGGCCATCGATGTCGTCGTAACGTTCGGGCATGACGGCCGAAGCAACTGCCCAACTCTGGGTCGACGCCTCCGCGGGGATAGCAGGCGACATGCTGCTCGGCGCGCTGCTCGACGCCGGAGGCTCCCTCGACGCGATCAGGTCCGCCATCGTCGCCGTCGTGCCCGGCGAGGTGGCCGTGCGTACGAGCACGGTGACGCGTGCGGGCCTGCGTGCGCTCAAGGTCGACGTGGAGAGCGTTGGCGAGGGTCACCCGCATCGCTCGTGGGCGCGGATCCGGACCCTGCTGGAGTCGGCGGACCTGCCCGCGGCGATCAGGAACCCGGCGCTCGCGGCCTTCGCGCGGCTCGCCGACGCGGAGGGCCGTGTGCACGGCATTCCCCCCGTCGACGTCCACTTCCACGAGGTGGGGTCGTGGGACGCGATCGCGGACATCGTCGGCGTGTGCGCGGCGCTCGCCGACCTGGGCGTCAGCCGGATCACGGCGGGCCCGGTGGCGGTCGGGTCCGGGCGGATCCACGCGGCGCACGGCGACCTGCCGGTGCCGGTGCCCGCGGTGCTCGAGCTCGCCAGGGGCTGGCAGGTGCTCGCGGGCGGCGAGGGCGAGCTCGCCACGCCGACCGGCATGGCCCTCCTGCGCACCCTGGCCTGCGAGTGCGGGCCGATCCCCTCGATGGAGGTCGCGGCGGTCGGGATCGGGGCGGGCGGACGCGACACGGCGGGGCAGGCCAACGTGGTCCGCGTGGTCATCGGCACCGCTGACACGGATGCACCGACGACCTCGGACATGTGGGTCCTGGAGACGAACGTCGACGACCTGGATCCCCGGCTCTGGCCGACAGTGCTCTCCGCGCTACTGGCGGCCGGTGCCGCCGACGCGTGGCTCGTACCGATCCTCATGAAGAAGGGGCGGCCCGCCCACACGCTGTGCGTGCTCGTCCACGGCGCCGATCGGGCGGCGTTGCGCGATGCCGTCTTCGCGCTGACCCCGACGCTCGGGGTCCGCGAGATGCAGGTCGCCCGCGTCGGGCTCCAGCGCGATTGGCGGCCCGTCACGCTGCCCGGCGGCGACGTCCGGATCAAGGTGGGCCTGCGAGCGGGCCGCATCACGGCGGCCACCGCCGAGTTCGAGGACGCCGCGGAGCTCGCCGGGGCCCGAGGTGTCCCGGTTCGGCAGGTGCTCGACGAGGCAGCCGCCGCAGCCGAGGACGCCGGGCTCCGCCCCGGGGCGCCCTGGAACCCTCGTCAGGACGGTGCGGCGATCTGAGCGGCCAGGTGGCCTGCGCCGTAGCCGTTGTCGATGTTGACCACCGCCACCCCCGGCGCGCAGCTGTTGAGCATCGTGAGCAAGGGGGCCAGGCCCTCGAACGACGCGCCGTACCCTGTCGACGTCGGCACGGCCACCACCGGCGCCGCGACCAGCCCGGCGACGACCGCGGGCAGCGCCCCATCCATCCCCGCCACCACGACGATCACCCGCGCCGCGCGCAGCTCGGAAAGCCGTGCCAGCAGCCGGTGCAGCCCGGCCACGCCGACGTCCATGACCAGGTCGGCCGCGCGGCCGAGGTGCCGGGCGGTGAGCAGGGCCTCGCGGGCGACGCGGTGGTCGGCGGTGCCTGCTGCGACCACGACGACCCGACCGCCTGCTGGGTCCGGGGGATCGTGCGGCCAGGCCAGCAGGCCGCAGTCCTCGGCGTGCAGGGCGTCGGGCAGTTCGGCGAGAACAGCGGCGGCATGCGCCGCGGTTGCGCGCGTGAACAGCGTCCGTGCCCCGTGTTCGCGCAGCGCGGCGGCGATCAACCCGACCTGCTCGGGCGTCTTCCCCGGGCAGTAGACCGCCTCCGGGTAACCGCGGCGGCGAGTCCGGTCGAGGTCCAGATCTGCGAACCCGGCCAGCACCTCCGCCGGGGAGGCGCGCTCAGGCACGCCCGACCGTCACGAGGGGAAGCGTGAACGCCCCCGACTGGATCCCGGCGAGATCCACCGCCGCGAACCGGAACCCGGCCGCGACGACGGCGCGGTGCACGTCGTCACGCAGCTCGGTGGCCGCCAGGGCGATCTCCCCGGCAGGCAGCTCCACGCGGGCGACGTCGCCGTGATGGCGCACCCGGCAGTCGGTGAACCCCAGCGCCCGCAGCGCCCGTTCCGCGGCCTCCACCTGCATCAGTTTGGCGGGCGTCACCGGCTCGTGGTGTGGGATCCGCGACGCCAGGCAGGGCGCGGCGGGCTTGTCGGCGCACGGTAGACCGAGCGCCCGCGCGATCCGCCGCACCGCGGCCTTGTCGAGACCAGCGTCTGCGAGCGGCCGGAGCACGGCGTGCTGTGTGGCGGCGCGGGCCCCGGGTCGGTCGGGGCGCCGCACGTCGTCGGCGTTCTCGCCGTACGCGATCCGGTCGAGCCCGTGCCGGTCGAGCACCTCGGCGCCGATGGTCGCAAACAGCTCGTCCTTGCAGTGGAAGCAGCGGTCGGGCCCGTTCGCCCGGTACTCGGGCCGGTCGCCCTCGTGCGTCTCGACCTCGACGACGGGCACGCCGACGAACCTCGCCACGTCGTGCGCCACCACCCGCTCGTCGGCGGCGAGGCTGGGCGACACCCCCAGCAGGGCGACGACCTGCTCCGGCCCGAGCGCGCGGACCGCGAGCGCCAGGAGCGTGGCGGAGTCGACCCCACCGGAGAACGCCACGCCCAGCCGTCCGATCCCGGCCAGCTGCCCGGTGACCCGCTCGACCGCGACCCGATCGGCCCCGAACTCTGTCTGCATCGCTCCTCCGTCTCGCGCCTAACCAGCCCACCCGCGCGACTTCGCACCCTTTCGCATCACTTCGCACCGCGCCAGCGGGGTGCGAAGAAGCCGACGGGGTGCGAAGTGCGCTTGGCAACCGGTTGCCAGATGTTGTCTGAATGCCGCCGTGTTGTCCCCGCGCGTCCTGCCCGCTTAGGGTCAGGACGTGGGCGATCGCCCGACGATCTACGACGTTGCCCGCGAGGCAGGCGTCGCCGCTTCTACGGTCTCGCGCGCCTACGCCCGTCCCGGTCGGGTCAACGCCGAGACGGCCCGCGCCATCTTCGCAGCGGCCGAGCGGATCGGCTACCGGGCCAACCGGATCACCGGCTCGCTCGGCAGGCAGACCGGTGCCGTGGCGCTGATGGTCTCCGACATCACGAACCCCTTCTACGGCGAGATCATCAAAGGCGCCGAGGAGGCGGTCCGGCAGGCGGGCTACGCGCTGCTGCTCTCCGACACCTCCGAAATCGGGCCGGTCGAGCGCGAGGTCGTGGAGCGCACGCTGGACCTCGTCGAGGGCATCGTGCTGGCGAGCTCGCGGATGAGCGACTCCGCGATCCGCATGATCGCCAAGCAGAAGCCGCTCGTCCTGCTGAACCGGCAGATCACCGAGACGTCCTGCATCGTCGCAGACAACCCGCGCGGAATACGACGGGCCGCCGAGCACCTCGGCATGCTCGGCCACGACACGATCACCTACCTCGCGGGACCCGAGGCCAGCTGGACGGAAGGCATGCGCTGGCGGGCGCTGCGGGAGGCGGCGCACGAGCTTTCGCTGCGGGTGCGCCGCGTCGACCCGCACGACGACCCCACCATGCGCACCGGTCACGCCGCCGCGCGCCGGATCGCCGACGAGGGCGCGACGGCCGTGCTCGCCTACAACGACGCGCTGGCGATCGGCGTCATCAAGGGCCTCAAGCGGCTCGGCGCGGCGGTGCCCGGCGACGTGAGCGTCGTCGGGTTCGACAACGTGCTGCTCACCGAGGTCGTGGACCCGGCACTGACCACCGTCGCCGCGCCCATGCGCAAAGCGGGCGCCCTCGGTGTCGGCAACGTACTGGCCCTGGCCGCGGGGGCGCGGTCGAGCGGCGAGACCCTCGTGCTGCCGGTGAAGCTGGTGGTGCGCGAGTCGACGAGCACGCCCCGCCGCGGACCTGCGCTGGATGTTGGCTCCGCAAGCTCGGCTCAGCGCAACCGGAACAGCATCTCCCCCGCCCGCGGCACCACGAGCGTGTCCGGGTCGGCCTCGAACCCGGCGACGTCCACCGACGCCGGGTCCAGATAACCGAGGTTCGCCGCGCGGCAGACGTCCTCGGGGATCGCCGTCGCCAGCGTCACCGCCACCCGAAGCCGCTCCTCGCCGGACTCCGCGTCGTAGGTGCCTGCTCCCCGCAGGTGCGTCGAGTGGGCCAGCACCCCCCAGTGGATGTGCGCGAACCGATCCCACTGCTTCACGAAGTAGTCGCGGCAGTGGTAGCCGATCTCGTAGATCTCCTTGTGCGTAGAGGAGATCTCGGTGACGTGCGGGGCGTAGAGGATCACCTCGCCGCCGTCGGCGACCACGGGCTCGAGCTTGTAGAACCCCTTCGCCGCGGTCCAGATCTCGTCGTACATCTCGGGGACGATCGACAGGACCCTGCGGACGGGCGCGTCCAGGTAGGTCACGTGCGTCGCCGCGCAGACCTCCGCCGCCGACGCCCACGCCGCCCGGGTGTCGCCGAACGACAGCGAATGCAGCCCGCTTGTCCGTACCGGTGCGGTCACCGCGGCGTCGACCGCACCGTCCACCGCGCGGTCGGCGACCTCGGCGGTGACGGCACAGATCGCGAGCTTCTCCGAAGGGATGAGCGACGCGCCGTCGTCGATCAGCGCGCGGACCGGCGTGATCCCCGTGGTTCCGATGATCTCGGCCGAGGTGATCAACGCACCCAGCCAGTGCGACACGTCGATGATCTTCTGGCCGCCGACACCGGGGAAGAAGTACTTGTTGCCGCCGGAGATCCCGACGACCTCATGCGGCAGCACCGGGCCGAGCACCAGCGCGACGTCGTGCTCGACGACCGCGCGGTTGAGCAGCACCGGCACGTCCAGGTCCATCCGGCCCTCGGACAGCTCCACGATCCGGGCGGCCGGGACGGTGCCCAGATCGGCGAAGGTCTCGGGCTTCCACCACTCGTGGTTGACCACGGTGGTGTCGGGATAGGTTTCGGCCAGCCTGCCGGGCGCGTAGCCGAGGTGGGCGGCCAGCGCCTCCTCCCCCATCGGCGCGTGCGTGCCCAGCGCGATCAGCACCGTCAACCGGCGCACGCGCCCGTGGAGCGCGCCGTGCACCGCGCGCAGCAGCAGCGGCAGCGGACAGGTCCGGGTGGCGTCGGGCACCA
The DNA here is from genome assembly GCA_963736375.1 of uncultured Actinomycetota bacterium. Lineage (GTDB taxonomy): Bacteria > Actinomycetota > Actinomycetes > Mycobacteriales > Pseudonocardiaceae > Pseudonocardia. The sequence continues at coordinate 18,399 of CAVTOL010000037.1, forward strand.
GCACGCAGACGTTGCGCCCTTCGAACGGGTGGGCCGCGAGCTGCTCCTGCACGAAGCCCGTGACCTGGTCCTCGTCGAGGACGGTCGCGGCGTCCCCGATGCGCGCGGCACTGGCCGCCAGGCCCGGCGGGACCTCGCCAACGAGGGAGCGAGTCATGTCACAGCGCTTCGCGAAGCGCCGACCGAGCGCAGCGAGGGAGAGCGTTGAGCGTCATGAACACACCTTGTGGCCCGCACGAACGCGTGGCAAGGAATCGCGCCCTGGCACGGCAACTTCCGGCAACCACTCGGGGAAGCACACCTGCGGGCGGACCATCGGGCGATGACCGATGCCGCGTTGCAGCTCCATCCGGACCGGCTCCTCCCGGCCGAGCCGACGACCCGCGCGATCGCCCGCAGGCTGTACTCGGCGGTGCGCGACCTGCCGATCATCTCCCCGCACGGGCACGTGCCGCCGGAGTGGATCGCCAGGGACGTCCCGTTCGGCGACCCGACGTCGCTGCTGATCTCCCCTGACCACTACGTCACCCGGCTGCTGCACGCCCACGGCGTCGCGCTGGAGAGCCTCGGCGCGGGCGGTGCGTCGCTCACCCCGGACGGGGCGAGGGCGGCCTGGCGCGCACTGTGCACCCACTGGGACGCCTTCCGCGGGACGCCGAGCCGCTTCTGGCTGGAGAGCGAGCTCGCCGACATCTTTGGGGTGTCGGTGCGGCCGTCCGCCGCCACCGCGGACGCGATCTACGACCAGGTCGCCGAGACGCTGCGGCGGCCCGACTTCCGGCCGCGGGCGCTGCTGGAACGCTTCGACATCGAGGTGCTGGCCACGACGGACGACCCGTGCGACGACCTGGCCCACCACACCGCGATCCGCGACGACGCCACGGTCACGACCCGGGTGCTGCCGACGTTCCGCCCCGACCGCTACCTCGAGCCCGCCCGCTCCGACTGGCCCGAGCTCGTCTGTGCCCTCGGCGCCGCGGCCGACACCGACACCGCCGACTACAAGGGCTTCATCGCCGCGCTGGAGGACCGGCGCCGGTACTTCATCGCGCACGGCGCCGTCTCCGCCGACCACAGCCACGCCGACGCGGGCACCGCGCCGCTCGACCTCGCCGACGCCGAGCGGATCTTCGCGGCGGCCCGGACGGGCACGGCGAGCACCGACGAGGCCACGGCGCTGCGCCGCCACCTCCTGCTGGAGATGGCGCGGATGTCGGTGGACGACGGCCTGGTCATGACCCTGCACCCCGGCGTGTTCCGCAACCACCACACGCCGACCTTCGAGCGCTTCGGCGCCGACGTCGGTTGCGACATCCCCGTCGCCATGGAGTTCACCCGCGGGCTGCAGCCGCTGCTGACGCGCTACGGCACCGCCGCAGGCTTCCACCTCGTGCTGTTCACCCTCGACGAGACCGTGTTCTCCCGGGAGATCGCCCCACTGGCGGGCTTCTACCCCAGCGTCTACGCGGGCGCGCCGTGGTGGTTCCTCGACGCGCCCGAGGCCATCCGGCGCTACCGAGCCGCGGTCACCGAGACCGCCGGGTTCGGCCGCGCCTCGGGCTTCATCGACGACACCCGGGCGTTCTGCTCCATCCCGGCCCGCCACGACATGTCGCGCAGGCTCGACTGCGGCTACCTCGCCGAGCTGGTCGCCACGCACCGCCTCGACGAGGACGAGGCGGCAGCGACCGCCCACGACCTCGTGGCCGTCAACCCGAAGGCGGCGTTCAAGCTGTGATCCCCAACCCAGCGACCGGCACGACCCTGCGCAGGCTGCGCCGCGAGCGCGACGGCCGCACCGCCGCCCCGGTGCGGATCGCCCACCTCGGGCCCGGCAACTTCTTCCGCGCCCACCAGGCCTGGTACACCGAGCACGCCCCGGACACCGCCGACTGGGGCATCGCCGCCTTCGCCGGACGGCGCGGCGCGGTCGCCCGCGACCTGGCCGCCCAGGACGGGCTCTACACGCTGTTGGTCCGCGCCGCGGACGGCGATCGGCCCGAGGTCATCTCCGCGGTCGCCGCCGTGTCAGCCGAGCTCGACGACTGGCGCCGCTGCTTCGCCCGCCCTGAGCTCGCGCTGGTGACCACCACCGTGACCGAGGCGGGTTACCGGCGTGGTCCCGACGGCGGCCTTGACCGGACCGACCCCGAGGTCGCAGCGGACATCACCGCCCTCCGCGAGCACGGCGCCGACGCCGCGGTGGTCACCGCGCCCGGCAAGCTCACGCTCGGGCTCGCGGTGCGCCGCGCGCAGGATCTGCCGGGGATGGCCGTGGTGCCCTGCGACAACGTGCCGGACAACGGCGCGATGGTCGCGCGCGTGGTCGGCGAGCTGGCGACGGCAGTGGACCCCGGCCTCGCCGCCTGGATCGGGGACCACGTCTCGTTCGTGACCACGATGGTCGACCGGATCACCCCGCACACCACCGACGATGACCGCGCCGCGCTGCGGGAACGGGGCGTGGACGATCCCGTCCCGGTGGTCACAGAGCCCTACGTCGAGTGGGTGCTGTCGGGCGCGTTCCCGCGGGGCCGCCCCCGCTGGGAGGACGTGGGGGCCCGGTTCGTCGACGACATCGTGCCGTGGGAGCACCGCAAGCTGTGGCTGCTCAACGGGTCGCACTCGCTCATGGCCTACGCAGGCACGCTGCGCGGCCACGAAACCGTCGAACAGGCGATCTCCGACCCCGTGGTGCGCGGCTGGGTCGAACAGTGGTGGGACGACGCCGCGCGGCACCTGCCGCTGCCGCACGCGGACATCACGGCCTACCGTGCCGCGCTGCTGGAGCGCTACGCGAACCCGCGAATCCGCCATCTGCTCCGCCAGATCGCCGCGGACGGTTCCCAGAAGGTGCCGATCCGCATCCTGCCGACCGTGCGGGCCGACCTGGCCCGCGACCGCGTCCCGACCGGCGCGGCGCGGGTGCTCGCCGCGTGGGTGTGCCACCTGCGGGGCCGGGGCGCGCCGGTCGCCGACGTGGCGGCCGACGAGTTCACCGCGCTCGCCGCGGGCGAGCTGGACGACGCCGTGGGCCGCGTGCTGGCCCGCCTCGGCACCAACGACGCACGACTGGCCGCCGAGGTCACGGCGCTGGCTCGCGAGCTGGCGGCAAACACCGGGGCAACTCCTGGCAACAGATTGCCGACGTGACGGCCACCACCGTCTACTTATCGGGCCCCCAAAAACGCATTTCCCTCAGCGAAGAGAGAAGGACATGACCGCAGCGATTGTGCAACAACAGGAGGCGGCGCTCCGTCCCCTGAACGCGAAGGCCCTCATCGGATACGGCCTCGGCGATTTCGGTTGCAACCTGGCATTCACGCTCGCCTCGACATTCCTTCTCTACTACTACACCGACGTCGCAGGCCTGACCGCCGCCTCCGTGGGAACGATGTTCTTCGTCGTGCGGCTCTGGGACGCCTTCGCCGACCTGATCGCAGGCCGCGCCGTGGACCGGACCATGACCCGTTGGGGGAAGTTCCGCCCCTTCATCCTCTTCTTCGCCGTGCCGCTGCTGGTGATGAGCTTCCTGACCTTCCACGTGCCGAGCGGGTGGGGCGACGCGGCGACGCTGCTCTACGTCTACCTCACCTACGCCGCCCTCGGCCTGCTGTACTCGCTGGTCAACATCCCGTACGGCTCGCTTGCCTCGGCCATGACGCAGTCCGTCCACCAGCGCGCCAAGCTCATCGCAGGCCGCACGCTCGGTGCCGCAGCAGGCAGCGTGCTGATCAGCTACATCATCGCGCCGCAGATCTCCGCGCTGCGGGCGCAGAAGAACACCCTGCCACCGGACGTCTACCTCGCCCAGGCCCAGGGCATCTTCACCAACATCACCCTGCTCTTCGTGCTGCTGGGCTCGATCGCGTTCGGCCTGACGTTCCTGTGGTCCCACGAGACCGTCGTGCGCGCCCAGGCCCGCGTCACCATCAAGGAGACGTTCGCGACGCTGCGGCACAACCGCCCGCTCGCCATTCTCTGCGGCGCCAGCTTCTTCTACCTCGTGGGCTTCTACACCGTCACCGGGGCCACGCTCTACTACGCGACCTACATCCTCGGCGACGCCGCACTCGCGTTCCAAGTGGCTCTCCTCAGCACCGGCGTCCAGATCATCGTCACGCCGTTCATCCCGAAGCTCATCAGGCGGTTCGGCAAGAAGACCCTGTTCCAGTACGCCGGAATCCTGACCGTCATCGGTGGTGTCGGCCTCTACCTCACCCCGGACGGCATCGTCTGGTTCGCCTTGGTCTGCCTGGGCATCAAGGGCATCGGGTTCTCGCTCATCAACACGCTGATGTTCGCGCTCGAGCCCGACACCGTCGAGTACGGCGAGTGGCAGTCCGGCAGGCGGTCCGAGGGCGCGACCTACGCGATCTTCTCCTTCACCCGCAAGCTCACCCAGTCGATCGGCGGCGCCGCGACGGCGTGGGCGCTCGCGCTCGGCGGCTACGTCTCGGCGACGGCGGCGGTCGCCGCTCCCGAGCAGCCCGCGTCCGCTCTCACCGCAATCAAGATCGTCTTCGGGCTGGTCCCCGCGGCCGCCGCGATCCTCGCCATGATCGTGTTCATCACCTACCCGCTGACCGACCAGCGTTTCCGCGAGGTCCGCGACGAGTCCGAGGCCCGCAAGCGCGAGCTCGAGCACGCCGTGCTCGGCGACCACGGCGCGATCTGACCGACCCCATTCCGACGAGGAGACCCCCATGTGGACCCTGTCCGGCTTCGCCGACGAGATCGACCCCGACCTCAAGACCCAATGCGCGGTGCTGAACGACCTCGGCATCACCCACGTCGAGTTCCGCAGCGCCTGGGGCACCAACGTCCTGGACCTCAGCGACGAGCAGATCGAGGAGGCCGCAGGCGTCCTGGCCGCCCACGATCTGGCGGTCTCGTCCATCGGCTCGCCGATCGGCAAGATCAATATCGAGGACGACTTCGACGCCCACCTCGTCCGGGCCGACCGGGCACTGGCCGTCGCGGAGCGGCTCGGCGCCCCGTTCGTCCGGATCTTCTCCTTCTTCCTGCGCCCTGACCAGCCGCCCGAGCAGTACCGCGACGAGGTGCTCCGGCGGATGGCCGCCCTCGCCACGAAGGCCGCACCCACCGGCATCGTGCTGCTGCACGAGAACGAGAAGGACATCTACGGCGACATCCCGGAGCGCGTCCTCGACATCGTCGAGTCGGTCGGTTCCCCCGCGCTGCGGCTGGCCTGGGACCCCGCCAACTACGTGCAGGTCGGTGTCACTCCGTTCACCGACGGCTACGCGACCCTCCGCCCGCACACCGTCTACGTCCAGATCAAGGACGCGCTGCTGGCCACCGGTGAGGTCGTGCCTGCAGGCGAGGGCGACGGACAGGTCCGCGAGACCGTCCGCGCGCTGGCCGCCGACGGCTTCGACGGCTTCTTCTCCATGGAGCCGCACCTCGGGACCTACAACGAGTTCGGCGCGCTCTCCGGGGCCGCGAACTTCACCCGCGCAACGAACGCGTTCACCGCCATCCTCGATAGCGAAGGAATCTCCTACTCATGAGCGCCCAGAAGATCCGGTTCGCCATCGTCGGCGCAGGCGTCATCGGCAATACCCACGCCAAGGCGCTGGCCGACCTGCCCGATGTCGCCGAGCTCGTCGCCGTCGTCGACCGCGACCCGGCCAAGGCACGGGATCTGGCCGCGCGGTACGGCGTGTCGGTGGCCACCGACGACCTGGACGCGGTCCTGCGGCGCGCCGACATCGACGCCGTCACCATCTGCACGCCCAGCGGCGTGCACGCCGACGGCGCCGTCGCGGCCCTTGACGCAGGCAAGCACGTCGTCGTCGAGAAGCCGATCGACATCAGCCTGGCCGCGGCCGACCGCATCATCGACGCCGAGAAGCGCTCGGGGAAGACCGTCGCGGTCATCTCGCAGCACCGGTTCGACCGCTCCACCGAGAAGGTCATGGACGCCGTGCGGGACGGGCACCTCGGCACGATCACCTCCGCCATCGCCTCGCACGCCTGGTGGCGCGGGCAGAGCTACTACGACTCCGGCGACTGGCGCGGAACGTGGGCGCTCGACGGCGGCGGCGCCGTCATGAACCAGACCGTGCACACCATCAACCTCATGATCACCACCGTCGGGGTTCCGGTCGAGGTCTTCGCCTACACCGGACGCCTCGCCCACGAGGGCATCGAGGTCGAGGACACCGCCGCCGCGGTGGTGAAGTTCGCCTCCGGCGCGCTGGGCATCATCCACGGCACGACCGCGGCCTACCCCGGCCTGGACGCCAGCCTGCGCATCTTCGGCTCGAAGGGGTCGGCGGTCATCACCGACGACGAGCTGGTGTTCTTCCACGCCAACGCCGGTGCCGCCCCGGAGATCGGCATGCAGGCGCCGATCGCGGAGAACCAGGTGACCGACGATGACAAGCTGCTCCCGTCGGACCGCGGGCTCGGCCTCGGGCACCGCCGCCAGTTCGCCGACTTCATCGACGCCGTCAACACCGGTCGCGCCCCGCGCGTCGGGACGGCCGAGGCACGCACCGCCGTGTCGGTGATCCTCGCGATGTACGAATCGGCGGCGTCCGGCACGCCCGTCAAGCTGTAGGAGTCTTCGATGACCGACGTCAGCGGCCCGCGCTTGGCCGTCAACCCCATCGCCTACTGGCTCGCCGGTGGCGTTCCGGACCGGACCACCCGCACGCTCGGGCCTGCCTTCGCCGAGCTCGCGGAGATCGGCTACACGGCGGTCAAGGCCGACGTGCCGGACGACATGGCGGCCGACGACTACCTGCCGTGGCTCGCGTCGTTCGGGCTGGAGCCCGCCCTGAGCCTCTATAGCGGCGACTTCGCCGACCACGGCACCCACGGGGGCCAGGCGGAGGCGGCGCGGCGCTTCGCGGCCCGGCAGGCGTCGTTCGGCCAGCGGTTCTGCATGATCTCGACCTTCGGGCAGGGCACCCCGCGAACCGACCACCCGGCCATCGGCCACGGTTTCGATCCCGGACGGCTCGACGTCGTCGTCGAGGGCATCGCGCTGTGTTGCGCGGCGATGCGCGACGAGGGCGTCACGGCCGCGCTGCACCCACACGTCGGCGGCTGGGTGGAGACCGAGCACGAGCTGCGCACGGTGCTGGACGGGGTCGGCCCTGATCTGCTCGCCTTCGGGCCCGACACCGGGCACATGTCGTGGGCCGGGATGGACGTGCCCGCGGTGCTGCGCGACTACGCCGACCGCATCGTCGGTGTGCACCTCAAGGACACCTTCGCCGCAGGCATCGCCCGGGCCAGGGCAGAGAACCTCGACTACGGCACGGCGACCGGGCCGGGTCGGATCTGGGCCGAGCCGGGGCTCGGCGACGTCGACCTGGCGGCCTGCGTCGCGGCGTTCCCCGCAGGCTTCACCGGCGACTTCATGATCGAGGTCGACGTGCCGTCGCTCCCGCTCCGCGAATGCCACCAGGTCGCCTACGACTGGGCCCGCGCGACCCTCCCCCTTGGCGTCCCGTCGTGACCCCGCTGCGCGTCGCCGTGGTCGGCTGCGGCGACATCGCCACGGTCCACCTCGACGCGATCCTCGACGCGGCGACCGGGCCGGATGGCGGCGTCGAGCTCGTCGGGGTCTGCGACGTCCACGAGGGCCGCCGGGCCGAGGCGGCCGCCCGCGGGAACTGCCCCGCCTTCCCCGACCTGACCGCGATGCTCGACGCCGTGGCGCCGGACGTCGTGCACGTCTGCACCCCACATCACCGGCATGCCGATCTCGCGACGCAATGCCTGGCCCGCGACGTCTCGGTGCTGCTGGAGAAGCCTGTCGCGCATACCCTCGACGAGGGCGAGCGCCTGGCCATCGTCGCGGAGGACAGCACCGCGGTGCTCGGCGTCTGCTTCCAGAACCGCTACAACGACACGGCCCGGCTGTTGCGAGACGTGCTCGACGAGGGCGTCCTCGGGCGCATCCTCGGAGCCCGCGCCTCGGTCACCTGGTTTCGCGACGCCGCCTACTACAAGCGACGCGACTGGCGCGGCCGGTGGGCCACCGCGGGTGGCGGGGTCCTGATGAACCAGGCGATCCACACCCTTGACCTGCTGCAGTGGTACCTCGGGCCCGTGACCGACGTCCGCGGCACCGTCGCGACCTTGGCGCTGCCCGACGTCATCGAAGTGGAGGACACCGCCGCCCTGCGGATGCAGCACCGCACCGCCGCGGGCGACATCGTCGGCTCGGTCTTCTACGCGACCAACGGCCACGTCGAGAACGCCCCGGCCACCTTGGAGATCATCACGGAGCGTGCCCGTCTCCGGTTGGACACCGCGCTGACCATCACCCACGACGACGGGCGGGTCGAGACCTTCCACCCGGACACCGTGGCGTCGGGAGAGCGGGCCTACTGGGGCGCCTCACACGGCCTGCTGATCGACGACTTCCACCGGCACGTCCGCGCGGGCAAGCGCTTCTGGATCGACGCGCCCGCCGCTCTGGAAAGCCTACGGGTGATCCAGGCCGCGTACGACCAGTGCCCTGAGCTGCGCCGATGAGCGGGAAGTGGGGCTGCAGGCTTAGATCAGGGGCACCGGCCTGCTGGTCATGGTCACCGTGGTCGCGTTCGCGGTCCGATTGACCCGCACCCGGTCCATGCATGCGCGCACCACGGTGAGACCGAGGTCGCGGGCTCCCCATCTGGTCGCCGACGGCCCGTGGTCCCGCACGACAGCGACGATCCGGCGATCGGCCGCGCCAACCATCAGCCGAGCGACGACCTCCACCTCACCGCGGCTGCCGTCGAGTGGGGCGTGCCGCACGCTGTTGTCGCACGCCTCGTTGACCGCCAGCACGGCATCCTGACGATCCATGTCGGGCCACTCCAACCCGATCAGCCAGCGGTTGAGCCCGGCCCGGAAGAACGTCAGCTCAACCGGATCGGCGGTGAATCGGATCCGGAAGAACCCCGCCTGCGCCGACACCGCGCCAGCATGACCGGCGTAGGCCAACACCGCGAACGCTGGCCGGGCAAGGACCAGGGGGCAGGAACCCGACTACCGCGGGATGAGGCGCAGGTCCTCTGGCCCTACCGGTGCCCGTGCGAGGGAGACGACGCTGTGGTCAGAACGCGGAATGGCGAGATGTGGAGAAGGGACTCGGGAACCGGACTCGGGCAACGGCGCCCCGCCGGGACCTGACGGTCGTGGCCGACGTCGAGAAAGCGGCGGCCACGGCCATTTCTTTCGAGACCTCGCTGTCGCCGTCGCTCTGAGTCCGACGACCGACAGGAGGTGTCGGCGGTGACCGGCACACCGGCGAACCTCGACCGGCTTCTGCACGCAGGCCAGGCCCACGTCACGGGGGGCGTGTCACCCACCTCGCTGACCCTCGCGTTCCTCGACTGGGCGGTGCACCTGGCCGGGTCACCGGGTGCGCAGCAGCGCTTGGCTGAGAAGGCGATCAGCACGGCCGGACGGCTGGCGGCGCACGTGGCCGAGCGTTGGCGCGATCCGGCCGCCCCCGCGTGTATCGAGCCGTTGCCGCAGGACCACCGTTTCGACGACCCCGCGTGGCGGCAGGTGCCCTTCGACACCCTCGTGCAGGCACTCCTTCTGTCACAGCAGTGGTGGCACAACGCCACCACCGGGGTGGAAGGCGTGAACCGGCACCACGAGGAGGTCGTGGCGTTCTGCGTGCGGCAGATCCTCGACGTCCTGTCGCCGTCGAACTTCCTGCTGACCAATCCGGAGGTGCTGGCCCGCACGATGCAGGAGGGCGGTAAGAACCTGCTGCGCGGCGGGGGAAACCTCGTGGAGGACGGGCTGCGCGCCGTCGCAGGCAGGCCGCCGGTGGGGGTGGAGGCGTATCCCGTCGGCGAGGTGGTCGCCATCACCAGCGGCGTGGTGGTGTTCCGCAACCGGCTGATCGAGGTGATCCAGTACCGACCGGCACGAGGCGGTCCACCCGGAGCCCGTCCTGATCGTGTCGGCCCCGATCATGAAGTACTACATCCTGGACCTGTCGCCGGAGAACTCGCTGGTGCGCTACCTGGTCGAGCGCGGGCACACGGTCTTCGTCGTCTCCTGGCACAACCCGGATGAAGGCGACCGGGACCTGGGTCCTTGAGGACTACCGGACGTTGGGAATCGAGGCGGCCCTCGACGCCGTGTCAGCCGTCGTGCCGGACCATCGCGTGCACGCCGTCGGGTACTGCCTGGGCGGCACGTGGATGTCGATCGCCGCTGCGGCGCTGGCCCGGGACGGGGACAAGCGGCTGGCCAGCCTGACGTTGTTTGCCACGCAGACCGACTTCACCGAGGTGGGCGAGCTGTCGTTGTTCCTCGACGAGGACCAGGTCACCTACCTCGAGGACCTCATGTGGGACCGGGGTTTCCTCGACGGCACGCAGATGGCCGGGGCGTTTCAGCTGCTGCGGTCGGCGGACCTGCTCTGGTCGCGCAACGTACGCCAGTACCTGCTGGGTGAGCGCGAACCGATGACCGACCTGATGGCCTGGAACGCCGACGGACGCGCCTGCCCTATCGCATGCACTCGGAGAACCTGAGGTCGCTGTTCCTGGCGAATGACCTCGCGCAAGGCCGGTTCCTCGCAGGCGGACGGCCGATCTCGCTGACCGACATCCGCGTTCCGATCTTCTCGGTCGGGACCGAGCGCGACCACGTGTGCCCATGGCGGTCGGTGTACAAGCTGGGAATGCTCGTCGACACCGACGTCACGTTCCTGCTCACCAGCGGGGGCCACAACGCCGGGATCGTCAGCCCGCCCGGACACCCGCACCGCAGCTATCGGGTGGCCACGCACCGGGAGGGCGAGCTCAGGCTGGACCCGGACACCTGGCAGCAGGCCACGCCGGTGCACACCGGCTCGTGGTGGCCGTGTTGGCAGGAATGGCTGGCCGACCGGTCCGCGCCACCGGCCGAGGTGCCGGGCCTCGGCGCACCCGCGGCCGGATACCCGGTCCTCGGCGAGGCACCCGGCACCTACGTCCACGAGACCTGAACCCGACGACCGTCACTCGTTACAGTCCCCCAAGATCATCCGCACCCGCCCCGACGTCGCGGAGATAGCGGAGCACTTGGACGTAACAGTAGGTCACGGTGGATTCCTGGTAGGGCAGGTCGTGCCGTAGGCAGTAGGCCCTGACGAGCGGCTGCGCACGACGCAACGTGGGGCTCGGCATGCTGGGGAACAGGTGGTGCTCGATCTGGTAGTTCAGGCCGCCCATGGCCAGATCGACCCATCGTCCACCGCGGATGTTGCGGGAGGTGAGCACCTGGCGGCGGAGGAAGTCCAGCCGGTCACCGGGGCCCAGGATGGGCATCCCCTTGTGGGCGGGCGCGAAGGAGCAGCCCAGATAGAGGCCGAACAGGCCCTGCTGGACCGCGATGAACGCCGCCGCCTGAGCAGGTGGCAGTACGAGGAACACCGCGGCCAGGTAGCCGACGATGTGAACGCCCAGCAGCACCGACTCGACGCGCCGAGTGCTGTCGACAGGACGTGCATGCAAGGCCCGGATGCTGGCGACACGCAGAGCGACGCCTTCGAGCAGCAACATCGGAAAGAACAGGGCGGCCTGGTGGCGCGCGATCCAGCGCCCGAGGCCGCTGCGCCGGGCGCGGGCCTGCGCCTTGGTGAACACGACGCCACCGGCGACGATGTCCGGATCACGGCCGACGTGATTGGGGTTGGCGTGGTGGCGGTTGTGCTTCTCGATCCACCAGCTGTAGCTCAGCCCGATGAGCAGGTTCGCGCACACCAGGCCCAGCAGGTCGTTGTGGCGCCCGGAACGGAACACCTGCCGATGGCCTGCGTCGTGGCCGAGGAAGCCGAGCTGGGCGAACATGACCGCCAGGAACGCCGCGACCACCAACTGCCACCACGACGGCCCGAGCAGAGCGAACACCGTCCACCCCACCGCAAGCAACGCCACGGTGAGGGTGATCCGGGCACGGTAGTAGCCGGGGCGCCGGTTCAGCAGCCCGGCCGCACGCACAATGCGGGACAACTCAGCGTAGTCACTGCCCCGGCTGACGAAACCCGATGACCGACGAGGTGTGGCGGGCGCCGCGACACCGACACGGCCCTCCGTGCGCGTCCCCTCGGAGCCGGAGCGATCGGGCGTCGGTGAATCGCCGCTCAAATCTCCAGGATTGTTCATGTCTCCACGCGCCCTGCGCCTCACCGTCGGGGTGTCGCCAAGGGCCGGAGCGACTCACTGGACGTCACTGTCCCAGTTCGGCTGGCGGCTGTCCATTCGTGTGGACACTCCGCCGATCGGATCCAGCACGTAGCGTGGGTCGAATGACCACGAAGAAGCGCACGGTTCGCGGATCGTTGCCCGGTGCGGGATGGGTACGGCCGTGGATGCAGCTCATTGAGATCGCGTGGTCGGCGCCGGTGGTGATCGCCTACCGGACGGCAAGGATCGCGACGGGCGGATGGCCGCCGAGTGCTCGGGACCGCCGCGAGTACACGCGCATGGTGCAGGAGAAGGCCGAGGCCTTCAGCCAGGCCGCTGTGGCGGCGGTGACGACGCCGCCGAAGGACACCGCCAAGGCCGTCGGGAACGCGCTTGCCCCTGTCCATCGGCGGGTGGTGGCCAACCGCCGTCGGCTGTCCGGGGGCTGACCACCCCGACATCGGCATCGTCCACCGCAGCCCGTGGCGGTCGGCCACGGAGGACGGCCGCGGTCCGCAAACGGGAGATCCGCTGCGCGGACCACAAAGAGCGTAGGGTCCGAGCTGTCGAGAGCATCCCGTGCGTGGGCGGCCAAGCCCGCGTCGTCCTCGACGAAGGCCAGGCCCGGCAGGGTTGCCCTCGGTTGCACGAGCCGGGTCGGGGATGGAGATCGACATCGACGCGTCGCGGCTGCGCATCGGCGTGCTGGCCTCGATCGCCCACCGCACTCCGCCGCGCGGTTACGGGCCGTGGGAGCAGGTCGCGTCGACCCTCGCCGAGGGCCTGGTGGCCCTCGGTCACGACGTCACGCTGTTCGCCACCGCGGACTCACTGACGGCGGCGCGGCTGCACGCGGAGGCCCCGCGTGGCTACGAGGAGGATCCCGGCGTCGACGCCAAGGTGTACGAGGGCCTGCACAACGCGGCGGCGTTTGAGCGAGCGGGCGAATTCGACGTGGTGAGCAACCAGTTCGACTTCATGCCGCTGACGTACAGCAGGCTGGTGTCCACGCCGGTGGTGACCACCGTTCACGGCTTCTCGTCGGAGCGGATCCTGCCGGTGTACCGAGCCTATGACGACGTCGCGCACTACGTGGCGATCAGCGACGCGGACCGGCACCCGGACCTGACCTACGACGCGACGATCCACCACGGCATCGACCTCTCCCCCTTCACCTTCCGGGATCAACCCGGGGACTATCTGCTGTTCCTTGGCCGCATCCACCCCGACAAGGGCACCCACCGGGCGGTCGCGGTCGCGCGCCGGGCTGGGCTGCCGCTGGTCATCGCCGGGATCATCCAGGACGAGGACTACTTCAGGGAGTTGGTGCAACCGCATCTCGGCGCTCCCGACATCAGCTATGCGGGCCCGGTCGGGGCGGCCGAGCGGGACGCGCTGCTCGGTGGCGCGCTGGCGTTGCTGCACCTCATCGGCTTCGCCGAGCCGTTCGGGCTCGCCGTCGTCGAATCGTTGGCGACCGGGACGCCGGTGATCGCGTACCCGCTGGGGTCGATGCCCGAGATCATCCGGCCCGGTCGAACCGGCTTTCTCGTTGACGACCTCGCAGGCGCGGTCGCGGCGGTCGGTGAGGTCACCTCGCTGTCGCGGCGGCATTGCCGTGACGACGTCGAGGAGCGTTTCACCGCGTCGCGGATGGTGGCCGATTATGCGGAGTTGTTCACTCGCATCGCATCGGGCGGACCATCGGCGGTCAACCGTTCGATGAGCGGCGGCAGCGCCACAATGGCGAATCGGACGGACGCGTCGCTCGCCCCGTACGGCAGCAGCAGCTGATCATGGTGCCGCAGCGCGCCGCAGGAGTAGACGACGTTGGGAACGTAGCCGTCGCGCGTGTCGTCGTCGGGCGCCAGGAGCGGCTCACGCAGCGCGCCGACGACCCGGCTCGGATCGTTAAGGTCGAGCAGCAGGGCGCCGATGGAGTACTCGCGCATCGGCCCGACGCCGTGTGTGAGGACGACCCAGCCTGCTTCGGTCTCGATGGGTGATCCACAGTTGCCGATCTGCAGCAGCTCCCATGGACGGCTCGGCGTCTGGAGGGTGCGGGTCTCGCCCCACCAGACGCCATCCGGCGAGGAGGCGATGCTGTTGTTTTCCCTGTCCCAGCGAGAGAGGGCGAGGTAGCGGCCATCGACCCGGCGTGGGAACAGGGCCATTCCCTTGTTCTGGGCGGCGGGCCCGACGAGCTGGGACATCCGGAAATGCCGAAAATCGTCGGTCTCGATGAGCTGCGGTGTGATCGACGCGCCGTCGAACGCGGTGTAGGTCGCCCGGTAGACGTCCTCGTCCTCGATGCGTACGAATCGGGCGTCCTCGATGCCGCGCGACTCCGACGGACTCCGCGGCCATAGCACCCGCTCCGGGAGGGTGCTCTCGGGCGGGAACTCCACCTCGTAGGTACACGCGGCGATGCGCCGGGCCAGCTCAGCGGTGCGCGCGACGGTGGGGCGCATAAGCCGCTCCTCGCCAAGAGCCCCGAGTACCGCGTCGAGCTCGTCGGCGCGGAAGTGGGGACCCAGCCGCGAGATGACGAAGGCGGCGGACTCGCGATCGATGTCCTGGCCGACGAGCGCGGCCGCGAACACCTGACGATCATGTGACGTCGGCAGCGTACGTCCGGCCTCGATGTGCGCGCCGGGATCATCGATGTCGAGGTCCCCCGCGCGGCCCAGGACGCCGGTGCGGAACTCCACCGAGGACAGATGTCCCTCGCCGACCGCGCGCAGGCTCAGGATGAATCGGCAGCTCCCTGGCGAAAGGCCCGCCTGGTCGGGGTGCGCGACGGCGGAGGGGTTGAACAGAGCGGCCGCCTCGACCGCGAACTCATGGGTGAAGCAGGCACCCACGAGGCTGCGGCGTTCGTCCGACAGGTCGGCGGCCTCGGGTATTCGGTGCGCGATCTGCTCGTAGTGCGCCATCAGCACACCAGGCAGATCACGATGGCGCGCCGCGTAGCGGTCACAGACCACGCTTCAAGGTCGATCCGACCTCGTCGTCGGGCAGCGCGAGGATCCTCGACAGCACCCCCGAAGCCCGGGACCGACCGTCGTATGAGAGCTCGTGACCGGGCACGAACAGCCGCGCAAGTACTCGTGCCGGATCAGCGGTCAGGGTCACGGCGGTTCGCGTGACGCATCCCGTCACCCGATGTCCTTCATCGAACCGCCCGCGATTCGGCGGGCCTGTTGCAGCGTCGAGAGCAGCGCCAAAGTAGACTCCGCGCCCTGGTTCTCGTTGCGCCCGAAGCGCTCCAGACCGTCGAAGCCGCCACCTGATGCCGGATCGTGCATCGGTGTGCCGGAGTCGTTGTCCCCGAGGAACCAGCCCGCGGCGAGCGTGACCCCGTGAGCCCAGCGCCGTCGTCCCTCGATCGAATGAGCCGCCGCGCAGGCGTCGGCCAACGCCGCCACCTCGATCGGCTGCTGGTCGAACACCGGTTTGGTGTCCCCAGGACCCCAGCCGCCGACCGGGACCACCGACAGATGCCCATCCCTGGTCTGCCGGTCGAGCAGCCAGTCCAACAGGCCAAGGCCGTCCGCGATGAGCAACGGGCAATCCAGCGCGGTGCCCGCCGCCAGCAGGGCCTCCGGCAGCGCCGCGTTCGCGTAGCTGAGCCGGGGCTCCGGCCACGGCCACGCCCCGTCGAGCGCAGGCCTTCCGATCACGTCGGCCGTCGCCGCGATCAGCGCGCGTGCGCCGCCGTGGTCCGGCAGAGCCGCGAGCACCTCGGCGGCGCCGAGCGCGGCGAACGCCATCGCACGCACATGCGGTGAGCGCAGCCGGGCGCCACGATCGAAGCAGGCGAGCGCTTGTTCCCGCAGGTGCGGCGTCCGCGCGACGGCGGTGCCGAGACCCCAGAGCGCGCGCCCCCAGCAGTCCTCGACAGATGCCGTGTCCGGCCAGCTCAGGTCGAACCGCCGCCGGTTGTGGAAGCGGCCGTCAGGCTCCTGCGCGGCCAGCACGAACGTCAGATATTGATCGCGGAGGTCATCCAGTTCGCCAAGCGCTTGCTCGCGGCAGACGACAACCAGCGCCCGCGCCACGTCATCGAGGCAGTAGGCGTGTCCCCGACGCGGGATCGATCCCTCGGCGTGCTCGTACAACCCGCCCGCGTCGGTGAGCTCGCGCAGGTGGGCGAACCTCGGGGCCGGGACGTCGATCTGCCACTCCCGCACAGCTCCTGTCACGAGGCCTCGGCCATGCCCGCCGCGACAGCTCCCATCGCGATCCTCCGGTAGCGGTCGGCCACCGCAGGCCACAGCAGCTCGGGCGCCTTTCGCGCAGCCTGCTCAGCCATGCCGTCGGCAAGGCCCGGTTCGCTGAGCACCCGGCGCAGAGCAGCTTCCAGGCCCGCGGGATCGCGCTGTGGCACCACGAGGCCGGTCCCGTCACCCAGCAGTTCGATGGCGTGGGGAAAGGCTGTTGAGACCACCGGTCGCCCGGCGGCAACGGCCTCGATGAGCACGCCGGACGTCACCTGATCGCGTGAGTCGTAGGGAAGCAGCACCACGGCGGCGCACTGGACCAGCGCGGCCAGCGCACCCGCATCGAGGTAGCGGTCGTCGAGTTCGACGATGTCCGCAACCCCCGCGGACCGTGCGCGCTGGGCGAGGCCATCGCGGTAGGCCTCACCGTCGCGGTGCGCGACCTTGGGGTGGGTCCGGCCCATCACCAGATAGCGCGGCTGCAGGTCGCTCAACCCCACCATGGCATCGATCGCCCACTCGATGCCTTTCCCGGGCCCGATCAACCCCCACGTGAGGACGAGCGGGCGGTCGGCAGGTGGTCGCTCAACGGGGAAGACATGCCCGTGGTCGACCGCGCCGTGCGGGATCACGACGACCTGCGTCGGGTCGGCGTCGTAGCTCGCGACCAGGCGCCTCTTGGCGGTCTGGGTCATCGTCACCACGACGTCGGCCGCGGCAAGGAGTCGAAGCAGGATGCGCCGCTGCTCCGCCGTCGGATCTTGGAGAACGGTGTGCAGCACGATGATCGTCGGCACGGTCAGCGCATCCACGATCGGCAGGACATCGACGCCGTCGGGACCGCCATAGATGCCGTACTCGTGTTGGACGACCACTACGTCGAATCCGTTGAGACGACGTACGGCGGCGCCCGCGCTGTCCGGTGAACCGTTCACCAGATGCCCCACCACATCCGGGCCGTGCCGGAGCTCTGGATCGTCGACCACCCGGACGACACCGAGCGAAGCCGCCCCGAGGTGCAGGTGCTGTATGAGAGCGGCGCTGAACGTCGCCAGGCCGCACTGGGTTGGCGGATAGGTGCTGAGCATCCCGATGGCGGGCGGGCGAGGCCTGGTCGCGGCGGTATCGAAACCCGCCTGCGCAGTTTGGTGAACAGCGCTTATCGGCACGTACAGTTCTCCTGTTGTCTGCGAATGCTTCTCGGGCGCCCGACGAGCGGTTGTCGGCGCCTAGCGCACCTTCTCCGGAATGTGGTCCAATGCGTAGAGCGCATGCTTGGCCAACTCGGTGGCAGCCTTCTCGCTGAGTTTCGAGTTCTTCATCAGCGCCTGGGCAACGAGCCGCACACGCTGATCGTGCACGGAGACGTAAGGGGCAGTTTCCGACATTATGTATTCCTTCCAAAAGCGGGAGTTCGACTGCAGTTCAGTGCGCGAGCGGTCAGGGAAGCCGACTACTACGTGGCGCTCGACAAAAGAGCGTCGATATCCTCGCCGCGGCTCGCCGCGGTCAAAATGCGTTGCGCGGCCCGTTCATCGGTTTCCGGCGGCACGACCAGCAGGGTGAGCCCGTTTCGCGCACCCAACACCCTCAGCGTGGCAGCGTCCTGAGACCGAAACCCGCCCATGCGGACGACCTGGCCGCCGACCCTGACCTTCCGCGGGACGACATCCCAGGCGCCGAGGTTGTAGCCGACTCTTTCGACAGTGCCCATCCGGGCCGCCAACGCCGCCACAAGATCAGGGAGCTCGGCGGCGAGGTCGCGCGAGGCAGGCCACCACGCACCACCGATGAACCCGGCAGCGGCCGACTCCGGCCTCAAGCTCAGCCGCTCGACGTCGAGCCTGGTAGGTAACGTACTGGACGCCGACGTCATGTCAGGCTCCGGTCTTCGAACGGACCCGTTCGACCTGGGATTTCGACGAGGACGAACTGAGCATTTGCCGCCCAGATACAACATGCGCTCGACATCCCGAACACTACACCCTCGGACGTCCTGGCGAGCCTCGGCCACCGGATCGAGATCACAGCCGCCCCGTGGCCGGGCGCGAGGAGCGTCCGCCGGTCCGCGGCCTCGCCGCGTCCCTGGTGGACCCGGTCGCCCGCGGAGGCGGACGTCGCCCCACTCGCGGCGATCCTGATCTCTGGTAAACGGTGAAGTCGCAAGAACGTTTGCCTCGTCGGGTCGCCGGGTCTACGTTCACGATGCTTGGCGAAACATTCTGGCCAAACATCACGAACCGCATCGGTCCCGCCCGGCCCGTGGTCCATGGGTGACTGGATCGGCCCCGGGCAGTCGTAACGGCCGACCTGCTGCGCGCAGAGACGCACGCAGGACGAGGACGTCGTGCATTCGCCGACACTGGCTGATTACGTGCACAAGCACGTTTCGACCGGCTCCGGGACATGGGTGGCCGGGGAGCTCCGGCGGCTCGTCGGTTTCTCCTCCGACGCGCGCGCCGTGGTCTCCGAACCGCTGACCGCGCTGCCCGGCCTGTGGCAGGAGGTGCCCGCCGGGTCCGCGATCGTCGTGGAGCGACTGACCACCCGAGCCTGTGCGCCGCCGAGGATGCTCAGGACGGCGCACAGGCCGAGGATCGCCTACTTCTTCGCCCAGAAGACGTAGTTGGCGGTGTAGTCGACCGCCACTGTGGTCGGGGCGGTGCACGTACCGGCTGGCGCGAGGCCGCCGCGCGTGTCGATTCGCTGGATGAAAGCGACGTTGCTGAACACGCCAGTCGTGCCGGGCGTCGGCTTAGCGACGAACTTCAGCCAGGGAATTCTGGTCGGATCTGGCGGAAGGCGCGGCGGGGACGGGGCGCCGGAGCCTCCACGCGAGAGCCGTCGAAGTTCGCCCAGAACGGACCCTTGCCGTGAATGGCGGCCGGGATGCCGCGCGAGGTGAACAGCCCGGCGACCGGCTCGCGGAAGACGAATGCGCCGCCGCTCGTGGCGCAGTCGTAGACCTGTTTGCCGACCCCGCGCAGCGATGCAACGATCTTGAATTGCGTGTCGTCGACCTGGAAGGCCATGGGCGCAGTTGAGATTGGGTGTGACGCCTGTGTTCTGGGCACCGGCGGTCGGTGCCGTGGTATCGGGCGTCGCTGCGGCCGCGCCGGATGCGAGCAATATCGACGCGGTGGCCGCAGCGGCCGCCGCCAGGCTGGTGAAGAGCCTTCGCTTCATGAGTTCTCCGATTTTTTGGGGAGCTGAGGAGCGCGCTAGCACATAGCCCAACCCGATTGGACTCCAGTTGGGCACCCAAAAGGCCCAGTCAGCAACTCCAAAGGGACCGCAAAACTGAGGAATGCGGCAAACTTAAGGCGCGCTGATACAGTGATACGCATCACAAAATGCGTGCAGGGCGTAGCAAGGCGGTCGCGAAAACGACATTGTCGGGGTTCGATCACCGCATACGTCCGTCTCGCGCCGGTCGTCCGTGGGGTGCGTCGACCGGCCACCCCAGGTTGTGCACCGGGTAGGTCCGGATCTTCGGCTCGGGCAGGTCAGCGGCGCCGAGACGACCCCCGTCAGCGCATGCCGGACCGGCCGATCGCGGCCGCATGGCCGGAGGTTCCGTCGGGCGGACGAACGCCGGGGTAGGA
Organism: uncultured Actinomycetota bacterium; assembly: GCA_963736375.1. GTDB lineage: Bacteria > Actinomycetota > Actinomycetes > Mycobacteriales > Pseudonocardiaceae > Pseudonocardia. Next base: position 38,391 of record CAVTOL010000037.1, read on the forward strand.
AGCACGGCCCCGAGCGCCCGCCTCCGCCCAAGTCCCGAGCGCGCCCGTCGGGGTCGGTGGTGCGGCATCGCCGGACACCGGGTTCGGAAAGGTCGTCTGGCCCGCGGTGGCGGGGCAGGCGGCCCTGCCGCGTTCGTGGCCGCGCGCAGACGATCCATGGTGGACAAGCCAATCGACGGTGGAGATCGCCATGGACGAGCGCACTGGGGCCCGCAGCGGCGCCGAGGTCGTGGTGGGCACCGATGGCTCCGCGACCGCGCTCCGCGCCGTCGCGTGGGCGGCGACCGAGGCTCGATTGCGCGGCCTCGTGCTGCGGATCGTGCACGTTGCCCCTTACATCGACGCCACAGACGCGCGGCGACACGCGACGGGCATCCTCGGCCGCGCACTGGCCGCGGCCCACCAACAGGAGCGGCACGTCACCGTCACGACCGCCCTGCTCGGTGGCAATCCCACCGAGACGCTGGTCCAGACGGCAAGCGGCGCCGATCTCCTGGTCGTCGGGATGATCGGTGAGCATGCCGCTGACGTGCTGGTCGGTTCGGTCGCGACACCTGTCGCGGCCAAGGCGGACTGCCCGGTGACGGTCGTGCGAGGTCCCCACCGCGCCGACACCGACTCGCTGCCGATCGTGCTGGCGGTCGCCGACCCGGATGCCGACAGCGCCGCCGTCGAGTTCGCCTTCGCCGACGCCGACCGCCGTGGCGGCACGCTGATTGCTCTGCACGTGGCCCCTGGCCAGCGCGGGACGAGCGCTACGGCCGAGGCACTGGAGACCCGGCTGCAGCCGTGGCACGACCGCTACCCCACCGTGCCGGTCGAGATCCGCGTCGAGCACGGGCCGGTGGTCGAGGCGGTGCTCGGCAGCACGATCCGGGCCCGGATGGTGGTCGCGGGCTCCCGGGGACATGGGGCGATCACGGGCGCGGTGCTGGGTTCCACCAGCCGCGCTCTCGTGAAGCTCAGCATGTGCCCGGTCACGATCGTCCCGAGGTCGCTGACGGCGGCCAAGGTCGTGGGCGGGGCCTCGACGACCGAAGCCGCGCGTTGACACCGAAAGGATCCCCCGATGGACGTCCTGGATGTGGCCGCCGCCGAGCAGCCGATCCGCACGATCATGAAGCACGAACCGGTCACGGTCGAACAGCACGACTCGCTGCGCGAGGTAGCCAGGGAGCTGACCGCGGGCGAGATCGGCGTGCTCCTGGTGAGCAGTCCGATCGGGCCGGTCGGGCTGATCTCCGAGCGGGACATCGTCAACGTCGTCGCGATCGGCGGCGACATCGAACGCGAGCAGGTGAAGACCGTCATGTCGGTCGACCTGGTCACGGCAGCGCCCACGGACTCGATCGCAGCGGTCGGCAGGCTGATGATCGACGCCGGGGTCCGTCACGTCGTGATCCGCAGCGACGACGGCCGCATCATCGGCGTGGTGTCGGTCCGCGACGTGCTCGACGCGGTGCTCGCCTGAGCGGGTCGCCCGGCCCTTCTCTCATCGCCGATCAAGGCCCACCCTGGACGCATGCGTGCCTGGATCGTCGACTCACCCGGACCCATCGCCGACCGTCCGCTGCGCGCCGTCACCCGCGAGCCACCATCGCCTGCACCCGGCGAGGTCCGGGTGGAGGTCGCGGCGTGCGGCGTCTGTCGAACCGACCTGCACCTCGCGGAAGGCGACCTCGCGCCGCGCCGCCACGGCGTCGTGCCGGGGCACGAGATCGTCGGGGTCGTCGACGCGCTCGGCGCCGACACGAGCCGGTTCGCGCTGGGAGACCGCATCGGGATCGCGTGGCTCAGAGGCACCTGCGGCCGCTGTCGGTGGTGCCGCAGCGGGCGGGAGAACCTCTGTCCCGATGCGGCGTTCACCGGCTGGGACGCCGACGGCGGCTACGCCGAGTACGCGGTGGTCCCGGAGGCTTTCGCCTACCGCCTGCCCGACGGCGTGGACGACGTCGCCGCGGCCCCGCTGCTCTGCGCCGGGATCGTGGGGTATCGGGCGCTTCGACGCGCCGAGCTGCCACCGGGGGGCAGGCTCGGCATCTACGGGTTCGGCGCGTCGGCGCACCTCGTCGCCCAGGTCGCGATCGCCCAAGGAGCGACGGTGCACGTCCTCACCCGCTCAGCAGAGGCCCGTCGACTCGCGCTCGACCTCGGTGCGGCCTCGGCCGGACCCGCCGACGCCGCACCGCCCGAGCCGCTCGACGCCGCCGTGCTCTTCGCCCCGGCGGGCGAGCTCGTCCCGGTCGCGATGCGGGCGCTCGACCAGGGCGGGACCCTCGCCGTGGCGGGCATCCACCTCAGCGACATCCCCTCGATCTCCTACGCCGACGAGCTGTTCCGCGAGAAGCAGCTCCGCAGCGTCACCGCCAACACCCGGGCCGACGGTGAGGAGTTCCTCCGGCTGGCGGCCCGGCTGCGCATCCGCCCGACGACGACGCCGCGTCCCCTCGCCGAGGCCGACCAGGCGCTCGCCGACCTCGCCGCCGATCGGATCACCGGCGCCGCCGTGCTCGTTCCCTGATCATCAGCCACGGGTCCCGAGCTCGGCCAGCACGGCGCCGACGAGCGCGGGGATCGCCGCGGCCACCTGCGGGGACAGGCCGGGACCGACGCCGACGTCGGCGGCCTCCACGCCGAGCACCACCAGCGCGCGGGGCAACCGGTCGAGCGCCACGGCGAGGCGGACGGCCTCGACGACGCCCAGGCCGTGCGTCGCCACGGACATGCCGACGGGCAACGACGCGGGCGCCTGCACGCGGTGGATCCGGCCCGGGTCGGGTGGGTCGCACACGACGGTGTCGACCACGATCGCGAGCGCGGCCCCCGACCAGGCCTCCATCAGCCCCGTCGGCTCCCCGTCGAGAGCCGTGACGCGGACGCCGGGGGGCACCCGGTCCCGCAGCCGCGCGACCGTCTCGGGCCCCGCGCCGTCGTCGCGGCGGAAGGGGTTGCCCACGCCGATCACCGCCGCATGGGGTCCGCGCGGCTCACCGCCGGTCCACGGTGAGGGTGAGGAAGTGGGTCGCGCAGGAGATGCAGGGGTCGTGGTTGCGGATGGTCTGCTCGCACAGCGACGTCAGCTCGTCGTCGGAGAGGTGCAGGTTCGCCGCCGCGACGGCGCGCAGGTCGTCCTCGATCGCGGCCTGGTTCTGCGAGGTCGGCGGCACGATCATGGCGGAGACGATCCGCCCGTCGGCCGCCAGCTCGTAGCGGTGGTAGAGCAGCCCCCGCGGTGCTTCGCTCACGCCGCGGGCGATCCCGGCGCGGGGCGGCACGTCGACCGCGGGCGGCTCGGGGCGCTCGTAGCTCCCGATGATCCGCAGCGCCTCCTCCAGCGCGTACACGACCTCCACCGCGCGCACGATGATGCTGCGGAAGGGGTTGCGACAGGTGGGCCCCAGCCCGGCGGCCGCGGCGGCCTGCCGGGCCAGCGGTGAGAGCTGGGCCCCGTTGAGCGAGTAGCGGGCCAGCGGGCCGGTGAGGTAGCGGCGTCCGTCGAGCGTGGCGTGCAGCGCCGTGGAGTGCGCCACCTGGTGCTCGACGACGTGGTCGTCGAACTCGGTCGCGGCGAACGCGAGGCCGCCCGACGAGCGGACGTCACCGGTCTCGATCGCGTACCGGTCGGGATGGTGGGCGGCGAGCAGCTCCCCGGGAAGCTCCCGGTCCGGGAAGTCGAACCCGGCCACCCAGTCGACCGTGGCGAGGGCGTCGTCGAGGGCGGGGCGCAGCTGCTCGGCGAGCACGGCCAGCTCGGCGGCGGTGGGCGCGCGGTGGAAGCCGCCGATCCGCGGGTTGACCGGGTGGATCGCGCGGCCGCCGACCCGCTCGAGGATCGCGTTGCCCGCCTTCTTCAGCCGCAGGCCCCGTTCCAGCAGGTCGCGGTGGCCGTTGGCGAGCGCGATCCCGTCGGGGAGGCCGAGGAAGTCGGGTGCGTGCAGGAGGTAGATGTGCAGCGAGTGGCTGGACACCCACTCGCCGCAGTACAGCAGCCTGCGCAGCGCCCCGATGCGCGGGCCGGGGTCGACGCCGCACCCCTGCTCGATCGCGTTCCAGGCGCTGGTCTGGTAGGCGACGGGACAGATCCCGCAGATGCGCGAGGTGAGGTCGCTGACCTCGGTGTGGGCACGCCCGCGCAGGAACGACTCGAAGAACCGCGGCGGTTCGTAGATCTGCAGCTCCGCGGCGCTCACCGCGCCGTCGGTGACGATGACCCGCAGCGCGCCCTCGCCCTCCACCCTGGTCAGGGCGCCGACCTGCAGGTCACGGCGCTCGGCCGTCATCGCGGACTCGCCTGGTCGGCGGCCGCGCGGAACGCGGTCACGTTGAACGTCGACAGGACCAGGTCGACCGTCCGCGGGCTCATCCCGCACGTGCGCAGCCCGTCGACCATCGCGGGGAGGTTGGCGCCGCCCATGGGGCCGAAGCAGCCGTAGCAGCCGCGCGCGACGGCGGGGCAGAGCGCGCCGCAGCCCGCGTGCGTGACCGGGCCGAGGCAGGGGGTGCCGTTCGCGACCATCACGCAGGTCAGCCCCCGGCGCTTGCACTCGGTGCAGACGCTCGTGTCGGGGAGGTCCGGCTTCCGGCCCGCGAGCAGCGCGGAGATCGTCTCCAGCAGCTGGTGCTTGTCGATGGGGCAGCCGCGCAACTCCAGGTCGACGGGCACGTGCGCGGCGATCGGCGTGGACGTGGCGAGGGTGTCGACGTAGAGCGGGGAGGCGTAGACGACCGACCGGAACTCCGCGATGTCGGTGCCGTTGCGCAGCGCCTGTACGCCGCCCGCGGTGGCGCACGCGCCGATGGTGACCAGCACCGTCGACTGCTCGCGGACCCGCCGGATGCGCTGCGCGTCCTCCGGTGTCGTGATCGAGCCCTCGACCAGCGACACGTCGTACGGTCCCGGCAGGACGGTGCTGGACGCCTCGAGGAAGTGCGCGATCCGCACGGCGCCCGCCACCGCGGTGAGCTCGTCCTCGCAGTCGAGCAGGGTGAGCTGGCAGCCGTCGCACGAGGCGAACTTCCAGACGGCGAGCGTGGGTGGCGGCATGTCAGAGCTCCCGGACGGCGAGCAGGGGGTGGGCGTGGGCGTAGTCGATGACGGGCCCGTCGCGGCAGACGAGCAGCGGCCCGAGCTGGCAGTGCCCGCACAGCCCGACGCCGCATTTCATGTTCCGCTCCAGCGAGACGCGGATGTCGCGGGCCTGCATGCCGCGGGCGAGCAACACGGTGGCCGAGAACCGCATCATCGGCTCCGGCCCGCACAGGAAGGCGGTGGTCTGCCGCGGGTCGAGCGCGACGCGGGCGAGCGGCTCGGTGACGAAGCCGACCAGGCCCGACCAGCCGGGGTCGGGGCGGTCGATGGTGAGCTCGACCTCAAGGCCCGCCGTGGCCCGCCAGACGTCGAGCTGGTCGCGGAAGAGGAACTCCGCGGGGCTCCGCGCGCCCGCGACCAGCACGACCCGGCCGAAGAGGTGCCTGCGCGCCAGCGCGCCGAGCAGGACGGGGCGCAACGGGGCCAGGCCCACCCCGCCCGCGACGATCAGCAGGTCGCGTCCGACGGCGGTGTCGAGGTCCCAGCCCACCCCGTAGGGACCGCGGACGCCGATCAGGTCCCCCGGCACGGCCTGGTGCAGCGCCCGGCTGACCGCGCCGACGTCGCGGATGGTCTGGGTGAGCGCCCCGTCCCCCGCGGCGGGGTCGCCGCTCACCGAGATCGCGACCTCGCCGACACCGGGCCGGTAGAGCATCGTGAACTGGCCGGGGCGAAAGGGCGCGATCGGCGCGTCGACCGGTTCCAGGCGCAGGGTGACCGAGTCGCGCGTCTCGACCGTCCGGTCGGCGACGCGGTAGGGCAGGGGCAGCATCGGCGAGAGTCGGCGCCGGTCGCGGATCGACCCCGACGGTGGCGGGCTCAGCGCTCACGGGGGCTCCCGTACAGGTCCAGCAGCCGCGCCCGGGTGCTCTGCAGCCGCGCGAGCAGCAGCTCGAAGAAGCCCAGTGCGAGGGCGTAGCCGAGGGCGGGGTCGCGCTCGGCGAGCGCGCGCAGCGCGACCGTGTCGCACTCGACGGCGCTGACGGGCTCGATCGCCGTCGCGGTGAGGTGCCAGAGCTGCGGCGGCACGAGCCACGACCAGCCCAGCACGTCGCCTGCGCCCAGCGTCTGCAGCACCACCTCGCCGCGGCCGGGGACCTCGGTCGAGAGCGCCACGCGCCCCGCGGTGATCAGCCAGCAGCCGTCGGCCTGCCGACCCTCGGCGATGATCGTCGCGCCCTTCGCGAACGCGACGTCGCGCGCGGTGTCGGCCACCGCGTCGCGCTGTGCGGGGTGAGCCGCCGCAGCGGAGCGAAGCGGGCGAGTTCTGCTGCTGCGGTCACTGGTACTCCCCCGGGTCCGCGAGGCTGGTGAGCTCGGCGGTGATGTCGATCCCGACCGGGCACCAGGCGATGCAGCGCCCGCAGCCCACGCAGCCCGAGCCGCCGAACTGGTCGTGCCATGAGCTGAACTTGTGGGTGATCCACTGCCGGTACCGGCTCGCCCCCGAGGTCCGCACGCTGCCGCCGTGCAGGTAGGAGAAGTCCACCTCGAAGCACGAGGCCCAGCGCTGCGAGCGCGTCGCGGCACCGCTCAGCAGGTCGGTGGTGTCCTCGGTGGTGGTGCAGAAGCAGGTGGGGCAGACCATCGTGCAGTTCCCGCACGTCAGACAGCGTTGCGCGATCGCTTCCCAGACCGGGGACTCCCGGGCGTCGCGCAGCAGGAGGCGCAGGTCGCCCACCGGCAACGTCCGGCCCATGCGGTCGGCGGCGGCCTCGACGGCGGCGTGCGCGTCGTCGATCTCGCCCTCGGTCGCGTCGCGGTGGGTCAGCTCGGCGAGCACCCGTTCGCCTTCGGCGGTGCCGACCTCGACGACGAAGCGGTGCCCCTCGGCGTCGATCCGTTCGGTGAGGTTGAGGTCGTAGCCGGGTCCGGGCGCGGGGCCGGTGCCCGCCGACGCGCAGAAGCACACGCCGCCCGGCTCGGTGCAGCCCGCCGCGATGACGAACAGGCCCGCGCGGCGGCGGGTGAAGGCGCCGTCGGCATGCGCGCCGCCCCCCAGGACGGTGCCCAGGGTGGCGATCGCGGCGAGGTCACAGGCGCGCACGCCGAGGAAGGCGTAGCGCACCGGCTCCTCGGGCGCGGCGGTGAACCCGTCGGCGTCGGCCGTGAGCAACGGCTGCCGCGGAGGGTGCAGGAACTGCTTCCACGACTGGGCGCCCGCGGAGTGCGCGAACACGGCGGCGTCGGCGCGGCGGTGGAGGCGGTAGTGCCCCGGTCCGGTCTCGACGCCCCATCCCGACGGCAGCGCGGCGCCGTCGTCGATCTCGGCGAGCACGATCGCGTCGTCGCGCACGGTCGGACCGATCACCCGATAGCCGTCGGCGACGAGGGCGCGCACCAGTTCGTCGAGCCCGTCCCTGGTGAGAACGGCTGCCGCGTTCACGGCCTGCCTGCGACCGCGGCTGCGACGTCCCGACGGTGACGATGATGCCCGGGCGGCGGGGCGCAACGCAGAGCATGTCGCTCCTCTCGGTCGACGAATGCCGATGCACGTTCCGGCGTTCGCGCAAGACTCATAGCGTCGATGCCGGGCCGTCCACATGTGCCACACGACCCGGATCGGCGGGACCTTCGGTTCCGGCGCGCCTCGACGTCCAGCCTGCGGACCAGGCCTGTGGGGTCCGGTGCGCGCAGGCGGTGGGAACGGCTCGCTCCGACGTCAGGGCGCGGCGAGTAGGGACCACCGGCCGTTCCGGCCGTGACTTCGGCCGGTGCCGCGGCGGGCCGGGCTCCGCCACCGTTGTGGTCGAAGCGGGCCGCACCGGGCCGCGTGTCAGGGAGGAATGTGGGATGACAGCCACCGGCTCGGTCGTCGTGGGAGCGGACGGCTCACCCGCGGCACGGACGGCCATCGAGTACGCCTTGCAGGACGCGGCGCGCCGCGGCGCCCGGCTCCGGGTCGTCGCCGCGGCACAACTTCCGCAGTACTGGGCGGCCGGATACGGGATGGCCCCCGTCCCGGCGCCCGTCGAGATCGCCGAGGAGATGCGGTCGATCGCCCGGCAGCAGGTCGAGGAGATCCGCAGCGCCCATCTGAGTTCGCCGCCGTGCCGGTCACGGTCGAGGGCGCGACCGGTGCGCCGGGGACCATCCTGGTCGAGGCGGCCCAAGGCGCCGATCTGCTCGTGATCGGCCACCGCGGCCGCGGCGCGGTGCGCAGCACGCTGCTCGGATCGGTCGGGCTGCACTGCGTCTTGCACGCGACCTGCCCGGTCACGATCGTACGCCCGGCGAAGGTCGCCGAGCCGGTGCCGACCGCCGTGGCCGCCGTTGCGGCCGCGCAGGCGTAGGGGCCCGCGATGCGCCGCACCACTGTCGCCGAGGTCATGGCATCCGACGTCATCACTGCCCCACCGGACGCGTCGTTCGCGCAGCTGGCGCGTCTCCTGCACGGCGCGGGTGTCCGGGCCGTCCCGATCGTCGACTCGGAGGGAGTCCTGCTTGGCGTCGTCTCCGAGGCCGACCTGATGGCCTCGGCCGCCCTTGCGGACACCCGGCCGGGCGCTGGCGCGCCCGGCACATCCGCCGCGACCAACCGGAGGCGAAGGCGGGCGCCCAGACCGCGGCCGAGCTCATGACGGCGTTCGTGGAGGCGGTGGCACCGACGACCATGGTCGCGACCGCGGCCCGCCTGATGGTGGAGCGCCACTTGCGCTGGATGCCGGTGTGCGATCCGGCGGGCTGCGTCCTGGGCGTCATTTCCCGCTCGGACGTGTTGGCGGTCTTCCTGCGTGACGACGCGTCGATCCGCGCCGAGGTCACCGACGAGGTGCTGGGCGGCGACGCGCAGGACGTGCGGGTCGACGTCCGGGACGGCGTCGTCACCCTCGCGGGCGAGGTCGGGACGCACGGCGACGCCGAGCGGTTGGCCAGGGTCACCGAACGCGTCGAAGGGGTGGTCGCGGTCGTCGACAGCCTCACCCACCAGGACGAGCAGCTCGCCGCGGGTGCGACGCCGGCTTCCTGAGCCCAAGGCCGCGCCGGTCGGGCGAGGGTTTCGTCACGCTCAGGACGTAGGTGCGGAGCGGGGGCGAGGCCTCGCCGGTCGGCGCGGTGGGCGGCGCGACGCTCGCCGACGCTCCGCGAGCACTGCTCCAGCGCGGCCACCACGACCCGGTTGTGACGGGGATGGCCTGCAGCCAGGTGTCCGGGTCCCGGTAGGGCTGCCCTCCGGGTGCGTCGTGACCCGGTGGTGGCGGCGCGAGATGCGCCGGGAGGGCTGACGATCCCGGTGTTGTGGCTGCTGCTGGTCAGCAGGAACGTTCAGATCGGTGTCGACGAGCAGGTGCAGCTTGTACACAGAGCGCCACGGGGACGCGTGGTCGGTCTCGGTGGCCGCCACGAACATCGGGGCGCGGACGTCGCTGATCGCGACGGGGCGGTCCTCGACGCGGTAGCGACCCTGGGCGAGATCGTTGTCGAGGAACGAGCCGCGCAGGTACTCCGCGTGCATCCGGTAGGGCAGGCGGGTGGCGTCGGCGTTCCAGGCCATCAGGACGCGACATCGGCTCGGGCTCGCCGAACAGGTACTGGCGGACCATGCGCGACCACAGCAGATCGTAGGAGCGCAGCAGCTGGAAGGCGCCGGCCATCTGGCGTGCCGTCGAGGTAGCCCTGCTGCACATCACGTCTTCGAGGAACGCGATCTGGCTCTCGTCGATGAACAGCGCCAGCTCGCCGGGCTCGGTGAAGTCGGTCTGCGAGGCGAACAGGGTGACGGTCGCGAGGCGCTTGTCGCCGTCGCGCGCCATCGCGGCGGCGGCGATGGTCAGCAGCGTGCCGCCGAGGCAGTAGCCGCCGCGTGCACCAGCGGTCGGGACGAACGCCCCGATCGCGTCCAGGCGGCCGTCACGCCGAGCGTCGCAGGTAGTCCTCGATGCCGAGGTCGCGGTCCTCGGCATCGGGGTTGTGCCAGGAGATGCAGAAGACCGTGTGGCCCTGCTCGACGAGGTAGCGGACCAGCGAATTCTGCGGCGACAGGTCGAGGATGTAGTACTTCATGATCCAGGCCGGGACGATGAGCACCGGCTCGGCGTGGACGGTCGCTGGTCGTCGGGGCGTACTGGATCAGCTCCATCAGCCGGTTGCGGTACACGACGGTGCCGGGGGTGGCGGCCACGTCCCGGCCGAGACGAAGCGCTCGACGCCCTCCGGCGGTTGACCGCGCAGCGTCCGCAGGGTGTCGGCCCGGGAGCGCGCTGCTCCGCGCACGGAGTTGGCGCCGAGCTCGCGGGCCGTGGGCCCAGCGCCTCGGGGTTGGTCGCGACGAAGTTCGACGGCGCCCACATGTCCATCAGCTGCCGGGCGACGGAGAGAGCCAGCCTGGTTCGCGTGGGCGGCCTGACCCCTTCAGACGCCGACGGTGGCCTCCTGCCACCACTGCTCGCCCAGCAGGAAGGCCTGCGCCAGCACGTCGAACGGCCACCGCTGCCACGAGGGATCGTGGAAGACGTCGATCGCCCGGCTGGGGACGCGACGCAGGGGTCGCCGACTGGCCCACCGAACGCCGGATGCGTACTCGGCCAGCCGGAGGCCGCATGCGCGGCGGAGACGCCGAGACGGGCGAGGTGGGCGGGCGAGTCGGCGAGGTGCCGCCCCAGTCCAGGGCGGCGAGACCCGCCGACACGGGGGACAGCCCGCCGGTGAGGCGGCCCTGCGCCGCGTGGACGAGCCGATCCAACCTGGGAACGGCATCATCGGTTACGGATCCACTGTCCGCGATCGGCAGGCGCCGCTCCCGCGCCCAACGCCCCCAAACCGCGGGTCTTTCGACGTTCTCCGGGTCCTTCGGCCGTGTCGCCTTGGCACCGCAGCACGGCAGTCTTGAGCCATGATCGAGAAGATCGAAGGTCTACCGGCAGGCATCGACGGTGTGCGGTGCAGCGGCAAGCTCACCCGGGAGGACTACGACACGGTCGTCGTACCGCTGCTCGAGGAGGTCCAGCGCGAGCACCGCAGGCTCCGCTGCCTCGTCGAGGTGGACGGGTTCGACGGCATCACGCCTCAGGCCGCGTTCGACGACCTACGGCTGGGGCTGCGGGCGTTGGGCTCCTTCGACGGCTGCGCGGTCGTGACCGACCTCGCCTGGGTCGGCCAGGTACTGCAGCTCGTCAGGTTCCTGCTGCCCTATCCCGTGCGGATCTTCCCCGCCGAGCGACGTGCGGACGCGATCGCCTGGCTGACCGGGCTGACCGCCACGCCTGCCATCACCCACCGGGTGCTGACGGAAGCAGGCGTCGTGGTCGTCGAGGTGGCCGAACCGCTGGGTGTGCCGGACGTCGAGGCGCTGGCGACCGTCGTCGACGGTTGGCTCGCCGAGCACCCGACGCTGCACGGGCTGGTGGTGCACGCCCACGCGTTCCCCGGCTGGGAGAACGTCGGTGGACTCGTCCGGCACCTGCGCTTCGTCATCGGGCACCACCGCCACGTCGACCGCGTCGCGCTCGCGGTCGACGGTGCGCTGGCGGCGGTGGCCGGGACGGTCGCGGAGCTCGTCGCCCATCCGCAGGTGCGCCGCTTCACCTTCGACGAGCTGGACGCCGCCATCGCCTGGGCGAGCTCCCGGTAGGAACCGGCCTCATCGGCGGCCTCGCCGGGAAGCCGACCACAGCGTCAGCGCGACGACGAGGACGCCGATCAGGAGTGCCGTACCGCCGAACGCGAAGAGCCCTGTCCAGATAGCGCGCAGGCCCGGCGCGGTGGCGCCGAAGGACAGGTCGGCGACGACCGGCCGCGAGCCATCGGCGTTCATCACGACCACGGCCCAGTCACCCGCCGCGGGCGTCCACACCATCTCCTGCGGACCGGTGCCCGTGGCGTGCGCGACCCAGAACGGCTCCTGTCCCGGCAGCGTGGCAGGCGCTCCGCCCGCGGTCGGCGACGCCGGTGCACTCGGCTGGGCCGTGCTCGGCGCAAGTGCGCTGTGCGCGACCGGGGCGAGGTAGGCCTGCACCGCCGCGGTCGGGCCGATGCCGACGAACACGCCCGACGGGGACGTCCCCCTCGCCCGGATGCGCAGCTGGCCGACCACGCCGGGGAGGTCCGCGTCTCCCGTCGCCTGGCGCAGGCGGAGCGGGTCGGCGACGAGCGCATAGCCCTGGCCGGTGAAGCGCTGGGCGGGGGTCGCGACGAAGCCCGCGGCGTCGCGGCCGTGGGTGTCCGCGACCGCCAGCGCGGTCGCGGAACCCAGCGCGCCCAAGCCGCCGAGGACGAGCACCGACCCGATGACCAGCGCCACCACCCGACCGGCCGTCCAGCGCGTCGGGGCAGGCGCAGTAGCGGTGACCGGTGCGCGAACCTGCTCGGGTGCCGGGCCGTCGACGACGAGGGTCGCCGGGTCGGGGCCGCCGAGGTCGAGCTGGAACGGCGGGTAGGCGTCGGTCATCAGCGCGACGTAGGCCGCGACCCGCAGCACCCATCGGTCCAGGCCGAGCACCAGGTCGAACAGGCCCTTCGGGTACCGGCCGGTGACCAGGAGGGCGATCACCGCGAACAACGCGAGCAGACTGATCAGTCCGCCGCTCAGCCCGGCCCCGTTCCGGGCGGCCAGGTAGCCACCGCCACCGAGCAGGAAGCCGAGCACGAGGTAGTGCGGGATGGCCAGCAGCCACCACTTCACCAGCGCCAGCCCGCGAGAGAGGTTCTCGGGGTAGGCGATGTCCAGCGTCGCGGGGTAGTCCGGCCTGTCGCCGAGCGAGAACGGCGGGTAGCGGTCCGTGCCGAACGCGCCACTGGCGTAATAGGCGACGCGCCAGGACCAGCGCAGCACACCGAGGGTGAAGTCGAAGATCGTCCGTGGGTACCGGCCGGTGACCAGGATCGCGACGAACGCGACCACGGTGACCACGGCGAACGCGGCCCACAGGAAGGTGAGCACCACGAGGTGCGGGATGACCAGCACCCATTTGACCAGCCACAGCCAGCGGCTGAGCGGCACGTCGAGCCGGGCGTCGACCCGGACGGGCGCGCGGGCGGCGAGGGTCATGGCTTCCTCCCTGTACGGACGGTCGGTCGCCGTCAGCCTCATCCGACGCCCCCGCACCGACCAGGGGCGGAACGCCCTGCCGAGCCGGGACGAAGGACGGTCGGCACAGCGAGGGGTCAGCCGCGCTTGCCCTCGCCGCGGCTCCAGATCGGAGCGACCTCGCGCCATTCCTGTTCCCAGGCCGCGCAGTTGTAGGCGAGCACGACGCGCCGCAGGACCTCCCAGAGGCCCGCCAGAACGCTGGCACCCGCGATGATGACGATGACCGCGGTGATGACGGCCGCGGCAAGCGCGTCGCCGCTCGACGTCGGCGCAGGCACCGTCGCCCCCGACCGGTCGATCCAGATCGCGACCGTGCTGCCCGCGTCCAGCCCTTGCGGCGCCGTCACGATCCCCGTGTGCGCCACCCCCACCCGGTCCTGCCATGCGGCGTTCGCGCCGACCGCGGAGCCGGTGGTGTAGACCGACGCGACGGTCGGTGCACTGTCCAACAGCGTAGCCGTTGCGGGTGTGCGATCGAGGGCTTCGGCCTGACCCTGCTGGATCAGCCGGTCGTGGATACTGACGCCGAGCATCCATCCGAAGAGAACGATCAGGAGCCCGGCCGCGAGCAGCACCCATGCGGCCATGTCCTCGACCCGGTCTGTCCAGCGCCTGGTCCGGCCTGCGTGACGAGCCATCGGTCCGACTCCTTCTCGATCGTTGCGTTGCGGTCAAGGATCGGGGCCAGAACCGACCGGCGGCAGCGTCGGTCGACCTCGAAGGCGGGGCCGACCGGCCCTCATGCCGACGGCCGGATTGCCCGGTCGGGATGCGGTGTGCACTCGTAGGCTCGGCGCCGTAGGGCGCTGATCCGATCGGAGGTGCCCGGTGCCGGATTCCCGCCTCTCCCGGCTGCGCGTCGCCGCGAGCGGACGTGCGCGCGCACACACGAGCCTCGTGTTGGGGCACAGCCGCCAACCCGCCGCCGACACCGCCCTGCACGTCGCGGTGGACCTCGCGCTGCGGTTGCGGGCGGACCTCCACGTCGTGCACGGCGTTGACCTCTTCGACTACCCGATCGACCCCGACGCCGCCGACTGGGAGCAACAGGCTCGCCGGGTCCTCGACGAGCAGCGCCGCCAGGTCGAGACGGAGCTCGTGGACTTCCCCATGAGATGGACGTACCAGGCGGGCCACGGCAACCCGGCCCGCCTCATCGCCGCCGTCGCCGAGGAGACCGACGCCCTCATGATCATCGTGGGGTCGCACGGCGAAGGGGCGGGCGCGACCATCGAGCGGCTGCTGGCCGGGTCGGTCTCCCGGACGGTGCTGCGCCGACAACGCCGCCCGGTCCTGATCGTGCCTACCGAGCTGCAGCCATCACGAGCCACGCTCTGATCGCACGGCCCGCGGCGGCCACTCATGCCGTTCGGCCCCGGAAGGCGATTGCCAACGGCCCTCGTCCCGGGTTGGTCCGCGGCGGCACGGTGGTCGCCGGGTACGACGGCCAGGAGGAGCGATGCACGCCAACCGTGGTGACCAGATCGTGGTCGAAACCGTCACGCTCGCGGTGCCACGCCGCCGCGGCGAGGTGCTGGAGGTGATCGGGCACGGCGATCAGGAGCACTACCGGGTGCGCTGGGACGACGGCCACGAGTCGGTGTACTTCCCCGGTCCGGATGCCCACGTGCTGCCGGGAGCCTCGCAATGAAGGCGCGCGACGTCATGACCAGCCCCGTGATCACCCTGCGGCCCGATGCGCCGCTGCATGCGGCTGCGGCCCTCCTGTGCGCTCACGGCTTCACCGCCGCGCCGGTGGTGGACGCGAGCGGGCGGCTCGCCGGAATCGCGACCGAGGCCGACCTGATGCGCGGCCGGATCGCCCCGGACGGGTGGGTCATTCAGGAGGAGCAAGCTCCGACCGTCGGGGAGGTCATGACCCCCGCCCCGACGGCCATGCGACCCGACGACGACCTGGCTGAGGTCGTCACGATGATGCTCGACGCCCGGCTGCGGTCCGTCCCGATCATCGACGACGGCAAGCTCGTCGGAATCGTGACGCGCCGCGACGTCCTGCGCGTCGTGGCCCGCCGCGAGCTGACGTCGGACGACGTGGCCCGTCGCCGTAGCTGATCGCGATCTACCCTGGAGGCGACAGCCAGCGACCCGTCAGTCGCTGCAGGGGGATGCTGATGCAGTGTCCGGTGCGGTCGGGCACCCATGGGGCGGGAAATCGCTCCGCCAGCGCCGCCAGCCTGCGTGGCTCGAGGATCTCGTAGGCCTCGCCGATCCCGAGGACGCTCCAGCCGCTCCGCCGTTCAACATCGATCTCATCGGCCTGGAAGCCGACGACGACCCCGCGTGATGCCGCGGCCAGCTTGGCGCCGTGGCCCGTCCGGAAGACGACCTCTTCACCGTCGAGGAGGTAGTTCACCGGATGGGCGGCAGGCATCGCCGCCTCGGTGTACACGACCCGTCCGATCTGGACGGACGCGAGGAGCTCGAGACATCCCGCACGGTCGATTTCCTTCAGGTCGGACCCTCTCGCGCTGGCCGTCCGGGGAACAAGAGGCACCCGATCGATGATCGACCATGCGTCGCATGACGACAGGGCCGAAAGACCCCAAACAGATGGGTCGTGCGCAACATGACGTCCGATGGACGCGGGATCCCGAAGGGGTGGGCGGCCGGGCCCTAGGGCCCGGCCATGTCAGGACTCTCCCTCCTGGTCGTCGGCCGCCCATCGGTCGACGCTGACGACCATGTCTCAACCCGTCAGCCTCGACCCTGTCGAGATCGATGCGATCCGGCCGTGGCGGCCCGTCTGCGCCCTCTGCCTCGCCGAGCGCGAGCACGGCCGTGCCCGGGGTGTTCCGGCCGCCGAAGCGCTGGTTCAGGGCACCGCCATGTGCGCCCGCCACGCGCGTGTGGCGGTGCTGGCCACCACTCCCGCATGGCTCCGTGACGACGACCGCGCGCCCGGGCGAGGGCAGACCTCGCCGTACGCATCGGTGGTGCCCGACCACTGACCACAGTGGCCTGCGGCGACGACGTCGCCGTCGCGGCCGCCATCCGACGTGCAGGCTCGGGACGTCGGTCCCGCCCAAGTCGGGTCGGCCGCCACTGCCGTCCGCCCCGCACCCGGACAACGCTGACGGCCACAGTCTCCGAGCAGGGGAGGACCGTCATGCAGGACCGTCCGATCGTCGTCGGTGTCGACGGCACGACCACCGCGTTGCGCGCCGTCGCGTGGGCTGCGCACGAGGCACTCCTCCGGCGGCGTCGTCTGTTGCTCGTGCACGCCGCCCCGTACCTCGGCACCCCGGACGACCCCGATGACGTGACGCGGGGCCATGCGAACGCCAAGCTGGCACGGGCCCGCAGCGTCGCCCATCAGATCGCCCCCGGGCTGACCACGGACGTCGCCGTGCTGCCCGACCCGCCGGTCTCCGCGCTCATCGACGCCTCCTTTGACGCCGAGCGGCTCGTCCTCGGGATGCTCGCAGGCTCGGGCGCCGAGATCGTCCTGAGGAACGTGACGCTGGACGTCACGACCGGCGCCCATTGCCCGGTCACGGTCGTCCGCGGCGACCACGTGCCGGACCACCCCGTTCGGGGCCATGCGGCGCCGGTCTTGCTCGGTGTCGAGTCCATCCGTGCCGACGCCGCCGCGGTCGCCGTGGCCTTCGACGACGCCGCCCACCACGGCAGCGCCGTGGTGGTCGTGCACGTGTCCGGCTACGCGGAACACCTCGGCGCCGCGGCCATGCGCGACGGGCTGGCGCTCTTGCGATCCGACTACCCGGAGGTGGACCTCACGGTCCGGATCGCACAGGGCAACCCGGGCATCGCGCTGCTGCACGAGTCCACCGCCGCCCGGCACATCGTGGTGGGCACCCGTGGCCGCCACGCTGCGGCGCGTGCCCTGCTCGGATCGGTGAGCCGCTTCGTGCTGCGGCACAGCCTCGTGCCGGTCACCGTCGTACCGCGGTCGCTGTCGACCGCCGCAGGCAAGGGTGTCGCGACGGCCGTCGTCGGCGACCCCCACGACCGGTCCCAGCTGTGGTGACACGGGGATGACCGCCCCTGCCACGCCCCTGGTCCTGCACGCGGCCGCGCGGCCGGGTGGGCTCGTCGTCGACGGGCCCACCGTCCCCGCGTGGGTCCGGCAATGGTGTGAGCGGAGCGGACGGCCCGTGTCGGCCCGATCCGTCGACGCGCTCACGATCGGCTGTGCCGCGGGCGAGAGCGTGCTCCTCCCCCGCACAGAGCCGCCTACCGAACGTCCGCCGCAGGTTGTCGCCGCCCTACGCGGCCTGCCCGACGACACGGTCGTGCTCATCGACGCCCTTGACGCCGCACGGCACCTGGACGGCAGGCTGCTCCTGATGCACGGCGTGCCGGTGTCGTTCGGCGAGCGGAGCGTCGGCCGGGACGAGGCGGTGGACAACGGTCGCGATCTCCTCGAACGGGCCCGCGTCCTCCTCGCCGACCGCGGAGCCCGCGTGCCGACGGAGGTCGCACTGGTGCGGTCGTGGCCCCACGAGATCGTCGGCGAACGGCTCAAGGCCGACCTGTTGGTTCTCGGCGGTCCACGCACGGGGTCCAACGGCCGGATCGGTCTCGTCGCCACCTCCGCCGTCCGGCACGCCCCGTGCTCCGTGCTCCTGGCGCCGCGACTCGCGTTCCGGCTGCCCTCGGCAGGTCTCGTCGTGGCCGGCTAGTTCCCAACCATCCTGGGAGGAACAGGCAATGATCCCGACATCGCGGCTCGTCGAGGCCGTCGAGCACGCCCTGCGTGCGCCATCGGTACACAACACGCAGCCGTGGCGGTGGCGCATCAACGGCACGGATGGCGTGGTCGAGCTGTACGCCGACCTCGACCGGCAGCTGCACGCCACCGACCCGGAACGACGCGACCTGCTGATCAGCTGCGGGGCCGCGCTGGACCACCTCGTCGTGGCACTCGCCCACGCGGGCCTGCTGACGACGACTCATCGCCTGCCGGACCCGGCGGACTCCACCCATCTGGCCACCGTGCGGGTCGTCGGCCCGCGCGATGCGAGCTCCACCGCCCTCGCCGACCTCTTCCCGGCCATCCACCGCCGTCACACCGACCGGCGGCGCTTCAGTCATCGTCCGGTCCCGCCGGAGCTGATCCAGGGCCTCGTTGACGCGGCCGCCCGCGCGGAGGTCGTGCTCGCGCCCGTTGACCCGGCAAAGGAGCGGTTCGCGGCCGTGCTCGTCGATGCGGCAGGCAGGCAACGCTGGACGCCCGGCTATCCGGCCGAGCTGCAGGTCTGGACCCGTCGCCACGGCGCCGGGCGAGACGGCATCCCGGCGACCTCGATCGCGCACCCACCGACGGGCCTGCCCGGGCCGTCCGGACTGCGGCGCTTCCCGCACGCCGAGCTGAGCCAGCCCTTGCCCACTGCGATCAACGGCCTTCCCGACGACGCCGCGGTGTTCCTCGTTCTCGCCACCGCCGACGACCGACTGGAGGACCGGGTGCGCGCGGGCGAAGCCCTCAGCGCCGTGCTGCTCACCGCGACCCGCGCGGGCCTGGCCACCACGCCGCTCAGCCAGGCCACCGAAGTCGCCGCCACCCGCGACGTGCTCCGCAAGGTGATCGGCATTGCGGAGCAGCCCCAGCTCGTGCTGCGGGTCGGCTGGCCCGCCACCCACGCCGCGGAACTGGCCGACACCCCGCGCCGCGACCTGGCCTCGGTCCTCGTCCACCCATCGGCACCGCAGAGCCGATCATGACGATCTCGGTGTTCCTCCTGGACGATCACGAGATCGTCCGACGTGGTCTTGCGGACCTCCTCGAGGTCGAAAGCGACATCAGGGTGGTGGGCGAGGCAGCCACGGCCGCCGAGGCACTGGTCAGGGTGCCTGCGCTGCTGCCCGACGTCGCCGTGCTGGATGTGCGGCTGCCCGACGGCGACGGGATCAGCGTGTGTCGTGACCTGCGCTCGTCGGTCACGCCTGCGCCCGCCTGCCTGATGCTCACGTCCCACTCCGATGACGAAGCGCTCGTCGGCGCCATCATGGCCGGAGCCGCCGGATACCTGCTCAAGCAGATCAGCGGCACCGACCTCGTCGGCGCGATCCGGGCCGTCGCCGCGGGTGCCTCGTTGCTCGAACCGACCGCGGCTGCGGCGGTGCGGGAGCGCATGCGCCGTGGCTGGGTGCCCGACGACCCCCGCTACGCCAGCCTGAGCCCTCAGGAGCGGCGGATCCTCGACCACATCGCCGTCGGCCGCACCAACCACCAGATCGGGGCGGAGATGCACCTCGCCGACAAGACCGTGAAGAACTACGTCTCCTCCCTGCTGCACAAGCTCGGCTTCACCCGCCGCACCGAGGCCGCCGTGTTCGCCACCGAGCTGCGCCTCCCCGGCCACTGAACCGGGCATCCACGGGCCCTTCGGCCCCCGTATCGTGGGCCTCTGGGAGGCCCACGCCCGTTCGTCGAGGCTGGGATCGGCAGGATCGGCGAGCGCCACGGAGAGTGACCATGCAGAGCAGCACGGACCCGCGACCGGTCGTCGTGGCGGTCGACGCCTCGGACTCCGCTCGGGACGCGGCGGCATGGGCCGCCGACATCGCCGCCGACTGGTCGGCACCGCTGCACCTCGTGCACGTCGTTCCCGGTGACCCACAGGACCTGCCGCTCGACCCGCTGCCCCGCTGGCTCGCCGAGCTCCTCGACGTCGCCGATCGGGCCGGGGCCCGTCCCTGCACCGCGGAGGCACAACCCGGTGACGCGGTCACCACGATCGCCGCCCGCGGACTCGGCGCGCGAATGGTGGTGTTGGGTAGCTACGGCGCGGGCACGTTCGCGGGGATGTTGGCGGGCTCCACGTCGCGCGATGTCGTCGAGCACGTGGTCTGCCCCGTCGCCGTGGTCCGCGGGTCGGCGCCCAGGATCGCCCCACCCCGCAGCGGGCCCATCGCCGTCGGTGTCGACGGATCCGCAGCAGGCACGGCCGCGCTCGCGTTCGGCGCCGCCCTGGCGGCGGCGCTCGGGTCGCGCCTGCTCGCCGTGCATTGCTGGTCGGATGTCTACGCCACCCCGGATGGGAGCGCGCGCCGCAGCCACCGCCCGCCGCAGACGCTGGCCGCGGCGGCCGTCGCGGCACTCGACGAGCAACTGCGGCCCATCACCGAGCGGTATCCCACGCTGGACATCGAGCGGCAGCTCGTCGACGCCCCTCCGCTGCAGGCCCTGACGGAGGTGGCCGTCGGTGCCCGCATGCTCGTTGTCGGCACGCGCGGTCGCATCGACCAGACCGGCATCCTGATGGGCTCCACCAGCCAGGCGCTCGTCGAGTTCGCGACCTGCCCCGTGGTCGTCGTCCACCCCCGGCACACCATGAGCAGCGGCACGGCCACCACGACGAAGACGGCAGTGCGGTAGCGCCCGTTCGCACTCCGGCGCGACCGCGACCAGGACCCATGACCCCCCTGGCCAGGGTCCGACGATGCCGGCGGTCCGCGGTGCTCGGGCGGATGGTAGGCGGGACAGCAAGCGACCGCCAGGAGTACCTGCCATGATCATCGAATCGGTTGACCACCGGATCATCCGCACCGCCGTCGAGCTCGGCAGCCACGCGCCGTCGGTGCACAACAGCCAGCCGTGGCGGTGGCGGCTCGACGGCCGCAGCCTGCTCCTGCAGGCCGACCTACGGCGGTGGCTGCCCACCACGGACGCGGACGGCCGCGACCTGGTCGTCAGCTGCGGCGCCGCGCTGCACCACACCCGGATCGCGCTCGCCGCCGCGGGCGTGCACGCCGCGGTGCATCGCCTCCCCGACCCGGAGCAGCCGGACAACATCGCCGTGCTCGACCTGTCCGCGCGCGACCCCGTCGACGCCGACGTCGAGCTCGCCGCGGCGATACCGCGCCGCCGCACCGACCGTCGCCGTTACTCCACATGGGACGTACCGCAGGGCATGCGCACCGTGCTCGTCCACAGGGCCGCTGAACAGGGCGCGATCCTCCGGGTGGTCACCGGCAGCGCCGCTGCCAGGCTGGAGTCGACGTTGCGCCTCGCGGCCGCGTTCCAGGACGGCACGCCCGAGTACCACAACGAGACCACCGCCTGGTCCGCCGTGGAGTCCGGCGACGACGGCATCCCGGCGGCGAACCTCCTGTCGGCCACCCCCGACCCGGCGCACGCGCGCCGCTTCGCTGCAGGCCACATCGTGGAGGAGCCCTCGGAGGAGCCGGACGGCGCGCTGCTCGCCGTGATCGGCACGGCGTCGGACGACACCCTCTCGCGGCTGCGCGCCGGGGAGGCCCTCAGCGCGGTGCTCCTGCAGGCCACCCTCCTCGGCCTGGCCGCCTGCCCGCTCAGCCAGGTGTTGGAGGTGGCCGACACCCGCCGTCTGCTGCGCGACGACGTCCTGGACGGCGCGATGGCCCCCCAGCTGGTGCTGCGGCTCGGTTTCACGCTCGCGGAGCCGCCGCTGCCCGCCACCCCGCGGAGGCCGATCGCCGAGATCTTCTACACCGAGCAGCCCTGATCCCGCGGCAGACAGGACCCGTCACGTCAGCTCGTCGACGACGTCAACGACGCCCTCGACGCGGCGGGTCATGTCCACCGCGGCTGCGGCGTCCATCTGCGTGTTCAGGTGGCCGGTCAACGTGACCACCCCATCGGCCACATCGACCCGCACCCGTCCAGGGCCGACCATCAGCGTCGCAGCCAGCACGTCCTCGATCACCTCGGCCCGGATCTCGGCGTCGCTGCGGAGGAACACCGTCAGCAGGTCGGAGCGTCCCAACACCCCGACCAACCGCCCGGCTGCGAGGACCGGCAGCCAGTTCACGCCGCGTTCGCGCATCAGCCGGGCCGCGGCGGCGACCGTGGCGTGCGGGCCGATGGTGACAGCGAGCGACGCTCATCAGCTCGCCCGCCGTCCGCGCTCCGGGGTGGGGCTCGGGCACGCCGCGATGGAGGTGCCGAGGCCGCTGCCACCGCCGTTCCGAGTGCTCGGTGGCCTCGACGACGGCGAGGAGATCCGCCTCGGAGATCACCCCGAGCAGCGCGCCATCGGCGTCGAGGACCGGAACGGCGCGGACGGCCGCGGTGTACAGCGTCGCGGCCACGTCCGGGACTGGTGTCGAGGGTGCCACCGACGCGACGGCCGTCGTCATCACCTGCGCGACGGTGGTCCTTTGCGAGGTATGCATGTCCGCGGGCTCAGCGGGCGAGCGCGTGCTTGCCTGCGACCGTCAGCGCCGCGGGCCCGCGCTCCCGGCCCGACGTCCGCAGCGCGGCCAGCAGACCCGCCGCGATCAGGTCATGGGCCCGGCTCTGGTCGCAGTACCACCGACCGTCGACCCGGAACTCCGGCGCCGCACCCATCACCAGGTCACACCGCCCCGCGGCGACCGCGCGCAAGAGCGCCCTGTCCCGAGCGGTCAGGCCGCCGTCCACAGGGATCGTGCCGACGGTGCTCGGTCAGCGGGTATGCGGTGGTCATCGTCCTGGTCCTCTCCGGGGCGCCGTCCTCGTCGCTTACAGAGATCCTGGCGGTTGCGGTGTGACCGCGACCACGGTCGCCGGTCCCCTCCGGACGGCCGAACTCCTCCCGTGGGAGGGCCGATCTCCCTGGCCAGAGGTCCCCACGGCCAGGGTCGTACGACCCTGCGGAGCGGACTCAACCCGCTCCGGCCGCGGCCTACCGCAATGCGGGCCCGCGGCCGCGAGCATCACCTCCACCCGGTCGAGGGCCGGGGACCGGCGCCCCTGCCAGGGACACCGCTGTCCCGGCGCCCGGCGTTCGGGGCGCTGACACGGTCCGGCATGGGTGCGACGACGATCCGTCGGCGCTAACGTCGCATCCGACGAGCGAAGGGCGGCAGCTCATGACCATCTCCGTGTTCCTCCTCGACGATCACGAGATCGTCCGAAGGGGCATCGCCCAACTGCTCATGGCCGAGGACGACATCGAGGTGGTCGGCGAAGCGGGCACCGCAGCGCAGGCGCTGGCGCGCATCCCTGCGCTGCGGCCCGACGTGGCGATCCTCGACGTGCGGCTCCCCGACGGCGACGGGGTGACGGTCTGCCGCGAGGTGCGCTCCTCGGTCAACCCGCCGCCCGCCTGCCTGATGCTCACCTCCTACTCCGACGACGAAGCGCTCTTCGGCGCGATCATGTCGGGCGCTTCCGGCTACCTGCTCAAGCAGGTCGCGGGCGTCGACCTGGTCGGGGCCGTCCGCACGGTCGCCGCGGGTGGCTCGCTGTTGGATCCGAAGGCCACCGCCGCCGTCCTGAACCGGCTGCGCAAGGGCGCCGAGCCCGAAGACCCCAAGTACGCCTCGCTCAGCCCGCAGGAGCGGCGCATCCTCGAGCTCATCGCCGACGGCCTCACCAACCGCCAGATCGGGGCCGAGATGTTCCTGGCGGAGAAGACCGTGAAGAACTACGTCTCGTCGCTGCTGCACAAGCTCGGCATGTCGCGACGCACCGAAGCCGCGGTCTTCGCCACCGAGATGCGGCAGCGCGAGAACCCGTAGTCGCCTTACGTCGTTGTCGCCGCCATCGGCGTGCCGCCGCGTTCGACGCAACCCGGCACGTCGTGGCGGCTGACGATGCCGACGAGCCGTCCGCGGTCGACAACGGGCACCGCGCGGACGCCGTAGTCGAGCAGCACGGCCTCGACGGCGGTCAGATCGTCGGTTGGCCCCACCGTCACCGGCTTGGGGGTCATGACGTCGGCGGCCGTGACGGCGGGCTGCGACTGGGCGCGCAGCAGGTCTACCTCGCTGACCATCCCCCGCAGCACCCCCTCTGCCGTGACGACCGGGGCGCTTGTCACACCGTGCGCCACGAGCAGCGCCGTGGCGGCGGCGGCCGACATGTGCGGCCGGATGGTGACCACCGTTCGGTGCATGACGTCCTGGGCTTGCATGGCGTGCTCCTCGGGCTCGGTGATCACTTGGTGCGGACGATGGCGACAGGGCAGCCCGCCCCGTGCACCAGGGCGTTGCTGACGGAATCGAGCAGCAGGCCCGCGATCTCGCCGTGCCCACGGGAGCCGACGACGACGAGCTGGGCCCGCGCCGCCTGGTCGAGCAGCGCCAGCGCGGCGCGGCCACGGGCGACCACACGCTGCACGGGCACGTCCGGGTACTTCTCCCCCCATCCGGCAAGGCGCTCGGCCAGGAGCTCCTCGGCCTGGACGGCCGCGGTCTGCCAGTCGACCAGCTCGGCGAGCGCGGGGTCGTTGAGCTCGTCGAGCCAGGTGTGGACCGCGACGAGCGGCACGCGCCGCGCGGCGGCCGCGTCGAAGGCGAAGGCGATCGCCGCCTCGCTCAGCGGCGTGCCGTCGATCCCGACCACCACCGGCAGCGCGCGGTCGGGGGCAGGCTCAGCGCCGCGGACGACGACGATGGGGCATCCCGAGCGCGTGGCGACGCTGATCGCGACCGATCCGGCCACCGCCGACGCGATGCGCCCGCGGCCGCGGTCGCCGACGACCAGCATCTCGGCGGTCTGCGACCGCTCGAGCAGCACGCCACCCGGGAAGCCGAGGACGAGCTCGCGCTCGACGGGCAGGTCGGGATCGGCCTCGAGCGCCGCAGCCTCCGCGGCGGCCAGCCCGTGCTCGGCGGCCGTGCGGAGGTACTGCCCGTACGGGGCCTGACCAAGGCCGGGCACTCCGACCATGCGGTCGTCGGTCCATGCCAAAGCGGTGACCAGGTGGAGCACGGCCCGGCGGCAACGCGCCTCCGGGACGGCCCATCGCACGGCGCGCAGCGCCGCGGCGCTGCCGTCGACACCGACGACGACGGTCCTGCGAGCGTTCATGTCATCCTCCTCATTCACGGACAACGCTGCCTGCTCCGCTCGCGTCGAGACAGCGGCGCACGACCCGCGCTCGCCGGGTCCTTGGACTCCCCGTGCCGGGCCCTCGCCGATCAGGAATCGGTCCCTGGGCGCACGACCGCGACCGGGCAGTGCGATGCGTGCAGGACACCGTGGCTGACCGACCCCAACAGCAGGCCCGTCGCGTTGCCGCGCCCCCGGGACCCCACCACCACCAGCTGCGCCTCGCGGGAGGCGGCCGCCACCGCCCGCACAGCGCCGTCGCGTACGACCGTCCGCCGCACCGCCACCTGCGGGTACTTCTGTCCCCATCCGGCGAGGCGCTCCGCGAGCAGCGCGTCCTCCTCGACCGCGACCGCGTCCCAGTCCGTGAACGGCGTCAACGTCTCGTCGATCGCCGTCGGCGACCACGCGTGCACGGCGACCAGCCCGACACCGCGTGCCGCGGCCGCGTCGAAGGCGAACGCCAGTGCCGCCTCGCTGACCGGCGAACCGTCGATCCCGACGACCACGGGGCCCTCCTCGCTCCCCACGGCACCGCGATCGCCCCGCACGATCACCACCGGGCACGCGCCGTGGGCGGCAAGGCCGATGGCGACCGACCCGAGCACCAACCCCGCGATCCCGCCAAGGCCGCGGTCGCCCAACACCAACAGCTGCGCCCGCCGCGACTCCGACTCCAGCACCTCGAGCGGAGCGCCGATCTCCACCTGGGTTGTCGTTTCGACCTCCGGCCGGACGTGCGCCGCGACCCGCGCTGCCCGCGCCACCTGGTGTCGGGCGATCTTCAGCAACTGGTCGCGGTAGTGCGCCACGCGGCTGCCCTCCTTGGCCGGGTGCTCCGCCGTCGTCCACGAGAACCCGCGCACCAAGCGCAGCGCCACCCGGCGGCGGGCCGCCTCCGCGGCGGCCCACTCCACCGCCCGGTACCCGCTCCCCGACCCGTCCACCCCGACCACGACCGGCAGGTGCGCTCGCCGAACCTCCATCGCCGCATCCCTTTCGTCAGCAGATGCCGATCACGCTGCCCGCCACCCGACTCCCCCGACACCGGCAACCGGCCCGAAGGATCAGGCCGTACGCCCTGTCGGCACGGAGGGCGCGCACGAAATGGGGACCACCGGCTCGCCACGAAGGACTTCTGCCCCTCTGCGGCCCGGCGGCAACGCGCCACCGTAGGGGCAGGCCGAGCCGCTGTGGTCTCGCCTGCAGAGAGGAGTGGGACATGAAGCCGACCGGCACCGTCGTCGTCGGAGTGGATGGCTCACCCGAATCCAGAGCAGCGATCGAGTTCGCGATGCGTGAAGCGCTGCGCCGCAACGCATGGGTGCGCGTTGTCACCGCCGCCCAGCTGCCCGAATACTGGACGGTCGCCTACGGCACCGTCGCACTGCCCGCCCCGGAAGACATCATCGACGACACCAAGAAGGGCGCCCAACAGATCGTCGACGACGTCGTGCGCGCCCACCCCGAACTGGCCGCCGTCGAGTTCACCGTCGAGGCCATCGCCGGACCGCCCGGCCCGGTGCTCGTCGACGCCTCCGACGGCACCGACCTGCTCGTGCTGGGTCACCGCGGCCGCGGAGCCCTGCGCAGCGTCCTGCTCGGATCGGTCGGCCTGCACTGCGTCCTGCATGCGACCTGCCCGGTCACCGTCGTCCGGCCCACCACCGATTCCGCAGCGAGCACCGTCGCAGCGCACGTTTGAGGTAGACCGCCATGCGCCACACGACCGTCGCCGACGTCATGTCGACCACCGTGATCTCCGCGCGCCCGCAGGACCGGTTCGCGCACCTGACGACGGTGCTGCACGAGGCGGCGATCCGGGCCGTGCCGGTCGTCGATCCGGGAGGCATGCTGCTGGGCGTCGTCTCCGAAGCAGACCTCATGGCCGCGGTCGCCAGGCCCGATGGGAACGCCGCCAAGCGGTGGTGGCGCCCGCGGCACATCCACCGCCACGGCCCGGAGAGCAAGGCCGGTGCCACCACCGCGGACGAGCTCATGACCACCCGCGTGGAGACCGTCACACCTGCGACCCGGCTCGCCGCGGCCGCCCGCATGATGATGGACCACCACCTGGCCTGGATGCCGGTGTGCGACGAGGCCGGGAAAAAAAAAAAAAAAAAAAAAAAAAAAAAAAAAAAAAAAAAAAAAAAAAAAAAAAAAAAAAAAAAAAAAAAAAAAAAAAAAAAAAAAAAAAAAAAAAAGAAAAAAAACGCGTCGTCGGCGTGCTGAGCCGATCGGACGTGCTGACCGTCTTCCTGCGCGACGACGCGTCGATCCGTGCCGAGATCGTCGACGACGTGGTGGGCCGGATCCTGCTCACCGACCCCGCCGCCGTGCGCGTCGAGGTCGACGGCGGCGTCGTCACCCTCACCGGCGATCTCGACACCCGCCTCGACACCCAGGTCGCGGTGCGCCTCGCCGAACGCGTCGAGGGCGTGGTCGCGGTCGTTGACCAGCTCCGCTACCGCGCCGACGAGCGGGTCACCGACGCCCGCGCGATGCCGATGTACTGACCGGGCAGCATGACGGCACCGGCCAGGGACGCGGCGGACGGAGCCTGGCCGGGCCACTGATCGTGGTGGACGATGTCACTCCGGACGACCGAATGAGGGATGTGCCCGATGAGTGAGTTGATCGTGGTCGGCGTCGATGGCTCCGCCGAGGCCACGGCGGCGTTGACGTACGCCGTGACGGACGCTGCGCGACGCGGAGCGCGGGTACGCGTGGTGGCGGTCAGCCAGATGCCCGAGTACTGGGCGGTGCCGAGCGGGACCCCTTCGGTGTCGACGCAGCGGCCGGTCGACTTCGTGAGCGTGGCGCAGCAGGTGGCACAGGAGGCGGTCGCCGCGTTCACCGCCGACCATCCGGCCCTGGCGGGGCAGGTGGAGATGGAGATCGTCGGGGTGACCGGCCACGCGGCGTCCGAGCTGGTCGAGCAGAGCCGCGAGGCCGACGGTTTGGTGCTCGGGCACCGCGGCCGAGGCGCGATCGCCAGCACCTTCCTCGGGTCGGTCGGGCTCAGCTGCGTGCTGCACGCGCACTGCCCTGTCACCATCGTCCGACCCAACCAGGCCACCGAACACGCCGCCGCGACGGCGGGAAGCGCGCCGTCCGCCGTCCGATGACCACCCACTGAGCGATCACGCCCGCGGGTCCCGGTGCCCGCGAAGTCCGGGGCCGTCGGGCGATGCGCCCCGGGCCGTTGGGCCCTGTGCTCGCCACGGTGCGGCATCCAGGCTGGTGGCGAGCCGAAGGAGGGCGCGTCGGCTGGGGCATCGGTGTCGCGGCCAACGCATGGGACGCCTACGGCCGCAAGCCGGTCACCGAGGACCGGCTCCAGCGGGAGATCCGCCGCCTGCAGCGCTGAACCCGCACACAGGAGGTTTCATGGCACCACGTCGCGTGAAGCGCGGGTTCCTCCGGTTGATCAAGAACACCGTCAACCGCGTCGCGATTCCGATCGCCCGGTCGGGGCACGGTCCGCTCGCGCTCATCCGCCACGTCGGGCGCCGTACCGGGCGGACCTACGAAACCCCGCTCGTGCTCGCCCGCATCCCCGACGGCTTCGTCGCCGAGCTGACGTACGGCGCGGACGTCGACTGGTACCGCAACGTCACCGCGGCGGGAAGGTGCGTCGTCGTCAAGCACGGGGTCGAGTACGCGGTCGACCGGATCGAGTCGTGCAGCACCGAGGACGGCCTGGCGGCCTTCGGGCCGCTGCGCTCACTGGTCCTCCGGGCGCTGCGCCGCCACGAGTTCCGCCGCCTGCACGTCGAGCCCGCGGTGGTGGCGGTCACCGCCGTACGCGCGGCCCCCGGACCGACGGCAACCCGCGAATGGGCGCCGCCAGGGCCGACCGCGGCCGACGTGGCCCGCCAAGTGCGCGACGTCATCGCCGATCTGCCTCTTTTCCTGACCGCGCCGTTCCTGCGTCGGTGGCATCGCGGCTGGGGCGCCTCCGCAGCCGAGGTCGCCGCGGCGATGCCGGGTGATGCCCTGTTTCCGCACGCCCGGTACCGCGCGACCCGCGCGATCAGCATCGCCGCCACGCCGGAGGAGGTGTGGCCGTGGTTGGTGCAGGTCGGCTGCCTGCGCGGGGGCTGGTACGCCGACGACCTGCTCGACAACCTGGCCCATCCCAGCGCCCGCCGGATCGTCCCCGAACTCCAGTCCCTGACGATCGGCCAGTGGGTGCCGATGACCCCGAGGCCGTCGACCACCACCGCGTTCGTGGTCGACGGCTTCCACGCTCCCGACTGGATGCTGTGGCGCATGCCCGACAGCACGTGGGCCTGGCGGCTGACCCCCCTGCCCGACGGCCGGACCCGCCTGCTCACCCGGGTACATGCCTGCTCCGACGGGCACGGCCTCGGCGGCACGCTCGCGATGTTGTTGATGGAAGTCGGCGATTTCCCGATGATGCGCCGGATGCTGCGGGGCATCCGAGCACGGGCCGAGGCCGAGCACCGCAGGTCGAATCCTCCCGCGGTCCACCTGCCCTCCACCGGCGCGCCTGGCGGCGTTCGTCGAATGCTGCGATCGTCCCCATGACGGCGCGCAAGGGGGTAAGCCAGTGAAGTCGGTGCTCGTGCTGAACGCCGGGTCATCGACGATCAAGTACGTGCTGGACGGCGGCGATCGGGTGATCGCGTCCGGCCTCGTCGAACGGATCGGCGAGGACGGCGCCCGGCTGGTCCACCGCCCCGCCGACGGTGCCGAGCGGGTCGTCGAGCGCGCGGTCGCCGACCACGCCGACGGCTTCCGGCTCCTGTTCGCCGAGTTGGGGCACCCGGCCGACGCGCTGCTGGCCGTCGGCCATCGGATCGTGCACGGCGGCGACCGGTTCTTCGGCCCCACCCTCGTCGACGACGACGTGCTTGCCGAACTCAAGTCGTTGACCCCGCTCGCGCCGCTGCACAACCCGGCCGGGACGCGGGGCATCGAGGTCGCAGGCGAGCACTACCCCGACGTGCCGCAGGTGGCGGTGTTCGACACCGCGTTCCACCACACCATGCCCGCCCGCGCGCACCGCTATGCGCTGCCGCGCGACCTCGCCGACCGGTACCGGATCCGCCGCTACGGCTTCCACGGCATCTCGCACGCCTACGTCGCCCGCCGCGCGGCCGAGCACCTGCGGCGCCCGGCCGAGGAGCTGAACCTGGTCACGCTGCACCTGGGCAATGGCGCCAGCGCGGCCGCTGTCGCGGGCGGACGGTCGATCGACACGTCGATGGGCCTCACGCCGCTGCCCGGCCTGGTGATGGGCACCCGCGGCGGCGACGTCGACCCCGGCGTCGTGTTCCACCTCCACCGCGAGGCCGCCATGACCGTGGCGGAGATCGAGGACCTGCTCACCCGCCACAGCGGTATGGTCGGGCTCGCAGGCGCAGGCGATCTCCGTGAGGTGCACCGCCGCGCCGCAGGCGGAGACGACGCCGCGGCCGAGGCGATCGACCTCTACTGTTACCGCATCCGCTGCTACGTCGGCGCTTACGCCGCCGCGTTGGGTCGGGTCGACGCGCTCGTCTTCACCGCGGGCGTCGGCGAGCACGATCCCGAGGTCCGCGCGCGCGTCTGCGCCGGGCTCGAAGGGTTCGGCGTGCGCATCGACCCCGACCGCAACACGGTGTCGCGCACCGACATCCGCATGATCTCCGCCGACGACAGCGCTGTCGCCGTGCTGGTCGTACCCACCGACGAAGAGGGCGAGATCGCACGCGACGCGCGCGACCTCCTCGGCACCGACACACGGGAGCACCGCTGATGACGAGCACCGACCTGAAGACCCTCGACGCCTGGTGGCGGGCCGCGAACTACCTGGCTGTCGGGCAGATCTACCTGATGGACAACCCCCTGCTGCGCGAGCCGCTCGTCCCCGAGCACATCAAGCCACGGCTGCTCGGCCACTGGGGCACCACCCCCGGCCTCACCTTCCTGTGGGCGCACCTCAACCGCGTGATCACCCGCGACGACCTCCGCGCGCTGTACATCACCGGCCCTGGGCACGGCGGCCCTGCTGTGGTCGCCACCGCCTGGCTGGAAGGGACATACTCCGAGCTGTACTCGCAGGTCCCCCCGGACGCCGACGGGATGAAGGAGCTGTTCCGGCAGTTCTCGTTCCCCGGCGGGATCCCCAGCCACGCCGCGCCGGAGACCCCCGGGTCGATCCACGAGGGCGGCGAGCTGGGCTACTCCCTCGCCCACGCCTACGGCGCCGCGTTCGACAACCCCGACCTGCTCGTCGCCTGCGTCATCGGCGACGGCGAGGCCGAGACCGGCCCGCTCGCCGGGTCGTGGCAGGCCAACAAGTTCGTCCACCCCGTGCACGACGGCACCGTGCTGCCGATCCTGCACCTCAACGGCTACAAGATCGCCAACTCCACGGTGATGGCCCGGATCACCCGCAACGAGCTGCTTCAGCAGCTGGCCGGGCACGGCCATCACCCCTACTTCGTCGAGGGCGGGTTCGACGGCGAGGACCCCATGGCCGTGCACGAGCGGATGGCAGCCACGCTCGACGAGATCGTCGCCGAGATCGCCCACATCCGGGAGCACGCCGCCCGGCAGCTCGCCGCGGGCGAACAGGTCGACCGCCCCCGCTGGCCCGCTCTGGTGCTGTGCACGCCGAAGGGTTGGACCGGACCCCGCGAGGTCGACGGCGTGCCCATCGAGGGCACCTGGCGGGCGCACCAGGTGCCGCTCTCGGAGACGCGGGAGAACCCCGAGCACCGGGCCCAGCTCGAGGCCTGGATGCGCGCGTACCGACCCGAGGAGCTGTTCGACGAGGACGGCACGCCGTTCCCGGAGCTCACCGCCTGCGCGCCGGAGGGCGACGTCCGGATGAGCGCCACCCCGCATGCCAACGGCGGCCTGCTGCTGCGCGCCCTGCGCCTGCCCGACTTCACCCGGTACGGCGTCGCCGTCGACAAGCCCGGCGGCGCGACCGCGGCCGCCACCGCGACGTTGGGCATCTGGCTCGCCGACGTCATCCGCGCGAACCCGCGCACGTTCCGCATCGCGGGCCCTGACGAGACCGCCTCCAACCGGCTGCAGGCCGTGTTCGACGCCACCGACCGCCAGTTCCTCGGCGACATCGAGCCGACCGACGAGCACGTCGCCCAGTCAGGGCGCGTCGTCGAGGTGCTGTCCGAGCACCTGTGCCAGGGCTGGCTGGAGGGTTACCTGCTCACCGGGCGCCACGGCCTCTTCAACTGCTACGAGGCGTTCATCCACATCATCGACGCCATGTTCAACCAGCACGCCAAGTGGCTGGAGACCAGCCGCAGCATCCCGTGGCGGCAGCCGGTGGCGTCGTTCAACTACCTGCTCTCGAGCCACGTGTGGCGCCAGGACCACAACGGGTTCTCCCACCAGGACCCCGGGTTCCTCGACCACGTCCTCAACAAGAAGCCCGAGGTCGTGCGGGCCTACCTGCCCCCGGACGCCAACACCCTGCTCGTCACGATGGACCATTGCCTGCGCACCCGCGACACGGTCAACGTCGTCGTCGCGGGCAAGAACCCCGAACCGCAGTGGCTCTCCATGGACGAGGCGATCGCGCATTGCGCGCGGGGCATCGGCATCTGGGACTGGGCCTCCTCCGACGCGGGCGCCGAGCCGGACGTGGTGCTGGGCTGCGCAGGCGACGTACCGACCATCGAGGTGTTGGCCGCCGTCACCCTGCTGCGCAGGCATCTGCCCGAGCTGAGGGTGCGGGTGGTCAACGTGGTGAACCTGCTGCGCATGCAGGACGCGCGGGAGCACCCGCACGGCCTGGCCGACCGCGAGTTCGACGCCCTGTTCACCACCGACAAGCCGGTCGTTTTCGCGTTCCACGGCTACCCGTGGCTCATCCACCGGCTCACCTACCGCCGCCACAACCACCACAACATCCACGTCCGCGGGTACAAGGAGGAAGGCACCACGACGACGCCGTTCGACATGGTGATGCGCAACGACATGGACCGCTTCCACCTGGTCGCCGACGTGATCGACCGGGTGCCCGGTCTCGCGGTCACCCATGCCGCGCTGCGCCAGCGCATGCTCGACGAACGGCTGCGGTGCAGGCGCCACGCCTACACCTACGGGACGGACGCGCCGGACGTGGCCGATTGGGCGTGGCAGGCGTAAACCTCGAATCCCACGCAGAGCCAAAGGGCCCGACATCGTGAACGACGCTCGGGTGCCGATCGGCGCGGTGGTGGTGGGCACCGACCGAAGCGCCGCAGGCCATCGGGCGCTGCGCTGGGCCACGGCCGAAGCGCGTCGCACCGGGGCTGCGCTGTGCGTCCTGGCCGTCGCTCCCGACCGGTTGCCTGGCGCGGACCGATCCCTGTTCACCGACGTCCTCGCGGCCGTCGTGAGCCGGGTGTCACGCGGTCACCTCGGCCACCCGATGCCCGACCGGCTGCGGACGCTGTCGGCCGAGGCGAGCATGGTGGTCGTGCCCGCGACGTGCGCACGGCTCACCGCGCTCGTCGCGGCGTCGTACTCGCCTGTCGTCGTCGTGCCCGATCGGGACGCCGACGACGGCCCAGTGGTGCTGGGAGCGGCGCCGTGGACCGGTGAAGAGGTCTTCGACCTGGCCTTCCGCGAGGCGACCCAGCGGTGCGTCGGCCTCGTCGCCGTGCGGACGTGGACCGACGCGCGGGTCGACCTCGGGAGCACGGGGCGCAGGACCACCGGACCCGGAGCGCTGGAATCGGTGGATCCCGCGACGGAACGGGTGCGTCGCGACCTCGACCTCGCCCTGTCCGCCTGGACCGTCATCTACCCGACGGTCCGGGTCGAGCGGATCGTCACGCAGGACTACGCCACCGCGTTGCTGCGCGAGCTCAGCGTGCGCGCCCAGCTGCTCGTCCTCGGCCGGTCGGGCCGGGGTGCGCTGCTCGGCTTGGTCCTCGGGTCACCCGCGGTGGATCTGCTCAGCAGGGCGCGGTGCCCGCTTCTGGTGGTCCCGTCCGCCGGGCCACCGCGGAGCAGGTGGTGGCCGACCGGCATTTCCAGCCGGGTTCCCCCCGTGCGCTGAGCGGCTGGTCACCCGGCTCGTCACCGCTCGAGCGCGCGCAGCGCGGGATCCCCGCTGGGGGCGGGAGCCACCCGGATCCGCGCGTCGACGATCACGCATCCGGTGGGTCCGAGGACCACGGGGTTGAGATCGAGCTCGACCACCTCGGGCAGCATCTCGGCGAGCCGCCCCACCCGGACGATCACATCAAGGAGCGCGGCGCGGTCGGGCACCGGGCTGCGGTGCGGATCGAAGAGGCGGCCGCCCGCCCTGAAGTCCCCGAGCATCTCGGCGGCGTCCACTTCGGTCAGCGGCACCAGCCGGTGCGCGCGGTCGGCCACCAGGTCGGTCGAGGTGCCGCCGAGCCCGACGGTGACGAGCGGACCGAACACAGGGTCGCTCGTCACCCCGACCAGTAGCTCAGGCCCGGGATCGGCCATCGGCTGCACGAGCAGCCCCTGCAACCGCGGCCCGAAGTGGGTGGCGAGCTCGTCCGCCGCCGCCGCAACCGCAGCAGCATCGGCCAGCCCCAGCCGCACGCCGCCCGCGGCCGCCTTGTGCAGCACGCCTTCGGCCACCGCCTTCATGGCGACCGGGCGGCCTGCCGCGCGGAAGGCGGCGACGGCCTGGTCGGCGTTCTCGGCGAGCACCGTGCGGAGCACCGGCAGGCCGAAGGCCTGCAGGACCTCCTGGACGTCGTCCGGTCCGAGCCACCCGTCCTGCGGCGTCGCCGCAAGGTGCCGGGCGACCAGCCCCGCGGCGTGCGTGGGGTCCACTCCGGTCAGCGGGCTCGGCCCACCGCGGGGTCGGGCCAGCCACGACGACCGGCTGACGGCGTGCGCGAGTGCCGCCGCGGCCGCCGCCGGATCGGCGAACGCGGGCACCACCGCGTCCGACCCCGGCACCGCGAGCCCCCGTACGTGCTCGGCCTGGCCGAGCCGGACCGCCACCACGGGGCTTCCCGACGCCTGCGCCGCCTCGCCGATCCCGGGAAACGGGTCGGAAAGGGCCGTCGGCACGGTCACCGCGAGGACGGCGTCCACCTCGGGATCGCGGCGCAGCAGCGCCACCGCGGCCACGAAGGCCGCGGTCGGGACGAGCGCGCTGGTGTCCACCGGGTTGGCGACCGCCGCGCCCGAGGGCAGCAGCTTCCGCAGCTGCGCCTGCGTCTGCGGATCCAGCTCCGGCACGACCAGCCCGTTGGCCACGCACGCATCGGCGGCCAGGACCCCGGCACCCCCCGCGTTGCTGATGACGGCGATCCGGCGACCTGCGGGCAGCGGCTGCCACGACAGCACGGCGACCAGCTCGAAGAGCTCGTCGAGCCGGTCAACGGCCAGCACACCCGCCTGCCGGAACAAGGCGTCCCTGATGACGCGCGGCGTGGCCGTCGACGCGGTGTGCGAGGCGGCCGCCCGCTGTCCCGCGGCCGAGCTGCCCGATCGCACCGTGAGCACCGGCATCCGCTCGGCCAACCGTCGGGCGAATCGCGAGAACTTGCGGGGGTTGCCGAAGGACTCCAGGTACAGGACGGCCAGCCTGGTCTCGAGGTCGTGGTGCCACCACAACAACATGTCGTTGCCGCTGACGTCGTACTTGTCGCCGCTGGACACCGCCGTCGAGACGCCGAGGCCCATCCGGCGCAGCTCTTCCTGTACCGCGATGGTCACCCCGCCGGACTGGGTGACCAGGCCGACGTGCCCGACGGGTACCGCGCCCGCGAAGGTCGCATCCATCCGCACGGACGGGTCGGTGTTGGAGATGCCGACGCAGTTCGGGCCCACCATGCGCATGTCGTAACCGCGTACCGCGTCCAGCAGACCCTCGGCGAGCCG
Source organism: uncultured Actinomycetota bacterium (assembly GCA_963736375.1). Lineage (GTDB taxonomy): Bacteria > Actinomycetota > Actinomycetes > Mycobacteriales > Pseudonocardiaceae > Pseudonocardia. The sequence goes on from CAVTOL010000037.1 coordinate 74,139, forward strand.
GGGATCGGCCGAGAGCCCCGAGCTGATCACCAGCAACGCCCGCACCCCGGCACGTCCACACTGCCGCGCCACTTCCGGCACCGCGGCGGCGGGCACGCACACGACCGCGAGGTCAACCGGCTGGGTCAGCTCATCCACCGATGGGCGGCAGACGACCCCGCACACCTCCTCGGCGTTCGGGTTCACCGCCGCCAACTGCCCGGTGAACCCGGCCTTGACCAGGCTCGCCAGCACCGCGCGCCCGACCGAGTCCTGGCTGCGTCCCGCACCGACGACCACGATCGAGCGCGGACGCAGCACCGCGGACAGGCTCGCGACGTCGGCCCGCTCCTCCCGCTCGGCCAGCGCGTCGAGATAGCCGTCGGCGGGTGCCAGGTCCAGATCCACGTGCGTCACCGAGTCGGCGACGTGCCGTCGGACCGGCAACCCCGAGTCCGTGATCACCTGCCACATCCGACCGTTCTCGGTCAGCACGTCCGCGACGAACCGACGGACACCCCGTCCACGCGCGCGGGAGGCCAGGTGCTCCAGCATGAGGGTGCCCACGCCGTGTGCCTGGTCCGGGTGCGCAACGGCCATCGCGATCTCCGCGGCGGCCGGGTCGGCGTCGGTCACCACGGCGTGCGCGACACCGACGATTTCCTCGCCGCGGAAGGCGCCGATGGACACGTCGCCCGGATGCCGCCGCGCCAGCAGCGCGGGCACGTCTGCCGCGACACCTGCGCTGAAGAAGCGGAAGAACCGGTCGTCGGCAGGCAGCCGTTGGTACAGCTGCGCCACCAGCGCGACGTCCGAGCTGTCCACCTCGCGCATCCACACGATGGCGCCGTCGGCGAGCAGCGCGCGAACCGCAGGGGTTCGGCCCTCCGCCGAGCCAGCAGACGTCGGGGCGTCCGCAACGCTCATGACGAGTCCTCCTCGGGCTCCGCTGTCCCACCACCGTGTCAGGGAGCGAGACCCCGGCAGCAGCGTCGATCGGCACCGTCTGCCGGGACCTCCGCCCCTGACAGGGGCGGAGGTCCCGGTGTCGGCGCCGACCGACCCGCAGGAGCACTGCCGTCGGCCCGTGGCGACGCGCCATCGATCGCCGAAGCATGAGTCCTCACGACAGCCGTAACAGACGGCGGAAGCTTGAGGACTCCCAAGGAGGAGACGTGCGCGTCCGAGTGGGCATCAACGGCATGGGGCGCATCGGGCGCGCTGTGCTGCGCGGGATCATCGAACGGTCCGACACCCCCATCGAGGTCGTCGGCATCAACGACGTGGCTCCGCTGCCGACACTGGCCCACCTGCTGCGCTACGACTCCACGTACGGCCCGTGGGCCGCGACGATCGAGGCCGACGAGAACACCCTGAGCATCAACGGGCAGTCGATCCGGGTCTTCGGCCAGGCGAAGCCCGAGGACCTGGACTGGGCGGGCCTCGGCGTCGACGTCGTGGTCGAGGCGACCGGCCGCTTCCGGACCCGCGAGAGTGCGGGCGCGCACATCGCCCGGGGGGCCAGGAAGGTGGTGCTGACGGCGCCGGGCACCGACCTCGACGCCACCATCGTCCTCGGCGTGAACGACAACGTCTACGAGCCCGCCAACCACCACCTGATCTCCAACGCCTCCTGCACGACGAACTGCGCCGCCCCGATGGTGGAGGTGCTGAACGCGGCGTTCGGCATCCAGCGCGGCCTGCTGACCACCGTGCACAGCTACACCGGCGACCAGAACCTCATCGACGCCCCGCACAAGGACCTGCGCCGAGCCCGCTCGGCGGCCACCAACATGATCCCGACCAGCACCGGCGCGGCGCGGGCGATCACGAAGATCATCCCGGAGCTCGCAGGGCGGCTCGACGGGGTCGCCGTGCGGGTGCCCGTCGCCGACGTTTCGCTCGTGGACCTGACGCTGCTCCTGCGGGAACCGGCGACCACGCAGCAGATCGAGCAGGCCTTCATCACCGCCGCAGAGGGCAGGCTGAAGGGCATCCTGCGGTACACGACCGACCCGATCGTCTCGAGCGACGTGCTCGGGGATCCGGCGTCCTGCGTCGTCGACGGCGCCCTCACCCTCGTCAGCGAGGACCTCGTGAAGGTCTTCGGCTGGTACGACAACGAGTGGGGCTACGCCCAGCGCACGATCGATCTCGTCGAGCACGTCGCGCGCACCCTCCCGGAGCGGTGAGCGGCTGGAACGGATCCATTGAGGAGTATTCGATGAGCGTCAACTACGTCGACCGTCGGACGGTGCGCAGCGCCGTCGAGCTGGCCACGCGCGCCCCCTCCGTGCACAACAGCCAGCCCTGGCGGTGGCGCATCGGCGACCGCACCGTCCACCTGTACGCCGACGTGCAGCGGTGGCTGCCGGTGACCGACGCCGACGGCCGGGACCTGCTCGTCAGCCTCGGCGCCGTGCTCCACCACCTGCGCGTCGCACTGGCCGCCTCGGGGCTGCGCGCGACCGTCCACCGGTTCCCGAACCCCGACGAGCCCGACCACGTCGCGGCCGTCGAGCTGCGACCGCGGGTGCCTGCCGAGCCCGATCTCGGCCTCGCAGCGGCGATCGTGGCACGGCGCAGCGACCGGCGTCGCTACTCCGACTGGGAGGTGCCTTCCCTGCTGGTGACCGAGCTCATCAGCAGGGCCGCCGAGCAGGGTGCGACCCTGCGGCCGATGACGGCAGGCGGCGCTCGCGCGCGGATCGAGCAAGCCGTCATGGCTGCCGCTGCCGCCCACGCCGCGCTGCCCGCGTACCACACCGAGACCGTCCTGTGGACCGGTCGCGTCGCCTCTGATGACGGCGTTCCCGTGGCGAACCTGCTGCGCGGCGTCGAGGGCAACGGGACGAACCGGTTGTTCCCGTCCGGGACGGTCGCGCAGCAGGACCAGGACACGCTCGACGGCGGACTCCTCGCGGTGTTGGGCACCGCGTCCGACGACCGCCTCTCGCAGCTGCGCGCAGGCGAGGCGCTCAGCGCCGTCCTCCTGTACGCGACGCAGGCCGGGCTGGCCACCTGCCCGCTGAGCGAGATCCTGGAGGTCGAGGCGACGCGGACGGCCCTGCGCGACGAGGTCCTCGAAGGCACGCTGTCCCCGCAGCTGCTGCTGCGGTTCGGATGGGCACCGCCTGCTCCGTTGCCCGCCACGCCACGGCTGCCCGTCGACGCCACGATCGACGATTCGCGCGCGGAGGATCGATGATCACCGACGGTCGGTGCACGGTGAACGCCATCGCCCTGCTCACGACCTCGTGACCAGGAGATGACAAGCGGGATCGCCCCGGCCCTCGGTCTGACCGGCGGCCAGGTCGAGATGATGCTCGTGACCGCGGGGCGCGCGCCGTCCCTGCACAACAGCCAACCGTGGTGCTTCGCGGTCACGCCCGCGGCGATCGAGCTGTACGCGGAGCGGAGCCGGGCGTTGCCGGTGATCGACCCCACCGGTCGGGGGATGCGGATCGCCTGCGGCGCTGCGCTGTTCAACCTCCGGCTCGCCCTGCACGGCAACGGCATCCGGCCACTCGTCACGATCCTGCCCGACGCCCACCGGCCCGATCTCCTCGCCGCGATCCGCCACGGTGGTCGGAAGGCCGCGACACCGGAGCTTGCCGGGCTGCTGGACGCGGTGCCGCGACGACGCACCGACCGACGCACCTCGGCCGACAGCCCACCGAGCCCGGCCGAGGTGAACGCCCTGCGTCGGGCCGCTGTCGCGGAGGGTGCCTGGATCCACGTGATCGACGACGAAGCCGAGCGGGCGGCGCTGCTGGAGAGCGCGCGGCGGGTGCACGACCAGCGGCTGGCCGACGCCGCGTTCCGGGCCGAGCTCGATCGCTGGACCACGACCGGGCCCGGGCGCGACGACGGCGTGCCTGCCGCGGTCGGCGGCCCGCTGCCCATCCCGTGGTGGCCCCCCGACGATGGGTCCGTCCGGGCGCGGTCCGTTGCGTCCGACCCGAAGGCGGGTCCGGTGGTCGCGGTCGTGCTCGGTCAGGCGAACGGCGACCGCGGCGACGTCCAGGCAGGCCAGGCCCTGCAGCGGGTGCTGCTCACCGCGACCGTCGCGGGTCTCGGCGTGTCGTTCGTTCCCCATGTCGTCCAGGTCCGCAGCACCCGCGAGGAGCTCGGCTGGCTCATCGGGGGCACCCGGCCGCCGCAGGCCGTGCTCCAAGTCCGCCGCGGGCTGCCCTCCGCCGCCACCGCACGACGGCCCATCGCCGACCTCGTACGGCTCCGCCCGACCCCGGCCGAGCACTGAGCCGGGCGGGGCGGTCGGCCGTCGACGATGTCACCCGGGGTCGGCGACGATGTCGACCGGCGCCATTTCGGCGTAGCGGAACGGTCCGCCCGCCAGTTGCCAGAGCGCGTGGGCCGCGATCGGCACGCGGTGCCCGCGGACCGTGGTCCACCCGTCGACGGGTGTGCTCCACCGGGCGCGCACCAGGCCGCCGGGCAGGTCGGCGTAGCGGTCGTCGGTGTACGCGTCGCGCGGGGCACCTGCCTCGTCGACCTGCACCGTGACCTCGACGGTTCGGCCCGCGTCGGTGAGGGCCACCGAGAACGTGTCGGGTGTTGCCCCCGCGCTCCACGACACCGCGGGTTGCAGCAGCATCGAGGGGGCGAGCAGCGCGGCATCGTCCAGCCAGGTGACCTGCTCGCTCGTGTCGAACCGCGGCCCCGACCCCTTGGCGATGGGCAGCAACCCCAGCAAGGTGCCGTGCATCCGGCCGTGGCCGTCGCGGTAGACGTCCCAACCCTTCATGGCCAGCGGCCCGCGGTGCAGGCGCATCCGGAACAGGCGCGCGACGGGATCCGCCGTGTTGTACTGCCACGCCTCGCAGGCGAGCCAGGGGCCGTCGGGCCGCAGCCGGAACCGGCCGGTCCAGCGCACCAGCACGGCGGTCTGGCGTGGCAGGCCCACCACGCCCATGAACCGGAGGTACCGCTGCGCCGCGGGCGGCAAGGGCGCGAGGTCGGCGTCGGTCACGACCGGTCCGGTGCCGGGGCGGGCCAGGCCCGCCGCGCGGAGTTCGCGCAGGAAGTCGTGCGGATAGCCCGCGAACGGGTCCGTCGGCCGACCGGCGTCCTGCTGAGCGTCGTCGACGGGGCCGTCCGAGGTGGGCGCGTGCCCCGCCCCCGCTACGAACGTGCCGTTCCTCTTCATCTCCGCGCTCCTTCCCGGGCGACGCCTGCGACGGCCCACCCGCCACGACGATCCGCGCACGGCCCGCTGCCGCGCGACGGGCCGAAGCCCTGTCGGTGGCAGTCGGTGGTCCCGGACGGTTGACGGCCCGAGCGGAGCCGAAGGTCCCCTCCGCCGCGACGTACGGCCCTGGTCGGCCTGCGCGTGGAAAGCAAGCATCGGGGCAGACCAGAGGAGCGATCATGTCGGACGCCGAAGGCGCGCCGTACTGGGACACGGCACCGTCGATCGTCGAGACCCACGCCGGGCTGGTGGTCTTGGTCGGAGATCGCGCCTACAAGTCCAAGAAGCCGGTGCGGACCGCGTTCCTCGACTTCTCAACACCTGATCGGCGGGCCGCCGCCCTACGCAGGGAGCTGGAGCTCAACCGCAGGATCTCGCCGGACGTCTACCTGGGCCTCGGCCGGTTCTCCGGCCCGGCCCAGCCCGCAGAGACCGTGCTCGTGATGCGTCGCATGCCTGCCGACCGGCGGCTGTCGACCCTGGTTCTGGCGGGCGCGCCGGTGCAGAACGCCCTGTGCGACCTCGCCCGCCTGATGGCGGCCTTCCACACGCGCGCCGGACGGGGGCCGGGCATCGCGGTCGACGGCGCCGCGGCGGCGCTGGGTGGGCGTTGGCGGGCCAACGTCGCGGAGCTCGGCTGCTACCAGGGTGCGCCACTCCCCCACGGCCTCGTCGACGAGATCGATCGGCTGGCGACCCGGTTCGTGGCCGGACGGGGCGAGCTCCTCGCGCGACGATGCGCGGACGGATGGGTTGTGGACGGACACGGCGATCTGATCGCCGACGACGTGTTCTGCCTCCATGACGGCCCGCGCGTCCTGGACTGCCTCGACTTCGACGACCACCTCCGCCACGTCGACGCCCTCGACGACGTCGCGTTCCTGGCAATGGACCTGGAACGGCTCGGTCGACCCGACCTCGGCGCGGCCTTCCTCGACGCGTACGCCGAGTTCTCCGGCGACCCGGCGCCCGCCTCGCTGCGCCACCACTACATCGCCTACCGCGCCCTCGTGCGGGCCAAGGTGGCGTGTCTGCGCCACGACCAGACCGGTGCGCGCGCCGACGCCGAGGCCGCGGTCCGGTACGCCGACTTGTCACGCACGCACCTGCGTCGCGGAGCGGTGCGGCTGGCGCTCGTCGGCGGCCTTCCCGGCACCGGGAAGTCCACCATCGCGGGCGCGCTGGCGGACCGCTGCGGAGCGGTGCTGCTGTCCTCGGACCGCGTCCGCAAGGAGCTGGCGGGCCTTGATCCCACCGACTCCGCGACTGCCGAATTCCGGGAGGGCCCCTACAGCACCGAGCACACCGAGGCCCTCTACCGGCATCTGCTGGAACGGGCGGACGCGCTCCTCGCGCGTGGTGAGTCGGTGGTGGTGGACGCCTCGTGGACGAGCAGCAGGCACCGAGCGGCCGCGGGCGCCCTTGCCGCCCGGCTGTCCAGCGACCTCATCGCGCTCCAGTGCCGCGCCCCCGCCGAGGTGGCCACGCGGCGCATCCACAGCCGGGGGCCCACCGCTTCCGACGCGACGGCCGACATCGCCGCGGCGATGGCCACAGCCGCCGACCCCTGGCCGGACGCCGTCGTCGTGGACACGAGGGCCACCCTCGACCGTTGCGTCACGGAGGCCGTCGACGCGTGGAACGGCGTGCTGCGGGTGGGCTGACCACCGGTCGGCTACGGGCCGCCGGGCAGGGGGACCCGCCAGCTCAGGCGCGTGCCTGCGGGCTCGTCCGGCCGCACCTTCAGCTCACCACCGCATTCCTGCGCCCGGTCGGCCAGGTTGCGTAGGCCGCTGCGGGCGGCATCGGGGTCGATGCCCACGCCGTCGTCGCGGACTTCGAGGAGCAGGTCGTCGCCCGCGTCGACGGTCAACGTCACCGTCTGGGCCCGGCCGTGGCGAATGGCGTTGCTGATCCCCTCGCGGACCACGGCGATGGCGTGCGCGCCGACATCGGGCGGCACCAGCGTGTCGACCGGTCCGGAGATGCGCACCGACGGGGACAACCTTGATCCCGCTGCCGCCTCGGCCGCGGTGTCCAGCATCCTGCGGCGCAGGCTGTCCGCGTTGTCGGCGGTGGTCGTGTGCAGGTCGAAGATCGACGTGCGGATCTCGCGCACGGTGGTGTCCAGATCCTCGACCGCCTGCTGGATGCGCTGCTGCATGACCGGATCAGGCGAGCGGCGCAACGTGCTCTGCAGCTGTAGGCCGGTCGCGAACAGCCGCTGGATCACGTGGTCGTGCAGGTCGCGGGCGATCCGGTCGCGGTCGGCGAACACGTCGAGCTGGCGCTGGGCCCGGTTCTTCTCGCCCAGCTCGAGCGCCAGCGTCGCCTGCTCGGCGAAGGAGGTCAGCAGCGGCACCTCGGCGGGCTGGAACGGTAGGTCGTCGGCGTTGCGCAGGGCGACAAGCACACCAATGACCGAGTCCTGGGTCTGCAGCGGCACCGCCACGATCGGGCCGAACATCGCCTCTGCCGTGCTGTCGGTCAGCAGCCCTGCCGTCGTCTCCCGTATCAGCGCCACCCGTCCGTCGACGACCTCGCTCAGCAGCGGGTGGCCGGGCTCGATCCGCTGACCGAGTACGTCCTCGTCCATCCCACGCCGGGCGCCTACGGTGAAGCTGCCATCGGCGGCGGGGCCGAGCACGATCACCGTTGTCGCCGAGTGGGTGAGTTCCAACGTCCGCTGCGCCACGAGCCGCAGCGCGTCCTCGTCGGTGGCCCCGGACAGCAGCTCTGTCCTGATCTCGGCGGTCGCCTCCAACCACCGCTGCCGCAGCCGGGTCTGCTCGAACAGGTCCGCGTTCTGCACGGCGATGCCCGCTGCCGCCGCCAGCGCCTCGACCACCACCTCGTCGGCGGCGGTGAACTCGGCGCCGCCCGCCTTCTCGGTGAGGTACAGGTTGCCGAACACGGCGTCACCCACCCGGACGGGCACACCGAGGAACGATCGCATCGGCGGGTGGTGGGCGGGGAACCCTGCCGAGGCCTCGTGGGCGCCGATGTCGGCGAGGCGCAACGGGCGCGGGTCGACGATCAGCTGGCCGAGGAGGCCCCTGCCCTCGGGCAGCTTCCCCATCTTGGCGCGGGTCTCGTCGTCGATACCGACGTAGAGGAACCGGGAGAGGCCACCGTCCGCGCCGAGGACGCCCAACGCGCCGTAGCGGGCCTCGACGAGATCGACCGCGGCCGCCACGATCCGCCGCAGGGTGGTGTCGAGCTCCAAACCCGTCCCGATGGCGAGAACGGCGTCGAGCAGGCCCTGCATCCGGTCGCGGGTGGCGGCGATCTCCGCGATCCGGTCCTGCACCTCGCGCAGCAGCTCGTCGAGCCGCAGCCCCGACAACAGGTTCGGCATGGCCCGACCGGTCCCCGAATCCGTCACACCGGTCATCGCCTCTCCGCCAGCATCGATTGATCGCCGCCCCATCATGCCCGGGACGTCCACGGGCCGTCAGCAGGCCGTTCGGCCGTAACGCCGTGCCGTCCCCGCCGCCATATTGGGGCTCATGGCAGCCGTCACCCCAGCGTTAGGACTCAGCGCCGACGAGGTCACGCACCTGCTCACCGCAGCGGGCCGGGCGCCGTCGGTGCACAACACCCAGCCGTGGCGGTTCCGCGTGCAACCCGACGTGATCGAGCTCTGGTCCGACCCCGAGCGCGCGCTCCCCGTTGCCGATCCCACCGGCCGCGAACTGCGGGTCGCCTGCGGCGCCGCCCTCTACAACCTGCGGCTCGCGCTGCAGGGGTGCGGCGTGCGGCCGCTGGTGACGCTTCCGGCCGACCCCGAGCGGCCCGACTTCCTCGCGTCCGTCCGCTACGGCGGCCGCAAGGCGCCCACACCGGCCCAGCTCCGGCTGTTGGCCGCGGTGCCGAAGCGGCACACCAACCGCAGGCCGTTCAACGACGAGCCGGTCAGCGCGGGTGAGCGCAACGCGCTGCGCCGCGCCGCGATCGAGGAGAGCGCCTGGCTGCACTTCGTCGAGAATCGGGGCGAACGTGACGCACTGGCGCACCTCAACGCGCAGGCGCACACGATCCAGCAGGCGGACCCGGCGTTCCGGGCGGAGGCCGAACGCTGGACGGCGGTCACGGAGGGCAGGGACGACGGGGTACCCGCCTACGCCAACGAACAGCGTCCTTCAGCACACGAGACGTGGGTCAAGCGGGACTTCACCGCAGGCCGCGGCCGGTCCACCGCGGCCGTGGGGACCCGCTTTGAACAGGATCCGGCGATCGCGGTGATCTCCCCGTACACGTTCGGCGGCTCCGCCGACGTCACGGCGGGGCAGGCCATGCAGCACGTTCTGCTGACCGCAACGGTCGAAGGGCTGGCCGTCTCGTTCCTGTCCCAGGTGGTCGAGGTGGAGCAGACGCGCGACCAGCTGCGCCTCCTGATCCGCGGAAGCCACAGCCCGCGGGTGGTGCTGCGCATCGGGCGCGGATGGCCGGTGCCGACCACCCCACGGCGCGCCGTCACCGACCTGCTGATGCCCGCCCCGGCCGCGAAGGGCGCACCTTCCGTCGCTTGAACTGCCCCGGCCGCGAAGGGCTTCCGTCGCTTGAGTGGGGCGGCTAACGCGCCAGCTCGGGCGCGCCCTCAGGGGTCTGCGGGTGACACGCAGGCATGCCGATGCCGACGAGCAACAGCGGCCACATCCCATGTGCCGAGAGGGAGGCCGGAAGCGGTGCGGCGTCGACCAGATCCGCAGGCCATCCGAGGACGGTGGCCGTGGCGCCGAGTGTCCTGGCCGTGAGGACGAGGCCTTGCAGCGCGAACCCGGCCCGCAGCTGTTCGACGGGGACGTCGTGGTTGCTGCCGATCGCCATGAGCCGCGCCTGCGGCGGAAGGTCCGCGATCTTGGTGATGCGGCGGGCGAGCCGCTCGCGGTCGACGTCGTCGACGCTGCGCAGCCACAGGCCCTCGGTCTCGACGGCGGCCCGCAGGCGCTGGACGAGCGCGGGGGCAACCGGAAGGTCCCCCGGCGGCGGCAGGAACCGCCCGACCGGCCGAATCGCCGCGAACAGCCGCAGCTCCGCCTGCGTCGGCTCGCGGTCCTCGCCCCGCCGGATGACGGCGAGGCCGTACGCGCGCGTCGCGGTCGGCAGGAGGGTCACGACCGGTCGGTGGCCCAGCACGGCGATTCCCAGTCGGAGGTTCGCCAACGCGGCCCCTGCCGTGATCCGCACGGTGCGCTCGCCGATCGTGGACGGCAGTGCGCCACGCTTGCGCTCGGCTCTGATCTCGATGCCGTTGTCGACCGGCCAGAGGCGCCATGGACGGCCGCCGGGATGGCCGACGGCAGCCGACGCCAGCTCGTTCAACAGCGCGATGTCGGTCCGGGCATGATGCTCGGCCAGACCCGTCACCAGCAGTTCCGCCGTCATGGATCGAGTCTCGCCAAGCGGGCGCCGATGCGTCAGGGCCGGAGGTCCCGATCGGCGAGACCCATGGTCGGGCGCCGCGACTCGGGGTCGATGCCCTTCGCCACCAGCTCGCGTCGTGCGACGCACCGCAGGACGTCGCGACGGCTGATGATGCCCACCAGCCTGCCGTCTTCGACGACGGGAACGGACCGCACCCCGTTCGCGAGCATCACGGCGGCGACATCGGCCAGGTCGTCGGTGGGTCGCATGGTCACCGGCTCGGGCGTCATGACCTCGCCCGCGGTGGTGTCGGGGGCGGGCTCGTCGTCGGTTTGGTCGGGATCCGGGATCGGCTGACCGCGCATCAAGTCCGCCTCGGTGACGATCCCGCGCAGCAGCCCCTCCGCGGTGACCACCGGCGCGCTTGCGAAGCCGTTGGCGACGAGCAACGCTGCGGCGACGCGCGCGGGCAAGTGCGGTCGAACGGTCATCACGTTGCTGCTCATCACATCCTTGGCCAGCATCGGGCCACCTCCTCAACTCGTTCCTGCGTTGCCTGTCCTCGCTCCGTCACGGGAGCAGGTTCCGCCACTGCGGCTCCAGCAGCGCCCACTCCCGGTCCCACGCGCAGGCGTTGATCGCCGACGTCGCCCTTCGGACGGCGAACCACGCACCGGAGATGAGCCCGGCGCCCAGCACCAGCACGGCCAGACCGCTCGCCAAGCCCGCGCCGAGGGCGTATGCGGGCGAGATCGGTGGATTCGTCACGGCGCCGTCACGCGTGACCCAGATCGGGACGGCCGCGCCTGCCGCGGTGCCCGGCGGGACGAGGACGGTGCCCATGCCGGTCGTCCCGTCGGGAGCCGTCCACGTGACGGTCGCGGAAGCGCGCAGCTGCGCGATGCCGTGCACGCTCACCGGGGCGGACCGCGCATCGGCCGCCACGGTCGCGACGGCGGGCGTCCGCGTGGCCGTCTCGACGTGCGAGCGTTGGAGCCCGGCAGTGAACCCGGTCAACGCTGCGACGAGGGCGATCCCGCACGCGAGGACCGCCGCGGCGCCGAGCAGCCAGGCGACGACGTCCTCCAGGAGGTCCGTCGGCCGCCGCAGCACGGCGACCTCACGAGGCCGACGCATTGCCGTTGCGCACTGGCGCGGGGCACTGCAGCTGCGTGCCGGGCGGCGGGAACAGCAGCGACTCGTGGTCGTCGTCGAGCCATCGAACCCGGTAGGGAGGCGAACCGTCGGGATGCGGCAGCGCGACGACCTGGCCGCGACGGACGTGTGCCCCGTCGGGATCGGCGGGCATCACCAGCCAGTCGCCCACGTGCGCGGGCATCGCGATCACCTCGTCTTCGTCGTAGTTCGGCACAACGCTCCTCCGCCGCGATGTACGGCGGCAGCGGCGCAAGGACCCGACGGGCAAGGTCCTTGGTCTCGTCCACACGGGACCGGCGCCGGACATGCTCGCCGGGGACCTTGGCCTCTTGCCGCGGCCGGTCGACGCCGGGGAACGTGCACATGCCGGTCGGCGTGTCGAGCCTGAGGAGGAACCGACCATGGACCGCGCGATCGTCGCCCGCGAGCTCGTCGTCGAGCTCGGGGGACGGCGCATCCTGCGCGGCCTCACGTTCGCGGTGCCCGCCGGGCAGGTGACCGGCCTGCTCGGGCCGAGCGGCTGCGGCAAGACCACGCTCATGCGCTGCGTCGTCGGCGTCGCGCGGATCACGGCGGGCACCCTGGAGGTGCTGGGCCTTCCCGCGGGGTCGCCGCCGCTGCGCCATCGCGTGGGCTACGTGACCCAGGGGGCGTCGGTCTACACCGACCTGACGGCCCGGGAGAACGTGCGCTACTACGCGGCGTTGTACGGCGTCTCCGCGGCGTCGGCCGACGCCGCCCTCGTGGACGTCGCGCTCGCCGACATGGCCACCCGCAAGGTCGGCACGCTGTCGGGCGGCGAGCGGGCCAGGGTCTCCCTCGCGTGCGCCCTCCTCGCCCGGCCGGACGTCCTGGTCCTCGACGAGCCGACCGTCGGCCTCGACCCGGTGCTGCGCCGCGACCTCTGGGACCGTTTCCACGCGCTCGCCGCCGCGGGCACGACGCTGTTCGTCTCCAGCCACGTCATGGACGAGGCCAGTCGCTGCGACCGGCTTCTGCTCATGCGCGAGGGCAGCCTGGTCGCCGACGCGTCGCCCGCCGCGCTGGAGGCCGCCACCGGCGCGGCGGACGTCGAAGGGGCGTTCCTGCGCCTCGTCCGGCAGCGGGCGCCATGACCCTGCGGATCGTCGCCGCGACGGCAGGGCGGGTGTTGCGGCAGCTGCTCGGCGACCGACGCACCGTCGCCCTGCTGCTGATCGTGCCCGGCGCGCTGCTCGCGCTGACCCACGAGATGATCGACTCGCGGCCCACCTTCGACCGGCTCGCGCTGTCGCTGCTCGGCATCTTCCCGTTCACGACGATGTTCCTGGTCACCAGCGTCGCCATGCTGCGCGAACGCACGAGCGGCACGCTGGAGCGGCTGCTCACCACCCCGATGTCCAAGCTCGACCTGCTCCTGGGCTACGGCGTCGCCTTCGCGGCGGCCGCCGCCGCACAGGCGGGGGTCACCTGCGCCGTCGTCTACGGCCCGCTCGGGCTCACCACACCCGGGAGCCCCACGCTGGTCATCGGCATCGCCGTGCTCGGCGCCACCATGGGCATGGCGGTCGGACTGCTGGCCAGCGCCTTCGCGACGAGCGAGTTCCAGGCCGTCCAGTTCATGCCCGCCATCGTCATGCCGCAGATCCTGCTCGGCGGATTGTTCGTGCCGCGCTCCCAGATGGCCGAGTGGCTGCAGCACGTGAGCGACGTCCTGCCGCTGACCTACGACATCGACGCCCTCACCGTGGTCGGTTCGACGTCGATCGTCACCGACGATCTCCTGCGTGACCTGGCGGTCATGGCTGGCACCGCGCTCGCGGCCCTCGCGCTGGCCGCCACAACGCTGCGCCGCAGGCAGGGGCGGCTGCCCCGCCGGACACGGCGCGCGCTCATCGCCCTCCCCGCGGTGGTCGTCGTCGCCTCGGCCCTCGCAGGCGCCTACTCCATCGGCAACGCCCGCGTCTACATCACGACCGACGATGCCCGCATCGACGGTGACGCGCTCCCGATCCGGTCGCCCGCCACCGGCACCCTCAAGGACTGGAGGGTCGCCCTCGGCAGCGTCGTGCACAAGGACGAGCCGGTCGGCCGCGTCGAGATCGGGAGCGGCTTCTCCCGGGTGCAGATGCTGGTGCGGGCACCCGCCAACGGCACCGTGGTCGACGCGGACGTGACGGCGGGGACCTACGTCACCACCGGGACCCAGCTCGCCGTTGCGACCGACCTCACCCAGGTACGGGTGTTGGCCAGGGTCGACGAGTCCGTCGCCGACGACGTGCGGATCGGGCAGCGCGTCGACATCGACGTCGACGCCTTCCCCGGCACCAGGCTCGCCGGGACGGTGGACGACATCCGGCGCAGCACCGCTGGCGCCACCGAGCCGCTGCCCACCTCCTCGGCGACGGCCGAGTTCCAAAAGCTCAGCCAGGTCGTCCCCGTTCGGGTGGCGATCACCGACACCCGCGGTCTCCAGCTGGTTCCCGGCATGAACGTGACCGTTCGGATCCACCGCAGCTGACCGATCGCCGGGTGCCCTGGGGTCGTTCGGCCCTGTTCGGGGGGTCCTCCGCATGGGGTCGGGTCTACCCACCGTCGCTACCGTGATCGCAGATACCAGGAAGGGTGCGCCCGTGACCATCTCAGTGTTCTTGCTCGACGATCACGAGATCGTCCGGCGAGGCATCGCTGCGCTGCTGGAAACCGAGGACGACATCACGGTCATCGGCGAGGCGGGCACCGCGGCGCAGGCGCTCGCACGCATCCCGGCGCTGCGCCCCGACGTAGCGGTTCTGGACGTCCGGCTCCCTGACGGCGACGGGGTGTCGGTGTGCCGCGAGATCCGCTCGGCGGTCAGCCCGCCGCCCGCCTGCCTCATGCTCACCTCGTACTCCGACGACGAGGCCCTCTTCGGCGCGATCATGGCGGGCGCCTCAGGGTACCTGCTCAAGCAGGTGGCGGGCGTGGATCTGGTCGGTGCGGTCCGCGCGATCGCCGCAGGCGGCTCGCTGCTCGACCCGAAGGCGACGGCCCTCGTCCTCGACCGCCTGCGCAAGGGCGAAGAGCCGCAGGACCCGAGGTTCGCCTCGCTCAGCCCGCAGGAGCGACGCATCCTCGAGCTCATCGCCGACGGCCTCACCAACCGCCAGATCGGGGCCGAGATGTTCCTGGCGGAGAAGACCGTGAAGAACTACGTCTCGTCGCTGCTGCACAAGCTCGGCATGTCCCGACGAACCGAAGCCGCCGTTTACGCCACCGAGCTGCGGCGCAAGGACGCCCGGTAGCGGTCGAGCAGCGCGCCCGGCGCGTCAGCCGACGAAGCGGCAGCGCGTGACACCGAGCACGGACTCGGCCACCCGCAGGGCCACGCTGCGAGCCACCGGATCGGCGGACGCATCGCCGAGCGTCACCTCGCCGTCGTGCACGCTCACCGTCCACCGGCCGGGACTGCCGTAGAGGTCCAGCCTGCGCTGGACGTCCGCGGCGATCAGGCTGTCGTCGCGGGCCAGTGCGTGCACGAGGTCGCGATAGGTGACGACGCCGATCACGAGGCCCGCCTCGACAACGGGTACCGACCGGTGTCCGGAGGTGTGCAGAACAGCCAGCAGGTCCGACACCTGATCCTGCGGGTCGGCGGTCAGCACCTCCTCGGACATCACGTCGCACACCGCGGCACCGGCCTCCCGCTCGCGCCGCTCGACGAGCGGGATGCGCGGGTCGGGCGGGAACCGGTTCATCAGCAGGTCCGCCTCGCTGACCGCGCCGACCAGCTTGCCGTCGGAGTCGACGACGGGAAGGCAGGTAAAGCCACGCTCGTCGAGCAGCTCCGCAGCGTGTTTCACCGGTGTCTCCGGTGTGACCACGACGGCAGGCATGGACATGACGTCGCGTACTCGCATGAGAAGTTCCTTCGGTCGGGCCACGGCAGCCGGGCTGACGGTCTCTGTAGCCAGCGAAGCCGAAGCGCGCGCGGGCGGCACAGTGCCGATGGCCCCGGGATCGGGGGCCACCCGACTCAAGCTCCGCGCTTCCCGGGGGCGTGGGCCTTCCGGTCCGCTGCGGGCGGGCCGGCAGGCCCTGGTCGCCCCGCGCGCTCCGCCAGAGGCTCGACGCATGAGCACTTCCGAACGCACCCCGATCGCGCTGCCGGAACTCCCCGCCGTCGTCGAGCTCAGCGGGAGCATCGCGCCCGATCTCGTCGAGTACCTCCAACAGAAGATCGCTGTCGTCCTCGCCCACACCGGACGAGCTGCCGTGCACGCCCACGTGCGGGTGGTGCGGCACGCGGATCCGGCCCGCGAACGGCCGGTCACCGCGCGCGCCTCGGTCCGGCTCGCGGGCGTCGCCGTGCACGCGCACGCGGACGGCGCGACCCCCCGGGAGGCGGCCGACCTGCTCGTCGACCGGATCGACCAGCGCATCGCCAGGGTTTCCCGCACCCGGCGCGGCGACCGGTGCGCGCACACGCCCGTCCCCCTCGTCGCCGCGGATACCGCGGCCCCTGAGGACGCCGATCCGGGCGCCCCGGTTCCGCCGACGACCGACCGCCGCGAAGATAGCTGACAGATCAGGGACTTTCGGCCCTAGAACTGCGTCAACGCGATCGCGAGAATGATCGCGCGATCAGTCGATCTTGTAGAATGGTGGACATCCCGACAGTCGCTGGGGAGCGGACAGTCGGGCCGCGGCCGGGGTCGGCGCCTTCATCGGCGCCCACCCCGGCATTTCTTTCTCCCGATCTGAGGCACGCCATGTTCCGCATGTCGACGTTCCGTCCGACGTTCTGGTTCGCCGCCGCGCTGACCCTCGCGGCGTTCGTGCTGACGGCCTGCGCCGCGGGCCCCAACCCCGCGGTGGCCGCCGCTCCCGGCGCCGCGGGCTTCTGGCTCGGCCTCTGGCAGGGGCTGATCAGCCCGATCACGTTCCTCATCTCGCTGTTCACCGACCACGTCAGCATCTACGAGGTGCACAACAACGGAAACTGGTACGACTTCGGCTTCATGATCGGCGTCAGCGCCGTGTTCTCCGGTCCGGCCTCGACGCGCGCCGCGGCCCGGCGTCCGCGCCCCGATCGCCGAGCGAAGTCGTAGGGGGGTCCCGCGCCGACGCGCCGATCGGCCCTGGTCGGGCGGCTATCCCGGTGACCTTCGGCCCTGCGAAAGCGGGCGGTTCTCCCGACGTACGGCGCTGATCGCCGCGGGAGGCTATCCCTGCAACGTACGAACCCAAGGAGAGGGCGATGACCACTCGCATCCCAGCCGCAAAGACCGGCCGTTCCGCCGACACCGTGTACGCCCCGGCCGGTGCGCAGGCCAAGGCGCTGGCGGTGCTGCGCATCGCCATCGGCCTGATCTTCCTGTGGGCGTTCCTGGACAAGCTGTTCGGGCTGGGCTACGCCACGCCGGGCGCCAAGGCCTGGATCGCGGGCGGGTCGCCCACCAAGGGCTTCCTCAGCTCCGTCGACGCAGGCCCGTTCACCACCGCGTTCCACGCCATCGCGGGCACCTGGTGGGCGGACTGGCTGTTCATGCTCGGCCTGTTCGGCGTCGGCGCCGCAGTGACACTCGGAGTCGCGCTCCGGGCCAGCGCGGTCGCAGGCTCGGCGATGATGCTGCTCATGTGGCTCGCCGAGTTCCCGCTCGCCCGCTTCGCCGCTGACGGCACACCGACCGCGTCCACCAACCCGCTGATCGACTACCACGTCATCTACGCCATCGCGCTGGTCGTGGTCGCCCTGACCTACGCTGGGAACACCTGGGGCCTCGGCCGCTGGTGGACGGCGCAGCCGTTCGTCCAGCGCCACCCGTGGGCGATCTGAGCACACCGCCGACGGGCACCCACGCGGGCAGCGTGGGTGCCCGTCGGTCCCGACGATCCGACGTCCGGAGGAGGCCTGACATGGCAGGCAGGGGCGGGAGCACGGGCCACGGCTTCATGGCGCTCGACGAGTCGGACTGCTGGCACCTTCTCCCCCTGGCGCGCGTGGGCAGGCTCGCCTGGACAGATCCGGACGGCCGCATCATGGTCGTGCCCGTCAACTTCGGAGTCGACGCCCACTCCGTCGTCATCCGGACGGGTGACACGTCGCTACTCGACGCCGCCAGAGCGGGCAAGCGGTGCGGATTCCAGGCCGAGGATCTCGAACCGGGTCTGCGCAGCGGCTGGACGGTGCTCGTCGACGGACTGCTCACCGTGGCCGACGACGAGGCCACGGCCGAACGGCTCGGGTTGCTGGTCGACCCCTGGCTGCGCAAGCCGCGGCCGAACGTCCTGGTGCTCACCGCGACGGAGGTCACGGGCCGCGCCCTGCACCCCGCAGGCGGTGTTTATATCGTGCCTGCCGACGAAACGTCCTGACCGCGGCCCGACTCCGGCCGAACGACGGCCAACCCCCTGCCCGGCGTTTCCACGAGAACTCCGAAGATCGGCCGCCACCCTCGGCGTTGACCGAACGAGCCAGACTCCGTCGTCGGCAGGACCGAGCGGCCCCAGATCCCGAGCCGACCGGCAGGTCCTCGGGAGAGGAGAGTCCCGGCGAGTCCGGGGAAAGCCGGTCGGAGGACCCGAGACCGCAGGACCACGGACCGTGGCGGGCTGGGCGCGCCGCTTGCGACGCTGGCCTCTCGTTCGGTTCGAGGAGCCCCCATGGACGTCGCACGGTCCCACTTCGCGGCCCCGCCCGAGGTCGTCGACGACGACCCGTTGGTGGCCCACCTGATGACGACGCCGATCGTCGCCATCGTGCCCAGCGCGGACCTCTCGGTCGCGTTGCACCAGCTCGCCACCCATCGCATCCGCCACCTGCCCGTGGTCGACGGATCCCGCTGCGTCGGCGTCCTCCTCGACACCGACATCGCGCACCTCCTCGCCTACACGCCTGCGCCGACCCGGATCCCACCGCTGTGCGTCGCCGACCTGTGCCGCAAGGCGCCGGTGGTGACGCCCCACGACCGTCGGTCGACCGCCGCCCTCCGCATGCGTGACATGGGTGTGGACGCCGCGCTCGTCGTCGAAGGCGACCGCCTGGTCGGGATCGTCACCAGCACCGATGTCATCAGGTCGATCGCCGACGCGGTCGGTCCGCCGTCGACGACGCCGTAGCGCCTGCGCACCGGTCGCCGGAGGTCTCGCGGCCCGGCCGGTAGGGACCGAAGACCCTGCCGCGCGCCGTGGCGTCCGAGCGACAGTCGATCTCGGCCGGAAGTGGCCACATCCGAACCGGAGGAGCCATGACCCTCGACCTTGCACGGTGGCAGTTCGCGATCACCACCGTGTACCACTTCCTGTTCGTCCCGCTGACGATCGGGCTATCGCTGTTGGTCGCGGGGATGCAGACCGCATGGGTACGCACCGACGACGAGCGCTACCTGCGCATGACGAAGTTCTGGGGCAAGCTCCTGCTGATCAACTTCGCGCTGGGTGTGGTCACCGGCATCGTGCAGGAGTTCCAGTTCGGCATGAACTGGAGCGACTACAGCCGCTTCGTCGGCGACATCTTCGGCGCCCCCCTCGCGATCGAGGGGCTGCTCGCGTTCTTCCTCGAGTCCACCTTCCTCGGGTTGTGGATCTTCGGATGGGACCGGCTGCCGAAGAAGCTGCACCTGGCCTGCATCTGGCTGGCCTCGATCGGCACCCTGCTGTCGGCCTACTTCATCCTCGCCGCGAACTCGTGGATGCAGCACCCCGTCGGATCGGTCGTGAACACCGCACGAGGGCGGGCCGAGCTGCAGGACTTCGGGGCGGTGCTCACCAACTCGACCGCGATCGGCGCGTTCGTGCACACCATCACGGCGTGCTTCGTCACCGCCGGGATGTTCATCGTGGGCATCAGCGCCTGGCACATGGCCCGCGGCACGCACACCGAGGTGTTCCGCCCTTCGCTGCGGCTGGGCCTGGTGACGGTGCTGATCGCAAGCATTGGCGTGGTGTTCACCGGTGACCTGCAGGCCCGGCTGATGACCCAGCAGCAGCCGATGAAAATGGCCGCGGCCGAGGCGCTTTACGACACCACCGCCCCCGCGTCCTTCTCGTTGTTCACGATCGGGTCGCTGGACGGGTCGAAGGAGGTCTGGAGCGTGCGGGTTCCCGGCGTGCTGTCGTTCATGGCCACCGGTTCCTTCGACGGGCGCGTCGAAGGCATCAACGACCTGCAACAGCAGTCGGTGGAGAAGTTCGGCCCCGGCGACTACCTGCCGGTGATCCCCATGACCTACTGGACGTTCCGGCTCATGATCGGCTTCGGTCTGCTCGCCGCACTGATCTCGCTGGTGGGCCTGTGGTTCACCCGCCGCAAGGCGAGTGGAACGGTGCCGCGCTGGTTCTGGATCGCCGCGGTGGGCGGGCTCGCCCTGCCGTTCGTCGCCAACAGCGTGGGCTGGATCTTCACCGAGATGGGCCGTCAGCCGTGGGTCGTGTTCCGGGTTTTGCGCACCGCGGACGGGGTGTCCCCCAGCGTGGGTACCGCCTCGGTGCTGATCTCGCTCGTCGTGTTCACGCTGCTCTACGGCGCGCTCGCGGTCGTCGAAGGCGTGCTGATGGTCCGCTACGCGAAGGCGGGCCCCCCACCACCCTCTTCGGCCACACCCCCGGCCGACACCGACGAGCCCCGGCCGATGGCCGTGGCGTACTAAGGACACGCGACCATGGCACTCACCGACATCTGGTTCGTCCTCATCGCGGTCCTCTGGACCGGCTACTTCGTCCTGGAGGGCTTCGACTTCGGGGTCGGCATGCTCCTGCCCTTCGTCGGCCGCACCGACACCGACCGCAGGGTCGCGATCAACACCATCGGCCCCGTCTGGGACGGCAACGAGGTCTGGCTGCTCGTCGCGGGCGGCGCGACCTTCGCCGCGTTCCCCGAGTGGTACGCCTCGCTGTTCTCCGGCTTCTACCTGGCGCTGCTGCTCATCCTCGTCGCGCTGATCGTGCGCGGCGTCGCCTTCGAGTACCGCGGCAAGATCGACAGTGACCGGTGGCGGCGCAACTGGGACATCGCCATCGTCGTCGGGTCGACGGTCCCCGCCCTGCTGTGGGGGGTGGCGTTCGCGAACATCGTCGCCGGGGTGCCGCTCGACGCCGACCACGAGTTCACCGGTACGCTGTTCACCCTGCTCAACCCGTACGGCCTGCTCGGCGGGCTCGCGACGCTGACGCTCTTCGCCTTCCACGGCGCGGTCTTCCTCACGCTGAAGACGACCGGACCGGTGCGGGAGCGCGCGACCACGCTGGCCCGGCAGACGGGCGTCGCGGTGATCGTGCTCGGCGGCCTCTTCCTGGTGTGGACGTTCCTCGCCCACGGCAAGCTCTGGACGCTGGTGCCGGTGCTGGTGGCGGCGGGCGCGCTGGTCGCGGCCCTGCTGGCCGCAGGCCGTGGCCGCGAGGGATGGGCGTTCACGCTCACGACCGTCGCGATCGTCGCGGTGACGGTCAGCTTGTTCGGCACGCTGTACCCGGACGTGCTGCCCTCCAGCACGAACCCCGCCTACAGCCTGAACACGACCAACGCCTCGTCCACGCCGTACACGTTGACGATCATGACGTGGGTGGCGGCCGTTTTCACCCCCATCGTGCTGGCCTACCAAGCCTGGACGCTCTGGGTGTTCCGGCGCCGCATCAGCCCCGGCGACATCCCGGCCCACACCGGCCTGCGTCCGACGGGTGCCCACTCGCGATGAGACCCCTCGACCCGCGGCTGCTACGGCACGCTACGGCCGCGCGGCGGTTCATCGTCGCGGCCGCCGCACTCGCCGTAGCGACCGCGGGTCTGGTCATGGTGCAGGCCCAGCTGCTGGCCGGGGTGCTGAGCACCGCGTTCCTCGGCGGGGCAGGCCTGCGCGACCTAGGCGCCGCCCTGCTCGGCGTGCTCGCGGTGGTGGCCGTCCGGGCGGGGCTGGCGTGGGCGGGCGAGGTCGCTGCGCACCGTGCGTCGGCCGACGTCGTGCGCACGCTGCGGTCCTCCCTGGTCGCGCACGTCCTGCGGCTCGGCCCCCGCCACCCCGGCCTGCCGCCGACCGGTGAGCTGGCCACACTGGCCACCCGCGGGCTCGACGGGCTCGAGGGCTACTTCAGCCGCTACCTGCCCACGCTGCTCGTCGCCGCGGTGGTCCCGGCCGCCGTCGCGATCAGGATCCTGGTCGCCGACCCGCTGTCCGGGGTGGTCGTCGGGCTGACCGTGCCGCTCATCCCGCTGTTCATGATCCTCGTCGGGTTGCACACCCAGCGGTCGACCCGGCGCCAATGGCGCGCGCTGGCGGTGCTGGGCCACCATTTCCTCGACCTCGTGGCAGGCCTGGACGTGCTGGTCGCCTTCGGCCGCGCCCGCCGCCAATCCGGTCGCCTCGCCACCCTGGCCACCGCGTACCGCCAGGCCACGATGCGCACCCTGCGCATCGCCTTCCTGTCCGCGCTCGTGCTGGAGCTGCTGGCGACGCTGTCGGTCGCGCTCGTCGCCGTCACGATCGGCCTGCGGCTCGTCGAAGGCAGGCTCGACCTCTACACCGGGCTGCTCGTGCTCGTGCTCGCCCCCGAGGTCTACCTCCCGCTCCGGGCGGTGGGTGCCCGGTTCCACGACGCCGCGGAGGGACTGGCCGCCGCCGAGCAGGTGTTCGCGGCGCTGGACCTGCAGGCCCCCACCACGGCCGGGCGGGAACCCGCGCCGAACCCGGCCCACGTGCCGGTGCGCTGTAGCGCCCTCGTGGTGCCCGGTCGCGGTGGCCGCGTGCTCGACGGCCTCGACCTCGAACTCCTCCCCGGCCGCCGCGTCGGCCTGCGCGGGCCCAGCGGCGCGGGCAAGTCCACCCTGCTCGACGTGCTCCTGACGCTGCGCACGCCGGAGTCGGGGCGCGTCACCATCGGCGGCGTCGACGTGGCCGACCTCGATCGCGACGCCTGGCTGCGCCGGATCGCGTGGGTGCCCCAACGGCCGGTGCTCGTGGCGGGCGACGTCGCCGCCAACATCCGGCTGTCCCGCCCCGACGCCCCCGACGCGGCGGTCGCCGCCGCCGCGGCCGCGGCGGCCCTCGACGTGCCGCTGGACACGGCGGTCGGGGAGGACGGCGGCGGCCTGTCGACCGGCCAGCAGCGGCGGGTCGCGCTCGCCCGCGCCGTGCTGGCCGACCGGCCGCTGCTGCTGCTCGACGAGCCCACCGAAGGGGTCGACGCCGAGACCGAGGCCGCGATCGTCGCCGCCCTGCCCGCGATCACCGCGGGCCGCACGGCGCTGATCGTGAGCCACCGTCCGGCCGTCCTCGCCGCGTGTGACACGGTCGTCGACCTCCTCCCGCAGGCGGGTCCGCTCGACTCCGCCGCCGACCCGACCCCGCCTGCTGCCCCGGCCGTGACCGCACCGGTGGACGCCCCGGACACGCAGGCTCCCGCGCCGCTGTCGTCGGCCACCGGCCTGCGGTGGACCCTGGCGGCAACCCGCGGGCAGAGGGCGCGGCTCGCCCTCGCCGCGGCACTCGGCGCGGCCGCGCTGGCCTGTGGCGTCGCCCTCACCGCCACCTCGGCGTGGCTGATCTCGGCCGCCGCCCTGCAGCCGCCGGTGCTCACCCTCATGGTCGCGATCGTCGCCGTCCGCGCCTTCGGCCTCGGCAAGGGCGCCCTCCGGTACGCCGAGCGGCTCGTCTCCCACGACGCGGCCCTGCGGTGCGGCAGCGCGCTGCGCGTGCAGATCTGGGGCGCAGCTGGTCCGGCTCGGCCCCGCCGCCACCGCCCGGATCCGCCGCGGCGAGCTGCTCTCGCGCCTGGTCGCCGACGTCGACGCCCAGCAGGACCTCCTCATCCGCGTCCTGGTCCCCACGGCCGCCGCCGGGGCGGTCGGGCTACTGACCGCCGTCGGCGTCGGCCTGCTGCTGCCCGCCGCGGGCCTCGTCATCGCCGCCGGGCTCGTCGTGGCAGGCCTCCTCGCGCCCGCCGCGACGGCCTGGGCCGCCCACCGCACCGAACGGCGCACCGCCGCCGCGCGCGGTGACGTCCTCGCCCGCACGGTCGAGATCATCGACGGGGCCGCCGACCTGCTCGTCTGCGGCGCGGCCGCGGCCTATCGGCAGCGCCTCGACACCGCGGACACCCGCCTGGGCGCGCTGCTGCGCCGCGCGGCTCTGGCCCGCGGCCTCGGCAGCGGCCTCGCCGTGCTGGCCGTCGGCGCGACCGCCGTCGCGGGCACCGCCGTCGGGATCGCCGCGCTCCGCGACGGCACACTGCCCGGACCGGCGCTGGCCGTGCTCGCCCTGACCCCGCTCGCCCTCGCCGACGTCGTTGCGGGCCTGCCGGACGCAGCGGTCCGGCTGCTCACCGCGGTGCCCGCCGCGCACCGGCTCGCCGAGCTCGCCACCACCCAGGCCCCGGTGACCGAGCCCACGTCGAGCCCACCCACCACGGCCCCCACCGGGTTCGCCGCGCGCGACCTCGCGGTCCGCTGGCCGGGAGCCGACCGTGACGCCGTGCGCGACGTCGATCTGGACCTCACCCCCGGCTCCAGGCTGGCGCTGGTCGGGCCCTCGGGCGCGGGGAAGTCCACCGTGGTCGCCGCGCTGTTGCGCACGCTCGACCCGCACGCGGGCACACTGCGCGCCGACGGCCATGACGTGCGTGAGCTGCCCTCCGAGGACGTCCGCGCGAGCATCGCCTGGTGCGGGGCCCGTGCCCACCTTTTCGACAGCACGCTGCGGGCGAACCTGCTGCTCGCCGCGCCCGACGCCACCGACGACGACCTCGTCGCCGCGCTGCAGCAGGCCCAGCTCGGCGCCTGGCTCGCCGGGCTACCCCTCGCTCTGGACACCCCGATCGGCGAACACGGTGGCCCCGTGTCGGGCGGGGAGCGGCAGCGGCTCGGCATCGCCAGGGCCGTGCTCGCCCGCCGCCCGGTGTGGGTGCTCGACGAGCCCACCGCGCACCTGGACGCGGCCACGGCCGATGCTCTCGCCGCCGAGCTGATGGCCGTCACGGCGGGCCGCACCGCACTGATCGTCACGCACCGCCCCGAACAGACACCCGCGCTGCCCCAGCTCCGGGTGGCACCGCAGGCGGCGCTGGCTGCGTCGGCTCGCTGAACCCGGGTGCGCGGTCCGGAAACCGGTCGCATCCGGCCCGATCGTCGGGCCGGGTGCGACCGGTGACCGCAGTTCTCGTCAGCCCTCGTTCTCGGCCAGCGGGATGCGCAGGTAGATGCGGGCGCCGTCCACCAGCGCGGACGGGTCGGTGACCTGAACGTCGTCGGCGAACACTCGCCCCTCCTCGAGATGCATGCGGGCACGCTCCTCGGTGATACCGGCGGTGCTCAACCAATCCAGGATCGTCAGGCCTTCCACAGTGGTCGTCATGCTCGTCACGCTCTTCTCGGCTCGGGTTCGGACAAGCTCCATCTCGCCGCGGACGGCCGCGCACGGGTAGGGGCCTTCGACCCGGCCGTCGACGGCCGACGACTCTGTGGAGCGACGAGCCGCGCCCGTATGCGGCCGGAGATCACCGCGGGCCGTCCGCCGAACCGGTCAGGACCTTCTCCCCTGCCCAAGCTCGCGCGCCGCGGCGGACCGTGAACCACGTGACCTCCGCACGTCCCGCGCGCGCGCCACAGGCCAGCCTTCCCGGCGAGTCGCCCCGGACGCCGACGTCTCGCCCCGACGCCGCGCAGCGCCGGGACGTCGAGTCGATGCCGGTCACCCAGGCCGCCGTCGTCCCCACCGACGACGTGCTGCGCACCCTTGGCAGCGACCGAAGGGGGCTCACCGAGGACGAGGTGCAGCGTCGCCGCGCCGACGTGGGGCCGAACGCGGTGCGCTCGCACCACGCCCGGCCGTGGGCCGTGCTGGGCCGCCAGCTGGCCAGCCCGCTGCTGGTGCTGCTGTTGGTCACCGCCCTGGTGTCGTTCGTGGTCGGCGAACAGACCGACGCGGTGATCATCGGCGTGATCCTCGCGGCGTCGGTCGGGCTGGGGTTCGTCAACGAGTACCGCGCCGAACGCGCCGCCGAGGCGCTGCATTCGGCGGTCCACCACCTCGTCGTCGTGACACGCGAGGGCGCACCGCGCCAGGTCGACGTGACGGAGCTCGTGCCAGGCGACGTCGTGCGGCTGACCCTCGGCGTTGTCGTCCCCGCCGATCTGCGGCTGATGTCGGTGACCGGTCTTGAGTGCAACGAGAGCGTCCTGACCGGCGAGAGCGCAGCGACCACCAAGCGCGTGGACCCCGTGGCCGAGGGCACCGTGCTGGCCGAGCTCGAATCCTGCGCGCTGATGGGCACGGTCGTGACGGCGGGCAGCGGGACCGGGGTGGTGGTCGCCACCGGCGGACACGCCGAGTTCGGCCGCATCGCGGTCGGGCTGGGGCACCGGCAGCCCGAGACCGAGTTCCAGCTCGGGTTGCGGCGCTTCTCCGGGCTGCTGGTCACGATCGCCGTCGTGCTGACCAGCTTCATCCTGGTCACCAACCTCGTACTCGCGCGACCGCTCCTGGACTCGATCCTGTTCTCCCTCGCCATCGCCGTCGGCATCACCCCGCAGTTGCTGCCCGCCGTCGTCAGCACGAGCCTCGCGACCGGATCGCGCCGCATGGCCAGGCGGAAGGTGCTGGTGAAGCGGCTGGTTTGCATCGAAGACCTCGGCGACGTCGACGTGCTGGTCACCGACAAGACGGGGACCCTCACCGAGGGCAGCATCAGCCTCCAGACGGCGCTCGACCCCGACGGTGCACCCTCCGAGGTGGTACTGGGGCTGGGGCTGCTCGCCAACCAGTCCGAAGGGATCAGCACCAACCCGCTCGACGCGGCGATCATCGCGGCCGGAACCGCCCCGGCCGGGCACCGCAGGGTGGCGGCCGCTCCGTTCGACCACGAGCGGCGGATGTCCTCGGTGCTCGACGAGGGCCCCGACCGCTCCCGCATGCTGATCGCGATCGGCGCCCCGGAATCGATCTTCGCCAGGTGCGCGGCGACGGTGACCCCCATCGCGCAGCGGACGCTGGACGGGCTGTTCGGCGAGGGCGCCAGGGTGGTCGCCGTCGCCACCCGCACGCTGGCGGACGACGCCGCGACGCTGGCCGTCGAGGACGAACACGACCTGCGGCTTGCCGGGTTCCTCGTGTTCCGCGACCCGCCACGGGTGGACGCCGCGGACGCCCTGAAGCGGCTGGCGGCGCTTGGCATCCGGGTGAAGGTCGCCACCGGCGACAACGCCCGTGTCGCGGAGAAGGTCTGTGCCGACCTGGCGTTGCCCTCTGGTGGCACCCTCACCGGTGCGGAGATCGACGGCATGGACGACGAGCGGCTCGCGGCGGCCGTCGCGGACGCCACGATCTTCGCCCGCATCTCCCCCGAACAGAAGGCCCGCATCGTGGCCCTGCTGCGCCACTCGGGGCGGGCGGTCGGATTCCTCGGCGACGGCGTCAACGACGCGCTGGCCCTGCACGCCGCCGACGTGGGCATCTCGGTGGAGACCGCCACCGACATCGCCAAGGACGCCGCGGACGTGCTGCTGCTGGAGAAGAACCTCGACGTGCTCGCCGACGGGGTCGCCGAAGGCCGCCGCACCTTCGCCAACACGATCAAGTACGTGTTGATGGGCACCTCGAGCAACTTCGGCAACATGTTCAGCGCCGCCGCAGCCTCCGCCGTGCTGCCCTTCCTCCCGATGCTGCCCTCGCAGATCCTGCTCAACAACCTGCTCTACGACGCAGGGCAGCTCACGATCCCGACCGACCACGTCGATCCCGAGCAGGTCCAGGCGCCTGCGCGATGGGACCTGCACCTGATCCGCCATTACATGTTCGTGTTCGGACCGCTCAGCTCCTTGTTCGACTTCCTCACGTTCGCGATCATGATCGGGGTGTTGCACGCCGGTCCGGAGCTGTTCCGGTCCGGATGGTTCGTCGAGTCGCTGGCCACCCAGTCCCTGGTGATCTTCGCGATCCGCACGCGGCGGGTGCCTTTCCTGCGCAGCAGGCCGAGCCTCGCGCTGGTCCTCGCCACGGTGGCCGTCGTCGCGGTCGGCATCGCGTTGCCGTACTCCCCGCTCGCGGGCGTGCTCGGGTTCCAGCCCCTGCCCGTGGCCTTCCTCGCCGTCGTGATCGGGCTCATCCTGGTCTACCTGCTGCTCGTCGAGGCGGCCAAGCGCCTCTTCTTCGCGACGGCGACCGAGCGGGAGCCCCGACGCCGCCGGGCGGCCGCGCACCGCGTGCACCGACGCGCGGGCCGGTTCAGCCATCCCGGGCCTCTGCGGAGGACGTGAACGCTCGTCACAGGCCTTCGAAGGGTTCCGCCGGATGATCGTCGGGCTGTGCTACGCGGTCGCCGCGACCGTCCTGAACACGCTCGCCGGACTCCTGCAGTCCGCGGGGGCGCGCTCGGCCTCGGCCCGACGGCCGCTCGTCCTGCGGCCGCGCTATCTCGCGGGCCTGCTCGTGGACGGCGCAGGCTGGCTGTGCACGGTCGCGGCCCTGCAGCGGATTCCCGTGCTGCTCGTGCAGTCGGTGCTTGCGGGCACGATCGTGCTCACCGCGCTGGCGACCAGGGTCCGCCACCGCTCCGTGCTGCGGCGCGTGGACCGGGTCGCCATCGCCGCGTGCGTGGCCGGGCTCGTCCTGGTCGCTGCGGGATCCGGGACCGAGCGACCCGACACGGTGTCGTGGTGGGCCTTGCTCACGCTGGGCGCGGGCGCGGGCCTGATCGCGATCGGCGTGGCGGCGTTCTGGCACTCCGGGCGGGGCTGGCCGTTGGCCGTCCTCGCAGGCCTCGGCTTCGGCGGCACGTCGCTCGCGGTCCGCGCGGTCCGGTTCGGCTCCGGGCTCGGCGATCTGCTGACGCAGCCCGCGGCGGCCTTGGTCGCGGTCTTCTGGGTGCTCGGGCTCGTCGCTTACTCCCGTGCCCTCGACTTGATCAACGTGGCGCGGCTGACCGCCGTCATGGTGGTGTCCGAGACCGCGGTCCCGGGCATCCTCGGCGTCGTGATTCTGGGCGATACGATCCGTCCTGGCTGGTGGGGTGCGGTGCTCACCGGGCTGGCGCTCGCCGTAGCCGGTGTCGTGGTGCTGGCCGGTTCGCCCGCCGTTGACCAACCCGCGGCCCGCACCCGATAGCGGAATCGCGGGGCCGTTGGCCCTGAACGCCCCGGCCGTGCGCCTCTGGGAGCAGGCCGCGGAAGCGACGAGAGTGAGGCTCTCGACATCGCCGAGCGTATGGAGAGCCATCATGCCGGGAACCACGGACTTGCGGCCTGTCGTCGTGGCCGTCGACCCCTCCAGCTCCGCCCGCGACGCGGCGGCATGGGCCGCCGACGTCGCCGCCGACTGGGCGGCGCCACTGCACGTGGTGCACGTCGCGCCCGGCGATGCGCAGGACCTCCCCCTCGATCGTCTGCCGGTCTGGCTCGTGGAGCTCGTCGCGATGGCCGAGCGGGCAGGTGCCCGGCCGTGCACCGTCGAGGCGCAACCCGGCGACGTCGTCGACACGATCGCAGCCAGGGGCGTGGGCGCCCGGATGGTGGTGCTGGGCAGCTACGGCGAGGGTGCCTTCGACGGCATGCTCGTTGGCTCTGCCGCGCTCGGCGTGGTCGAACGCGTCGACTGCCCGCTCGCCGTGGTGCGCGGGTCGGCGCCGCGGATCGCCCCACCGCGGGGTGGCCCGGTCGTCGTCGGTGTCGACGCCTCTCGGGCGGGCGAGGCCGCTGCCGTGTTCGCCGCCGATGTCGCCGCATCGTTGGGCGCCCGACTGCTCGTCGTACGCTGCCGGTCCGACTTCTCCACGGCGCCCGACGGCGAGCCGCGCCGCAGCCACCGGTGCCCCGAAGCCCTGGCCGCCGAAGCGTCCGCGCTGGAGCGACAGCTGGCGCCGATCGCGGAACGCCATCCGTCGCTGCCCATCGATTTCGAGATCGTCGACGTGCACCCCGTCGTGGCACTGACCAAGTTCGCCGCGTGCGCCCGCGCCGTTGTCGTCGGAGCGCGCGGATGCGGTGGTCTGGCCGGGATGGCGATCGGATCCACGAGCCAGGCAGTGCTCGAATTCGCGACGTGCCCCGTGATCGTCGTGCGCCCGCGACGCAGCGCAATGACGACAGCGGAGACCGCCAAAGCCCGCTGATCCGATCACGGATCAGCGGGCTCGGGGGAGTTCGGCTAGCGCACGACGGCGACAGCGCACTCCGCGTGGTGCAGCAACGCGTGGCTCACCGAGCCGAGCGTCATACCGGCCAGACCACCGCGTCCGCGTGAACCGACCACCACCAGTTGCGCGCCGCCGGTGTTGTGCACCAGCGCATGTACCGGCCGATCATGCGTGAGGACAGGCTCAACGACGAGGTCGGGGTACTTCTCCTGCCACGCGGCGAGGCGCTTGGTCAGCAGCTCCTGCTCCTGCGACGAGACGCCCTCCCAGTCCACCGGCTTGCTCACGACGTAGGGGACCACGTTGTCCATCCACGCGTGCACGGGCCGGAGGGGAGCCTTCCGCGCCACCGCGGCCTCGACGGCGAACGCCAGCGCCGCATCGCTCTGCGGCGATCCGTCGACACCGACGACGATCGGGCCATCGGACGCCGGACCGGCGGTGCCGCGGACGACGATCACAGGGCAGGCCGCGTGCGCGGCGAGCGCCGTGCCGACCGATCCGAGGAGCAGCTCGGCGAACCCGCCGAGCCCACGGTGTCCGATCACGGCCAGTTGGGCGTCCGCGGACAACTCGACCAGCAGCGCGGCAGGCTTGCCGCCCGTCACGTCCCGCGTGACGACGACGTCCGGCGCCACCTCGGCGATCTCCGCGGCGGCGACGGCGAGCTTCTCATCGGCGGTTCGCCGCAGCTCCTTGCGAACCTCGGGTGTGTCAGGGACCGGGTCGTACGCGCCGTGCACCGGCTCCCGTCCGGAGGCGTTCACCAGGCGGATCGGGGCCTGCCGGAGGACGGCTTCACGTGCTGCCCACCGGGCCGCGGCGAGCGCAGGGGCCGATCCGTCGATCCCGACCAGAATCGGTCGTACCGAACCGCTGTTCATGCTCAGTCCTTTCTCGGGTTTCAGGACGGGCAGCGTCAGTCACGTGTTCGTCCGGGAACCCGAGCATCGGCCGTTGGTCCGCCTGTCGGCAGGACCGACCGGCCCCCGTCGTCGGGTCGACCGTCCCGTCCTGGGCCGCCGCTGTTGTCAGCGCTCAGCTGGACGCCCGGCGTGGCGCGGGCACGGGAGGGGTCGACGCCGATCTCGACGAGGCTCGGCAGGTTGCGCAGCTGCAGCGCCAGCGGGTGCTTTGCGCCCGGTCAGCGGTCCTGCGCTGCGGCCATGCTCGCCATGCAGCACCGGACGATCTGACGCGTCGCCCGACCCTCGGGCGTGCGGCCACAGCGGCTGCAGGTCACCCGGACGGCACCGGCGAGCTCGTCGATGGCCACGGTGGCGGACGCCTCGCAGGTGCGGCACCAGCGGTGCCCGGTCACCATCATGACGTGCACCGGCGACGCGATGCAGCGGTGCAGCCAGCGCCGGTGCACGCGGCAGGTCGCGCGTTCCAGCGGGTCCAGCCCGGCATCCTCCGCCCGGTCCTCGGCCGCGAGGGCGGTGGCGAGGCGGCGGTCGGTGAGATCGGCGTACCGGTCCGCGAAGCCCGATGACGGCGGATCCAGGGTCATGACTGCGGCGGTGTCCATCGTCGGCTCCTCAGGCGGCGTCCCTTGCGCAGCCCAGCGTGCCCGCTGCGATGTGGCGCAGACCACGGGTCGGCAGTCCACTCTGCGGGCTCCACCGGCCCCATCGGCACGGAGCCCGGCGGCACGCTCGGCCGGGACCAAAGCCCCTCAAGCGGGACTCCGCCGGTACGTCTCCGCCGCGGTATGGGCGAAGGACTCGACGAGCGGCGCCGAACCCGCACGGCCTGGCCCGCGAGCAGTGGAGGCGTTGCGCGCGGGCTTTGCGATGTTCATGACTCCGGCAGCACATCCGCGCCGTCTCGTCATCGCGCGGGCCTGCGTGAGCTGATCACGCCGGTGTTGAACCCGGCGAGGTGCAGGCCACCGTGGAACCGGGCGTGCTCGATCTTCAGACAGCGGTCCATCACCACGGTCATGCCCGCGGCCTCGGCCTTGCGCGCGATCTCGGGCGCGAACAGCCCGAACTGCAGCCAGAGCGTCTTCGCGCCGACGGCGATGGCGTCGGCGAGCACGTCGGGAAGATCGGCGGGCTTGCGGAACACGTCGACGACGTCCGGGACGACCGGGAGCGCGGCCAAACTCGGGTACACCGGCCTGCCGAGGATCTCGCTCTCGTGCGGGTTGACGAAGAAGATGTCGTAGTCCGTGCTGGCCAGCAGGTAGGTGGCGACGAAGTTGCTCGCCCGCCGGGGCTTGCTGGACGCGCCGACCACGGCCACGGTCCGCGTACGCAGCAGGATGGCCAGCCGCTCCAGCGCACCCGGGTTCACCCACTCGCCGTTCGGCGAACCATTCGTTGTGCTCACGACTCGTCCTTCGTCGCCGCGGCCAACGCCTGGTCGAGATCCCAGAGGATGTCCTCGACGTCCTCCAACCCGACCGAGATGCGCACCAGGTCCTCCGGCACACCCGCGTCCTGCAGTTGCGCCTCCGTGAGTTGGCGATGCGTGGTCGAGGCCGGGTGCAGAACGAGGGTGCGGGCGTCACCGACGTTGGCGAGATGGCTCGCGAGCTGCACCGCGCCGATGAACCGCTCACCCGCGGCTCGGCCCCCGCGCACCCCGAACGCGAACACCGCACCGGGCCCCTCGGGCGTGTAGCGCGCGGCGAGCTCGTGGTGCGGGTGATCAGGCAGGCCCGCCCACCGCACGAACGTGACCCGGGAGTCCGCGGCCAGCCACTCGGCCACCGCACGCGCGTTCCCGACATGCGCGGCCATCCGCTGCGGCAACGTCTCCACACCCTGCAGCAACAAGAACGCCGCGAACGGCGACAGCGCCGGGCCGATGTCACGCAACTGCTCGGCGCGCACCTTCGTCAGCCACCCGAACTCCTGGAAATTGCCCCACCAGGACAGGCCGCCATAGGAAGGGACGGGCTCGGTCATCGTCGGGAACCGGCCGTTGCCCCAATCGAACCGACCCGCCTCAACGATCACCCCGCCCAACGTGGTGCCGTGCCCACCCAGGAACTTCGTGGCCGAGTGGATCACGATGTCGGCGCCGTGCTCGATCGGACGGCACAGGTACGGGGTAGCCAACGTCGCATCCACCATCAACGGCAGCCCCGCCGCGTGCGCCACATCCGCGAGCGCCGCGATGTCGGCGATCTCCCCCGACGGGTTCGCGATCACCTCGGCGAACACCACCTTCGTCCGGTCCGTGATGGCCGCGGCGACCTTCTCCGGGTCGGCCCCCGGCACGAACGTCGTGTCCACCCCGAACCGGCGCAACGTGACGTCAAGCTGGGTGATCGTGCCCCCATACAACCCGGCACCCGCAACGATCTGCTCCCCCACCCCCGCCAGCGCCGCGAAGGTCAGGAACTCCGCCGCCTGCCCGCTCGCCGTGGCCACCGCGCCCAGCCCACCGTCCAAGCTGGCCAGCCGCTCCTCCAGCGCCGACACCGTCGGGTTCCCGATCCGGCTGTAGACGTTGCCGAACTTCTGCAACGCGAACAGCGCCGACGCGTCGGTCGTGTCGTCGAACACGAAGCTGGTGGTCTGGTAGATCGGCACCGCCCTGGCACCGGTGACGGCATCCGGTGTGCCGCCCGCGTGCACGGCACGGGTCGCGAACCCCCACTGTCGATCGGCCATCTCACCAAATTCCTGCTCGAAGCGCGGTCGGGCCATCAGCGACCCGGCCCGGGTCGCCACATTACCGCCGGAACGGTCCGAACCGGCCCGA
Organism: uncultured Actinomycetota bacterium; assembly: GCA_963736375.1. Taxonomy (GTDB): domain Bacteria; phylum Actinomycetota; class Actinomycetes; order Mycobacteriales; family Pseudonocardiaceae; genus Pseudonocardia. The sequence continues at coordinate 107,650 of CAVTOL010000037.1, forward strand.
CGTGGGTCAGCCGGACGGCAGCGGCGAGGTCAGGAGCACCAGGCCCCAGCGAGCAGGCCGCGACGACGACGAGCCCGAGCGCGGCCACGACGAGGGGACGCACGCCGCTGCGGGCGATCTCCCGCAGGTCGATCCACCATCGCCGGGTGAGCCCCCACCCGAGCCCCGTCACGTGCGCCATGCGCCGAGATCCCATCCGGTGCGTGCCTCGACGTGGGCGACGTCGTCGGCGAAGCGCGGCAGGGCCGCGGCCCGCTCGGCGGCGGTCGGGCCCGCCGAGCGGCCGACGACGTCGGGCCGGACGTTGTGGCGGGGCACGCTGCTGACCGCGCCCTCGGCGACCCCGAGGAAGCGGCACACGCGGTCCAGCGTCGCCGTCGGGTTGTCGCGCAGCTCGCGGTAGCGCAGCAGCAGCACCTGCTCGCGCGGGAACAGGCCGTCGAGGTGCGCGAGCTGCTCGCCGTAGCGCCCCTGGCCCGCGTAGTGCCAGAAGTGGGCCCAGCCCGCGGCGGCGCGGCCCGGTTCACGGGCCAGCGCGCAGAGGAAATCGGCTTCCGGCTCCAGGCCCGCGCTGCGCAGGTGCGCCCAGTTGGAGTGCGCGCGCTCGACGGGGTCCCGCAGGACGGCGATGAGGCGAGCGTCGGGAAGCAGCTTCTGGATGCGGCGCTGCGCCTCGAGGTCGTAGAGGTAGAACACGCTGGACTCGCCGCACAGCGCATCCTGTGGCGCGGCCGCGAACAGGGCTTCGTAGTCGGCGCGGCGCCACACGTGCTCGGCCCACGTCGCGACGTCGCCTGGGCCGCCGCCCGACGTCGGCGGCGGCGCGTCCTCGGTGAGGAAGTACTTGGGCTCCTTGAGCTCCGACAGGTATAGCGCCGGGTGCCGCGCGAGCGCCGCGTGCAGCGCCGAGGTTCCGCATTTGGGCGCGCCCACCAGCAGGAAGTCCGGCAGGCGCCCCGGCGGGGTCACTGCGCAACGGCGGAGCGGTGCGCCGCCGTCCGGATCGGTGGGAGCAGCAGCTCGGTGCGCAGATCGTGCGCCCCGTCCTCGCGGGCCGCCTCGTAGTAGAGGCGGTAGCCGCCCTCCGGAAGCATTACCACGCTGAGGTAGCGCAGCCCGCGCCCGGCGTGCGGCGACTCGGCGACGGGTGTCGAGCCCTGCGCCGCGAAGACACCGAGGCGTCCGGTCGCGTAGGCGAGCCCGGTGCGCTCCTCCCAGTTCTCGGCCGCGGTGGCGCGCCCGTCGTAGGTCGCGGCCCACCGGCCGTCCACCGGGAACACCGCGCTCACCCGCACGCCACGCGCGTCCCACCGCCCGTCGCGGGGGGCGAGGGCGCGATCCCGGTGGGTCCAGGTCAGCCCGTCGCGGCTCGTGTAGTGCTCCGTGGTCATCCGGTCCTCGTGCCCAGCGATCTCCAGCGGATGCACCGACGCCCAGAGGTGCCAGGCCCCGTCGGCACGGACGATCACGGGGTCCTTGACCGCATGGCGACGATCTCCCGGGAGCACGGTCCGGCGGGGTGCTTCGGCGAGCCCCTCCGGCGTGTCGGCCTCCAGCACGTCGATCCACCAGTGCTTGCTGCCCGGGGTGGCGCAGCTGACGTAGAGGCGCCACCGGCCGGTCGGGGTGCGGACCAGCGCGGGCCGCTCGAGCGACTCGGCGCCGAACCGGTCCTTGGTGACCTCGGCAACCGGCGCGAAGCGAACGCCGTCGACCGAACGCGCGATCACGATGGCGAGCCCACGACCGTGGCCGAGCGGCGCCCGCACCCGGTAGGCGAGGTGGTGGACGCCGTCGTGGCGGACCACGCTCGGCGCACCCGCCCAGTTGCCCGATCCCGCACCGGGCGCCTCGACGGCGACGGCGGCGTCGACCCACCGCGGGATCGGCAGCAGCGTCGATCCCGGCGACGATCCCGGCACGGCCTCGCTCATCAGTTCTCCTTCGCTCGGGGCGGCGTGCCCGCCCATCCGTTCCGCGTGAGGTGGCGCAGCAGCAGCTCCACCGAGTCGTCCGGTCCCTGCTGGTGCGCCGGGATCACCAGATCCGGCGCGAGCGGCGGCTCGTAGGGGTCGTCCACGCCGGTCAGCCCGCTGATCTCGCCCGCACGCTGCCGGGCGTAGAGGCCTTTGACGTCCCGCTCGGCCGCGACGTCGACCGGCGTGCAGACGAAGACCTCCTGGTAGGGCGTGCCGTTCGCCGCGTGCGCCGCGCGAACCTCGTCGCGCACGTCGCGGAACGGCGCGATCGCGGAGACGAGCACCACGACCCCGTTGCGCGCCAACAGTTCCGCCACCCAGCCGATCCGCCGGATGTTGATCGCGCGGTCCTCCCGCGAGTAGCCGCGGGCGGCGGCGAGATGCGGACGCACGGCGTCGCCGTCGAGCACCTCGACCCGCATCCCACGGGCCTTGAGGAGCGGCTCGACCCCGTGCGCGATCGTGGACTTGCCCGCGCTGGGCAGCCCCGTCAGCCAGATGGTGGCACCGCAGCGCGCGACGGGGTCGTCGGTCGTCATGTCCGCACCTCCGCGACGGCCCGTTCGCCCGCGAGCTCGGCCAGAAACCTGCCGACGGCAGGCGCGTGCTTGAACCCGTGCCCGGAAAACCCTGCGCCGACGACGACGGGCCCGTGGCGTTCCAGGACGAACTCGGCGTCGGGCGTCGAGGTGTAGGTACAGCTGATCGGCGTCGGCCGGTCGGGGTCGAGCCCGGGTAGCCACGTCGCGACGTAGTCCTGCAGCCGCAACAGGCCGTCGGGCTCGGGGGTGAAGGTGCGCCGGTCGGGATCGCAGACGGGCCCGTTGCCGTGGAAACCGACCTTGACCTCCCCGCAGGGGTCGGTGAGGCCGTACGCCAGCGGGCCGTGGTGGATGAAGATCGGCCAGTCGTCGAGGCGCGCGACGCACGGCGGCCGGACGCGGAAGGGGAAGTAGGCGGGCTGCTCCTGGGTGACCCGCAGCGACGGCAGCGCGACGATCCCGCCGAGCAGCCCGGCGGTCCACGCGCCTGCGGTGACGATCACGCGCCGCGCGCCGAGCACCCCATCGACGGTGCGCACCCAGGCCAGGTCGTCGCCGCGAACGTCGATCCCCGTCACGGCGAGCGGCCTGCGTACCTCGGCGCCGTGCCCGCGCGCTGCGGCGACGAAGGCGGCCACGGCCTGGTCGGCCGCGATCCGACCGGCCCGATCGGGCTGGTGCAACACCGGCCCGCCGAAGCGCATGCCCGGCCAGAGCAGGGCGGCGCGGTCCGGATCGAGCCATGCGTGCGGCACGTCGTTGGCGGCGAGGACGGCCGCGATCTCGGCCACGGCGGCCGGGTCGCCGTGGTCGACCCCGCCGGTGATCGTCAGCAGCGCGGCACCGGTCTCGGCTTCGAGCTCGCGCCACAGCGGCAGCGCCTCCGCGGCCAGGCGCAGGTACCGGGCCGAATCGTAGGCCTGGCGGTAGATCCGGGATGCCCCGTGTGAGGCGCCGCGGGTGTGCCCCGCGGGGAACCGGTCGATCAGCACCACCCGCCTGCCCGACCGCGCCACCTGCCACGCCGCGGCCGCGCCCATCACCCCCGCCCCGACCACGACGACATCGACGAGCGGGCCGCGCGGGCGCGGTAGCGGCGAGGCAGGAGACACGGGTGCCTTCCGGTCGAAGGGACAGACGCTTTGCTACGTGATCACCGAGAGGGACGGGTGTCGCTGCAGGTAGCTGCGGGTGAGGGCGAGCTCGTGGGCGACTTCAGCGGTGACCAGTTCGGCGTGCAGCGCGCTGTGCCGTCCGTCCACCGCGAGCGCGCGGTGGCGGCGGACGAGGTCTTCGAGCGAGGTGAGCAACCGGTCGACGGCGTCGGCGCGGCGCTGCTCGGTGGGCCCGCGACGGCCCGGCGGGACCGACAGCGGAAGGGGCTGAACGGACATGGTGTCCTCCTGGACGATGGCGTTGGGTTGGCGCGTGTGCGCAGGCGGGATCCGTCGCGTCCGCGTGACCGGCGGGGCGGACGGAGGGAACCGACGTCAGCGCGAAGAAGGCGGTCGACAGCCGCTGCTGCACACCAGGAGGAAGTCGACATGGCGCCGCCGGGCGAGAGGCGCCGGAATCGACATGCCCGCAGTGTCACCCGCGCCGTCGTCCTCTGTCCAGTCGATCCCCGATGCGCAGTCGTCGATCGCGGCATCTCACATCCGGTCGAACCGCGGCCGGTCCGTGCGACGATCGGGACCGCCGCCGCGACACCGGAAAGGGACCATGCCCGTTCACGACTCGCTCGTCGACCTCGTCGGCGGCACTCCCCTGGTCAGGCTGCGCAGGCTCACCACGGGCCTGTCGGCGTCCGTGCTGGTCAAGGTCGAGTACCTGAACCCTGGAGGCTCGGTCAAGGATCGCGCGGCCACGGCGATGGTGCTCGCCGCCGAGCGCGACGGCGCGCTGACCGGCCGAGGCACCATCGTCGAGGCCTCATCCGGCAACACGGGAATCGGGCTCGCCCAGGCGGCCGCGGTCCGCGGTCACCGCCTTGTCGTCGTCCTGCCGGACACCGTCGCGACCGAAAAGATCGACATGCTGTGCGCGTACGGGGCCGACGTCATCCAGACGCCTGCGAACCTCCCCCGTGAACACCCCGCCCACGTCAACAACCTTGCCCGCCGCATCGCGGAGCAGACGCCCGGCGGCTGGTTCGCCAACCAGTACGACAACCCGGCCAACCCGGCGATCCACTACGAGACGACCGGCCCGGAGATCTGGGCCGCGACCGAGGGCCGGGTCACGCACCTCGTCGCGGGCATCGGCACCGGCGGCACGATCTCCGGCACCGGCCGTTACCTCAAGGAGCGGGGCAACGTCGAGGTCGTCGGCGCCGATCCGGCCACGTCTCGCTACCACGGCGGCGACGGCAGCCCGTACTTCGTCGAGGCCGCGGGCCACTACCGGCACACCGACACCGTCGACGACCCCTGGCCGCTCTCCTACCACCAGGACGTCGTCGATCGGATCGAGGCGATCGACGACCGGGACTCCGTCCTGACCACGCGTCGGCTGGCCCAGCACGAAGGGCTGCTCGTCGGCGCGTCATCGGGGATGGCCGTCGCGGCCGCGTTGCGGGTGGCATCGGGGCTCGGACCCGAGCACACCGTGGTGGCGATCCTGCCCGACTCCGGGCGCGCCTACCTGTCCAAGTACCACTCGGCGGACTGGTTGCGGCGCATGGGCTTCCTCGACGACGACCGGCCAGGGCTGCTCACCGACATGATCAGCCCGGTGCAGACCGTCACCACCCGCACACCCCTCGCCGAGGCGGCCATGCTCATCGCGGGCGCGGCACGGGACCAGCCGATCGTCCCGGTGGTCCTACCGGGGCGCAGCCCCCGCTTCGCCCCTGCGGTGTCGGAGATCCTCGGCGTGCTCGACCCGGCCACCGTGAGGGCCGAGGCCGGGCGGCGCGACCCGGCCACGCCCGCGGGTGAGCTCGCGGGCCCACCGCCGCAGGCGATCGGCACCGGCGAGACGGCCGCCGAAGCGCTCGCACGGCTGGACGGCGCCCACGCCGTGTTGCTCCGCGACGGTCGACTCGCCGGGCTGCTGTCCCGCCTAATACTGATCGCCGCGACCGGTACTTCGTGACGGCCGCAAGCCGTGCCGAGTACCGCTCGCGGCGATCTTGGTTTACGCCGCCGCGATCATGTTGTGCGGGTTGAGGACGTACTTCTTGGCCGCGCCCTTGTCGAACTCCTGGTAGCCGCGCGGCGCCTCGTCCAGCCCGATCACGGTGGCGTTCACCGCGTCGGCGATGTGCGCCTTGTCGTGCAGGATGCTCATCATCAGCCCGCGGTTGTACTTCAGCACCGGGCACTGACCCGTCGCGAACGAGTGGCTCTTGGCCCAACCCAGCCCGAGCCGCACCTTGAGGGTGCCTTCCTTGGCGTCCGCGTCGGCCGCGCCAGGGTCGCCCGTGACGTAGAGCCCTGGGATGCCGAGCCGTCCGCCCGCGCGGGTCAGGGACATGATCGAGTTGAGCACGGCGGCGGGCGCCTCCCCGCCGTCCTTGCCGTGCCCGGTGGCCTCGAATCCGACAGCGTCCACCGCGCAGTCGACCTCGTTCGTGCCCAGGATCTGCGCGATCTGGTCCTCCAGCGTCGCGTCCTTGGAGATGTCGATCGTCTCGCAGCCGAACGAGCGCGCCTGCGCCAGCCGTTCGCCGTTGAGGTCGCCCACGATGACCACCGATGCCCCGAGCAGCAGCGACGAGTAGGCCGCGGCCAGGCCGACCGGCCCCGCTCCCGCCACGTAGACCGTCGATCCGGTCGTGACGCCTGCGGTGTAGGCGCCGTGGTAGCCGGTCGGGAAGATGTCCGACAGCATCGTCAGGTCGAGGATCTTCTCAAGGGCCTGGTCGCGGTCGGGGAACTTGAGCAGGTTGAAGTCCGCGAAGGGCACCATCACGTACTCCGCCTGGCCGCCCTCCCAGCCACCCATGTCGACGTAGCCGTAGGCCGATCCGGCGCGGGCGGGGTTGACGTTCGTGCAGATGCCCGTCTGCCCCTCGCGGCAGTTGCGGCAGCGGCCGCAGGCGATGTTGAACGGCACCGAGCAGATGTCGCCGACCTCGAGGAACTGGACGTCGCTGCCCTTCTCGACGATCTCCCCGGTGATCTCGTGGCCCAACGTCTGCCCGGGCGGGGCGGTGGTGCGGCCGCGGACCATGTGCTGGTCGGAGCCGCAGATGTTGGTGGAGACGTTGCGCAGGATGACGCCGTGGTCGGCCTTGCGACTCATCCCCATCGCCTCGGCGACCGCGGCGGGAACCTCGAGCTTCGGTGCGTCATGGTCCTCGACGACCACTACGCCGGGCTCCTTGTAGACCACGATCTTGTTTCCACCCACGGAGACTCCTCCTCATCGTTGAAGTGAAGACATGGCGTACCCGCAGACGGGCCCGCTCAACCCGCTACGCCTCTTCCTCTGCCTCGGCGGCCCGTGCCCGCAGGAACATCGGAAACGCGCCCCACAGCAGCCCGAACACGAGAACGGTCACCACCGCCGCCGTCACCCCCGCGTCGACGCCCAACACCACGTCGAAGATCAGGGTGCAGACCCCGACCACGGCCAGGCCGAGCGAGCCGAACCCGGCGAGCGCGAACCGTTGCCCGGCCGAGACCAGCGTCCGGCGGGCGTGCTGGCGGAACAACACGCGGTGCAGCACGACCGGGCTGATCAGCAGGCCGCTGGCCAACACGGCCAACGCCACCGTCACCAGGTAGATCACGATCTGGCGCGGCAGCAGTTGACCGAACCGGGCCTGGAAGGGCACGGTCAGGAGCAGCCCGGTGAGCAGCTGCACCCCGGTCTGCGCGACCCGCAGCTCCTGCAGCAGGTCGTCCCAGTTGCGGTCCAGCCGCGTGGTGGGTGTCTCGTTGCGCGCAGTCCGGTTCCACTCGGCGTCGTCGGGCCGATCGACGTCGCGCGTCATTGTCGCGGAGCAGTGCGGGCCGAATCCGTCATGTCGGAATTGTGGCCCTCGCGCGGCTCAGCGCACCGCGATCCGCGCATCGCCTGCCTTGCCGTACTCCTCGCGGAGCGCAGGCAGCAGCTCCGCTTCGGCGAAGCGCAGGAACTCCGGTTGGGTGTCCCCGCCCACTTGGACGAGCGCGACGTGGGTGAAGCCCGCGTCCACGAACGGACGGACCGCCTCGACGTGCGCGGCGACATCCGGGCCGCAGGAGAACGCCTCCGCCACGTCATCGGGCCGGACGAACTGGCACCCCGCCCTCGGGCACGTCCCAGAGCCGGGCCGAGTCCACCCGGAAGTGGCGCCCGACCCGGTTCACGTACTCGCCTGCGAACAGCTCGCCGATGATCTCCAATGCTTCGGCGAGCATCTCGTGCCGCACGTTGGCGGGCGGCCAGCTCCTGCCGACGACGTGTTCGTTGAGGTTCTCCCCCGCGCCGAGCCCGAGCGTGAACCGGTTGTCGCCCGCGAGGAGCGCCACGGTCGCGGCCTGCTGCGCGACGACGGCCGGGTGGTAGCGGACGGTTGGGCAGGCAACCATGTGTGAAGCCCTACCCCGCGCGCTGCGGGTCTACACCGCGTCGATCGCCTGCCGCAGCCTGGTGACCAGCAGGTCGGGTTCTGCGACGGTGACGGTCAGGTTCGGGTGCCGCAGCAGCCCGGTCGGCTCGATCCCGCGCACCGGCTCGCGGAACTGGATGCACACACCTCGGGTCGCGACCGTTCCGAAGGTCAGCCCCCGGTCGGCGAGCGACAGCCGCGCGCCGAGCGCCTTCCACGCCTGGTAAGGGCCCGCAGCCTCGGCGGACGCGATGTTGGCGGCCTGGGTCACCACCCGCCAGAGCCCGAAGCGGACATCGAGCACCTCGCCGTCGAAACGCACACCATCGACGGGGCGGGGAAGCCGCACCAGGCGCAGCACCCGTGATCCGGGAGCGGCGAACGGGAAGTACTCCTCAGCGGACATGTCCCTGGGTGCCACGGCGCGGGTCGTGGCAAACCAAAAGCCGTGTAGGGACCGGCCACGAGCGGGAACCCCCGCGCCATGACGGACGAGCAGTCTCTGGCCGAGGAGGTGCGAGCGGCGTGAGCGCGGAGGACAAGCTCGCCGAGTACCGGCGCAAGCGCGATCCCGGACGGACCGATGAGCCAACCGGTGGCACGAAGGGCCGCGGCCGGGCGAGGTTCGTGATTCAGCGCCACGACGCCTCCAGCCTGCACTTCGACGTCCGTCTGGAGATCGAGGGCGTGCTCGTGTCTTGGGCGGTGCCGAAGGGGCCGTCCACGGACCCGCGGGAGAAGCGGCTGGCCGAGCGCACCGAGGACCATCCACTCGACTACGCCGACTACGAAGGCCGCATCGCCGAAGGCGAGTACGGTGCGGGCACCGTGATCGTCTGGGACACCGGCACGTACGACAACCTCGACGACGAACCCGTCGCCACCGGGCTCGAACGCGGCCACCTCAAGGTGTGGCTGCACGGCAAGAAGCTGACCGGCGGCTACGTCTTCCAGCACACCCGGATGCGCGGCGACCAGCACGCCTGGCTGATGATCAAACTCGCCGACGACGGCGCCGACCGGCGCCGCAAGCCCGCGACGACCGAGCCCGATTCGGTGCTCTCGGGGAAGCGGAACGCGGACCTGTGACCGCTCACCAGGAGATCTCGCGACCCGACAAGACGCTGTTCGCCGACCCCGGGCTCACCAAAGCCGACCTCGCTCGCTACTACGAACAGGTCGCCCACGCGATGCTGCCGCACCTGGCCGGTCGGCCGCTCGTGCTGCACCGCTTCCCCGACGGCGTCGACCACTCCGGCTTCTTCCAGAAGCAGGCGCCACAGGGCGCGCCGGTGGACACCGTCACCGTCGCGGCCGAGAACGCGCGCGGCCACGTCGACCACCTGCTCGTCGACGACGTCGAGGGGCTGCGCTACCTGGCGAACCAGGCGGTGGTCGAGCTGCATCGCTGGCTCTCCCGCGCCGACGACCTCGACCACCCCGATCTGCTCGTGATCGACCTCGACCCGCCGCGCCGTCGTGACCTCGCCGTCCTGCGCCGCGCGGCGCGGGCCACCCGCGACCTGTTCGGCGAGATCGGGCTCACCCCGTACCTGATGACCACCGGCAGCCGCGGCTACCACGTCGTCGCCCCGCTCGACCGGGCCGACGGCTTCGACGACGTCCGCGCGCTCGCCAGGGCCATCGCCGACCGGCTCGCCGCCGACGCCCCCGACGACCTGACCACCGAGCAGCGCATCGCCCAGCGCGGCGACCGCATCTACCTCGACACCAACCGCAACGCCTACGCCCAGACCACGGTCGCGCCCTACTCCCCGCGCGCCCGCGCCGGTGCTCCGGTCGCCACACCGATCGACTTCGCGGAGCTCGGCCGGGTCGAGCCCGACGGCTACGACACGACGTCGGTCGTCCGACGGCTGGCCCGCAAGCCCGACCCGTGGGCCGACATCGCCGCCCACGCCGGATCGGCCGCGCGGGCCCGCGCCGCGCTGGGGTAGCCGCTACGCCAGCACGCGGTCCAGGGCCTTCTGCAGGTCGGGCAGGGAGTCGAACACGTCCCGCGCCCCGGCCTCGCACAGCTCCGCGTCGGAGAACCCGCCGGTGCGGACGGCGTAGCCTGCATAGCCCGCCCGGGTGGCCGCGAGGAAGTCCCACACCGAGTCGCCGATCACCGCGGCCGTGGCATCACCGGCGCCGACCCGCTCCGCCGCGACCGACAGCGGATCGGGCTCGGGCTTGGTCTGGTCGACGTCCGCGCTGGTGGTCCACGCGTCCGCGAGGTCACGGCCGTCGAAAAGGTCGAGATAGGCCTCGACGTGCTCGGGCTTGCCGGAGCTGGCCAACACCGTCGTGACCCCGCGCTCGCGGATCGCGGCCAGCAGCTCGCGGACCCCTTCGAACGGCTGGATCTCGCCGAGCATGGGTTCGAACTCCTCGGCCCATGCGGCCCGCGCCTCATCGCCATGCTCCTTCTCGAACCGCTCTCCGGCGATGTGCGGGACGAGTTGGTCGCCGCCCATCCCGATCGCCCGGTGGAGCCGCCAGACCGGCACGGTCACGTCGAAGCGACGAAACGCCCGGAACCACGCCAGGGCGTGCTGGTAGTTGGTGTCGACGAGCGTGCCGTCGACGTCAAGGATCACGATCTCGGCCATTCCCCCCGGATACCCGATCTCGAAGCGGTTTCACCTCGATCGCCGGGGGAATGCAGAAGTCGTCGATCGAGGGAGGACCCATGGCCGAGACCGTCGGCGACCACGTGCTGGCCCGGCTGCGCGAATGGGGCGTCGAGCAGGTGTTCGGCTACCCCGGCGACGGGATCAACGGGTTGGTCGTCGCCTTCGGCAAAGCCGACGACCGGCCGCGTTTCATCCAGTCGCGGCACGAGGAGATGTCGGCGCTGCAGGCCGTCGGCTACGCCAAGTTCTCCGGCCGCCCCGGCGTCTGCACGGCCACCTCGGGGCCGGGCGCGATTCACCTGCTCAACGGGCTTTACGACGCGAAGCTCGACCACGTCCCCGTCGTCGCGATCATCGGGCAGACCGAGCGCAGCGCGATGGGCGGCGCCTATCAGCAGGAGGTCGACCTCCAAGCGCTGTTCAAGGACGTGGCATCCGAGTATCTCGTCGAGGTCAACGTGCCCGAGCAGCTGCCGAACGCGCTCGACAGGGCGTTCCGCACCGCGTTGACCCGCCGGGCCCCGACGGCCGTGATCATCCCCAGCGATGTGCAGACCGAGCGCTACACGGCGCCTGAGCACGCGTTCAAGCAGGTGCCGTCGAGCCCGCCCGGCACGTTCGGCTCGACGCTGCAACCTGACCCGGCCGAGGTCGAGCGCACCGCCGCACTCCTCAACGCCGGTGACCGCGTCGCGATCCTCGTCGGCCAGGGCGCCCGCGGCGCGGCGAAGGAAGTCGAGCAGGTCGCCGATGTGCTCGGAGCCGGGGTGGCGAAGGCGCTGCTCGGCAAGGACGTGCTGCCCGACGACCTGCCGTTCGTGACCGGATCGATCGGGCTCTTGGGCACCCGGCCCAGCTACGAGCTCATGCGCGACTGCGACACGCTGCTGATCGTCGGCTCGAACTTCCCGTACAGCCAGTTCCTGCCGGAATACGGCCAGGCCAGAGCGGTGCAGATCGACGTCGACGGCGCGCTCATCGGGATGCGCTACCCCATCGAGCTGGGCATCGTCGCGGACGCGGGGGCGACGCTGCGGGCGTTGCTCCCCTTGCTGGCACCGCGCAGCGACCGGGTCTGGCGGGACACGGTCGAGGAGAACGTCGCGGGCTGGTGGACCACGGTCGAGCGGCAGAGCATGGTCGACGCCGACCCGGTGAACCCGATGCGGATCGTCTGGGAGATGTCGCAGGTCCTCCCGGACGACGCGATCATCACCGCGGACTCGGGATCGGTGGCCAACTGGTACGCGAAGGTACTGCGGATGCGCCGCGGCATGCGCGGATCGCTGTCCGGCACGCTCGCCACGATGGGCGCGGGCGTGCCCTACGCGATCGGCGCGAAGTTCGCCCACCCCGACCGGCCGGTCGTCGCGCTGATGGGCGACGGCGCCATGCAGATGAACGGGATGGCCGAGCTGCTGACGATCGGCCGCTACCGGGATCGCTGGAGCGACGGGCGGCTGGTCGTCTGCGTGCTGCACAACAACGACCTCAACCAGGTGACCTGGGAGCTTCGCGCGATGGGCGGCGCGCCGAAGTTCGAGGAGTCGCAGGTGCTGCCCGAGGTCTCCTACGCCGATTTCGCCACCGGGATCGGCCTGCCCGGCATCACCGTCCGGCATCCCGACCAGCTCCGACCGGCGTGGGAGCAGGCGTTCGCCGCGGCCGGGCCGACCGTCATCGACGTGTACTGCGATCCGGAGGTGCCGCCGATCCCGCCGCACGCGACGCTCGACCAGGCCGTAGCGATGGTCGAGTCGGTGCTCGGCGGCGACCCGTCGGCGATGCACCTGGTGGTGCAGGGCGCCAAGGAGAAGCTGCAGGAGCTCCTGCCGGGCAAGAACCGCTGAGGCGTGGGCGGGCTCGGCGGGGTACCCGGAGACCGACGGCGACTCCGCTCACCGCGCCGCGCGCTAAGGGGCCTTCAGCGCGACGACCTCGGCCTCCAGGTCCCCGTCCGGGCCCGCGTAGGTGATCGTGTCGCCCGCGTGCTGCCCGATGAGGGCCTGGCCGAGCGGGCTGCTCGCCGTCACCACGTCGTCCTGGCTCCCGGCCGGGGCCTGCTCGGGGATGGCCACGACCCGGAGCGTCGCCTCGTCGCCGTCGGGGAACCGGAGGGTCACCACGGTGCCGTCGGGAAGACCGGGCGGTGTCTCCAGCGCGCCGGGCTCGGCGAGCAGCCGTTCGAGTTCCCCGACGCGCTGGTCCATCCTGGCCAGGTCGGCCTGGCCCTCCAGCTGGACGGCCGCGTCGCCGCGGTCACCGAGATCGGGGTTGTCGGGGTCCTCACCCGCGAGCTGCTCCGCCAGCTGGTGGCGCTGCTCCCGCGCCTGCGCCAGCTCCCGTTCGAGACGATCACGCGTCGCGGCGCCAGGATCGGTCGGTTCCGCCATCGGCTCTTCCACCCTTCTGCATGGTTCGGGGCACGGTCACCTGGTCACGATGCCGGTGACGAGGTTGATCGTCGTGGCCAGGATGACGGTGCCGAAGACATACGACAGCAGGCAGTGCCGCAGCGCCACCGCACGGATGGTGGCGCTGCCGACGCTCGTGTCGGAGACCTGGTAGGTCATGCCGAGGTTGTAGCTGAAGTAGAGGAAGTCGCGGTACGTCGGCGGCTCTGTCGAGTTGAAGTTGATCCCGCCTACCGGGGCGCTGTAATAGAGGTGTGCGTAGCGGGTGGCGTACATCAGGTGCATCGCAGCCCAGAGCATGAACACCCCGCCGGGCGCGATGGCGGCCGCGGCACGGCCGGTGCCGGAGCCGCTGAGCAGCAGCAGCGTGACGATGCCCGCCAGGCCGCCGACCGCGGCGGCGACGATGACGATCTCTCGCGCAACGGGCCGGAACTCCTCCCGCGAGACGGTCCGCTTGGTGGCGGCGGCGTCCAACGGCCAGAGCACGATCCACCCGACCACGACGAAGACCATCGCCGTTGCGGCGATCGCCGCGAGCACGCCCAGCAGCGCACCGGCCAGGAGACCGACGACCAGGCCGATCACCGCGCCGAGGGCGATCGAGCCAGTCAGCCTGGGCGCCGCCGCCAGCGGCAGTCGTCGGCGGCGGCGCTTGGTCATCGGCTCATTCTTTACTCGGTGCGGGCGCTGTCCTTCGGCAGCATCCGATCATCCGGCGGCTCGACGACGCTCGGCCTCCCGGCGATCGCGTCGAAGATGATGTGTTTGAGCCGCTCCCAGCGCGCGTCGTGGCGCCGAGCACGTGCCACCGTACGGATGATCTTCCGCGAACCGGCCGGATAGCGCCACCGGGCCCACGGCGACTGTGGTTTGGCCAGCCGCAACGCGCCGATCAGCGCGACCAGTGGCACCAGGAGACCGAGCACACCCAGCCAGATCCGCCCCTTCAAGAGCGCGACGCCGACCAGCAGCCCGCTGATGGCGATCGAGATGATCAGGCCCCACACGCCGCCGGACGAGATGCTCACCGTGTCGACGCCGAACGGGAGCGTGCCGAGCAGCAGCAACCCGATGACGGCCGCGGCGAGGACCACGGCGTCGACCGACTTGCGACCTTGCTCGGACCAGTACACGTCGTCGAGGTGCAGGATCAGCGCGAACTCGTCGAGCACGAGCGCGGCGCCCACCCCGAACAGCGCGCCGAGGATCTCCCACCACGGCGACTCCCAGCCCGCGGGGGCGAACGCCAGCACGCCCGCGACGAACATGAGCACCGTGCCGAACACCACGTGGTGGACGTGCACGTCGCCGGAGGTGATGTTGCCCGGCCACCACGACACCCCGGCGCGGATCATCCGGACGCTGAACCGGATGGACAGGAACGTCAGGATGAACGCGACGAGCAGGAAGAACAATGCCTGCTTGCCCGGCACCACGATGAGCGCGAAGTACAGGTCGATCACCGTGGCCTCCAGCGGCATCGCATCGACCGGGCACAGCTGCGGCGCTGCTGTCAGCCGGTCTTCTCCAAGGTGTAGCGCACGGTCTGCACCCTGATGGAATCGCCCTCGAAGACGAACGTGTCGACCCCGTCCATCGCCCGGGTCTCCGCGGAGACGGCGTTCCACTCGATGAACAGCACGTTGCCCTCGAAGACCTGGGTGGGCACATCCCACTTCGCCGACGGCAGGTCGGCGAGCAGGTCGGTGAACCCGGCGCGCACGCCGTCCTTGCCCCGTCGGACGCCTGCAGGCGTGATGAACACGGCGTCGTCAGCGTAGTCGGCGACGATGCCGTCGAGATCGCCTGCGACCAGTGCCTCGGCGTGATGGGCGAAGATCTCCTGCGGGGTGCGGGCCATGCGGACTCCTCAGCTGGTAGGGACCGGGTCGGATGCGTCGGGGCTGTGGCCAGCATGGCACCAACTCCGCGCGTTCGGCCAGGATCGATCTTCACCGACGCGTACGCGGCCTGCTGCCCGGCAGTTCGGCGCCCTGATCGCGGCGATCCTCAGGACGGCGGAGGCTGTGATCATTTGGCGGCGACCAGCAGAATCCTCTCGTGCAGGAGTTCGAGCCGCTGGATCCCGTGATCATCGACGGGCGGCACCTGCGCCGCACGGAGGTCGTCACCGTCGCCCGCGAGCGGCCACCGGTCCACCTGGACCCGGCGGGAAGGGCCCGCGCCCGCGCCGCGAGCGAGCTCGCCACCCGGGTCGCGACCAGCCGTCCGATCTACGGACGGTCGACCGGCGTGGGCGCCAACCGGATCGAGGCCGTCACCGACGACGCGGCGGGGCACGGCCTCCGGCTGCTGCGCAGCCACGCGAGCGGGACGGGAGAGCTGGAACCCCCCGAGCGGGCCAGGGCGATGATGGTGGTGCGGCTCAACCAGCTCGCGGCGGGCGGGTCGGGCGTCGATCCCCGGGTGCTGGACGCGCTGGTCGGCGCGCTCGACGCAGGCGCGATCCCGGCCGTGCGTCAGATCGGCGCGATCGGCACCGGCGACCTGTGCGCGCTCGCCGATCTCGCGCTCGCGCTGTGCGGGGACCGGGCCTGGCTGGCGGGGAGCGCTCCGGCCGTCACCCTCTCCAGCTCCGACGCCCTCGCCATGATCAGCAGCAACGCCGCGACGATCGGCGAAGCGGTGCTGGCCCAGACCGATCTCGACGCGCTGCTGCGAGCGAGCGAGGTCGTCGCCGCGCTCTCGTTCCTGGCGCTCGGCGGCGCGGCGGAGGCCTACGGCTCGCCGGTGCAGATCGCCCGGCCACACCCCGGTCAGCTGGTGGTGGCGACGCGCATGCGCAGGCTACTGGGGTTGGGTCCGATCTCGCGGGCGGGACGGCGCCTACAGGACCCGTTCAGCCTGCGCGCGGTGCCCCAGGTGCACGGCACCGCGGTGGACGCGGTCGAGCGGCTGGGCACCGTGCTCGACGTGGAGATCAACGCCAGGGCCGAGAACCCGCTGCTGGACATCGCCACGTCGGACGCCTGGCACAACGCGAACTTCCACACCGGCTACCTGGCGCACGCGCTCGACTCGGCCCGCGCGGCGGTCTACCCGGTCGCCGAGCTGTCGGCCGCGCGGCTGGGTGATCTCGTCGACCCCGACTTCACCGGGCTCGCCCCCTTCCTCGCCGAAGGGCCGCCGGGCAGCTCAGGGGTGATGGCGCTGGAGTACGTGGCGCAGGACGGCGTGGCATCGCTGCGGCACACGACGTTGCCCGCCACCCTCGGCAGCGCCGTCATCTCCCGCGGCCTGGAGGACCACGCCAGCTACTCGACGCACGGCGCGCGACTGGCGACCGTGTGCGTGTCCGCCCTGCGCACGGTGCTGGCGACCGAGCTGGTGGCCGCCGTGCGGGCACTGGAGATGGGCGCGGAGGCACCGGGCGGACCGCCGCTCAGCAGCTCGCTCCGCGCGGCATACGCGCAGGCCACCGCGGTGCTCGACGCGCGGAGGGCGGACCGTTCCCTGTCCACGGATCTCGCGGCGGCCGAGGGTCTGCTGGCCCGGCTCGGGCACACCCACGCGGCGCCGTGAGCCCGTCGGTGTGGCGGGCTCCGGGAATGCGTGGGCTCCTCGCGATGACGGTGCTCGTGTTCGCGGGGTTCGGGCTGCTCCTGCCGCTCTCCCCGCTGTGGGCCGTGCAAGGCGGCGCGGACGAACGCGGCGCGGGGTTGGTCACCGCGACGCTGATGCTGTGCACCGTCGCCGCGCAGCTCCGCGTCAACGCGGTGCTGACGGCGCTGGGCTGGGGGCGGGTGCTGGCGCTGGGCCTGGTGCTCCTGGCGGTCCCGGCGCCGGTGCAGGCGATCACCCCGGACCTGTGGCTGGTCCTGCTCACCTCGGCGGTGCGCGGCTTGGGGTTCGGCATCCTGACCGTCTGCGGGGCGACCGCGATCTCGCTCCTGGTGGCCCCCGAGGCGCGCGGCCGGGCGGTCGGTGCCTACGGCCTGGTGATCGCCGTGCCGCAGCTCGCGTTGACGCCCGCCGCGCCGTGGCTGATGGCGACCTTCGGCTTTCCACTGGTGGCGGCGTTCGGCGCGGTGCCGCTGCTGGCGCTCGCGTGGATGCCGCACCTGGGCAGGCGCATCACGGCGAGCGCGAACGGTGGGGCGACCGCGCCGCCCCGGTCGCGGGGGGACGGGCCGCCGATGCCGGTGCGGATCTGGCGGTCGCTGCTCGCGCTCGTGTTGGCGACCAGCGCGGGCGGCGCGTTGGTCACGTTCGCGACCCAGCTCGCGCCGGACACCGGGTCGGCGGTGCTCACCCTGGTCTGCTTCACGGCGGCCGCGGCGCTGTGCCGGTGGCGGCTCGGGGGTCTTTCCGACCGCTGGGGTGCCCGCCTGTTCGTGGGCCCGCTGCTCGTCGTCGGCGCGGGCGGGCTGGCGCTCGTCGGTAGTGCGGACACCTCCGTGCTGCTGGTCGTGGGCGCGCTCGTCGTCGGCGTCGCCTATGGCGGCCTGCAGAGCGTCACACTGATCAAGGCCTTCGCCGACGGCGAGGGCGACCACCACCGGGTCTCCGTCGCCTGGAACGTCGGCTTCGACCTCGGCACCGGGCTGGGCGCGGGGGTCGTCGGCCTGATCGCCGCGCAGAGCTCGTTCCGCACCGCGTTCTTCGTACTGGCCTGCGCCTGCCTGATCGCCGCGTTCGTCACCCCGTCGGGGGGGCCTCGGTCGTCTGGCTGACGTCACCCGCTGCCGTCGAGGCGGGCGTCCCGTTGTCGGGGGTGGGTGCGGGGTTGTCGGCTGCGGTCTGGGGTGTCGCGGGCGCCGGGATAGTGCTGTCCGGCGCGGCAGGCGCCGAGGAGACGGCGCCGACCTGGAGCGAATCTGCGTTCGGGTAGGCCAGCTGCCCGTCGAAGTTGCCGGGCGGGCTGTAGCGACACGAGGTGATCTGGTAGATCGGGCCGGGGGCCGTGCCACATCCGATCTTGGTCGTCGCGCTCCACATCATCTGCGTGTAGTGGCCCCAGTTGACCCAGTCGGGGTTCGTGTCGTTGAACCCGGACTTGTTCTTGGCCGCGTCGAACAGTGGCTTCTCCTCGTACCACTGGGACGGCGCCGTCGCCGCGGACTGGCCGCCCGCGAGGTTCTCCCCTTCACCCTTGGCGTGGCCCGTGTCCGGGTCGTTGGGGTCGGCCGGGTTGGAGTGGGCGAGCGTGCCGCCGCGCGCCACCAGCGCGTCGGCCCAGGCCTGCGCGTCCGAGGCGAGCTGGTCGTCCCAGACGAGGGGCGCGACGCCCGCCGCCGCCCGGTACTGGTTGTGCAGCGCCAGGATCGTCGCTTGATCGGCCGCGCTGACCATGGTGGCGACCGGTGCGCCTGCCATCCGCTCGCCTGCCCATGCGGGCGGCGCGGGCAGCAGCAACGCCAGGACCAGCAGGGCAGCGGCTTTCGCACCGGCATGCGCCATCGGGCTCCCCTTCAGTGCTGATCAGAGCCCCGAAGCTACCTACTACCTTGCGTGTCCGTCTACTGTCGAAAGATCTCAAGCCCGGCCGGGCTCGGGCACGAAGTGCGTGTCGATGCCGGGGATGCCCCGCCCGCGGATCGAGCAGCCGCGCGTCTCCGGCACCCCCACCAGCGCAATCGCGCCGACGACGCACGCCGCCATCATGTAGTACGCGGGCACGAGCTTGTCGCCCGTCGCATTGATCAGTGCTTGGTTGACCGCGGGCGCGGTGCCGCCGAAGAGCGACGTCGAGACGTTCTACGCGATGGCAAAACCGGCGTAGCGGACGTGGGTGGGGAACATCGCCGGGAACGTCGCCGAGATCGTCGACAGCTGCGGGATGTAGAGCAGCCCCAGGACGATGAACGCGAGGATGGCCTGCGCGAACCCGGTGGCCATGAGCTTGTACATCGGTATCGCCAGCACGAACAGGCCGACGAGCGACACCCACCACAGCGGCTTGCGGCCGTACCGGTCCGACAACGCACCGGAGAACGGCAGCAGCACCATCATCACGAGCTGACCGATGATGATCAGGACGAGGGCCGCGTTGTCGCTGAGCCCGATCTCGGTCTGCAGGTACGAGGGCATGTACGCGAGCAGCGTGTAGTTCGCGACGTTCAGCGCGACGACGAGGCCCGCGAGCTGCAGGAGCGGCCGCCAGTGGCTCAGGAGGTCGCGGAACTGGGTCGACGTCTCGTGCTCGGTCTGGCCCGACGCCGAAAGTTCGCGGAAGCACGGCGTGTCCTCGAGCTTCGTCCGCAGGTATATCCCGATGAGGCCGAGCGGGGCGGCGACGAGGAAGGGCAGCCGCCATCCCCAGGCCTGCATGGCGTCCGGCCCGACGCTGAGTTGGACGACGGGCACCAGCACAGCGCCGAGGGTGAAGCCCGCGAGCGTGCCGAACTCGAGGAAGCTGCCGAGGAAGCCGCGCCTGCGGTCCGGGGCGTACTCGGCCTCGGACGGCGGCTTCGTGCCCGCCAACGTGTTCGCCACGATCGTCCGCGGCCTCGACGAACTCGCGGCCGCCTCGCAAGACCTCTGGAAGCGCGGCGTGGAGGGCGAGACGCTGAGCTTCCGCCGCCGCGAGGGCGGGCTCTAACGGAAGAGGCGCTGAGCCACGGGCGGCGTCGACCCGGTGCTGCGCAGGGCGGCCCACAGCGACACCTGGTTGGCGGTGAGCACCGGTTTGCCCAGCTCCGCCTCGAGCTCCGCGATCAGGTCGTAGGTCGGCAGGTTCGTCCAGGCGACGAACACGGCTTCGGCGCTCGCACGGTCGGCGGCCAGCACGAGGTCGCGGATCACGCCGTCGGACACCTGCCAGATGTGCTGGTCGAGGTCGAGGCCGTAGTGGGTGACCACGCGAAACCCGGCGGCGCGCAGGAACGCGTCGAGCAGGCGGCGCAGCGCCGGGAGGTACGGCGACGCGACGGCGACGTCCCGGACGGCGAGGTGTCGCAGCGCGTCGACGAGCGCGCCCGAGGTCGTCACCGCGACCGGCGCGCCCGCCTCCACCATGACCTCGCGCATCCGCCGATCGCCCGCGACGCCGCGCACGAAGCTGCCGGAGGTGCAGAGGTACAGCACGGCGTCGGGTTCGGTGGCGAGCACGTCGAGCGTGCCCACGCGCAGCGCCTCCTCCGTGCTGATTAGCTCGGCCAGGTCGACGTATACCCGCAGGGTCTGGTGGCGCGTCCGCGTGATGAGCAGATCGGTCCCGTCCGGCGCCCACCGCCAGATCTCGCGGTCGAGCGCGAAGTCGTAGGGCACGACGACGCCGATCCGCACACCACCATTAAGGACCCCGGAACAAGGAGAATCCATGGATATGCCGCAGGTGGCCGTGCTGGTCGACCGGGACCTGCCGCCCAACCTCGACGCGATCGCCCGGCTCGGCGAGGTGCGCACCGCCCGCGCCGCCGATCTCCCGGCCGCGCTGCGGGGCGCGGACGTGCTGCTGGCCTGGGATTTCCTGACCCCGGCGCTGGCGGCCGCCTGGTCGTCGGCGGACCGGCTGCGATGGGTGCACACCGCCAGCGCGGGCGTCGACAACGTGCTCACCGCCGAGGTCGCGGCGAGCGACGTCACGGTGACGAACTCCCGCGGGGTGTTCGACGGCCCGCTCGCCGAGTACGTCCTCGGTCTCGTGCTGGCGTTCGCGAAGGACCTGCCGGGGACCTGGGACCGGCAGCGCCGCCGGGAGTGGCAGCGCCGCGACACCGAGCGGGTGGCGGGCACGACGGCGCTGATCGTCGGCGTCGGGCCGGTGGGGCGGGCGACGGCCCGGCTGCTGCGGGCGGTCGGCGTGCGCGTGCGCGGGGTCGGGCGCACCGCCCGCACGGGTGACCCCGACTTCGGCGAGGTCAGCGCGTCGGCGGACGTGATCCGGCTGCTGCCGGAGGCGGACTGGGTCGTGCTCGTGGCGCCCCTGACCGAGGAGACCCGCGGCATGGTCGGGGCGGCCGAGCTCGCCGCCTTCCGGCCGACCGCTCGGCTGATCAACGTCGGTCGGGGCGGCCTCGTCGACGAGGCGGCGCTCGCCGAGGCGCTGCATGCGGGCACCCTCGCGGGCGCGGCGCTCGACGTCTTCGCGCAGGAGCCGCTGCCGCCGTCCTCGCCGCTGTGGCACCAACCGGGCCTGCTGGTCTCCCCGCACATGTCCGCCGACGCCGTCGGCTGGCGGGAGCAGTTGGCGGAGGTATTCCTCGAGAACCTCCGGCGCTGGTGTGGCGGGCAGCCACTGCGCAACGTCGTGGACAAGTCGGTGGGCTACGTCCCGACCCCCGCAGGGTGAGTCCGACGCTCGCCCGAGGAGAGCAGTCCCGCGACGCCGAGCACCAGGATCGAGGTCAGTACGACGAGCAACGGCGCCGTCCAGCCCCCTGACGCCTCGTGCACGGCGCCCACGACGAAGGGGCCGGTCGCGGCCACGGTGTAGCCCCCGCCCTGCACCAACGCCGACATCCGTCGGTTCTCGGCGAGGTCGCGGGCCTTGCGGACGATCAACGCGAAGATCACGGTGATCCCGCCGCCCTGTGCGGCGCCGCCGAACACGCACCACAGGGCCCATCCCGACGGGACGAGCAGGAGCCCGAGCGGCAGCACGACCCACGCGACGCACACCGCCGCCATCGCCACGCGCGGGCCTCCGCACCAGCGCAGGAGCACCGGCACGCCGACCGCTCCGGCGATCGCGGTGATCTGGAAGATCGACGCGCTCACGCCTGCCTGCGAGGCGGTCATCCCGAGCCGGTCGGTCAGCAGCACCGGCAGCCAGGCCGTCATGCCGTAGTAGGCGAACGCCTGGCCGGAGAAGGCGATGGTCAGCCCCCAGACGACCGGGCGCCGCCACCAGCGGGCACTCCGGTCGACCGGTGCCCCGGCTGGGCGCGCCGCGCCACCGGTCATCGACCGGGTGGCCCACCACCAGATCCCGGCCGCGACCACGACAGGCACGCCCCAGGCCGCCAGCGCCAGTCGCCATCCGACCGCGTCGGCGATCGGGACGGTCAACGACAGCGTGAGCATCGAACCGACGTTCAGCGCGGCGGTGTACGCCCCGAGCACCGCACCCGCGTGTCCGGAGAGTTCGCGGCCGATGACGACCGGCACCGCGACGTTCGCGACGGTGATCGCGGCGCCGATCAGCACCGTGCCCGCGAGGGCCGTGGGAAGGCCGCCCAGCGACCGCACCACGATCCCGGCCAGCAGCACCCCGAGGGCCACCAGCACGCCATGGCTCAACCCGAGCCTGGCCAGCAACGCCGAGGCCGCGGGCGTGACGAGTCCGAAGCAGAGCACCGGCAGGCTGGTCAGGAGGCCCACGGTGCCGCCGTTGATGCCGAGGTCGGCGCGGATCACCTCGGTGACCGGCGAGACGGCGACGATCGGACCCCGCATGTTGAGCGCGAGGAACAGGATCGCGGCAACGAGCAGCGCAGGCGCCGCGGCGAGACGGGGGGTCGTCGGCGCGGAAGTCACCGGCTTGATGCTCCCACGCCGGGACGGCACGTTCACGCCATCGTGAGCAATGCCAAACGCAGGCTGGTCCGGCCGGACCCCTCGTGCCGCCGGACCGACCCGCGAATTGCAGGCAGGAGCACCCGTCAGCCGCGCACCGGGGTCGTCGCCTGCTCGCTGAACTGTCCCGTCCAGGAGGCGCGGGCACCTGAGTCCCCGATGCGGTAGACCGTGACGACCGACCCCACCGCGACGGCGACCGCGAGCACCGCGATCGCCACCGTGACCGCGCGCCCGCCGAGCACGCCGGTCGGCGCGTCGGCGGGCTCGGGCGAGGCAGGCGCACCCGCACCCACGGACACCCGGTCACGCGCGACGGAGCGGGCACCGAGCCACTGGCGGGCGAACACCGAGACGGCGACCACGGCGAGCCCGATCGTCCACGGCAACATCGAGTCCCCGAGCTGCGTGTGGAGGCGCAACAGCGGGGTGCGCGCCACGTGATGCTCCAGCCATTCGCCCGCGTCGGTCGTCAGCGGCACCGCCACCAACGTCGCCACCGCGAGCACGGCGTTGGGCAGGGCGAGCCGGGCGCGCGCCGCAGGCCACACCGCGACGAGCACGGTGAGCACAGCGGTCAACGGCACCAGCACGACAACGGCGTGCACCAGCAGGATGTGGGCGGGCAGCCCGGCAATCGTGGTCATCCGGTTCCTTTCGTCGACGACGTTCGCGATGATCTGCCCTGCACAACGAGCGCGAACCTCTGTTGCCGGTAAGAGGTTGGTAGGAACCCGGCGGTGGGTGCTGGGCAGGCGGCGACCGGTCGGGCGCACCATGTACGCGTGCACCACGTCCTGATCGCGGACGACGACCGCGCCATCCGGGAGTCGCTGGCCCGCGCGCTCGAGCTGGAGGGCTACGCCGTCGACGTCGTGTCCGACGGGGTGCAGGCGCTGGCGACGGCCCGGCGAAGCAGCTTCGACGCGCTGGTCGTCGACGTGATGATGCCGGGCGTCGACGGCCTCGGGGTGTGCCGCGTGCTGCGCACCGAAGGCGACCGCACGCCCGTGCTGATGCTCACCGCGCGCGTGGAGACCGCCGACCGCGTCGCGGGCCTCGACGCGGGCGCCGACGACTACCTGCCCAAGCCGTTCGAGCTGGACGAGCTGCTGGCTCGGCTGCGTGCGCTGCTGCGGAGGGCGTCGCCGTGGGCGGAGGATGCCTCGAAGGGGGAGGCGCTGCGGGTCGCTTCGCTGCGGATCGACCCGGCCGCGCGCCGGGCCTGGTGGGACAACGAGGAGCTCGCGCTGTCGAAGACCGAGTTCGACCTGCTGGAGCTGCTCGCCCGCAACCAGGGCATCGTGCTCGACCACTCCACGATCTACCAGCGCATATGGGGCTACGACTTCGGTGCCGACTCCAAGAACCTCGCCGTCTACATCGGCTACCTGCGCCGCAAGCTCGGCGCGGCCGGAGCGCCCGGCCTGATCCACACCGTGCGCGGCGTCGGCTACGCGCTGCGGCGGCCATGAGCCTGCGCTCGCGGTTCGCGCTCGCGTTCGCGCTCGTCGCGGCCGTGGTGGCGGGTCTGGTCGGCATCCTGAGCTACCGCGCGGCGGCCGACCGCATCCAGTCCGAGACCGACCGCTCCCTGCAGACGGCGACGACGGAGCTGCTCGCGGGCAACGCCAACGTGCTCGCCGCCGCGCCCGACCCGGGCGGCCACGACGGCCACTTCGCCGACCAGCGCCGGATGGTGGCGCAGACCATCGCGCCCAACGGGACGACGGCCTTCGTCGGCGGCCGACCGGTCAGCCTGCCGGTGACGGGCGCCGATCGGATGCTCGCGGCGTCGGGCAGCGCCGGGCTCGTCGACGTCAACGAAGCCGACATCGGCCCCGACCGGTTCCGCATCATGACCACCTCGCTCGACGGCGGCCGGGGAGCGCTGCAGGTCGCGGTCGACGTCGACGACGTCCGAAGGGTGCTGGGCGGCATGGCGATCCAGATCTCGTGGGTCAGTGCCGTCGTCCTGCTCGTGGCGGCCGGGGCGGGCTGGCTGCTCGCCCGCCGCATCACCCGGCGACTGGTGCGCCTGGCCTCGATCGCCGAGCGGGTCAGCGAGGACGGGCGCCCGCCCGAGCCCGTACCGGTGGACGGCCGCGACGAGGTGGGGCGGCTCGCAGGCGCCTTCGACACGATGCTGTTGCGGCTCGCGGCCGCTCGCGAGGCCCAGGACCGGCTCGTGCAGGACGTTGCGCACGAGCTGCGCACGCCGCTCACGAGCCTGCGCACCAACGCGAGCGTGCTGCGCCGCTTCGCGGAGCTGTCCCCCAACGCCCGCACCCGGCTCGTCGACGACGTGCAGGGGGAAACCCGGGAGCTGTCGCACCTGGTCGACGAGCTCGTCGAGTCCGCGTTGGCCCGCCGCGAGGACGAGCCGGAGCAGCCCGTGGACCTGGCGGCCGTGATCGCCGAGACGGCGGGCCGGGTCCGACGCCGCACGGGCCGTGCGATCGAGGTCAACGTCGGCGACGCAGGCAGCGTCGTCGTGGGGCGCGAGCGGGATCTGGCCCGAGCGGTGGGCAACTTGCTGGAGAACGCCGCCAAGTTCGACGCAGGCGGCTCCGCCCCGATTGTCGTGTCGTTCCGTGGCGACGCCGTGACCGTCGCCGACCGGGGCCCCGGTGTCCCGCCTGACGAGCTGCAACGCGTGTTCGACCGTTTCCACCGGGCCGACACTGCGCGCGGGCTGCCAGGGTCGGGTCTGGGACTGTCCATCGTGCGGGACGTCGCGCGGGCCCACGGCGGCGACGCCTTCGCCCGCAACCGTGATGGCGGTGGCGCCGTGATCGGTTTCACGGTGGATCGCGCGCGGCTCTTACCCGGCTCCGAACCAGGTCATGTCGAGGCCTCACCGGCGGGGCGCACGGTAGAGGGGACCTGATCCCCAGCACCGAGGAGCACCGTGAGCAACGACCGACCGGCCAGCGGATCGCGGTGGGAGCCGCCCGCGGACCCGGCCGACCCCGAGACGCCGGGCGGCCAGGGCGCGCACGACGCAAGCGGCCAGGCTCCGGGCGCCACGTCGGGAATCGGAGCGGCGGCGTGAGCGCTGCCCTCGTGCTCGACCGCCCGGTCCCGCCGCGCCACCCGGTCGACACCACACCAGCACGGGCCGACGCCACCGCCCGCGGCGTACTGGCCGTTGTCGTCGCGGCGAGCCTCGCCGTCGTCGCGATCCTGTGGGCGGGCGGCGGCGGCATCACGGCGCTGGCCCACTGGGGCGACGGCCTGACCTCGCTCGGCCGCCTCACCGGCCTGCTCTCCGCCGACCTGCTGCTCGTGCAGGTGCTGCTCATGGCAAGGGTTCCGGTCGTCGAACGGGCGGTCGGGCAGGACCGGCTCGCCCGCTGGCACCGGCTGGCCGGGTTCACCTCGTTCACTCTGATGCTGGCGCACATCGGCCTCATCAGCTGGGGCTACGCCGCTGGTCGCCTCGCCGCCGTGCCCGCGACGTTCTGGCAGCTCAGCGTCGACGACCCGGGCATGCTGCTGGCGGTGGCGGGCACGGCGTGCCTGGTGATGGTCGTCGTCACCAGCATCCGAGCGGCGCGACGGCGGCTGCGCTACGAGTCGTGGCACCTGCTGCACCTCTACGCCTACCTCGGCGTCGGGCTCGCCCTCCCGCACCAGCTGTGGACCGGGCAGGAGTTCGTCTCCTCCACCTTCGCCACCGCCTACTGGTGGACGCTGTGGGCGGCCGCCGCGGGTGCCGTGCTCGTCTGGCGGGTCGCGCTCCCGGTCGTGCGCACGCTGCGCCACGGCCTGCGCGTGACCTCGGTCGTGGCCGAGGACGACGCGGAAGACGGCGCTGTCTGGTCGGTGTACATGGCAGGTCGCAGATTGGACCGGCTGCCCGTCACCGCGGGCCAGTTCCTCATCTGGCGGTTCCTGTCCGGGCCCGGCTGGACCCGCGCCCACCCCTACTCGCTCTCGGCCGCCCCCGACGGCCACAGCCTGCGCATCACCGTCAAAGAGCTCGGCGACGGCAGCGGCCTCGTCCGATCGCTACGACCCGGCACGCGCGTGCTCGTCGAAGGTCCGTACGGACGGCTCACCGAACGCCCCCGCACCCGGCCGAAGCTCGCGTTCCTCGGCGCCGGGGTCGGCGTCACCCCGCTGCGGGCCCTGGCCGAGGAACTACCGTACGCGCCCGGCGACGCCGTGCTGCTGCAGCGCGGCGCCGACCGACCGCTGTTCGCCCGTGAGCTCGCCGTCCTCGCCGAAGAGCGCGGCCTGCAGGTGCTCTGGCTGCCCGGTCAGCGCCGGGCCCCCGACTCCTGGGTCGGCACCTCCGACGATCGCGCCGACGACCTGACGCTGCTGCGCCGCTGGGTGCCCGACATCGTCGAGCGCGACGTGTACGTCTGCGGCCCGGAGGCCTGGACGGCTCTGGTGTGCGCCACCCTGACCGCCGCGGGTCTGCCCCCTGCGCGGTTGCACGTCGAGACGTTCGGGTGGTGACCGGTGCGCCGCATCAGCCTCTGGTTCCTGTCCACGGTCGCCGTCGTGGCGCTGCTCTTCGGCTACCACACCTCGACGTCCGGCCCGGCCACGACGAGCCAGACGGTCGTCGCCGCCCCGACCGGCGGGTCGGCCGCGACCACCGCGACCCCCGCCGCGGGGTCCTCGACCGTCACCGGCGCGGTGGCCCAGACCCGCTGGGGCCCCGTCGAGGTACGGCTCACCCTCTCCGGTGGGAAGATCACCGCCGTTGACGTGGTCCAGTACCCGAACGGCAACGGCCGCGACCAGGAGATCAACGCCGACGCCCTGCCGATCCTCGTGCAGGAGACGATCTCTGCGCAGAGCGCGAACATCGACATGGTCAGCGGCGCGACCGTGACGTCGGACGGCTACGTCCAGTCGCTGCAGAGCGCGCTCGACCAGGCGGGGCTGTCCCGGTGACCGCGCAGACCGTCCGTCGGGTCGAGCACGTCATGGGCATGCCGATCAGCCTCGCGCTGCGGGGACGGCACGCGGCCGACGCGCGGGGCGACGCCGCGTGGGCCGCCGCGCTGGCCGTCCTCCGCGAGGCCGACCGCGTGTTCAGCACCTACCGCGCCGAATCGGTGATCTGCAGGCTCGGCCGCGGGGAGATCGGGCTCGCCGACTGCCCGCCCGAGGTGGCCGAGGTGCTGGCGATCGGCGCCGCGGCCGAGCAGGCGACGGGCGGGGCGTTTGCCGTGCGCCGCGGCGGTGTGCTCGACCCGTCCGCGGTCGTGAAGGGCTGGGCCGCCGAGCGCGCCGCCGCGCCGCTCGCGGACCTGCCCGACACCGACTTCTGCCTGTCCGCGGGCGGCGACCTCACCTGCCACACCGCCGATCCGGCCGCCGCGCCGTGGCGCATCGGTGTGGAGGACCCGCGGGACCCGAGCAGGCTGGTCGCGGTCGTACCGCTCCGCAGCGGCGCCGTCGCGACCTCCGGCGTCGCCCACCGGGGAACGCACATCGTCGACGCCCGCACCGGCCGCGCGCCGACCGGGCTCGCGTCGGTCACCGTGATCGGCACGTCGTTGACCGCCGTCGACGTGGACGCGACCGCCGCTTTTGCCCTCGGCGCGGAGGGCGAGCGCTGGCTGGCTGCACGGGGGCATCGGGCGGCGTTCGTCGTTCGAGAGGACGGAACCAGGAGCACGGTGGCCGCCGCCTGAGGCCGCGTCCGACGTTCGGCCGCCACGACTGCGCCGAACGGCCGTGCGATGCGCGCCGCTCACCGTCGGCACGCCCACGGCCGCCGCAAAGCCCCTCAGGCCTGCGAACCCGGCCGTCCGCGGCGTTTAGCGTGCCGGGACGTGAACGGAGCTCCCCACTCCCGCTGGATCGTGGCTGCCCTTGCGGCTTCCTCGATCGTGGCCGCCCTGGCGGGCTGCGCAGGCCCGGCCGCGCCGAACAACAACCCCGACACGTCGAGCGGTGGCGCAGCCGCCGTGGCCGAGGCGGCCGCGAGCGCCCAGGCGGCGGCGCCCGCGGCGGGTGGCGCAGGCGGCCCCCAGCAAAGCGCGCCGAGCCGGGTGGAGCTGTGGGCCGTGCAGTCCGGGCCGTTGGGCGTGGTCGTCACCGACGGCAGCGGACTGCCGATCTACCGCTACGACCGCGACGGCACGAAGCCGCCGACGTCCGCCTGCACCGGCGCGTGCACCACGGAATGGCCGCCGGTCGTGCTGTCGGGCGACAAGAAGCCGGAGCTGGACGGCATCGACCCCGCGTTGGTCGGCACGCTCCAGCGCCCAGACGGGCAGCGCCAGCTCACCCTGGCGGGCTGGCCGCTCTATCGGCACACAGGCGACGACGGCGGCCTGACCGCGACCTACGGCAACGGCGCCGACGGCTCCTGGTTCGCCATCCGCCCCGACGGCGGCCACGCCAAGCCCTAGTCCCGTCAGGCCCGCCAGGTGCGCAGCCACACCGTCTGCGGCGACTGGCGGAGGGTGGCCAGCATGGCGTCGCTCGGCGCCATGTCGGTGTCGGTGAGGACGTAGCCGCGCTCGCCGCGCGTGGACAGCGACTGGCCGATGACGTTGGCGCCCGCGTCGGCCAGCAACCGGTTGATGCCCGCGAGAACGCCGGGCACGTTGACGTGCAGGTAGCCCATCCGGCACGCGCCGGACGGCTGCGGCGGCACCACCTCGGGCAGGTTGACCGAGAGCGCCGTGCCGCCCGTCGTGACGAACCCGAGCAGCTTGTTCGCCACGAAGTGGCCGATCTCCTCCTGCGCCTGCTGCGTCGAGCCGCCCACATGGGGGGTGAGGATGACGTTGTCGAGGCCGCGCAACGGCGAGTCGAAGGGATCGCCCTGCGCCTTGGGCTCGATCGGGAAGACGTCGATCGCGGCACCGGACAGATGCCCGGACAGGATGTGCTCGCGCAGCGCGACGTCGTCGACGACCATGCCGCGGGAGGCGTTGATGAACACCGCCCCCTGCTTCATCCTGGCGAACTGCTCGGCGCCGAAGAGCCCGGCGTTGCCCGGCCTGCCGTCGACGTGCAGGCTCACGATGTCCGATCGGCCCAGCAGCTCGTCCAGGCTGCCGACCCGGCGGGCGTTGCCGTGGGCCAGCCGGTCGGCGGTGTCGTAGAAGATCACCCGCAGGCCGACCGCCTCGGCAACGTTGGACAGCTGGGTGCCGATGTTGCCGTAGCCGACGATGCCGAGCGTGCGGCCGCGGATCTCGTGGCTGCCCTTCGCCGACTTGTCCCAGATGCCGTCGTGCATCCGATGGGACTTCTCGGTCAGCCTGCGCGCCAACGCGACGATCTCACCGAGCACGAGCTCGACGACGCTGCGGGTGTTGGAGAACGGCGCGTTGAAGACGGCGACGCCGCGCTCGGCCGCATCGGCCAGGTCCACCTGGTTGGTCCCGATGCAGAAGCACCCGACGGCCAACAGGTCCTTCCCGGCTTCCAGCACCCGCGAAGTGATCTTGGTGTTGGAGCGGATCCCGAGCACCGACACCCCGGCCAGCTGGTCGCACAGCTCGTCCTCGCTCAGGGAGCGGGGTCGCGCGTCGACCTCGAAGCCCACGCCCCGTAACGCATCGGCCGCGACATGGTGGATGTTCTCCAGCAGGACTGCCTTCACGGGACCAATCTAGTGACCGGCGCCGACGAGCCGCATGAGCGTCTCGACCAGCCGGTCGACGGCCCGGTCGAACTCAGCGCCGCGCAGCCCGCGGTGCCCGATGGGCCACTGGACCATGTCAGCCTGGGAGATGTGGCTAACTACGAGGATGTGGACTACACCGTCGACGACGCGACGGCAGTGATCAGGATCAACCGGCCGGACCGGTACAACGCCTTCCGTGGCCGCACCGTCGAGGAGCTGATTCACGCGTTTCGCGCTGCGTGGGCCGACCACGGCGTGCAGGCTGTCATCCTCACCGGCGCGGGCGACAAGGCGTTCTGCACCGGTGGCGACGTCAAGCAGCGCGCCGAGACCGGCGACTACGGCCCCACCGAGAGCGGCATGTTCGAGATCGGCTACCTGCACCGGCTCATCCGCGACATCCCCAAGCCGGTGATCGCCGCGGTCAACGGCATCGCGGTGGGCGGAGGGCACGTGCTGCACGTGCTGTGCGACCTCTCGATCGCCGCCGACACCGCCCGTTTCGGCCAGGCAGGCCCGCGCGTCGGCTCGTTCGACGCCGGGTTCGGGTCGGCCTACCTCGCCCGCGTCGTTGGCGAGAAGCGGGCGCGGGAGATGTGGTACCTGTGCCGCCTCTACGACGCGGCGACCGCCGAGCGCTGGGGCCTGGTCAACAAGGTCGTGCCTGCGGCGGAGCTGATGGCCGAGGCCAAGGCGTGGGCCGCGGAGATCGCCGAGAAGAGCCCGACGGCGCTGCGGTTCCTCAAGCAGTCGTTCAACGCCGACACCGACCACCAGGCGGGCCTGTCCAGCCTGGCGATGTCGGCGTTGGATCTCTACGCCGTCTCCCCGGAGGGCATGGAGGGCGCGAACGCGTTCGCCGAGAAGCGCAAGCCCGACTTCGCCGCCCACGTGGTGCACCACTGATCATGGATTTCGCCCTCACCACGTGCCAGGTCGAGTTCCGCGACCGGGCGCGCGCCGTCGCCGAGAAGCTCGCCCCGTAAGGAGAAACGCATGGAAAAGCTTGGCCAAGAAGGAAAACTGCAGAGCAAGATCGCGATCGTCACCGGGGCCGGGCAGGGCATCGGCCGCGGCATCGCCGAGAAGCTGGCCGCCGAGGGCGCAACGGTGGCGGTCACCGACGTCAACGAGCAGACGGCGAAGGAGACCGCCGAGGCCATCGGCGGCGTGGGCATCCACACCGACGTCACGTCGCGCGAGTCGGTCGAGGCCATGGTCGCGCAGGTGCACGCGCGGTTCGGCCGCATCGACGTGCTGGTCAACAACGCGGGCTGGGACAAGGTGGGCCCGTTCGTGGACTCCGATCCCGCCGACTGGGACCGGGTTATCGCGATCAACCTCTACGGGGTCCTGCACACCTGCAAGGCGGTCCTGCCGATCATGGCCGCGCAGGGGCACGGCACGGTCGTCAACCTGGCTTCGGACGCGGGGCGGGTCGGCTCCTCCGGCGAGGCCGTGTACGCCGCGGCGAAGGGCGGGATCATCGCGTTCACGAAGACGATCGCCCGTGAGATGGCCCGCCACCAGATCAACGCCAACATCGTGTGCCCCGGCCCGACGGACACGCCGCTCTTCGCCTCGATCGGCGGCGACAACCCGAAGCTGCGCGACGCCCTGATCAGGGCCATCCCGCTGCGGCGGCTCGCCCAGCCGTCGGACCTGGCGAACGTCGTCGCCTTCCTCGCCTCGGACGAGGCCGCCTACGTCACCGGACAGACCGTCAGCGTCAGCGGCGGCCTCACGATGAGCTGAGCGACCATGACCACCGACTACTACCTCCTGGACGACCTGCTGACCGACGACGCCCGCGCCGTGCGCGAGCGGGTGCGCGCGTTCGTCGAGTCCGACCTGCTCCCGGTGATCAACGACTACTGGGACCGCGCCGAGTTCCCGTGGCCGCTGGTGCCCAAGCTGGCCCCGCTCGGCGTCGTCGGCGGGGCGATCGAGGGCTACGGCTGCCCCGGGCTGTCGCCGCTGGCGGCGGGGATGGTCACGCTGGAGATGTCGCGCGGCGACGGCAGCATCAACACGTTCCTCGGCGTCCAGTCCGGCCTCGCGATGGGCTCGATCAACCTGCTGGGCAGCGATGAGCAAAGGCAGCGCTGGCTGCCCGCCATGGCGACCCTCGACAAGATCGGCGCGTTCGCCCTCACGGAGCCGAACCACGGGTCCGACTCGGTGGCGCTGGAAACCACCGTCCGGCGCGACGGCGACACGCTCGTCCTCAACGGGGCCAAGCGCTGGATCGGCAACGCGAGCATCGCCGACGTCGTCGTCGTGTGGGCCCGCGACACCGAGGACGGCCGGGTCAAGGCCGTGGTCGTCGAGAAGAACGCCGACGGCACCCACCCCGACGGCTACTCCGCCGAGGTGATCACCGGCAAGATCGGCAAAAGGGCGGTGTGGCAGCCCGACGTGACCCTGCGCGACGTGCGCGTGCCGCTGGACAACCAGCTCGCCGAGGCGCACTCGTTCGGGGCCGCCAGCCGCGTGCTCACCGCTACCCGCGGTGGCGCGGCGTGGGAGGCGCTCGGGCACGCCGTGGCCGCCTACGAGATCGCCCTCGACTATGCGAAGGCCCGCGAGCAGTTCGGCAAGCCGATCGCGAGCTACCAGCTCGTGCAGGCCAAGCTGGCCGAGATGCTCGCCGAGATCACCGCGATGCAGCTGTACTGCTTCCGCATGGCCGAGCTGCAGGAGCAAGGCCGCTGGACCGGGCCGATGGCGTCGCTGGCGAAGTTCAACCACGCCCGCAAGGCCCGCCAGATCTGCCTGGACGCCCGCGACATCCTCGGTGGCAACGGCCTGCTGCTGGAGAACCACGTGGCCCGCCACCTCACCGACATGGAAGTGGTGCACACATACGAGGGGACCGACAGCATCCAGGCGCTGCTCGTCGGTCGTGACATCACGGGCATCTCGGCGATCACCTGACCGCGCGAGACCCACGTTTTCGGGCTTCGATCAGCGAAAACGTGGGTCTCGCGGCAATCATGGTCGGGTGATTACGGGTGAGCGCGAGCGGCTGCGGCTGCTGCAGGCCTCGAC
>CAVTOL010000038.1:0-20000 GCA_963736375.1 uncultured Actinomycetota bacterium
CTTCGGCGAGCTCCTCGGCGGCCGCCGTGCCCGTCACCGCAAGCACCTGGCAGCCCGCGGCCCGGGCCGACGCAATACCGGCCGGGGCATCTTCCACGGCCAGGCAACGGTCCGGCGGCACGCCCAGCCGTTGCGCGGCCAGGCGGTAGGGCTGCGGGTCGGGCTTGCCGCGCGTCACGTCGTTCGCGGTGACGAGCGTGCGGGGCAGCGGAAGCCCGGCCGCGCGCAGGCGTGCCATCGCGATCGGCGGGGTGCCCGAGGTCACGACGGCCCGCCGGTGTTCGGGCAGGCTCGCGAAAAGCGCGCGGGCGCCGGGCACGGCCACGACGGACGCCGCGTCGGCGACCTCGATAGCCTCGATCCGGGCGAGGCCCTCAGCGACTCGACCCGATCCGAGCAGCCGTTCCACCAGCGTTTGCGCGGGTTGGCCGTGATTCTCCTGCAGTGCGCGGGCCGACACGCCGAACTCCACCGCGAAGCGTTCCCATGAGCGGGTGACCGAGGCCGTCGAGTCAACGAGCACGCCATCCAGATCGAACAGCACCGCGTCAAACGGCCGCCCGAAGAGGGGGTTGCCCGCATCGACGTCCATCCGGTGGCCAAGGGCGCGCAGCGCGCGAGCGAGCAGCTGCTGAGGCGTGAGCGCCCCGTCGAGGGTGATGCGTGGCACGGCGAGCGGGGCGGCCGGGCCGTCAGGTCGGTGGGCATCACGTGACGCGCCGCGGGCGGCTCGCCTGCGGGCGAAGAGCTCGGGGTCGCCGTCGATGTGGAGGACCCGTAGCTCGGTGGGCGCGACCGCGGCAACCAGCTCCGCCCACGCCGGGCCGCCTGCCAGCTCAGCGGTGAACGGCGCGACCAGCACCGCCCCGCCCGCCGTCGTCACGACATCGTGTGCGACCGCCCGGAGCGCTGCGTACCGCCCTTCACGGACGAGCCCGCCGTGCCCCGCGGCCAGCCAGTGCAGGGGCAGCACCGGACCGACGAGCCGGTCGAGCAGCGGGTTCGTCACGGCATCGAGATCGACGAGCGGCAGGTGCAACGCGGTCGCGAGCGCCCTGCCGAGCGTGGACTTGCCGCTGCCCGCCACACCGGCGACGGCGACCGTGCCGGGGTGACCCCCTTGACAGGCAAGTGTCATGTCCCGACCATAGCGCAGGTAAGACACCGGTGTCATGACACCGGAGTCATGAAGGGGGGACCTGTCCGATGGCGGGCCGACTCGTGGCGGGGATGGACCTCGGCAGCACCGGCATGAAGCTCCTCGTCCTCGACGCCGACGGCGCGGAGCTGGTTGTCGAGGAGGTGTCCACCCCGTGGCGCGCGGGCCCCGGCGGCACGGCGGACCTGCCCGCTGAGCGGTTGGTTGCCGCGGTCGAGCAACTGCTCGCGATCACGGCGCGGCGGCTCGCGACGATCACCGACGAGCCGGTCACCGCCCTTGCCATCGCCGGGATGGGCGAGACCGGCATGGTCGTCGACCCGGGCGGCAGCCCCGTCGCCCCTGCGTACGCGTGGTTCGACCCCAGCGGCGCCGAGCAGGTCGCCGCGTTCCCTGCGGAGGTCCGCGCCGAGTTCGCCGGACGCACCGGCCTTCCGCTCGGGCCGCAGGCGTCCGTGGCCAAGCTCGCCTACCTGCGAGAACAGGGCCTGGAGCTGAACGGCCTGCGCTGGCTGAACCTGCCCGAGTTCGTCGTGACGATCCTCGGCGGGCGGCCGGTGCTTGAGATGTCCCTGGCCTCCCGCACCGGGTTGCTCGACCAGGACACCGGTGCGCCATGGCCAGCGATGCTCACCGCTCTTGGCGTCACCGCGGAGTTCCTACCGCCGCTCGTCACAGTGGGTACGGACCTCGGGCGGATCGCGGACGGGCATCCCTTCGCGGGCGCCCGCCTCACCGTCGCGGGCCACGACCACCTCATCGCGGCGGAGGCCGACGGTCCGATCCCGCCCGCGCGCTACCACGTCTCGATGGGCACGGCCGAGGTGCTGCTCCGGGTGATCGACGCGCCGCTGGGCTGTGCCGCGCGGGCCAGGCTGGCCAAGCACCTCGTCAACGAGGTGCGCCATGTCGTGCCGGGCAAGCACGTCCTCGTCGCGGGACTGAAGTCGGGTCTCCTGATGCGCCGCGCCCTGCAGGCACTGGGGATCCGCGACGCGGACGGACGCGCCCGCCTCGACGCCGCCGTCATGGCGATCCCATACGCGGGCACACTCCCCAGCGGTGGGATCGAGGTATCCGGCGCGCGGAACGACGACGGCGTGCTCGCCCTCGCCGTCCGCACCGACGACGTCAGCCCAGCGGAGGTCTTCGCCGCCGTGCTCCGCCACAGCAACGACGAGATCGCGCGGCTGGTCGCGGCCATGGACCGCGAGGTCCCGCCCGCGAGCTCGGCCACTCTCACGGGCGGCTGGGCCGCGATGGCGAGCGTCCGCAGGGCGCGCGCGGCGATCTTGCCCGACGTGACCGTCTCCGATCGACGGCAGGAAACCGCCTATGGCGCAGCACGCGTGGCCGCGCGCCTCCTGCCCGCCATGCCCACCCACTCCGGAGGAACCATGAACCCGCTCACCACCCGCGAACGCCGCGGCATGACCGCGATCTCCACCGCGGCCAGCCGGATGCTCATCGTCGCCGCCGACCAGCGCAACAGCATGAAGGCGACGATGACCGACGCGCCCGGCGGCCCCGGCGCGATCACCGACGCCGAGCTGGCCGCGGCCAAGGCCGACCTGGTCCGTTACCTCGGGGGCAACGCGCCCGCGATCCTGCTCGACCCGGAGATCGCCGTGCCCGCGGTCGTCGACGACGGAACCCTCGCCCGCGGCACCGCGCTCGTCGTCGGCATGGACGCATCCGGCTACGAAACCGTCGACGGACTGCGCCACACCCGGTTCGTGCCAGGCGTCACCGCGCGGCGGGTCCGTGAGCTCGGTGGCGACGTCGCCAAGATGCTGTTCTACCTCCGCCCCGACCGTCAGAGCGCGGACTCCGCGGTCGCCGACCAGATCCGCGAGCTCGTCCGCGACTGCGCCGCCGAGGAGATCCTCCTCATCGTCGAACTGCTCACCTACCAGCTCGACGGCGAGTCCGACGACGCCTACCGCGCGGCGTTCCCCGGCCTCGTCGCCGACGGGGCGGGGCTCGCGGTCGCCTGCGGCGCGAAGGCACTGAAGCTGCAGTACCCGGGCTCGGCGGAGGCCTGCGCGGCCGTCACCGCGGCGGCGGCGGGCGTCCCGTGGGCTGTGCTCTCTGCGGGCGTCGACCATGCGACGTTCCTGGAGCAGGTGCGCACCGCGATGGCGAACGGCGCGAGCGGCGCCATGGCCGGTCGTTCGCTCTGGAAGGACAGTCTGTCGATCTCGTCGACGACCCGGCAGGACTACCTCACCACCCGCGCCCTGCCCCGGCTGCGGGAGCTCGCCGCCGTGGTCGACGGCCGGGCAAGCTGAGGCCCGACCCCACGCCTGCGCCCGACCCCACGCCTGCGCCCGACCCGACGCCTGCGCCCGACCCGACGCCTGCGCCCGACCCGACGCCTGCGCCCGACCCGACACCTGCGCCCGACCCGACTTCGCACCCCCAGCGTCTCTTCGCACCCCGCCAGCGGGGTGCGAAGTGCATCGAAAGGGTGCGAAGTGGGGCCCGGGGCTCCGCCGAGCCCGGGGGCCCGCCGAGCCCGGGGGCCCGCCGAGCCCGGGGGCCCGCCGAGCCCGGGGGCCCGCCGAGCCCGGGGCTCCGCCGGGGTCAGGGCGACCGGAGGCAGGACGTCCGCTCGACAAGGGCGACCGGCAACACCGTGCGGCGACGGTAGCGACGCCCGGGGTGGGCGAGCCGGTCGAACACGCGCTGCGCGGCGAGCGTGCCCAGCGCGTAGGGATCCTGGTCGATCACGGTCATCGCGGGCTCGAGCATGTCGGCCATGGGGAAGTCGCCGAATCCGACGACGGCGAGCGGATGGTCGCGCAGGGTGGGCACCAACGCCATCGTGGACCGGGCGTTCGAGGACATGATCGCGGTCGCGGGCTCCGCGAGCTCGGTGAGCTTGCGCAGCACCCCGGCCGCGCTGTCGCGGTCCACGGCGCCGAACACCTCGTAGTCGGGGTTCTCGCCGATCCCCGCTTCGGCGAGCGCGGCCCGGTAGCCGAGCAGCCTGCTGTGGCTGGTCGGCAGGTCGGGGGTGTCGCTGATGAACGCGATGCGGCGGTGGCCGTGGTCGAGAAGATGCCGCGTAGCGAGATGCGCGCCGCCGTGGTCGTCCTCGGTGAACGAGTCCGCCACCAGCCGCACCGGCCTGCGGTCGACGAACACGATCGGCAGGCGCACCCTCCATGGCTCCAGATAGGCGTGCTCGGCCGCGACGGGTGCGATGATGAGCCCGCTCAGCGACTGGCTGAGCAGCCGCCCGACGACGTCGGCCTCCTCCTGCAGGTCCTCCCCGAGGCTGGTGACCACAGTGGACATGCCGTGCTGCGTCGCGAGCCTGCCCACGGATTTCGCGATGGCCGCGAAGAACGGGTCGACGATGTCGGGGACCGCGATGCCGACGACGGGGGAGCGGCCCGTCCGGAACGTCGTGGCGACGGCGTTGGGCACGTAGTTCAGCTTCCGGAGCGCCACCTCGACCCTGGCCCTGGTCTCGGCCGTCACGTGCGGATCGTCGTTGAACACCCGCGACACCGTCTTGGCACTGACGCCCGCGGCGGCGGCGACCTCGCGCATCGTCGTCATGGCGAACGACCCACCCTCTCCGTAGCCGACGTAGCCTATTGGGCGGTAAATCCACCGTCGATCGGCAGGCAGACGCCGCTGATCATCGATGCCCCGTCGCCGAGCAGGAACACGATCGGCGCCGCGATCTCGTCCTCGGTCGCCCACCGGCCCAGCGGCATCGCACGCAGGAACGGCTCCTCGATCTCCGGGCGGCCCCAGTACCACGCGGACATCGGGGTCATCACGACCGTGGGGTTCACGCTGTTGACGCGGATGCCGTAGCGCCCGAGCTCAAGCGCCGAGACGCGGGTGATGTTGTCGAGGGCGGCCTTGGAGGAGCCGTAGGAGATGTGCCCAGCCAACGCCACCAAGGACGCCTGGCTTGAGACGTTCACGATCGACCCACCCTTCCCCAGGCGGATCATCGAGGCGGCGGCGTACTTCGTGACGAGCAGTGCGCCGCGCGCGTTCACGCTGATGACCCGGTCGAACACCGCGATGTCGGTGTCCATCGGGGTGGCGATCTCGCCGCCGTCGCCGCCGCAGTTGACCACTCCGTAGACGTCGAGGCCCTCGACTGCGCCGCGCACGCTCTCCTCGGAGGTCAGGTCGAACGCGGCTGTGCGGCAGCCCGTCTCCTTCGCTAGCGGAGCCAGCCCGTCGTCGGTGCGACCCGCCGCGATCACGTCGGCGCCCGCGCGCACGAGCATGCGGACGGTCGCGCCGCCGATACCGCCGCTCGCCCCGGTCACCAGGATCGTTCGGCCGCTGAAATCTCCGTTGCTGTCCACTGCTCGCCTCGTGTGTCGTCGGGATGGCGCCGTCGTCGGCCACCTATCGCTCGCCGCCGGGAGCCCGATCGTAGACAACGGAAGCCAGTCCTGTCACCGGTGTCACGCAATTGCGTATCAACGGTGACACAAGCTGTCCCGAAATCTTGACACCGGTGTCACGGCTGTCTACGGTCACGTGACCAAGCGGCGGTTCGCCGGTGCATCACCCCTCCAACGAAGGAGCGCGACCGTGATCGTTTCCACCGCGACCCCCACCCTGGAGGCACGCGGGCTCAGCAGGAGCTTCGGGGCCGTCCGGGCGCTCGACGAGGCGGACTTCGACGTCTACGCGGGCGAGGTCGTCGCGCTGATCGGCGACAACGGGGCGGGAAGTCGACGATGGTGATGCGCTGTCGGGCAACCTCGCGCTCAACTCCGGCGCGATGTTCGACGGGAACGAGGTCGACCTCGACTCCGGCTAGCGGCATGGGGATCGAGACGGTCGTCCAGGATCTGGCACTGGCCTCGCACCCCAACCCGGCCCAGAACATGTGCCGCGGGCGCGAGACCCCCGCGTCGGGTCTGTTCCGGGTTCACGGACACCAAGGCCATGCGGGTCCGATCAAAGGAGGCATTCGACGACCTTGGTCGCGACCGTCCGCAGCTACGGCGATCCGTGGGCGGCATGGCCGGTGGCCAGCGACAGGCGATCGCCGTCGCCCCTGTCCTCGCTTGAGCCAAGGTGGTCCTGCTCGACGAGCCCACCGCGGCGCTCGGGTGTCCGACCGTGTCCAGGTCCTGCGGTTGGGCCGCCGCGTCGCCACCTCCGACACCAATGACACGGCCGTCGGGCGGCTCGTCGGCGCGATCAACGTTCACCGGGAGCGGCCAATGGCGCAGTCAGTCATGTGTAAGAGCACATCCAAGAGCCACGTACTCGAGTTCAGGCGGTGATGACAAATGGCTCCCATCCTCGAAGCGCGCGGCCTTTCCCGTAGCTTCGGTCATGTCCGGGCCCTGATAGATGCGGACTTCGATGTCGATGCAGGCGAAGTCGTCGCATTGATCGGTGACAACGGTGCCGGGAAGTCGACGATGGTCAAGGCGATGACCGGCAACCTCGAAGTGGACAGCGGCGAGCTGCTGTTCGAGGGCAAACCGGTAACGATCCGGAGTCCGCAACAGGCGTCCGAGATGGGCATGGAGGTCGTCTACCAGGACCTCGCCCTCGCGCCGCACCTCAACCCTGTCCAGAACATGTTTCTGGGCCGCGAAATCCCGCGGAAGGGGCTACTCGGCTGGTTCGGGTTCATGGACGAGAAGTCCATGCGCGCGAAGGCCAGCGCGGGGTTCGCCGACCTCGGCGGCACCGTTCGGGCGTTCAACGCCCAGGTCGGCACGATGTCGGGTGGGCAACGGCAGCAGATCGCGATCGTCAGGTCGGTCACCTGGGCCAACAAGATCATCTTCCTGGACGAGCCGACGGCTGCCCTCGGCGTCGTCCAGACGAAGAACGTGCTGGACACGATCAAGCGGGTAAGCGACAAGGGAATCGCTGTCGTTCTGATTTCGCACTCGATGCCTGCCGTGCTCGAAGTCGCCAACCGCATCCACGTCATGCGACTCGGCACTCGCATCGCCACCATGCCCGCCAAGGACACCACCGTCGAGCAGCTCGTCGGCGCCATGACCGGAGCACTCGACGCGAAAGCCGACGCCGACGCCGAAAAGGAGGTTGCGCAGTGACTACCACAGAACCGGCCGTCGACCGGAGCGAGAGCCCGGTAGTCGATCATCACACCGGCGAGCCGCTGCTCAAGCGGTTGGGCAGCCTACAGTCGGTATGGATTCTCGGCGTGCTGCTGGTGATCGTCGTCTTCTTCACGATCACCGGAGGCGGTAAGTTCTTCTCGGCGAGCAACTTCTCGCTGATCTCGCAGAACATCGCCGTGTGGGCGGTGATCGGCGTGGGAATGACGTTCGTCATCATCACCTCCGGCATCGACCTGTCGGTCGGCTCGGTGCTCGTCTTCTCCTCCGTTGTATCGGCGGAAGTGATGCAGGCCATGGGCGGCGACGGCTGGGGGACCGCCCTCGTCGGCCTCGTCGTCGCGCTCGTCGTGGGTATGGCCTGGGGCATCCTCAATGGATTCCTGGTCGCCAAGGCGAAGGTCCCTGCCCTGATCGTCACCCTCGGCTCGCTGTCGGTCGCCCTTGGACTCGCCCAGGTCCTCACCGGCGGTGTGGATATCCGCTCGGTGCCCGCAGCGCTCACCGACTTGGCCACCTACGTTTCGATTCTCGGCATCCCGGCGCTTCCATTCATTGCGCTCGTCACCGTGATCGTGGGCGGGGTCATCCTGCACAAGACCAAGTTCGGCCGGTACACCTACGCCATTGGCTCCAATGAGCTGGGCGCACGCCGCGTCGGGATCAAGGTGGACCGGCACCTGATCATGATCTATGCCCTTTCCGGCCTGATGGCGGGGTTCGGGGCGATTCTTTCGCTGTCCCAGTTTGGTACCACCACCATCGCCGGGCAGTCGCTGACCAACCTCAACGTCATCGCCGCTGTTGTCATCGGCGGAACCTCAATCTTCGGTGGCGAGGGCTCCATTTTCGGCACTGTGGTCGGCCTGTTTATTCCTGCTGTTCTGCAGGCCGGCTTCGTCATCATCGGCGTCGAGGCCTTCTGGCAGGGCGTCGCCGTCGGAACCGTCCTGGTCGCGGCCGTGTACGTGGACCAGTCACGTCGCGCCGCAGCGATGCGCGGATCGAAGTCCCGCAACCCCCTCCTCGCCCTGTTCAAGACCAACAAGTAAGACGGAAGGATTCCCCGATGAAACGCACCGCATTCCAGATCATGGCGGGAACGTTGGCTCTCGCACTGTCAGTGGCAGCGTGTTCGAGCTCCAAACCTGAGGGCACATCGTCCGGGGGCGCCGGGTCGGCCGCAGCCAACGCTCCGCTCGCGACCGGGGTGAACGCCCCGAGCAAGGCGAACAAGAATTACAACATCCAGTTTGTCCAGGGCGTTTCGGGTGACCAGTTCTACATCACCATGCAGTGCGGTGCTGAGGCCGAGGCCAAGAAGCTCGGCGTCAGCGTCTCCACCCAGGGCCCGCAGAAGTTCGACCCCACCCTGCAAAAGCCGATCCTCGACTCGGTCATGGCCAGCAAGCCAGACGCTCTGCTCATAGCGCCGACAGACACCAAGGCCATGCAGACGCCGCTCCAGCAGGCCGCCCAGTCGACCAAGGTCATCCTGGTGGACACCACCACCCAGGACCCGAGCTACGCCACGTCGGCGATCGCCTCGGACAACGTGGGCGGCGGCAAGGCCGCCTTCGATGCGCTCAAGCAGCTCAACCCCAACGGCGGCAAGGTCATGATGATGTCCGTCGATCCCGGGATCTCCACCACCGACCAGCGCGCCGCGGGCTTCGAGGCGGCGGTCAAGGCGGACCCGAAGTTCAGCTACATCGGGATCCAGTACTCGCACGACGATCCCGCCACGGCGGCCAACCTGATGGGCTCTGCTCTGCAAAAGGACCCTGACATCGTCGGTGTCTTCGCCACCAACCTCTACAGCGCAGAGGGTACGGCCACCGGGGTGCGCCAGGCGAAGAAGGGCGACCAGGTGAAGATCGTCAGCTTCGACGCTGGGCCCAACCAGGTGAAGGACCTGAAGGCAGGCACGATCCAGGCGCTGGTCGCCCAGCAGCCCGGGATCATCGGCCAGTATGGCGTCGATATGGCCGTTGCCGCACTCGACGGCGGCCAGGTCACGCCCAAGGTCCAGACCGGATTCACCATCATCACCAAGGACAACGTCGACGGCGACGGAGCCAGCGCCATCTACAAATCCAGCTGCTGACCGCACGCAACCCGGCAGGGCAGTCCCACCGGTGGCCAGGCGATGCACGCCAGGCCACCGGTGGTTTGACCGACATGAGGGTCTGCTCACGACGGAACCGGCGCCCTGCCGACGACCTCGGCAGTGCACCTACCGGGCGATGAGCTCGTCGGTGGTCCACCGTGCGACGCCTGCGGGGTAGGGCGCAGGCAGACCCAGCACGATGTGCCGGAAGCCCGCGTCGAGCGCCTCGTCGATCGCCTTCCGGGTGCTGCCGGGCTCGTCGTAGGAGGCTGGCAGGTGGATCGAGCGCGTGATCGCGGCGGGGTCGCGGCCGATCGCGGCGCAGT
Source organism: uncultured Actinomycetota bacterium (assembly GCA_963736375.1). GTDB lineage: Bacteria > Actinomycetota > Actinomycetes > Mycobacteriales > Pseudonocardiaceae > Pseudonocardia. Next base: position 9,691 of record CAVTOL010000038.1, read on the forward strand.
AGCGGTCCAACAGCGCGCTCCGCCTGATGACGTCGTCGATGTCGCCGCCCGGGATGTTCCACAGATCGGCGTGCTCGGCGACCACCCGCAGCGTCGCGGCTGACCGCCCGCCGATGAGGATGGGCGGATGGGGGCGCTGGACGGGTTTCGGGTTGCCGAACGCTCCGGTGAGATCGACGTAGGTGCCGTGGAAGTCGAACGGTTCGGGCTCGGTCCACAGCCGCCGGATCACGGTGCACGCTTCGGCGAGGCTCCCCACTGCATCGGCGGTGTCGTGGAACGGCAGGCCATGCGCCGTGTACTCGCGCCGGGCCAGTGGATGGCTGGGTCGTGAGCCGACACCGATGCCGAAGTCGAGCCGTCCGCCGGAGACGATGTCGACGGTCGTGGCGATCTTGGCCAGCATCGCGGGCGGGCGGATGCGATTGCTGGTCACGAGCAGGCCGAGGCGCAGCCGCCGGGTCTGCGCGGCGAGCGCGGACAGCAGCGTCCAGCCTTCGAAGATCGGTCCGCTCGGGTCGCCGCCGATCGGCATGAGGTGATCGAACAGCCACGCGTGCTCGATCTCCTGGATGGCGTCCGCTTCGCCCCAGACCCGCAGGATGTCCTGGTAGTCGACCTGCATGGGGGCGGTCATGATCCCGAAGCTAGGTACGTCGGGCATCGGTCAGCTCCTTCGCGGGGCCGGTGCGACTCCGGTGCGGTCCACGGTGCGGTTCGACATCTGCGCCTTCCGTTCTGTTCGTCCGCCATGCCAAGATTAGGCAAGCGGAACATTGCTCCGTAACATATGGAACCATGTTCCGTTTGGCAAGGCGTGGCTGACGAAAGGGACGGACATGGCCGGGCAAGCCCCCGTTCGGCGGGCTGATGCCCGACGCAACGAGAGCGCACTGCTCGACGCCGCCGCGGCGGTCTTCGTCACTTCGGGCGTCGAGGCGCCGGTGCGCGACATCGCGGCCAGGGCGGGCGTCGGGGTGGGCACGGTCTACCGCCATTTCCCGACGAGGGCCGACCTGGTCGTCGCCGTCTACCGCCACCAGGTCGAGGCGTGCGCCGAGGCAGGCGCGGCGTGCCTCGACACCGCAGCCTCTCCCCACGCCGCACTGGCCGGATGGATCGACCTGTTCGTCGATCTCCTCGTGACCAAGCACGGATTGGCCGCCGCCCTGCGCCCGGACAGCGCCCAGTTCGACGCCTTGCACGCCTACTTCCTCGATCGGCTCCTGCCCGTGTGCACCCAACTGCTCGAGGAGGCCGTCGCGTCCGGCGAGATCCGCTCCGACCTGAAGGCCTACGAGCTCATGCGCGGCGTCGGGAACCTCTGCATCGGCGCGGACCGCGATCCCCGCTACGACGCACGTCGGCTCGTCGGGCTCCTCATCACCGGACTGCGCCGACCGCGGTGACCCCGCCGGACAGGACGGCGGTGGCCTCGGTGGTCCAGCGGTAGATCCAGTAGGGAGCGAGCAGACGCTCCTGGCGGATGAGCGTGATCGCGGTGATCGGCACGATCGTCGGCGGTTGCTCGACCCCGGCGAGCGCGACGGCGTACGGCGTGGCGTCCGTGTCGACGCGGCTGTACGCGATCGTGACGTGCGGCAGGAAGCCGTGGGCCTGCTCAGGCGCCGTCGGCACGGCGCCGTCCCCGAGCGCGGCGCCGATGCCCGCGCGCACGGCATCGCGGAGGCGCTCGATCGGCGGGTCCGGGCGGGTGCGGATGGCCACGGCTTCACCGTAGATCGTTGGCCGGTCGAACACGAGGTCGAACGGCTCGAGCGCCGTGACCCGGCCACGAACGCCCTCGACGACGGCCGCGACGGCGGGTGCGGGCATCTCGTCGCTGTATCCGACGGCCTGGACGGTGAGGTGCAGCCACGCGGCTGGCACCGGGTTGAGCCCCGGTAGGCCGTCGAGTGCGCGTTGGTAGGCGGCGGCGTGCTTGCCGAGCGCAGGCGCGTCCGGGAAGGTCAGGTGCCAGGTGAGCGCGATCCGGCCGGGCCGCCATCCTGGCCGTGACCACCAGTGGTCGCAGAGGCGGGGGTGGTGACCGGGATCGGGCTGCTGTTCCGTCACCGCGGCAGTGTGGCGTTCGTGGGGGAGAGCTTGAACGTATGGGGCAGCGGTGCACACCGCCCGGACGCGGAACTGGTCGACGGCGCCGTGCTGAAGCAGCCTGGGCGGTGGTCGGCCGGGGTGATCGCGCTGCTCCGCCACCTGGAGGACGTCGGCTTCGACGGCGCGCCGCGCGTCATCGGCGACGGCTTCGCCGCCGACGGTCGGCTCGCCGTGACGTTCGTGCCGGGCACGAGCCCGCATCCCAGGGCGTGGTGGTCGGAGGAAGCGGTCGGTGCCGTGGGCGCGCTACTGCGCCGCCTGCACGACGCGACCGCCTCCTTCGTGCCACCGGCGGGCGTGCACTGGCAATCGTGCTGGCTGTGCGACCTCGACGGCGCGGAGCGGGTGATCGGGCATTGCGACACCGGCCCGTAGAACGTCGTCGCGACGCAGGGCAGGCCGACGGCGTTCATCGACTGGGAGTACGCCGGGCCGGTCGACCGCTGGTGGGAGCTCGCCGCGGCCGTCTGGCTCAACGCGCAGCTGCACGATGACGACGTGGCGGAGCGCAACCAACTGCCCGACGCGGCGACGCGCGCCCGCCACGTCAGGGCGCGGTTCGACGGCTACGGCGTGCCTCGCCGGTGCCGTCCGGCCTTGGTCGACCGGCTTGTCGAGGTCGCGATCCATGCCGCTCGGGGCGAAGCGATCGACGGCGGTGTGACGCCCGAGAGCACTGCCGGAGTGACGGACGACGGCTACCCACTGCTATGGGCGATCGCCTGGCGTGTCCGCAGCGCATCGTGGATCGCTCGGCACCGGGGGCTGCTGGAGCGCCACGCCTGCGAGGTCCGGTGACGAGCCCGTGTCACACGGTCAGTAGGCGTAATTCGGCCAGCACGTCGTCGAGCATCGAGGCCAGCCCGCGGTCCTCGCTCCCGCTCACCCACCGGGAGAACGCCACCCGGAACAGCATGCCGCCGCACTCCGCGCTGAGCATCGCGGTCGGCGCAGGCGTGCCGCGCTTGCACAAGGCGGCGGCCATCGCCTCCGTGAGACCGGAGAGCTTGAGCAGCTCACGTTCCTGCAGGCCGGGGTGCGCATCGATGATCGTCTGACGCGTACTGGACAACGGACGTCGTTCGGCAGGGAAGAACTCCGTCGCAACGGCTCGCACGGCCTCCGTGACGACCGCGAACGGCGCGGCGCCGGGCGGGGCGGCCGCGATGTGATCGACGAACATGCCTTCGAACTCGTCCTGGCCAGCGAAGAGCACCTCGCGCTTGTCGGCGAAGTACCGGAAGAAGGTGCGTTCCGTGAGGCCTGCCCTGCTCGCGATCTCGGCGACGGTGGTCTGCTCGAAACCCCGCTCGGCGAAGAGCTCCAAGGTGGTCGCCTGCAGACGCTCGCGCGCGCCGGGTTGCCAACGGGGCATGGGCCCAGCGTAGCGATGACACAGACTGACATCGAGGTGTAGGGTGATGTCAGTCTATGAAATCAGGAGGTTGGACGTCATGCGCGTCTTTGTGACCGGAGCGTCGGGCTGGATTGGCTCTGCGACCGTCGACGATCTGCTCTCGGCGGGACACGACGTCCTCGGGCTCGCCCGAACGGAGGCGTCCGCGGCGGCGCTGGAGGCGAAGGGGGTAACGGTGCTCCCGGGTGACCTCGACGACCTCGATGCCCTCCGCAAGGGCGCGGCCGACAGCGAGGGCGTGGTTCACCTGGCGAACAAGCACGATTGGAGCAACCCGGCCGCGTCGAACGCCGCCGAGCGCGCCGCGGTGGAGACGATCGCCGAGGCCCTCGTCGACACCGGGCGACCGTTCGTGCTCGCGTCGGGGGTCGCCGGGCTCGCGAAGGGGCGCCCCAGCACCGAGGACGACCCCTCCCCGTTCCACGGGCCTGACGCCCCACGCGGCGGCAGCGAGAACCTCGCGCTCGCCTACGTCGACCGCGGGGTACGCGTCGTCAGCGCTCGTTTCGCGCCGACGGTGCACGGTAACCGCGATCACGGCTTCATCGCGTACATCGTCGCCGCGGCCCGCGACAAGGGTGTGTCCGCGTACGTTGGCGACGGCTCGAATCGGTGGGCCGCCGTGCATCGCTCTGACGCCGCTCGGCTCGTGCGTCTCGGGCTCGAGTCCGCGCCGTCCGGCTCGCGCCTGCACGCAGTCGCGGAGGAGGGCGTCCCGATCAAGACGATCGCCGAGGTCATCGGACGTGGCCTGGACCTGCCGGTGACGTCGGTTGCGCCCGAGGATGCGGTCGACCATTTCGGGTTCATCGGCACGTTCTTCGCGATGGATCTCGCCGCTTCGAACGAGCGAACCCGCGAGCTGCTGGGGTGGGTGCCCTCCGGTCCCACGCTCATCGAGGACATCAACGCAGGCGCCTACTTCCACTGATCACCGAGCGCCGTCGGTGGCCGCGCGCGGTGCCCTTTAGCAGCAGGGCGTCCGGCCCAAGGTGTCCTGGCAGATGGACCCGATCAGAGCGCGGCGGGTTGTTCGGGTTCGTGCTGTTCGGGTTCGCGCCGGTGGCGGCGGGACTTCTTGACTTTGGGCGGTGCGTTGGGGTCGGGTGCCTTGCCTCCGGAGCGTAGCCAGGCGTCTGCCCAGGCCGCTTGCGGGTCGATGTCGACCAGCATCGCTTTGATGAGCAGCGTGAGCGGGATGGCCAGGATCGCCCCCAGTCCACCGAGCAGCCAGGCCCAGAACACCAGTGCGAGGAACGTCACGGTCGTCGACAGCCCGACGGCGTCGCCGATGAACCGGGGCTGGATGACCGATTGGATCACCAGGTTCAGCACGCAGTAGACGACGATGACGGCCACCATCAGGCCGGGGCCGCCGGTCAGCAACGCGAGCAGCGCGGGCGGGATGACACCGAGGATGAACCCCACGTTGGGGATGTAGTTGGTGACGAACGCCAGGACACCCCAGGTGAGGGCCAGTGGAATGTTCATGATGGCGAGCGCGATCGTGTCGAGCACCGCGACGATGAACCCGAACACGGTCGTCACCAGCAGGTACTGGCGGGTGCCGTAGGCGAACTTGTTCAGCGCCGCCACGGCCGTTGGCCGGTCGGCGGCGATCGAGGCGATGCGGTCACCGACGCCACTGGACTCGACGCTGAGGAACAGCAGCAGCGCGAGTAGGAACACGAAGTTGGTCGCCAGCCCGGCCACGGAGCCGAGCAGGCTGCCGATCACTCCGGCGAGGTTGCCGATGTTCAGCGAGCTGGCCGCCTGTTTGATCTGGTCGGGGCCGACGCCCAGCTTGGCCAGCTGTGCCAGCAGCGAGTTGAGTAGACCGCTGCCCTGGCTGGCGTATTTGGGTAGTTCGGTGCCCAGCCGGGCGATCGAGATGATGATCGCCAGGGAGAGGGCCAGCACGATCGCGTAGACGGCCAGGACCACCGCGAGGGTCGACGCCCACCCCGGCCAGCCTTTGGACTGCAGCCAGCGCTGCACCGGGGTCACGGCGATGACGATGATGAGTGCCAGGAACGTTGGCCCGATCAGCCACGCGATGGCCTGTACTCCGACGAAGACCACCACGGTCGCGGCCGCACCGAGGAGGATCACCAGCCCCCGCGGGAGACCGCCGGAGCTGGGTCCCGCGCCATTCATGGATGGGCCGGAGGCGCTATTCGTGGGAATTTCAGCCGAAGTGGTCATCCGGCCGACGTTAGGAACGCCCGGACACCTGGTCGTCACCCGATGTGGGCGATCCACCGCTGCTCGAGCACTTGGCTCTTGGCGAAAGCGACCCCAACGGGCCGCAGCCTCTCTCGCATGCTGGTGGCCACGACAGGGCGTCGAGCAGACCGGTCACACCCCCGTCGAGCGGGCACCGGGTCGGGGCTCGCCAGCTCGCGAACGGCAAGGTCCGTCGGCCTGGTGTCCGACCGTCCGGGCTTGACCGCATGGCGGCCACTACCGCGGTCAACAACCTGAAAGCTGCGCTGCGCGATCGCCGACGGACACCGGCGGATGGGGAGGTCAGCGCCGACGCGACGATCAGGGCCGCGGCTGCCGTGTGGCTGCGGGAGCTGGACGAATCCGACCGGGCAATCCGAACGAAGCTCACCTATAGGGATGTGTGGACCAGGCACGTCGAGCCCGGGCCTCCCGGGTCGACGCCGTCATACGACAACTGCGCCAGCGCGCTGGTGAAGGCACGGCAAAGCACGCCAAGGTGATCCTCTCGGGAGTTCTCGGGCTAGCCGCACGGCATGACGCCTTGGCCACGAACCCGGTCCGAGAGCTGGCACCGACACGGAGGAAGAAGCGCACCATGCGGCCGATCGTGCTGACGGAGGAGAGCTGGGCAGGCACCGTGGTTCGGGTACCGGGGGAGGGACTGATCGTCCAGCCCCACACCAAGTCCAAGGCTGGGATGCGCACCATCACGCCGCCACCGTGGCTGATCAGGCTCTTGCAGAAGCGGCATGCCGAGTCCCACGGACCGCGGGTCTTCCCGTCCACGCGCGGCACGCTCCGCGACCCGGACAACACCCGCAAGCAGTTCCGCGACATCGTCGCAGGCTCCGAATGGCAGGGGCTGCACCCACACGCATTCCGGCACCTCGCCACACGATTGGATAAGGCGGGTCTCAGTGCTCGGTAGATCGCCGACTACCTCGGCCACGAGCGGATCTCGATGACGCAGGACGTCTACATGAGCCGCAAGGCAACCGGGGCCAACGCCAGCGCTGCGCTGGATGCGTTCGGACCAGAAAGCGGGGAAACTGGGGCCGATCATGAGGTGTTCGACCCGCTCGCCCGCTCACCTGCTCACCTGCGACTGAGTGCCCCCGGCAGGACTCGAACCTGCGACCTAGAGATTAGAAGGCTCTTGCTCTATCCAGCTGAGCTACGGAGGCCGGAACGGCCCGCGGGACCGTCCGGATGGGAGCGTAGCGGGCCGTGGAGGGTTCCGTCGCGCCGTGGCTCAAGCGGCCATACTGGCGCGATGCGCGTGGCAATTCGTCACGAGCGGCCCGAACGCGGTAGGTTCCCGCGTCGCCGACAGCGGGTCGCCGGGGCTGTCCCCGCAGGATGAAAGGGGTGAGCCCATGTCACCGACGCTGCTGGCCGCGGCAGGATCCGACGTCGGCCGCAGGCGGGCGATGAACCAGGACTCGGCGGCCGCGGGTACGCGCCTGCTCGTCGTCGCCGACGGCATGGGCGGGCACGCCCACGGCGAGGTCGCGAGCACGGTTGCGGTCGGCGCCGTCATGGAGCTCGAGGAGCAGCTCGCGCCCGACCTGACCGGCCTTACCGATGTCGACCTGACCGCTGCGCTCGGCAAGGCGCTCGACGATGCCGCCGCGCAACTCACCGCGCTCGCTCAAGACGACCCGCAGCTGAGGGGTACCGGCACGACGGTCGTGGCGTTCCTGGTCGACGGCGCCCGCATCGGCATCGCCCATATCGGCGATTCCCGCGCCTACATGCTCCGCGACGGCGAGTTGGTCCGCCTCACCCGCGACCACACCCTTGTTCAGAGCCTCGTCGACGAGGGCCGCATCACCGAACAGGAGGCGGCGACCCATCCGCGCCGGTCGTGGCTCATGCGGACTCTGCAGGACGGCAGCGCGGCGGAGCCGGACCTCTTCGTGCACACCGCCGTGGTCGGCGACCGCTACCTCATCTGTTCTGACGGCCTGACCGCCGTTCTCGATGACGAGATGGTGGGGGAAGTGCTGCGGTCTGAGTCCGACCGCGATGCGGCCGTGGCCCGCTTCCTCCGCCTTGCCAACGCCGGTGGTGGGCCGGACAACATCACCTGCATCGTGGCCGACTTCGTCGATGCGCCCGCCGCCGTCGGGGGAGCGGTCGTCGTCGGTGCGGCTGCGTCGAAGCGCGAGCCTGCGTAGCGGTTTCCCGCACGCCGCTCCCCGACGGTGAGCGGCAGCGCGTTCCGGGTGCGGGGCTAGCCTGGCCGTATGGCGAACGCGACCGTTGAGCCAGCCGCTCCCGCCCCACCCCGGACGGCCGTGCAGGGGCTCCTCGCGGTTGGTATTGCCGTCGCGGCCGTTGTTGCCGGAGGGCTCACCGTGCTCACCGGGGCGCGCCCGGTCTCCTCGCTGGGGCTCCCCGACCCCGGGACGTTGACGACCGTCGGTCTGCCTGCCGTCCGCGCGATCTCCGAAGCGTGCATGGTGCTGACGATCGGCGGCGTACTCCTGGCCGCGTTCCTCGCGCCCCCGCAGCGCAACGGCTACCTCGACGGCACGGGCTACCGAGCCCTGCGCATGGCGTCGTGGAGCGCGGTCGGCTGGACCGCGGCCGCCGTGCTGATGGTGCCGCTGAGCGTCGCGGACGCGCTGGGCCGACCCGTCTCGCTGGTGCTCTCACCCGGGCTCCTGTTACGGATCGTGCCCAAGCTCGCGGACCCGACGTCCTGGGTGCTGACCGCGGCGATTGCCGCGATCGTGCTCATCGGGTGTCGGACGGTGTTGACCTGGGGCTGGTCAGTCGTGCTACTGGCTTTGGCGCTGGCGGGGCCGCTACCGGTCGCGTTCACGGGGCACTCCTCGGCAGGCGGCGCACACGACGTCGCCACCGACAGCCTCGTGCTGCACATCCTCGCCGCCGCGCTCTGGGTGGGTGGCCTGGCCGCGGTGCTGGGCACGGCGGCATCACGGAGCTCCGATCGAACGTCGGCCCTCGCCATCGTCGTGCCGCGGTTCTCGGCGTTGGCGCTCGGCTGTTGGTTGACGATGGCCGTCACGGGTCTGGTCAACGCGCTGGTCCGCATCCCACTGACAGCGTTGGTCGGCACCACCTACGGAGCACTCGTGCTCGCCAAGGCCCTGGCACTGCTGGTGCTGGGCGGTTTCGGCGCCATCCACCGCCGCCGGTCGGTCAGCCCGGCCTCGACCGGCGATGCCCGTGCGCTGCTGCGGCTCGGCGCGGCCGAGGTCCTGCTGATGTTCGCGACGATCGGGCTCGCCGTCGCGCTCGGACGCAGCGCCCCGCCCGACTCCGGCTTCGTTCCTTCACGCGTCGAGTTGCTCATCGGCTACGACCTCACCGGGCCGCCGACACTCGCTCGTCTGCTCTTCGACTGGCGATTCGATCTCATCTACGGCTCGGCGGCGATTGCGCTGGCCGTGCTGTACATGGTCGGTGTGCGCCGACTCCGAAAGCGCGGGGACGACTGGCCGGTCGGACGCACGGTCGCGTGGCTCGCGGGCTGTCTCGCTCTGCTCCTGGCCACGAGTTCCGGGATCGGTCGCTACGCGGCCGCCATGTTCAGCGTGCACATGGCCGAGCACATGCTGCTCGGAATGCTGGTGCCGATCCTGCTCGTGTTGGGGGCGCCGATCACTCTCGGGCTACGCACCCTGCCGAGCGGGGGACGCACCGGGCCGCCCGGTCCACGCGAGTGGCTGCTTGCGGCCGTTCACTCACCCGTGGCCCGGGTCTTGTCGCATCCGCTGGTCACGCTGCCCCTCTTCGTGGGCTCCTACTACGCGCTCTACTTCTCAGGGCTCTTTGACGAGGCGCTGTACGAGCACTGGGCCCACCTGGCGATGAACTTGCACTTCGTGGTCGTGGGACTGCTGTTCTTCTGGCCGCTCATCGGGGTCGATCCCGCGCCGCGGCGGTGGCCGCCCGTTGCCCGTCTGGGCATCGTGTTCGCCTCCGTGCCGTTCCATGCGTTTTTCGGGGTCGCGTTGATGAGCAGCAACACCGTGATCGGCGGCGGGTTTTACCGCGCGCTCGCGCTGCCCTGGGTGACCGATCCGCTGGCCGATCAGAAGCTCGGGGGCGGCCTCGCATGGGCCTCCGGTGAAATTCCGCTGCTCTTCGTACTGATCGCACTGCTTGTCCAGTGGTCGCGTCAAGACGAGCGGACGGCCCGACGCGATGATCGTCGAGCAGACGCCGATGGCGACGCCGACCTGGCGGCCTACAACGCCATGCTCCGCCGCCTGGCTACTCGAAAAGCGCCACTCGTCGCGCACGGCGACCAATCCGTAGATCAGCCGATCGAGTCCAAAGGGTCCGGCGAGACCGTGGATTCGCCATCGAAGAAGCAGATTCTCCCAGGTCAGGCCACCGATGGACGGGTTTGACGGCGGCTAAGGGCGTCGACCGCTCGGCGCAGCTACCGTGGTCAGATGCCACGTTGAGTGACGACGAGATTGCCGTCTCCGCAGGTCAACGAGGGTATGGGGGGCCGATTTGACGTCTTGTCAAGCCCTCGCGTAACTTTCCCCTCGTCCACGGGACA
>CAVTOL010000038.1:22500-156004 GCA_963736375.1 uncultured Actinomycetota bacterium
AGAGCCCCGTACGCGAAAACATCACATCGGTTGTGGTTGCGATACCCGAGTAGCAGCGCGCTCGTGGAATGTGCTGTGAATCTGCCGGGACCACCCGGTAAGCCTGAATACTCCCTGGTGACCGATAGCGGATAGTACCGTGAGGGAATGATGAAAAGTACCCCGGGAGGGGAGTGAAAGAGTACCTGAAACCGTGTGCCTACAAGCCGTCAGAGCCGATGCTTCCGTGCTGCTTTCGGGTGGTGTGGGGGTGGTGATGGCGTGCCTTTTGAAGAATGAGCCTGCGAGTCATGTTCCGTGGCGAGGTTAACCCGTTGTGGGGTAGTCGTAGCGAAAGCGAGTCCGAAGAGGGCGTTGCCTGTCTCCTTGTGGGGTGGGTGTAGTCGCGGGGTGTGGACCCGAAGCGGAGTGATCTACCCATGGCCAGGGTGAAGCGGCTGTAAGAGGTCGTGGAGGCCCGAACCCACCGGGGTTGAAAACCCGGGGGATGAGTTGTGGGTAGGGGTGAAAGGCCAATCAGACTCCGTGATAGCTGGTTCTCCCCGAAATGCATTTAGGTGCAGCGTTGCGTGTGGGTGCCGGAGGTAGAGCACTGGATGGGCTAGGGGGCCGACAAGCTTACTGAACTCAACCAAACTCCGAATGCCGGTATGCCTTGCGTGGCAGTGAGACTGCGGGGGATAAGCTTCGTGGTCGAGAGGGAAACAGCCCAGATCGCCGGCTAAGGCCCCTAAGTGTGTGCTCAGTGGGAAAGGATGTGGGATCGCCGAGACAACCAGGAGGTTGGCTTAGAAGCAGCCATCCTTGAAAGAGTGCGTAATAGCTCACTGGTCAAGTGGTCCTGCGCCGACAATGTAGCGGGGCTCAAGCACACCGCCGAAGCCGCGGCAACACGTGTCCTGTGATGGGGTGGTGTTGGGTAGGGGAGCGTCCTGCATCCGGTGAAGCGGCCCTGTGAGGGAGTCGTGGAGGGTGTGGGAGTGAGAATGCAGGCATGAGTAGCGAATGCAGAGTGAGAATCTCTGCCGCCGAATGACCAAGGGTTCCTGGGCCAGGTTGTTCCGCCCAGGGTGAGCCGGGACCTAAGGCGAGGCCGTCAGGCGTAGTCGATGGAGGACGGGTTGATATTCCCGTGCCCGTGGTGGTGCGTCCGTGTCGAGGCCGGTGATGCTGACCATCCGAACCTTGTCTCGGCTCCTTCGGGAGCGGGGGTGGGGGGAGCGTGGGACCCGATCCGGTAGTAGGCAAGCGATGGGGTGACGCAGGAGGGTAGTCCCGCCGGGCGTTGGTTGTCCCGGTGTAAGCCCGTGGCCCGTTGCCCAGGTAAATCCGGGTGGCTGTCTTGGATGACGGGGGTGAGGGGTGATGCGTAGCCGTTGTGGCGAAGTAGGGTGATCCCATGCTGTCGAGAAAAGCCTCTAGCGAGTGCTGTCATGGCCCGTACCCTAAACCGACACAGGTGGTCGGGTAGAGAATACCGAGGCGATCGAGTGAACTGTGGTCAAGGAACTCGGCAAAATACCTCCGTAACTTCGGGAGAAGGAGGACCGTCTGCTCTGAAGCCTTTCGCGGGCTAGGGGTGGGTGGTCGCAGAGACCAGGCCCAAGCGACTGTTTACTAAAAACACAGGTCCGTGCGAAGTCGTAAGACGAGGTATACGGACTGACGCCTGCCCGGTGCTGGAACGTTAAGAGGACCTGTCAGCCCCTTTTTGGGGGGTGAAGCGGAGAATTGAAGCGCCAGTAAACGGCGGTGGTAACTATAACCATCCTAAGGTAGCGAAATTCCTTGTCGGGTAAGTTCCGACCTGCACGAATGGCGTAACGACTTGGGCGCTGTCTCGACCACAGACTCGGCGAAATTGCATTACGAGTAAAGATGCTCGTTACGCGCGGCAGGACGGAAAGACCCCGGGACCTTTACTACAGCTTGGTATTGGTGCTCGGTTCGGTTTGTGTAGGATAGGTGGGAGACTGGGAAGCGGCCACGCCAGTGGTTGTGGAGTCGTTGTTGAAATACCACTCTGGTCGGATGGGGTGTCTGAACCTCGGGCCCTGATCGGGTTCAGGGACAGTGCCTGGTGGGTAGTTTAACTGGGGCGGTTGCCTCCTAAAAGGTAACGGAGGCGCCCAAAGGTTCCCTCAGCCTGGTTGGCAATCAGGTTTCGAGTGTAAGTGCACAAGGGGGCTTGACTGTGAGACCGACGGGTCGAGCAGGGACGAAAGTCGGGACTAGTGATCCGGCATCTCCTGGTGGAAGGGGTGTCGCTCAACGGATAAAAGGTACCCCGGGGATAACAGGCTGATCTTGCCCAAGAGTCCATATCGACGGCATGGTTTGGCACCTCGATGTCGGCTCGTCGCATCCTGGGGCTGGAGTAGGTCCCAAGGGTTGGGCTGTTCGCCCATTAAAGCGGTACGCGAGCTGGGTTTAGAACGTCGTGAGACAGTTCGGTCCCTATCCGCCGTGCGCGTTGGAGACTTGAGGAAGGCTGTCCCTAGTACGAGAGGACCGGGACGGACGGACCTCTGGTGTGCCAGTTGTCCCGCCAGGGGCACGGCTGGTTGGCTATGTTCGGAAGGGATAACCGCTGAAGGCATCTAAGCGGGAAGCTCGTTCCAAGATGAGGTCTCCCACCCCCTTTTGTGGGGGTAAGGCCCCCTGGAGACGACGGGGTTGATAGGCCAGATATGGAAGCATCGTAAGGTGTGGAGTTGACTGGTACTAATAGGCCGAGGACTTACCACAAAACCTTTTCACCGCAAGCTGTTTTGGCGCGGCGTGAAGCTCGCATCCACTGTGTGACCCTGAACACACCACCCACCTCTTCGCTCACACGCGAGCGCCCGGGGTGGCCGGTGTGACGGTTGAAGGGATACATGAATAGTGTTGTCGGTGGTTTGAGCGGAGTAGGGGTACGCCCGGTCCCATCCCGAACCCGGAAGCTAAGCCCTCCAGCGCCGATGGTACTGCACTCGACAGGGTGTGGGAGAGTAGGACACCGCCGACATCAAACCTGCAAAATGTTGGGGGAGAGGCAACACGCCTCTCCCCCAATTTTGTGTCTGTGGAGTTGTCCACATCGCGTTCGGCTATCCACAGATCGCGCTTCTTGGTTGCTGCGGTGCACGGCCGTCGGGACCCTCGAGGTCAGGCGGCATGGTGCCGTACGAGACGAGGAGCGCGGGATGTACGAGACGACGGTCACGTTGCTGGGCAGGCTGGCCACCACGATCACCCCGGTGACGTTCAACGACGGCGGCTTGAAGGCGAGCTTTCGGCTCGCGAGCACGGAGCGTCGGTTCGACCGTGACCAGCAAGCATGGGTCGACGGGCCGCAGTTGTTCTTGAGCGTGGTCTGCTGGCGCAGTCTTGCTGATCGGGTCGTTGCGACGTTGCGCGTGGGCGATCCGGTGATCGTGCGCGGGAAGTTGCGTTCGCGAGAGTACGAGAAGGACGGCCAGGTCCACAGGGTCGTGGAAGTCGAGGCGACGTCGATCGGTCCGGATCTGGGACGTTGCTCGGCAATGGTGCTCCGGCGGGCTACCGAACTCGCGGGTGAGAGCGATGGTGGTCGATCACCGTCGGGTGTGGGGCAGGCCGACGAGCAAGTCCGTCCAGGGGTCGGGAGCCGGTCCGAGGCGGCCGTCGGGGGGTGATCCGCGCGGAACTACCATCGTTGTCGTGGCAGAGTTCATTTACAGCATGCAGCGGGTCCGCAAGGCCCATGGGGACAAGGTCATCCTCGACAACGTCACGCTGAACTTCCTGCCTGGAGCGAAGATCGGTGTGGTTGGCCCGAACGGGGCAGGCAAGTCGAGCGTCTTGAGGATCATGGCAGGTCTTGACCAGCCGAACAACGGCGACGCGTACCTCAAGCCGGGCGCGACGGTTGGCATCCTGCAGCAGGAGCCGCCCTTGGACGAGACGAAGACCGTCCTGGGCAACGTGCAGGACGGGCTGGGCGAGATCAAGCAGCAGCTCGACCGGTACAACGAGATCGCCGAGCTGATGGCCACCGACTACTCCGATGAGTTGATGGAGGAGATGGGGCAACTACAGGAGGTGCTGGACGACAACGACGCCTGGGAGCTGGATTCCCAGCTGGAGCAGGCGATGGACGCACTGCGTTGTCCGCCGCCGGATTCCCCGGTCACCACGTTGTCCGGTGGCGAGCGCCGCCGGGTCGCCCTTTGCAAGCTGCTGCTCAGCAAGCCCGACCTGTTGCTCCTCGACGAGCCCACCAACCACCTCGACGCGGAGAGCGTGCTGTGGCTCGAACAGCACCTCGCAGGCTATCCCGGCGCGGTACTCGCCGTCACGCACGACCGCTACTTCCTCGACAACGTGGCGCAGTGGATTCTCGAGATCGACCGCGGGCGGACGTACCCGTATGAGGGCAACTACTCGACCTACCTTGAGAAGAAGGCCGAACGGCTTGCGGTGCAGGGTCGCAAGGACGCCAAGCTGCAGAAGCGCCTCACCGATGAGCTGGCGTGGGTGCGGTCGGGAGCCAAGGCGCGGCAGGCGAAGAGCCGCGCCCGCCTGCAGCGCTACGAGGAGATGGCGGCAGAGGCGGAGCGGCACCGCAAGCTCGACTTCGAGGAGATCCAGATCCCGGCGGGGCCACGGCTGGGCAACGTTGTTGTCGAGGTCGATCACCTCGACAAGGGGTTCGACGGTCGCGTTCTCATCAAGGACCTGTCGTTCTCGTTGCCGCGCAACGGGATCGTCGGTGTGATCGGGCCCAACGGGGTCGGCAAGACCACCTTGTTCAAGACGATCGTCGGTCTGGAGAAGCCTGATTCCGGCACCGTGCGGATCGGCGACACCGTGAAGCTGTCCTACGTCGACCAGAACCGTGCTGGGCTCGACCCGAAGAAGACAGTGTGGGAGGTCGTGTCCGACGGCCTTGATCACATCAAGGTCGGGCAGTCGGAGATGCCGTCGCGGGCCTACGTCGCGGCGTTCGGCTTCAAGGGGCCCGACCAGCAGAAGCCTGCCGGTGTGCTGTCCGGTGGCGAGCGCAACCGGCTCAACCTCGCGATGACTCTCAAGCTGGGTGGCAACCTGATCCTGCTCGACGAGCCGACCAACGATCTCGATGTCGAGACGCTGGGGTCGCTGGAGAACGCGCTGGAGCAGTTCCCCGGCTGCGCGGTGGTGATCTCGCACGACCGCTGGTTCTTGGACCGCGTCGTCACCCACATCCTGGCGTGGGAGGGCACCGACGAGAACCCGGCTGAGTGGTTCTGGTTCGAGGGCAACTTCGAGGCGTACGAGAGGAACAAGGTCGAGCGGCTTGGCGTGGAGGCGGCGCGGCCGCACCGTGTCACGCACCGTAAGCTGACTCGTGACTGACAGCGATTAGGCCGGTCGCTGTCCATCACAGGCTCTCCCTCGGGAAGCCGTTGCGCGGGGAGGTCAGGTGGGCCTGATGCGGGCGCGTCCCGGCACGACGGCCAGCGCGGAGCTGCTGGCGTCGGCGGTTGCGCTGCGCTGGTCGCGTCCCGATCTGACGGCTGCCATCGCTGAGCACGTGGCTACCACATGGGCGGCCGACGACCGCACCTGGGTCGCGGCCGTGGGATGGTTGGTGCACGGCAGGGCGGCCGTGGGTGACGGCCGGGAGTGTGCGTCGGACAACATGGCCGAGCTCATGAGGCGTGACCCGGCGCTGCTGGATGATCCGGCGGCCGATCGGCTTCGCATCGAGGTGGCAACTCTCGCGGCCACGCAACGCGAGCAGGCGGTCGCACGGTTGTTGGTCGGGCCGCTCGGCGACGAGCGCCCCCCGGAGACCCGGGCCGACGTGCTCGGTGTGCTGGCTCGCTGCGCGTTCGAAGACCGGCCTGCCGCTGTCGGCGAAGCGACGCGTCGTGCGGCGTCCGCGTGGGGAGCGGTTCGTGGAGTCGACGCCGATATCGCGGTCGCGGCGCTGACCCTGCTGTCGGCCGCCTCCGCACTGCGCGCCGGGCATCCGGACGCAGCCGTCGACGCAGCCGCAGAGGGCTTGGCGCGGCTCGACGATCTTCGACAAGGCGCATCCGCGCCGCCGTTGGGCGCCGCGCTCGCCGCGGAGTGGATCACGGCTTTGATCGAAGCGGGCCGGGTAGACGACGCGCGTGCGGGGTGCGGGGCGATGGCCGAGCGCCACCTTGGCAGGACGGCCCGGCCGACCCGACAGACCGCCCTGCTGCGGCTTACGGTGGCGCGTGCGCTTGCCGCATCGACCTCGACCGGCGCATTCGAAGCACTCGAACGTGCGGCAACGGACGCGGCCCAGTGCGACACACCCGATCTCGAAGGCCTCTGCTTCGCGACCCTGGGCACTTTGCGCGAGAAGGCGGGTCGGCTGGACGCCGCATTGGAATCGATGCGCCGCGGGGTCGCCGCACAGCGTCGCGACCGGGCGCGGTCGGAGCGGTTCCGCGCCGCGTTGCGAGAGCTGCCTCTGCGGTCGCCCGGCTCCGTTGCCTCTTCCCGGTCGCCCGGTCGTCCCGGCGCCCCAGCAGCTCCGCTTCCGCTCGCCCGTGCGCAGTCCGACGGGGTGCCCGATCGACCGGACGCCCCGCACCCGCCTGCAGGCGATCGGTCGTCCGGTCCGTGGACGACCGGCCGCTGGACGGTCGATGGTGAGCCCTCGGACATGCGAAGGCTGGGCCGAGCCGTGGCCGCCTCCGCTCTCCTGCGCAATGCGTCGGTCGACCACCGAGAGGCTGCGGCAGGCGCGGTGATCGACGACACCGGCGGCGCGAAGGTCTTGCCAGTCCCGGACGACCCGCTACCGCACGAGCGGGCGGCGGCGGGCGACGCAGGGTTCGATCCGCTGTTCGGTCCGCTGGACAGTCTCGTGGAGAGCGGCGTCGACGATGGGCCGAGCGGCGAGGAGACGGTGACGCAGGCGAATCCCCAGCCGGAAACGGCGACTGCTGCGACGACGCCGAAGCCGTCGCCTTACGACCGTGACGGCTGGTTGGCCAGCGCGCTCGCCGAGCTAGATCGGGCGTGGGGCGCGCCGCTACCCGGCCTCGGCGCCGTCCGGGACTCGCTGAGAACTGCCGAGACGTCGCACGCTGATGCCCCGTCGTCGGCGGACGAGCTGCCTGACGCCCACCCGACACCGCTGCCCGGCGACCAGGGCAAGCCCGATGACGACCTCTTTGCGGACGCAGGCCTCGACGAGCAAGAAGCGAGCCCTTGGGCCAGTTGGACGGACGCCCGGGTGACCCCGCAGACGGCCGATGGGCTGCCAGGGAGCGAGCCCCGAGGCGCGCACCGTCGCGGTGCCGACGATCCGGCGGACAGCCACGGCGAGCGCAGGCCCGTGGGTGACGGGGCCGCCC
The DNA here is from genome assembly GCA_963736375.1 of uncultured Actinomycetota bacterium. Taxonomy (GTDB): domain Bacteria; phylum Actinomycetota; class Actinomycetes; order Mycobacteriales; family Pseudonocardiaceae; genus Pseudonocardia. The sequence goes on from CAVTOL010000038.1 coordinate 29,847, forward strand.
AACGCGACATCGGCGACGGTCCGGCGGACAGCCACGGCGGGCGACGGCCCGGGGGTGGCGTGGCAGCACCAAGCGACGTCGCCGATGCACCCGGCCCGGGGGTCGTCGGCTGCGTGGTAGTCGTGGATCTGGTGTGCGCGGGCGAGCCCGTGACTGCGGGGGCCGCGCTGTTGCGCGGAGTCATGGAGCGGCTCGCGGACCAGATTCCGGCCGGATCGCGGTTGCGACTCGATGACGCCGGGTCGGCGTTGTCCGTCATCTTGCCCGAGCAAGATCGGACCGGCGCCTGCGACTGGATGCACCGCACACTGCCTGCCGTGTTTCGCGGCACGGCTGCCCCCAGCGAACCCGTGCTGCCCGTCGGCACCGCCCTCCGCGCGACCGTGCACGACACGGACGGCCCGGCAGGCGCCCAGCTGCTGCAGCGGCTCGACCGGGCCCGTCGTGGCGACGCGCCATCGGTTCGTGTCAAGTGGGGCGTGCCGATCGCGGCGGGCAGCGGCGGACGGCGCAGGCGGCCGGATGGCGAGAGCGCGCCGTCCGAGCGCCCGGCAGAAGTGCGCATCTGCCCCGAGAAGCAGGCAGACACGAACGGTGCCTTCCCAGCCGCGAGATGGGGTCGGCACCGGCAGAGCCAGGATGCCGCGGCCGAGCGGTCCGCGGTCATCGCGCGCCCGAGCCCGTTCGTCCGCGCGTCCGAGCCCGTGCCGCCCCCGAAGGCAGCGAACGATGCCGAGACGGTCGGATTGCGCGACGGCACCGTGGGCGATGACGCCGAGCTTGCGGTCGAGGGACTCGGCCTCGCCGACCTCCTTGCCGGGGCGTTGGCGGCCTACCGCGCCATCTGAGCCGGTTGCGACGGGTGGGATGTCGAGCGGGTCGCGGGGTTAGGGTGGTCTGTCGTCGTCGCACGACGAACACCGCCCTATCCCGGAGCTGCATGTGACGAGCCGGTCGCCGGAATCCCTGGCCGCATCCGACCCCGACATGGCCGCGCTCACCGCCCTCTACGAGCGCCACGCCCCTGACCTCTCCGGTCCGCTCGGTGGCAAGGGGGGCGAGCTGCAGATCGCCGCGCGGGCCCATCTGGCGTTGGCGGAGCATCGGGCCGCGGGTGAGCCGGTGGTCCGGGTGGAGAAGGCGGCCGACGGAGGTCTGGTCGTCGAGATCGTCACCGACGACATGCCGTTCCTCGTTGCTGCGCTGCTGGCCGCCATCACGCGGGCGGGCGGTGAGGTCCGCCGGGTGCTGCACCCGATCGTGGTGGTGCGCCGTGCGCCCAACGGCAAGCTCGCCGACGTGCTGACCCGCGCCGACCCCGACGCGCCTCCACCGGACGCGCTGGCCGAATCGTGGACGCGCCTGGAGCTGGCCCCGCTCGCCGTCGCACCACTGGACCTGGAAGCCAAGCTCATCAGGGTTCTGCGCGAGGTGCGGGAAATCGTCGCGGACGCCGAACCGATGCGCAGGCGCGCCTGCGAGATCGCCGACATGCTCGCGGGCCAACCGGCGAGCCCCGGCATCACCCCGCAGGCCGACGTGGCGTCGCTGCTGCGCTGGTTCGTCGACAGCCACCTCACGTTCCTCGGTTACCGCCACCATGTCGCCGAGCCCGACGGCACGCTCCGTCCCGACGTCGCGTCCGGGCTCGGGATGCTGCGCGACAACACTCGCGGCGCCGACATCGGCGCGGTGCCCGACGAGCCGGGTGGCCGCCGCGAGCCCTTGGTGATCACCCGGGCCAACGCGCCCAGCCCGCTGAAGCCCGTGCATCCCTACTACCTCGCCGTGCCGACGTTCGACGGTGGGGGTCTCCGCACCGGCGAGCACCGCTTCCTCGGCACGCTCACGGTGCCTGCACTGTACGAGAGCGTGCTGGACATCCCGGTCGTCGAACGCCGAGTGCGCGGCGCCATCCACCGTGCAGGGTTCCCACTGGAGTCCTACTCCGGCCAGCAGATGCTGGAGGTGATCTCGGGTCTTCCGCGCGAGGAGCTGTTCAGCGCCACGGAGGAGCGCCTCCACGAGACGGCGGTCGGCGTGCTCGCGGTGGCCAACCAACGCGCGGTGCGCCTGTTCCTGCGTCCCGACCCCTTCCGTCGCTTCCTGTCCTGCTTGGTCTACCTCCCGCGTGACCAGTACACGACCTCCTCCCGGCTGGCGATGTCCGATCTTCTGCAGCGCCGCCTCGGCGGCAGCTCGGTGGAGTACACCGCGCGGGTGTCGGAGTCGCGGCTGGCGCTGGTGCACTTCACGGTGCAGACGAGCGCCGACGCCGTCGGCTATGCCGGCGTGGACGTCGCGGGTCTGCAGGATGAGCTCACCGAGGCGGTCCGCACCTGGGACGACCGCCTGCTGTCCGAACCTGGCGGGGCGGCCCTCGCAGGCGAGCTCGCAGGCGTGCCGGAGGCCTACAAGGCCATCACGCCGCCGTCGCGTGCGGTGGAGGACATCACCCGGATCGTCTCGCTGGCAGGCCCGGTCGACTTCGCCGTGCGGCTGTGCCCGGCCGAGGGGCCCGCCGACCGTCGCTTCACCCTCTACCTCGCGAGCACCCCGGCCACCCTCACCGACGTGCTTCCGCTGCTGCAGCAGCTCGGGCTCGACGTCCTCGACGAGCGCCCCTCGGAGTTCATTCGCGCCGACGGCTTGCGCGTGCACGTCTACGACTTCAGCATCCGGCTCGACGACGCCACCCGCACGGCGCTCGAGGCGCGGCCCGAGGCCGACATCGAGCGGGAGTTCTGCGCGGCGTTCGGCGCGGCGTGGCGCGGCGACGTCGAGACCGATCGGTTCTCCGCGCTCGTGCTGCGCGCGGGCCTGCCGTGGCGGGAAGTGGCGGTGCTGCGCGCCTACGCCCGCTACGCCCGCCAGATCGGCGCGCTGTACGGGCCGCAGTACATGGCCGACACGCTGCTCACGCACCCCGAGGTCGCGCGCGGGCTGCTGGCGCTCTTCCGAACCCGGTTCGACCCGGCTCTGCTGCACCGGGACGAGGCCGTCGAGTCCGCCGTCGCCGACGTGCGCGCCCGGATCGACGCCGTCACCGGCCTTGACGCCGATCGGATCCTGCGCAGCTTCCTCGCGATGATCATGGCGACGTTGCGCACCAACTGGTTCCGCGACCGCCCGTTCTTCTCGTTCAAGATCGATCCCTCGCAGGTGCCGGGCATGCCTGCGCCGCGGCCGAGATTCGAGATCTTCGTCTACTCGCCACGGGTCGAAGGCGTGCACCTGCGGTTCGGCGCGGTCGCACGGGGCGGTCTGCGCTGGTCGGACCGGCCACAGGACTACCGGACGGAGATACTGGGGCTGGTCAAGGCGCAGGCGGTCAAGAACGCGGTGATCGTGCCCGTCGGCGCGAAGGGCGGCTTCGTCGTGCGGACGGCCGCTCCGGGACCTGCGGAGGTCGAGGCCTGCTATCGCACGTTCATCTCGGCGCTGCTCGACGTCACCGACAACCTCGTGGGCGGCAAGAACGTGCCGCCGCCCGACGTCGTGCGCCACGACGGGGACGACTCCTACCTCGTGGTCGCGGCCGACAAGGGCACCGCGAAGTTCTCCGACATCGCCAACGAGGTCGCGGCGTCCTACGGATTCTGGCTGGGCGACGCGTTCGCCTCCGGCGGGTCCGTCGGCTACGACCACAAGGCGATGGGGATCACCGCGAAGGGCGCGTGGGAGAGCGTCAAGCGGCACTTTCGGGAGCTGGGTGTCGACACGCAGCAGGAGGAGTTCACCGTCGTCGGCGTCGGCGACATGTCCGGCGATGTTTTCGGCAACGGCATGCTGCTTTCCCGGCACATCCGACTGCTCGCCGCGTTCGACCACCGGCACGTGTTCGTCGACCCGAATCCGGACGCCGCGACGAGCTTCGCCGAGCGCGAGCGGATGTTCGCGCTGCCCCGCTCCTCGTGGGACGACTACGACCGCTCGCTGATCAGCGCGGGCGGCGGCGTGTGGCCGCGCACGGCGAAGGCCGTGCCGGTCGGCCCGGAGATGCGCGACGCGCTGGGGATCGCCGCGAACGTCACCGAGCTGAGCCCGCCCGAGCTGATCGCGGCCATCCTGCGCGCGCCTGCCGACCTCTTGTGGAACGGCGGCATCGGCACCTACATCAAGGCGTCGACCGAGACACACGCCGATGCGGGCGACAAGACCAACGACCCCGTGCGGGCGGACGGCAACGAGCTGCGCGTCAAGGTGGTGGGGGAGGGCGGCAACCTCGGCCTCACCCAGCTCGGCCGGATCGAGTTCGCCCGCGCGGGCGGCAAGATCAACACTGATGCGATCGACAACTCGGCGGGCGTCGACTGCTCCGACCACGAAGTCAACATCAAGATCCTGCTCGACCGGCTCGTCGCGGCGAACGATCTGGGGCGCGAGGCGCGCAACAAGCTCCTCGCGGACATGACCGACGACGTGTCCAGGCTGACGCTGGCCGACAACCGCGACCAGAACCTCGCGCTCGGCGTCGCGCGGGCGCACGCCGTGGAGATGGCGAACGTTCATGCGCGCCTCATCGCCGAGCTGGAGGGCCGCCACCAGCTCGAACGGGAGTTGGACGTGCTGCCGAGCGTGGCCCGGTTCGCGGAGATGGAGGCGGCGGGGGAGGGGCTGTCGAGCCCTGAGCTGGCCACGCTGCTCGCGCACACGAAGCTCGACCTCACCGCCCAGGTGCTCGCGTCCGACCTCCCCGACGCGCCTGCGTTCGCGGGCCGCCTGCCGGAGTACTTTCCGGATGCGTTGCGGAAGCGGTTCCCCGCGGCGATCACGAGCCATCCACTGCGCCGCGAGATCGTGACGACGATGCTCGTCAACGAGATCGTCGACGGCGGCGGGATCACCTACGCCTTCCGGCTGGGCGAGGAGCTGTCGGCGAGCGCAGGTGACGCCGTGCGTGCCTATGCCGTGGCCACGGTGGTGTTCGAACTTCCCGCGCTATGGGAGCGGATGCGCGACCCGTCGATCCCGACGGCGGTGTCGGACGCGATCATCCTGGAGTCGCGCAGGCTGCTGGACCGCGCGTCGCGGTGGCTGCTCACGAACCGACCGCAGCCGCTGGCCGTCGGGTCGGCCGTCGCCCGGTTCAGCGAGCCGGTCCGCGCGCTGACCCCGCGGCTGCCCGAGCTGCTACAGGGCCGTGAACGACAGACGGTGCTGGAACACGCCGACGAGCTGCGGGAGGCGGGCGTCGACGCCGAGTGGGCCATGCGGGCCGCGGCGATGATGTACGGCTACTCGCTGCTGGACGTCGTCGAGCTCACCGAGCTGTCCGAGCGCGACCGGGAGCTCCGCGAGCCGGACGAGGTCGCCGCCCTCTACTACGGCCTGTCCGAGCACCTCGGCGTCGACCTCGCGTTGACGTCGGTCAGCGCGCTGGAGCGCGGCGACCGCTGGCACGCGCTGGCTCGCCTCGCCCTCCGCGACGACCTGTACGGCTCACTGCGCGCGATCACGCTCGATGCGCTGCACGAGGCCGCGCCCGGCACGCCGGTGCCGGACGCGATCGCCCAGTGGGAGCAGGCCAACGCGTCACGGCTGGTGCGGGCGCGGGCGGCGCTGCACGAGGTGGGCACCGCCGGGCAGTTGGATCTCGCAACCTTGTCCGTGGTCTCCCGCCAGCTGCGGGGGCTGGCGCGCTAGTGGGCTGCTTCATCACACAGGTGCCGCTGCGCTGGACCGACCAGGACGCCTATCGCCACCTCAACCACGCCAGCGCGGTGACGGTGCTGGAGGAGGCACGCATCGACCTGTTCTTCGACCGCGCCGCCGAAGACGGTCTGCGCAACTTCGCCGCAGGCTTGCTGGTGGCCGAGCTCAAGGTGGCCTACCGACGGCAGGTGGCCTACCGCTCCTCGCCGTTGCGGATCACGATGACGGTCTACGAGACGCGTGCCGCGTCGTTCCGGATCCGGTACGCGCTGCACGACGGACCCGCCGACGACGACCCCGTCGCGATCGACGCGTGGACCCGGATGGCGATCTACGACCTCGAAGCGGGCCGCCCGCGCAGGCTCGACGCTCCCGAGCGGGCATTCCTGGCGAGGTGGGCGCCGTGACCGCGTTGCGTGTCCCCGACCCGGACGAGCGCGGCGATCTCGGCGCCTTCGTCGCCCGCGTCGTGCGACTGGACCCGACCGCGTCGGCCCGCCTGCGCGCGGGCACGAGCCTGGGCACCGACACCGTCACGGCGTGGGCGTCGACCCCCTTCGACGTGCTCGCCACACGCACCGTGCACGGCCGGGTCGACCCGCCCGACGTCACGATGCCAGCGAACGCGCTGCTCACGGCCCTTGCCGTGGAACGGTCGGCGATCGTCGACCCCGGCGAGGGCGGCGTCTGGCTCGGCGACCTGCCGCCCGAATCCGGCTGGTCGCCGTTCGACGACGTGCCCACGGCCGAGATCGAAGCCCTCACTGAACGGGGGCTCGCGCTCGCGCGGGAGAACGCCGGGCCGCTCGGGCCGCCCGCGTCGCTGCTGGACCAGCCCGTGCTCACCGTGAGCGCCGCGGCAGGTCCGACGGTCAAGGTGCCGCTGCGCTGCCTGTTCGCACTCTCCGGAATGGGGTTCCTCGGCGGTGACCGGGCCGACGGGGCCGATGATGGGGGCTCGGTACGGGTCTCGGCCACCGGAGCGTGGTTGCGGCTGGACGCTCGCTACGGCGCGGTCGTGCGCCGCCGCACCTTGACGCTGCCCCTGTTGGTGTAGGTCGTCGTGAGCGGTAACGAGTGCCCGGGCACTCGTTACCGCTCACGGGCCCTAGGCGAGCCAGACGGCCGTGTCGGGGGCGAGGACGTCGCCGTCCCGCGCGCAGCTGGCCACGAGGACGTCGCCGGGCGGCAGCGGCACCGGCACGTCCGACGTGTTCAGCGCGCACACCAGCGCCGAGCCCGCAGGCCGAAACGCCAGGCAGCCCGGCGGGGCGCCATACCACTCCAGCGGCGCGGTGGGGTCGGGCACGTGCGTGCGCCTGAGCTCGATCGCCCGCCGGTACAGCGACAGGGTGGACGTCGTGTCCTCCAGCTGGCAGGCGATGGTCTGCTTGCCGTACTCCGCGGGCGAGGGCAGCCACGGCGCGCCGGTGGTGAACCCGTAGCCGGGCGGTCCACCCTCCCACGGCAACGGCACCCTGTGCCCGCGCCTCGGAAGGCAGATCGCCATCGGAAAGACCCAGCTCCTCGCCCTGGTAGACGTGCACGGTGCCGGGCAACGCCAACATCACCAGCGCCATCGATCGGGCCCTGAGCAGCCCGACGACGCCGCCACCGTAGCGGGTGACGGCGCGTGACACATCGTGGTGGGCCAGCGACCAGGCCCTCTCCGCCCGCGAGGCGAGCGAGCGTTGTACGGCCTCCTGGATGGCGGCCGCTTCGAACGGCGTCGTCTGCAGCGTCGGGTGGAGCGCAAGGCGCAGCCGGTCGGACCGTTGGTGGCGCATCGGCGGACCCTTGTCGCTGATGAGGTCGGCGGCAATCCGCAGCCACAGCTCGTGAGCGGCGTCCACGAGCGCGTCGAACGCGGCCAGGTCACCGAACAGCGGGTCGATGGTCCGCCGGTCGGCGATGGGGGTCGGCTCCAGCCAGACGACGTCGACCCCGAGCAGTTCGAGATAGCCGAGACGGGCGCGCAATCCGTCGAGGTCACCGATGCCGTCGCCGTCGGAATCGGCGAAACTCCGCACATCCAGCTCGTAGACCAGGGCGCCTCGCCACCACTGCACCCATCGATCCTGACAGGAATCGGTTCAGAAATCGGCGTTCATCATACTGATAGCCGCATACTGCAGGTACTGCCACAGCTGCGCTCTGTGTTCGTCGTCCAGCCCGGCTTCGTCCACGGCGATGCGCATACAGCGCAGCCAGGCATCTCGCTCGATCGGTCCGATCCGGAACGGCATGTGCCGCATGCGCAGGCGTGGATGCCCCCGTTGGTCGGAGTACGTGCGTGGGCCGCCCCAGTACTGCTCGAGGAACATCCGCAGCCGTTGCTCGGCAGGCCCGAGGTCCTCTTCGGGGTAGATCGGGCGCAGCACCTCGTCCTCGGCCACTTGCTCGTAGAAGCGGGAGACGATCTTGTCGAAGACCGGTGCGCCGCCGACCTCGGCGTAGAAACTCTGGGGATCGCTCACGGTCACATCATCCCGCGCCCGGGGGCGGGAAGTGGGTGGGTGTGTAGCCCAACGCACTGGACAGCGTGGCGTTGAGCGCCCGCTGCACCACGAACTGCTTGCCGGGCTGCACGCGCACGGTCAGCCGCAGGGTGAGCTTCTCGGCGGTGACGGACTCGATGCCGAGCGTCTGCACCGGTTCCAGCACGTCTTCGGCGAGATCGGGCTCTTCCACGCGCTCCTGCGCGACCCTGGCCGCAGTCGCGGCGGCTTCGGCGGCGTCGGTGCCGTGTGCCACCGGTACGTCCACCACCGCCACGGCGAAGCCCTGGCTCTTGTTGCCCACCCGCAGGACCTCGCCGTTGCGCACGTACCAGAGGGTGCCGTTGACGTCGCGCAACGTCGTGATGCGCAGCCCGACCGTCTCGACGGTGCCGCTGGCCTGCCCGACGTCGACGATGTCGCCGACGCCGTACTGGTCCTCCAGGAGCATGAACATCCCGGAGAGGAAGTCCTTGACCAGGTTCTGCGCGCCGAAGCCGACCGCGATGCCGACGATGCCCGCCGACGCGAGGACGGGCGCCAGATCGACGCCGAACTCACCCAACACCATGATCGCGGCGATGATCCCGACCACGGCGGAGCACAGCGACCGCAGCACCGAACCCAGCGTGCGGGCCCGCTGGGCGCTCCGGTCGGCCGCGGCCGCGGCGGCGCTGCGGTTCATCAGCTTCGTGACCGGGTTGCTCGTGGCTCCCGCGACGACCCGGTTGATCAGGCGGTGCAGCAACCAACGCGCGACCAGGGCGAGGAGCAGGATGAGGAGGATCCGTGAGGTGGCGGCGAAGAACGTGTCGGCCGAGCGGGCGAGGAAGTCGCTGTCGGTCAGCCGGTAGATCTGCGCGCACCAGCTGCCGGTGTCGGCGGCGCACTCCGGCTGGCTCGGGAACAAGGCGCTGCTCATGTGGGCAACACCAGCCCCGTGTGGGCGGCCAGGAACGCCAGCTGGTCCACAGCAAGGCCGACCGTTCGGGTGACCGACCGCGCCCCGTGGCCCACGTCGGTCTCCCGGCGCAGCAGGATCGGGTGCGTGTCGATGTCACCCTTCGTCGCCCACTGCAGCGCGGCGCACATTTTGCGGGCGTGCAGCGGGTCGACCCGGGTGTCGGACTCGAACACCGTGAACAGCACCGCCGGGTACACCGTGCCCGGCTCCACGTGGTGGTAGGGGGAGTAGGACAGCAGCCAGCCCAGCTCATCGGGATCGGCGGCCGTGCCGTACTCGTCGTTCCAGGTGCGCCCGAGCGAGAACTCCTCGTAGCGCACCATGTCCAGCAGCGGCGCCGAGCAGACCACCGCCCGGTAGGCGCTGGGCTGCTGCGTGAGCGCCGCGCCGACGAGCAGGCCGCCGTTGGACCCGCCCATGATCGACAGCTGGTTCGTGGTGGTCGTGCCCGCGGAGACCAGCGCGTCGCAGGCGGCGTGGAAGTCGTCGAACACGTTCTGCTTGTGGGCGCGGTTGCCCGCGAGGTGCCAGGCGTCGCCCTCCTCGCCGCCGCCGCGCAGCGAGACGACCGCGTAGGAACCACCCGCCTCGACCCAGGCCAGCGCGGCCGCGCTGTAGGCGGGCTCGCGGGAGACGCCGAAGCCGCCGTAGCCGGTGACGAGCGTTGGTCGCGGGGACGAGTCGGTGTCGGGAGCGAGCACGAACATGCGGATGGTCGTGCCGTCGGCCGAGGTGAACGTGCGCTGCGTGCTGCGGACCGCCGGAACCTCCACCGCGCCCGGCGCCGCGGTCTCCAGCACGGTCTCGCCGTTCTCGTAGCGGTGCACCTGGCTGGGGGTGACGAAGTCGGTCCAGCCGATCCACAGCTTCCCGGCTTCGGCGGGGGTGTCGCGATCGGCCACCGACAGGCCGGTCAGCGACCCTGGTCCGGGCAGCGGCACCGTGCCGCACGGGGCGCCGTCGGCCGCGTTGTGCAGGGCCAGCTCGGCGACGGCGTGGCGGCTGCGGGCCAGCACGAGCAGCGGCGGCCCGTCGGGCGGCTCCAAGCGGCGGACGCCGTCGAGCACGGAGTCCGGGTCCTCGGCGACGAGCTCGCGCCAGTGGTCGCGTCCGGGGGTCCTCGGGTCGGTGACGGCAAGGCGCCACCGCGGCGCGCCGTCGGTGGTGCGCAGGTAGAGCAGGCCGTCGCGCTCGACCCACGCCGAGCACTGCACGTCGTCGGCTTGCGTGAGCAACGGGTGCAGCGGCGCCCCCTGAACACCCCCGCCGTGCAGGTCGCCGATCCAGACGCTGTCGCGACGAGCCGTGCCGACGTTCCCGGTCACCACCAGCCAGCGGCCGTCGCGCGAGACGTGCACGGAGAAGTAGGTGTGGTCGGTGTAGAGGCCGGGCCCGTCGATCAGCCGGTCTTCGCTCGTCGGGGTGCCGACGCGGTGGCGCCACACGCGGCGGTGAAAGGCCTGCTCGCCGGGCGGCACCGTGTCGGCGTCGACCATCCGGACGTAGACGAACTCGGCCCCACCGGGCAGCCACGCCACGGACGAGTAGCGGCAGCGGTCGATCGGCGGTTCGACGGCGGTTCCGGTGGTGACGTCGACGACGTGCAGCACGGAGTGTTCGTCGCCGCCCGCGGAGACCTGGTAGGCCAACAGCCTGCCTTCCAGGTCGGGCAGCCAGGCGTCGATCGTGGTGCGGCCGGACGGGTCGATGACCATCGGGTCGATCAGCACCCGCTCGTCGCCGTAGATGCCGCGCACCAGCACGACGGCGTGCTCCTGCCCTGGCTCGCGGCGCGTCCAGAACCGGCGCCCGGCCCGCCAGAGCGGTGCGGCGACGGATCCGGCATCGAGCAGGGCGTGCATGCGGTCGGCGAGGGCGGCACGGCCGGGGAGCGCGGTGAGGTGGGCGGTGGCCAGCTCGTCCTGGGCGCGCGACCAGGCGACGGTGCGCTCGTCGGCCGGATCCTCCAGCCAACGGTACGGGTCGGAGACGCGGTGGCCGTGCAGGACGTCGACGACGTCGAGTCGTGGAGCCGCGGGATAGACGTCGGTCTTCCTCACGCGGGCCGAGGTTAGTTCACCCGGTCCGGTGCCCATGCACCCGTCCTGACCTCGACGTGCGTCGGTGTTGGGGTGTCGTCCAACCTCGGGTCGGGAGCGGGCTCGCCGAACGTCGTGACGACGGGCAGCACCCCGGCCCACCGGCCGCCTGCGGCGATGTCGGCCTCCTCGTCGCCGGGCGGCCCGCTGCGCACCTTGACGCTCGCTTCGGCCAGGTCGAGCGCGACCACAACTGTCGCCGCCAGCTCCTTGACGCTGGGCTGCCGGGCGTGTTCCCACGAGCCGGGCGACAGCTGCTCGGAGATCGCGCGCAGCGCCGCAAGCCGCTCCTGGGGGTCGGTGACCCGCCGGGCCTGCCCGTGCACGACCGCGCTGCGGTAGTTCATCGAGTGGTTGAAGACCGAGCGGGCGTAGACGATGCCGTCCAGGTGGGTCACGGTGAAACAGATCGGCGCCCCCTCGGCGATGCGCAGCCAGCCAGCGCCGGTCGAGCCGTGGATGTACACGGTGTCGTCGATGCGGCCGTAGCCGGTCGGCAGCACCACGGGCGCCCCGTCGCGCACGACGCCGATGTGGCAGACGAGGCCCTCGTCGAGCACGGTGTAGAGATCGGCGCGGTCAGGACGGGCCCGCTCACGGTGCCGGGCGGGCGTCGAACGGCGAGTCGGGGAGAGGCGCACCCGGCCAGCGTGGCAGGTGGGAACGACTGTCAGCGCAGGAATTCCGTGATCCGGGACCGCAGGCCGCGTTCGTCGAGCCCGTGGAGGGCGTCGTGGTCGGCGCGGCTGCCGTAGGTGCGCAGCTCCGCGGGCCCGACACCGAGGCCGAGCACCCGGTGCGGCCGGTCGGCGAGCGCGCGGGCGACGACGGCGGTGGACGTGTCGCGCAGGTACGGCTCGACGAGCACCACGGCCGGGGTGTCCAGCGTGGCCCGCAGCGTCGCTCCGTCGAAGGGCCGCACGGTGGTGGCGTAGAGCACGGTGACGTCGAGATCCGCAGTGGCGGCCAGCGTGCGGTCGGCCATCGGCCCGACGGCGACGACCGTGCCCCGGCTGACTTGACTGCCGCGGCGCAGCACCGCCATCGGCCCGGTCGGGCGGGCCTCGGCGTTGGCGTCGGCGCCCAGTCGCAGGTAGACCCGTCCCTCGTCCCGAACGGCGGCGCGCAGCAGGGCTTCGGCCTCGTCGGGGTGACCGGGCACGTGCACGGTCCAGCCGTCGAGCGTGTCGAGGACGGCAACGTCGCGGTGGCCGAAATGGGTTTCGCCGCCCTGCGGCCAGTCGTACGACCCACCCGCGCTGACCAGCACCGCGCCGACGTCCTGGTGCCCGAGGTCCAGCTTGACCTGCTCGAAGGGTCGCTCAACCAGGAACGGGGCGAACGTGTGCGCAATGGGACGCAGCCCGGCCAGCGCGAGCCCACCGGTCACGCCGATCACGAGCTGCTCCCGGATGCCGACGTTGATCACGCGGTCGGCGACCGGGGCGACCGCGGCCTTGTCGAGGTAGCCGACGCCGACCTCGCCGAACACGGCGACCGCACGCCGGTCTTCGGCGAGCAGTTCGGGCAGCAGCCGGTAGAAGCGGGTGCGCAGGTCCTCGGTGACGGTGGTGGTCAGGGTGGTGGTCAGGGTGGTGGTCATCACGCCTCCTTCGGCTCGACGTGGGCGATCACCGCGTGTGGGGCGGTGCCTGTGCCCGCGGCGGCGAGGCCTCGGTGGCCGTCGGCGGACAGGCCTACCCGGGTGGCGCGGTGGTCGTCCTGGTCGATGACGCGCTCCAGGAACCCACGTTCGACGAGGTGGTCGACCAGCCGGGAAACCGTCGGCGCGCTGATCCCCAGCCGCGCCGCCAGCTCGCCCATCCGCAGCGGTCCCTCGGCGGCCAACACGGCCAGCGCGGTCATCCGGCTGGGCGTCATGCCGTCGACGCGCTTCTGGCCCAGCCCTCCGCGGGCGATCCGGCCCGCCGCGATGCGCAGCCTCCCCGCGAACTCGACCGAGGCGGGGGCGGCCACGGCGCTGGTCATGACTCGGCCCGCGCAGTGGTCAGCGTGCCCAGCCGCAGGTCCACATGGGCGGCCGCACCGGCGGGCACGTGCACCTGGACGGCGGCGGGCGCATAGGTCGTCGCGACCACCATGTAGCGGCCGGGCGCGAGGTCGGCCAGCCGGTATCGCCCGTCGGCGTCGCTGCGGGTGGAGCCGACGATGTCGCCGCGTGCGTCGCTCGCCGTCACGGTCGCCTCCCCGACGACCGAGCCGTCGGGGGCCAGGACCGTGCCGACGAGACCGCCGATCGAGGCCAGCAGCCGCAGGGAAACCGCGAGGGGATCGCCAGGGCCGATCGACACGGCGGTGGCGGCGGGCTGGTGCTGGGGCTTGCTCGCGGTGACCGTGACCTGCCCGAGCGGAAGGCCGCTCAACAGGAACGTGCCGTCGGTGGCCGACCGGGTGCGGCCGACGACGCGCCCCTGTGCGTCGGTAACGATCACGACGGCGTCCGGCACCGGGGCGGCCCCGTTCTCGACGGTACCCTGGACGCCGCCGTGCCCGTCGAGCGCGAAGTCGTAGGTCGCGCCCCGGCCGTTCAGGTTGACGGTCGCGACGTCCGGCCGGAAGCCCGGCGAGCTGGCGACGACCGTGTAGTCGCCTGCGGCGAGGCCGCTGACCGTGTACCGCCCGTTGGGGCACGCGACCGTGCGGCCGCGCTGCCTGCCCTGCGTGTCGGTGACGGTGATGACGGAGTCCAGCACGGTCGCGCCGCTGATGGTGCGCACCGAGCCCATGAGCTCACCGGGGGCGGGTTCGTGGGGCGCCTCGCCGATCACCAGCTCGCCGCTGCTTGCGGCCAACTCGTCGCCCACCGACTCATGTCCGTTGCCGCGCGTGCGGCCCGACGCGAACCACGAGGCGACGGCGGCGACGACGCACGCGACGGTCGCGAACCAGAACGCGGCCGTCAGGCCGTCGGCGAACGGGCCGGAGATCAGCTGCGGGAAGAAGCTGCGGCCGGTGAGGAACGTCGCCTGGTCGGCGGGCAGCCCGGACAGGATCGGGCCGAGCAGCTGCTGGATCGGGTTGTAGCCGAGGAACGCGGCGAACAGCACACCGACGGGCGGCAGCCCGGCGACCCGGCTCGCGTCCGCCGCGGGCACACCGTGCGCCGCCAGGCCCTGCTCCAGCACCGACGGCAGGTTCTGGGACAGCCCGGCGATCATCAGGCTGAAGAACACGCCGATCGAGAGCACCATGGCCGCGTTCTGGAACGTGGCGTTCATGCCCGCCCCGGCGCCGCGCGACGTCGCGGGGAGGCTGTTCATGATCTCCGCCCGGTTCGGCGAGGTGAACAGGCCCATGCCGATGCCGGAGATCAGCAGGACCGCCGCGAACGCCCAGTAGTCGAAGTCGATCGGCAGCGCCTCTAGCAGGACGAAGCTGACCGCGGTGAGCACCATGCCGCCGCTGGCGAACCAGCGCGCCCCGAACCGGTCGGACAGGTACCCCGACGCGGGCGCGGCCAGCAGGAACCCGAGCGTGAGCGGCAGCATGTAGATGCCCGCCCACAGCGGGGTCTGCTCGAAGCTGTAGCCGTGCTGGGGCAGCCAGACGCCCTGCAGCCAGATGATCAGGATGAACTGCAGGCCGCCGCGACCGAGCGACGAGAGCAGGATCGCGATGTTGCCGAGGGTGAAGGCGCGGATCCGGAACAGCGAGAGCGTGAACAGCGGGTTGGCCACCCTGCTCTCGATCACGGCGAAGAGCACCAGCATGACCAGGCCGCCGATCACGCAGGTCAGCACGAGCGGGCTGCCCCAACCCATCGTGCTGTCGCCGTAGGGCTGGATGCCGTAGGTGATGCCGATCAGCAGCGCGATGAGGCCGACGGCGAACGTGATGTTGCCCCACCAGTCCATCTTCGCGGGCCTGCGCTCGCCGGTGTCGCGGAGCTTGAGGTAGGCCCAGATCGTGCCGAAGACGCCGAAGGGCACCGAGACGAGGAACACCAGGTGCCAGTTGAGCGGGCCGAGCAGGCCGCCGATCACGAGGCCGAGGAACGAGCCCGCGATCGCCGCGACGCCGTTGATGCCGAGCGCCGTGCCGCGCTGGTCGGCGGGGAAGGCGTCGGTGAGGATCGCGGTGGAGTTGGCCATGATGAACGCGCCGCCGATGCCCTGCACGATGCGCCAGCCGATCAGCCACAGCGCCGCCGCGTCGCCGGTCTGCCAGGTGACGGCGAGCAGGATGGACGCCAGGGTGAACACGACGAAGCCGAGGTTGTACATCCGCACGCGGCCGTACATGTCGCCGAGGCGGCCGAAGCCGACGACCAGCACCGCCGTGACGACCAGGAATCCCATGATCATCCAGAGCAGGTAGCTGGTGTTGCCGGGGCCGAGCGGGTCGATGCCGATACCCCGGAAGATGTCGGGCAGGGCGATGAGCACGATCGAGGAGTTGATCGTGGCCATCAGTAGGCCCAGTGTCGTGTTGGACAGCGCGATCCACTTGTAGTGCATGCCCGTTCGCTCGCCGACCGTCATCGGCCGCCTCCCGCTCATTTAGTTGACATATGCTAATTGGCTGCGGATGGTGGCGGCAACGCGGCGCCCGCCACACTGGGTGGGTGGACGACGATCAAGTGCAGCCCGCGTCGTTGGCGGAGTGGCGCGCGTGGCTGGAGCGCCACCACGGCCGCGGCACCGGCGTGTGGCTGGTGACCTGGCGAGCGGGCTCAGGCGGCCCGCGGATCGGCTACGAGGAGTCCGTCGAGCAGGCGCTGTGCTTCGGGTGGGTGGACAGCAAGGGGCGGTCGCTTGACGCGGAGCGCTCGATGCTCTGGTTCGCCCCGCGCAAGCGCGGCAGCGGCTGGGCCCGCACCAACAAGGAGCGCATCGAGCGGCTCACCGCGGCCGGGCTGATGGCGCCCGCCGGGCTCGCCGTGATCGAGGCGGCCAAGGCCGACGGATCATGGACGCTGCTCGACGACGTCGAGAACCTCGTGGTGCCCGACGACCTCGCCGCCGCTCTTGCCGCCAACCCGCCCGCGCGCGAGCACTGGGACGCGTTCCCCCGTTCGGCGCGCCGCGCGCTCCTGGAGTGGATCGTGCAGGCCAAACGGCCCGAGACGCGGGCCAAGCGCGTCGCCGAGACAGCGGAGAAGGCGCAGGTGAACGAGCGCGCGAACCAGTGGCGGCCGAAGGCCTGACGGCCGGCCCCGGCCCCGGCCCCGGCCCCGGCCCCAGGCCCCAGCCCCAGCCCCAGCCCCAGCCCCAGCCCCAGCCCCAGCCCCAGCCCGACTGCTGTACCCGTTGGGCGCGCTACGCACCCGTCGGTGGGGTGCGCGGTCGGCGCCGGGGGTGTGCAGTCGTGCCGGGGGTGGGTCGGGCGGGCGGAGTCACGCCTGGTGGGGGTAGGCCGAGCTGGTCGGCGGGACCAGGGTCTCCTTGAGCGTGCGCGGGCTCGTCCAGCGCAAGAGGTTGAGGATCGAACCCGCCTTGTCGTTCGTGCCGCTCGCCCGGCCGCCGCCGAACGGCTGCTGGCCGACGACCGCGCCGGTGGGCTTGTCGTTCACGTAGAAGTTGCCCGCCGCGAACCGCAGGGCCTCCGACGCGCGGGCGACGGCCGCTCGGTCGCGGGCGATCACCGAACCGGTGAGCCCGTAGGGCGCGCCGCGATCGACCTGACCGAGAACGCGCTCGAAGTCGCCATCGTCGTAGACGTGCACGGCGAGGAACGGCCCGAAGTACTCGGTGGAGAAGACCCGGTGAGTGGGGTCGGCGCCGACCGCGATCGTCGGCCGCACGAAGAACCCCACTTCGTCCGACGCCGTGCCGCCCGCGATCACGTCGAGCTCGGTCCGCGCCATCGTCTGCGCGGCGGAGACCTTCTCGTAGGCCCGCCGGTCGATCACCGCGCCGAGGAAGTTGTGGAAGTCGGCCACGTCGCCCATCGCGAGCGTCTCGGTCTCGGCGACCAGGTCGTCACGCATGCGCGTCCACACGGACCGGGCGACGAACGCCCGCGACGCCGCCGAGCACTTCTGGCCCTGGTACTCGAACGCGCCGCGGATGAGCGCCGTCCGCAGCACGTCGACGTCGGCGGACGGATGGGCGAGCACGAAGTCCTTGCCGCCGGTCTCGCCGACCAGCCGCGGGTAGGTCGCATAGCTGCCGATGTTCGCGCCGACGGTGGACCACAGGTGCTGGAAGGTCGCCGTCGAGCCGGTGAAGTGGATCCCGGCGAGGGCGGGGTCGGCGAGCAGCACTTCGGAGACGTCGCGCCCGTCGCCGGTGAGCAGGTTGATCACACCCGGGGGCAGCCCGGCCTCCTCCAACAGCTGCATCGTGAGCACCGCGGCGAGCGTCTGGGTGGGGGAGGGCTTCCAGATGACCGTGTTGCCCATCAACGCGGGTGCGGTGGGCAGGTTGCCCGCGATCGCGGTGAAGTTGAACGGCGTGATCGCGTAGACGAAGCCCTCCAGCGGGCGGTAGTCCACACGGTTCCACACGCCCGGGGAGCTCACCGGCTGCTCGCCGTGGACGTGCTTGGCGAACGCCACGTTGAACCGCCAGAAGTCGGCCAGCTCGCACGCCGCGTCGATCTCGGCCTGGTAGCAGGTTTTCGACTGGCCGAGCATCGTCGCCGCGTTGAGCTGGTCGCGCCACGGACCGGCGAGCAGGTCGGCCGCCCGGAGCAGGACGGCGGCGCGTTCGTCGAACGGCAGGTCCCGCCAGGCCGGAGCCGCTCGCAGGGCTGCCTCGACCGCCCCCTTCGCGTCCTCCCTGGTGGCGTTGCCGCCGGTGCCGAGAACGTGCGCGTGGTCGTGCGGGGCGACGACGTCGAACGGGGCGCCGCCCGCGACGTGCCGCGCCCCGTCGATGGTCACCGGCAACTCGTGGTGGACGCCGCCGAGCTCGGCGAGCGCGGCCTGGAGGCTCGCCCGTTCAGGCGAGCCGGGGGCGTAGTCGCGGACGGGCTCGTTGCGGGGCAGCGGGGTCGATGTAACGGCGTCCATGTCGGTCAGCGTAGGAACGTGCGACGCGCGCCGATTCGTTCGCCCGGATCAGGCTGAGGGGATGGTGTTGTCCGATCGGACAGCCAACAGGTGGAGGTGGTGCACGAGTCGCGCGCGCGGGTCGCCGAGCCGTAAACCCGCCACCGCGACGGCCCGCCGCACCCGGTACCGCAGCGTGTTGGGGTGCACGGTGAGCGTGCGGGCGGCTTCGCCGACGTCGCCGAGGGCGTCGAGCCAGGCGAGCACCGAGCCCGCCAGGTCGCCACCGTGCGCGCGGTCATAGGCCACGAGTGCGTCGACGGCCGGGTCGCGCAGGTCGGGCCGCTCGCGCAGCACCGAGAGGGTCTGGCCGAGCAGCACCTCGGCGCGCAGGTCGTCGAACGCGGCCACATCGGCGTCGCCGGGCATCGCGGCGAGCACCCGGTCGGCCTCGGCGCGCGAGACGGCCACCCCCGCGAGGCCTCCGGCTCGTGCGCGGAAAGTAGTGCTATAGCCCTCTTTTCTGCGCACGACCCCGCCAGGCCCCGCCGGGACGGCCTGCGCCGGGGTCGCGGCGCGGGTGGGCACGGTCGAGGATGGCGGGTCGAGCGTGGCCGCGCCGATCCCGGCCTGCACCCGTACACCGGTGCGACGGCGGGTGATCGCGACGACCTCCGCGCACATCGCCCTTAGCACTGCGTCCACTTCCGCGACGTCGGGGAGCACCGCGTAGACGGTGTCGCCGCGCCACGCCGTGAGCGTCGCCCGCCGGTACCCGGCCGCGTGGACGGCGACCACGTCGGCCAACTCGGCCACCGAAAGCTCCCGTGTGACGCCCTCGCCCGCCCGCACCGCGAACCCGACAACGACAGCAGGGGCGTGCTCGTCCAGCCCGAACGTGCCCGCGACGAGATCCGGGGCCGCCCGGCCGTCGAGCAGGCCCTCCACCAGGTCGCGATGCCACGTCGGGGCCGTCCGGCGTCGCCGCACCAGGTGCCCTGCGGCGACGCGGGCCGCGCCGACCAGCACGTCCTCCGCGCGAGGCGAGAACGGCTTGGCGCCCTCCTGCACCCAGATCGTGCCCAGCGCGCGCGGGCCCGCGTGGATGCCGATCGCCAGCCTGCGCCGGATGCCGAGCTCGGCGTGCTCGTCGACGCGCACGACCTCCTCGCCCGCGCGCAGCCGGTCGAACACGCCCCATTCCCGTAGGTGGCGCAGGTAGTCAGCGGGACCCTGCCAGCCGAGGATGGAGAGCCTGCGCAGTTCGTCGATCTGCCCGTCGTCGCCGTCGGAGCGGGAGTAGGCGAGCACGCGGCTGGCCGTGTCCTCGATGCAGACGATGCCGTGCGTGAGCAGTGCGACGGTCTGAGCGAGGGCGAACAGGTCGTCGGGGCCCTGGCTCTCGGCGGCGTCGAGCACACCCGCGGCGAGCGACTCCAGGCGCTCCCAGCGCACGTCCGGGGGCACGGCGAGCAGCGCAACGCCTGCTTCGATCGCCGTCGCCTTGCAGGCGTCCGCGTCCTTCACCGCCACGGCCGCCGCCCCCGCGGCGCCCGCAGCCCGCACGAGCGGCACGGCACCGCGGCCCCGTGCGCCCACGATGAGGACGAGCCCACCGCTGTGCTCGTCCGGCTCGTCGTCGGGATCGACGATGGCCAGGCCGCTGATCGGCACATCCAGGCCCGCAGGCGCGGCCACCACGGTGACCAGCGGTTCGCCGACGGCCGCGAGGAGGTGCCGCAGCGTGCTCATGATCTTGTCACTCATCCCATCCGACGATTCGGATCGTCCAATGTTAGCCGATCGGACAAGTCGATGCGGACGGTCGCGATCTAGCGTTGACCCATGCTGAGGTCCACTTTGCTTGCGGCGGCCCGTTCGCCGCGGGTGCGGGAGATCGTCGAGTCGGGCCCGTTCGACCCGCTCGTCAGCCGCTTCGTGGCGGGCGCCACGGCCGAGGATGCCCTCGCCGTCGTCCGCAGGTTGACGGTCGACCGGCTCGTCACGGTCGACCACCTCGGCGAGGACAGCACCGAGCGGGAGCAGGCGGACACCAACGTCGCGGCGTATGAGCGCATCCTCGCGCTGATCGGGGACGCGGGCCTCGCGGACCGGGTCGAGGCCTCGGTGAAGCTCTCGGCGCTCGGGCAGAGCCTCGCGGTGGACGGCGACAAGATCGCGTTGGAGGGTGCGCGCCGGGTGTGCGCGGCGGCCGCGGCCGTCGGGACGACCGTGACGGTCGACATGGAGGACCACACCACCACCGACCGCACGCTGGAGACCGTGCGCGAGCTGCGCGTCGACCATCCGTGGGTGGGCGCGGTGGTGCAGGCGCACCTGCGGCGGACCGAGGCGGACTGCCGCGACCTCGGCGGGCCGGGCTCCCGGGTGCGGCTCTGCAAGGGCGCCTACGACGAGCCCGCGTCGGTGGCCTACCGCGAGCGGGCGGACGTCGACGCCGCGTTCGAGCGCTGCCTCCGGGTGCTCATGGCGGGTGCGGGGCTGCCGATGGTGGCGACGCACGATCCTCGCCTGATCGAACTGGCTCGCACGCTGGGCCGGGACCGACCCTACGAGCTGCAGATGCTGCACGGCGTGCGCCCGGCGGCGCAGCGGGCGCTCGCCGCGCAGGGCGAGACCGTGCGCGTCTACCTGCCGTACGGCACCGAATGGTTCGGCTACTTCATGCGCCGCCTGGCCGAGCGCCCGGCCAACCTCGCGTTCTTCGCACGCTCGCTGCTGAGCCGTGGCTAGCCCTCTGGCCCGAGCCACGAGAGCGACGTTTCCGGGGTCGGTGGCCCGCGAACGTCGGTCTCGCGGCGATCCTCCGGGCGCCGGTCAGGCGTTGCCGTAGACCCGTGTCGGCGTGACGAGCACGGCGACACGGCCCTCTTCGCGCATGACGCGGTCGAAGGTGTCCCAGTCGTCGTGGGTGCCGCCGCAGGCGGTGAACACCGCGCGCAGCAGCAGGCGCAGCGACTCCGAGTCGGTGTCACCCGGCCCGATCAGCTCGCTGGGCCCCTCGACGCCCGCCCACTGCCACCCCGCCCGCCACAGGATCGACGTGGCCGGGCGCTCGCGCAGGTTGCGCAGCTTCACCTTGCCGTAGGTGACGTAGCCCGCTACGGGCACGGCGGAGCGCGGATGGTCGAGCACCCCCGCGTTGACCAAGGATGTGTGCGGTGTGCCGTCGGCGCGCACCACGGCGACGCTGGCCAGGCCGTGGTCCTGCGCGACGATGCGGCGGACCGGCTCGAGATCGAGTGCCACGCCCGTGAGTCTGTCAGCATCCGGTGGCCCGCATCAGCTGCGACACCCGCTGCGGCGACACGCGCAGGACGACCGCGATGTCGGCCCCGGACAACCCCGCCTCCCGCAGCCGCAGAGCCAGACCCCGCGATCGGGCCGCGGCCTCCCGCTGGGCACGCTCGACGTCCTCCAGCGCCGCCCGGACGGCGGCGATCTCGTCGTCAAGGGCGGTGCCGAACGCGACGGCGACGCGCACTTCCACCGACCGCGGGTCGACGCCGTCCTGACACGCCACGAAGTCGCGCACCGTGCGCTCCGTCGCCGAGAGGCGCCGGACCGGGAGAACGACCAGCGGCCCCCTCCCGTCGGACACGGACAGCTCCCAGCCGTGCTCCCAGCGCCGGGCCGCGACATCTACGGCGGCCACCGGTCACCCGAGCCGCTGCACGCCGCCGGGCGTGCTGAGGTAGACCCCGCGCATCGCCATCCCGGCGTCGCGGCAGACGGCGACGAGCTCCTCGGCCCACTCGCGGTCGGCAGGGAGCACCGCGTGGCTGCCCGTGCGCTCCCACGTGAGGATCACCGCGCCGGGGCCACGGCTGGTGGGGAGCTCGCCCCGCAGGCCGCCGAGGATCCGGGTGATGCCGAGTAGGCGGGCGTGGTCGGGACGCTTGGGCAGCCCGGAGATCGGCACGACGGCAGGGAACTGGCGGCCATCGCCGTCGACGAACAAGAGCCAGAGCCGCTGCGCGCGGGCCGAGCCGACCAGCATTCGAATGCGGGCGAGGACATCCTCGTCGGTGGTCAGGGGCGGAAGGTCGACGGGTGGGGTGGTCATGCCAGCAGGGTCGCGCCGCTCGTCGGGGCGCCGGGGGCGATCGGCGAATCTGTGGACAACTGAACCGCGATGGGGACAACGAACCGCGATGGGGACAACGAAGCGCGATGGGGACAACGAAGCGCGATGGGGACATCCAACCGCGGTGGCGACGGCTCAGCGCAGGGGAAGGCCCCAAGCCGTCCCGGCGCGCAGGGCCCGCTTGAGAAACTTTCCTCCCGGGTCGCGCGGCAGGGGCTCTGCGCGCACCGCCTCGATCGTGGTGTGGGTCATAGTCGCGGGCAAGCGACCAGTTGGTCCAACGCCTCGGCCAGCTCGACGACGTCGGCGTACTTGGCGTCGAGGTCGCGGAGGTTCTGCTCGTGCAGCTCGGGGGTGCGGTCGGCGCAGGCGTCCCGCACGACCTGCGGCCGGAAGCCGTGGTTGAGCGCATCGGTGGCGGTCGCGCGGATGCAGCCCGACGTCGACACGCCCGCGACGACCACCGTGTCGACCCCTGCCGTGTGCAGCGTCGCGGCCAGCGAGGTGCCGAAGAACGCGCTGGCGTACTGCTTGACGATCACCGGCTCGCCCGCGGCGGGCGTCAGCACCAGCTCGCCCCAGCCGCCGTCGGCGTCCTCGGCGAACGCGGCCAGCGCGGGCACCTTGCGGACGAACAAGCCCCCGTCGGCGAGGCCTGCGGTGTAGCGCACGACCGTCCAGAGCACGGGGCGGCCGTGCGCCCGGGCCGCGTCCACCAGCGCGGCGGTGGCGGCAACCGCTGGGCCGGGCTCGGGAAGCAGGAACGGGCCGCCCGCCTCGGTGTAGGCGCGGACGAGGTCAACCACGACGAGCGCAGGCGTGGTGCCCCACCCGACGCGCTCCGAGAACGCGGCCCCGTGCGGCCCGCTCACCCTCGCCCCCACGCTGCAGCAGGGTGACACTGCTGCTGTTGAGTGGCAGCAGTGTCACCCTGCTGCACTACCGGCGCGCCCACTGCGGCCTCTTCGGGGCGGGCAGGCCCGTCTCCGCCTCGCAGCGTTCGAGCAGCTCCGGAAGCGGCGGGCCCATGTCGAACACCGGCAGCTCCGCGGGCCGGGCCGACCGCATCTCGGCCCGCAACGCCTCCGTCGCCCCTGAGTCGACTCCGCCGTGGCCCACCACCACGCCGTAGCGGCGGGCGCCCTGCTGCGTCACCAGACCCCGACGAACTTCCAGCTCGACCAGGGCCGGGTCGCGCTCCAGCGGGTCGCCCCACCCGCCGCCACCCCAGGTGACGAAGTGCAGCACGTCGCCCGCGAACACCGGCACGTCGTGGCACTTCGACGGCAGCACCTCACGCCCACCCGCGGCGCGTTCGATCCACTTCGTGCCCCGCGCGCCTGGCGTGCCGCCGTTGACGCCCCACGGATAGGTCAGCCAGCGGTCGTCGTGGATCGCGATCTCGCCGGGCTCCTCGAACACGTACGCGACGTCGACGCCGTTGCCGCCGCGATGCAGCCCCGCCCCGCCGGTGTCGGCCACCGTCTCCCACTTCTCGATGCGCAGCGGGTAGTACGACTCCAGGTACTCACACGGGATGTTCACGAAGCTCGGCCACAGCGAGTGCCCGTCCGGCCCGTCGCCGAGCGGCCGCCCCGGTATGCCGCCGAAGCCGATCGAGTACAGCTGGAACCACTCGCCCGCCCGGTCGCCCGACGTGTAGTGGCCGGAGTACATGAAGTGCGGCGACGATGAGAAGCCCGCCGCGTTGAGCAACGCCGGGTTCGTCTGCCCCAAGAGGCCTCCGAACAGGTCGAACACGCGCCCGATGCCGTGGTTGCGCCCTGACAGTGACGCCGGGTGGCGTGGCTTCCAGTACGAGCCCTCCGGGATCGTCACGTCGACGAGCGGGTAGAAGCCGTCGTTCCAAAGGATCTGCGGGTCGGCGACGGTGATCATGTAGATGCCGAAGAACATCCGCGCCAGGTTCTCGTTCAGGTAGTAGTTCACCGGGCCCGCGGCCTGCGGGGACGAGCCGGTGAAGTCCAGGTGCACCTTGTCGCCGGTGCGCGTGAGCGACAGCTTGAGCTCGTAGGGGCCGTTGCCGACGCCGTCGTCACAGATGTAGTCGGTGAAGCTGAGCGTCCTGCCCTCCTCGAACACGACCGCCAGCAGCACCTTCATGGCGTCGTAGTTGCGCTGGAGCAGGGCGTCGAGTGCGGCGAGGTAGGTGCCGGTGCCGAACCGTTCGCACATCTCCACGACGCGGCGGGCTGCGGTGCGGCAGGCGGCGACGAGGCCGTTGAGGTCGGCTCGGTTCCAGTCGGGCTTGCGCACCTGGTTGAGGATGATCCGCAGCGCGTCCTCGTTGGGCACGCCCTTCGCGTACAGCTTGAAGGGCGGGATGACGACGCCCTCCTCGTAGATCGTGCGGGCGTCGGTCGGCATGGACGACGGGGTCTTGCCGCCGACGTCGGACATGTGCCCGAACATCGACGCCCACCCGACGACCCGGCCGTCGTGGAAGATCGGCATCACGATCAGCCAGTCGTTGGCGTGGCTGATCGCGGCGCCGCAGGCGTAGGGGTCGGAGGTGAGCAGGACGTCGCCCTCCTCGATGCTGCCTGCGAAGCCCGCGAGGAAGTCGGGCACCGAGAGCCCGAACTGGCCGACCACCATCTTCCCGCTCGGGTCGCCGATCAGCGGGAACTCGTCGTGCTGCTCGCGGATGCCGGGGGACAGGGCGGTGCGGAAGAGCACCTCGTCCATCTCGTAGCGGGCGTTGCGCAGGCCGTTCTCGATGAGGTCCAGGGTCACAGGGTCGACGTCGGGCTTGTCCACGGTGCCGGTCGCGGTCTCGACGACGGTCGCCATTGCTCATGCCTCCGGACGGATCAGCAGGGAGCCCGACGCATGCACGGTGGCCGCGTGGCCGGGCGGGATCAGGGTGGTCGAGTCCATCTCGATGACGATGGCGGGACCGCTGAGCACGTCGTTCGCGCGCAGGGTGGCGCGGTCGTACACGGCGGCGTCCACCCACCGGCCCTCGACGTAGATCGGGTGCGTTTCACTCGGCGGGGGCGACCCGTCGCCGGGTTCCAGGGCGATCGGCGAGACGGACGGGCGCGGCCCGGTCACCGTCGCGCGGGCGTTGACGAGCTCGTGGTCCACCGTGAGCAGAAACGAGAACAGCCGTTCGTGCTCGGCGTCGAATGCGGCCGCGAGCGTCGCCAGGTCCGGTGCCTCGACGTCGATCGGGATCTCGAAGCCCTGCCCGTGGTAGCGGACGTCCACCTGGAACGCCGTGGTCTGCTGCTCGGCGGACACCCCTTGCTCGGCCAACGCCCCGCCCGCCTCGGCGGCGAGCTCATCGAGGATCTGCCGCAGGTCGTCGGCGTCGAGGTCGGCGAAGCGGCGGAGCACCGTGCGGGCCGACTCGCTGCGCGCGGACGTCGTCGCGTCGCCCAGCGCGCACAGCACGCCCGGCGAAGGGGGCACGATCACCGGCCACGCCCCGGTCAGCTTGCCGAGCGCAGTGGCGTGCAGCGGGCCTGCGCCGCCGAACGCGACGAGGGCGAACTCGCGGGGATCGAAGCCCTGTTGCACCGACACCAGGCGAAGGCCGCCGAGCATGTTCTCGTTGACGATGTCGACGATGCCCGCCGCCGCGGCCTCCACGGACTGGAGACCCATGGCGTCGGCGACGGTCGCGACCGCGGCTCGCGCGGCGTCGACGTCGAGCGCGATCTCGCCGCCCGCCAGCGACGGTGGGAGGTATCCGAGCACGACGTTGGCGTCGGTGACGGTGGGCTCGGTGCCGCCCTTGCCGTACGCGGCCGGACCGGGGTCGGCGCCCGCGGACTGGGGACCGACGCGCAACGCCTTGGTCAGCTCCGGCACGTGCGCGATCGAACCGCCGCCCGCGCCGACCGTGCGGACGTCCACGCTGGACGCGCGCACGGTGAGGTCGCCGACCTTCGTCTCCCGCCCGATCCGGGGTGTGAGTCCCTGCACCAGCGCGATGTCGGTGGAGGTGCCGCCCATGTCGAACGTGATGAGATCGCCGTAGCCGCACTGCTCGGCGATCCACACCGCGCCCGTCACCCCGCCTGCAGGGCCGGACAGCAGCATCGTGACCGGCGCGGCCACCGCGGCACCGGCGGCCGACAGTCCGCCGTCGGAGCGCAGGATGGCCAGCTCGCCCGCCACGCCACCTTCGCGCAGCGTGCCCGCCAACGTCTCGACGTAGCGTTTGACCTGGGGTTGGACGTAGCCGTTCGCGACGGTCGTCACCGTGCGCTCGTACTCGCGCAGCTCGGGGAGGACGTCGGAGGACAGCGAGACCGGCACCCCCGGCAGCACCTCGGCGGCGATCGCGGCGATGCGCTGCTCGTGCGCGGGGTCGGCGAAGGAGTTGATCAGCGAGACGGCGAGCGCGTCGATCCCCTCCAGCTTCGCGAGCTGGGCGCGGACGTCGGCGTCGTCGAGCTCGCGGATCACCGTGCCGTCGGAGGCGAGGCGTTCGTCGACCTCGACGGTGTTCTCCAACGCCGCGAGCGGCTCCGGCTTGGGCCAAATGATCCAGCCCGCGAGGCCGCCGGGCACGTACGAACGGGCGATCTGCAGGACCTGGCGGAAGCCCTTGGTCGTGACGAGCCCCACCGTGGCGCCCTTGCCCTCCAGGATCGCGTTCGTCGCGACGGTCGTGCCGTGCAGCACCTGCGCCACGTCCGACAGCGCGATGCCCGCCTCGTCGCAGACCTTGGCGATGCCGTTGCGCACCCCGACGGCCTGGTCGGAAGGGGTGGACGCGGTCTTGGCCCGCCACGTGGCCCCGCTCGCCTCCTCCACGAGAAGCACGTCGGTGAACGTCCCGCCGACGTCGACCCCGAGCCGATACGTCACGTTTCCTCCTGTGCGGCTGCTGCCCGGACCATCACGGCGCGGGCGTTGCGGATGTGGGCGGTCATGACGGCCTTGGCCCAGGCCGGGTCGCCCGCGCGGACGGCGGCGACGATCTCGACGTGGTGGGCGAGGCTGCGGCGCAGCGATGCCTCGTCGTAGGTGTGGAAGTTGCGCAGCACGATAGGCGCGTGGATGGCGCCTGCCAGTGCGCTCGCCATCGCGGGCTGGTCGGCGAGCGTGACGAGCCGCCCGTGGAACTCCCGGTTGAGCGGCACGATCGCATCGAGGTCCTGGTGGGGGCCGGGGGTGCCGACATCGACCATGGCCTGCGCCAGCTCGTCGAGCGCGGCGACGTCGGCCTCGGTCGCGTGGGGGACGGAGAGCGCGGTGAGCCGGGGTTCGAGGGCGGTCCGCAGATCGAAAACATCCTCCAGCTCGGCGACGGTCCAGCTCGTCACCCGCGCGCCCCGGTTCGGGATGATCTCGACGAGGCCCTCGGCGGCGAGTCGGCCCAACGCCTCGCGGACCGGAGTGCGGCTGACGCCGAGCCGCTCGGCCAGCTCGACCTCGCCGAGGCGCGCGCCCGCCGCGAACTCCCCATGCAGGATCAGCTCGCGGACGGCGGCGACCGTCCGACCCGCCGACGTCTCTGCACGCAACATTGTGTGCAAAGTAGGACTCAGGAATAGTCTCGGCAAGGCCTGGTGCGCGGTTTGCATACATGGGAGCGTCTTTTGGGGAACTTGCTGAGTCGACCGCCCGCGGCCCGTCCCCGGCTCCGCGAACTGCTCGCCCGACCCGAGCCGCTCGTGGCCCCCGGCGCGTACGACGCGCTGTCGGCGCGGCTGATCGAGCAGGCCGGGTTCGACGTCGTCTACATGACGGGGTTCGGTAGCACCGCCTCGCTCGTCGGCCGTCCGGACGTCGGGCTGCTCACCGGCACGGAGATGGTCGACAACGCGCGCCGCATCGCGGCCGCCGTCGATCTCCCGGTGATCGCCGACGCGGACACGGGCTACGGCAACGCGATCAACGTGGTGCGCACGGTGCAGGCCTATGAACAGGCGGGGGTGGCCGGGATCCACCTGGAGGACCAGGTCATGCCCAAGAAGTGCGGCCACATGAGCGGCAAGGCGGTGATTACAGCCGACGAGATGGTCGGGAAGATCCGCGCGGCCGTCGCGGCTCGGCGGGACCCGGAGTTCCTGCTGATCGCGCGTACCGACGCGGCCGCCGTAGAGGGGCTGCCCGCCGCGCTGGACCGGGCGCGGGCCTACGCCGCGGCCGGGGCGGACGTCCTGTTCGTCGAGGCGCCGACCAGCGAGGACGACATCGAGCGCGTGGCGACCGAACTCCGCGGTGTGGCGCCGCTGGTGTTCAACTGGGCCGAGGGCGGGCGCACCCCGCCGATCCCGCTGGCCCGGATCGCCGAGTTGGGGTTCGCGATGGTGCTGTTCCCGATCGGCACGTTGTTGGCGGCCACGGCGGGCATCCGTCGCCTGCTCGCCACCCTGCGCGCCGACGGTGTGCCGTCGGCCGCGATGCCCGACCTGCCGACCTTCGACGGCTTCACCGACCTGATCGGCCTCCCGGAGATCCGCGACCTGGAGTCCCGCTTCGCTGCCGACGGATGAGTGGCCCGGCCATGATCACCGGTTCGGCGCGCAGAGCGGCCAGATCCGGCCGGGTTTGCACCCAACCCGTGATCATGGAGCGGGCTCATCGGCAAACGTGACTCGCCCGTGGAGGGTTGCGGGGGATCGCCTACCCTCGCAGACCATGGCGGGACGGGTGCGGGTCGCGGTGGTGTTCGGCGGGCGCAGCGGTGAGCACGCGATCTCGTGCGTCTCCGCGGGCAGCGTGATGGCCAACCTCGACCGGGAGCGGTTCGAGGTGGTCCCGGTCGGCATCACCCGCGAGGGCGCCTGGGTCGTGGGCGCCGACGACCCCCGCGAGCTGGTCATCGACGAGCGCGCCCTCCCATCGGTCGACCCGTCGCGCCCCGCGCTCGCCCTCCCGGGCGACCCCACCCGCGGCGGCCTGCTCGTGCTCGACCCCGGGCGCGCAGGCGAGGTGTTCGCGGGCGTCGACGTCGTCTTCCCCGTGCTCCACGGCCCGTACGGCGAGGACGGGACGATCCAGGGCCTCCTCGAGCTGGCGGGTGTGCCCTACGTCGGTGCGGGTGTGCTGGCCAGCGCCGCGGGCATGGACAAGGAGTTCACCAAGAAGCTGTTGGCCGCCGACGGCCTGCCGGTGGGCGACCACGTGGTGCTGCGCCCCGGCGTCACCACACTCACGACCGACGAGCGCGACCGGCTCCGCCTCCCCGCGTTCGTCAAACCCGCCCGTGGCGGATCCTCGCTGGGCATCACCCGCGTCACGGCCTGGGACGACCTCGCCACCGCCGTCGCGACGGCCCGCACCCACGACCCGAAGGTGCTCGTCGAGGCCGCGATCATCGGCCGTGAAGTCGAGTGTGCGGTGCTGGAGTTCCCGGACGGCGCGGTGCGCTCCTCGGTGCCTGCGGAAATCCGCATCGTCGGTGATTCCGCGTTCTACGACTTCGACGCCAAGTACCTCGACGACGTCTGCGAGTTCGACATCCCCGCCAAGCTCGACGACGAGGTAGCCGAGCAGCTGCGCGAGATGGCGGTGGCGGCGTTCCGGGCACTCGACGGCCAGGGCCTCGCCCGCGTCGACTTCTTCGTCGGCGCGACCGGCGAGATCACGCTGAACGAGGTGAACACCATGCCGGGGTTCACGCCGATCTCCCTATACCCCCGTGCGTGGGCGGTCACCGGCCTCGACTACCCGACCCTGCTCACCACACTGGTCGAGACGGCGCTGGCCCGCGGCACCGGGCTGCGGTGAACGGCGTCAGCCGAAGATCGTCTGCCAGACAAGGAAGCCGTTCAAAGCGATGATCAGGACGGCGACCACCGCAGCCGCGGCGGTGGTGGAGCGCCGGTTGACCAGCTCGGCCATGAGGTCACGGCGTCGGGTCAGCAGCACCAGCGGCACCAGCGCGAACGGGATCCCGAACGACAGCACCACCTGCGACAGCACGAGCGCCTGGGTCGGGTCGGTCCCGATGCCCAGCACCACCAGCGCGGGGGTGAGGGTCAGGGCTCGGCGCAGGAACAGGGGGATGCTGCGCTGGATGAACCCCTGCATCACCACCTGTCCTGCGTAGGTGCCCACGCCGGAGGACGCGAACCCGGACGCCAGCAGGGCAAGGGCGAACGCGAGCGCCGCAGGCTGGTCGACCACCGCGGCCAGCCCGGCGTACACACCCTCCAGCGTGTCGGTGCCGGGCACGTCGGAGCCGAAGAACAGGGTGGCGGCGATGATCAGCATCGAGGCGTTGACGAGGCCTGCGAGCCCCATGCCGAGCACGACGTCGACCTGCTGGTGGCGCAGCAGGAAGCGCCGCTCCTCGGCGTCGCGCGGCCGGATGCGGCCCTTCGTCAGCGCCGAGTGCAGGTAGATGACGTGCGGCATCACGGTGGCGCCGAGGATGCCGGTGGCGAGCAGCAGGCTCTGGGTGCCGTCGAAGCGGGGCACGAGGCCCGCCGCGAGCGACCCGATCGGCACCTCGATCCGCAGCACGGTCGAGGCGAACCCGAGCAGGATGACGCCGAGCAGCCCGGCGATGGCCAGCTCGAACGGGCGGTAGCCGCGGCGCTGCAGCGCGAGCAGCGCGAACGCCACGACCCCCGTGATCAGACCGCCGGTGAACAACGGGATGCCGAAGAGCAGGTTCAGCGCGATCGCGCCGCCGATCACTTCGGCGAGGTCGGTGGCGATGGCCACCAGCTCGGCCTGCACCCACATGAAGCGCGACACCGGGCGCGGGAAGGTGTCGCGGCACATTTCGGGCAGGTCGCGGCCGGTCGCCAAGCCCAGCTTCGCGGTCAGGGTCTGGATGAGCATCGCGATGAGGTTGGCCGCGATGATCACCCACAGCAGCAGGAACCCGTAGCTCGCGCCCGCCGAGAAGTTGGTGGCGAAGTTGCCGGGGTCGACGTAGGCGATGGCGGCGACGAAGGCCGGGCCGAGGAACGGGACCGTTCCCCGCACACCGCCCCGCCGCCGGATCTCGCTCACCGTAGGCGGGGACGGGTCGGTCGCCGTCATGCAGTCTCCTCATCGATCACATCAGGGTCGAGCACATCACCGTGGACAAGGCGGGTCAGAGGCGCGCCGAGCGCACAGGTCCGTTCGGCAACGCGGACCCACAGCGGCCCGCCGAACGGGTCCTGTCGTTCGACGGTCAGGACGACGCCGAGGCGCACACCGAGCTCGCCGAGGTGGCGCAGCGCGGCGCTGTCCCGGTCGGAGACCCGCCGCACCCGGAAGCGGGCGCCGAGGGACACGGCGTCCAGGCTCAGGCCCCAGTGCTCGTCGTGCGCGCCGTTCCGCGGCGGGATCGGGTCGCCGTGCGGGTCGTGGGTCGGGTGGCCGAGCGCGGCGTCGATGCGCTCCTCCAACCGTTCGGACAGCACGTGCTCCAGCACCTCGGCTTCGGCGTGCACTTCGTCCCACGGCACGTCCAGGACCTGGGCGAGGAACGTCTCCAACAGCCGGTGCCGCCGCACGACGCGCAGCGCCGCGCGCTCGCCCGCGCCGGTGAGCCGCAGCTCACGGGGACCCGCCCGGTCGACGAGCGCACCCTCCTGCAGGCGCTTGATCATGGCCGTCACGGAGGGCGACGCGACGCCCAGCTCGGCCGCCAGCAGCCCGGTCGTGACCGCCACACCCCGGTGTGCGATGTGGTAGATCGCCTTGAGGTAATCCTCACCTGCGCCCGAGAGACCGACCATCTCCGGAATGTAGATGCATCTACCTACTGTCGGAAGGTCCGTCTCAGAGTGAGATCGCTCACCGGACCGACACCGGTTGCGCCGGAAGAGTCGTGCGGACCACGTCCGAAACGGCCTGCAAGGGGCCGCTACCAATGCCGACGGGCGTGGTGAGCGCGACGAAGACAGCACGGTCGACCGCGACCGACGTGACGAACGCGCCGTCCGTGAGCGCCAGCCAGCGCACCCCGTTGACCTCCAGGAGCTCGGACGTCGGCGTCAGCTCGGCGGGCCGGGGGAGCCCGCACCTCAGCACGATGGGCGCGGGTGCGGCCGCCCATGCCCGCACGGCGGCAGGTGCGGGCGGGGCGAGCGGGCGGCGGGGGAGTGTCGTCGTGCCCGCGGGCAGGTCGCCGTCGAGCGCCGCCAGTAGTGCGGTGCAGGACGGTGACGTCGCGCCGGGCGCATCGACGGTGGCCACGGCCAGCGGCCCCGTATCGGGTACGGGCGCGTCGGGGCCCCGCAGCCGCGCGGCAATCCCGATGGCCGCCACCACGACGGCGAGCAGGAGCGGCAGCGCGACCGCGATCGCGACGGAGGGCGACGGGCGGCGCACGCGACTCAGCATCGACACCTCGCTCAGCCCAGGTGCACGACCGGACAGGTGAGCGTGCGGGTGATGCCGCCGACACCCTGGACCCGCGCGACCACGAGCTGGCCCAACCGGTCGACGTCCTCGGCCTCCGCGCGCACGATCACGTCGTAGGGCCCGGTCACGTCCTCGGCGGAGATCACCCCCGCGATGTCCGCGATCTCGGCGGCCACGGCAGCGGCCTTGCCGACCTCGGTCTGCACCAGGATGTAGGCCTGCACCACGGCGTGCCCCTCTCAGCTGTCGATGGACGTGAGATCGTCGGAGGCCGAACGTACCCGAGGAGGACGCGTTGCCGGATGATCGACGCACGATCGCGACGCTCGGCGAGTTCGGGCTCATCGCGCAGGTCATTCGCGACCGGGTCCAGCCCCCGAGCACCATGCTCGGGCCCGGTGACGACGCCGCCGTCGTGGCCGCGCCGGATGGTCGGGTCGTGGCGACGACCGACGTGCTCGTCGAGGGGGTGCATTTCCGACTGGACTGGTCCACTCCTGAGCAGGTGGGGCGCAAGGCTGCGGCGGCCAACCTGGCGGACATCGCCGCGATGGGCGCGGTACCGACCGCGCTGCTCGTCGGGCTGGCGACCCCACCCGAGATGCCGGTCGCGACGCTCACCGGGCTGGCCGACGGGCTGTGGGCGGAAGCGGGCGGCGTCGGGGCGGGCCTGGTCGGCGGCGACGTGGTCACGTCGGCCACGCTCACGCTCGCGGTGACCGCGCTCGGGTCGCTCGAGGGGCGTTCGCCGGTCACCCGGTCCGGGGCGCGGCCGGGAGACGTCGTCGCGCTCGCGGGGCGCATCGGCTGGGCCGCCGCGGGGCTCGCGGTGCTGCAGCGCGGTTTCCGATCGCCTGCCGCAGTGGTGGCGGCGCACCGGGTTCCGGAGCCGCCCTACGCCGCGGGGCCTGCTGCCGCGGCTGCGGGCGTCACGGCGATGATCGACATTTCGGACGGCCTGCTCGCCGACCTCGGCCACGTCGCGGCGGCCTCGGGCGTCGTGATCGACGTGCGTCGCCTCGAAGTGCCGCCGAAGCTCGTCGAGGTGGGCGCGGCGCTCGGCATCGACCCCATGACGTTCCTGCTGGCAGGCGGCGAGGACCACGCGCTGGCGGCGACCTTTCCGCCCGACGCCACACTCCCGACGGGTTTTGCGCCCATCGGGGAGGTGCGGGCCGGGGACGCCGCCGTGCTCGTCGAAGGCAAGCCCTACGACGGTGACCCCGGCTGGACGCACTTCGCCTGACCCGGTCAGGCCGCCCGCATCTGCACCTGGGCCCGGACGACCTTCGACGCGTCCGCGCCGAACTGCTGGTTGTCGCTACTTCGGCCGCAGGTCGCTCAAGGTCACCGCGTTGCGCCGGATCGCCTCGTTGGCGAGCAGCACGCGCCTGCGCGGGCCGTCGTGCAGGTTGAACTTCGCGTAGAGGCGCAGCAGGTGCTGCTGCACGGCCGCGTCGGTGACGACCAACTCCGCCGCGATCGCCCTCGTCGTTGCGGGCTCGGCGAACGCGTGGTCGGAGAACAGCGGACGGCAGAGTGCCACGAGGACGTCGCGCTCTCGGCGGGTCAGCTCCGGCGGCGGGGCGCTGCCCACGGTGCGGGGCAGGTTGGCCTGGGCCTCCGCCCGGAACGTGGCGCGGGTCTGGCCGAGCACGAGCACGTCGCCGTGGCGGAGCGCGCGGGCGCCCAGGATGGGCTCGCCTGCGAGCAGGGTGCCATTTCGGCTGCCGAGGTCTCGGACGCACCATCCGGCCCCGACGGGCTCCACGATGGCGTGCAACGAGGAGACCTGCAGGTCAGCCCCGAGGACGACAGTGTTGCCCTGCGCCCGTCCGATCGTCACCGGCGTGTTTGTCAGTGGCACCAGCTCCACGCCGGAGGGCCCGCGCACCTCCAGAAACGCCGTCACCGTTCGCCCCGCACGGTCTTGCCGTCGCCGAACGACCACGGGGTGTTACGTGGCGAGCATCCAGCCGAGCACCGGCGTGGCCTGCAGCGCGATGATGATGGCCAGGAACAGCAGGAGCCCGAGGCTCCAGCCCAGCACCTTCCGGAGGATGGCGCCCTCCTCGCCCTCCAGCTTCACCGCCGCGGCGGCGATCGTCAGGTTTTGCGGTGAGAGCATCTTGCCCAGCACGCCGCCGGACGAGTTCGCTGCCGCGAGGAGCTGCGGCGGCAGCCCCACCGCGTTCGCCGCCGTCACCTGCAGCGACCCGAACAGCGCGTTGGACGAGGTGTCCGAACCGGTGACGGCGACGCCCAGCCAGCCGATCACCGGCGAGAGGAACGCCAGCGCGCCGCCCGCGCTCGCGATCGTCAGCCCGATCGCGGTGGTCTGCGCCGAGGCGTTCATGACGTAGGCCAGTCCCAACACCGCGGCCACGGTGAGGATCGCCCAGCGCAGGTCGTAGAGCGTCTTCCCGTAGGCGGTCACGGCCCGCCCCGCGCCGACCTTCAGCACGAGGGCCACGATCACGCCGGAGATCAGCAGCAGGGTACCTGCGGTGGACAGCCAGGTGAGCGAGTACATCGTGGTGGAGTGCGGCTTGCCGTTGGTACCCACCACGTCGAGGAACGGCCAGTGGAACGCGAGCTTGAGGCCGTCGGCGAGCGGTTTGATGCCCGGTATCTGCACGATCGCGAACACCACGATGATGATCACATAGGGGGCGTAGGCCAGCCGGACGTCGGCGGGCGAGTCGGGCCCGGCGGCGGTGCCGGGGCCCCCGCCCGCGGCGATCGCGGGCTCGCGTGCGGCCCACACCGCGTGGGGCCGCACCCTGGCCAGCACGATCACGGCCAGGGCACCCAGCAGCGATGCGACGATGTCGGTGAGCGGAACGGAGAGGTAGTTCGAGGTGGCGAACTGGGCCAGCGCGAACACAATGCCGCAGCCCAGCGCGGGCACCCACGCCTCGCGCAGCCCGCGCCTGCCGTCCACGATGAACACGAGGACGAGCGGGACGAACACCGCGAGCAGCGGCGTCTGCCGCCCCACCATCGATGCGACCTGGTTCAGGGGCAGCCCGCTGACCTGCGACAGCGTGATGATGGGCACCGCCATCGCCCCGAACGCGACGGGTGCGGTGTTCGCCACCAGCGCCACGACGGCCGCCCGCATCGGCGCGAAGCCCAGCGCGATGAGCATCAACGACGTGACCGCGACCGGCGCGCCGAAGCCCGCGAGTGCCTCCAGGAGGGCGCCGAAGCAGAAGGCGATGAGGATCGCCTGCGTGCGCTGGTCCGCCGAGAACGCGCCGAAGCTGCGGCGCAGCACGTCGAAGTGGCCGGTCACGACCGTCATGTTGAAGATCCACAGCGCGTTGACCACGATCCACATGATTGGGAACAGGCCGTAGAACGCCCCGTGCAGCCCGGCCAGTACCGCCAAGCCTGCTGGCATGCCGAACCCGAGGATCGCGACCAGCAGGGCCGTCACCAGCCCGGCCAGCGCGGCCCACTGGGCGCGCACCTTGAACCCGCCGAGCAGGACCAGTACGACGGCCAGCGGCAGCAGCGAGACCAGCGCGGACAGGCCGAGCGACCCGCCGATCGCGTTCGGTTGTTGTTGGTAGGCGGCGATCGTCAACCCCGACATGTCGGGCAGTGTGCGCCCCGTCACACGATCCGGCAACGGCTGGCGCCACCCGGCCCTGTGAGTGGAAACGAGTGCTCTGGCACTCGTTTCCACTCACAGCTCAGGTGCGGGGGACGGGCACCCCTCGGATGCTCGCGTCGAGCAACTGCACCGGGTGCAGCAGCGGTACGTCCAGCTCGAGGTGCTTGCCGATCTGCAGCAGACAGCCCGGGTTGGCCGTGACGACGATGTCGGGCCGGGTCGCCGCGATGTTGTCGGCCTTGCGGCGGCCGA
The DNA here is from genome assembly GCA_963736375.1 of uncultured Actinomycetota bacterium. Lineage (GTDB taxonomy): Bacteria > Actinomycetota > Actinomycetes > Mycobacteriales > Pseudonocardiaceae > Pseudonocardia. The sequence goes on from CAVTOL010000038.1 coordinate 66,296, forward strand.
GGTCGCCCGCGGCCTCCGGCGCCACCATGTTGTAGATCCCCGCGGAGCCGCAGCACAGCTCGGCCTCTGGCAGGTCGAGCAGCTCGACGTCGGGGATCGAGCGCAGCACCTTGCGGGGCTCGGCGCGCACCTTCTGCGCGTGCCCGAGGTGGCAGGCGTCGTGGTAGGCCACGCGGGCGCGCACCGGGTGCCGTGTCGCCCGGGGTTCGCCTTCGGCCAGCACCTCGTGCACGTCACGGACCTTCGCGCTGAACGCCGTGGCCCGGTCCGCCCACTCGGGGTCGTCGTCGAGCAGATGGCCGTACTCCTTCATCGACGAGCCGCAGCCCGCGACGTTGGTGACGACGTAGTCAACGGCGAGCTCGCCGTAAACGCCGATCTCACGCCGGGCCCTGGCCAGCGCGGCTTCCTCGCGGCCGGAGTGGAGCTCCAACGCGCCGCAACACTGCTGGTCGCGGGGCACGAGCACGTCCCAGCCCTCGGCGGCGAGCACCCGCACGGTGGCCGCGTTGACGCGGTGGAAGAAGACGTCCTGGACGCAGCCGGTGAGCAGCGCCACCCTGCCGCGGGAGGTCCCGACGGCGGGCGTGTGCACCGGGAGGCGGGCGAACGCGTCGCGCACGGAGACCGGTGGCAGCAGCGACTCCATCGCCGCAAGCCTGCCCGGCAATCGCTCGGCGAGCGCCCGGACCGCCGGGATCTTGCGCATCAGCTGGTAGAGCCCGCCCGGCACGGCGGCCGCGCGCAGCCGCCGCTTGTAGGGGAACAGCGCGAAGATCGCGTCGCGGAACAGCCTGTCGCCCTTCTCGCGCTCGACCCCGCGCTCCAGCTGGGGGCGCGTCGCCTCCAGCAGCCGGTCGTACTGCACGCCCGACGGGCAGGCCGAGACGCAGGCCATGCAGCCGAGGCAGCGGTCGATGTGTGTGGCGAACGGACCGTCCAGGCCGATCTCGCCCTTCTCCGCGAGGCTGATCAGGTAGATCCGGCCGCGTGGGGAGTCCATCTCCTCGCCCCACAGCTGGTAGGTCGGGCAGGTGGGCAGGCAGAACCCGCAGTGCACGCAGTCGTCAAGCAGCTCGCGCGAGGGCGGCCGGTGGGTGTCGAAGGCGCCGGGCATGACGTCACATCCAGGGGTCGAAACGGCCGGGACCGAGGCGGTCGTCGGGATCGAAGGCGTGCTTGACGGCGCGCAGCACGGCCACCGCCGACGGCGGCGGCCCCCACGCGGGCAGGTACGCCCCCGCCGGGCGAGCCCGCAGCACCGAGGTGCCCCCCGCGGCGTTGACGACGGCGTGCGTGTCGGCGACGGTGCCCGCTGGCACCGTGACCGTGGCGACGCCGGTGCCGAGCCCGACCGTGGCCGCGGTGGCGGGGAGCGACGCGAGGAGCGCGGCCAGCCGGGAGGGCCGCACGCCGATCCGCAGCACCGCCGATTCCGGCTCGCCGCGGGTAATGGCGGCGTGCCGTAGCCACGGGTCGCCGTCGGCGATCCGGGCTTCCGCACCGAGCAACTCCCGCACTCGGTCGGCGCGGGCGGCCAGCGCGCGCTCGGTGCCCTCGATCCGCAGCAGGAGCACGCCGTCGCTCGTCCACTCCAGCGCCGCAGGCTCGGTGGGGCCGCCGAGCACCCTGGCCGCCACCTCGGCCGCATCGGCCAGCGCGCACGGCAGCTCCAGGGTGGCCGCGGCCTTCGGCACGGGGTGCAGCCGCAGCACCACCTCGGCCACCACGGCGAGCGTGCCGTACGAGCCGTGCACGACCTTGGCCATGTCGTACCCCGCCACGTTCTTGATCACGTGGCCGCCGGAACGCGCGACCGTGCCGTCGGCCAACACGAGCGTGACGCCGATGACGACATCGCGCAGGGAGCCGTAGACAAGGGCGGCAGGCCCGGCGTCGCCGGTGGCCAGCAGGCCACCGACCGTGGCGCCGTCGGCGATCCGCGCCGCGTCCAGCGACACGCGCTGCGCGTGCGCGGCCAGCTCGTCGTGCAGCGCGGCGAGCGGGGTGCCCGCGCGCACGGCCACGGTCATGTCCCCGGGGTTGTGGGCGATGATGCCGGTGAGCGCGGTGGTGTCGAGCACCGCGTCGACCGGCCCGAGCGGCCCGGCCCACGCCGCTGCCGTGCCCGCGCCCGCGATGCCGAGCGGGCCCTTCGAATCCCGTACCGCCGCTGCGACCTCGTCGAGATCGACGGGCCGCATGACCGGTGTCCTCGTGCCGCTGGTCATCGTGGCCCCCTCTACAACCGCTCGATCTTGCCCGCCGCCTCCAACGGGTGGGCCTGGTACTTGCCGGGCCGCTCGCCGCACAGCCGGGGCGTCGGGAAGACCTTGCCCGGGTTGCAGATCCCGTCCGGGTCGAACGCCGTGCGCACGCGCTGCATGACGGCCAGGTCGTCGTCGGAGAACATCTTCGGCATCGAGCACGCCTTGTCCGTGCCGATCCCGTGCTCGCCCGAGAGCGAGCCGCCCATCTCGACGCACAGCTCAGCAATCCCCCCCGACAGCTCCTCGGCCTTCTCGGTTTCGCCCGCGTCCGCGTTGTAGAGCACCAGCGGATGCAGGTTGCCGTCGCCCGCGTGGAACACGTTGGCCACCCGGAGCCCGGCCTCGGCGCCCATCTCCGCGATCCGGTCGAGCACCTCGGCGAGCCGTGTGCGGGGCACGACGCCGTCCTGCACGAAGTAGTCGGGGGAGATCCGCCCGACGGCCGCGAACGCCGCCTTGCGCCCTCGCCAGATCGCCGCGCGCTCGTCAGGCGACCCCGCGATGTGCAGGCGGGTGCAGCCGTGCTTCTCGCAGATCGCCTTGACCTGCTCGAACTGGATGCCGCACTCCTCGGCGGGCCCGTCCAGCTCGACGATGAGCGCGGCGGGCACCCCGACCGTGTAGCCCGCGTGCACGGCCTCCTCGGCGGCCTCGATCGCGAGGGTGTCCATCATCTCGATGGCGGCGGGCACGATCCCGGCCGCGACGACGTCGGAGACCACGTCGCCTGCGGCGGCGATCGAAGGGAAGTCCGCCAGCAAGGTCTGCACCGACTCGGGCGCGCGCATCAGCCGCACCGTGACGCGCGTGACGATGCCGAGCGTGCCCTCCGAGCCGAGCACGACGCCCCGCAGGTCCGGCCCGGCCTGCTCGCCGGTGTCGGTGCCCACCGTCACCACGCTGCCGTCGGCCAGCACGACCTGCGCGGACAGCACGTGGTGGGTGGTGAACCCGTACTTGAGGCAGTGCGCGCCGCCGGAGTTCTCCGCGACGTTGCCGCCGATCGTGCACACCTGCTGGCTCGAAGGGTCGGGTGCGTAATACAGCCCGTGCGGCGCCGCCGCCTGCGTGATCGCCAGGTTCGAGACGCCGGGCTCGACGACCGCTCGCCGGTCGACCGGATCGAGCTCCAGGATCCTGTGCAGGCGCGCCAGGCTGATCACCACACCGTCCGCGACGGGCAGCGCGCCGCCGGAGAGGCCGGTGCCCGCCCCCCGTGCGACGAACGGCACCTTGTGCTCGTGGCATACCCGTACCGCCGCCGCCACCTGGTCGGCGTCACGGGGGAGCAGTACGAGGTCGGGGACGACGCGGTAGCCGGTGAGCCCGTCGCACTCGTACGCACGGCACTGCACCCGGTCGGAGATCACGTCCGTGGGGGCGAGCGCCCGCTCGAACGCCTGCCGCACCGCACTGTCGATCCCCATCGCATCTCCTCCCCGTCGAAGCTGCACGACGACAGTACGACGCGGTGTCGAATCCGGCCATGATCGCCGGGCGACGACCCCAGCGCGGCGGGTCCGTCGCGACCGTGCCACCATTTGCGCAAGCAACGTGACCGGCACCAGGGAGGCGCGCGTGGGCCCACGGCGGACGCTTCAGCTCCTGCTTGTGCTCACCGCGCTCGCGACGTTGGCGCTCGCGCTGTCGGGAGTGGTCGGTCCCGCATAAAGTTCCGCGCGTGACCAGCGACCTGCGGATCGACCCGACCCTGCGTTCTTTCGTCGTCGACGAGCTGCTGCCCGGGCTCGACATCGAACCCGAGCGGTTCTGGGCCGCGCTCGTCGATCTCCAGAGCCGGTTCGCCGGTCGCATCGCCGCGTTGCTCGCCCGCCGCGACGAGCTGCAGGAACGGGTCGACGCGTGGCACCGCGAGCACGGCGCGGGCGACCCCGACGCCTACGCCGCGTTCCTCACCGAGATCGGCTACCTGGTTCCGGACACGACCGCGCGCCTGTCCGTCACGGGCGTGGACCCGGAGATCGCCGAGGTCGCGGGCCCCCAGCTGGTGGTGCCCTCCACGGTGCCGCGTTACGCGCTCAACGCCGCCAACGCCCGGTGGGGCTCGCTCTACGACGCGTTCTACGGCACCGACGCGCTGCCGCAGGACCACGAGCTCGCGCGGGGTTACGACGAGCAGCGCGGCGCACAGGTGATCGCCGCCGCCGACGAACTGCTCGACGAGCTGTTCCCGCTCGCCGAAGGCAGCCACCGAGACGTCACGGAGTACCGCGTCGAGGACGGTGCGCTGGCGCCCGCGCTGGCCGATCCCGCCCAGTTCGCGGGCTCGGCCGACGGCGTGATCCTGCTGGGCCGCCACGGCCTGCACGTCGAGCTGGTGATCAACCCGGAGACCCGGGTCGGTGGCCAGCACCACGCGGGCGTCGCCGACGTGGTGCTGGAGTCGGCGGTCACCACGATCGTCGACCTCGAGGACTCGGTGGCCACCGTCGACGGCGAGGACAAGGCCGCCGCCTACCGCACCTGGCTGGGCCTCATGACCGGCACGCTCTCGGCGACGTTCGAGAAGGGCGGCCGCACGGTCGAGCGCGTCGTGCACGGCGACCGCACCTACACCGCCCCGGACGGCGCCGAGCTCGTGCTGCCGGGCCGGTCGCTGCTCCTCGTGCGCAACTGCGGGCACCACATGACGACCGACGCCGTGGTCATCGACGGCGCCGAGGTGGCGGAGGGCGTCCTCGACGCGCTGGTCACGGCCACGGCGGCGCTGCACGACCTGCGCGGCCTCGGCCGGTTCTCGAACTCGCGCGCGGGCAGCGTCTACATCGTCAAGCCCAAGCAGCACGGCCCCGACGAGGTCGCGCTCACCGTCGAGCTGTTCGCCGCCGTCGAGGAGCACCTCGGCCTGCCCGCGCGCACTCTCAAGATCGGGATCATGGACGAGGAGAAGCGCACGTCGCTCAACCTCGGGGCCTGCATCGCCGCCGCCGCCGATCGGGTGATCTTCGTGAACACCGGCTTCCTCGACCGCACCGGCGACGAGATCCACACCGACATGCACGCCGGCGCGGTCGTGCGCAAGGACGACATGAAGTCCACGGCGTGGCTCACCACCTACGAGGACCGCAACGTCGACGTCGCGCTCGCGGCGGGCTTCGCGGGCACAGCACAGATCGGCAAGGGCATGTGGGCGAAGCCCGCGGCGATGGCCGACATGCTGGCGCAGAAGGGGGCGCAGCCCGAGGCGGGCGCCACCTGCGCGTGGGTGCCTTCGCCCACCGCCGCCACGCTGCACGCGCTGCATTACCTGCGCACCGACGTCCGGGCGCGGCAGAAGGAGCTCGCCGGGCGCACGACCGACCGGCGTGGGCTGCTGGAGGTCCCGGTGCTCACCGGCACGCTCTCCGACGAGGAGAAGCGCCACGAGTTGGAGACCAACGCACAGTCCATCCTCGGCTACGTCGTGCGCTGGGTGGGGCTGGGCATCGGCTGCTCGACCGTGCCCGACCTTGAGGGCGTCGGCCTGATGGAGGACCGCGCCACCCTGCGCATCTCCAGCCAGCTCATCGCCAACTGGCTCTACCACCAGCTGATCGACGAGCGCGACGTGCGGCTGACGTTCGAGCGCATGGCCGTCGTCGTCGACGAGCAGAACGCCAAGGAGCCCGGCTACCGGGCCATGGCCACCGATCTGGACCGCAGCGAGTCGTTCCAGGCCGCGCTGGACCTGGTGTTCTCGGGGCGCACCGAGCCCAACGGCTACACCGAGCGCGCCCTTACCCACTGGCGTCGCCGGGCGAAGGAGCGCGGCTGAGCGCAGCCGTTACTACTCCAAACCCCTGCCTGGCGTGATCGCCCGGTATGACGGATGATCCGCATCACACATGACGAGTGAGGGGGCCGGGCAATGATCGTTGCGGCGACCAATCTCCGACTGGACACGACCTGGATCGACTACGTCCTCGTGGTCTTCTACTTCGTGCTGGTCCTGGGGATCGGCGTGATGGCGCGCAGATCGGTGTCGTCGAGTTTGGACTTCCTGCTCTCCGGGCGTTCGCTGCCCGCGTGGGTGACGGGTCTGGCGTTCATCTCGGCGAACCTCGGTGCGATCGAGCTCATCGGGATGACGGCCAACGGCGCGCAGTACGGCCTCCCGACCGTGCACTACTACTGGATCGGCGCCGTCCCGGCGATGGTGTTCCTCGGGATCGTGATGATGCCGTTCTACTACGGCAGCAAGGCCCGCAGCGTCCCCGAGTTCCTGCAGAAGCGGTTCAACTACACGACACAGCGGGTCAACGCCATCACGTTCGCGCTGTCATCGGTGCTGATCGCGGGCGTGAACCTGTTCTCGCTCGGGCTGGTGCTCGAGGCGCTGCTCGGCTGGTCGCTCGTGGTGGCGATCCCGGTGGCCGCCCTGGTGGTGCTTGAGCTACACCTTCCTCGGCGGGCTGTCGGCGGCGATCTACAACGAGGTGCTGCAGTTCTTCGTGATCCTCGCGCTGCTCGTCCCGCTCACCGTCGGGGGCCTCGCGCGGGTCGGCGGCTGGGACGGGCTGAAGGAGAAGATCATCGCGGCGGGCAACGGGGCCGAGCTCTCCGCGTGGCCGGGCACCCCGCTCACCGGGATCGAGAACCCGTTCTGGTCCGTCTTCGGCATCGTGTTCGGGCTCGGCTTCGTGCTGTCCTTCGGCTACTGGACCACGAACTTCGCCGAGGTCCAGCGCGCCCTTTCGGCCAAGGACATGTCGGCCGCCCGCCGCACACCGATCATCGCCGCCTACCCGAAGGCGCTCATCCCGCTCGTCATCGTGATCCCCGGCATGATCGCCGCGGTGCTGGTGCCCGCACTTGCCGCGGCGAAGGCGGGCCAGCCGTCGGACGTCACGTACAACAACGCGCTCTCGCTGCTGATGAACGAGGTGCTGCCCAACGGCGTGCTGGGCGTGGCGCTGGCGGGTCTCCTGGCCGCGTTCATGGCGGGCATGGCGGCCAACGTCAGCTCGCTGAACACGGTGTTCACCTACGACATCTGGCAGGACTGGCTGCGTCCGGGCAAACCCGACCACTACTACCTGCAGGTCGGCCGGGCCGTCACGGTGATCGGCTGTGTGCTGGCGATCGGCACGGCCGCCATCGCGGGCAGCTATTCGAACCTGATGGACTACATCCAGTCGCTGTTCAGCTTCTTCAACGCGCCGCTGTTCGCGATCTTCATCCTCGGCCTGTTCTGGAAGCGGATGACCGGCACCGCGGGCTGGACCGGGCTGATCTCCGGCACGATCGCGGCGGTGATCGTCGACGTACTGGTCCGCACGGGCGTGCTTTCCCTGTCCAGCCAGGCGGGCAGCTTCGTCGGCGCGAGCGCGGCGTTCGTCGTCGGCGTGATCGTGGCGATCATCGTGTCGATGGTGACGCAACCGAAGCCCGACGCCGAGCTGGTCGGGCTGACCTGGTCGCTGACGTCCAAGGAGGACCGCAGCCACGGGGCCGAGGGCGCGGACAAAGGCTGGTACCGCTCGCCGGTCGTGCTGGGCGCGGGCGTGATCGCGCTGACCATCATCCTGTACATCGTGGTCTAGGGAGATCCAGATGAGCGACAAGGTCTCGAGCGCGGCGTCCTCGCTGTTCGACCTCCGCACGGTGATCGCGGTGCTGTTCGCGTTCTACGGGATCGTCTTGACGATCATGGGCATCTTCACGGCGACCCCGGAGAACACAGCCAAGTCCGGCGGCATCAACCTCAACCTCTGGACGGGGATCGGCATGCTCATCCTCGCCGCCGTGTTCGTGGTGTGGGCGCGGATGAAGCCGTTGCACGCCGAGGCGCCCCCGCCGGACGCGGACGACCGGCCCATTCACCACTAGTCGGAGATGTGACGGGCCGCAGCCTCCTGGGCTGCGGCCCGTCGTCGTGTCAGGTCAGCGATCATGTTCGCTGCGCAAGCTCCGCTCAGCGATCATGTCGCTGCGCAAGCTCCGCTCAGCGGTGACCGCGCGGGTAACGCGGGTTGAACACCTCGAGCGTCCAATCGTCGAGGCGGCGCAGCGCGCGTCGGATGGTGATGATCATGGCGTTCCTCCTGTTCTCTGTAGTCACACCTGGTACATCGAATCGGCTCTCTGAATCGTTCCAGATGATCTGGTGAAACAGCTCACGGGCCGGGCATTAGGCTCCCGCCGTGCCGCTCTACGCCCTCGGCGCCGCCGAGCCCGACATCCATCCCGACGCCTACGTGCACCCCGACGCCGTGGTGATCGGCAACGTGACGATCGGCGCCGAGTCGTCGGTGTGGCCGACCGCGGTGCTGCGTGGCGACGACGGGTGGATCGAGGTCGGGATGCGCACGAGCATCCAGGACGGCTCGATCATCCACACCACGGCCGTCCAGCCGACGATCATCGGCAACGAGGTCACCGTCGGGCACAACGTGCACATCGAGAGCGCGATGATCGGGGACCGGGCGCTCATCTCGTCCGGTTCGGTCGTGTTGAACGGGTCGACCGTCGGGTCGGGCGCGATCGTCGGGGCGGGCGCGGTCGTGGCGCCGAACGCCGAAGTCCCACCGCGGGCCATGGCGCTGGGGGTGCCCGCGCGGGTGCGCCAGGGTTACGAGGTGCCCGAAGACGCGTACGCCCGTGCCGTCACCAGCTACGTCGAGCGGGGACGGCGGTTCCGCGCCGAACTGAGGAGGGTCGGCTGATGGCGGGCAAACCGTTGGCGGAGGTCGTCGAGGCCGGGTGGGCGCAGGCGCTGGCGCCGGTGGCGCAGCGGGTTGCGGACATGGGCGACTTCCTGCGCGCCGAGGTCGCCGCAGGCAGGCGCTACCTCCCGGCGGGCGCGAACGTGCTGCGCGCGTTCGCCCAGCCGCTCGACGCGGTGCGGGTGCTGATCGTCGGCCAGGACCCGTACCCGACGCCGGGGCACGCGGTGGGGTTGTCGTTCTCGGTGTCGCCGACGACGCGGCCGGTGCCGCGGTCGCTGGCGAACATCTTCCGCGAGTACTCCGCCGACCTCGGACATCCGACGCCCTCGACCGGTGACCTCACGCCGTGGGCCGAGCGGGGAGTGCTCCTGCTCAACAGGGTGCTCACCGTCGCGCCGGGCGAGCCGGGCTCGCACCGCGACAAAGGCTGGGAGGCGGTCACCGAGCAGGCGATCCGCGCGCTCGTCGCCAGGGACGGTGAGCCGCTCGTGGCGATCTTATGGGGCCGCGACGCGCGCAACCTCGCCCCTTTGCTCGGCGACGTTCCGTTGATCGAGTCGGCGCACCCGAGCCCGATGTCGGCCGATCGCGGCTTCTTCGGCTCGCGGCCGTTCAGCCGGGCCAACGCGTTGTTGGAGGAGCTGGGCGGCGAGCACGTGGACTGGAAGCTCCCGTAGCTCACGCCGGCGTTACCGTGTCCGCACCGGCGTCCAGACGCGGGTGCGGGGACGGCAACGCTTGTGTGGTGGGCGCAGAACAGCGCCTTCGCGGAGGGGTCAGCCGCGGGTGACCTTGCCCGCCTTCAGGCAGGAGGTGCACACGTTCAGCCGCTTGCGGTTGCCGCCGTTGATCCGTGTGCGCACGGTCTGGATGTTCGGGTTCCAGCGGCGGTGGGTACGGCGGTGGGAGTGCGAGACGGACATGCCGAAGCCCGGACCCTTTCCACAGACGTCGCAGACGGCAGCCACGTCGAACTCCTCGAATCGGTGTCGGTGAAGCCGGGGCAGCCCCGGTCGCAAGACATCACAGTACCCGCGCCGCGGCGCTTGGCCCCACCCGGGGCAGATACGCTGGGCCCCCGTGCCCGCCGTGCTCAACCCAGCCCTGGTTCTCGCGTGGGCGAGGGCGTCGGTCGCGGTGTTGGAACGCCGACGCTCTGAGCTTGACCGCATCAACGTCTTCCCGGTCCCCGACGCCGACACGGGCACCAACCTGCTGCTGACGATGCGTTCGGCCGTCGAGGCCGCGGACGGGGCCCGCTCCGACGACGCGGAAACGGTGGCGATCGCGGCCGCCCTCGCCCGTGGCGCTTTGCTCGGGGCACGCGGCAACTCCGGAGTGATCCTCTCGCAGGTGCTGCGGGGGTTCGCCGAGGCCGTGGCGGCCGCGCAGGCGGCGGATCCAGCCGTGGCAGGCGCCGGGATCGCCGACGCCGTCGTGCTCGCCGACGCCTTGGCCCGGGCCGCCGCTCTGGCCTCTGCCGCGCTCACCGAGCCGCGCGAGGGCACCGCCCTCACGGTGCTCGCCGTGGCCGCCGCGGCGGCTCGTCCGCCCGCCTCGCCTGTAGAGGTCGCCCGCGCGGCCGGTCCGGTCCCTCCACCCGCCGCCGATGCCGCTGCACCTGCGCCTGCCGCGGCCGGTCCGTCCGGTCCTGTGGCGGCGGCCCCCGGTGCTCGGCAGGCGGCCACTCGGAGCTCGGCAGGCGGCCATCGTTGCGTCGTCGTCCGCGGCCGCCGACGGCTGCGACGCACTGGCCGCGGCGGCGACAGCGGCCGCCGACGCGGCGGCGACCGCCCTGCGCGCCACGACGGCGCAGATCCCCGAGCTGGGCCGCGCCGGGGTCGTCGACGCAGGCGGCATGGGCATCTACCTCCTGCTCGACGCCCTCGCCGCGCTGCTCGCCGACCGCCCGCCATCGCCGCCGCCGCAGCCGAGCGTGCGGGACCGGGCCGCGCTGACCGCGCAGCGCGAGACGGGTTCGGCGGAGTACGACTACGAGGTGATGTACCTGCTCGACGCGCTACCGAGCGCGGTCGACCGCGTCCGCACGAGGTTGGCCGAGCTCGGCGACAGCCTCGCGGTCGTCGGCGACGGCCACGACCTGTGGCGGGTTCACCTGCACTGCAACGACGTCGGCGCCGCGATCGAGGCCGGGATCGCGGCCGGACGGCCGCACCAGATCACCGTGGTCCGGTTCGCCGACCAGCCGGTGCCGGGCCGGTTCGTCCGCGAGCGGGCCGTGCTCATGATCGTCGCCGGTGCGGACCTGGCGCGGTTGGCGCACGACGCGGGGGCGGCCGTGCTGCAGCGCGCGCCCGATACGCCGGTCCGTGAAGCCGAGATCGTGACGGCGCTCGCCGCGACCCGCGCGCACACCGTCGTGTGCATGCCAGGCGACCCTGAGCTCGTACCGGTAGCCGAAGGCGCGGCGGCCGCCGCGCGCCGCGACGGCCAGGACGTGCTCATCCTCCCCACGGCAACCGTGCTCCAGAGCCTGTCCGCGCTCGCCGTGCACGATCCGGAGCGCCGCTCGGGGGAGGACGTCGTCGCGATGGCCGAGGCGGCCGCAGGCACCCGCACCGCTGCGCTGCTCGTGGCCGAGACCGAGGCGCTCACCTGGGTGGGCCGCTGCGAGCCCGGCGACGTGCTCGGGATCGCGGACGGCGAGGTCGTGCTGATCGCCCCCGACCTTTCTGTCGGTGCCCTGTGGTTGGCTCACCGCATGCTCCTCGGCGGAGGTGAGATCGTCACGGCTCTGCTCGGCGCAGGCATCGACACCGCCCTCGCCGAAGGGCTGCAAGCCGATCTTCGCCGCAGCCATCCGGAGGTCGATGTCGTCGTTCTCAAGGGCGGCCACACCGACTACCCCCTGGTATTGGGGGTCGAATGAGCATCGATCTCGCCACACCGCTGGTCACGGCGCTCGGTGCGCGCGCCGCCGATGCGCTGCAAACCCAGTTGTCGCTGCACACGGTCGGCGATCTGCTGCGCCACTACCCGCGCCGCTACGTCGACCGCGGGCGGCTCACCGACATCGCGGGCCTGGAGATCGGCGAGCACATCACGGTCGTCGCGCAGGTGGAGAAGGCCACTCTGCGCGACATGCGCTCGCGCAGCGGCAAGCTGCTCGCCGTCGTCATCCGCGATGAGAAGGGCGCCGAGCTGGACTGCACGTTCTTCAACGGCCACCGGCTGAAGTCGCTGGTCAAGCCCGGTGTGCGGGCGGTGTTCTCCGGCAAGGTCGGGGTGTTCAACCGGAAGCTGCAGCTCACCCACCCGCAGTTCGAGACGCTCGACGAGGACGACGAGGTCCGCCCCTTCATCTCGGTCTACCCGGCCACCGGCAAGCTCGGCTCGCAGGCGATCGCGAGGTCGGTCCGGCAGGTGCTCGGCCTGCTCGACGAGATCGCGGATCCGCTGCCGCCGTCAGTGCGGGAGGGCGAAGGCCTGGCCGACCTGGGGCGCGCCCTACGCCGCATCCATGTGCCCGAGAGCCAGGTCGACATCCACGCCGCGCGCCACCGCCTGGTGTGGGACGAGGCGATGGGGGTGCAGCTCGCGCTCGCGCTGCGGCGCCGGGCCACCGCCGCACGGCCCGCCGCGGCCTGCCCACCGCGGCCGGGGCGCCTGCTGGAGGCGTTCGACGCCCGGCTGCCGTTCGCGCTCACGGCCGGGCAGCGCGCGGTGGGCGAGGAGATCGCCACCGACCTCGCAGGGCGGCATCCCATGAACCGGCTCGTGCAGGGCGATGTGGGCGCGGGCAAGACGGTCGTGGCCCTGCGGGCGATGTTGCAGGCGGTGGATGCGGGCAGGCAGGCCGCGATGCTCGCGCCCACCGAGGTGCTCGCGGCTCAGCACGCCCGTTCGCTGCGCGCTCTGCTCGGCCCGCTTGGCCAGGCGGGCGAGCTGGGTGCCCCGGAGATCGCCACCCGGGTCACGCTGCTCACGGGATCGCTGGGCGCGAAGGCGAAGCGGCAGGCGATGCTGGATGCGCAGACCGGTGAGGCGGGCATCGTCGTCGGCACCCACGCCCTGATCCAGGACCGGGTGGGGTTCGCCGAGCTGGGCCTGGTCGTCGTCGATGAACAGCACCGGTTCGGCGTCGAGCAGCGCGACGCCCTTCGTGCCCGCGGCGCGCACATGGTGCCGCACATGCTGGTGATGACGGCCACGCCGATCCCGCGCACGGTGGCGATGACGGTCTACGGCGACCTCGAGGTGTCCGCGCTGCGCGAGCTGCCCGCCGGACGGTCGCCGGTCGCCACCACCGTCGTCCCGCTGGCCGAGCGCCCGTCGTGGTTCAAGTCGGTGTGGCGGCGGGTGCGCGACGAGGTCGCGGCCGGGCACCAGGCGTACGTCGTGTGTCCTCGGGTGGGTGATCCGAAGCTCGCCGAGGAGCCCGAGAGCGAGCCCGCGGATACCGATGGGGAGTCGGAGGGGCGTCGTCCGCCGCTCGCGGTGGTCGACGTGATCGCCACGTTGATGGAGGGCGAGCTCGCCGGGCTGCGGCTCGGGCTGTTGCACGGCAAGCTGCCCGCCGACGAGAAGGACGCGGTGATGCGCGCGTTCGAGCGCGGCGAGTTGGATGTGCTGGTGGCTACCACCGTCATCGAGGTCGGGGTCGACGTGCCCAACGCCACCGCCATGGTGATCCTCGACGCCGAGCGGTTCGGCCTGTCCCAGCTGCACCAGCTGCGCGGTCGGGTGGGCCGCGGTTCGGCGGCCGGGGTGTGCCTGCTGGTCACGGAGATGCCCGCCGCCACGGCCGCCCGCGCCCGCCTCGACGCGATCGCCGACACCACCGACGGCTTCGCGCTCGCCCAGCTGGATCTGGAGCTGCGGCGGGAGGGCGATGTGCTCGGCGCTCTGCAGTCCGGCCGCCGCTCCGGTCTACGGCTGCTCTCCCTGCTCAAGCACGAGGAGATCATCGCCACGGCACGGGTGTACGCGATGGACGTCGTCGAGCACGACCCCACGCTCGGCGGCCACGGCGGCCTCGCCGCACTCGTCGGCCAAACCGTGGGGGACGAGGAGCGCGCGGCGTGGCTCGACCGGGTCTGACTCCGTCGGCCGCCCGCCCGTGCCCGCGGCCGCCCGCCCGTGCCCGCGGCCGCCCGCCCGTGCCCGCCTGTGCCCGCCTCCCGTGCCCGCCTGTGCCCGCCTGTGCCCGCCTATGATCACCCGCAGGCCCTGCCCGTGATCGCCCGCCCGCCTCGTTCGTGATTACCAGTTCGGTGCAAACCCCGGCCAGATTCCGCCGCCTTCGCTCCGAACCGGCGATCACTGCGGGGCCGGGATGAGCGGGCGGGGAGGCCCCAGGGCGTGGGTGTGCCTCAGGCGGGGAGGGCTCCCCGGCTGGCGGCGTCGAGCGCGGCGGCGGCGGGCAGCGGCACGTGGACCACACCGGCCCGGTCGAGCTTCGTGAGCTCGGAGCGGGCGCGGGTGTACGCGGCGAGGCGCTCGGCGTCGTTGTCGGACTCGCGCGCTGTGGTGAGCAGCTTGATCACGCGCTCGACGGTGGCGCGCTCCGTGGGCGACAGCGTGGACAGCCGGATCCGCTCGGCTGCCTGCCGAGCCGCGTGCCACGCGCGCTCGGCGCGATCGACCGCCGCGACGTAGGCGGGGGCGTGGGTGCCGCCGGGGAACGCGTCGGTGTCGAGGGCCTGTGCCTCGGCGAACGCATCGACGAACCGGGCCGTGCTCGCCACCGAGACGTCGGCGAGCGCGGGCAGCCGCAGCACCGCCATGGGGTCGCACTCGTAGGCGGCGTAGGCGCTGCGCAGAGCGTCGAACCGGCGACGGGCGTGCGCCCAGACCAGGTCGGGACGCGGTGGTGCGACGGGTCGTGCAGGCAGCGGGACGGTGCCCGCGGCACCTCCGCGGCGCAGCCGGGCCCGCCGCTGTGAACGGGTGATGGCGATCACGGCCCCGGCGACCACCAGCATCGGCGAGGCCAAGAGGAACAGGATCCACGCCATCGTGGCCAGCCCGAGCAGCATGCCGCCCCCGATCACCAGAACTCCGCCGTCGGAGGCGATCGTCAAAGCGACGAGCACCGCGACGACTGCGAACACCGCGCGGGCCCGCGCGTGGTGCGGGTGGCCGTAGGGTCTCCCGGCCACGCGGCGCCGCCGGGCGTGCGCCTCCTCCCGCAGACGTCGCCCATCGGCGAACGCGGCGGCGTAGGCCGGAGGGAACGGCGGCATCCCCGCCGGGTGACGATGGTGGCGCACGTTTCCTTGGTACCCCACCCGGGTGGTGTTCGCACGGGTCCGATCGAGTGCCGCGCCGGGTAGCGTTCGGCCGAGATCACCGACACCCCGTCGTCGAGACGACCCGAGGAGCCCGCCGTGTTCCGCAAGGTGCTGGTCGCCAACCGCGGTGAGATCGCCATCCGCGCCTTCCGGGCCGCCTATGAGCTGGGCATCGCGACCGTCGCGATCTTCCCGCACGAGGACCGCAACTCCCTGCACCGCGCCAAGGCCGACGAGTCCTACCAGATCGGTGAGGTGGGCCATCCGGTCCGCGCGTACCTCTCGGTCGACGAGGTGGTCAAGGCGGCCCACCGCGCGGGGGCGGACGCGGTTTACCCCGGCTACGGCTTCCTGTCCGAGAATCCCAATCTCGCCAAGGCGTGTGCCGACGGGGGCATCACGTTCATCGGCCCACCCGCCGACGTGCTGCACCTGACCGGCAACAAGGCTCGTGCGATCGCCGCCGCCCGGGAGGCGGGCGTCGCGGTACTGCGCTCCTGCGAGCCGTCGACCGACGTTGATGCTCTGATGACCGCGGCCGACGACATCGGGTTCCCGATCTTCGTCAAGGCGGTCGCGGGCGGCGGCGGGCGGGGCATGCGCCGGGTCGAGCGCGTCGAGGACCTGCGGGATGCCATCGACGCGGCCATGCGGGAGGCCGAGTCCGCGTTCGGCGACGCCACGGTGTTCCTCGAGCAGGCGGTGGTCAACCCCCGCCACATCGAGGTACAGATCCTCGCGGACGCGGCGGGCAACGTCGTGCACCTCTACGAGCGGGACTGCTCGATGCAGCGCCGCCACCAGAAGGTCATCGAGATCGCGCCTGCACCGAACCTCGACCCCGAGCTACGCGACCGGATCTGCGCCGACGCCGTCGCGTTCGCCAAGGCCATCGGCTACGTCAACGCGGGCACGGTCGAGTTTCTCCTCGACGAGCGCGGCAACCACGTCTTCATCGAGATGAACCCGCGCATCCAGGTGGAGCACACGGTGACCGAGCAGATCACCGACCGCGACCTCGTCATCGCCCAGCTCCGGATCGCGTCCGGCATGACCCTGCCCGAGCTGAACCTCACACAGGACCTGGTGACGCTCTCCGGCGCCGCGCTCCAGTGCCGCGTCACGACGGAGGACCCCGCCAACGGGTTCCGCCCGGACACCGGCGTGATCAGCAACTACCGCTCGCCCGGCGGCCCCGGCGTCCGCCTCGACGGCGGCACGACGCACACCGGCGCCGAGGTCAGCGCGCACTTCGACTCGATGCTGGTCAAGCTCACCTGCTACGGGCACAGCTTCGAGCAGGCGGTTCGCCGGGCCAGGCGGGCGATCGCGGAGTTCCGCATCCGCGGCGTCGCGACGAACCTGCCGTTCCTGGCCGCCGTTCTCGACGACCCCGACTTCCAGGCAGGCCGGATCACCACGTCGTTCATCGACGAGCGCCCCGAGCTGCTGCGCGCCCGCCAGCCCGCCGACCGCGGCACCCGCATCCTCACCCACCTCGCCGAGACGACGGTCAACCGGCCGTACGGGCGTCGTCCACAGGTCGTCGAGCCGGTCGACAAGCTGCCAAGGCTCACCGACGGGGCGCCACCTGCCGAAGGGTCCCGGCAGCTCCTGCGCGCGCTGGGGCCCGAGGGGTTCGCGCGACGGCTGCGGGAGCAGACCCCGGTGGCCGTCACGGACACGACGTTCCGCGACGCGCACCAGTCGCTGCTCGCCACCCGGGTGCGCAGCCGCGACCTGCTCGCCGTCGCCCCGCACGTCGCGCGCGCCGTGCCGCAGCTGCTCTCGCTGGAGTGCTGGGGCGGCGCCACCTACGACGTCGCGCTCCGGTTCCTCGCGGAGGACCCGTGGGACCGGCTCGCCGCCCTCTCGGAGGCCGTGCCCAACATCTGCCTTCAGATGCTGCTGCGCGGGCGCAACACAGTGGGCTACACGCCGTACCCGACCGAGGTCACCGACGCGTTCGTGCACGAGGCGGCCGCCACCGGCATGGACGTCTTCCGGATCTTCGACGCGCTCAACGACGTCGCGCAGATGCGGCCCGCGATCGACGCCGTGCGCGCGACCGGCACGGCGGTCGCCGAGGTGGCGCTCTGCTACACCGGCGACCTCTCCGACCCCGCTGAGGACCTCTACACGCTCGACTACTACTTACGCCTCGCCGAGGAGATCGTGGCGGCGGGCGCGCATGTGCTCGCGATCAAGGACATGGCCGGGCTGCTGCGCCCACCCGCCGCGCGCACGCTGGTCACGGCCCTGCGCGCGCGTTTCGACCTCCCTGTGCACCTGCACACCCACGACACCGCGGGCGGTCAGCTCGCGACGCTCATCACCGCGATCGAAGCCGGGGTGGACGCCGTCGACGGGGCGGTGGCGTCCATGGCTGGCACGACGTCGCAGCCCTCGCTTTCGGCCTTGGTCGCGGCCACCGATCACACCGAAAGGGCGACCGGCCTCTCCCTGGCCGCGGTCAGCGACCTCGAGCCGTACTGGGAGGCCGTCCGGAAGGTCTACCGGCCGTTCGAGTCCGGGCTGGCTTCGCCAACCGGCCGCGTCTACCACCACGAGATCCCCGGTGGTCAGCTCTCCAACCTGCGCCAACAGGCCATCGCGCTCGGGCTGGGGGACCGGTTCGAGCTGATCGAGGACCTCTACGCCGCCGCGGACCGAATGCTCGGGCGGCTGGTCAAGGTGACGCCGTCGTCGAAGGTGGTCGGCGACCTCGCGCTGCACCTGGTGGGCGCGGGCGTCGAAGCGAAGGACTTCGAAGCCGACCCCGGCAAGTTCGACGTCCCCGACTCCGTGATCGGCTTCCTGCGCGGCGAGCTCGGTGACCCACCCGGCGGCTGGCCGGAGCCCTTCCGCACGCGGGCCCTCGAAGGCCGTCCGCCCGAACGGGAGCAGGCGGAGCTGTCGGACGAGGACCGCGCGGGCCTCGCGCAATGCCGCCGCCCGACGCTCAACCGGCTGCTGTTTCCCGGGCCGACCAAGGAGTACCTGGCCCACCGCGAGTCCTACGGCAACACGTCGGTGCTCTCCACGAAGGACTTCCTCTACGGTCTGGAGCCCGAGGTCGAGCACCGGGTCGAGCTGGAGCCGGGCGTCACGCTGATCATCGAGCTGGAGGCGATCTCCGAGCCCGACGAGCGCGGCTACCGGACGGTGATGACGTCGCTGAACGGACAGCTGCGCCCGGTGTCGGTGCGCGACCTGGAGGTCGTCACAGACGTCAAGGCCGCGGAACGGGCCGACCGCGGCAACCCGCGCCACATCGCCGCCCCGTTCGCGGGTGTGGTAACGCTGCAGGTCGACGAGGGCGACGAGGTGTCCGCGGGCCAGACCGTCGCGACGATCGAGGCGATGAAGATGGAGGCGAGCATCACCGCGCAGCAGGCCGGAATGGTCGCGCGGCTGGCCATCGGCAAGGTTCAGCAGGTCGAGGGCGGCGACCTCCTCCTGGAGCTGGAGTAGCAGGCGACCACGACCCGGCAGGCCACCGCGCACCCGTCCGGTCACTTCGCACCCCGTCGGGTCACTTCGCACCCCGCCGACGGGGTGCGAAGTGGGCCGAAGGGGTGCGAAGTTGCGCGCGTGCAGCGGCTGCGACGGGGCGGTGCGCAACGGGCCGGGCCGTGCGCGGCGGGCGGCGAGCGCGACGAGTCGGGCGGGCACAATGCCGCCGTGACCAGGATCGTGGCGGGCGTGGCGGGGGGGCGGCGGCTCGCCGTGCCGCCGTCGGGCACCCGGCCCACGTCCGACCGGGTGCGGGAGGCGCTCTTCTCCGCGCTCGCGCACGACCCCGGGCTGGACGGCGCAGCCGTGCTCGACCTCTGCGCGGGCTCCGGCGCGCTCGGCCTTGAGGCGCTGTCGCGGGGCGCTGCGCACGTGCTGTTCGTGGAGTGCGACCGGCGGGCAGCGGCCGTGCTGCGCCGCAACGTCGCGGCGGTGGACCTGCCGGGCGCGCAGGTGCGCTCCGCCTCTGCCGCGGCCGTCCTCGCCGCCCCGGCCGACCGACCCTACGACCTGCTGCTCGTCGACCCGCCCTACGCCACTTCCGATGCCGAGGTGGCCGCGTGGCTCGCCGCCGCCGTCCTCCACGGGTGGCTCGTAGACGGCGCGACCGTCGTCGTCGAGCGTTCCACCCGTGGAGGCACCTTCCCGTGGCCCGTGCCGCTGAAACCACTTCGTGAGCGACGTTACGGAGAGACCACACTTCACCTCGGGCGCTGTTACGGTCCCTGCCCATGAGGCGCGCCGTCTGCCCCGGATCCTTCGATCCGCCCACGAACGGGCACCTCGACATCATCGGTCGCGCGTCGTTGCTGTTCGACGAGATCGTCGTCGCCGTGCTCATGAACAAGACCAAGAAGAGCCTTTTCACCGTCGAAGAGCGCATCGCGATGCTCAGGGAAATGGTCGCGCCGTACCCGAACGTCATGGTCGACTCGTTCGACGGCCTGCTCGTCGACTACTGCCGCGTCAATGACATCCGCGCGATCGTCAAGGGCCTGCGCGCGGTCACCGACTTCGACTACGAGCTGCAGATGGCCCAGATGAACCAGCAGCTGTCGGGCGTCGACACGCTGTTCATGTCGACCAGCCCGGAGTGGAGCTTCGTCGCGAGCTCGTTGGTCAAGGAGATCGCGACCTTCGGTGGCGACGTGGCGCACCTGCTGCCCGCCTCCGTGCACCGGCGCCTGGTGGAGCGCATCGCGGAGCGGGCCTGAGACACGCCTGCGCGCGTCAATCCGCCGTCCGGGCGTCGTCCGATGAGAGGATCAGGGTGTGTACCGGGTCTTCGAATCCCTCGACGCGCTGGTCACCGTGGTCGAGGAAGCGCGAGGGGTCCCGATGACGGCCAACTGCGTCGTCCCTCGCGGCGACGTGCTTGAGCTGCTCGACGACATCCGCGAGGCGCTGCCCGGCGAGCTGGACGATGCGCAAGACGTGCTCGACCGCCGCGATGAGCTCGTCGACGACGCCGCCCAGGAAGCCGAGCAGACCCGCTCAGGGGCGCAGGCCGACGCCGCGGCCGCGCTCGCCGCCGCGCACGCGGAGGCCGACCGGCTCGTCGCCGACGCCCGTGCGGAGGCCGAGCAGACGCTCGCGACCGCCCGCCACGAAGCGGAACGCACGGTGGCCGACGCACGCAGGCAGTACACCGAGCTCACCGACCGGGCCCGCAAGGAGGCCGAGAACTCCGTGGAGGCTGGCCGCGCGGCCCACGACCGCTACGTGGCCGAGGCCCGCGCCGAGCAGGGCAGGCTCGTGTCCCAGACCGAGGTGGTGCGGGCGGCGAACGCCGAAGCGGCCCGCGTCGTCGACGCCGCCGAAACCGAGACCGACCGGCTGCGCCATGAGTGCGACACCTACGTCGACGGCAAGCTCGCCGAGCTGGAGGACGCGCTGGGCAAGGCGCTCGCCACCGTCACCCGCGGGCGCAGCCAGCTTTGGCGCGGCACCCCGGTGGGCGTGCCGCGAGGCCGAACCGGCACGGGCATGGATCTCATCGACTGACCGGCCCGGGCCCCCGCCGGGGAGTGACCCGACCTACTCTGGGAGTCGTGAGCACGCACCGTCCCGCCCCCGTCGGACCGTGGGCCATCTCCGTCCGTGAGCTGGGCCGACGGCCCGGCGCCATGCGCACCTACACCGGCGACGTCCCCGCGCCCGACGGCGGGCTGGGGCTGCCGACGATCGGCGTCCCCCCGGGCGCGCCGGTCGCCTTGGACCTGCGTCTGGAGTCGGCCGCGGAAGGTGTGTACGTCTCCGGCACCGCGCACGCCCGGCTCGAGGGGGAGTGCGCGCGCTGTCTTGATCCGCTGACCGACGAGATCACCGTCCCCATCGGCGAGCTGTTCGCCTACCCCGACAGCGCCACCGACGCGACCACCGACGAGGACGAGCTGCCCCGCGTCGAGGACGACTACGTCAACCTGGAGCAGACCGTTCGCGACGCGCTCGTCCTCGACCTGCCGCTCGCCCCGTTGTGCACGCCCGACTGTCGTGGGCTGTGCCCCGAGTGCGGCGAGAAGTGGGTCGACCTCGCGCCCGACCACGGGCATGAGACACTGGATCCACGGTGGGACGCTCTGCGTGAGCGGCTGCCCGCCGAATGACCCTCGAGCACCACTGCTAGGAGATTTACTGTGGCTGTTCCGAAGCGCCGGATGTCGCGCTCGAACACGCGATCCCGTCGGTCGCAGTGGAAGGCCACTGCCCCCACGCTCGTGACCTGCTCGAACCGCGCCTGCCGGGCCACCAAGCCCCCGCACGTCGCCTGCCCCGTCTGCGGCACCTACAACGGTCGCCCGGTCGTCACACCGGCCTGACGCCGCACACGAGCCTATGCCGGAACGCGGTGCAGCGGGACCCGCGCCTGACCGTGGGCCCCTTCTCGCGTCGCTGGGTGTCGAGCTGTCGGACGATTTGCTCACCCTGGCGCTGACCCACCGCTCCTACGCGTACGAGAACGGCCACCTGCCGACCAACGAGCGCCTGGAGTTTCTGGGTGACTCCGTGCTGTCCATCGTGGTGACCGAGCGGCTTTACCTCGACCACCCGGACCGGCCGGAGGGACAGTTGGCGAAGCTGCGCTCCAGCGTGGTGAACATGCACGCGCTGGCCGGGGTCGCTGCCACCCTCGGTGGCCCGTCCGGGCTCGGCGCCTACCTCTACCTTGGCCGCGGCGAGGATCTGACGGGCGGCCGTACCAAGCCGAGCATCCTCGCCGACGCCACCGAGGCGCTCATCGGCGCGGTCTACCTCGAGCACGGGCTGGAGCCCGCCCGTGAGCTCGTGCACCGCCTGTTCGCCTCGTTGCTGCGCAACGCCCCGCTGCTCGGCGCGGGGCTCGACTGGAAGACGAGCCTGCAGGAGCTCACCGCCGCGACCGACCTCGGGGTGCCGGAGTACCGCATCACCGAGGAGGGCCCCGATCATCTGAAGATGTTCACGGCCACGGCCGTCGTCTCCGGACGGGACCTGGGGGCGGGCGTGGGGCGCACCAAGAAGGAAGCCGAGCAGAAGGCCGCCGAGCTGGCCTGGCATGCGCTCACGAAAGAGGCCACCACCTCGAGCGCCGCGGGTTCGTAGGCGGTCGAGCGTGCCCGAGCTGCCGGAGGTCGAGGTCGTCCGGCGCGGCCTCGCCGAGCACGTGCGCAAGCGCACGATCGCCGACATCACCGTCGCCCATCCGCGCGCGGTGCGCCGCCATCTCGCGGGCGACGCCGATTTCGCCGCCCGCCTGGCCGGTCGGACGATCACCGAGGCGCGCCGCCGTGGCAAGTACCTCTGGCTTGAGCTCGACGGCGGGGCAGCGGGCGACGACGCCGTGCTCGCCCACCTCGGCATGAGCGGTCAGATGCTCGTCGCCGACCCCGGCAGGCCCGACGAGAAGCACCTGCGCATCAGGGTGCGGTTCGCCGACGACGGGCCGGAGCTGCGGTTCGTCGACCAGCGCACGTTCGGAGGGCTCTCGGTCCATCCGCTCGTCGCGGCCGTCGGCGGTGGTCTCTTGCCCGCCCCGATCGCGCACATCGCCCGCGACCCCATGGATCCCGCGTTCGACCTCGACGCCGCCGTGGCGGGCATCCGCCGCCGCCGCACCGAGATCAAGCGGGCGCTGCTGGACCAGACCGTCGTGTCCGGCATCGGCAACATCTACGCCGACGAGGCGCTGTGGCGCGCCCGCCTGCACGGCGCGCGCCCCACCGAGAAGCTCAGCCGGGCGCAGGCCCGCGCCGTGCTCACCGCCGCGGCCGACGTGATGAACGCGGCACTGGCAGCGGGCGGCACGTCGTTCGACACGCTCTACGTCAACGTGAACGGCGCCTCGGGCTACTTCGACCGCTCACTGCACGTCTACGGCCAAGCCGACCGCCCCTGCGCCCGCTGCGGCACCCCGATCCGCCGCGAGCCGTTCATGAACCGCGGCAGCTTCAGCTGCCCGCGCTGCCAGCCCCGCCCGCGGTCGGTCAGAGCCACCCCTTCCGCTTGAACGCCAAGTACAGCCCTCCCGCGCACAACACCATGAGCAGCAGCGCGAAGGGATAACCGAACGGCCATTCCAGCTCGGGCATGTCCTTGAAGTTCATGCCGTAGACGCTCGCGACGAACGACGGGGCGAAGAAGATCGCCGCCCACGACGAGATGCGCTTGACCTGCTCGTTCTGGTCGTAGCCCGCCTCGGTGAGCCTGGCCATCTCCTCGTTCTGACGCTGGCCGACCAGCGTGGCGTTGACCTGCAGCATGTTCGTCAGCAGCTCGCGGTCGGCGCCCAGCCGCTCGATCACGCGCGTGGCGTGGTCGGCGACGTCGCGCAGGTTGCGCCGCAGCTCGAGGTCGGACTCGCTCGCACGCATCTTGAGCTGTGCGCGCAGCTCGTCGAACAGGTCGCCGAGCGGGTCGACCGCGCGCTGGAACTCGATCACCTCGCGGGAGAGCTGGTAGATGCGCCGGGACGCTTTCGGGTCGCCGCCGAAGACCTGCACCTCGATCTCGTCGATGTCGGTCTGCAGCCCTACCAGCACCGGTCCGTAGTCGTCGACGATCTTGTCCAAGATCGCGTACAGGACGGCGTAGGGCCCCTGGCGCAACAACTCCGGGTCCGCCTCCAGCCGCGCCCGCACCTCGCCGAGATCGGGCTCCACGGCGTGCCGCACGGTGATGACGAAGTCCGGCCCGAGGAACAGGTGGAGCTCGCCGACGTCGACCACCTCGTCGTGGTCGACATATCGCACCGGCCGGAGCACGACGAACAGCACGTCCCCGTAGCGCTCCAGCTTTGGCCGCTGGTGGGCGTTGATCGTGTCTTCGACCGCGAGGGCGTGCAGGCCGAACTCCTGCGCGACCGCCCGGATCTCGGCCTCGTCAGGGCGCAGCAAGCCGATCCAGCCGAAGCTGTGGCCGTCGGACGGACAGGAGTGCAGCGCCTCGAAGGTGTTGTCGAGCGAGTCGGGCTCGATGGCGCGCTTCCCGTCGATGTAGATCGCGTTGTCGACCACCGACATGCCTTGCTCCCTCGCGTCGTCCGCAGGGAGGGTAACCGGGTGTTAGACGCCAAGCTGACCGACAAAGAACGGTGACATCACCGAGCTTGAGCCTCGCCCGTGGCCGCCGCCCGGCGCTGACAGCGGTCTGAAGGGGCACTATGGCGCACGTGACCAGGAGGGGCGAGCTGCGCATCTACCTCGGGATGGCCCCTGGTGTCGGCAAGACCTACGCCATGCTCGGCGAGGCCCGCCGTCGCAAGGAGCGCGGCACCGATGTGGTGGTCGGTCTCGTCGAGACGCACGGCCGCGCGAAGACGGCCGAGCTCATCGCCGAGCTCGAGGTTGTGCCCCGGCGGCCCCTTGGCGGCCACCCTGGGCTCGACGAGATGGACCTCGACGCCGTCCTCGCGCGGCGTCCCGAGGTCGTCCTTGTCGACGAGCTCGCCCACACCAACGCCGCGGGTTCGCGCCACGCGAAGCGGTGGCAGGACGTCGAGGAGCTGCTCGACGCGGGCATCGACGTCCTGACCACCGTCAACGTGCAGCACCTCGAATCGCTCAACG
The DNA here is from genome assembly GCA_963736375.1 of uncultured Actinomycetota bacterium. GTDB lineage: Bacteria > Actinomycetota > Actinomycetes > Mycobacteriales > Pseudonocardiaceae > Pseudonocardia. Next base: position 91,048 of record CAVTOL010000038.1, read on the forward strand.
ACGTCGTCGAACGGATCACCGGCGTGCGGCAGAGGGAGACCGTCCCCGACGAGGTCGTGCGCAGGGCCGAGCAGATCGAACTGGTCGACATCACCCCGGAAGCGCTGCGCAGGCGGCTCGCGCACGGCAACGTCTACGCCGCGGAGACGGTCGACGCCGCATTGGCCAACTACTTCCAGCCTGGCAACCTCACCGCGCTGCGCGAGCTGGCGCTGCTCTGGGTGGCCGACGAGGTCGACGTGGCGTTGCGGCGCTACCGCACCGAGAAGAACGTGACCGAGACGTGGGAGACCCGCGAGCGCGTCGTGGTCGCGCTGACCGGCGGCAAGGAGAGCGAGACCGTGCTGCGGCGGGCAGCGCGGATCGCGAAGCACGCGAACTCCGCCGACCTGCTCGCCGTGCACGTCCTGCGCGGTGACGGCCTCGTCGGAGCTCCGGTGGGCGCCATACCGAAGCTGCGGCGGCTCGCGGAGGACGTGGGCGCAAGCTTCCACACCGTCGTCGGCGGGGAGGACGTGCCCGCCGCGCTGCTCGAGTTCGCCCGCGGGGCCAACGCGACCCAGCTGGTGCTGGGCACGTCGCGACGCTCCCGGCTCGCGCGCACGTTCGCAGAAGGTGTCAGCGCTCGGGTGGTGCAGCAGTCCGGAACGATCGATGTGCACATGGTCAGCCACGATGAGGCCGGTCGCGGGCTCAGGCTGCCCGCGCTGCGCACCAGCCTCTCGGTGGCCCGCCGGGGTTTGGGCTGGGGACTCGCGGTGGTGCTGCCCCTGGTGGCGACCGGGCTCGGGGTCGGCGCGCGCGGGTGGCTGGGGCTCTCGACCGATGTCGTCGTGTACTTCCTCGCCACGGTCGTCGTCGCGCTCGTCGGCGGCCTCGGGCCTGCCCTCGTCGCCGCCGTGTTCGGCGGCCTGCTGCTGAACTTCTTCCTCACGCCACCGCTGTACTCGTTCACGATCGCGGCGCCGGAGAACGCCGTCACGGTGGCCGCCATGATCCTGGTGGCGGTGCTGGTGGCGCTGGTGGTCGACCGTGCGGCCCGACGCGCCCAGCAGGCGGCCAGGGCGCGCGCGGAGGGGGCGCTGCTGGCCTCGTTCGCCCGCACCGTGCTGACCCGCACCGATCCGCTGCCCCGGCTGCTGGAGAAGGTGCGCGAGGCGTTCGGGCTCGGCTCGGTGGCCTTGCTGGAGCGGGTGTCGGGCGATACCTGGGTGTGTGTGACGTCGTCGGGCCCGATGGGCTGCGCCACGCCCGACGACGCCGACGTCGACGTCGCCGTCGAGGAGGATCTGCACCTCGTCGGCAGCGGACGGTCGCTGCCCGCTGCGGATCGGCGGCTGCTGGAGGTGGTCGGTGGCCAGGCGCTGTTGGCGCTGCGCAGCCAGCGCGCGGCGGCCCAGGCCGAGCAGTCGCGCAGGCGCGCCGAGGCCACCGAGATCCGCAGCGCGCTGCTCTCCGCCGTCGGGCACGACCTGCGCAGCCCGTTGACGTCGATCAAGGCAGCCGCGGGCAGCCTGCGCGACCCGAGCCTGCCGCTCTCGCCCGACGACCGGATCGAGCTGACCGCGACGATCGAGGAGTCGGTCGACCGGCTCGCCGCGCTCGTGGACAACCTGCTCGACTCCTCCCGGCTCGCCGCGGGTGCCGTGACGCCGCTGCTCGCGCCGGTCGGGTACGACGAGGTCGCGGTGCGGGCGCTGGCCGGGCTGGACGGCGCGGCCCGTGTGAAGGTCGACATCGACGAGACGCTGCCCGACGTCCTCGCCGACGCGGGGCTGCTGGAGCGCGTGGTGGCCAACGTCGTCGACAACGCGCTGCGCTATGCGGGGGGAGCGCCGATCGTGCTGCGGGCCAGCGCCCACAACGACCGCGTGGAGCTGCGCATCGTCGACACCGGGCCGGGTGTGTCGAAGCGGCAACGGGAGGAGCTGTTCGCGCCGTTCCGACGGCTCGGGGCCGCGCCAAGCGACCGCGACGGCGGCTCCGGCGTCGGGCTCGGCCTCTCCGTCGCCAGGGGGTTCACCGAGATCATGGGCGGCACGCTCACCGCTGAGGACACGCCCGGCGGCGGCCTGACCGTCGTGATCTCGCTGCCGCAGGCCGCCCGATGACCGCGCACAGGGTGCTCGTCGTCGACGACGACCCCCAGATCCTGCGGGCGCTGCGTATCAACCTCAGCGCGCACGGCTACCAGGTCCTGCTCGCGCCGGATGGCGGCTCGGCGCTGCGCGCGGCCGCCGATGGCCACCCGGACGTCGTCGTGCTCGACCTCGGCCTGCCGGACATGGACGGCACAGAGGTCATCGCGGGCCTGCGCGGCTGGACGAGCGTGCCGATCATCGTGCTGTCCGCGAGGGTCGGCGGCGCCGAGACCGTGCGCGCGCTGGACGCGGGCGCCGACGACTACGTCACCAAGCCGTTCGGCATGGCCGAGCTGCTCGCTCGGCTGCGTGCGGCGGTGCGGAGGGCGGCGGTGGCGACCGTCGACGGCGAAGCCACCGTCGACGCGGGCGACTTCACCGTCGATCTCGCGGCGAAGAAGGTGACGCGTGCCGACGGCAAGGAAGTGCACCTCACCCCGACCGAGTGGGGCATCTTGGAGATGCTCGCGCGCCATCGCGGCAAGCTCGTCGGGCAGCGGGAGCTGCTCAAGGCGGTGTGGGGCCCCGGCTACGGCACGGAGACCAACTACCTGCGGGTGTACGTCGCCCAGCTGCGGCGCAAGCTGGAGCGCGAGCCGGGCAGGCCGCGCCACCTGATCACCGAACCGGGGATGGGTTACCGCTTCGAACCGGGGTGATCGCGTCGAGTGGCACCGCACGCACGTCCAGACCTGCGTGCGGTGCCACTCGCGCCGATCACGGCGCTAGTAGCCGAAGTCCTGCGTCCAGTACATCCCGCGCGGGTCGAGACCGACGCCGACGGAGGTGAACTCGCAGTCCAGGATGTTGCGCCGGTGGCCGGGGGAGCCCATCCAGTCGGACATCACCTCCGCGGCCGAGCCCTGACCGTAGGCGATGTTCTCGCCGCCGTAATCGGGGTAGCCCGCGGCGGCCGTGCGGTCGGCGGGGGTGTCGCCGTCCGGGCTTTCGTGCTCGAAGTAGTGCCGGTTGACCATGTCAACGCTGTGCGCCCGTGCCGCGGCGGCGAGCCTGGTGTCGAAGCGCAGCGCGCCGCAGCCCGCCCGGATCCGCTCGGCGTTGGTGCGCGCCAGGACGTCGAGTTCCGGCCCGACGCCCTGCGGGGGCGCAGGCCGCGGCCTGGCGAGCGGCGCGGGTGCCACCGACGGCACCGCGGGAAGCGGGACGACCGGCATCGGCAACGTCGGCACCGGGAGGACCGGGAGGCCGAGGTCGGCCGACTCGCGGGGTGGCTTGCTCGTCGCCGTGGTGACGGCCAAGGTCGCACCGATGAGCAGGGTGCCCACGCTGAGCCCCGTCAGCAGAGCTGCGCCACGACGCCGTAGGGCGATCACGGTGCGCTACCGTAGCGCATGGCCGAAGAGACGGTCCGACTGACCGCCTGGGTACACGGACACGTGCAGGGCGTCGGTTTCCGCTGGTGGACGCGGTGTCGTGCCCTGGAGCTCGGCCTTGTCGGCGAAGCGCGCAACCTCCCGGACCGCCGGGTCGCGGTGGTTGCGGAGGGTAGTCGCCAGGCCTGCGAGGAGCTGCTCGGTGCCCTCCGCGGCGGCGGAGCGCCGGGCCGGGTCGCGGGCGTCGTCGAGCGTTGGGGAGAGGCCCGCGGCGGGCTGCGCGGCTTCACCGAAGCCTGACCGAGGGCCCGACCTCCCCGGACGCCGGTCGTCCGCCCGGTACGCTCGCGGGACCTCGATTTACCCCGGAGCCTCCCCGTGCACCTCAAGAGCCTCACGCTGAAGGGCTTCAAGTCCTTCGCCTCGGCCACGACGCTGCGCCTCGAACCGGGCATCACCTGCGTCGTCGGCCCGAACGGCTCGGGGAAGTCCAACGTCGTCGACGCCATCAGCTGGGTGCTGGGCGAGCAGGGCGCGAAGGCGCTGCGCGGCGGGAAGATGGAGGACGTCATCTTCGCGGGCACCTCCGGCCGGGCGCCGCTCGGCCGCGCCGAGGTGACGCTCACGATCGACAACACCGACGGCGCGCTGCCCATCGACTACGCCGAGGTGTCGATCACCCGGCGCATGTTCCGCGACGGCGCGGGCGAGTACGAGATCAACGGCAGCCACTGCCGTCTGCTCGACATCCAGGAGCTGCTGTCCGATTCCGGCATCGGCAGGGAGATGCACGTCATCGTCGGGCAGGGCCAGCTCGACTCGGTGCTCTCGTCGAAGCCGGAGGACCGACGCGCCTACATCGAGGAGGCCGCGGGCGTCCTCAAACACCGCAAGCGCAAGGAGAAGGCGCTCCGCAAGCTCGACGCGATGCAGGCCAACCTCACCAGGCTCACCGACCTCACCGCCGAGCTGCGCCGCCAGCTCAAGCCGCTCGGGCGGCAGGCCGAGATCGCGCGCCGGGCCCAGGCCGTGCAATCCGAGCTCCGCGACGCCCGGCTGCGGCTGGCCGCCGACGACCTCGTCACGCTGCGCGACGAGCTCGCCAAGGAGGAGGCCGACGAGGCGAGCGCACGGGCGCGCCGCGCCGAGGTGGAGGCCCAGCTCGCCGCCGCCCGCGTCGAACAGGAACGGCTGGAGGCCGCGCTCGCCGACGACGCGCCACGGCTCGCGGCGGCGCAGGACACCTGGTACCGCCTGTCCGCGTTGGCCGAGCGGCTCGCGGGCACCGTCCGGCTTGCCAAGGAACGGGCGCGGCACCTCGCGGCCTCGGCCGAGGCGCGCACACCGGGCCGCGACCCCGACCAGCTCGACGCCGAGGCCGACGCGATAGCCGAGCAGGAGGAAGGGCTGGTCGCGGCGGTCGTGGAGGCGCGGCGCGCGCTCTCGGAGATCACCGAGGCGCGGGCCGAGCACGAGCGCACGCTGGCGGCGGCCGAGCGGGCCCACCTCGCCGCCGTTCGGGCGCTCGCCGACCGGCGCGCAGGCCTCGCGACCCTCGCAGGCCGAGCCGACGCGCTGCGCAGCGGGGCCGCTGCCACCGCGGAAGAGATCGAGCGGCTGTCCGACGCGCTCGGCGACGCGCAAGAACGGGCCGCGGCGGCCGACGTCGACCTGGCGGGGGCCCGGGAGGAGCTCACCGCACTCTCCGACGGCGACGCGTCCCTCGAGGAGCGCTGCGCACATGCGGGCGCGGCGCACGAGGGCGCGCGTGTGCGGGTGGCCGAGCTCGTGGCGCGCGAGCGGGAGGCCGAGCGGCAAAGGGCGCACTGGCGCGCGCGGGTGGAGGCGCTGTCGGTCGGGCTGGCGCGCCGCGACGGCTCGGCGGCACTCGTCGGGGCCGACGGCGTGCTGGGCACCGTGTCGGCGCTGGTCACGGTGGAGGCCGACGCCCGCGCGGCGGTCGCCGCGGCACTGGGTGAGCTGGCCGACGGACTGGCCGTGGCCGACCTCGGCACCGCACTGACGGCCCTCGGCGCGCTCCGTACCGGCGACGCAGGCCGTGCCTCCCTCGTCGTCGCTGCCACTGACCATGATCGCCGGTTCGGTGCAGAAGGCGGCCAGAACTGGCCGGAAACGCGCCCAACCGTCGATCACCCGGGCGCCATGGTGCCGGGGGCGCGGTGGGTGGCGTCCGCTGTGGCCGGGGACGGCCCCGTCGCCGAGGCGGTGCGGACCCTGCTGCACGGGATCGTGTTGGTCGGCGATCCTGATGCCGCGCGGCTGGTCGTTGCCGCCGGGCTCACCGCCGTCACCGTCGACGGGGACCTCATCGGGCCACACAGGGCGTCCGGCGGATCCGGGGCCGGAGGGGGCGCGCTCGACGTCCAGGCCGCGGTCGACGACGCTGCGGCCGCGCTGGCCGAGGTCGAGGACGAGATCGCCCGACTGCGCCCCGCTCTCGACGGCGCCCGCGCCGAGGAGGCCGCCCGCAAGGCCGACGTCGAGGCGGCGGGGCGGGAGCAGAGCGCCGCCGAACAGCGCCGCGCAGGCGCCGCAGCGCGACTCGGGGCGTATGAGCAGGCCGTCCGGTCGGCGGCGGGCGAGGCCGAGCGCCTGCGCACCCGTCGCGACGAGGTCGAGGCCCGCCGCTCCGACGCCCTGCTCGCGCTGGAGGCCGCGGAGCGCCAGCTCGCAGTGGCCGAGGACGAGCCCGTCGAGGACGAACCGGACACCGAGGTCCGCGACGCCGCCGCCGAGGCCGTCGAGACGGCACGCTCCGCGGAGGTCGAGGCCCGGTTGGCGTTGCGGACCACCGAGGAGCGGGCACGGGCGATCGCGGGCCGCGCCGAATCCCTGCGCCGCCAGGCGAGCGCGGAGCGCCAGGCGCGCGGCCGCGCGGCCGCCGCCCGTGCGGCCAGGGAGCGCGGCGCGCGCATCGCCGCGCTGGTCGTCGAGGCGGGGGAGACGGCGTGCGGGCGGATCGCCGTGTCCCGCTCGGCCGCCGCCGAGGAACGCGACGCCGCCACGGCCGCCCGCGACTCACGCGAGCGCGGGCTTGGCGAGGCCCGGCTGGTCGTCGGCAGGCTCACGGCGCTGATGGAGAAGCTCACCGACGCCGTGCACCGCGACGAGGTGCTCCGCGCCGAGAACCGCCTGCGCCTTGAGCAGCTCACCGAGAAGGTGCTCGCCGACCACGGTCTCGGCGGCGACGACCTCGTCGCCGAGTACGGGCCCGAGGTCCTGGTGCCCGCTTCGGCCGCCGAGATGGCCGAGTACGAGGCCGCCCGCGAGCGCGGCGAGGACGTCACCGCGCCGCCCCCGATGCCCTACGACCGGGCCACCCAGCAGCGGCGCGCCCAGCGTGCCGAGAAGGACCTCGCGCTGCTGGGCAAGGTCAACCCGCTCGCGCTGGAGGAGTTCGCGGCGCTGGAGGAGCGCTACCGGTTCCTGTCCACCCAGCTGGAAGACCTCAAGAACACCCGGCGCGACCTGCTCACCGTCGTCCGCGAGGTCGACGACAAGATCCTCGAGGTGTTCGAGGAGGCGTACGCCGACGTCGCGCGCGAGTTCGTCACCGTCTTCGCCACCTTGTTCCCCGGAGGCGAAGGCAGGCTCGTGCTCACCGACCCCGAGGACATGCTCGCCACCGGCATCGAGGTCGAGGCCCGTCCTCCCGGGAAGAAGGTCAAGCGGCTGTCGCTGCTCTCGGGCGGCGAGCGCTCACTCACCGCGATGGCGCTGCTCGTGGCGATCTTCCGCGCCCGGCCGTCGCCGTTCTACGTGCTCGACGAGATCGAGGCCGCGCTCGACGACGTCAACCTGCGCCGGTTGATCTCGCTCATGGAGGAGCTTCGGGAGACCAGCCAGCTCATCGTGATCACCCACCAGAAGCCGACGATGGAGGTCGCCGACGCGCTGTACGGCGTGTCGATGCGCGGCGACGGCATCACCACGGTGATCAGCCAACGCCTGCGCCCCGCGAGCTGACGCCTCGGCGCACCTCGCAACGCCCGGCGTGACAGGGTGGACGGGTGACGCAGACCCTGTGGATCGTCATCGTGGTCGTCGCGGTGCTCATCGTCTTGGCGGTGGTGCTGGGGCTCGTCCTGCGCCGCAGTCGTCGGATCAGCCTGCGCGAGCCCGAGAAGCGCGAGGAGCTGCCGCCTCGCGGTGGCTCCTACAAGGCAGAGGGCGGGATCGTCTTCTCCGCGGGCGGCGAAGCACCCGCTCCACCGAGAGGCACGGATTCGTCGGCACGGGAGCAGATCGCTGAGTCTCGAGCGGCAGCCCCGGACAGCGCGCCCCCCGCGAGCCCGCCCCCGCCGCCGAGCCCGCCCCCGGCTGCCGCGCCCACGCCCGACGCGCCCGCCGCGAATGCGCCTGCGCGCGCCACGCCGCCGCGCCCGCCGCCGACGCGCCCGCGCGCCGCCGCGCCCGCCGCCGACCGCGCCCGCGCCCGACGCGCCCGCCCCGAATGCGCCCGCCGCGCCGTCCCTCCCGCCCACCCCACTCGCCCCGCCACCTGCCACTGCCCCGGCTCCTGCGCCCGTGGGCCCTTCGGGCAACGGCGCCCCCGCCCCCGCCGCCGACATCACCCCCGCGCCCGCCGCCGACATCGCCCCCGCCGAGGGCAGGCTGGAGCGCCTGCGCGGGCGGCTGTCCCGCTCCCGCAGCGGGTTCGGGCAGGGCCTGCTCGGCCTGCTCGGCGCGGGGGAGCTGGACGAGGAGTCCTGGGAGGACGTCGAGGCCACCCTCCTCCAGGCCGACCTCGGTCCCGAGATGACCATGGAGATCGTCGCGGCCCTCCGCACCGAGCTGGCCCGCCGCGCGGTCCGCACCACCGACCAGGCCCGCTCCGTGCTCCGCGACGTCCTCACCGACGCCCTCCGCATCGACCTCGACCGCTCCGTGCGCGCCCTTCCCCACGACGGAAGGCCGGGAGTGCTGCTGATCGTCGGGGTCAACGGCACCGGCAAGACCACCACCACCGGCAAGCTCGCCCGCGTGCTCGTCGCGAGCGGGCGCCACGTCGTGCTCGGCGCCGCCGACACGTTCCGCGCCGCGGCCGCCGAACAGCTCACTACCTGGGGTGAACGGGCGGGCGCCACCGTCGTGCGCGGCCCTGAGGGCGCCGACCCGGCCAGCGTTGCCTTCGACGCCGTCAAGCAGGGCGGCGAAGAGGGCGCCGACGCCGTGCTCCTCGACACGGCAGGGCGCCTGCACACCAAGACCGGGTTGATGGACGAGCTGGGCAAGGTCAAGCGGGTCGTGTCCCGCCAGGCCCTCGTCGACGAGGTGCTGCTCGTGCTCGACGCCACCACCGGCCAGAACGGCCTCACGCAGGCCCGGGTGTTCGGCGACGTCGTCGACGTCACCGGCATCGTCCTCACGAAGCTCGACGGCACCGCCAAGGGCGGCATCGTGTTCCGCGTGCAGCGTGAACTGGGGGTGCCGGTGAAGCTGGTCGGCCTCGGCGAGGGCCCGGACGACCTCGCGCCGTTCGAGCCTGCTGCGTTCGTCGACGCCCTCCTGGAGTGATCAGGGAAGTGACGGCGGTCTCCGACCTCGGTGTTCGCCCGGAGCGGTAACGCGGCCGTAACCCGCTCGGGCTACCCGTTCACGGCGGCGCAACACGACGCGACCTTCGCGGAAACACGTCACCCCGAGTATTCCCTCCAGCCTGGCCGACCAGCAGGAGGGAAACCGTGCTTAATTCGGGTGACACCGCATGGGTCCTCGCGAGCGCAGCGCTCGTGATGCTCATGACCCCGGGTCTGGCGTTCTTCTACGGGGGTATGGTCCGTAGCAAGAGCGTCCTCAACATGCTCATGATGAACTTCATCGCGCTGGCCGTTGTCGGCACGCTGTGGTTCTTCTACGGGTTCAGCTTCGCGTTCGCCAACGACATCAATGGCGCGGGTCTTCTCGGCGGCTTCGAGTTCGTCGGCCTGGAGAACACCGTGGGCCATCTCGCCGGGTTCGCCGTCGCGGCCAACCCGGACACCGGTACGCAGGCCGTGGCCTGGCCGGGTCCGGACGCCATCCCGGTGCTCGCGTTCTGCATGTTCCAGCTGATGTTCGCGGTCATCACGCCCGCGCTGATCTCGGGCGCGGTCGCCGACCGCCTCAAGTTCTGGAGCTGGACACTGTTCGTCGCGCTGTGGGTGACGATCGTCTACTTCCCGGTGGCGCACTGGGTGTTCTCGTTCGACGGGTTCGTCGGCGCGGACGCGATCGGCGGGTGGATCGCCAACCCGAGCAAGCTCGGCGCACTGGACTTCGCGGGTGGCACCGCGGTGCACATCAACGCCGGTGCGGCGGGCCTCGCGCTCGCGATCGTGCTCGGCAGGCGCAAGGGATGGCCGAAGGAGCCGATGCGGCCGCACAACGTGCCGCACGTGCTGCTCGGCGCCAGCCTGCTGTGGTTCGGCTGGTTCGGGTTCAACGCGGGCTCGGCGCTCACGGCGGGTGACCTCGCGGGCGTTGCCTTCACCAACACGATGATCGCCACCTGCACCGCCGTACTGGGCTGGTTGGTCGTCGAGCAGATCCGTGACGGCAAGCCCACCACGCTCGGCGCCGCGTCCGGTGCCGTTGCGGGCCTCGTCGCCATCACACCGGCGGCCGGGTACGTCAGCCTGCTCGGTGGCGTCATCATCGGCTTCGTCGCGGGCGCCGTGTGTGCCCTCGCGGTGGCGCTGAAGTTCCGGTTCCGCTTCGACGACTCGCTCGACGTCGTCGGCGTGCACTTGGTCGGCGGCCTCATCGGCACCCTGATGGTCGGCCTCTTCGGCAGCACTGCGGTGAACGCGCTGTCCGCGGACGGCCTGTTCTACGGCGGCGGCTTCACGCAGTTGGGCAAGCAGGCCGTGGCGGCGTTCTCCGTGATGATCTACTCGTTCGTCATCGCTGCGATCCTCGCGCTGATCATCAACAAGACGATCGGCTTCCGCATCAGCGAGGAGGACGAGGTCATCGGCGTCGACGAGGCGGAGCACGCCGAGACGGCCTACGACTTCTCGACCCTCGGCGGCGGCGGAGGCCTGCACGCAGCATCGGCGGCCCGCATCCACGACGCGTCCCCGGCCGAGGTTGCCGCGGGCGCCGGAAAGGAGAGCTGAGCCATGAAGCTCGTCACGGCCATCGTCAAGCCGTTCGTCCTCGAGGACGTCAAGGGCGCGCTGGAGCAGATCGGCGTGCTGGGCATGACGGTCAGCGAAGTGCAGGGCTACGGCAGGCAGAAGGGCCACACCGAGGTCTACCGGGGTGCGGAGTACTCCGTGGACTTCGTGCCGAAGGTTCGCGTGGAGGTCGTCGCCGACGACGCCCTCGCGGACAAGGTGGTCGACGCGGTCGTCGAGGCCGCCCGCACCGGCAAGATCGGTGACGGGAAGGTATGGGTCACGCCGGTCGAGAGCGTGATCAGGGTTCGCACCGGAGAGCGCGGAGCGGACGCCGTCTAGGACGACGAGGCAGGTCCCGTGATCCACGGGAGCCTGCCCGGTCAGGGGCCCGCCGCGTCTACCCGCGGTGGGCCCCAGGCCGTCTCCCATGAGTCAGCGATCGCGGTCTTCGCGCCCAGATGACCCCCAGCTGCGTTGTCGGACGGTTCATGTACCCCGGTACGAGAGCCGCCCTCCGCCTTGCCGGGAAGCATCTGGATCCCGAAGCCCATCGATCTCGACCCACGGGAAACGGCCTGCTCGTCCGCACCCAACGATAGGGGGACAAGGGCAATGATGCTGGTCACGGCCATCGTGAAGCCGTTCGCTCTCGGCGACGTGCGAGCGGCCCTCGAACGGATCGACATCGCGGGCATGACGGTGTGCGAGGTGACGGGCTACGGTCGTCAGCGCGGCCACACCGAGGTGTACCGGGGCGCGGACTACCAGGTCGACTTCGTGCCCAAGGTGCGCATCGAGCTGGTGGTGCCTGCCGAGTTCGTCGAGAAGGTCATCGACGCCGTGATCCAGGCGGCGCGCACGGGCAAGATCGGGGATGGCAAGGTGTGGGTGACGCCGGTCGCGACGCTCGTCCGGGTCCGCACCGGAGAGCGGGGTGCCGACGCGTTGTGACCGGCGACCCCTTGACCACGGTGGGCTCGGAGTCGGCGGCAGACCTCGTCCGTGCGAAGGCGGTGCTGCTCAACCCGGGGCAGGGCAAGCGGCGGCTCGGGCCGGAGGCGCTGCGGACGGCGCTGGTCGACCTGCATGATTTCTGGCTCGCGTCGCGGTGTGCCGCGATCGGCCTGACGGACCGAGCCGCGCTGGTCGCCGTCGGCGCGCTCGGGCGGAGAGAGCTCGCGCCCTATTCGGATCTGGATCTCGTGCTGCTGCACGACGGCCGCAAGGACGTCGACCGGCTGGCCGAGGAGCTGTGGTACCCGCTGTGGAACTCGGGGATCGGGCTCGACCACTCCGTGCGGACGCCCGGTCAGGCCGTCCAGGTGGCGGCCACCGACCTGCGCGCCGCATTCGGGTTGCTGGAGGCCCGGCACATCGCCGGGGACCCCGAACTCTCTGACAAGGTCAAGTCGGCGGTGCGGCAGGCGTGGCGGGCGGGCATCCGCGGCCGCTTCGACGAGATCGCCGACGGCGCGCATGAACGGTGGCGCAAGACCGGCGACGTCGCGCACCGTGTCGAGCCGGATCTCAAGAGCGGGCACGGCGGCCTCCGCGACGTCCAGCTGATCGACGCGCTGGCCGCGGCCCAGCTGGTCGACCGCCCTTCCCGGGACGTGCTGGACGGCCGTGACCTGCTGCTGAACGTCCGCACGGAACTGCACCGCATGGCAGGCCGCGCCCGTGACGTCCTCCGCGCGCAGGACGCCGACGAGGTGGCGGCGAGCCTCGACATCGCCGACCGCTTCGAGCTGGCGAGGGCACTGTCAGGGGCGGCGCGCTCCGTCGCGTTCGCCGCGGAGGTCGGGCTGCGCCAGGCGCGCAACGCCCTGCCGCGCCGGGGCCTCGCCGCGCTGCGTCGACCGCCGGTGCGCCGCCCGCTCGACAGCGGCGTCGTCGAGCAGGCAGGCGAGGTCGTACTGGCTCGCGACGCCACCGCCGCCCGCGACCCCGCGCTGGTGCTGCGCGTCGCAGCGACCGCGGCACGCACGGGCCTCCCGGTGGCAGCAGGCACGCTGCATCGGCTCGCCGATACCGCGCCCGAGCTGCGGGAACCCTGGCCACGATCGGCATTGGGCGAGCTGCTGTCGCTGCTCGGCACCGGGCGTCCGATGGTGGACGTCGTGGAGTCGCTTGACCGCACCGGCCTGTGGGGGCGGCTGTTCCCGGAGTGGGGTGCCGTGCGCGACCTCCCGCCGCGGGACCGCGCGCACGTCTGGACCGTCGACCGGCACCTCATCGAGGCCTGTGCGCACTCCGCCCGGCTCACCACCCAGGTCGCCCGGCCGGATCTGCTGCTGGTCGGCACCCTCCTGCACGACATCGGCAAAGGCCGCGGCGCGGACCACTCGGCGGTGGGGGAGTCGCTGGCCGTCCAGATCGGACGCAGGCTGGGTTTCGCCGAGCCGGACGTCGCGGTGCTCGGCGCAGTGGTGCGCCACCACCTGCTGCTGCCGCATACCGCCACCCGCCGCGACCTGGAGGACCAGGCGACGGTCGTGCGCGTGGTCGACACCCTCGAGCAGGCCGTCCCTGGCGGCGGCGTGCTCTTGCTTGACCTGCTCGGCGCGCTCGCCGAGGCCGATTCGCTCGCCACCGGCCCCGGCGTGTGGAGCCCCTGGAAGCGCGTGCTGATCGGCGACCTGGTCGCGCGCTGCCGGGCGCTGCTGGCGGGCGAGGCGCTGCCCGCGCCTGCTGAGCCGTCGGCCGCGGAGATCGACATGGCCGCGACGGTGGCGGCGGAGGGACGCCCCCAGCTGCGCCTTGAGCCGGGCGTTCCGGCCACGGTCACCGTCGCCCTCCCGAAGAACCGGACCGGCGGGCTCGCGGCGGCGGCGGGGGTGCTCGCACTGCATTCGTTGGTGGTGCACGCGGCCGCAGTGCTGTCCTCGGCCGCGGCGTGCCCCGCCGCGACCGTGTTGCGTTTCACGGTGACGCCCCGCTTTGGCGGCTTCCCCGACCCCGCGCTGCTGCGGTCGGACCTCGCGCGGGTGCTGGACGGGAGCCTCGCCCTCGACGAGGCGCTCGCGCGCAAGGAGCGCGACTACGCCCCCACGGCCTCGTCAGTCGAACCGCCCGCTCCGGCGAGGGTGCTCTGGTTCGACGACGAGGCCACCGGCGCGGTCGTCATGGAGCTGCGCGGTACCGACCGGATCGGGCTGCTGCACCGGGTCGCGGCCGCGCTGGCCGGGTGCGACGTCGGGTTGCGGTGGGCGCGCGTCTCCACCCTCGGTGCGTCGGTGGTGGACGCGTTCTGCCTCGACGCAGGCGATGGCACGATGCCGTTCCCGCGTCGGCGCGCGGTGGAGCAGGCGGTGCTCGCCGCAGCGCGGTAGCCCGTGTGAAGATGCCCGTCGCCGCCGTTGAAGGGACCCGCTCGTGATCCTCGTGACCGCCATCGTCAAACCGTTCGCGCTCGGCGACATCCGCACCGCGCTGGAACAGCTCGGCGTGGCAGGCATGACCGTGAGCGAGGTGCACGGCTACGGGCGCCAGAAGGGGCACACCGAGGTCTACCGCGGCGCGGAGTACACCGTCGACTTCGTGCCCAAGGTCCGCGTCGAGGTCGTGGTCGACGACGAGAGCACGGGCAAGGTCATCGACGCCATCGTCGACGCCGCGCGCACGGGGAAGATCGGCGACGGGAAGGTGTGGACCACCCACGTCGAGCAGGTCATCCGCGTACGCACCGGCGAGCGTGGTACCGACGCCCTTTAACGGCGGCGGTCAGGCGGTCTCGGGCCGCGAAGGTCCTGGCCACGCCTCCGCGCGCTCCCGCACGCCGGGTTCGCCGGTGGCGTCCTCGCTGATCTCCTCCAGCTCTACGGCGTCGAGGTCGGGCTCGCCCGCGTGGGCGGTCTCGGCCGCGGCCAGCTCGATGTCGGCGGCCGCCAGCAGCCGGTGGCCGGTGGCCAGCACGGCGATGGCCACGACGACCGCGCCCGCGCCGATCCAGAACGGCACGTGCACGCCTGCGCGCTCGGCCATGAGACCCGCCGCGAACGGGGCGAGGCCGCCGCCGATGAACCGGATGAAGCCGTACGCGGCCGACGCCACCGGGCGCTCGACCGGCGCGACCAGCATGACGGCCTGCGTGGTCAGCGTGTTGTTCACCCCGATCATCGCGCCCGCGACGATCACGCAGACGACCAGCACGGTCGGCTGGTCGGTGAAGGCGGCGATCACGGCGAGCACGCAGGCGAACAGCGCGAGGTTGACGTAGAGCGTGGGGGCGGTGCCGAAGCGGCGCTGCAGGCGTGGAGCGACGAACACCGAGAACAGCGCCACGAGCACGCCCCACCCGAAGAACACGGCGCCGAGCTGGTAGATCGACAGGTGCATGGGGAACGGCACGTAGCCGAGCATCGTGAAGAAGCCCCAGTTGTAGAGCAGGGCGGTGAGGCCCATCGTGAGCAGGCCGCGGTGCCGCAGGGCCTTGAGCGGCGCCGACAGCGGAGCGGGCGCGACGGGGCGGGGTGTGCGTGGCACGAACAGCACCGTGGCGACCAGCGCGATCGCCATCAGCACCGAGACGCCGAAGAACGGCCCCCGCCAGCTGATGTTGCCCAGCGCGGCGCCCAGCAGCGGCCCGCACGCGATGCCGACGCCCAGCGCCGTCTCGTAGAGGACGATCGCGCCTGCGAAGCCGCCGGTGGCGGACCCGACGATGACCGCGAGCGAGGTCGCGATGAACAGCGCGTTGCCGAGGCCCCAGCCCGCACGGAAGCCGACGATGCCGCCGATCGTGTCGGACGCGCCCGCGAGGCCCGCGAACACGACGATCAGAATGAGCCCGGCGATGAGGGTGTTCTTGGCGCCGATCCGGCTGGAGACCCAGCCGGTCACGAGCATCGCGACGGCCGTCACGACGAGGTAGCTCGTGAACAGCAGGGTCACCTGGCTCGGCGTGGCATGCAGTTGGGTGGAGAGCGCGGGCAGGATCGGGTCGACCAGCCCGATGCCCATGAACGAGATCACGCAGGCGAAGGCGACGGCCCACACCGCCCGGGGTTGGCGGAAGGGGCTGGTCGGGGCGGTCATGCGTGGAGTCCTTTCGTGACGAGTCGGGTGATGGCGCCCATGGCGGCCGCAAGCGCGGCGTGGTCGTCGGCGTCGAGGTCGTCGAGCAGCGTGGCGAGGGCCGCGGCGCGGGCCTGGCGACGTGCGGCGAGCACTGCGCGCCCGTCCTCGGTGACGCTGACCAGTACGCCGCGCCGGTCGGCGGGATCGGTGGCGCGCTCGACCAGCCCGCCCGCCACCAGCCTGCCGACGAGCCCCGTCATCGCGGGCTGCGTGACGGCCTGGGTCTCGGCGAGCTCCGTGATCCGCCGTGGTCCGTGGCGCTCGAGGTCGGCCAACGTCGCGGCGGCCACCATGCTCAGCCCGCCGCGCGGGGTGAGCCGCGGCAGCAAGGTGACGAGCCGGTCGAGCCCGCTGGCCAACTCCATGCGGTCTATCGTGAGCATTCCTAAACCATAAGGTAGCTATGTAAGTGGCCGGGACGCCTGCTTCGTCACACCGTCCCGGTAGGCTCGAAGGGTGTTTGACAGCCTCTCCGAGCGCCTCTCCGGCGCGCTGGCCAACCTGCGCGGCAAGGGCAGGCTCTCCGATGCCGATATCGACGCCACCGCGCGCGAGATCCGCATCGCGCTGCTGGAGGCCGATGTCGCGTTGCCGGTTGTCCGCGCGTTCATCGCGCGGATCAAGGAGCGGGCCAAGGGCGCCGAGGTCTCCGGTGCTCTGAACCCGGCGCAGCAGGTCGTCAAGATCGTCAACGAAGAGCTCATCGCGATCCTCGGCGGCGAAACACGGCGGCTGCGGCTGGCCAAGGAACCGCCGAGTGTGATCATGCTCGCGGGTCTGCAGGGCTCCGGCAAGACCACGCTCGCGGGCAAGCTCGGCGCGTGGCTCAAGGGGCAGGGCCACACGCCGTTGCTGGTGGCGTGCGACCTGCAGCGGCCCAACGCGGTCAACCAGCTGCAGATCGTCGGCGAGCGGGCCGGGGTGCCCACCTTTGCTCCCGAACCCGGCAACGGGGTAGGCGACCCGGTCGACGTCGCACGGCGGGGCATCGCGTACGCCCGCGACAAGCACTACGACGTCGTCGTCGTCGACACGGCGGGTCGGCTCGGTGTCGACAGCGAGCTGATGCGGCAGGCGTCGGACATCCGCGACGCCGTGCGCCCCGACGAGATCCTGTTCGTCCTCGACGCCATGGTCGGCCAGGACGCCGTCACCACGGCCGAGGCGTTCCGCGACGGCGTCGGCTTCACCGGTGTCGTGCTCACCAAGCTCGACGGCGACGCCCGCGGCGGTGCCGCGCTCTCGGTGCGCGAGGTCACCGGGGTGCCGATCCTCTTCGCGTCCAACGGCGAGAAGCTCGCCGACTTCGACGTCTTCCACCCCGACCGGATGGCCTCCCGCATCCTCGGCATGGGCGATCTGCTCACGCTCATCGAGCAGGCCGAGCAGGCGTTCGACGCCGATCAGGCCGCGGCGACCGCGGCCAAGATGGGCGCAGGCGACCTCACGCTCGAGGACTTCCTCGGCCAGATGCTCGCGATCCGCAAGATGGGCCCGATCGGCAACATCCTCGGCATGCTTCCCGGGGCGAACAGCGGCCAGATGAAGGATGCGCTCGCCCAGGTCGACGATAAGCAGCTCGACCGCCTCCAGGCCATCATCCGCGGCATGACGCCAGCAGAGCGGGCCGATCCGAAGATCATCAACGGGTCGCGGCGGCTGCGCATCGCCAACGGCTCGGGTGTCGCGGTCGGTGACGTCAACGACCTGGTCAACCGGTTCTTCGAGGCCCGCAAGATGATGAAGCAGATGGCCGGGCAGTTCGGCTTCGGCGCACGCAGCGCCACGCGGCGGCAGGCCAAGTCGCGCAAGGGCAAGAAGCAGCAGCAGAAGGGGCGCGGGCCGCGCCAAGGGCCTGCTCGCACGCCCGACCTGACCGGGCTCCCGCCGTCGCTGCAGCAGCTGCCGCCGGGGCTCGACCAGCTACCTGCGGACTTCGATCTGTCGAAGCTGAAGTTCCCGAAGGGGAAGTAGGTGTACCGGCTGCGCGGTGTGGCGCTGCCGTCCGAAGAATCGGTGTCCTTCTGGGTCGACGCGTCCGGGCTA
Organism: uncultured Actinomycetota bacterium; assembly: GCA_963736375.1. Classification (GTDB taxonomy): domain Bacteria; phylum Actinomycetota; class Actinomycetes; order Mycobacteriales; family Pseudonocardiaceae; genus Pseudonocardia. The sequence continues at coordinate 108,772 of CAVTOL010000038.1, forward strand.
CTGACCGACGAACCGATCACGGGCGCCGAGCTGCTGGTCGACGGGGGGTGGATCCTACCGGGGCTCGTCGATGCGCACTGCCACATCGGGCTCGGCCCCGACGGGCCGGTCACGCTCGACGAGGCCGACGCGCAGGCCCGCGTCGACCGCGATGCGGGCGCGCTCCTGCTGCGCGACTGCGGCTCACCGCTGGACACCACGCCGCTGCAAGCCCGCGACGACCTCCCGGAGATCATCCGCGCGGGGAGGCACCTGGCGCGGCCCAAGCGCTACGTCCGCGGGGTGTCCATCGACCTCGACGATCCAGGGCTGCTACCCGAGGTCGTCGCCGAGCAGGCGGCGGCGGGCGACGGCTGGGTCAAGCTCGTGGGGGACTGGATCGACAGGGGCGAGGGCGACCTCGCGCCGGTCTGGCCCGACGACGTGCTGGCCGCGGCCATGGACGCCGCGCACACAGCGGGCGCGCGGGTCACGGCGCACGTGTTCGGCACCACCGCGCTGCCCGGCCTGATCGGCGCGGGCATCGACTGCATCGAGCACGGCACCGGGCTCACCGACGACCTGATCGCCGAGATGGCCCGCCGCGGCACCGCGCTGGTCCCCACACTGATCAACGTGGAGACGTTCCCAGGGATCGCCGATTCCGCGGCGCGCTTTCCCGCGTACGCCGCGCACATGCGCGCATTGCACGCAGGCGCGGCCGACGTCGTCCGGCGGGCGGTCGAGGCGGGGGTGGCCGTCTACGCGGGCACCGACGCGGGCGGCTCGCTCGCGCACGGCCGGATCGCCGACGAGGTCGTCGCGCTGCACGCCGCAGGCCATCCGGACGCCGTCGGCGCGGCCAGCTGGGCGGCGCGGGAGTGGTTGGGTCGCCCGTCGCTTCGCGCGGGCCACCCTGCCGACCTGGCCATCTACGGCGACGACCCGCGCACCAACCCGGCGGTTCTTCGGGACCCGGTGTTGGTGATGCGCCGCGGCCGCCCGCTGTTCGCGCGGCCCTGAGCGCGCGCCGATGCCTGCGTACGGGTTGGGCGCCGTGGTGTGGTCTTGACGGCCGTCCGCCACCCCCGCAGCGGGCGGCCGGTAGCGTCGAACGTGTGACGGGCGCGGAGGACACGGGCACCGGCTCGCAGGAGGGCCGCGGCCCTGACGCCGAATTCGCGCCGGGGCGGCATCCCGCTGCGGCCGACATCCCGGCGACCGCCGATGCGTGGCAGCCGCACGCCCCCCCGGCCGACCTCCGACCGGCCACCGTGCCGACGGAAATCGCCCCGCCGCCGCCTGCGGACGTACCGGCCACGGCTGCCGCGCCGCCAGTGGGTCTGCCTACCGGCGCGGCGGCATCGCCCGAGGCGCTTCCGGCCATCACGGCAACTCCGCCTGAGGCGCAGCTAGACGCGCCGCTGGCGCCTGGGATGGCACCGTGGGGGGTCCCGGCCCCCATCAGGCCGCAGATGTCGGGGGGAGCAGGCCCGCGCAACGGGTGGGGGCCACCTCCGGTCCCCGGCCGTAGCGGGATTTTCGGCCCGCCGCACCCACCCCGGCCGCCCCATCGGTGGGGGCTCGGCGCCTACTTCCTCGTTGAGGCCGTGTTCTTGCTGGTCTCGGCCCTGCTGGCGTACGCGTTCGCCGGGCGGCTCACGTCCTCGGCGGGGGCGGTTGCCGTGGCGCTCGCGGTGCCCACAGTCTGCGCAGCCGCGTTGGCGGCACTGATCACGCAGATCCGGGGCAACGGGCCCCGCATCGACCTCGGGCTCACGATGAACCGCCGCGACGTCGTCGTCGGCGGGGCCTGCGGCCTGGCCGGACTCATGATCACCATCCCGGCGTCCGTGCTCTACGTCGCGATCGCAGGCGCCGATGCCACCTCGTCCGTGGGGGAGGCGCTCGGCGCCGTGCGCTCGAGCCCGATCCTCGCCGTGACGATCTTCGTGATCGTGGTGTTCGTCGCACCGCTCTGCGAGGAGATCGTGTACCGCGGGCTGCTCTGGGGGGCCGTCGAGCGGCTGGGCGCCAACCGCTGGTGGGCCCTCGGCGTCACGACCTTCGTCTTCGCGCTCGCCCATTTCGAGTTTTCCCGCACCCCGCTGCTGCTGGTGGTGGCCATCCCGATCGGCATCGCTCGCGTGATCACCGGACGGCTGCCTGCAGGCGTCATCGCCCACCAGATCAACAACCTTCTGCCGGGACTCGTGCTGATGCTGGGCCTGCTCGGCGTCGTCCCGATGACCTGAATCGGCATCCGGTCTGGCGCCTCCTTCGTCGGCGCTTCCATCCCCTACAATGACCCATCAGGTCCGTGGCTGGCCCTCTACCCGTGCCGCGGCCGTCAGACGTCGAGACGCGCAGCCGTAACCCCACGCGGTCGTCGCGGCTCATTGGAGAAGTTCGTATTCACGAGGAGCACCAAGCAGCGTGGCCGTCAAGATCAAGCTGATGCGGTTGGGCAAGATCCGTCAGCCGTACTACCGCGTCGTCGTCGCAGATGCCCGCACCCGCCGCAGCGGGCGGGCCATCGAGACCATCGGCAAGTACCACCCGAAGCTGGAGCCGAGCCTCATCGAGATCGACTCGGAGCGGGCTCAGTACTGGCTGGGCGTCGGCGCCCAGCCCACCGAGCCGGTCCAGCACCTGTTGGAGATCACGGGCGACTGGCAGAAGTTCAAGGGCCTCCCCGGCGCCGAGGGCACCCTCAAGCCGCAGCCAGCCAAGCGCGACAAGCTCGCACTGTTCAACGCGGCTCTGGCCGCCGCGGGCGAGGAGCCGACCACCGAGGCCACCACGCCGCGGAAGAAGGCCGAACGCCGTCCGAAGGCCGAGGACGCCCCCGAAACAAGCTCCGAACCGTCGACTGACGCGCCCGCCGAGTCGTGAGGCTCGGCCGCATCCTTCCTGCGGAGGCATCGTGAGCGTCGTCCTCGCCGACGCGCTGGAGCATCTCGTCCGGGGCATCGTTGACCATCCCGACGAGGTGCGGGTCGACCTCGTCACCACGCGCCGCGGCCGCACCCTTGAGGTCCGGGTTCACCCCGACGACCTCGGCAAGGTGATCGGCCGCGGCGGGCGCACGGCGACGGCGCTGCGCACGGTCGTGGGCGGCATCGGCGGCCGGGGCGTGCGGGTCGATGTCGTCGACACCGACCGGTAACGCAGCCGAACTGCTCCTCGCGGGCGTCGTCGTGCGGGCCCACGGCCTGCATGGCGAGGTCGTCGTCGACGTGCGCACCGATTCGCCCGACGCCCGGTTCGCCGACGGTGCCGTGCTGGTCGCACAGCGGCCCGGCGCGCCGGAGGGGGTACTGACGATCGCGTCGGTCCGTCCGCACTCCGGCAAGCTGCTCGTGCGTTTCGTCGAGACGCCCGACCGCACCGCGGCCGAAGCCCTGCGCGGCACCCGGCTGCTCGTGGCCGCGGCGAGTCTGCCGCCGCCCGATGACCCCGACGAGTTCCACGTCCACCAGCTTGAGGGCTTGCGCGCCGAGTTGGTGGACGGGGTCGTCGTCGGCACGGTCGCCGACGTGATCCACGGCCCGGGCGGCGAGCTGCTCGTCCTACGCCGCCCCGACGCCCCCGATGCGCTCGTGCCGTTCGTGCGGGCGATCGTCCCGACCGTCGACCTCGCGGGCGGCCGGGTCGTCCTCACGCCCCCCGAGGGCCTTCTGGACTGACGGCGGGCCGCACCATCGCGGTGGCGTCCGGCGCGTCGAAACCGAAGCGCGCGTAGAGGCCGTGCGCGTCCGCCGTGAACAACGTCCAGCGGAAAGCACGCCCCGGACCGTCCTCGATCATCGTACGGACGAGCGCCGTGCCGACACCTGCGCCGCGTGCCGCGGCCTCCACGTAGACGTCGGCGAGGTAGGCGAACGCCACGCCGTCCGACACCGCCCGCGCGAAGCCGACGGTCGCGCCGTCGCCGTCGTAGACGCCCATCACCCGCCACGCCTGGTCGATCTGTGCCTCGACGTCGGCCCGGCGGCGGTCGCGTCCCCAGTAAGCCTCGGTCGAGAGGAACCGCCAGACGGCGTCGCGGTCGACCCGCGCCTTGTCGTCGTCGATCTCGTAGCCGCCGACGGTGACGATCATCCCGCCAGCATCGCACTGTCAACCTCGGTTGACGCCGACGCGTCGTACACGCGCCCGGGAGCGGCATTCGTCGATGATCGGGTCCGAGCACCTGCTGCTCGGGTTGTTGCACGGCGGTCGCGCCCGCGACGTGCTGGTCGCACGGGGGGCCGGGCTCGACGGCGCCGCCGCACTGGTTGAGGAGCTCGTGCGCAAGCGCCGGGCGGGTGGAGGCAACGTGCGGGTGGCCACCGCACTAGGCCAGGATCGTTCCGGTGCGCATCGACGTCGTGACGATCTTTCCGGGCTATCTGGCGCCCCTGCGTGAGGCGCTGCCGGGTCGGGCGATCGAGACCGGGCTTGTCGACCTCGCCGTGCACGATCTGCGCTCGTGGACCCACGACGTGCACCAGGCGGTCGACGATGCCCCCTACGGCGGGGGGCCCGGCATGGTGATGCGCCCGCAGGTGTGGGGGGAGGCGCTCGATGCCGTGCTGGCCGCGGGGCCGCCGGGCCGACTGGTGGTGCCCACGCCTGCAGGCAGGCCATTCACGCAGGCCACCGCGCGGGAGTGGGCCACCGCGGACCGGATCGTGTTCGCCTGCGGTCGGTACGAGGGGATCGACCAACGCGTGGTGGAGCACTTCGCGCCGGTCGAGGAGGTCAGCATCGGCGACTACGTGCTGGTCGGGGGCGAGGTCGCGGTGCTCGTGATGGTCGAGGCGGTCGTGCGGCTGCTCCCCGGCGTGCTCGGCAACCCGCAGTCCGCGGCGCAGGACTCCTTCTCCGACGGGCTGCTCGAAGGCCCTGCCTACACGCGTCCGGAGAGCTGGCGCGGCCTCACCGTGCCCGAGGTGCTGCGCGGCGGCAACCATGCCGCGATCGCCCGATGGCGGCGCGACCGCGCGCTGGAGCGCACCGCCACACGCAGGCCCGATCTCCTCGCCGCCCTGCCGCCCGAGGCCCTCGACGCCGCCGACCGCGTGTTCCTGGCGGGGATCGGCGCGGCCGGGAGCGAGGATCCCTCCGCCGACGACGTCGAGGGATCGGCCCGGCGGAGATACTGACCGGAACGTCTGGCATCATGGTGGGCAAGCTCGCGCCCGTCGGGCGCTTTCCGAGCATGCCCTGCAGTTGATACCGAACGGAACTTCGCGATGAACACCCTGGACGCACTGGACGCGCAGACGTTGCGCTCCGACATCCCCGCCTTCCGCCCGGGTGACACGCTCAAGGTGCACGTCAAGGTCATCGAGGGCAACCGGTCGCGCATCCAGGTGTTCCAGGGTGTCGTGATCCGCAGGCACGGCGCGGGTGCCAGGGAGACCTTCACGGTCCGCAAGATCTCGTTCGGGGTCGGCGTCGAGCGCACCTTCCCGGTGCACTCGCCGAACATCGACCGGATCGAGGTCGCCACCCGCGGCGACGTCCGTCGCGCCAAGCTCTACTACCTGCGCGACCTGCGCGGGAAGGCCGCCAAGATCAAGGAGAAGCGCGAGACCCCGTCGGCGTCCTGACCGCACGGCACGGTTCGGCGTAGCCTTCGTGAGCGTGGCCCTCCCCGAGCTCCCCGACGACCGGCGGGCCCAGCCTTCGCGGCACGGCGTGAACGACGTGCCTTCCGGCTGGGAGCCGCCCGGAGCGCCGGGGCCGCCCGGTTTGCCCACTTCTCCGGCCCCGACCCGGCTGCCGTCCACGCCGTGGCCGGTGGGCGATGTCGCTCCTGCGCAGCCCGGGACCAATGGTCTCCCGCGCAACGGCCATGCCCCACCCGCACGTGGCAGGCCTCCGGCGACGAACGGGAGGGACATCGCCCGCTTCGCCGTCCCCGATGGCCCGGCCACGCATGCAGGGTCGCCGCCCGACGGCCCCAGCACCTGGCACGGGCCGCCGCCCGGTGGCCTGCACAGCGGGCGCCACCCGCTGCCACCTGCCGAGGGCGTCTCGGCGCCCGGCCGTATTCACAGCGACGTCCCGCCGCCGCGTCGCACCGGCCCGGCCGACGGGCCCGCACAGCAGGCGTGGAGCACCGGCGCCCACCCGGCACCGGCCGGGTTCGGTTCCGGCCCTGGCGAGCCCGTGGAGCAGCCCACGGTGCCCAACGGCCTGGCCAAGGCCGTAGAACCCGCTGACGACGTGCCCGTCCTCCGGCGGCGCCGCAGGAGGACGGGCGAATCGCCAGACGAACGCCCCGCCTCCGCCTACCGAGAGCAGGCCGCCGCCGGGGGCCGCAAGGCCCGCGGCGGCAAGCGTCGCAGGCCGACGTTCTGGAAAGAACTGCCGATCCTCGTCGTTGTCGCACTGCTGCTGACGTTCCTCATCCAGACGTTCATCGCGAAGGTCTACGTGATCCCGTCCGGGTCGATGGAGACCACCCTGCACGGGTGCACCGGCTGCAACAACGACCGCGTGCTCGTCGACAAGATGACGTACCGGTTCTCGGACCCGACGCCGGGCGACGTCGTCGTCTTCCGCGGCCCGGACGGCTGGACCAGCGAATTCACGGCCGAGGAGCCCAACAACGTCGTCGTGCGCGCACTGCAGGGCCTCGGCTCGCTGATCGGCCTCGCCCCGCCCGACGAGAAGGACTTCATCAAGCGCGTCATCGCCGTCGGCGGGCAGACCGTGCAGTGCTGCGACTCCCGCAACCGGGTACTCGTCGACGGCAAACCGCTCGACGAGCCCTACATCTACTTCCTCCCAGAGGCGGGTACGGCCCGGCAGGATGCGTTCGGGCCGGTCAAGGTGCCCGCGGGTGAGCTGTGGATGATGGGCGACAGCCGCAACAACTCGGCGGATTCCCGGGTGCCTGGGCACGGCCCCGTCCCGATCTCCAACGTCATCGGCCGGGCGCGTTTCATCGTGCTGCCGTTCGCCAGGGTCGGCACGATCCCGTCGCCCGATCCGCAGACGACGGCTGCGGCGCTGGGCGGCGACACCGGCGCCCCCGCCGCGCTCGGCATGATCGGCCTGCTCCCGCTCGTCGTCTTGCGGAGGCGGGAGCGTGAGCTGGGCGAGTTCCTGCCGCGGCGCCGGACGTGACCGCGGGCCAACGCCGTCCGTCCCGCAGGCCTCGCGTGCTGTTGCCCGCGGAGCTCCGCCCTGCGCGGGCCATCGTTCGCCGCTCCGCCGGGAGCTGGACCCTCCAGACCACGCTGCACCGGCATGGGCTCGGCCCCGTCGCGGGCGTCGACGAGGCGGGGCGTGGGGCCTGCGCCGGGCCGCTCGTCGTCGCAGCCTGCGTCCTGCGACCCGGCGACGCGCGGCGCCTGGACGGTCTCACCGACTCCAAGCTGCTCACCCCTGCCGCGCGCGAGGAGTACTTCGGCCTGATCACGCGGTGGGCAGCCGACCTCTGCGTTGTGGTCATCCCGGTCGACGAGGTCGACCGGCGCGGCGTGCACGTCGCGAACATCGAGGGCATGCGACGCGCGGTCGCCGGGCTGGCCCGCCCGCCCGGTTACGTGCTCACCGACGGCTTCCCGGTGCGCGGCTTCGGCCGACCGACGCTCGCGGTGCCGAAGGGCGATCAGGTGGCGGCCTGCGTGGCGGCCGCCTCCGTGCTGGCCAAGGTCACCAGGGACCGCATGATGGTCGCGCTCGACGCCGAGCTTCCGCAGTACCGGTTCGCCGAGCACAAGGGCTACTGCACGCCCGTCCATGACGCCGCGCTCACCGAGCACGGTCCCAGCCCGGTGCATCGCTACTCGTTCGTGAACGTGCGGGGGGCGTGGGCCTCCCGGTTCGAGCTACCGAGCGCACTGGTCCAGAATGAACTGCTGCCGGTCGGGCCGTCCGACGCGGGAGAGGGAGGACTGGAACCGTGAGCGCCGAGGATCTCGAGAAGTACGAGACCGAGATGGAGCTCACGCTCTACAAGGAGTACCGGGACATCGTGTCCCAGTTCTCCTACGTCGTGGAGACCGAGCGCCGCTTCTACCTCGCGAACTCGGTCGACGTCACGCCCCGCAACCCGGACGGCGAGATCTACTTCGAGGTCCGGATGTCCGACGCCTGGGTCTGGGACATGTACCGGCCTGCCAGGTTCGTCAAGAACGTGCGGGTGCTGACGTTCAAGGACGTCAACATCGAGGAGCTGGACAAGCCCGATCTGCGGCTGCCGGAGGGCAACCAGTTCGGCTCCTGAGCGGAGCTTGCTGGAGCGCACATCGGCGCTGAGCGGGGCTGCGGAGCGAACATCGGCGCTGAGCGGAGCTTGCGGAGCGAACATCGGCGCTGAGCGGAGCTTGCGGAGCGAACATCGGCCCCGAGTTGTCCACATCGCGCTCGGCTGTCCACAGATTGTGACAACCCGGCCCGAGCGGCGCGCTGCCGCGCCATCGTGGAGCCATGGCAGCGAAGGACGCCCTCGGTAGACGGGGCGAGGATCTCGCGGCGGCGTACCTCACCGAGCAGGGCCTCGTGGTGCTCGACCGCAACTGGCGCTGTCGGCTCGGCGAGCTCGACATCGTGGCCACCGATTCCGCCCGGCTGGTGGTGTGCGAGGTCAAGACGCGGTCGAGCACCCGCTACGGCCTGCCCGCCGAGGCGGTCGACGCGCGGAAGGCCCGCCGCATCCGGCACATCGCAGGCGCGTGGCTCGCGGCCCACCACGTCCCGTGGGTGGAGGTGCGCTACGACGTGCTCGCGGTGCTCGCCGAGCCCGGCGCACCGGTCCGGGTGCACCACTACGAGGCGGCATTCTGATGGGCCTGGCGCGCACCTGGTCGGTGGCCCTGCTCGGGGTCGCAGGGCATCTGGTGGAGATCGAGTCGGATGTCGGGGGTGGGCTGCCCGGCATCCATCTCGTCGGGCTGCCGGACGCCGCGCTGCACGAGGCGAAGGACCGCGTCAGGGCGGCGGTGGTCAACTCCGGCTGGCCGTGGCCGAACGAACGGATCGTTCTGGCGCTGTCGCCCGCCATGCTGCGCAAGGCCGGGAGCGGGTTCGACTTGGCGCTGGCGTGCGCTGTCCTCGCGGCCGACGGGATCCTGCCCCAGCCTGCGTTGAACGGCACCGTGTTGCTGGGCGAGCTGGCGCTGGACGGGCGGCTGCGGCCGGTCCGCGGGGTGCTGCCCTGTCTGCTCGCCGCTCGCGCGGCGGGCGTCGCTCGGGTGGTCGTGCCCGCGGCAGCGCTGGCTGAGGCATCGCTCGTCAACGGCCTGGAGGTGTACGGGGCGGCCACCTTGGCCGAGGTGCTGGGTTGGCTCCAAGGGGAGCTGGAGCTGCGGCGGCCGAGCCCTCGTCCGGCGCCGGTTGCGGAGGAGCCGCAGCTCGATCTCGCGGACGTCGTCGGGCAGGACGATGCGCGGCACGCCTGCGAGATCGCCGCGGCGGGAGGCCACCACATGCTGCTCGTCGGGCCACCGGGCACCGGCAAGACGATGCTGGCCCAGCGCTTCGTCGGACTCCTGCCACGGCTCGACGCATCGGCGGCGCTGGCGCTGGCTTCGATCAGGTCCGCCGCCGGGCGGCTGCCCGATTCCGGAGTGCTCACCACCGTGCCCCCGCTGGTCGCACCGCACCACTCCACGTCGATGGCGGCACTCATCGGCGGTGGCAGCGGCCTGCCCCGCCCCGGAGCCGCCTCGATGGCCCATCGGGGCGTGCTCTTCCTGGACGAAGCCCCCGAGTGGGCGCCCCACCTCCTCGATGCGCTGCGCACCCCGCTGGAGGAGGGCACGGTCCGGCTGTCGCGGGCCGAGGGCACGATCGAGTACCCGGCGCGGTTCCAACTGGTGCTCGCCGCCAACCCGTGCCCCTGTGCGCCCGCGCACGATCGCGACTGCGTGTGCCCCTCGCTCGTGCGGCGCCGCTACCTCGGTCGCTTGTCCGGGCCGCTGCTCGACCGGGTCGACCTGCGGGCACGAATGATGCCGATCACCACGTTGGCGACGATCGCGCATCCCACCGAGAGCACGGCGACCGTGCGGAGCCGGGTGATCGCGGCGCGGCAGGCGGCCGCGACACGCTGGGCCGAGCACGGCTGGGCCACGAATGCCGAAGTGCCGGGCCCGGTCCTCCGCACGCGGTTCGCGCTGCCCGCAGGCGTTGTCCGGCCGCTGGACTCGGCGCTGCGCGCGGGTGCGGTCACCGCGCGCGGCGCCGACCGGGCCTTGCGGGTGGCCTGGACGCTGGCTGACCTCGTCGGAAGGGATCGCCCCGAACGGGAGCACGTCGAGACCGCGCTGTTCTTCCGCGACCGGAGGGCGGCATGAGCGCGGCACCCGGCCCTGCTGAGGAGGTGGCAGGCCGGGCGACGGAGGTACCGGGTTCGGCCGGGGCGGTGCCGGGGCCGAGCGAGGAGGTGCTGCAGGCCCGGGCCTACCTGTCCCGGGTGGCCGAGCCGCCCGCGCCCGCCATGGCTTGGCTCGTCGCGGCCGTCGGGCCGGTGGAGGCGGCCGCGCGGGTCAGGGCGGGAGCCGTGCCGGAGGGTGTCGCACGGGAGACCGCGGCTCGCCGCGCCGTCGACCGCGTCGACGAGGACCTCGCGCTCGCCAGGGCTTGCGGCGGGCGGCTCCTCACTCCCGAGCACTCGGGGTGGCCGCACTGGGTCTTCGCGGCGTTGGACAACGCCGCCTACGGCACGCCCCATGATGTGCCGCCTACTGGCGGCTCGGCCGGTGACGACTGGGCCCATGACGACCCGCCTCGCAGCGGGCCACCGCCAAGTGGCGCATCCGACGGCCGCGGCCTACGCCTCCGCACCGCGGTGGGTGGCGGCGAGAGCATGGCCTTGGGACCGCGCCGAGGCCGGATCGGGGCCGCCGCCCGGCCTGCACGCGGGGAGCTGGCGGCGCCGATCGCGCTGTGGGTGCGCGGGTCGGGTGCGCTCGCCGAGCGTTGCGACCAAGCGGCGGCAATCGTGGGGGCGCGAGCGGCCACGGGCTACGGCCTGCACATGGCGGGCGAGCTCGGCGCCGGACTGGCAGCGGCCGGGTTCACGGTGGTCTCCGGCGCCGCGATCGGTATCGACGGCGCCGCACACCGAGGGGCGCTCGCCGCCGCAGGCCCGACGGTCGCCGTGTTGGCCTGTGGTGTCGACCGCAGCTATCCCGCAGCGCACGAGGCGTTGCTCGAGTTGATCGCGGCCGAGGGGTTGGTCGTGTCGGAGTACCCACCCGGATCCGTGCCCGCCCGGCACCGATTCCTGGTTCGCAACCGGCTCATCGCGGGCCTTGCTGCTGGCACGGTCGTGGTGGAAGCCGGGCTGCGCAGCGGCGCACAGCGCACGGCCGCCGACGCCCGCGCGCTCGGCCGACCGGTGATGGCGGTACCGGGCCCGGCTACCTCCGGCCGCTCCGCGGGCTGTCACGGCATGATCCGCGACGGCGCGATCCTGGTCACCCGCGTCGAGGAGGTGCTGGAGGAGGTTGGCCGCATCGGCCAGTACCTCGCGGAGGACCCCCCGGCCGGGGGTGCGCGGCCCACCGACGGGCTCAGCGCCCTCGCGGCTGTCGTCCACGACGCCCTGCCAGCGCGGGCCGCGCACGGGGTCGCGTGGCTCGCCGCCGAGGCCGGTGTGCCGCCCAACGCGGTGCGCGCGGCACTGGACGAACTCGTCCGCCGGGAGCTGGTCGAGCACGTCGGCGGTCGATGGCAGCGGCCGCTCGGCGGGCGACCAACATGATCGCCATCGCGGAGTCCACGCTCGCGCGAGCGCGGCCCCGCGACCACGGGTGTGGGCGGTCTCACCGCGCCCATCTCCACGAGCGCCCCGGACGTCAGCCTCGCCCGCCGTGAGAGGTTTGCCGCTCGCGTTGGGGCACGCCGCGTGGCGGTGCTTGACCTCAGGTCGTCGACGTCAGACTGTCTGCCGGTGCCCCCCGCGCCGGAGCTCAGGCCCACCGTTGCCGCGCTGTTGGCGGAGTTCCTCCGGTACCTCACGCTGGAACGTGGCCGGTCGGCGCACACCGTGCGGGCGTACCGCGCGGATCTCATACCGTTGTTGTCGGGCCTCGATGACATCGCCGCGCTCGACCTGGCGGCGCTGCGCCGCTGGCTCGCCGAGGGGCACGCCGCTCATGCCAGCCGGTCCACACTCGCGCGACGGGCCGCGGCGGCACGCACCTTCACCGGCTGGGCCCATCGCGTTGGACACCTGTCCATCGACCCCGGTGTACGGCTCGTTTCGCCGAGGCCGCGCCGCGCGCTGCCGACCGTGCTCGCACCGGAGCAGGCCGCTGCCGTGCTTGACGCCGCAGGCACGGGGGCCGAGGAGGGCGCCCCGCTGGCCTTGCGCGACCTCACGGTGCTGGAGTTGCTTTACGCCACCGGCGTGCGGGTGGCGGAGCTGTGCGGCCTCGACCTCGACGACATCGATACCGGCCGCCGGACGTTGCGCGTGCTCGGCAAGGGTGCCAGGGAACGTACGGTCGTCTACGGCGCGCCGGCCTCGGCGGCTCTTGACCGGTGGCTTGCTGCAGGTCGACCGCGGCTCGTCACCCCGACCTCGCCTCCCGCACTGTTGCTCGGAGCCCGCGGGAAGCGCCTGGACCCACGGGTGGCGCGTGGCGTTGTGCATCGGGCGGCCGCCGCCATACCCGGTGTTCCGGACGTCGGGCCGCACGGCCTCCGGCACGCCGCGGCGACGCACATGATGGAGGGCGGCGCGGACCTCCGTTACGTACAGGAGTTGCTCGGTCACGCTAAGCTAGCGACCACACAGCTCTACACGCATGTGACGGTCGAACGGCTGAAGGTGGTCCATGAGCAGGCGCATCCACGGGCGTGAGCCCCTGCACGCCGGGTCTGTGCAGCTCAGAGCGTGGCGAGGGCCGATCGTTTCGACCCAGGTGCGCGCACTTCCCCCGCAGGCAGACGACACCGATCCGGATTCGGCGGCTGCCGAGCGACTCGACGAGCAATGGACGGATTATCTCGCGGCGCCAACCCGCCACGCCCGCGACAGGCTCGTCGTGCGGTACACCCCGCTCGTGCGGGTCGTGGCGCATCGGGTGATCGTGGGGCTACCCACGCACGTCGACCACGCCGACCTCACCCAGAGCGGCATCTTCGGTCTCATCGACGCGATTGAGCGCTTCGACCCGCAGCGCTGCCCGCGCTTCGAGAGCTTCGCCGTGCAACGGATCCGCGGCGCGATCCTGGACGAGCTGCGCGCCCAGGACTGGGTGCCCCGCACCGTACGGGGCCGGGTCCGCGAGCTCGAACGGGCTCAGGAGCGACTTGAGCGGCGTCTCCAGCGTGCTGCGACCGACCGCGAGGTCGCCGCCGAAATGCACCTGCCGCTCCGCGACGTTCAGGGTTTGATCCGGCAGGTGCAGGTGCTGAGCGTGGAGGCACTCGACGAGATCGGGGGCGGCGTTTCGGAGCTCTTCACCGACGCGGCGCCCGATCCGATGGCCGTCGTGCAGGCGCGGGAGACAATGCGACAGCTCAACACCGCCGTGGCCGGGCTCGGTGAGCGGGACCGGACGGTCATCCAGCTCTACTACCTGGAAAACCGGACGCTCGCCGAGATCGGCCGGATGCTCGGGGTGACCGAGTCGCGGGTGTGCCAGCTGCACGCCCGCCTCGTGGGGCGGCTGCGTGGCAGGCTCGACGAGCTGGCGCGGACCTGACTCACGGGTCTGGCCAGGGGTCCGGCACGGGCAGCAGACGAACCCACGGCGGGCGGAGCAAGACGAGCGGATCGAGGTACTCCAGTCGATCGCGCCGCACACCCCAGTGCAGGCAGGCCGACGCGCAGCCGCGATGGCCCGTAGCCAGGGCACCGAGCACATCGCCGGTCGCCACCACCGCACCCGCGAGAACGACGGGCATGAGCGGCTCATAGGTCGTGCGCAGGCCGTCGTCGTGCTGGACCGACACCACACCCTTCCCCGCGACGAGACCCGCGAAGACCACCGTGCCCCCGCGCGCCGCCAGCACCGGTTGACCAACGGTCCCGGCGAGGTCGACGCCCCGATGGCCCGGCCCGAATGGATCCTCCGGCGCTCCGAACGGCGTGAGTACGGCGGGCGGCGGGCGCAGCGGCCAGGTGTACCGGGGCTCGTCCACGGGTGCTTCGACCTCGATCGGCGCCCCGCCGCCCTCCAGAAGCGGCGGTGGGGCGGAGGCAGGGGCGAGGGTTGCGGGCGGGCCCGCTCCGGTGGTGCGCGGTGGCGGCGTAGGGGGGTCGAGCCGGGCCGTCGGCGCTGTGGGCGGGCCCGCTCCGGTGGTGCGCGGTGGTGTACGAGGTGGGACGGCGTTGGGGGCGGCGACCGGCGCAGCGGCGGGTACGGCGGCGGTGGCTGGCGGGGCGTCGGCGGCCGGCGCAGCATTGGCGACCCACGCGGCGGTGGCGGGGCCGCTCGGCGAGGCGGCTGATGGGGCCGCGATCACCACCGTGACCACCGCAGGCAGAACCACCCGCCGCAACGCCGCCCATACCGGTCGAAGACCCATGGGGCCGAGCCTCGCGTGCCCAGCCGCCGACCGGGGCCGATTCGTCCGATCTGTGGATCGCAGCGCGCGATGTGGACAACCGAGCCCGGATGGCCGACGCCGCGCGAACCCGGTCCACCGCCACGCGTACACTCGACGTGCGCCCCGCAGCTGACTGGGGTGACTTCGCGCGCCCGCGTAACCGACATGTCCCGGCCAGACCGAGGCAGTGCCGGAACGGCGGCCGGGCGGTCCCGTCTCGATGGGTCCGGCCGCCGGCACGGACGCCAGGGCGGTGCCGCCTGCCGGCGCGCCGCAGCCAACCGCGCGCGCCCGCCCCGGCGGTCGCGCCCCGAACGGAAGGGTGTCACCGGCGATGGCCGTCGTCACCATGAAGCAACTGCTGGATTCCGGCGTGCATTTCGGGCATCAGACCCGGCGCTGGAATCCGAAGATGAAGCGCTACATCCTCACCGAGCGCAACGGCATCTACATCATCGACCTGCAGCAGACGCTGTCCTACATCGACCGCGCGTACGAGTTCGTGCGCGAGACCGTCGCGCACGGCGGCACGATCATGTTCGTCGGCACCAAGAAGCAGGCCCAGGAGGCCATCGCCGACGAGGCGGGCCGGGTCAACATGCCGTTCGTCAACCAGCGCTGGCTCGGCGGGATGCTCACCAACTTCCAGACCGTGCACAAGCGCCTCCAGCGCATGAAGGAGCTGGAGACGATGGAGCAGACGGGGGGCTTCGAGGGTCGCACCAAGAAGGAGATCCTCATGCTCACCCGCGAGAAGACGAAGCTGGAGAAGACTCTCGGCGGTATCCGGGACATGACCAAGGTCCCGAGCGCCATCTGGGTCGTCGACACGAAGAAGGAGCACATCGCCGTCGGCGAAGCCCGCAAGCTGGGCATCCCGGTCGTGTCGATCCTCGACACCAACTGCGATCCCGACGAGGTCGACTACCCGATCCCGGGCAACGACGACGCCATCCGCTCGGCCGCGCTGCTCACCAAGGTGATCGCGCGCGCCGCCGCTGACGGCCTCATGGCGCGCTCGGCCCGCAGCGGTGGCGGTGACGACAAGCCCGAGGGCGTCGCCGCCGACGAGCCGCTCGCCGAGTGGGAGCGCGACCTGCTGCCCGCAGGTGCCGGTTCGGACGGCGCGAGCCTCACCGACGCAGGCACCGTCGATGCGCCCGGTGCGGCCACTTCGTCGGCCCCGGTCTCCACCAGCAACGGCGCCAGCGCGAGCTGACGCGAAAGGAACGAAGAGGCAATCGAGATGGCGAACTACACCGCCGCCGACGTCAAGAAGCTCAGGGACCTCACCGGGTCCGGGATGATGGACTGCAAGAAGGCCCTCGAGGAGTCCGACGGCGAGCTGGACAAGGCCGTCGAGCTGCTGCGCATCAAGGGCGCCAAGGACGTGGGCAAGCGCGCGGGCCGCGACACGGCCAACGGGCTCATCGCGGCCGAGGGCGGCACGATGGTCGAGCTGAACTGCGAGACCGATTTCGTGGCGAAGAGCGCCGACTTCCAGGCGCTCGCCGACAAGATCCTGCGGGTCGCGGTCGACCAGAAGCCTGCTGATCTTGCCGCGCTCAAGGCGGCCCCGCTCGACGGTGCCGATGGTGGTGGCACCGTCGAGGAGGCCGTGCTGGCCCTCTCGGCGCGCATCGGCGAGAAACTGGAGCTGCGGCGCTACATCCACGTGGACGGCCCGGTCGCGCTCTACCTGCACCGCCGCTCGTCCGACCTGCCGCCCGCCATCGGCGCGATCGTCGCCTACGACGGCTCCGACGACGAGCTCGCCAAGGGCGTCGCGATGCACATCGCCGCGGCCCGGCCGCGGTACCGCACCCGGGAGGACGTGCCGGGTGACGTGCTGGAGAACGAGCGCCGCATCGCCGAGGCGACCGCGCGCGAGGAGGGCAAGCCCGAGCAGGTGCTCCCGCGCATCGTGGAGGGTCGGATCAACGGCTTCTACAAGGACGAGGTGCTGCTGGAGCAGCCCTCGGTCCAGGAGCCCAAGAAGACGGTGAAGGCCCTTCTGGACGCGGCAGGCGTCACCGTCAAGGATTTCGCCCGCTTCGAGGTCGGCCAGGCCTGAGCGGATGACCGACGTCAGGATCGCCCCCGACGCCCGCCCAGGATTCGGCCGCGTGTTGCTCAAACTCGGCGGCGAGATGTTCGGCGGCGGCGCCGTCGGGGTCGATCCCGATGTAGTCGAGGCCGTGGCTCGGCAGATCGCCGCGGTCGTCAAGTCCGGCGCGCAGATGGCGGTGGTCATCGGCGGCGGCAACTTCTTTCGCGGCGCCGAGCTGCACCACCGCGGCATGGACCGGGCCCGCGCCGACTACATGGGCATGCTCGGCACCGTGATGAACTGCCTCGCGCTGCAGGACTTCCTGGAGCGCGAGCACGGCGTCGACACCCGGGTGCAGACGGCCATCACGATGGGCCAGGTCGCAGAGGCCTACATCCCCCGCCGCGCCATCCGACACCTGGAGAAGGGCCGTGTCGTGATCTTCGGCGCGGGCGTCGGCATGCCGTTCTTCTCCACCGACACCGCGGGCGCCCAACGGGCCCTCGAGATCGGCGCGGAGGTGCTGCTGTTGGCCAAGAACGTCGATGGGGTATTCAACGCCGATCCGCGGGTCGACCCGGACGCCAAGCTTTACGACGAGATCACCCATCGCGACGTGCTCGAGCAGGGGCTCAAGGTCGCCGACGCCACGGCGTTCAGCCTCTGCATGGACAACCAGATGCCGATCATCGTCTTCAATCTTCTCACCGAGGGCAACATCGCGCGAGCGGTCCGAGGTGAGAGGATCGGCACGCTGGTCAGCACACCCGAGCGCGTGGAAGGTGGGGTCAGGCCATGATCGAAGAGACGCTCTTCGACGCCGAGGAGAAGATGGAGCGGGCGGTTTCGGTGGCCAAGGACGACCTGGCCAGCGTCCGCACGGGCCGCGCCACGCCGAACATGTTCTCCCGCGTCGCCGTCGACTACTACGGTGCGATGACCCCGATCAACCAGCTCGCATCGATCAACATCCCCGAGGCCCGGATGGTGATCATCAAGCCGTACGACGCGAGCTCGCTCCGATCGCTGGAGAAGGCGATCCGCGATTCCGACCTGGGTGTCAACCCTTCCAACGACGGACAGATCATCCGCATCGTCGTGCCGCAGTTGTCCGAGGAACGCCGCCGCGAGATGGTCAAGGTCGCCCGCGGCAAGGGCGAGGACGCCCGCGTCACGATCCGCAGCCTGCGCCGCAAGGCGATGGAGGAGCTGCACCGCATCGTGCGTGACGGCGAGGCAGGCGAAGACGAGGTCGGCCGCGCCGAGAAGGAGCTCCAGCACACCGTCGACCGATATGTCCACCAGATCGACGAGCTGGTGAAACACAAGGAAGCCGAGCTGCTCGAGGTCTGATGACAGCCAGCCATCCCGATACGCCCGCCGTGTCCGCACCATCGCGCGGCAAGGGTCGGGCCGCCGGGCGTGCGGGCCGCAACCTCGTCGCGGCCATCGGGGTCGGCGTCGGGCTCGGCGCGGTCGTGCTGGCGTCGCTGCTGATCGAGCGACACTGGTTCATCCCGGTGGTGGCGCTGGCCGTCGCCGTGGGCACATGGGAGCTGGCGGGGGCGTTGCGACGCGGTGCCGACATCCGGGTGCCGCTGCCGGTGCTCCTCGTCGGCGGGCAGGCCATGGTGTGGCTGGCCTGGCCGTTCGGCGCGATGGCCGTCGCGATCGCGTTCGCGGCCACCGCGCTCGGGGTGCTCCTGTGGCGAATGCCAGCAGGCGCCGAGCACTACGTCCGCGACGTCACGGCGGGCATCTTCGCTGCGGCGTATGTGCCGCTGTTCGCCTCTTTTGCCACGCTGATGGCCGTCTCACCGGACGGTGCCGCGCGCGTGCTGACGTTCGTGATCTGCGTGGTCGCGTCGGACGTCGGCGGCTACACCGCGGGCGTGCTCGCGGGGCGGCATCCGATGGCGCCCACGATCAGCCCCAAGAAGTCGTGGGAGGGCTTCGCGGGCTCGCTGGTCACCGGGATGGTGGCGGGGGCGCTCAGCGTCCTCCTCCTGCTGCACGGGCCGTGGTGGGCGGGGGTGCTCACGGGCGCGCTGCTCGTCGTCTCCGCCACCACCGGCGACCTCATCGAGTCGCTCGTCAAGCGCGACCTCGGCATCAAGGACATGGGCACCCTTCTGCCAGGCCACGGTGGCCTGCTGGACCGGCTCGACTCACTCCTGCCCACGGCGCTCGTCGCCTGGGCGGCGCTTGGCGTGCTCGTTCCCGCGTGAACGAGTTCACCAATCGACACAGCGGCGCAGCGAACGCGGCGGGCGCGTGAGCATCCCCAGCCCCAACATCTGGCGCTGGCCCGAGATCTACGCGCAGGAGAACGCGGCGCAGGACGTCGAGGGCGCCGTATGGGCCGCGTTGTGCGACGAGGTGCCGTGGGCTGGTCGCGACGTCATCGACGTCGGCTGCGGCGACGGCTTCCACCTGCGCTTCTTCGAGGGCGCCCGGTCCGTCCTCGGCGTCGAACCCTATGCCCCGCTGGTGGAGCGCGCGCAGGCCGGGGGGCTGCCGGTGGTGCGGGGGGAGGCGGGGCGGCTCCCGCTGGCCGACGCATCGGTCGACCTCGTCCACGCGCGCACCGCCTACTTCTTCGGCCAAGGCTGCGAGCCCGGGCTGGCCGAGGCGTGGCGGGTGCTTCGTCCCGGTGGCGCGCTCGCGATCGTCGACCTCGACGCCACCGCCTCGCCCTACGGCGACTGGATGCGCGCCGACATCCCGCACTACGACCCGGTGGCCGCGGAGCGCTTCTTCAGCAGGCAGGGCTTCTCGCTGCGGCGGATCCCGACGATCTGGCGCTTCCCCGACCGCCCGACCTGCGAGGCCGTGCTGCGGATCGAGTTCTCGGCCGCCGTGGCCGCCCGAGCGCTCGCGCAGTGCACCGGCGTGACGATCCCGGTGGGCTACCGCCTGCACGTGCGGCACAAGCAGCTCATCCGGTAGCCACCCCCACCCGGGGAGGGTCCCATCCCCGCATCGCTACCGTGGGTGCATGCGCTCTCCCGTCGTGCCTTTCCTCGAGCCGCTTCTGGGTGGCCTGTGGTGGACCGTCGGCGCCGTCGCGCTGTCGACCGGCCTCGGCACCGTCGTGCTCGCTGCGGGCATCGGGGTCACAGGCGGCCTGATCGCCGCCCTGCGCCGCCGCGGCGGCGGCGGCGAGCCGCTAGCGCCGGGCGCCCGCGGCCGCCTGTTGCGCATCGCGTTCGTGGCCATCGTGGCCGGCGTGGCTGCGGGACCGCTGCTCGGAATGGCGGGCCTCGGCGAACTCGCCGTGCCCGTGGCCTGCGCCGTCACCGGTGTCGCGCTGTTCCCCGTGGCCTCCATGCTCGACGACCGGGCGGTGCTGGCCGCGGGCGGCCTGCTGCTCGTGCTTGCCGCAACGGGTGCGCTCTTCGCGCTGGACTCCGCGGGCACGCTGATGTCCCAGGGTCTGGTCGGCTTGGCGGGCGGGGTCGTGATCTGGCTCGCGGGCGCCCAGCGCAGCGGCTTGCTCGCCGAGGCCCGCGCCCGCCCGTGATCGCCGGTTCGGTGCGAAACCGTGCCACATCTGGCCGCTGACGCACCGAGCCGGCGATCGTGGCCAGGGGGCGGCCGGGCATAGGGCACACTGGAAGGCGCCATGACCGCCCTTCCCCTCGTGTTCGACGCGCCCAAGCGCGCGCTGCCGCCCCGCCATCTCGCCGACCTCGAGCCCGCGGAGCGGCGCGCTGTCGTCGCCGAGCTGGGCCTGCCCGCGTTCCGGGCCGACCAGCTCGCCCGCCACTACTTCGGCCACCTCAGCGCCGACCTCGCCGCGATGACCGACCTGCCCGGGGCGGCACGGGAGTCCCTCGCCACTCTGCTGCCACCGCTCGTCACCCCGGTGAAGGAGCTGGCCTGCGACGAGGGCGCTACCCACAAGACGCTCTGGGCGGCGCACGACGGCACCCGCGCCGAGACCGTGCTGATGCGCTACCCGGACCGAGCGACGGTCTGCGTGTCCAGCCAGGCCGGGTGCGGCATGGCGTGCCCGTTCTGCGCCACCGGCCAAGGTGGTCTGCAGCGCAACCTGTCCACCGCCGAGATCGTCGAGCAGGTACGCCAGGCCGCGGCCGCCGCTCGCGACGGCGCGCTTGGCGTCCCGGTCCGCCTCTCCAACGTGGTGTTCATGGGCATGGGGGAGCCACTGGCGAACTACAACCGGGTGGTCGCCGCGGTCCGGCGCATTGTCGCGCCCGTCCCCGACGGGCTCGGGATCTCCGCGCGCGGCGTCACGGTCTCCACGGTCGGCCTCGTTCCTGCCATCGACAGGCTCGCCGCCGAGGGTCTCCCGGTGACCCTTGCCGTCTCCCTGCACACGCCCGACGACGAGCTTCGCGACACCCTCGTGCCCGTCAACACGCGGTGGAAGGTGGCGGAGGTGCTCGCTGCCGCGCGCCGCTACGCCACGGCCACCGGCAGGAGGGTGTCGATCGAGTACGCGCTCATCCGCGACGTCAACGACCAGCCGTGGCGCGCCGAGCTGCTCGGGAAGGTGCTGCGGCAGCAGGTCGGGGCGAAGCGGGTGCACGTCAACCTGATCCCGCTCAACCCCACGCCAGGCAGCGCGTGGGACGCCTCGCCGCGCAAGCGCCAGGACGAGTTCGTGCGACGAGTGGAAGCGGCTGGGATCGCCTGCACCGTGCGCGACACCCGCGGCCGGGAGATCGCCGCCGCCTGCGGCCAGCTCGCGGCGACCGTTTAGGGGAGGCCCAACACCTCGGCCAGGTCGAACGTCACGGGCTGCTCCAACTGCTCATACGTGCACGACGACGGCTCTCGGTCCGGCCGCCACCGCACGAACTGCGCCGTGTGGCGGAAGCGCACACCCTCCATGTAGTCGTAGCGCACCTCGACCACCCGTTCCGGCCGCAGTGGCGTGAACGAGAGGTCCTTGTTTGCGTTCCAGCGGCTCGCCTCGGCCTTGCGCGGTGTGCGGTCGCCCTCCTCTTGCCGCGCCCACGCCCATGGGTGGTTGTCGAACGTGGTGACCAGCGGCTGCAGCTCCTGCATGAGCGCCCGCCGCGTCGGCATCGGGAACGCGCCGATCACGCCGACCGAGGCGAGGTGTCCGTCGGCCTGGTAGAGCCCCAAGAGCAACGAGCCGATCGCGTCCGGCCCTGACTTGTGCACGCGGTAGCCCGCGACCACGCAGTCGGCGGTCCGCTCGTGCTTCACTTTGGTCATCACACGCTTGTCGGGCTGATAGGTGCCCTCCGGATCCTTGGCGATCAGCCCGTCGAGCCCTGCGCCCTCGAACTGGTCGAACCACTCGGTGGCTACGGCGTGATCGTCGGTGATGGGCGTGAGGTGCACCGGAGGCCCCGCCTTGGCCAGCGCCTCCTCCAGGAGGGCCCGGCGCTCGCGAAACGGCCGCTCGGTGAGGTCCTCGTCGCCCAGCGCCAGCAGGTCGAACGCGACGAAGCTGGCGGGCGTCTCGACCGCCAGGAGGTTCACCCTGCTCGCGGCGGGGTGGATGCGCTGCTGGAGCACCTCGAACTCGAGGCAGTTGCGGTCGCGGTCGAGCACCACGATCTCGCCGTCGATCACCGCGCGCTCGGGGAAGTTGGCCTTCACCGCGTCGACGACCTCGGGGAAGTAGCGGGTCATCGGCCGCTCGTTGCGGCTGCCGATCTCCACGTCGTCGCCGTCGCGGAAGATGATCGAGCGGAAGCCGTCCCACTTCGGCTCGTACAGCTTACCGGCTGGGATCTTCGGCTGCGGCTTGGCCAGCATCGGCTTGACGGGTGGCATCACGGGCAGGTCCACGGGCCCAGCCTAGGCTGCCCCGGTGGCCCACATCGCCGCTGTCGAGCTCGCGGCCGCCCGCGACCGGACCATCCCCGACGTGCTGCCGGGGCAGGCCGATCCGCCGCTCTCGGTGCTGTTCTGCGGGATCAACCCGGGGCTGGTCTCCGCCGCCACCGGGCACCACTTCGCGCGACCCGGCAACCGGTTCTGGCCGGTGCTGCACGCCGCCGGGTTCACGCCGCGCCTGCTGCGCCCCGCCGAGCAGGGGGAGCTGGCCGCGCTCGGGCTCGGCATCACGAACATGGCGCCCCGCGCCACCGCGCGGGCCGACGAGCTCACCGCGGCCGAGCTGGTCGCGGGTGGGGTGCGGCTGCGGGAGCTGGTGGCGCGGACGCGGCCCGCCTGGCTGGCCGTCGTCGGGATCACGGCGTATCGGACGGCGTTCGCGCGCCCTGGCGCCGTCGTCGGGCCGCAGGAGCCGCTCGGCGCGACCGGGGTGTGGGTGCTGCCGAACCCCAGCGGCCTGAACGCCCACTATCAGCTCCCGGACCTGACGGCCGCGTACGCCGCCCTGCTCGAGGCCGCGGCGGGGGTCGTGAGCGGAAAAGAGTGCTAGAACACTGTTATCCGCGCACAGGGGCTAGTCGAGCTCGGGGAGGGGTTCGTCGTCGTCGCGGGCGTCGCGGTCGGCCCACTCCAGCAGCTCGTCCAGCGTGTAGACGGCGTCGTCGATGCCTGCGTGCAGATCACCCAGCTCGGCGAACCGCTTCGGCATGGTCGCGATCGTGAAGTCGCCGGGATCGGCGTCGTCGACCTCGTCCCAGCGGATCGGCGCCGACACCAGCGCCTCCGCCACGCCACGCACCGAATAGGCACAGCGAATCGTGTGGTCCCTGGTGTTCTGGTTGTAGTCGACGAAGATCGACGCCGGGTCGCGGTCCTTGCGCCACCACGTCAGGTCGACCAGGTCACAGCGCCGTCCGACCTCCCGCGCGAACGCGTGCGCGGCCCGGCGCACGTCCTGGAAGCCCCACCGGGGCTCGATCCGGACGTAGACGTGCATGCCCTTGCCGCCGGAGGTCTTCGGCCAACCGACGGCGCCGATCTCGGCGAGGACCTCTTGGGCGACGTGGGCGACGCGCCGAACGTCGGCGTAGGCCGCCCGCGGCATCGGGTCGAGGTCGATGCGCCACTCGTCCGGCTGCTCGACGTGTCCGCGGCGGGAGTTCCAGGGGTGGAACTCGACCGTCGACATCTGCACCGCCCACACGAGATCGGCCACGTGCTGGACGCACAGCTCGTCGGCAGTGCGGTTCCACCGCGGGAAGTGCACCCGCACTGTCTCAACCCAGTCGGGCGCGCCGCGCGGGAGGCGCTTCTGGTGCACCTTCTCGCCGGTCACGCCGGTGGGGAAGCGGTGCAGCATGCACGGCCGGTTGTGCAGCGCGCGAACGGCGCCCTCGCCGACGGCGATGTAGTACTGCGCGAGGTCGAGCTTGGTCTCGCCGCGGGCGGGGAAGTAGACGCGATCCGGATTGGAGATCCGCACGGTGCGTCCGTCGACCTCGAGCTCGACCGCCGCACCGCTGCCCGGCACTAGCGCCGCCAGGAGTTCCGCTGCCGGATCACGTGCCCGATGATCCCCCCGAGGACGGCCAGAGCGACGCCGATGAGCCAGAGGTACTGCGTCGTGGTCTGGTATGGCCCGGGGATGAAGGCGATGCACAGGATGATCGTGATCACGCCGCCGATGATCGTGCCCTTGGGGAAACCGCCGTGCCAGCCCCACTCGACCGACGGCTCGTCGTCAGGGGAAATCGGGGAGGACTTCGCCACCTCACGGGAGTTGCTCGCCACGGCCGTATCGTCGCACAACAACGGGCCGAGGATGATGGCAGGCGATGACTGGTAATCGATCCGTGCTCGTGCTGGGCTCCACCGGCTCGATCGGCGTGCAGGCGCTCGAGCTGATCGCCCGGCATCCCGAGCGCTTCACCGTCGCCGGGCTCGCGGCGGGCGGCGGCAACGTCGCGCTGCTCGCCCGGCAGGTCCGTGCGCACGGCGTGCGGCGGGTGGCCGTGGCGGCCGAGGACGGGGCGCGCGCGCTGCGCGACCTGCTGCCCGGCACCGAGGTGGCCGCGGGCCCGGACGCCGCGACCGAGCTCACCGCCACCGCGAGCGTCGACGTGGTCCTCAACGGCATCACGGGCGCGGTCGGGCTCGGACCCACGCTGGCCGCGCTCGCCTCCGGCGCCACGCTGGCGTTGGCCAACAAGGAGTCCCTGGTCGCGGGCGGCGCGCTCGTCACGGCGGCCGCCGCGCCCGGCCAGATCGTGCCGGTCGACTCCGAGCACTCCGCGCTGGCCCAGTGCCTGCGCGGCGGCCGGGCCACCGAGGTGGACCGGCTCGTGCTCACCGCTTCCGGCGGCCCGTTCCGCGGACGCCGCCGGGCGGAACTGGCCGACGTCACCGTGGCCGAGGCGCTGGCCCATCCCACCTGGAACATGGGCCCGATGGTCACGCTCAACTCGGCCACGTTGATCAACAAGGGCCTGGAGCTGATCGAGGCGCACCTGCTGTTCGGAATTCCCTACGACCGCATCGACGTCGTCGTGCACCCGCAGTCCATCGTGCATTCCATGGTCGCGTTCCGCGATGGGGCCACCCTCGCCCAGGCCAGCCCCCCGGACATGCGCCTGCCCATCGGGCTCGCGCTGGCCTGGCCGGAACGACTGCCGGGCGCGGCGCCGTCGTGCCGGTGGGACACGGCGCTGAGCTGGACCTTCGAACCGCTCGACGACGACGCGTTCCCCGGCGTCCGGCTCGCCCGCGCGGCCGGTGCGCTCGGTGGCTGCGTTCCGGCGGTGCTCAACGCGGCCAACGAGGAGGCCGTCGGTGCGTTCCTCGCGGGCGCCTGCACGTTCACCGAGATCACCGACACGCTGGCCCGCGTGCTCGACATCGCCGACGGTTGGATGGCCAACCCGACTACCGTGGCGGACGTGCTGGCCGCCCAGGACTGGGCCCGTGCGCGGGCCCGTGAGCTCGCTTACCGCCCAGGAGTCGCCCGATGATGACCGTCCTCGGGATCGTGCTGTTCTTCCTCGGCATCCTGTTCTCGATCGCGTGGCACGAGCTCGGCCACTTCACCACCGCGCGATGGTTCGGCATCAAGGTGCCCGAGTTCATGGTCGGGTTTGGCCGCACGATCTGGTCGCGGAAGGTCGGGGAGACGGAGTTCGGCCTCAAGGCCATCCCGCTCGGCGGCTACATCCGCATGATCGGCATGATCCCGCCAGCCAAGGGCGCCACGCTCGGGCGCGACCGGCGCACCGGCCCGTTCCAAGGCCTCATCGACGACGCCCGGCAGCAGTCGGCGATGGACGTGCGGCCCGAGGACGAGGGCAGGCAGTTCTGGATGCGCGCGCCCTGGAAGCGGATCATCGTGATGTTCGCGGGGCCGTTCATGAACCTCGTTCTCGCGGTGGTCCTCTTCGCGATCGTGCTGATGGGGATCGGCGTGCCGACGAGCGGCACCACCATCGGCACGGTCAGCGCGTGCGTGGTTCCCGCGTCCGCCGCGTCCGACAACTGCCCGGCGGGCGCCCCGAAGACCCCGGCCGCCGCGGCGGGCTTCCAGCCCGGCGACCGGATCGTGTCCTTCAACGGCAAGCCGCTCGGTGTCGACGACGGCACCGCCCTCCGCGCCGCGATCCAGGGCGCCAAGGGCACCGTGACGGTGGTCGTCGACCGCGGTGGCCAGCTGGTCACGCTCACGCCCACGCTCATCGACAACCAGGTCGAGGACGCGGCCCACCCTGGCCAGACGGTGCGGGCGAGCTTCCTGGGCGTCGGGCTCGTCGGCGTCTACGCCCGGCAGAGCTTTGGCGCGGTCTTCGTGCAGATCGGCGACATCGTCGGGCGCACCGGCGAGGCGCTCATCCAGCTCCCGTCGCGGGTGCCGAGCCTGTTCGGCTCGGTGTTCCTGGGGGAGAAGCGCGACCAGAACGGGCCGGTCGGCATCGTCGGCGCCTCCCGGATCGGCGGCCAGATCCTCGCGCTCGACGCGCCCGCGGCTGCGGAGCTGTCGTTCTTCCTGCAACTGCTGGCCGCCGTGAACATCTCGTTGTTCCTGTTCAACCTGCTGCCCATCCCGCCACTGGACGGAGGGCAGATCTTCCCGGCGATCTGGGAGGCCATCAAGAAGCGCGGCGCCCGGATACTCGGACGTCCCGACCCCGGCCCGGTCGACGTGGCCAAGCTCATGCCGGTGGCCTACGTGGTGGCGCTGGTGTTCATCGCGTGGAGCGGGCTGCTGTTCGTCGCCGACATCATCAACCCGGTCGTGCTTCCCCAGTAGCAGGAGTCTCACCACACCGCGCGCGCCCACGCGCAATACTGGAGGTCGTGAGCGTCTCCCTCGGCATGCCCGCACCGGCCCCCACACCGCTGGCCACCCGGCGCCCGACGCGCCAGCTGCACGTCGGGCCGGTCGGGGTCGGCTCGGAGTACCCGATCTCCGTGCAGTCCATGACGACCACCTTGACCGCCGACGTCAACGCCACCCTCCAGCAGATCGCCGAGCTCACGGCCACGGGGTGCGACATCGTTCGCGTCGCCTGCCCCAGCCAGGACGACGCCGACGCGCTGGCCGCGATCGCGCACAAGTCGCAGATCCCG
This sequence comes from uncultured Actinomycetota bacterium, assembly GCA_963736375.1. Classification (GTDB taxonomy): domain Bacteria; phylum Actinomycetota; class Actinomycetes; order Mycobacteriales; family Pseudonocardiaceae; genus Pseudonocardia. The sequence goes on from CAVTOL010000038.1 coordinate 135,767, forward strand.
GTCATCGCCGACATCCACTTCCAGCCCAAGTACGTGTTCGCCGCCATCGAGGCGGGCTGCGCGGCCGTGCGCGTCAACCCGGGCAACATCCGCAAGTTCGACGACCAGGTCAAGGAGATCGCGGCCGCGGCCCGCGACCACGGCACCCCGATCCGCATCGGCGTCAACGCGGGCAGCCTCGACAAGCGGCTGATGGCGAAGTACGGCAAGGCCACCCCGGAGGCTCTGGCCGAATCGGCGATGTGGGAGGCCTCGCTCTTCGCCGAGCACGACTTCCACGACATCAAGATCTCGGTGAAGCACCACGACCCCGTCGTGATGATCCGCGCCTACGAGCTGCTCGCCGAGCAGTGCGACTACCCGCTGCACCTTGGTGTCACGGAGGCCGGACCCACGTTCCAGGGCACGATCAAGTCGGCCGTCGCGTTCGGGGCGCTGCTGCGCCAGGGCATCGGCGACACGATCCGCGTATCGCTCTCCGCGCCGCCCGTTGAGGAGGTGAAGGTCGGAGCACAGATCCTGCAGTCGCTTGGCCTGCGCCCGCGCAAGCTGGAGATCGTCTCGTGCCCGTCGTGCGGGCGGGCCCAGGTCGACGTCTACAAGCTGGCCGACGAGGTCACCGCAGGCCTCACCGGCATGGAGGTGCCGCTGCGCGTCGCCGTGATGGGCTGCGTGGTCAACGGGCCGGGCGAGGCCAGGGAGGCCGACCTCGGCGTCGCTTCCGGCAACGGCAAGGGGCAGATCTTCGTCAAGGGTGAGGTCATCAAGACCGTCCCCGAGCACGCGATCGTCGAAACGCTGATCGAGGAGGCCATGAAGCTCGCCGAGGGCTGGGACGACACCGACGGCGCGGCGGGCTCGGGCCGGCCAGAGGTCACGGTCTCCTGAGCGGAGCTTGCCGAGCGAACATGGGGGCCTGACCGGTGGCCGATCTCGTCAGCGGAAGAACGGTATGGCAACGTAGACACGTGCTTCGTGTCGCCGGAGCGCGGCTCCTTGACGACCGGGACCGCGCTGGAGTACGCGCGGCTCTGGACGAGGATCCGGTGGCCGCCTGCATGGTCGCAGCGCGGGTCGAGGTCGCAGGGCTGGACCCGTGGCGGCTCGGTGGTGAGCTGTGGTCGGCGGGTTCACACCTGTCAGGGCTCTGTTTCTCCGGGGCCAACCTCGTGCCGTTGCGTGGCGATCGGGCCGCGCTACGCCAGTTCACCGACCGGGCCCGGCGCGGCGGGCGTAGCTGCTCGTCGATCGTCGGGCGCGCCGAGCTGGTGCTGCCGATGTGGGACAGCCTGGCCGTGCACTGGGCACCGTGCCGCGAAGTGCGGGCCGACCAGCCCCTGATGGTGCTCGCGGGGCCACCCGCGGTGGCATCCGATCCACTGGTGCGCCCGGTGCGTCCGGTCGAGCTCGAGCGCTACCTCCCAGCCGCCATCGCGATGTTCACCGAAGAAGTCGGCATCGACCCCCGCGCGGGCGACGGCGGCGCGGGATACCGCTCCCGCGTTTCCGAGCTCGTCTCGTCGGGCCGCGCGTTCGCCCGGTTCGAGGGCGAGCAGGTGATCTTCAAGGCCGAGGTGGGCGCGCTGTCGTCGCGCGTGGGCCAGATCCAGGGGGTGTGGGTGCATCCCGCCTACCGTGGCCGTGGCCTTGGCACCGCGGGCACGGCCGCCGTCGCCGAGCGGCTCGCCGTCATGGGCCGGGTGTCGAGCCTTTACGTCAACGGGTTCAACCACCCGGCCCGTCGGGCGTACGACAAGGTCGGCTTCACGCAGGTCGCGAGCTTCGCGACGGTGCTGTTCTACCCTCACTCCAGCGTGTCGCGCACGGCTCAGCTGGGGATCGGCGCGCCGGACGGCACGCCCGCCGCCACGTAGGCAGCGTAGTGCTCCTCCCACGGCTCGGCGCCCGTGCTGTGGGGGCCGTCGGCCACGCCGTCGCGCACGTACTTGTCCAGCTCCGCGAGGCACACCGTCCACCCGGCCGCGTTGCGGGCCGCCGTGTCGCGCGCCTCCAGCACGTTGAGCAGCGTCAGCGTGCAGGCCCGCTCGCCCTCCGGCTCGACGGTGAGGTGCAGCTCGTCGCCGCCCCACGTGAACGCGAGCCGCCGCGGCGGGTCGTAGGCCAGCACGGTGCCCGACGAGTCGGCGGGCAGGTTCGGGTCACCGTGGAACGCGATGCGCCCACCCGCCCGCGGCTCCAGATCGACGTGCGAAGGGAACCAGTGCGCAAGCCCCGCGGGCTCGCTGACCGCCGCCCACACCCGTTCCGCGGGATGTGGGTAGCTGCGGGTGAAGCGGACGGCAGGCCGCCCTTCGTGCTCGACGTAGGTGCCGCGATCGGTCATCGGGAGCTCCCTTCGGGATGGGTGTCGAGGTAGGTGCCCAGCGCGTCGAGCCGGTCGTTCCACAGCCGTCGGTACGGCGCAAGCCAGGCGTCGATCTCCGCGATCGGCGCGGGGCGCAGGGCGTAGATGCGGCGCTGGGCGTCCTTGCGGACATCGACGAGACCGGCCGTGCGCAGCACCCGCAGGTGCTTCGACGCCGTCGGTTGGCTGCATCCCAATGCCGCGACGAGCTCGCCGACCGACCGTGCGCCACCGCGCAGCTCGTCGAGCAACGCCCGCCGCTGCGGATCGACCAGCGCCGCCCACGTGCTCATGCCGCGAACATACTCGCCCAGGTATATACGCGACAAGGCATATTCAGGGTCCGCCGCTCGCCCAGCGATTCCTCGGCATACTCGCGCTTGTGCGCCGCGTTCGTTGCCTCTCCCTCCTCGCCGCGCTGACCCTGCTGGTGTCGGGATGCGGCCTCTTCTCGACGAACGGGCCGGACAAGGCCGTTGCCGCGTTCCTCACGGCGTGGTCGGCGGGGGACATCGCGGCCGCCGCGGCGGCCACCGACGACCCCAAGTCCGCGTCCGAGCTGCTCACGGCGGCCCGCACCGCGCTCGCGCCCGTCGGGCTCACCGCCACGCTGGGCCAGCTGCGGCAGGCGACCGACCGCGCGACGGCCTCCGTCGACGTGACCTGGGACCTCGGCCAGGATCGCCGGTGGCACTACCTCGACCAGCTCAACCTGCTGCCAAGGGACGGCGCCCCGCACGGTTGGCTCGTCCAGTGGTCACCGTCGGTCGTGCACCCACAGCTCGGCGCCGGGCAACGCGTGGCGCTGCGCACCGAGGACGCCCAGCCCGCGCCGGTCATCGACCGCGGCGGCGCGCCGCTGCTCGCCGCGACGCCGGTGGTCACCGTGCTGCTGGACCGGAAAGCCGCGGGCAACCTGGCGACGGTCGCGGCTTCGCTGGCGGCTGCGCTCGGCCCGATCGACCCGGAGATCACCCAGGCGTCCATCACCGACGGCGCGACGAAGACCCCCGACGGGCAGAGCTACACCGTCGCCGTGCTGCGGCAAGCCGACTACCTGCGCATCAAGAACGCCATCCACGAGCTGCCCGGGGTGCGGTTCACCAACGCACAGCGGCTCCTCGCCCCGGACGCCGGGTTCGCGAGCCAGGTGCTGCCCGCCGTTCGCCGCGAGGCCGCGGCGCAGCTGGACGGCACCCCGGGCTGGTCGGTGCTCGCCGTCGACGACGCGGGCAACGCGATCAGCTCGCTCGTCGAAACACCTCCGCGGGCGGGCACGACCGTCGCCACCGGCCTCGACCTGGCCATCCAGACCGCGGCCGAGGACGCCGTAGAGCCGGTGCCGCAGGCCACGGTGCTGGTGGCCGTCGCGCCCTCGAGCGGCGACATCCTCGCCGTCGCCCAGAACGGGCCCGCCGACGCCGCGGGGGCGATCTCGCTGACCGGGCGCTATCCGCCGGGCTCGACGTTCAAGATGGTCACGGCCACCGCGGCGGTGGCGGGCCTGCACCTGACGCTCGATTCGCCGGAGCCCTGCCCCGGCGTCACCGTCATCGGCGGGCGTCCCGTGCCCAACGAGGGGCAGTTCGACCTGGGCACCGTGCCCCTGCGCACGGCATTCGCGAAGTCGTGCAACACGACGTTCGCGCAGCTGGGCGCCCAGCTGCCGCCCGACGCGTTGCCGAGCGCCGCTCTGCGGCTGGGGCTGGGCGCCGACTACCACGTGCCGAGCCTGACGACGGTCACCGGCGCGGTGCCGCCGTCCACCGACACCGTGCAGCGCGCCGAAAACGGGTTCGGGCAGGGCCAGGTGCTCGCGTCTCCGCTGGGCATGGCGCTGGCCGCGGCCACGGTGGCGCACGGCGCGACGGTCGTTCCGCAGCTCATCCGCGGCCGCCCCACCGAGGTGCTGACGGCGGCCACGCCACCCGACCCGGCCGCGCTCGACCAGCTCCGGCCGATGATGCGCGCGGTCATCACCGACGGCACGGCCGAGCTCCTCGGCCGCCGCGGTGAGGTCTACGGCAAGACCGGCACCGCCGAGTACACCAACGACGGCCGCGCGCACGGCTGGTTCGTCGGTTACCGCGGCGACCTGGCGTTCGCCGTGCTGATCGTCGACGGCGGCACGTCGGGCCCTGCGGTGCAGGTGGCCGACCGGTTTCTCGCGGCGCTGGGTTGAACGGCGGGGTGTGGCATACGCTGTCCGCGTGTACCGGATCCCTGCGCTCGCGTTCACAGCGGACGTCGTCGCGGTGATCGTCTTTGCCGCCGTGGGCCGGGCGAGTCACGACGAGTCCGCCGACCTGCTGGGCCTGCTCGCCACGGCCGCCCCGTTCGGCGTGGGGCTCGCCGCCGCGTGGGCCACACCGCTCGTGCGCGACCGTCCGACCGGACTGTCCGCCGGGCTCGCCGTACTGGCGGGCACGGCCGCCATCGGGCTCCTGGTGCGCTTCGCGTTCCTCGGCAAGCTGCCGCTGTCGTTCGCGATCGTGGCCACGTGCGCGCTCGGCGTGCTGCTGCTCGGGTGGCGCGGCCTCGCCGCCTTCGTGGCCCACCGGGTGGCCCAACGCGTCCGATAGACCCTCCTACACTGGTGGCCATGCCCACCCGCGCCCTGCTCGTCCCCGGCACCTCCACGCCAGGGCGTCGGGTGCCCACGCACATCCCCCGGCCGGAGTACGTCGGCAAGGCGGCCCCGGCGCCCAACACCTGGCCCGACGTCCAGCCGCCCGAGGTGATCGAGGCGATGCGGGTGGCGGGCCGTATCGCGGCGCAGGCGCTGGCCGCGGGCGGTGCGGCGGTGGCGCCCGGTGTGACGACCGACGAGATCGACCGGGTGGTGCACGGGTTCCTCGTCGACCACGACGCGTACCCGTCGACGCTGGGTTACAAGGGCTTCCCCAAGTCCTGCTGCACCAGCCTCAACGAGGTGGTCTGCCACGGCATCCCGGACACCACCGTGATCGAGGACGGCGACATCGTCAACATCGACGTCACCGCGTTCATCGGCGGAGTGCACGGCGACACCAACGCCACGTTCCTCGCGGGCGACGTCGACGAGGAGTCACGCCTGCTCGTCGAGCGCACCCGCGAGGCGACGATGCGGGCGATCAAGGCGGTGCGGCCGGGTCGTGAACTTTCCGTCGTGGGCCGGGTGATCGAGTCCTACGCGAAGCGGTTCGGCTACGGCGTGGTGCGCGAGTACACCGGCCACGGCATCGGGCGCAGCTTCCACGGCGGCCTCGTCGTGCTGCACTACGACGATCCCGACGTGCACATCCCGCTGGAGCCGGGAATGACGTTCACGATCGAGCCGATGATCACGATCGGGTCCAGCGAGAACGAGAAGTGGGCCGACGACTGGACGGTCGTCACCGCGGACCGCTCGCGCACCGCGCAGTTCGAGCACACCATCCTCGTCACCGCCGAAGGCTCGGAGATCCTCACTCTGCCCTGATTTCGTGCCACCGTAGAGGCATGGCCAAGGTCTACGAGCGCATCGACGCCAAGCTCGCGTCCTTCATCGATGCGCAGCCGCTCTTCTTCGTCGGCACCGCGCCGCTGGCCGGGGACGGGCTCGTCAACGTCTCGCCCAAGGGCACCCGCGGCACGTTCAAGGTGCTCGACGCGCACACGTTCACCTACCTCGACCTCACCGGGAGCGGGGTCGAGACCGTGGCGCACCTCCGTGAGAACGGCCGGATCTGCGTGATGTTCTGCGCGTTCGACGGCGGCCCGAACATCGTGCGCCTGCACGGCACCGGCCGGGTCGTGCACCGCGAGGACCCTGCATTCGACGACGCGCTCGCCGTGTTCGGGGAGGCGGGCGCAGCACGACGCCCGCAAGCCCGTGCGGTGATCCTGGTGGACGTCGGGCGCATCTCGGATTCGTGCGGCTACGCCGTGCCGAAGATGACGCTCGTCGAGGAGCGGGACGTACTGGACTCCTGGTCGCGCACCCGAGGCCCCGAGAAGCTCGACGAGTACCGTGCCGCCCGCAACGCGGAGTCGCTGGACGGCCTCCCCGCCCTGCCCCGCTGAGCTCTCAGTACACCGCTTTCTTGGGCGGCAGCGGGATGAACCCGCTCGTTCGGCGGACGTACTCCGCGTAGCCGGGTCGTCGCCTGCCGATCGAGCTCTCCAGCAGGGCTGCTCCGGTGCCCTTGGCGAGCAGCCACGTCATCAGCGCGGCGCTGACGAGGCCGATCAGGCCGGCCGCGTGGTGCAGCGCGAGCAGCGTGAGTCCCCACCAGACCGCCGCGTCGCCGAAGTAGTTGGGGTGGCGGGTGTAGCGCCAGAGGCCGCGGTCCATCACTTTGCCCTTGTTGTCCGGGTCGGCCCGGAACGCGGCGAGCTGGGCGTCGCCGACCGTCTCGAAGAAGAACCCCACCGCCCACGACAACACCCCGAGCACGGTCACGACGATCGAAAGGGCGCCGTCGGCGGATCCGTACTGGCCCAGCTGCACCGGCCACGACACCACCCAGAGGATCACGGCCTGAGGCACGTAGACCTTGCGGACCAGGTGGGCTGTGGGGTTGCCCTTCGCCCGCTCAAGTATCGCGACGTAGCGCGGATCTTCCGGCTTGCCCCGGTTGCGACGCGCGATGTGAATGGCCAGCCGCAACCCCCACACGCACGTCAGCACCGTGATCAGCACCTGCCGCCACAGGTCGCCCGCACCGCGGGCGAGGAGCAGCGTGACGACCGCGACGATGGCGAAGCCCAGGCCCCACACCACGTCGATCCCGTCGTGCCGCCCGCCCCGCACCCTTACCGCGACGAGCAAGGTGATGGCGAACGTCGCCACGACGACGAGCGCGGTCACCCACAGGTTGGTGAGCGCGGCGCCCCAGGGGTAGGCCTACATGCCGCTCATCGTGTCGGCTGTGGGACCGCGGCGCGCGTCGGATGGTCGAGCTCCGGGTCGGGCCCCAGCGTCGACGTCCGCCCCCGCGGCAGGCCCGAGCGGCCGCGGTCGTCGGGGCGCACCATGAGGACCTGGTGCACGCCCATCCGGTTCTCCTCGAACGCCAGCAGCCCACCCGCGAGGTAGAGCAGCCACACCCGCCACTGCTCTTCGCCGATCAGGGCGATCGCCTCCGCCTTCCGCCGTTGGAGGGTGTCGAGCCAGGGGCGCACCGTCCACACGTAGTGCTCGCGCAGCGAGTGCACGTCGACGACCTCAAGCCCCGCCGTCTCCAGCATCCCGAGCGTGGCGCCGAGCGGGCGCATGTACATGTCGGGTGCGACGTAGCGCTCCATGAACGGGCCACCGCCGGGGGCATTGTTCAGGCCCGTCGCGCCGCGCGACATCTGCTGCAGCAGCAGCCTGCCGTGCGGCAGCAGAAGCCGGTGCAGCCGGGCGGCGTACTCGGGGTAGTTGTGCTCGCCGACGTGTTCGCCCATCTCGATCGACGCGACCGCGTCGAAGGGCTCGTCGGTGAGCTCCCGGTAGTCCTGCAGCCGGATCTCGACGCGGTCGGCGAGGCCCAGCGCCTCGACCCGGGCCAACCCGTAAGCGCGCTGCTGGGCCGACAGCGTCACGCCGGTGGCCCGCACCCCGTAGTGCTGCGCCGCGTGCACGAGGAGCGAGGCCCACCCGCAGCCCACGTCCAGCAGCCGCATGCCCGGCCGGAGCGCGAGCTTGCGGCAGATGAGGTCGAGCTTGTCGCGCTGGGCGTCGACGAGGCCGTAGGACGCCGACTCCTCCTGGGTCCAGTAGCCGCACGAGTAGGCCATCTGCGGGTCGAGGAGGAAGGCGTAGAAGTCGTTGGAGAGGTCGTAGTGGTGGGCGATCGCGGCACGGTCGCGGCGGCGGGTGTGCAGGCCGCCTGCGAGGCGTGCCTCCGACGACGGCGGCCGCGGCCGCGGGCCGACCGCGCCGAGGCGCAGCGCCAGCCGGGCGGCGGCGAGCGCTTCGCGCGCGGTCGGGCGCAGGCCGGTGCGGTTCTGCGTCTTCGCCAGCGTCCAAAACCGGGAGAGGCCCTCGGCGACGTCGCCCTCGACCTCCAGATCGCCCGCCACGAACGCCCGTGCGAGGCCCAGCTCGCCGGGGTTCCACAGCAGGCGGCGCAGCGCTCGCCGGTGCTGGATGACCACGACGGGGCCGCCGGGGGCGCCCGCCTCGGACCCGTCCCAGGCCCGGATCCGGACGGGAAGGGGCGCGCCGAGGAGGTGTTCGACGAGGCCTGCGAGCTGCGGGGCGACGGGCTGGCGCACGGGACCTCCGAAGGGTCGTGCGCGGAAAACGTCGCTATAGCGACGTTTCCCGCTCACGAGCGGGCGAGCGAGAACTGGAAGACGTCGAGGTAGCCGACGCGGAAGCCCGCCTCGCAGTAGGCGAGGTAGAACTCCCACATCCGCCGGAAGGTGCTGTCGAAGCCGAGCGCGGCGACGGTCTCCCAGCGGGACAGGAAGTTCTCCCGCCAGTGCGCGAGCGTCCGCGCGTAGTGCTGCCCGAGGCTGTGCTGCTCGGCGACCCGCAGCGTCGTGTGCCGCGCCAGGTGCTGCTCGATCGACTGCACCGACGGGATGAGCCCGCCCGGGAACACGTACTTGTGCATCCACGAGTAGTCGCCCCGCGAGGCGAGCATCCGGTCGTGCGGCATCGTGATCGACTGCAGGCCCACCCGGCCGCCGGGCTTGAGCAGCCGGTCCAGCGCGGTGAAGTACGTCGGCCAGTAACGCTCGCCGACCGCCTCGATCATCTCGACGCTGACGACGGCGTCGTAGGCGCCCTGCGCCTCGCGGTAGTCGCGCAGCAATACCTGAACCCGGTCCGCGACACCCGCAGCGGCCAGCCGTTGCTCCGCCAGCCGCGCCTGCTCGGCGGAGATCGTCAGGGTGGTCACCCTGGCACCCCGCTGCGCCGCCCGCGTGGCCAGCTCGCCCCAGCCCGTGCCGATCTCCAACAGGTGCATGCCGCGGCCGACGCGCGCCATGTCCAGGATGCCGTCGATCTTGCCGCGCTGGGCATCGGCGAGTTTCTCGTCCGGACGGGAGAACCAGGCCGACGAGTAGCTCATGGTTTCGTCGAGGAACGTCGCGAACAGCTCGTTGGACAGGTCGTAGTGGCGGTGGATGTTCTCCCGGGAGCCCTCGACCGTGTTGCGCTCCTCCCGTGGCTGCCGCGCTTCGGCGAAGCGTCGCCCGATCCGTTGCATCAGCGGGGGGATGAGCGTCGAGAGCCGGGCCGCGAACGGCGTCAGCAGGTCGGCCAGCGCGGTGGCCGTCCAGTCGCCCACCATGTAGGACTCGCCGAAGCCGATCTTGGAGTTGCAACCGAGCCGGTGGAAGAACGCCGCGGGCCGCACGATCCGCATCACCGGCGAGTCCGGTCCGCCGCGGCCGATGCGCTCGCCGCCTGCGAACACGACGCGAACCGGCAGCGTGCGCACCGCCCGTCGGAAGAGGGCCTCCGCGATGCGGGCCCGTGTGGTGGAGTGCGGTGGGTTGGCCAGGCCCGGCCAGACGCCCTCGGCAGGCCGGGGAACGAAGTGGTTGTTCGAGCGTCTGGCGACGGGGTAGGTGGTCATTGGACGCTCTCCTGCGGTGCGTGGCGCGGTCGGGGGATGACGGGAAGGCGGCGCAGCCACAGCGCGATGCCGTGCCTGCGAATCAGCGCCGAGGTGCGGAGGGTCACGAGCGGACGGCGGATGAGCATGCCCACCAACGAGCGCGGGGTCGCGGGCCTGCGCACGCCGTTGACCATGGCCGCGAACGCCGCTGACCCGTTCTGTCGCAACGTGATCGCGAGCGCGAGTCGCTCGTCGGGCACGGGGAGGTGCATGCGGTACTCGCCGTCGACGGGCAGGAACGGCGACACGTAGAAGGCCTTCGCGGCCCGCGCCCGCCCGGCCTCGTCGGTGCGCAGGAGGTAGCAGTGCCGCTCGCCGTAGGTGTTGTGGACCTCCGCGACGACGCACGCGAGCCGCCCGTCGGGCCGGTGGCACCAGTAGACGGTCAGCGGGTTGAACACGTACCCGAGGACGCGGGCGTTGGCGAGCATCAGCACTCGGCCGCCGGACAGGTCGATCCCGTGCGTCGCGAGATAGCGGTCGAGGTTGTCGCGGATCGTGCCGTGCGGGTCGCCGAGGTGGTCGCGGGCGGCGAACCGGGCGAACGGCCGCAGCCACACGGGAAGCCGGGGCAGCGCGTCGAGGTCGACCAGCCACAGGTAGACGCGGTGGCGGAAGTCGCGGTGCAACGCGCTGTGCCGGACGTGGCGCACCTCGGCGTCGTAGAGGACGGGCGCCTCCGTCACCACACCACCCCCAGCGACGCCGCCGCGCGGACGCCTGCCGCACAGCCGTCTTCGTGGAAACCCCAGCCGTGGTAGGCCCCGGCGAACGCGAGCGTGCCGTCGTTCAGCTCCGGCAGCCGTCGACTCGCCGCGACCGACTCCGGTGTGTAGATCGGGTGCTCGTAGCGCATCGTGGCGATCACCTGGCGCGGGTCGACGCGGTCGCCGCCGTTCAGCGTCACGACGTAGTCCTCGGGCTCGGCGAGCCGCTGGAGGCGGTTCAGGTCGTAGCTCACGAGCACCGGCGCGTCGCGGACCCCGCAGGTGGTCTTGAGGTAGTTCCACGACGCCCGCGCGCCCGGCCGAAGGGGCAGCACCGACGCGTCGTGGTGCAGCTGGGTGACGTTGGGTGAGTAGCGAAAGGCGCCCAGCAGCTCCCGCTCGGCCGCGGTGGGGGCGGTGAGCAGCGCGAGCGCCTGGTCGGGATGGGTGGCGACCACGGCGACGTCGGCGTGGTGCACGGTGTCGGCGTCGTCACGGATCTCCACGCCCGCCCCGGTCCGCGCGAGCGCCCGCACCGGCGTCGACACCGCCACCGCGGTGAGCCCTTTGACGGCGGCCTCGACGTAGCGACGTGACCCGCCGACGACCGTCCGCCAGCGCGGCGACCCGGTCACCGCGAGTATCCCGTGGTGGTGCAGGAACGTGAACAGGTAGCGCGCGGGGTAGGCCAGCGACACCGTCTCGCCTGCCGACCACACCGCCGAGACGACGGGAAGCAGGAAGTGCTCGACGAAGTAGCGCGAGTAGCCGCCGACGGCGACGAACGCGCCGAGCGTGACATCGCCCGCCCGCTCGTCGGCGAGCACCCGGCGCGCGTGCCGGTGGAAGCGCAGCACCTCGGCGAGCATCCGCAGGTACGCGGGCCGCGCGAGGTTGGACGCCTGCGGGAAAAGGCCGCCGAGTCCCCGCGCGCCTGCGTACTCGAGGCCACAGCCCGCGCAGCGGACGCTCATCGACATGTCCGACTCCTGCGTCGCCACCTCCAGCTCACCGAACAGCCGCAGGAGCTGCGGGTACGTGCGCCGGTTGTGCACGATGAAGCCGGTGTCGATGTCGACCGTGCCGCCGTCGAAGGTGGGCAGCTCGTGGGTGTGGGCGTGCCCGCCCAACCGGCCGTCGGCCTCGAACAGCGTGACGTCGTAGCGGCGCTGCAACAGGTAGGCGGCGGTGAGCCCGGCGACGCCGGAGCCGACCACGGCAGCCCTCGGACGGGTCATCGGGCGGACTCCATATCCCTGAGCTGGGCGGCCAGGCCGTAGGGGGCAGGCTGTGCCAGTGCGTTCGCAATCTTCGGGTCAAGGGGTTCGACACCGGTGACGCCCAGCACGAAGCGCCGCACGAGCGCGTTCCAGCCGCTCACCCTGGTGAGCATGAAATGACCCGCACCGGGCAGGTCGAACCGGCAGATCGCCACCCCCGCGGCCTTTGCGCGCACGGCGTAGGCGAAGGACGCCGCGGGGTCGGTGAAGCGTTCCCGGTCACCGTGGGCGATGAGCACGGTCCGGCCGGCGAGCTGCGCCACCGGGTCGCCCTCGTCCAGCCAGGGCGCCAGCGCGCACACGGCGACGACGTTCGCCGCTCCCGCCGCCGCGAGCGCGGCCCGTCCGCCCATCGAGTGCCCCAGCAACACGACCGGCACGCCCGGGTGCCGCTCGGCCAGCGCCGCCGTCGCCCAACGGGCGTCGACCAGTGCGTCGCGCCGTGGCGCGTTCCAGCCGCGCACCCGGTACCGCAGCGTGTACACGGCCAGGCCGCGCCGGGCGAGCATCCTGGCGTACGGCAGCATCCGAAGGTAGGCCAGCCGCTTGCGCTCGCCGCTCTCCGTGCTGCGGGCGCGTCCGCCGTGCAGGACGAGCACGACCGCGGGTGGATGGGCAGGTGGCTCGCCGACCGGCTCGAGACGGGGGAGGGTGTCGACCACGCGACCTCATTTCTCTCAAGCCGGTGTTCTGCCGCCGCCCCGAACGGGGTCGACGTCTGAGAGCGACGTCACACCACGCCGGGTAGCGGGGGCCCGAAGACGATCGTGCCTGCACACGGGATGATCCGCGAGATGACCAAGGTCCGACAGGAGCGCGCATGAACACGGTGACCCCGCTGACGACCGCGGCGAAGCTGCGGCTCTCGTTCACGCGGAAGTGGCGCACGGCGGGCTTCTGGTTCGGGCTCGCGATCACGCTGCTGTGGCCGTTCACGATGTTCGGCACCCGGGTGGGGTGGCGCGGCGGCGAGCACCTTCCGCGCACGGGCGGCGCGCTGCTGGCCGCGAACCACGTCTCGCTGACCGACCCGATCTTCAACGTGGCGTTCTGCATCTGCCACGGGCGCATGCCGCGGTTTCTCGCCAAGGCGGAGCTGTGGAAGATCCCGGTGGTGCGCTCGGTGCTCGCGAAGGGCGGCCACATCCCGGTGTACCGCGAGTCGGCGCGCGCGGGTGACGCGTACCGCGAAGCGATCGCGGCCATCCAGCGCGGCGAGATCGTCGTGTTCTACCCCGAGGCCACCTACACCGCCGACCCGGACGGCTGGCCCATGAAGGCCAAGAACGGGATCGGGCGGATCGCGCTGGTCACCGGCGCGCCGGTGATCCCGGTGGCGAACTGGGGAACGCAGGACGTGCTGCCGCCGGGCACGCCGCTGCCCCGGCTCTTCCCGCGCAGGCGGGTGTCGATCGTGGCGGGTCCGCCGGTGGACCTGTCGACGTGGGAGGGCGGGCCGCGCACGCGCACCGCGCTGAACGCCGTGACGTCGGCGATCATGACGGACGTCACGCGGCTGGTGGGGGAGATCCGCGGTGAGACGCCCCCCGCCCAGCCGTTCGACCCGGCCGCCTGAACGTCGTGCGCGAAAACGTCGTTCCCACGACGTCATTCGCGCACGACAGTCAGGCCTTTACGGCGAGGCGCTCCAGCCGTCGCGGCGTGGGCCAGCGCACCGACGTGGCCCAGCCGAGCTTCTCGAACGCCTGGATCACGCGGGCGGAGATGTCGACCTGGCCGCGCTGCACACCGTGCCGGGCACAGGTGGGGTCGGCGTGGTGCAGGTTGTGCCACGACTCCCCGAAGGACAGGACCGCCAGCGGCCAGACGTTGCGCGAGTGGTCACGCGCGACGAACGGCGCGTTCCCGATCATGTGGCAGATCGAGTTGATCGACCACGTCACGTGGTGCAGGAGCGCCACCCGCACCAGGCCCGCCCAGAAGAACGCGGTGAGCGCGCCCCACCAGGACCAGGTCAGCAGGCCGCCCAGCAGCGCGGGCACCAGCAGCGTGGCCACCGACAACAGGACGAACGACCCGTTCACGCGCATGACGTCGCGATCGGCGAGCAGATCGGGGGTGAAGCGCTTCTCGTTGGTCTGGTCACGCTTGAACAGCCAGCCGGTGTGCGAGTGCCAGAAGCCCTTGGCCAGTGCTCGGGCGCTGGTGCCGAACAACCACGGCGAATGCGGGTCGCCCTCCTTGTCGGAGAACGCGTGGTGCCGCCGGTGGTCGGCCACCCAGTCGACGACAGGGCCCTGCATCGCCAGGCTGCCCGCGACGGCCAGCGCGATGCGCAACGGCCGCGCCGCCTTGAACGAGCCATGGGTGAAGTAGCGGTGGAAGCCCACGGTGATGCCCAGGCCGCTGATCATGTAGAACACCGCGGCGATGGCCACGTCGACCCAACTCAGGCCCCAACCCCACGCGAACGGGATCGCCGCGATCAACGCGAGTAGGGGGACCACCACGAACACGTACACCCCGATTTGCTGCGCGGTTCCGCGCCTTCCGTCGAGGAGGGGCTGGGGGCCCGACTGTCGGGTCGGGCTCTCGGCGACGGTCATAGGGTCCTCTCCGAAGTAAGGTTTGCCTTCATGTCCTGTCTACAGGCATTCGGAGCCCCGCGACACCGCGCAACGGTCAAAGATCGAGCCCCAGCAGTGCGTTCTCCACCACTTCCGGCAGTCCGGGGTGGATCCAGTACTGGCCGGAGGCCATTTCCTTGGCGCCCAAGCCAAACGACATGGCCTGGATCACAGGCTGGATGACGGTCGACGCCTGCGGGCCGAGGATGTGCGCGCCGAGCAGCTTCCCCGTGCCGCGGTCGGCGATCAGCTTGCAGAAGCCGGTGGTGTCCTCCATCGCCCAGCCGTAGGCGATGTCGCCGTACTCCTGGATCTTCACGACGTAGTCGAGGCCCATCGCCCTGCACTGCGCCTCGGTGCGGCCGACGGACGCGATCTGCGGGTCGGTGAACACCGCCGACGGCACGAACCGGTGGTCGGTGCGCCGCGGCGCATCCGGGTGCAGGAGGTTGTACTGCACGATCTTGGCTTCGTGGTTGGCGACGTGCTTGAGCTGGAACGGCGAGCTCGCGTCGCCGAGCGCGAAGATGCCGTCGACGGAGGTGCGCTGCTGGTCGTCGACGAGCACGCGGCCTCCCGGTCGGCGTCGATGCCCGCCTTCTCCAGGTCCAGCAGGTCGCCGTTGGGGATGCGGCCTGCGGCCACCAGCAGGAGGTCCCCGCGCACGGTCGTGCCGTCGACGAGCGTCAACGTGATCCCCGACGCGTCCTGCCGTGCGGCCGTGACCTCCTGGCCGAGGTGCACGTCCCAGCGGTCGCACGCCAGCCGCGTGAAGCGCTCGGCCACCGTCTCGTCCTGGTTGCGCAGCAGCAGCCCGCTGCGGCCGATCATCGACACCCTGGCGCCGAACGCGGAGAACACGTGCGCGAACTCGGCCGCGATGTACCCACTGCCGACGATCACGAGCCGCTCGGGCACGTCGTCGATGCGCATGATCGTGTCCGACGTGTGGTGCGGCACGTCGCGGAGCGGATCGGGGATCCACGGGCGGCCGCCGGTCGCGATCACGATGCGGTCGGCGGTGAACTCGGCCTGCCCGCCCGGCATTTCCACGGTGATCTGCTTCGGCCCGGTGAACCGGGCGTGGCCGTCGTACAGGGTGACGTTCGCGCTGCGCTGCGCGCGGTAGGCGTGGCCGTCGACCGCGATGGGGTCGATGCGGCCGAAGATGCGATCCCGGATGTCGCGCCAGCGCACCTTGTCCAGCGTGGCGTCGATGCCGAGCCTGCTCGCGTGCCGGATGTGCTGGGCGATGTCGGCCGGGTACACGTACATCTTGGTCGGGATGCAGCCCACGTTGATGCAGGTGCCGCCGAAGACGCCGTGCTCGACGATGGCGACGTCGAGATCGGCGAAGCGGCGGTCGACGATCGAGTTCCCCGATCCGCTGCCGATGACCACGAGATCGTGATGACGCACGGATGCCACGGTAGCGTCGGAAACACCGGCGACGCCTTCGGCGTTGACGTGGGAGCATGGCTACCACGATGACCGAACCCGTATTCACCTCAGGCGATCTCGACCTGGAGGAGCGCTCCTCGCTCCGCCGCGTCGTGGGCCTGTCCACCGAGCTCACCGACGTCACCGAGGTCGAGTACCGACAGCT
This sequence comes from uncultured Actinomycetota bacterium, assembly GCA_963736375.1. GTDB lineage: Bacteria > Actinomycetota > Actinomycetes > Mycobacteriales > Pseudonocardiaceae > Pseudonocardia. The sequence continues at coordinate 151,896 of CAVTOL010000038.1, forward strand.
CCGCCTGGAGCGCGTGGTGCTCGTCGGGGTGTGGGCGTCGGGCACATCCACGCAGGCGAACGCCTCGCTGCACGAGCTGGCGCGGCTCGCCGAGACCGCGGGCTCGCAGGTGCTCGACGCGCTGATCCAGCGCCGCCCGCAGCCCGATCCGGCCACCTACATCGGTTCCGGCAAGGTCGACGAGCTGCGCGCCGCGGTGCAGGCGGCCGAGGCCGACACCGTCATCTGCGACGGCGAGCTGTCGCCAGGCCAGCTGCGGCAACTGGAGGACAAGCTCAAGGTCAAGGTGATCGACCGCACGGCCTTGATCCTCGACATCTTCGCCCAGCACGCGCGCTCCCGCGACGGCAAGGCGCAGGTCGAGCTCGCGCAGCTGTCCTACCTGCTGCCGCGCCTGCGCGGCTGGGGTGAGGCGCTCTCCCGGCAGGTCGGTGGCCGCGCAGCAGGCGGCGTCGGCATCGGCGGGCGCGGGCCCGGTGAGACCAAGATCGAGCTGGACCGCCGCCGCATCCGCACCCGGATGGCGAAGCTGCGGCGCGAGATCGGCGCCATGAAGCAGGTGCGCGACACCCAGCGGGGCGCCCGGCGCCGCCACGAGGTGCCGTCGGTGGCGATCGTCGGCTACACCAACGCGGGCAAGTCGAGCCTGCTCAACGCGCTCACCGGCGCCGGGGTGCTGGTGGAGGACGCGCTCTTCGCCACCCTCGATCCCACCACCCGCCGCGCCACCGCCGACGACGGGCGCACCTACACGCTCACCGACACCGTCGGCTTCGTCCGCCACCTGCCCCACCAGCTCGTCGAGGCCTTCCGGTCGACGCTCGAGGAGACGGCCGCGGCCGACCTGCTCGTGCACGTCGTCGACGCCTCGGACGCGCTGCCGGAGGAGCAGATCACGGCCGTGCGCCAGGTGCTCGCCGAGATCGGTGCGGAGCACGGCGCGATGCCGCGCGAGCTGCTGGTCGTCAACAAGATCGACGCCGCGGGCGATCTCCAGCTCGCCCGTCTGCGGCACCTGCTGCCCGACGCGGTGTTCGTCTCCGCCCGCCGCGGCGACGGCATTGCGCGTCTGCGGGAGCGGATCGCCGAGCTGCTGCCCCATCCCGAGGTGGAGCTGGAGTTGCTCGTGCCCTACCCCGAGGGCTCGCTCGTCGCCAGGGTCCACGCCGAGGGCGAGGTGCTCGCGGAGGAGCACACGCCGGAGGGCACGCTGCTGCGGGCCCGCGTCGGCCCGGAGCTGGCCCCGCTCGTCCTGCCGTACGTCGCCGAGGCCACCCGCCCCTGACGCCTCCGCCGCCCACCCCCGCCGCCACCCACCCCTGCCGCCGATGATCGCCGTTTGGGCGCGTTTCCGGCCAGATCTGGCCGGTCTTCGCACCGAACCGGTGATCATGGGACGTGACGGGTGTCGTTACCGATTGTCCTGTCGGTGTCCTGGGTGGGGTGCGACGGCTAGCGTGACGGGCGGCCGGGAGGAGCGTGCGTGCCGATCGTCAGCGGGTACGAGGACACGCCCGGCGGGCATGACGCCCTCGTGCTCGGCGCCCAGTTGACGCGCCTCACCGGGTTGGGCGCGAGGCCGCCGCGACCAGCCAACCGGGGCGGTGCTGCCGTTCCTCACGGTCGCGCCGACACCTGAGGACGAGCCTGCGGCCCGGGTGCTGGCCCACAAGGTGTGGCGTCGGCGCCGTTAGACATCGACGCACTGGCCGACGTGGTGGTCGGACCGGTCGCCCACACGCTTGCCGATCTCCCCGAGCGCGCCGACCTCCTCGTGATCGGCTCGCGCGGCTATCGGTTCATGCGGCGGCTGCTGCTCGGTGGCGTGGCAGGCGCGTTGGTAGGCAGCGCCCGCTACCCCGTGGTGATCGCGCCGAGCCCCCACATGAGGCGCCGACGGTCGCTCCGCTCACAGGCGGCGCAGGACCGCGACCACGCGGCCGAGTACCGTGGCGTCGTCACCGGGGATGGGCTCGTAGGCAGGGTTGGCGGGCATCAGCCAGTTGTGCCCGTCGCGGCGCCGGAAGGTCTTCACCGTGGCCTCGCCGTCGATCATCGCGGCCACGATCTCGCCGTTCTCGGCCACCGGCTGTTGACGCACGACCACCCAGTCGCCGTCGGTGATCGCGGCCTCGATCATCGAGTCGCCGCGGACATGGAGCAGGAACAGGGTGCCCTCGCCGACGATCTCGCGCGGCAGGGGGAACACGCTCTCGACAGCCTGCTCGGCGAGGATCGGACCACCTGCCGCGATGTTGCCGAGCAGGGGAACGAACGCGGGCTGCGGGTGCAGGTCGCCCGTGGCGAGGCCGCTCGCCGTCTCCGCGACGTCGTCGGTGGGGGGATGGGGCTGCTCTTCGGGCAGCCGCACGTCCACGGCGCGGGTGCGGTTGGGGTCTCGCCGCAGGTAACCCTTGCGCTCCAGGGTGCGGAGCTGGTGGTGCACGGACGAGGTGGACTGCAATCCCACCGCATCGCCGATCTCGCGAACGCTGGGTGGGTAGCCGTACTCGTCGACCCACTCGCGGATGACCCGCAACACCTTTCGCTGCCGAGCCGTCAGCCGGGGATCGGGGAAGGGGCGGACCTCCGTGGCCCCGTGGGCGGCACCGCCGTTTCCGGGCTCGTCGGCTGCCATGTCGTGTGCTCCTCCTCGGGCGTGCTGCCGGTGGTCGCGGGGCGCCGATCGCGCCTGACCGGTGTGGACCGGTGTCCACCCTGGCCGGGACGGATGCCTGCGCCGCCTTCGCGGATGACCGTAGCCCTCCACACGATGATCGCCAAACACATGTTCGAACGACACGCACACTTTTCTCCGACTTTGTCGGTGCCGGGTGGTAGACACCCCGCAGGCGTTCGTTCGAACGCGTGTTTGAGGAGAGAGCGGTCGGAAGAGGGTGGCGAGGATGAGCGAACACGGCCACGTCGGGGTCGACCTTCCGGTGTCGGGGAGGCAGGGGCCGAGGCGAGTCGCCCGGCCGTCGCGGCGGGGGGCGGCGGGGCCGCGCCCGGTGCGACCACCCGCGCTGCCGGTCTCCGTGCGTCCGGACACGGGACCGGCCGTCTGCCGCCCGGCGACCGAAACCGGCGGGCTGGATGTCGGCGGGCTGGATGTCGGCGGGCTGGATGTCGACGGGCTGGATGTCGACGGGCTGGATGTCGACGGTGTGGGTTCCGGCGGCGTGGATGTCGGCCGCTTCGATCGTTGGGGCGCTGTTGCCCGCCCGTTCGGCTCGCCCGCGGAGATAGATGCGGCTCATGGCGTCGGCTGGCCGAGCGCGGTGCTGCCGGTGGGGGCGGCCGGGTCGGCGCGGGTGGCGCGGGTGGCGCGCGGGCCACGCGCGCGGCGGCCGTCGGAGGAGCGTCAGCGCCGAGCGGGGCGGGCGTCGGTGGCGCACGGGCGACGAGCGGGGCGGGAGCGCGGCTCCTGGTCCGCCCGCGTCCGCGGGCCGCGCGCCGCGGTGGTCGGGTCCGTCGAGTCATGGCAGGGCTCGCGCTGGTGCTCGCCGCGGCGGCGGTCGTGGTCGGCCTCGGTCGCGTCGCCGATCTCGCGGCGCACGCAAGAGGGGCCGACACGCCTGCGGTCGCCCGGGCTGCCGAGGTCACCGTCACCATCGCCGCACCAGGCACCGTGTGGGACGTCGCCGACGGCGTCGCCCCAGGGGCATCCGGCCCCCAGCGGGCGGCCATGGTCGACCGGATCGTGGCCGCCAACTCGCTCACCTCCATGCGGGTGTCGCCAGGGGAGGTGTTGCGCGTGCCGCTGTAGGGGTCGGCGATGACGCTCCGCGCAGGCTCGACAGCGCTTCGCGAGCGGTGCGAAACCGATTGCCCCCGTTCGGGCGACTCGCCGTCCGGATCAGGCCCGCCGCCTTCCCCCGCCCCCACATCTTGTGGTTACACTCGTGTTGTTCGACTACCGGTGGGGTTCGCCCCACCGACACCGGGGAGGGGGTGCGTAGCCGTGCGATGTCCATTTTGTCGGCACTCGGACTGCCGCGTGATCGACTCCCGAGAGGTCGACGACGGGCAGGCCACCCGCCGTCGCCGCTCCTGCGCCGCCTGCGGACGTCGGTTCACCACGGTCGAGGAGGCCGTGCTCGCCGTCG
>CAVTOL010000039.1:0-18311 GCA_963736375.1 uncultured Actinomycetota bacterium
GCTTCGACCGTCCCTCCAGAAGAGCCGCACCCAAACGAAACTGCGTCCTCATCTGAAGAAGTGCTGGACGATCCCACCACACGCCAACGCCGAGTTCGCCGCTCGCATGGAAGACGTCCTGGCCGTCTACGCCCGACCCCATGATCCCCGCCGATCGGTGGTGTGCATGGACGAGAAGCCCTACCAACTGCTGGGGCAGGTCCGCGACCCCATCCCCGCCGAGCCCGGTCATGACCGGAAAGAGGACAGCGAGTACGTCCGCCACGGCACCTGCTCGATCTTCGTCTGGGTCGAGCCCCTGCGCGGGCGGCGCCGTGTCGACGCGCAACCGCACCGAACCAAGATCGACTGGGCCCGTCAGGTGCGCCACCTTCTCACCCACGACTACCCCGACGCCGAGACCGTCGTACTGGTGATGGACAACCTCAACACCCACACCATCGGCTCGCTCTACGCCGCGTTCGAACCCGCCACAGCGTTCGCGCTGGCCCAGCGGCTGGAGATCCACCACACCCCCCGACACGGCTCCTGGCTCAACATCGCCGAGATCGAACTGTCCGCGCTGTCCCGACAGTGCCTCGACCGCCGCATCACCGACATCGACACCCTCAACACCGAACTCACCGCCTGGCAACACGCCACCAACGCCGAGCAACGCCAAGTCGACTGGCAATTCACCACCGCCGACGCCCGCATCAAACTCCGCCACCTATACCCAAACAATTAGCGGCGACGGTCTACTAGGAGCGGGGCCTACGACCGGTATTCGGGGTTCGGGTAGTCGAAGCGGGCACCCGCATCCCATTCCCGGCGCTGGTTGCCGTAGGCGGGGAACCCGCCCGCTGTGCTCAGCATCCTGGCCAGGTGCAGCAGGTTCCAGGTCATGAACGTGGTGTTGCGCTGGGTGAACTCGTTGTCCAACCCCGCGCGCGTGCCGTTCTCGAGCACGTCGCCGTAGCTTGGGCCCGGTCCGGCTTCGCCGATCCAGCCCGCGTCCGACTGCGGAGCCACGCAGTACCCGATGTGCTGCAGGCTGTACAGCACGTTGGACGCGCAGTGCTTGATGCCGTCCTCGTTGCCGGTGATCAGGCATCCGCCGACCTTGCCGTAGTAGAGCCACTGCCCGCGATCGTTGAGCTCGCCGGAATGGGCGTACAACCGTTCGATGATCTTCTTGGTCTCGCTGCTGTTGTCGCCGAGCCAGATCGGTCCCGCGATGACCAAGATGTCCGCCGCGAGCACCCGACCGAACAGCTCCGGCCACGCGTCGACGTCCCAGCCGTGCTCACGCATGTCCGGGTACACCCCGGTGGCGATCGTGTGGTCGACCGCGCGGAACTGATCGACCCGCACACCCTGCTTGGCCATGATCGCCGCGCTGGCGTCGATCAGCAGCTGCGTGTGGCTCACACCCGGCGATCGGGTCAGCGTGGTGTTGATGAACAGCGCAGACAGGCCCGAGAAGTCCAACGTGGAATCGGTCACCGCAGGAACGTAGCGCGGCCGGGGCTGGGAAACCTTACCGATCGGTGACGCGCCGCAGGCCGACTCGCCATCTTGCGGACGCTTCAGTCGAGGTATTTAATAACCTGGACAATTAACGATGCCGTTGAATGCCAGAGCCGGGTGAGATGCCGACCGACCAGCTCAGCCTGACCTTCGCCGCGCTGGCCGATCCCACGCGGCGCTCGATCCTGACCCTGCTCGCCGACGGCGAGGCGACGGTCAACGAGGTGGCCGCGCGGTTCCCGATCAGCCTGCCTGCGATCTCACGGCACCTCCAGGTCCTCGAGCGCGCCGGGCTGATCACCCGAAGCCGCGAGGCGCAGTGGCGGCACAACCGCCTGCGGGCCGCACCGCTGCACGACGCCGTCGTGTGGATGCAGCAACGGACCCGCACCTGGCAGGCACGCATGGACCGGCTCGAGGCGCACCTGCGCCAGGACGCACACCCCGACGAGCAAGGGACCGACGATGAGCGAGTCAACCCCGACGGCAACTGACCAGCACGTCCTGATCACCCGCGTCTTCGACGCACCCCGCGAGCGGGTTTTCCGGGCCTGCACCGATCCCGAGGCACTGGCCGCCTGGTACGGCCCCGACCACGTACGGGTCCCCCGCGACCGAGTCGAGATCGACCTGCGTGTCGGCGGGCGCTACCAGCTCACCATGCTTCTCCCCGACGGCGGCGAGTTCACTGTCGGCTACGAGATCATCGAGCTGGTCGAGCCCGAACTGCTCGTGCTGCGGTCCGACCCGATGCCCGAGATGGGCATGCCCGATCCCAGCGTTCTGCGCGTCGAGTTCCACGACCACGGGGCCAAGACCCGTATGACCCTGAGCGACGGCCCGTACCCCGCGCACGGCCGCGGCGGCGCCGAGGCAGGCTGGACGTCCGCCTTCACGAAGCTCACCCGGCTGTTGGCCGACTGAACCTCCGTCGCGGCCAACCCCGCCAGCACACGCGGTTCGCGTAACGCCCTTATCGGGCACCTCTGCTGGCGATCGGCCCTCGCCGCGCTGACCATGGCCGCGGGTGCGGCACCGCCGGTGCGCCGCGTCGATGTGAGGAGTCGTCGACGATAATTCGACGGGACGTCTGGCGGGAGTACAGCCGAGGGTCGTTGTGGCTGCTGCCGGTGGTGGCCGTCGTCGTGTCCGTCGGGTTGGGTGCGGTGCTGTCCCAGATCAACGTCAGCCCGGACTCGTTGCTGGCCTTCCAAGGGACCGCGGACGATGCGCGCAACCTGTTGATCGGCATCTCCAGCACGATGGTCACCGTCATCGCGCTCCTGCTGGGCCTCGCGGTGGTGGCGCTGCAGCTGTCGTCGACCCAGTTCTCCCCCCGATTGCTGCGCAACTTCCTGCGCGACCGGCCGAACCAGGTCGTGCTCAGCGTCTTCGTCGGAACCTTCGGCTACAGCGCGGCGGGGTTGTTCGAGGTCGGGGTGTCGGGCGGAGAGCGGGTGACCGAGTTCCCCCGGTTCGCCGTCACCGTCGCGGTCGGGCTGTTGTTCCTCAGTCTCGGGCTGCTGGTGCTCTTCGCCGATCATCTGGCCCACTCGATCCAGGTCGACCGGGTCATGCGGGTGGTCGAGAACGACACGCTGGACGTGATCAGGAAGCTGCCGACGGGCGGCGAGCGAATGGAGACACCGCCACCGGGCGCGCACGTCGTGGCGGCGCGATCGTCCGGATACGTGCAGGTCACCTACGTCGCTGCGCTGCGGAGGACCGCCGCGGCACACCACGTCCGCATCCGGCTGCGACCCAGGGTCGGCGAGCACGTCGTGGCGGGCACCGTGCTGGCCTGGGTGTGGCCTACCGACGAGCGATCGCAGGTGCCGCAGGGCCTCGACGCCGTGACCGAGGCCGTGCGGATCGGCTTCGAGCGCACCCTCGAGCAAGATCCCGGGCTGGGATGCGGCAGTTGTGCGACGCGGCGTGCAAGGCGCTCTCGCCTGCGATCAACGATCCCTACACCGCGATCCAGGCCATCGAACACCTGTCCGTGCTGTACAGAGCCCTCGCGGCGCGGCCGCCCGCCGATGTCGTCGAGCACGCAGAGCACGGCCTGGTCATGATCCCTTCGCCCTCCTTCACCGAGCACCTGGCGCTTGGTGTCGGGTTGATCCGGCGCTACGGCGCCGCCGAGCCGACGGTCACCGCGGCACTGCTGCGGCTGCTCACCACCGCGCTGGAGGCGAGCGGTCCAACAGCCGAACACCGGGCGGCCATCACCGAGCAGGCCGACCTGCTGGTGTCCGCCGCCCAACGCGAGATCGCCGAGCCCGCCGACCTCGCGCTGGTCCATTCCGAGCGAGCCGCCCTCGACCACGCGGTGGAGACGCGCGAGGCCGCACGTCGCGACTGACATCTTCCAGGTCGGCGATCATCCCAGTCGCTCGCCCGAGGGTATGGCCGAGCAGACTGCATAACCTGAGGCAGGCTCGGCGGTCGAGGAGAAACGGTGCTGCACCTGAGGCTGATCTGTCCCGCGGAGCGCACAGACGAGGTCGGCAAGCTGCTCGACCATTCGGTCGGTGTGGCGCACATCGTGGTGATCCGCGGCGCAGCGGTTCGGCCGCCAGGGGATGTGGTCGAGGCGGACATCGCCCGGGAATGCGCCGACGAGGTGCTCGCCGGATTGACGGCACTGTCGTTGGACCACGACGGCGCGATCACGTTGGAGAGCCTCGACACCGTGCTGTCCGACGCAGCCGACGCAGCCGAGGAAGCCGCGCCCGGCCAGGGAACCGACGCCGTCGTCTGGGACGATCTCGTCGCCCGCACCGGCGAGGACTCGCGGCTGACGGTGGGCTACCAGATCTTCCTCACGATCGCATGCCTGCTCGCCGCGATCGGGGCGATCACCGACTCGCCGGTCACCGTCGTCGGGGCGATGGTGCTCGGACCCGAGTTCGGGCCGCTGGCCACGGTCGCCGTCGGCATGGTCCTGCGCCGCGGTGACCTGATCGCGCGCGGAGCGATCGCGCTCGCCGTCGGGTTCCCCCTGGCGATGGCGGTCACCGCCGCCGCAACTGTGATCTTCGACCTGACCGGGCTGCTCACCGCGGGCGCACTGGACCGACTCGACGACGTCGAGTTCATCTACCAGGTCGGCCCCTTCTCCTTCACCATCGCGGTGCTGGCCGGGGTCGCGGGCATGCTGGCGATCACCTCGGCCAAGTCGGCGAGCCTCGTCGGGGTGTTCATCTCGGTGACCACGGTCCCGGCGGCCGCGTTCGCGGCCGTCGCGCTGATCGAAGGCCGTTTCACCGAAGCGCTGTCCTCGGTTGTCCAGCTCGGCGTCAACCTCGTCGGAATCGTTGTCGCCGCAGCGCTGAGCCTGCTCGTGGGTCTGCGCCTCCGTCGGCGCAGGCACGCCGGACGGCCCTTGTCCGACGGCTGACGACCCCGGCCCGATCAGCACGGGCACGGTGCCGGTTGGCCTGGAGCGCTGCGCGGCAACCCTGTGGCTGGAGCCCTCTAGGCAACGGAAGGTGCGGCACCGACGGCTCGATGCGAATCTCGGCACCACCGTCGTCGTGGAGGTACACGGCCGGGTCGCCCAGTAAACTCCTCCTGCAACCGCTGAGCCTGCGCGCGGCACGCGGCGCGGCCTCCAGATGGTGGCTGCCCTGACCAAGAGCTGGAGCTGCGACCGAAACCACAACGGGTCTTGCTGTCGAGCGCGATCCGACGCATCTGGTGGGTCTTCGTGTCCTTCTCAACGTCGAACCGTGACGCAGGCGATAGTTGCATCGCACGTCCACGACACCGAGATCCAGATCGACGCGTGACCAGCGCAGCGCGCCCACCTCACCGCGCCGCATGCCGATCGTCATCACCAGCGGTCAGGATGGCTTGATGTTCGCGTTGCGGTGCAGGACGTTCCCCGGGTCGTACTCGGCCTTGATCCTGGCGAGCCGTGTGTACTTCTCCGGGCCGTAGGCGGCCCGCACGCGATCTTCGTCGTAGTCGGTCATGAAGTTGATGTAGCTGCCCGAGTTCGCCGCGAACGGGCGCAGCCTGTCCCACAGTGACCGCACCCAGTCTCGGTCGGCGGCCAGGCCTTCCGGTTCCAGGGCGATCGCGTCCATGTTGAACGCGAAGCGCGCGGAGCGGCGACCCCCGAAGGCTGTGTCGTCGTCGCCGACGTCGGTGAAGGCGCCGCCCAGCGGAAAGATCGGCAACAGGCTCATCGGTGAGGTTTTCGCGGGCAGCAGCTCTGCTACGACGTCGATGACCTCGTCACTGAGGTCGTCGAGGTAGAGCGACTTGTTGTAGGCGTGGACGACGCCGTAGGGCGCGCTCTCGTCGAGCATCTGTTGAAGCGCGGTGTAAGGGATCGCGGAGCTGAACTCGAACAGCGGCGGCAGCGCGTCCCGTACGGGTGCCATGAGCGCCGCGTGCGCGTCGGCGGCCGCGAAGCCGGCGACGATCAGCGCGATTCCGGGGGCGAAGTGGTGGAGATCGGGCACAAACGGTGCGGGCGGAGCGTTCAGCGCAACGATCATGCCGCCGGCGTCCGGGGGCAGCCCGTTCATCGTGTCGCGCGCCACGTGTAAGGCTGCGGAGGTGCGCTCGAGCTCCCAGAACATCAGCCCGAGGTGCACGAGCGGACCGACCGGGTGCAGTCGGAACTCGAACTCGGTGACGACGCCGAAGTTGCCTCCGCCGCCCTTCAACGCCCACAGCAGCTCGGGGTGCGAAGCGGCGGACGCTCGCACGCACCGGCCGCCGACGAGGACCACCTCGGCCGACACGAGGTTGTCCACCGCGAGTCCGCACTTGCCCGTCAGCCACCCCATCCCGCCGCCGAGGGTGAGCCCGCCGACCCCGGTGTGGCTGATGGTGCCGCCGGTCACGGCCAGCCCATGTTCCTGTGTCGCCGCGTCGAGTTGAGCCTGGGTGGCGCCGCCGCCACAACGGGCCCGTCGGGTCGCAGGATCCACGGTGACGTCGGCGATACCGGTCAGGTCGATCATGAGACCGTCGTCGGGCACCGCCGCCCCGCCGTAGTTGTGCCCGCCGCCGCGCACGGCGACTTCGAGCCCCGTCCGCTGCGCGTAGGCCAGTGCCGCCGCGACGTCGGCAGGCGAGTGGCACCGGGCGATCAGTGCCGGCCGCCGGTCGATCGCGCCGTTCCACACCGACCGGGCCGCGTCGTAGCCGTCATCGCCGGGCTGCAGTAGCACACCGGCGAACTCGTCACGCAATTTCTGGACCATGTGGACCCTCCCGCTGTGCCTGTGGTCTGAGCAGGCTGGGGCGGGGCCGTTCCACGAGCGTTCCTCGACATCCGGTACCGGATCCGGCACCTCCGCTCAGCTGCGGGGTCCGAGCTCCGCGCGCACGCGGCGAGCCAGCGGCTCCCAGATGCGGCCCGGTGCGCCCGCGGCGAGCAGCCGGTCGGCCGCCGCGAGCGCGGCGGGGGTGTCGCCCGAGGTCACGTGGGCGGCGAGCAGGATCCGGCAGGTGACGGCGTGCTGCCCGGGTGCTGCCGGTTCATCGCGGGTGCGTCGGACGGCGTTCAGGATCGCTGCCACCCCCCTGGCCACGTCGCCGTCGAGCACCGCGACGTAGCCGCTGAACGCTGCGGCCATCCACTTGTGCGGAGGCCGTCGGTCATACCTCCCGTACTCGGCTACGTATGCCCGGAAGTCCTGCTCGTTTCCCATGTCCAGGGCCAACACGGCGGCGAAGGTGAGGGCGATTGCCCGGCTGAGCGGGTGGTCGATCTCGTCGGCCCATACGAGCGCTGCCGCCCGCGCCTCCACGGCGGCGTCGGCCTGGCCGAGGAACCACAACGTGTTCGCGAGCCTGCTCAGGCAGACCACCTTGGGGTCCTGGCCGTAGTGGAGCAGGTGGGACCGGCGGCTGTCGGCCCGGTAGCACTCGATGGCGCGGGTGAAGTGCATGCGCGCCGCCGGGAAGTCTGCTTCCCAGAACGACGCGATCCCCAAGAGGTAGGAGGCCTCGACGACAAGGACGTCGTCAGCGTCGCGTTCTCCGGCCACCCGGAGCAGATGACCGAACCGTGTCGTCTCCTGGAATGCCCCGCTGGTCATCGCGCTGAGCGCGAGTGAGCGCAACAGCGGGGGCCCTGGGTCGGCCCCGGCGGCCCGAGTCAGTTCGCGGGCCCGCTGCTGGGTCGCGGACAGGGCAGGCGACAGGTAGCCCGTCATCGAGATCAGCGGCACCAACAGCGCCGTGTGCACCTCCAGCTCGACCGCGTCCCGCTTCGTGGAGGGGGGCATCGACCGCAGCAGGCCGAGCGCCCGGTTCAACTGACGGACGGCAGGACCGCTGGCGTGCAACTGTTGTGCGGCCGCCGCCGCGCGCCGATACCACGCGACGGCCTGCTCGGTGGCTCCTGCCCGGTCGTAATGCGCGGCGATCTGGGAGGTCATCGGTTCCCCGTCCGAGGGATCCGCCCGCTCCAGCGCAGACGCGATCCGCAGGTGCAGCAGCCGCCGCCGGGCCGGGCTGACGCCGACGTAGGCGACCTGGCGGATCTTGTCGTGGCTGAAATCGTAGGTGGCTCCGCCGACGCCACCGCTCTGCTCCCGAATGATCCGACGCCGCCAGAGCTCGTCCAAGCCCCGCACCATGGCGTCCTCATCGACGCCTGCGGCCGCGGCCAGCACGTCGGTGCTGAAGTCGCGCCCGATCGTCGCGGCCACCCCGGCCAGGTCCCGGGTCTGCCCGCTGAGCTGATCGAGCCGAGCCTTGATCACCGATTGCACGCGTGGGCTCAACGGGCGGCCGTATGTCCAACCCGCGCGCAGCGCCTCGACGACGAACAGCGGGTTGCCCTCGGTCTCATGGTAGAGCCGCTGCCCGTCCTGGCCGCCGAGTGCGGCGCCGGTGAGCACCTCCGCGAGCTCGGTCGTCTCGGCTCGGCTCAACGGCCCCAGGTCGAGCTCGCTGAGGCGCTCCCTCGCGCGTAGACCGACCAACAGACCCTGCAGCGGGTGGTCGCCATCGAGCTCCTCCCGCCGTGCCGTGGCCACCACCAGCAGCCGCGCGGAGGGCCGGATCCGCAGCAGATAGTGCAGAAGCTGACACGTCTCTCGGTCACCGTGCTGCAGATCGTCCACGACAAGCAGCAAGGGGCCGGTGACGGCGAAGACCGCCGCGCAGACCGCCTCGAACATCCGATGTCGCTGGTCACTCTCGGGCAATGCACCGGGGTGCTCGAGGTCGGGCATCTCGACGAGCAGCTCCGGAAGCAGTCGGGCGAGCTCGGCGAGCCGGGCGCGGTCGAGCCGGTGCCGTCGCGTCCGCAGCGCCTCCGAACGCAGCCAGGAGATCACCGGGCCGTAGGCGAGTGCACCCTCCGCCGCATAGCAGCGCGCCTCCGCCGTGGCTCCGCCGTGCCGCGCACACCACACTCGGAAGTCCTCGACGAGCCTGGTCTTCCCCACCCCAGGCTCGCCGTGCACCAGGATGAACTGCGCCTGGCCTGCATCGGCGGACCGCCACGCCGCGACGAGCTGCGCCCGCTCGCCGCGCCTCCCGACCAGCCGACGCGCGGCCTGCGCCACCACCGCAGGCCGGGCTTCGGGCTTGCGGGGAAGGATCGCTTCGTAGACCACGTCGGTTTCCGCGGCGGGTTCGACGCCCAGCTCCCGGGCCAGGACGGAGCTGCATGCGTGATAGATCCGCAGCGCCCGCGCCCGATCGCCACGGCCGGCATACAGCCGCATCAGCTGCCGGTAGGTTCCTTCCCGTAACGGATCACCGCGCAACAACCGCTCGGCATGTGTGATCGCCTCACCCACCTCGCCGCGGGTCTCACACAGCCCGGCGAGTTCAGCGAGAGCCTCCCGTTGCCGCAGCCGAAGCCGCTCCCGCTCGGCGAGCAGCCACTCATCGAAGCACCCCTCCAACAGGTCGCCCGTATAGAGCCCGACCGCCTCGCGCAGCGCCGCCACCCGATCGCCGGCTGACAGATCGGTGGCGCCAGGTGCGAGCAGCTGTTCGAATACAGCGACATCGAGCCAGTAAGGCGCCGAAGAACGCCAGCGCAACGTGCGCGGGGTGATCTCCAGGTGCCGGTCGGCATTAGGCAGGCGACCCCGCAGCGTGTACAGAACATGACGAAGATTGGTCCGTGCCTGCGCCTCCAGCGAGTCGGGCCAGAACAGCGATGCCAGCCGCTGGCGCGACACGGCGGCGGCCCGATGCAGCAGCAAGTAGGCGAGCACCGACTCGGCGCGCACGGACTCCAGCGGCGGCATCACCTCACCGCCGACACTGACCTCGAACTGGCCTAGGAGCCGGATCCGGGTGATCGGCTGCACACCGCACAGTGTCGCTGGCCCGACTGCCGCCGTCACGCGTCGCACGCCACGACGTCCTCCGGCCGATCGGCCGATCACCGACAGCTGTCTTACTGCTGGGACGCACGACCACCCCAAGGACGTCGACTTGTTGGTGTTGCGTCACAGGGCCGCCATGAGACTCCGATCCTCTGACCTGAGCCGATGTCATCAATCGGTAAGGCGCACTCCACTGCCGTCGCCGCGGATCCGTGCCGATGATCGAGGTGTGGAACGCGTGCTGATCGTGTTGGCGAAGTCGCCGGTGCCGGGCCGGGTCAAGACCCGGCTGTGTCCTCCCGCCACTCCCCGGCAGGCGGCCGACCTGGCCGCTGCGGCGCTGGCCGACACCCTGGTGGCGGCCCGGCAGGTGGGGGCGGCCAGGGTCGTTGTCGCGCTCGACGGTGCGCCGAGCGCCACGCTGGACGCCGCTCTGAACGGGACGACGGTCATCGCTCAGCGCGGCGGCTCGCTGGGTGAGCGGATCGCCGCAGCGCACATCGATGTGGCCCGGCTGGTCCCGGGCGCGTGCACCGTGCAGATCGGCATGGACACCCCGCAGTGCGATCCGGTCGTGCTCGGCCGCTGCCTCGACACGCTGGGCCGCACCCGGCGACCGGACGCCATGCTGGGACCGGCCGCGGACGGTGGGTGGTGGGCGCTGGCACTGCGCGACCCCCGCCACGCCGACCTCATCCGGCACGTTCCGACCTCGCGTGCCGACACCGGCGCCCGCACCCGCGCCGTGTTGGAGGCGGCTGGGCTGCAGGTAGCGGCACTCCCCGAGCTCACCGACGTGGACACCATCGTCGATGCCCGTGCCGTGGCGCGCGCCTGCCCAGGCTCCCGCTTCGCGGTCGCGCTGCACGCGGCTGTCGGCGCATGAGCGATCTCGCGACGGCGTCTCCGCTGGTCGTCCCGGCGTTCGACGCCGCACTGACCGGTCGCGGGGCGACCCTACTGGACAGCGACGGCGAGGAGGCGGACCTGCCCGTGCGGCGATGGCGCGGCCCCGCCGACGTCGACGACGCCTGGCTGCTCGACCGGTGCACTAGCCCGACCGTCGACCTCGGCTGCGGCCCCGGTCGGCTGCTGGTCGGGCTGGCGCGTCGCGGTGTCCCGGCCTTGGGAGTGGACCATTCCGCGGTAGCGCAGGCGCAGTGCCGGACGCGCGGGGTGGTGATGGTGCGCCGGGACGTGTTCGCCCGGGTGCCCGGCGAGGGCCGGTGGGGGCACGTGCTGGTCGCCGACGGGAACGTCGGGATCGGCGGGGATCCGGCGATGCTGCTCGCCCGGGCCGCGCGGCTGCTCTCAGTGGGGGGCACCCTGCTCGTGGAGACCGACCCGGCGCCCGAGCGGGACTGGCGGGGCACGGTCCGGGTGCGCACTGCGACCGGGTCCGACCCACCGACGAGGTGGGCGCGGGTGGGCGCGGCGACGCTCCGGCGACTGGCGACGCCGCTGGGATTGACGGTCGTCGCGGAACGGCCAGGCGCGCGGACGTTCGTCGTGTTGCGGCGTTGAGGCGTCGTCGCAATGAGGCGATCAGGTCAGGGCGCTGCGGGCACGCGTGCGGAACGAGCAGCGACGACGAGCGTGATCTCGGTGCGGCAGCCCGCGCCGTGGTTGGCCAAGGAGATGCCGCCCCCTTGGGCGGTCATCAGGCCGCGCGCGATCGACAGGCCCAGCCCCGCCCCGCTGTGTTCGGTCGGTGTGCGGGCCCCGCTACCGCGGTAGCCGACGTCGAACAGAAACGGCAGATCGGCCTCCGGGATGCCGCCGCAGGCGTCGTCGACGTGCAGCCACGCCTCGGCGCCCTGCGCGCCAGCCGACAACCGCACCGTGCCGCCGGGGTCGGTGTGCCGCACGGCGTTGGCGAGCACGTTGCGCAACACCCTGGTGAGATCGGCGTCGCTGCCCAGCACCGTCGGCCACGACTCCGGCGCCTCCGCGACCACGGCGACGTCGGCGTGCGCCTCCGCGACCACGGCGACGTCGGCGTGCGTCTCCGCGGCCACGGCGTCGGAGGCGATCTCGGCCAACGACAGCGGCTCCAGGGTCAGCTGGAGCGTGCCGGACGTGGCCCGGGACAGCTGGAACAGGTCTTCGACCATCGCGGTCATCCGGGACGCCTCGCGACGGATCCGGCCGAGGTAGTCGTGAACCTCTGCGGGGTCGCGCACCACCCCGTCGGCGAACGCGTCGGCCATGCCGCAGATGCCCGCCAGCGGTGAGCGCAGGTCGTGGCTCATGCCCGCGACGAGCCTGCGCCGCGACTCCTCCGAGCGCCGCTCCGCCTCGGCCGCCTGGCGCTGCCATATCGCCTCGCGGGCCACCCGGCGGCCGAGCAGCAACCCGGCGGGCACGGTGACCGCGGCGACGACCAGACACACCACCACCGTGCCGACCAACTGCGGTGTATACATGAACCCGCTCACGCCCAGCACGCCGACCAGCGCGGCGACGAGCGGCACGAGGACGAGCGCCACCATCGTCGCGGTGAGCGAACGGCGACGCAGCCGCAGCAACACGAGACCGCCCCCCACGGCGACCGGCAGCGAGAACAGCAGGGCCAGCGGCGCGGCCTGCAGCAGCTCGGCGATCATCCGCCCACCCCGGGGTCATACCGGTACCCGGTGCCCCACACGGTGGCGATCCGGCGCGGACGCGTGGGGTCGGGCTCGATCTTCTCGCGCAGCCTCTGGACGTGGACGGTGACCGTGGACTGGTCACCGAACTCCCAGCCCCACACCTCGGCCAGCAGCTCGGCGCGGTCGTAGGCGCGGCCGGGGTGGGCGAGCAGGAACGCGAGCAGGTCGAACTCCCGCCCGGTGAGCGGCAGGGCCTCGGCACCGCGGCGGGCCGTTCGCGCTCCCGGGTCGACGACGAGGTCGCCGTCGACGAGTGGGGCCGTGGGAACCGCCGCTGTCGCCCGGCGCAGCACCACGGCGACGCGGAGCACCAGCTTACGGGCGCTGAACGGCTTGGTGACGTAGTCGTCGGCTCCGAACTCCAGACCCGCCACGCGGTCACCCTCGTTGCCCAGCGCGGACAGCATCACGATCGGCAGCCCCGGGTGCAGATCGCGCACGCCCGGCACACCTCCAGCCCGGACAGGCCCGGCAGCATCACGTCGAGCACGACGGCGTCCGGCGGGTCGGTGCGGGCGGCGTGCAGTCCCGCAAGGCCGTCGGCCGCCTCGTCGACCGCGTAGCCCGCGTCGCCCAGGTAGCGGCGGGTGATCTCGCGGACCGTCGTGTCGTCCTCGACGACGAGCACCCGGTGTGTCACACCCACCAGGCTAGATCTCCTAACTGCCCAGGCCTTAGGGCTTTCTTACCGCTCACGCCAATTGCCCCCAGTGTCCGCTGCCCGCTCCTAGCGTCTTCGTGTATGGAGGCGCCGTTACGCGGGCCGTGGCTGACCTCGGTCCTCGGCGTCGTCCTACTCGCAGCCCTGCCGTTGGTGATCGTCACGGGCCTGCTGGATTACGTCGCCTACGGGCCGGGGCAGTCGATCCCCGGCGATGTCGGACTGCTGCACCTGCCCGTCGTCGACTGGCCGACCCGCCCTTCGTGGCTGTTCCAGCTGACGCAGGGCCTGCACGTCGGGTTGGGGCTCGTCCTCGTGCCCGTGGTGCTGGCCAAGCTGTGGTCAGTGATCCCGCGGCTGTTCGCCTGGCCGCCTGCGGTCACCAGCGCACGCGTTGGAGCGGGCGACGCTGCTCATGCTCGTCGGCGGCATCCTGTTCGAGATCGTCACCGGGCTGATGAACATCCAGTACGACTACGCGTTCGGGTTCAGCTTCTACACCGCGCACTACATCGGGGCGTGGGTGTTCCTGGCCGGACTCGTCGCACACGTCGCGCTGAAGCTGCCCGCCGCACGCCGCGCTCTGCGGACGCGGTCGCTGCGCGCCGAGCTGCGGGTGCCCACCTCCGCTCCCGAGCCCGTCGACGACGGGCTGGTGGCCACCGACCCCGCTCCACCGACGATGAGCCGCCGCGGCGCGCTGGCGCTGGTCGGCGGGGGTGCGCTGTTCGTCGCGACGATCACCGCCGGGCAGACGCTCGGCGGCCCGCTGCGCGAACTCGCGGTGCTGCTGCCCCGCGGTCGCGAGGACTTCCCGGTCAACCGGACGGCGGCCGCCGCGGCCATCGAGCCGACCGCCACCGGCTCGGTCTGGCGACTCACGCTCGGCGCCCGGAGCTTCAGCCGCGCCGATCTCCAGCGGCTCCCCCAGCACACCGCGCGGCTGCCGATCGCGTGTGTGGAGGGCTGGTCGACCGCGCAGGACTGGACCGGGGTGCGGCTGCGCGACCTCGCCGCGCTGGCCGGGGTGCCGTCGCCGCGATCCGCGTTCGTCGAGTCGCTCGACGCCGGACCGTTCGGCCGGGCGACGCTGTCGGCGGGCCAGGTGCTCGACCCGGACGCGCTGCTCGCGCTGCAGGTGAACGGGGCCGACCTGACCCCCGACCACGGTTACCCGGCGCGGGTGGTCGTGCCCGCGCTGCCCGGGGTGCACTGCACGAAGTGGGTCCGCTCGATCGCCTTCCGGGCCGCGTGATGGTCACCCTCGCCCGGCGCGTCGGCGCCTCCCCCGCGCAGCTCGCGTGTCTGGTGGTCTGCCTGGGGCTTGGCGCCTACGCCGCGTTCTTCCTGCTTGGCGACCCGGCGCTGCTGCGGATGCTGATCTGGTTCGCGGGCGCGGCCGTCGTGCACGACCTCGTGCTGTTCCCGCTCTACGCCGCGGCCGACCGGGCGCTGATTGCCGCGGTCCGCGGCCGGGTGCCACTGATCAACCACGTCCGGGTGCCCGCGCTGGCTGCCGGGCTCGCGCTGTTGATGTTCTGGCCGGGCATCGTGCGGCAGGGCGGAGCCACGCACCTGGCGGCCACGGGTCTGGACCAGGCGCCCTACCTCGGCCGCTGGCTCGCGCTATCGGCGGTGTTGTTCGGCGCATCGGGGCTGGTCTACCTGATCCGCGTGGGTCTGGCCCGGCTACGGTGACGGCACGGCGGTTCCTGGGCGGGGACCTCATGGTCGTCGCAGCGGCGGGCGGGATCGTGCTCGCCGCCGCGGTCGTCGGACGACGCCTCCTCGCGGACCGGGCGAACCTGTATCTGCCCTTCCCACCGCTGCTCGCACAGTGGCTGCCCCACATCGGACCGGGCACGCCGCTCGCCGTCCTCGTCCCGGCGGTCGTGGTGGCGCGCGGCCCCGCTTGGGCCGAACGCCTGCCCTGGCGTGCGCTGCCCGCGCTGACCGCGGTCGCTGCCGGGGCCTGGACGCTGTCGCTCGCGCTGGTCGACGGGTGGCAGCGCGGCATCGTCGACCGCCTCACCTCGCCCGACGAGTACCTGCACGACGTGCCCCTGGAGTCCGGGGTCTCTGTCCTGCTGCGCGAGTTCGGCGCGCACATCCTCACCACGGCCGTCGATCCGGCACAGACGTGGTTTTGGACCACCCACGTCGGGGCCCATCCGCCCGGCGCGTTCCTGGTCTTCGTGGGGCTCGACCGGATCGGCCTCGGCGGAGGCGGCCCGGCCGGGCTGCTGGTGATCGCGGTCGGCGCGTCGGCCGCGGCGGCGATCCTCGTAGCGGCGCGGGCGATGGGTGACGATGCCCTCGCCCGCCGCGCGGCGCCGTTCGCGGTGCTGTTCCCGGGCGCGGTGTGGGTCGGGGTGTCCGCGGACGGCCTGTTCGCCGCGGTGCTGGCATGGGGCGTCGCGTTGCTCGCGGTCGCGGTCGGCAGGACCGGCCAGCGGGCAGCGATCGCAGCCGCGGCCGCCGGGCTCCTGCTCGGAGGGGCCGTGTACCTGTCGTACGGGCTCGTACTCGGTGGGCTGCTCGCGGCCGCGGTGCTCGTGCCCACGGGCGCAGGTTGGCGGCGCCGCATTGCCGAGGCGGTCAGCATCCGACGCGGAGCTGTGGCGGCCAGCGCCCGACGAGGAGCCGTGGCAGTCTGCGGGCGGCGGGGTGGCCGCTCCGCCCTGGCGGGCATGCGACGCAGGGCGACGCCGGGTCGTGGATGGGGAGAAGGGATCCATCGGACCGGGTGGCGCACGGTCGGGGTCGCGGCGGCGGGCGTGGCGGTGGTGGTGGCCGCGTTCACGCTGGCCGGGTTCTCCTGGCTGGACGGCTATGCCAAGGTTCGCGTCATCTGCGCGGCCAGCATTGCCGCCGCCCGGCCGTACACCTACTTCGTGTGGGCGAACCTGGCCGCGGTGGCGTTCGCGATCGGACCCGCGGGAATCGCGGGCCTGCGCCGCGTCGCGGCCCGACCCGTCGGCCCCTATCTGGTCGTCGTCGCCGCGGTGGTGGCGATGCTGTTGGCGGATCTCTCCGGCATGTCGAAGGCCGAGGTCGAGCGGATCTGGTTGCCGTTCGCGGTGTGGACCTGCCTGGCGTGCGCGGAACTCCCCCACCCGCGCCGGTGGCTCGCCGCACAGGCTGTCCTGGCGTTGCTGGTGAACCACCTGCTGCTCACCGTGTGGTGAGCAACAGCGCGCCCATGTCCCGCACGGCCCGGGCGTGCCGGTCACGGAGCCCGAAACCTTGGACCGACCCCCCCGCCCGGCGGGCGTAGCGCACCGGCACCTCCTCGATCCGCCAGCCCGCCCGGCCCGCCCGCAGCAGCAGCTCCAGCGGGTAGCCGAACGCCCGATCGGCGATCCCCAGCCCGAGCAAGGCTTCCCGGCGCGCGACCCGGACCGGGGCGATCGCGCGACCCGGACCGGGGCGATGTCGTGCACGGGCACGCCCCGGCTCCGCAGCAGGGCCGCGATCACCGCGTTCCCGGCACGGGCGTGCCAGGGCCACACCCCCGACTCGACGGGGACGCGGCGGCCGACGGCGAGATCCGCCCGGCCGGAGCGCACCGCGCCTGCGAGGACCGGCAGGGCCGCGGCGTCGAGGGAACCGTCGCCGTCCAGCACGGCCACCAGATCGGCGCGAACGTTCCACAGTCCGGTGTGGACGGCAGCGCCGTAGCCACGCCGTGGCTCGACCACCACGCGCGCGCCCCAGGCGCGGGCCACCGCGGCCGTGTCGTCGGTGGAGCCGTTGTCGACGACGAGCACCGGCCAGTCCGCGGGCAGCGTCGCGAGCACCGCGGGCAGCGCCGCAGCCTCGTCCAGGCAGGGCAGCACGATCTCGACATCCACCCGTCGAGCATGTCGCCGAACAGGTGCCGCTGACCCTTACGGTTCGGTGGCGGCGGGGGCGCGCAGCGGGTCGGTGGCGAACGCGCGCACGCCCTCGGCGAACTGCACCCGAGCGGTGAAGCCGAGCAGCGCTGTCGCCCGGGCCGGGTCGGCCACCACGTGCCGCACGTCGCCCGCCCTGGCGCCGCCGACGACGACCGGCTCCGGGCCGCGCATCGCCCTGGCCAGCTCGGTCGCCAGGTCGCCGACGGTGTGCGGCTCGCCGGAGCAGACGTTGACGGCGGTGAAGCCCGGTCGCGGTGCGCCGAGGGCGAGGACGTTGGCCGCGGCGACGTCGCCGACGTGCACGAAGTCGCGGCGCTGGCGCCCGTCCTCCATCACCCGTGGTGGCTCGCCGCGCTCGAGCGCCGACCGGAACACCGACGCCACCCCGGAGTAGGGGGTGTCGCGCGGCATCCGCGGGCCGTACACGTTGTGGTAGCGCAACGACCACACCGCTCCCCCGGTCTGGCGCGCCCACGCGCTCGCCAGGTGCTCCTGGGCGAGCTTCGTGGCCGCGTAGGTGCTGCGCGGGTCGAGCGGCGCGTCCTCGGGCACCAGGCCGGGGTCGAGGTCACGGCCGCAGATGCGGGCAGGGCGGTTCGAACCGACCCGCGGCATGTCGTCGGCGTCGCGCGGCCCCGGACGCACGACGCCGTGCTCGACGCACGTGTACCGGCCCTCGCCGTAGACGACCATCGACCCGGCCAGCACGAGCCGGGAAACGCCCGCCTCGTACATGGCGGCGAGCAGCACGGCGGTGCCGAGGTCGTTGTGGGCGGCGTAGGCCGGGGCGTCGCGCGCGTCCACGCCGTGGCCCACCATCGCGGCCTGGTGACACACGGCGTCGATCCCACGCAGTGCCTCCCGCAGCGCGTCCGGGTCGCGGACGTCGGCGCGGCGCAACTCCCCCACCCACGGGGGCTTCTCGCCGCCGTGCGCCTGCGGGATCAACGCGTCCAACACGACGGGCTCGTGGCCCTCGGCCACGAGCCGGTCCGCGACGTGCGAGCCGATGAAGCCCGCCCCACCGGTCACCAGAACCCGCACGGCCGCAGCGTATCCCGGCCGCTCAGCGAGCTTCGGTGCGCTCGGGGTGGTAGGAGCAGAACGCGCCGGTGCGGACGGCGGCGGCCAGGTGGGCTCCTGCCGCGGCGTCCACCCGACCGATCCGGTCGATCGCCGCGCGCAGAGCACGGGTGACGCTGATCCGCGCGCGTTCCGCATCGGTGGCCAGCGTCCGCGGACGGCCGCCCCTGCCAAGTGCGGCGCCGAG
>CAVTOL010000040.1:0-111340 GCA_963736375.1 uncultured Actinomycetota bacterium
AAAATACCGAAGACCTGGCCATGGGCACGGGAACTCGAAGCCTGCTTCCTCACCATCTTCGCGCTACCACCGCCGGCCTGACCCCCGTCCCCGTCCCCGACCCAGCAGCCCCGGCCCGTGGAACCGGCGCCCGCCCAAGCGACACCGGGCGCCCCGACCTGACCACCACCCGAAAACAAGATCAGAAACGGAGGTGAAGATCACCAAAGGCCCGAGCCGGAACCGAGCCTGCAACCCCCGTGAATGATCAAGGCTAGCGGCTTCCTCCCGATAGCGCGACGTATCAACCTGCCGCTGCGCGGCGCTCCGGCGAGGGAACACCGCCAGCGCCGCCACAACGGCCACAATCAGGACCCTTAGGATGACGACGGCGACGATCTGATCAGATCAGACGGCTGCAACTGTCGGAGCGTGGCGACCGCCGGGCGATACGACGCTGTCGGCAAAGGCGTGGACGACTCCGTCAAGCAAACGCGGATCGTTGTCCCGAAGCGAGATCATCGCCAGATCTACCCCCGCCTCCTGGAATCTGCCCAGGTGATCGGCCAATCGCCGCCTGGACCGCCCATTCCAGGTCAACAGCATCGCCGTCGTGATCTCGGCGGGGTCCCGGCCGATCTTGCCGCACTCCTCGACGAGCACCTCTCGTTTCCGCGGCAGTGCAGCTAGGTCGAACCCTGCCTGCCACGTATCTGCCCACCGGGCGACCGCTGGAATCGTCCGGCGCTCACCGGCGCCCGCGATACAGATCGGCGGGTGCGGTCGCTGGAATGGCTTCGGCTCGCACAATGCGTCGTTCAACTGGAAGTACTTTCCGTCGAACGTCGTCGTGTCGTTCGACATGAGCCCCACGAGGCAGTGCATTCCCTCCTCGAAGCGCTGGAACCGCTCCGGCCACGTACCCAACTCAAGCCCGTACGCGCCGCTCTCGTCCTCCGACCAGCCGGGCCCGACCCCGATCTCCAACCGACCGGCCGAGATGATGTCGAGGCTGGCGACCATCTGGGCTAGAACAGCGGGGTGTCGATAGAACATGCCCGTCACGAGGACTCCCCCACGGATGCGCGTGGTGAGAGCGAGAAGGGCGGTCAGAGCGATCCAGCCCTCAAGACACGGTCCGACCGCTTGTTCTCGACGGTCGCGAAGGACGTGTCGCATGCGGGATGCCACCTCACGGGCGATCCCGACAAGAGATCGCGTTCGACCTAGACGGGGCTCGACGTCGTTACGCGCCGGACTGAACTGGGTCGGATAGACGTGGAGATGGTCGAAGGTCCACGCCGA
The DNA here is from genome assembly GCA_963736375.1 of uncultured Actinomycetota bacterium. GTDB lineage: Bacteria > Actinomycetota > Actinomycetes > Mycobacteriales > Pseudonocardiaceae > Pseudonocardia. The sequence continues at coordinate 1,285 of CAVTOL010000040.1, forward strand.
CTCGATCGCCGGAATCTGGTCGGCTTCCCGCCACATCGGAGCCATCAGATCCCATAGCAAGTTATGGCGTTCCGTGTAGAGGGCCAGTCGCACGTCGCTCGGGCTCCCTTGTTGCAGGCGACTTCGCGGGCCCCGACATGGGCCCTGACATATGCTGATTCGCAGGCGGTGCGACTCGCGTTACGACGACCAGGGGAGCGGCAGTGCGCATGGTCGTACGTCGCGGCGCATGCGGGCCTGGTCGGCGATGATCGCCGCGTCGGTCTTGCCCTCGCGCCGATAACAGGCGAGAGATCGGAGAAGTGTTGCGTCTGGCCCATGCGGCCGGGCTGAGCGAGCGGCAGATCGCCGCCTCGGTGCGGATCGCGGCCTCGACGGTGCACCGGTATCTGGACCGGGCCGCGCAGGCCGGGCTGGGTTGGCCGTTGCCGGCGGAGCTTGATGATGCGGCGTTGGAGCTGGCGTTGTTCCCTCCGCTGCCGCCGTCCACGGTGCCGCGGATCCCTCCGGATTCGGGTGGGTCCATCGGGAGCTGCGGCGCAAGGGTGTGACGCTGCAGCTGCTGCGCATGGAGTACCTGCCAGGCCCACCCCGACGGCTACCGGTATTCCCAGTTCTGCGGCTGTATCAGCAGTGGGCCGGGCGGGTCGATCTGGTGATGCGCCATGACCATCGGGCCGGGGACAAGCTGTTCGTCGACTACGCCGGGCAGACGATCCCGATCTATCCCCCGGCGGGTGCGTCGTGGCCAGGCGGAGCTGTTCGTCGCGGTGCTGGGGGCCAGCAACTACACCTTCGCGGAGGCGATGCGCGTCCCAGCAGCTGGGGTGCTGGATCGGCTCCCACGTGCGCGCGTTCGAGTTCATGGGGTCGGCGCCGGCGCTGCTGGTGCCGGACAACCTGCGCTCGGGGGTGACCACGCGCGCACCGCTACGAGCCGCTGCTCAACCGCAGCTACCGGAGATGGCCGCCCACTACGGCAGCGCGATCTTGCCGGCACGAGCGGGCAAGCCCCGGCGACAAGGCGAAGGTCGAGGTCGGGTGCAGATCGCCGAGCGGTGGATCTTGGCCAGTCTGCGCCACGAGCGGTTCACCAGCCTCGCGGAGGCCAACACCGCGATCCGGGCGCGGCTGGCGTGGTTGAACAACCGCCCATTCGCCAAGCTCGAGGGCACCCGCAAGATCCTGTTCGAGCGAGCTGGACCGGCCGGCGATGCGCCCGCTGCCCGCGACCCGGTACGAGCTCGGCGACCTGGAAGAACCCCGAAGGTCAACATCGACTATCACGTCGACGTGGACCGCCATTACTACAGCGTTCCGTATCAGCTGGTCGGTCACCGGGTCGAGTCGCGGGTCAGTGAGCACGTGGTCGAGGCTTCTACCAGGGCCACCGGGTGGCCGGGCACCGCCGTAGTCGGCCGCGGGGCGGGCACACCACGCTAGAGGCGCACATGCCCGAACGTCACCGCGCGCACCTTGCCTGGAGCCCCGAGCGGCTGATCGCCTGGGCGCAGCGCACCGGGCCGGCGACCGCCGAACTCGTCGACGCGATCATGGCCAACCGGCCCGCACCCGGAGCTGGGCTACCGCTCCTGTCTGGGCATCCTGCGCCTCGCGCAGCGCTACCCGACCGGCTCGGATCGAGGCCGCCTGCCGACGCGCCCTGCTCATCGGCGCCCGCTCCTACCGCAGCGTCGACTCCATCCTCGCCCATGGCCTGGACGCCCAACCCCTGCCCGGCGCCGATGATGCCATCGACGGATCATGACCCGGCCCGCCGATCTGCCCGAACACGAGCGTGAGCACCTGGCCGAGCTGTTGGGTGCCTGCCCGCAGCTGAGCGTCCTGGCCGAACACGTCCGCACGTTCGCCGAGCTGCTCACCGGCCGCCGCAGCGGCGAGCTGGACGGCTGGATGAACGCGGTCGAGGCCAGCGACCTTCAGCCCTCCACTCCTTCGTCCGCGGCCTGCGCAAGGACCTGCCCGCCGTCACCGCCGGACTGAGCCTGCCCTACAGCAACGGCCCCATCGAAGGCACCAACACCAAGTTCAAACTCCTCAAGCGACAAATGTACGGCCGAGCAGGCTTCGCCCTGCTACTTGTTGACTGAACTAGCGGAGGTTGTATCCCCAGGTCAGAGGCTGTTTTGCTGGTCTGGTAGTCATTCCGCCCATGGATCAGCCGGAGGACTCGCCGCGGGATTTGGCGGCACTGGTTGTGTCGCGGGTGGGGCGTCTGGACGGGTCGGGCGAGGGGTGCGACCCGTACCGGCTCGTCGACGGCGACGGCGCGGTGATCGAGGCGGTCGCGGAGTACTTCCGGGACCTGCAGGCGGCGGGCCGGTCGGCGAGCACGCTGCGCTCGTATGGGCTGGATCTGCTGCGTTGGTTCAGGTTCTTGTGGGCGATCGGTGTCCCGTGGAGCCGGGCGTCGCGGATCGAGGCGCGGGACTTCTGTCGGTGGATGCTGATCGCGGGCAAGCCGAGCCGCCCGCATTGGCGCCGTCGAGGCGAGCCGGTGGAGCAACCCTCCGCGGTGAAGGTTACACGCCGTCGGTGCGGGCGCATTGCGAGACGGTGCTGCGCTGCTTCTACGAGTTGCATCTGGGCGTCGTCAGCACGCCCCCAACGCAATGGGGAACTTCTGCTTCGAGGTGACGTTGGGTTACCGGCGGCTGGAATTGCCGCGGCGCGGCGAACGGCCGGTGTGACATGTCTGGTAGTATGATTACGTCATGGCTGGTAGCCGTGTTGACGACGTGGGTCGCGCCGAGCGGATCAACGCCGCCGCCGGGCTGCTGGCTGCCGGGATGGCGCCGGTGGAGGCTGCCGGTGTTGTGGCGCAACGGTTCTCGGTGTCGGTGCGGCAGGGGCGCCGGTACGTCGACGCGGCCCAGGCGGGGCCGATCCAGGTGCCCGAGGCGAACGTGGTGTTCACGGTCAAGCTGCCGGCCTCGCTGGCGGCGCGGGTGCGTGAGCACGCGCATGAGCAGGGGGTCACGATCTCCGCCGCGGTGACGCGGGCGCTGGCCGAGTTCCTGCAGCACGCTCCCCGCCCGACGTCACACCGACCGTCCTGCCGAGCGAGGGCAGCGGTCGCGGTGAGCGGGCGGGTGGTCGAGACGGTGTTCGTCTTCGACCGCCACGCGGCCACGGACTTGTCGGTGGCCTACGACATCCTCGTTCCCGAACCAGCGGCCCGCCCGATCGCCGCGCCCGGCCCGGCCGGGCCCCCGGCGCCGGTGGCGGGCCAGGAAGGACGGCTGGCCCGTGACCAGCACCGAGAACAGCAGCACCAGGAACAGCAGCACGACCAGCACCGACAGCACGCCGCGCAGTGCCATGGGAAGTACACCGGCTCACGGCGCAGGACCCGGTCCCCGGCCCGGGAAGGCCAGTTCGAGCTCGACCTCGAGCTCGGTCTCGGCTGGGCTGGGGCAGCGGACCGCCGCGATCTACGCGCGGGTGTCCTCGGCGCGGCAGAAGAAGGACGAGACGATCGGGTCGCAGACCGCGGCGCTGCGCGAGTACGCGGCCGCCGCCGGGCTGACTGTGCCTGAGCAGTGGGTGTTCGAGGACGACGGGCACTCCGGGGCCACCCTGGCCCGCCCGGCGCTGGAGCGGCTGCGGGACCTGGTCGCCGGGGTCGGGGTCGAGGTCGTGATCTGCTACTCCCCGGACCGGCTGGCCCGCAAGTTCGCCTACCAGGCGCTGCTGATCGAGGAGTTCAGCCGGGCCGGGACCCTGGTGGAGTTCGTCAAGGGCCCCCGCGGGGACTCCCCGGAAGACCAGCTGATGGTCCAGTTCCAGGGCATGTTCGCCGAGTACGAGAAGGCCCAGATCATGGAGCGGTACCGGCGCGGCAAGGCCCACCGCGCCAAGACCGGCAGCGTGAACGTGCTGTCCGGCGCCCCCTACGGCTACCGGTACCTGCGCAAGACCCCGCACGCCCCCGCGGGCTACGAGATCGTCGCGCACGAAGCCGTCCTGGTCCGCGAGGTCTACCGCCGCTACACCGACGAGGGCGACTCGATCGCCGACCTGGCCCGATGGCTGACCGACCGGGCAGCACCCACCCGCACCGGCAAGACCCGCTGGGACCGCACCGTGGTCTGGGCCATGCTGCGCAACCCCGCCTACGCCGGGCAGGCCGTCTACGGCAAGACCAAGGCCGTCAGCGGGCCCGCCGCCGTCAACCGGGTCGCCCGGCAGGCCGGCCGCAGCACCGGCCGTGCGGTGAAGACCGTCGACCGCCCCGCCGACGAGTGGGTGCACATCCCGGTGCCCGCCATCATCAGCCCCGAGACCTTCCAGCGGGCCGCGCAGCGGCTGGCCGACAACAAGCGGTTCGCCTCCCGCAACTCCAAGGTCCCCTCGCTGCTGCAGGGCCTGGCCGCCTGCTCGGGCTGCGGATACGCCTACTACCGCGGCCACACCACCACCAGCGCGGCCCGGAAGATCTTCTACTACCGGTGCATCGGCAGCGACAACTACCGTTTCGAGCACGGGCGCATCTGCGACAACAAGCCGGTCCGCGCCGACTACCTCGACCAACTCGTCTGGGACCACATCACCGCCCTGCTGTCCGACCCCTCCCTGATCCGGGCCGAGATCGACCGGCGCCTGAACGCCGCCCGCACCGCCGATCCCGTCCTCCAGCAACGCCAACGCCTCGCCGAAGCACTGACCCGAGCCACCACCGCCGTCAACCGGATGATCTCCGCCTACCAAGAGGAACTGATCACCATCGACGAGCTGCGCACCCGCCTGCCCGACCTACGCGCCCGCGAGGCCAGCCTGCGCGGCCAGCTGGAGGCCCTGGACGCCCAGTCCGCCGACCAGCAGGCCTACCTCAAGCTCGCCCACGACCTGGACACCTTCCTGGCCGGCCTGCGCACCACCGCCGCCACCAGCGACGTCCACGAACGCCAACGCATCGTGCGGCTGCTCGTCAAGGACGTCCTCGTCGGCCCAGAAAAGATCACCATCCGGCACCGCATCCCGGTTCGCGAGCACACCCCCGGCAGCGGGCACGACACCGCAGCCACCGACACGGAGGGTGACAATCGTGCAGGTTCCCCATTGCGTTGGGGGCGTGGGCGGCCCGGTCCTGGCCAACCCGTTCCCGTTGAACAGTTCGCGGCGCGGCGGCCGGGCGAACGCGCACCACAATCCGATGGAGCCGTTCACGAACGAGCGGAGCGGGCTCTACCGTCCGCGAATCCCGGGGCGGATCCCGCGCTCGATCCCGGACGAGGAGTTCAACGAGATCTTCGCCCGGCTGCCGTCGCATCGGGACCGGGCGCTGGTGGCGTTCTACGTGTCCACCGGGGCCAGGGCCTCGGAGTTGCTGTCGGCGACGCAGGGCGGGATCGATCCGGGGCGGCAGCTGGTGTCGGTGGTCCGCAAGGGAACCGGCGAGGTCCAGGAGCTCCCGGCCTCCTCGGACGCGTTCGTGTGGTTGCGGCTCTACCAGGTCCAGATGGACGGTCTGACTCCCAGGGGCCGTCGGCTGCCGGTGTGGTGGACGCTGCGCAGGCCGTTCCGGCCGTTGACCTACCACGCGGTGCACCGCATGTTCGAGCGGGTGGGCGAAGCGGCGGGGAGCGCGGCGACGCTGCACGCACTGCGGCATACCGCGGCCTACCGGATGGCCGAGGATCCGGCGCTGCCGTTGACCGATGTCCAGTTCGTCCTGGGACACGCGCAGCTGTCGACCACGCAGATTTACCTGACGCCGCGCAAGGAGGACGTGATCCGCCGGGTGCTGGCCCACCACGCCGAGCAGACCCGGCGGACGGCCGCGCGCACGGACCCCGCTCCCGCCGCGGGCTATCGGCGGGAGTCGCTCAGCGTGCTGTTCGGCGCGAGGCCCTCATGACCGCGGTCACCGCCGCGCCGGCGCCGCCGACCCGCTCGATCGGGCCGAGGCTGGGGCGGGAGGCGATGCGCGCGCGGTTCCCGCCCCGCCCAGTTGCTGCGACCTGGCCGGGCGCGATCTGCGATCGGCAGACGGTGACCCGGTTGGCCACGGCCGCTCCGCTGGTGATCGGTAACCCGGTTGTCCAGGCCAAGCGTGTCCGCGGCCTGCGGCATCTGCTGGACTGGCTCGCCGACCAGCCGGGTGGCACCTGGCAGCGGCGGTGGGTCGACAGCGGCGCGGAAGCGCTCGGTGCGCGGTGGCGACAGATGCCGATCGCCTGGCTGCACGCCCGAGGACGGCGTTCGGCGTGGTTGCCTTCGGAGCTGTCCTCGGCGCTGCTGGCGCTGATCTTCGCCGACGTGGTGCGGCCCACGCTGAGCTGGCTCGTCCGCACGCCCTCGATCAAATCCGAGCTCGCCGACGGCCTGTCGCTGGTCCGCGATCCGGCCGGGTTCGCCCGGCTGCGCGAGCACTGCCGGACCAGCCCCGGGATCGCCCAGCGGGGCGCACGATTCGCCGCGCAGCGCGCGGGGGTGATCGTGGCCGCCAAGGGCGGGACCCTGGCCGACATCGTCGTTGGTGACGTGCTGGAGCTGGTGGACACCGAGACCGCGCTGCTGGCGGCATGGCCACGCGACGTTCCGGCGTTCTACCAGGCCCTCCGCGATCTCGGGCTGCTCGGCGAGCAGGCGCCGCCGCGGTTGCGGCAGTTGCGCACCGGCGGCCAGCTCACCCCCGAGCAATTGGTCGACCGCTACCGGCTCGACTGCCGGCCCATCCGCGACCTGCTGGTCTCCTACCTGCGCGAACGCCAGCCCAGCCTGGACTACAACAGCCTGCGAGACCTCTCCTACTTTCTGGCCCGATGCTTCTGGAAGGACCTGGAGATCCACCACCCGGGCGTCGACTCGTTGCACCTGGCGCCGGAGGTCGCCGCTGCCTGGCGGGATCGGCTGCGCAGCAAGCAGTCTGCTGGCCCGGAGCCCGACACCGGCGAGCCGATCCCCCGAATCTCCTACCGCTCATGCCTGGTCAAGGTCCGGGCGTTCTATCTCGATGTGTCGCAGTGGGCTCTGGAGGACCCCGCGCGCTGGGCGCCGTGGGTCGCGCCATGCCCGGTCGGGCGCGACGTCGAGCACCGCAAGCTCAAGCGCCACCGCAAAGCGCGCATGGACGCCCGCACCCGCGAACGCCTGCCGGTCCTGCCGGTGCTGGTCGCCACCGTCGAGCGGCGACGCGCCGCCGCCGCTCGGCTGCTCGCCGCGGCACACACTGTCGAGCCGGGACACGCCTTCACCGCCAGCGGGCAGCAGCTCACCCGCCTGAACGTCCGATCCGGAAGACTGATGGTCAGCGACCCGGCCGGGCATCGGCGCGACCTGCGACACGAGGAGGAGTACGCGTTCTGGGCCTGGGCCGCGGTGAACGTGCTGCGGCTGTCCGGGATCCGCATCGAGGAACTGATGGAGATCACCCATCACAGCCTGATCCGCTACCGACTGCCCACAACCGGCGAGATCGTGCCACTGCTGCAGATCGCCCCCTCCAAGACCGACGCGGAGCGACTGCTGCCTATTGACTGAACTACTCACCCCGTTTGAGCAGGTCAGTGACTGTTTTCCTGTTGTCTCGTTGGTCCGGCCATGCAGGAGGAACCCTCAAGGGATTTGGCCGCTCTGGCCGTACCCCAGGCCGGTCGGCTGGTGGCCACGGGCAGCTTGTGGGAGCCCTACCGTCTGGTTGACGCCGACCGGCTGACGGTCGAGCCGGTCGCTGCCTATCTGCGGGACCTGCAGGCGGCGGGTCGGTCGGAGGCGACGCTGCGCTCCTATGGCAATGATCTTCTCCGGTGGTTCAGGTTTCTGTGGGCGATCCAGGTCCCGTGGGCTCGGGTGACGCGGGCCGAGGCCCGCGACTTCTGCCGGTGGATGCTGGTGGCGGGCAAGCCGATCCGTCCGCACTGGCGCAGGTCCGCGCTGGCGGGCGAGGTGAGTACGGCGAGCGGCAACCCGTACGAGCCGTCGGTGCGGGCACACTGCGAGACGGTGCTGCGCTGCTTCTATGACTTCCACCTGGGGGCGGGCAGCGGGCCGATCGTCAATCCGTTTCCCCTGGATCGGACGCGGCGCGGTGGCAGGGCGCACGCGCACCACAACCCGATGGAACCGTTCCGCAACCAGCGGGCCGGACTCTACCGGCCGAAGGTGCCGTCCCGGGTTCCGCGCAGCATCCCGGACGAGGAGTTCAACGAGATCTTCGCCACGCTGCCCTCCCACCGCGATCGGGCGCTGGTCGCCTTCTACGTCTCGACCGGTGCCCGCGCTTCGGAGCTGCTGTCGGCCACGCTTGCCGGCGTCGATCCTGGACGCCAAGTGATCACGGTGGTGCGCAAGGGCACCCGTGAGCTGCAGGAGTTGCCGGCCTCCACCGACGCCTTCGTGTGGTTGCGGCTCTACCAGGTGGAGATGGAGGGGCTGATCCCCAAGGGGCGGCGGCAGCCGCTGTGGTGGACGCTGCGCCAGCCAGCACGGCCGCTGACCTACCACGCGGTGCACCGCATGTTCGAGCGGGCCGGTCAGGCGGCGGGAAGTACGGCGACTCTGCACTCGCTGCGCCACACCGCCGCGTATCGGATGGCCGAGGACCCGGCGTTGCCGCTCACCGATGTCCAGTTCGTTCTGGGACATGCCCTGTTGAGCACGACCCAGATTTATCTGACGCCCCGTAAGGAAGAGGTGATCCGCCGGGTCCTGGCCCATCACGCCGAGCAGACTCGGCAGGCCGCTGAACGGGCACGCCCGGCGCCTGCTCCCGGGTACCGGCCCGAGACGCTGGCGGTGTTGTTCGGAAGCCGGACATCATGACTGAGGTCCTCACGTTCCCCGGTGTGTCGGCTCGGCCCTCCAAGGCCCAACGTGAGTCGGCGCGCACGCGATTTCCCCCGCGCCCGGTGGTCACCGACTGGGCCGCCACCAGCCAGGAACGCGGTGAGGTGTGGCAGCGGCTCACCAGCGGGATGTTCGTCCTGAGCAACTCCAACAGCCAGGACCGACGCACTCGCGGGCTCGCTTGGTTGCTGGACTGGCTGGCCGACCAGCCGGGCCAGAGCTGGCAGCAGCGCTGGATGGCCTCCGGCGCTGACGCCGCTGGCGCTGCCTGACGGCAGGTGCCGATCGCGTGGCAGCGACAGCGTGGCCGGGAGTCGCGATGGCTGCGGGCCGAGTTGCCGAGACTGCGAACAGGGCTGCTTTCGGTGAGCCGCCCGACCTTGGGCAGGACGGGCTGGCTGGTCAAGGCCGTCGCCGACCGGGTCTGCGCCGCGGTGCTGCTCGTGCTGCTGGCGCCGCTGCTGCTCGGCCTCGCCCTCGCGATCCGCTCCGGCGGACGCCGGGTGCTGCACCGGGAGATCCGGATCGGGCGCGGTGGACGCTTGTTCACGCTCCTGCGCTTCCGCTCCACCGTGGCCGATCCCGAGCTGCGCGTCACCGCCGTCGGCGCCTGGATGCGCCGCTACGCCCTCGACGAGCTGCCGCAGCTGTTCAACGTGCTCGGCGGGTCGATGTCGCTGGTCGGGCCGCGGCCACCGCGTCCGGCCGAGGTCGCGGGGGCCACGCGCCGCGCGTTCCCGGTGAAGCCGGGGCTGACCGGGCTGTGGCAGGTCGGCGGCGACGTCGAGCTGTCGTGGGAGGAGAGCGCCCGGCTCGACCTGCGCTACGTGCAGCACTGGTCGCTCATCCAGGACGCCGTGATCCTCGGCAGGGCCGTCGGCGCGATCCGCAGGAACGAGAAGGTCTAATGCGCTCGGCGGCCGAGCCCGATCCAGCGGAAGCCCGCGCGCACGGCCACGTCCGGGTCGATCAGGTTGCGCGTGTCGACCAACGTGGGGGTGCCCGCCACCGCGGCCAGCTCCGGCCAGTCGAGCGTGCGGAACTCCGGCCACTCGGTGAGGATCACGATCGCGTCGACGTCCTTCGCCGCGACGTACGGGTCCTCGGCCACCGAAATCGTCGGAGCGTCGGAACCGAGCCCCGCGGCGGGCAGCCCGGGGTCGTAGGCGGTGAGCTCGGCGCCCGCCTGGCGCAGCAGCGCGGCCACCGCGAGCGCGGGTGAGTCGCGCAGGTCGTCGGTGCCCGCCTTGAACGTCAGGCCGAAGAGCGCGAGCCTGCGCCGGGCCAGCGATCCCTGCCGCGCACCCGTGACCGCGATCCGGATCTTGTCGACGATCCGCTGGTACTGACGGGTGTTGGTGTCGATCGTCGCCCGCAGGAGGCGGAACTCGAAGTCCACCGAGTCGGCCACCTGCAGCATTGCGTTGGTGTCCTTGGGCAGGCACGACCCACCCCAGCCCGGCCCCGGCTTGAGGAAGGCCTGCCCGATGCGGCGGTCGAAGCCCATGCCCTCGGTGACGTCGGCGATGTCGGCGTCGAGCCGCTCGCACATCTCGGCGAGCGCGTTGACGTAGGACAGCTTCATCGCCAGGAAGCAGTTCGCCGCGTACTTGATCATCTCGGCGCTCGCGGCGTCGGTGAGCACGGTCGGGGCGCCCAGCCGGGCGAACAGGGCGGCCACCCGCTCGGCGGCATCCGGCGTGCTCGCGCCGACCACGATGCGGTCGGGGTGCAGGAAGTCCTTGACCGCAGAACCCTCGCGGAGGAACTCGGGGTTGCTGACGACGGCGACGTCGTCGCGGGCCAGCAGCTCGGCGGTGCGCGCGGCGGTGCCGACCGGCACCGTGGACTTGTTCACCACCACCGCGCCCGGGGCCAGCACCGGGCGGATCTCCTCGACCACGGCCTCGACGGCGCTCAGGTCGGCCACCCCGCCGACACCCATCGGGGTGGGCACGCACAGGAACACGACTTCGGCCGGGCCGTCGCGCTCGGCAAGGTCGGCCAACGCCGCCGCCGCGCCCACGACGAACGACAGCCTGCCCGCAGCGATGCCGGCCTCGACCAGCTCGGCCAGCCCGTCCTCGCGGATCCCGACCTCGCCGCGACGCAGCCGCTCGACCTTCCCCGAATCGAGGTCGGCGCAGCTCACGCGGTGGCCCAAGGACGCGAGGCAGGCGCCCGTCGTCAAGCCGACATAGCCCGTCCCGATCACCGCGACCCGGCGTGTGAACACCAGCAGCCCCTCCCGTTCGACTGTCGGCGTCCACGGTCGCATGTGGTGATGGAAGGGGTGCACGCGGGTGACCGGGCTCGGGCCGCACGGTGATTGCAGGAATGTCACCCTGCTGCGACTGGGTGACAGCGGTGTCACCCTGCTGCAATCCCCGGCGAGCCGCGGCAGGCGGGCGGGCGGTGGGCGGCGCCTGCCGTCGCCGACATGCCGGGCGACACGGCGGGGGTGACAGCATGTCCGGCGTGCATGCTCTGTTTGACGTCGCCGGGCGGGTCGCGCTGGTCACCGGGTCCAGCCGGGGGATCGGCCGCGCGCTGGCGGGTGGGCTGGCGGCGGCGGGCGCGACGGTGGTGCTCAACGGCCGCGACCCGGACGCCGTGGAGGCGGCCCGCGCGACGCTCGCCGCGGAGACCGGCGGCACCGTGCACGCCGCGGCGTTCGACGTGACGGACTCGGCGGCGATCACCGCGGCCGTTGACCGGATCGAGGACACGGTCGGGCCGATCGACATCCTCGTCAACAACGCGGGCGTCCAGAACCGCACGCCGATCCTCGCGTTCCCCGACGACGAGTGGCACCGCCTCGTCGACACCAACCTGGGCGCGGCGTTCCGGGTCGGCCGCGAAGTGGCCCGCCGGATGCAGCCGCGCGGCCGGGGCAAGATCGTCAATATCTGCTCGGTGCAGAGCGACGCCGCCCGGCCGGGCACCGCGGTCTACGCCGCCACCAAGGGCGGCCTGAAGATGCTCACGAAGGGGATGTGCGCGGACCTCGGGCCGTCCGGCATCCAGGTCAACGGCCTCAGCCCGGGGTACATCGCGACCGAGCTGACCGCGCCGCTGATCGCCGACAAGGAGTTCGACGCCTGGATCCGCGCCCGCACACCCGCGGGTCGCTGGGGCAGCGTGGACGATCTCGTCGGCCCGCTGCTCTTCCTCGTCTCCCCCGCCGCCGACTACGTGAACGGCCAGATCCTCGCCGTCGACGGCGGCATGCTCGCGGTGTTGTAGGCCGCCATTTCTGTCGGTGTCACGTCCTACCGTCGTCTGCATGCCCGTCCGCAGGCCCGGCCCGGTTTACGACGACGCCATGAAGCTTCTCGCCGAGGATGACCTGTCCGCGGTCCTCTCGGTTGTCGGCGTCGACGGTCGCGGAGCCGAGCCCATCGCCACCGAGTTGCCCGGCTCCGCCACCCGCGCCGATCTGCTCGCCCAGACGAGAGCGGGCATCGTTCACGTCGAGTTCGTCAAGGACGTCGCGCCCGACCTGGACTTGCGGATGCTCGACTACCGCCTGCGGTTGCGCAGACGCGACCGCCGGATCCCCATCCAGCAGTACGTGCTCGCTCTCACCGAGGTGACGGTGCCCGACTGCTATGCCGACCCCGACGCCAGGGGGCCCACCTGCTCCTGGTCGGTCGTCCGGCTCTCCGACCTCGATCCCGCCGGGCTGCTGTCCACGCCGACGACTGCCCCGCTGGCGCCGTTGGCCTGTGGGAATGGCGCCGAGCGGGCCGCCTACTTGACCAGCGCCACCGAGCTGATCAAGGCCGACACCGATCCGGACCGCAGCGCGCGGCTGGTCGGCGCTGCCATCACACTCGCCTCCATCGTGTTGCCGGGATCTGTCATCATCACAGCGTTGAGGGAGGCCAACATGCCCGTACCGGTCCGTGACACCCCGCTCGGTCGCGAGCTGTTCGAGGAAGGACGCCGCGAAGGGCGTGCAGAGGGCCGCCAAGAAGGCCGCCAAGAAGGCCGCGAAGCGGGAAGGCGTGCAGCGGCCGAGCAGATGGCCACGGCATGGCTCCGCGAGCGGTTTGGGGACGACGCCCGCATCCCCGGCCTGGCCGCCCGTTTGGCCGATCTTTCGGACGAGGACCGCATCGCGCGCATCACCGGTGCCACAAGCCTCGACGGGCTGCTCGAGCGCTGATCTGAGGAACGCCGCGGGTGCCGTGCACCCCCGGCGGGCCCGCGGCCTGACGCCCCCGATCGCCGGGGGTAGCGTCGGGGTCATGGAGATCGGCATCGGCCTTCCCTCAACCCTGCCCACCGCCACCGGCGCGGACATCCTCACCTGGGCCCGCGAGGCAGACACCGCGGGCTTCAGCACCCTCGGCACGATCGACCGCCTCGTCTACGGCAACCACGAGACCATCGCCACCATGGCCGCGGCGGCCGCCGTCACCAGTCGCGTCCAGCTGACCACCGCGATCCTCATCGCGCCCTTCCGCGGCAACGGCACCCTGCTGGCGAAGCAGCTCGCCACCGTCGACAGCTTCGCGGACGGACGGCTGACCGTCGGCATCGCCGTCGGCGGGCGCGACGACGACTACACGGCCACCGACACCGACTACCACCGCCGCGGCGCGATCTTCGACGCCCAGCTCGCCGAGATGCGCGCGGTGTGGTCCGGCGCGTCGCGCGGCACGGCGGGCGCGGTCGGGCCCGTGCCTGCGGGCGACGGGCCGCCGCTGCTCATCGGCGGCAACGGCGCGCACGCGAACCGCCGCATGGTCGAGTACGGGGCGGGGTGGATCTCCGGCGGCGGTGGCCCCGATGTCTTCGCCAAGGCGACGGACCCGATCCGCAAGGCGTGGAAGGACGGCGGACGGTCGGGGACGCCACGCCTGGTCGCGCTCGGGTACTACGCGCTCGGCCCCGACGCCACCGCGCTCGCCGAGGGCTACCTCAGCGACTACTACGCGTTCGCGGGTCCGTACGCGTCGGCCGCCGCGTCCAGTGCGCTGACATCGGAGGACAAGGTGCGCGAGCAGGTCGCGGCGTTCGCCGACGCGGGCTGTGACGAGCTGATCCTCTTCCCGTGCGGCCCGGACGTCGAGCAGCTGCGCCGCCTCGCCGACGTCACGCTGGGCTGACGCCGAGCCGCCCTCACCATCCTCTTCCGAGCCGGGTTGAACCCGACCCGACGCACGTCCGTGTTCAGCTCAGACCGACGTTCCGCTCCCCCGGAGGTCACCGTGCACCGGAAACTCGTCCTGCCCACCACTATCTGCACTGCGCTGCTCGCCGCCGCCCTGGCCGCATGCAGCGCCCCACAACCGTCCGGCGCGTCCGACACCGCGCCCGCCACCCAGCTCGCCGTCCCCGACCGCACCGTGCTCTCGGCCAACAGCACCGCCAAGCTCGGCACCGTCGTGATCGACGGCCTCGGGTGGACGCTCTACCGCTCCGACGCCGACTCGGCAAAGCCCTCCAAGTCCGCCTGCACCGGCACGTGCGCGGACGAGTGGCCGCCGGTGCTCATGCAGGCGGGCACGCCGGACTACGAGGGCGTGGACCCTTCGGTCGTCGGCACGATCACCCGCGACGACGGCCGCCAGCAGGTGACGATCGGCGGCTGGCCGGTGTATCGGCACGCGAACGACTCCGCCCCCGGCTCCGTCGACGGCCAGGGCGCGCAGGGCAAGTGGTTCGCCGTCACCCCGACCGGCGCCAAGGCCAGCCAGCCCTGACCGCCTTCCCTCCAACCGACGCCGGATCACGATGAGATCACGGTCTGCGCTGTCGGCAATCCTCGGCGCGCGGCGGCTCGTAAGGACTGCCGAACACCCCAGAGCCGCCGGGTGCCGAGGAGAATCATGGGATCGGACGAGAAGGTCACCGACCAGGCCGAGCTCGACCGCCGCGCGGTCGTCATCGGAGGAGGCACCGCGCTGATCGGGCTGGGCCTGCTGACCGCGGCCTGTGGCACGACGGCCGGTGCGGCGGCGTCCCCTGCGGCACCCACCGCCGCGGCCGCACCCACCCCGACGGGCGCGAGCACCGGTCCGACGCCTACGCCACCCGCCAGCGCGGCTGCGGCACCGAGCCCGGCCGCGCCGCCGCGAGGTGTCGCACTGGGCAAAGCGGCGGCCGTGCCCGTCGGCGGCGGCACCGTCTTTGCCGCCGCCAAGGTTGTCGTCACACAGCCGCAGACGGGCACCTACGTCGGGCTCTCGGCGATCTGCACGCACCAGGGATGCGTCGTGCGGAACGTGTCCGGTGGCACGATCAACTGCCCGTGTCATGGCAGCATGTATCACCTCGACGGGACCGTGGCACGGGGCCCTGCGCCCCGAGCGCTCGCGCACCGGTCCGTGACCGTCGTCGACGGCGATCTCCGACTCGGCTGACTCGTGCTCTGCTCACGATGACCGCAGACCGGGTCCCGTAAGGTCGGCGCTGTGCAGGCCGCCACCGCCACTCGGCGCAGCATCTTCGTGCGCGGCCCCGTCGTGGTGTTCTTGGTGCTCGCCTACGTCGGGGTGCTGCACTACGCGTACGTACAGGACATCGCACCGATCTTCACCTACCTGCAGTACGGCTACCGCGCGCCGGACCCGTTCTACTATGGGGCCGCAATCGGGATGGCGATCGTCCTGGCCCTGCTCATGCCGCGCCACCTCGAGCGACCGTCGCACCTGATCGTCTGGGTGCTGTACCTGATCGCCGTTCTCCCCGGCCTGATCGTGCCGCAGATCTCGCCCGCTCTGAGCCAGGTCGAAGCGTTCCAGCTGGCGCTGTGGGTCGCAGGCTGCTTCCTGCCCGTCGTGCTGTTCGGCACCCGGCAGGCGCTGCGCGGCTTCATCCCGCTCGTGAGGATGTCGCAACGGCGCTGGTGGCTGCTCATCGGCACGCTGTGGTTGGTGCTCACCGCGTTCGTGATCGCTTACGCGGGGATCAAGCTGACACTGCCGTCGTTCGAGGACGTCTACGGAGTGCGGGGCGACTTCCGGGTGACGGAGTCGTCCGACCCCGCGCTCGCGTACGTCGTACCGTTGCTCGACAAGGTCATCGACCCGTTGATGATCATTCGTGGGCTGTGGTACCGGCGGTGGACCTGGGCCGCAGCCGGGACCCTCGGCCAGGTCTACCTGTACTCCCAGCAGGGCAGCAAGACCGCGATACTGGCACCGATCGCCATCGTCGTCGCCTACCTGTACCTGCGTAGCCGCCGTCCGGTCGGGCCGACGATCCTGGCCGCGGCCGTGGTCGGATCGATCGGGGTCCTGCTCTTGGACTGGTGGAACGCGTCGAACACGTTGACGTCGGATTTCGTCCGCAGGGTGCTGGTGACACCGGGCATCGTGCTCTCCGGGTACGTGCAGGTCTTCCAGGACATCCCGAAGGCGAAACTCGGCTATTCGGTGCTGCGGGACTTCTTCCCCTACACGTACGCCAAGGAGCCGCCGGACCTGGTCGGGTCGGACTTCTTCGGCGATCCCTTCACCCACGCCAACGCCAGCTGGCTCGCCGACGGCTACGCCAACTTCGGCTACCCGGGGATGATCGCCGCGACGGTCGTGCTGATCCTGCTGCTCTGGGCGATCGACGACGCCACCCGCGGCCTGCCGCGCCGCTTCGCTTGCCTGGCCTTCCTGATGCCCGGTCTGGCGCTCGCCGAGTCGGCGATCCTCACCGCACTGCTCACGCACGGTTTCATCGCCGCGATCATCCTCTGCGCGCTCGCGCCGCGCGACGGCTGGCCGCAAAGGAGACCGGCGGACGCTCCTGTGCCACCGGCGGCGGGCAGCGCGGTCAACGGCCACCGCAACACATCGCCCGACCTCATCAGGCAGGCGGCGCAGCAGGACCATCCGCCCGAGGTCGCGGCGGCCGAGTCCCCGTAGAACCGCTACGCCGCGCCGCCACCCCCCGGTGCTCGGCGCCGTCGCAACAGACCCGTCGCCCGGGCTGACGCCGAGCGGGCGGCCAACAGGGCCCGCGCATGTGGACGCGACCGCGACACGAAGAAGTAGGGCACCTGCCGCGCTCCGAAGGAGCGGTTGACGCGTTCCACGGACTCGATCATCGAACCGAGGAAGTCGAAATGCTGCGATCTCTCGCTCGCGCGACGAATCGCCTCCCACACGACAAGGCTGTTCACGCCGCTCGACCGGAACTCCGGGTCGGTGCCGCCGTAAAGCAGATACGTCGTCGTGGCGTCCCGTACGAGGTACAGCGCCGAGTGCACCCGTCCGCCCGCGTCGACCGCGGCGACGATCTGACGCGCACCGCGCTTTTGGCAGGCGTCGTCGAGGCGGTGGGCCAGGTCGTCGTCGAAAGGTGGAGCCAAGCCCTGCCGGTCGAAGAGCATCCGGTTGATCCGCAGGACGTCGTCGAGGCAGACATCCGTACGGATCTCCACCGTCTTCTCGGCGCGGCGAACCCGACCACGGACGTTGCCGCCGACCTCGGCCCAGAGCTTGTCCGGGTCGGAGAGGTCGTCGAGCCGGTAGGTGTACCGGACCGTGGCGTCGAAGCCTGCCCAGTAGAAGGGCAGCCAGTTCGTCACGGCGGGCGCGAAGCTGCCCCGGTAGGCGTCGTGCGGCGGCAGCTTCTCGATCAGCTCGCCCATCAGCTCGCACTCAACCCCGAGCTGCGTCGCGTACTTGCCCGTCGACGGGCGCAGCCAGGGCCCGACGAACCGGGTCAACGGGGGCTGCGTGAGGACGGTGAGCCCGAGCTTCCGCTTGCGCACGTAGGGCAGCCGCGCGACCAGCTCGCCCTGCCGCTCGACGACCGCCTCACCCCAACTGCCCGGCGCGACCGCGTCCAGCCACCAGGACTGCTCGAACGGGGTGTGTGCCCGACAGAACTCCTCGTCGGCCACCGCCCCGCCTGCTGGCTCCGCGCCGTACATCCGTGAACCTCCCATGCTGTCGGAGCCGGGATCGCCGCTGCTCCTCGATGTCGTGCTGTTGCACCGGGCGGCTGGTTCCATCAGCGTAGTGGGCAGCCCCCTTGTGTCGCAGCCGGACCGGTTTCGCTCGACACGCCGAAAGGTGGGGTCGGCGGACACCTCGAACCATCGCGCCGGCAGCCTAGGGCTGACCGAGTAAAGGTGGTGCATGTGTCCGTCACACCGTCCCGAAAGTCGTCGATCGTATGAAGATCGCCTGTGTCGGCGGTGGTCCCGCCGGACTGTACTTCGCCGTTGTCGCCAAGCTGCGCGACCCCGGCCGAGAAGTCGTCGTCCTGGAGCGCAACCCACCGGGCACGACCTACGGCTGGGGCGTCGTCTACTGGGACTCCCTGCGCAACGCCCTCCACCGGGTGGACCCGACCTCCGCAAGGGAGATCACCGCACGTTCGGTCACGTGGACGGGACAGCGCTTGCGGATCGGCGAGCGGATCGTGCACCTCGGGGGCTACGGCTACAGCATCGAACGGCGGCAGCTGCTGGACGTCCTGCAGGCGAGGGCGCATGCGCTCGGCGTGCAGATGAGGTTCGAGGAGACGGTCGACCAGGCCGCGGACATCGATGCCGACGTGATCGTCGCCGCCGATGGCCACACGAGCGCGCTCCGCTCCGACAGCGTTCGGCACATCGGTACGCACCGGTACCAACGCCTACATCTGGCTGGGCACGACCAAGGAGTTCACGGACTTCACCTTCGGTTGCGAACGCACGGACGCCGGGTGGCTGTGGTACCACGGTTATCAGTTCGCGCCGCGCGCCAGCACCGTTATCGTCGAATGCGCGGAGCCGACGTGGCGAAAGCTCGGCCTGGACAATCTGGACAATTCCGCGTCACTGGAGCTGCTGGCCGACGTCTTCGACCGCCACCTCGACGGCGCTCCCCTGCTCAGCAGCAGACCCGGCCAGCACCCGTCCCGGTGGTCACACTTCCCGACGATCACCAACAAGCGCTGGCACGACGATCGCGTCGTGCTGCTCGGGGACGCCGCGCACACCGCGCACTACTCGATCGGCTCGGGTACCCGCCTCGCGCTGGAGGACGCGATCGCACTGGCGAACGCGCTCTCCGTTCCCGGGCTCGACATCGAAGGCGCGCTGTGTCGCTACGCCGAGGAGCGCCGCCCCGAGGTGGCGCGCTGGCAAGCCGAGGCGGCGGCGAGCGCGTCGTGGTTCGAGTCGATGGACGAGCACCTCGCGCATGATCCGATGGACGTCGCGCACGCCTTGCTCGGCCGCCGCCACCCGGACACGGAAGGCGGATTCGGTGACATCGACCGGTCGTCCTCGGACTACCGCTTGCTCCGCGCCACCCAGAACCCGGTGCTGCGTCGTGCCCGGTGGCTGGTCGGCGCCGCCCGGCGGCGCCGAGCGGCGGCCCGACTCCGGTAGCGAGAGCGCCTCAGCGGCAGGTCACGACCGTGCGCGGGAGGATGCGCGCACGTAGGCGGCGCAGCGTGCGGCGCCGCAGATCCCGCAGTCGCTGCCCCGTCGGTAGTGCTCGTGCGCGGCGTGCACGTGTCCGCACCGGCAGAGCTTCTCCTTGGGGTCGCCGACCCCAGGGGGTGGCGTGGACAGCCGCTCGTCCGTAGACGACGGCACCTGCGGCGGCGGCTGTTCCGCCTGCCGTCGATGTCGTGACGGGAACAGCGGCAGCCCGAACGGCGGTGTGAGAACAGACGAGCGACCTGCACGGTGACCGCGATGGGATGGTGCCCGATCCGGCTGTGACGAGGCTTCGCCCATGATGGGTTCCTGCCCTTCAGCAAGGGGACGCTCGTCGCCGCCCAGGCCGCGGGCAGCACCTCCACGTCGCCTCTCAGCAACCTTAACACCCACTCAGGCGCGGCGGCGGGCCACCCGCCGCAGGTCAGTGCGTGGGCTCGACGTGCATGACCTTGTAGTTGCCGAATCGGGGGTCGGCGCTCACATCAGGGAAGATGCCTGCCTGCACGGCGGCGGTCAGCCGCGCGATGTAGTCCTGCACCGTGTAGTCACAGCGAAACGCGAGGTTCTCGGCGATCTTGGCGAAGGACACGCGGTAGTTGCGCGGGTCGGACCCCTTGTCGCCGTAGATGACCGATGTTTCCCCTACGTGCAGGCCAACTTCGTCAACGATCATCCGTTTCGTGAACTGCTGGGCGGTGTCGCCCACGTTGAAGACCTCGCCGCGAACGTCGCTCTCCGGAGCGGTGAGCACGGTCATGATGGCCTTGCAGATGTCGCGGATGTGGCAGTAGGGCCGCCACGTGTCGGCGTCATAGACCTCCAACGGCCGCCCGCTCGCCAGCTCCCAGGCGAACTGGGACACGGTGAGGTCGAACCGCATGCGGGGCGAGAGTCCGTATGCCGTGGCGATGCGCAGCACGGTGGCTGCGCTCGGCAGCTCGCTCGCCCGCTCGAGCACGTACTGTTCCACGGCGATCTTGGTTTGCGCGTAGAGCGACTGGGGATTGAGGTCGCTGTCCTCCGTGGCCAACCGCGACGACTCGTGGATGCCGTAGTTGCTGCAGGTGGAGGTGAAGACGAACCGGTCGATCCCGGCGGGCCCGAGGTGGTCGATGACGCGCCTCGCGCCGTCCTCGTTGATCTCATGGGCCAGTACGGGGTAGGCCTTGCAGATCGGGTCGCCGACCAGGGAAGCCAGCAGCACGAGGTCCGTGGCCCCTCGCGCGGCCTCGGCGAGATCGTCCTCGTTCCGGAGGTCTCCGCGATGGAACCACAGCCGCGGTTCATCCATCAGGTGGGCGAGGGCGAAGCCGTTGTCGTAGATCAGCTGGTCGAGAACGCGCACCCGCGCGCCCGCACGCAGCAGCTCCGTCACGAGGACGGATCCGACATATCCGGCGCCACCGACGACAAGGACCGTACGACCCGAGAAATCCACGCTCGACATCCTCTCGCCGGATCAGTGCCGGTCCGCGAGCGACCCCACGTTTGCCGCCAGGGCGTCCACCACCCGGTCGATGTCAGCCGAGCTCAGGGCGGGATGCAGCGGCACCGTCAGCTCGCGGCGGCTGAAGCTCTCGGTATGCGGAAGCTGCACATCGCCGTAGCGGTCGCGGTAGTAGGTGAACTGGTGGATGGCCGGATAGTGCACGCTGGTCTGGATTCGCGCAGCCCGCAACGACGCCATGAGGTCAGCACGGTCGGGCCCCTCCGGCAACACGATCGGCATGATGTGGCCCGACGTCAGATGGTGGTCGTCGAACGGAACGCACACCTGGGGCAGCCGATCGGCCAGCAGGCCCCGGTAGCGCGCCATCAGCTCGACGCGCGTTCGGTTCCAGGTGGGGAGCCGCTCGATCTGCACCAGTCCGAGCGCCGCACGCAGCTCGTCCATCCGGAAGTTGTGGCCGCAGGCGACGACGTCGTAACCGACCGCGCGGCCGCGGTCGCGGTCCAACGTGCTCGCCGTCATCGCGTGGGACCGCAGGAGCCGAACGCGCTCCCGGCGAGCCTCGTCGGCGACGACGACCATGCCGCCTTCGGCGGTGGTCATGTTCTTGTTGGTGAAGAAGCTGAACGCGGCTGCGTCGCTCTCGATGGCCGTTGCGCCGGTCAGACCGGCCACGTGCGCCGCGTCCTCGAACAACAGGAGCCCGTGTGCGTCGGCGAAGCGCCGCCAGGCCGGGAGGTCGACCGCAAACCCGCCGTAGTGCATGACCATGACCGCCCGCGTGTTGCCGGTGACCGCGCGGCGGGCCTCGTCGAGCGACATGTGGGGACGGTCTGCCGCCTCGATGTCGACGAACACCGGCGTGGCGCCGGAGTGCACCACGGTGGCCGCCGTGGCCACGAAGCTCATGGACGGTACGAGCACCTCGTCGCCCGGTCCGATGTCGAACGCCGCGAGGATCAGGTGCAGCGCCGCGGTCGCCGAGCTGACCGCCACCGCGTCGTCGACTCCGTGGAGGTCGGCAAAGGCACGTTCGAACGCGCGGACACGCTCGCCCATGGTCAGCCATCGGTCGTCGAGGACCGCGATGAGCGCTTGCTTCTCGGCGTCGCCGAGCACCGGCGCGCCGAGCTCGATCATCGGGAGCGCCTGCATCTGCACCTCAGACGACCTCGTCCGGGGTGAACGGGTGCGCGGCCTGTTCCTGGGCCTTGCGCAGGTCTTCGACGCGTCCGATGTCGATCCAGCTGCCGAGGTGCTCGTGGACACCGACCGACGCGCCGCGATCCAGCATGGCCCGCAGGAGGTGGTCGAAGCCGAACGTCCCGGACGGCGGGATGAACTCGAAGACCCCGGGACTCATGCAATAGATCCCGGTGCTCACGGAGAACTCCTGGCTGGGCTTCTCCCGGAAGTCGGTCATGAGCCCATCGGTGTGGTCCACGACCCCGTAGCCGATGTTGACCGTCTGCCGGGTGACGACGACGGTCAGCGAGGCGGAACCACTGCTGTGGGTGGCCAGGAGGTCCTTGAGCTCGAGATCGGTGTAGATGTCGGAGTTGGACACGAAGAACGGGGCCTGCAGCCGCTCCCGCAGCAGATTCAGGCCGCCGATCGTCCCGAGCGGTACGTCCTCGGTGATGTAGTCGATGCTCAGGTTCCACCGGCTCCCGTCGCCGCAGTAGCTGCGGATCAGCGGCCCGAACCTGCTCACCGTGATGATCACCTCGGCGACCCCGGCATCGCGGAAGCCGCTCAGCAAGTGATCGATCACCGTGCCTTCGCCCACCGGCATCAAGGCCTTGGGCAGCACCGTCGAATACGGTGCGAGACGAGTTCCCCGCCCCCCTGCCTGGATCACAGCCTTCAGCTCGCTCACGAGCTTGCTCCCCTCCTTGGCCGTCAGGGCGTCGGTGCATGCCGCCCGATGATCATTGCTCGAGCGCACCGACTCTTCCCTGCCCCCCGAGCAGGTGGTCGGTTCCGGACCTGCGCGGCGGCCTGGAGTCGATCAGTACAGCAAGGCCCAGCACGACGGCCACCGCAACGCAGAAACCGCCGACCGCGTCGGTCCAATAGTGGTAGTTCGTCACCGTCATCGCGATCCCGACCGTGGCGCTCCACAGGATCGGCACCGCTATGGCGACCACGGTCGCCCATCGCCGCGCCCCGAGCAGGCTGACCACGAGCAGTGCGACGACGATCGAGAGGGCGACCGCCGAGCCCATGTGGCCGCTCGGGTAGCTCAGGTCGCCGTTCTTGGTCCGGTCGATCACCGGCTTCGCGACGGACGTGGCGACTCCGGTGAGAACCGGCCCCACCACGGCGAGGACGGCCAGCTTGCGCCTGCCAAGGGCCAGACAGACGCAGGCGAGCACGGCGATCATGATGGCCAACGGCACGAGGTCGTACGAGCTGATGACGACCATCGCGACCCCGCGCGGCATCGGGAACCACTCTCGCGCCAGCGACAGCGCAACTTGGTCCAGCCACGCTGGGTGCGAATCGCCCGCGTACCGCAGCCCCAACGCCGTGGCGACCAGAACCCCTACGGCGGCTGCCACGAGCGCCCGGAGGCGCCCCGCGACCAGCACCGGTTGCCGCCCGTGTCCTGCCGCTTCGCCAGCCACCAGATCGATCGTACCTAATCCCCGGCCTACCGCGCCGCGGATCCGCGGTCGAGCGGCTCATCGGCCTTGGCGCGCTCCGCAGGACGATCGTCGTTGGTCCCGCCATCGCTCCGTGGACGAGGACTCGGCCGGGGCTGCGGTGGAGACGGCGGCAGGGGCATGGCGGGCAGCACCTCAGACCTGTGCGCCGTGCCGTTCTCCGACTGCCGTGCACTCGGCAACCACTTCCCCAGCGAGGGCTTCAGCCGGTCCTGCCTGCGCGGGCCTGCGTTCCGGGCCATCGTCAGCACCACGCCAAGGATCCGCCCGGACACCGCGTGCAGCGCGTCCCTGGCCGCGTACACGTCCTGAACATGGGTTCGGCCGTAGCGCACCACCAGGAGGGTGGCGTCGACGCGGGGCGCGAGGACCGCGGCGTCGGTCACGGGGAGCAGCGGCGCACTGTCCACCAGCACGACGTCATACATCTCGCGCAAGGACGTGAGCAGATCGGTCATGCGTTTCGAGCCGAGCAGCTCGCTCGGGTTCGGCGGGCACACCCCGCTGGGCAGGGCGTCGAGCGTCGGCCCGACCGGCCGCACGGCGGTCTTCAGCGACTCCGTTGAGCCCAGCACGTCGGTGAGCCCCGGTGACGCCGCGATGCCGAGGCTTCGGGCGATCGAAGGGTTCCGCAGGTCGGCGTCGACGATGACGACGCGGGCGCCCGCTTTCGCCAGGGTCAGTCCGAGGTTGCAGACCGTGGTGGTTCTGCCCTCGCCGGATGTGGCGCTCGTGATCAGGACGGACTTCCAGTGCCGGTCGATCGCAGCGACCTGGACGTTCGTCCGCAGGTGTCGGAAGGACTCGGCCAGCGGGGTGGGCGAGGCGCCGTACATCCTCAGCGGGCTCGAGCGGATCTTGCGGTCGCGCCCGATGATGCCGAGCACCGGCACGCCGAGGATCTCCTCCAGTTGGCTCCTGCTCTTGATCCCGGTGTCCAGCGCGTTGCGGAGCACCGCGGCCCCGAACCCGATCAGGAGGCCGAGCACGATCCCGAACGTCAGGTACAGGCCGGGCCGGGGAGCGACGAGGTCAGGGGGCGGCTGTGCCGCCTGGAACACCTTCGCCACGACCGCGGGACGGCGTGCCGGATCGGTGGGCTGTTCGATCTCCCCCACGTCCTTGATGAACGCCGCCCCGACCGCGTTCGCGATGCTCACCGCCTGGCCGGGGGTGTCGTCGGTGACGGCGGCCGTGATGAGCGCCGAATCCGGTGTGGTGGTGACCGTGATCCGGTTCGCGAGCTGCTCAGGCGTGTCGGGCAGGCGCAAGGCCAGAATCACGTCGGCCGCCAGGCGCCTGCTGCGCGTCAGCTCGACGTAGGTGCTGATCCGCTGGGCGGACACCTCGTCGCTGCCGGTGGCCGCAGGAAGGGTCGGGTCGACCGGCTGCGTCGAGACGATCATCGTGACGGACGCCGAGTACTCGCGGGGAACCAGGTAGATCGCGAGGCCTGCCGCGATCAGCCCGAGGAGCAACCCGGCCACGATGAACCGCCAGCGCTCCCGCGCGATGTCGACGAACTCGCGGGGAGTCACCCGCCACCCCCTCGAATCGACCACCTCAGTGGTACCAGAACCACGACCCTTCCCCCCTCATCGGCGGGTCCACCGCTTGGCCCCCGCGCGCACTGCCAGCGCCGCGCCCCCGGCCCGGGTCGCCCGGCTGACATGCAGGTACGGCGTCTGACGACCCCCGAACGCCCGGAAGAAGCGTTCGACGGGCCGGAGCATAGACCCTTCGAAGTCGAAAACCTGTGAGCCAGCTCGCGCCCGCCGGACCGCCTCCCAGACGAGCAGGCTGCTGGCCCCGCTCGTGCGCAGCTGCGGATCACCTCCGCCCATGAGGTAGTAGGCGGTCCCCCGGTCCCAGACCACGTAGGCCACGGCGTGCACCCGCTCCGCCTCGTCGCAGGCGAACAGCATGAGCCGGGCGTCCCGCTCCGCGCAGGCGGCGTCGATGCGCTCCAGCCGGGCCCGATCGGGTGCCGCCGCGCCCTGGCGTGCGAAGGTCTTCGCCCAGACGTCGTAGAACCGGTCGACGTCGGTGGCCTCGCGGACTTCGAGCTGTCGCCGCGCCTTGCGGATCTCCCGCCGGATGTTGCCCGCCAGCCCCTCCCAGAGGGCCTCCTCGGAGGTGAGATCCGTGAGCTGGTACGTGTAGCGCACCTCGGCCCGGTAGCCCGCCCAGATGAACGGCAGGCAGTTGACGACGGTCGAGGAGAAGCTCTGGTGGAACGCCGACGCGGCAGGCAGCTTCGCCTCGAGCTCCGCCTGTAGCTCCATCTGATCACCGAGCGACGTGCTGTACTTCGCGCCCTCCTCGCGGGTGATCCACGGACCGAGGAACGGGGTGAGCGGCGGCTGGCTCAGGACGCGCAGCCACCGCGGCCCGCGCACGACGAACGGCAGTGCCGCTACCGTTCGCCCGCCGCGGTCGACGGTGGCCGCGTCCCATCTGCCCGGGGCGACGGCGTCCAACCACCACGGCTGATGAAAGATCGGCTCGTCCGGCCGCCCACCGGACGAGGGTGCGGAGTGGCCCGGACGGCTACGCTCAGTTGATGAGCTGCCGATCTGGCGGGAGTCAGAAAGGACCATCAGGATGACAGACATCACGCAGATGGGTCATCTTTGTACGGTACACACAAATTGATGACGCTCGTCGTCCGGATACCGCCGCATTTCGACGCCGAACGGCGGTATGTCCTCGGGGTCGTGCTCGGGGACTGGCTGGGTCTGGAGTGGCGGGCCGAAGTCCATGAGCACGCCGACGTCCAGATCGGGCTCGCAGGCGGCGACGAACGCGTCGTCACCGTTCCCGACGTGCTGTTCGCCACCGATCAGGCCCAGTGGCTGACGACGTCCGCGCTCCCCCGCCTGCCGCTGCGGTGGCGGCCGGTCGGCGCCGTGGGTGCGGGGCTGCTCACCGCGACGGAACGGCTGCCCGTCCTCTACGGCCCACCTACCGGGGACGACTGTCCGCTCGCCGAGCTCGACGACACCGGTGTGCGCCTGCACGTCGACGTGTTCGGCGCCGCCTTCGCCATGCTCACCCGGTACGAGGAGGCCATACCCGGTGAGCGCGACGGCTACCAGCGCTACCCCGCTGCCGCGGCGCTCGCCGTGCGCGCCGACTTCCTGCGCATCCCGGTCGTCGACGCCTACGTCGAACTGTTGCGCGCGGCGCTGCTCCGCCTCTGGCCAGGGCTGACCACCGCGCATCGCGACTACCGCGTCCTGCTCTCACACGACGTCGACGATCCCCTGTCCACGCTCGGGCGCAGCCTGCCGCTGCTCGCCCGCCAGCTCGCGGGCGATGTCGTCCGGCGCCGGGACCTCGGTCTGCTGCTCAGGCGGACGCGTGCGCTCGCCGACGCCCGGCGCGGGCGGCTCGACCGGGATCCGCACAACACCTTCGACTTCCTGATGACGGTGAGTGAACGGCACGGTCTGCGCAGCGCCTTCTACTTCCTGTCGAACAACGACGTGAACCCGCACGGCGGCCGGTTCGACCTGGTCGACCACCCCTGGGTCGGCCGCCTCATGGGCCGGGTCCACCGGCGCGGCCACGAGATCGGCTTCCACGCGGGCCTCGGCACGTTCAGCGACCCGAAGCGGACCGCGGAGGAGTTCGCCCGCCTGCGCGACGTCGCCGAGCGCGAGGGCGTCCGACAGGAGGTCTGGGGCGGGCGGCAGCACTACCTGCAGTGGGCCAACCCCGGCACGTGGCGCAACTGGGACGAGGCGGGGCTGGACTACGACTGCACGCTGGCGTTCAGCGAGGCGGTCGGCTTCCGGACGGGTACGTGCCGCGAGTACCCCGTGTTCGACCTCGTCGCCCGCAGGCCGCTCACGTTGCGGGAACGGCCGTTCCAGGTCATGGACGTGACGCTGTTCGGATACATGGGCCTGCGGCCCGACGCGGCGTTCGCCGCGGTGGTCGACATCGCCCGCGCCTGTCGGCGCTTCCGCGGTGACCTCGGCATCCTCTGGCACAACGACGAGATCTTGCGGACCCGGCGCCAGAAGCGTTGGTACGCGGAGCTGATCGAGGCCGTCACGGTGTGACGGCGCTCCACGGCGTGAACCCGCAGTTGGCGATGTAGTCGAAGCAGCTCAGCCCGGACACGAACGCGCCGTGCAGCTGCGGGTACTCGGCCGGGGTGAACTCGTGGTAGCGCAGCTCCAGCCCGGCGGCGGCGAACTGCGCGGGCTCCAGGTAGCGGCGGCCGGTCGGGCCCGACAGGTAGACGTCGCCGCCCACCGCCTTCGTCAGGCCCACCATCAGCTCGGTCGAGCTGCCTTTGACGTCGAGCTCAGAGGCCAGCACCAGGCGCGTGCCGAGGCCGAAGCGGTCCGCCACCGCGCGCAGCACGGCGAGGTTGAGGTCGACGAGCCGGTGCACGTCCTCCTGCGCGTAGATCGGTTCCACCAGCTCGAGCAGGGCGTCGCGGTGCGGCGCCTTGGCCAGGACGCTGCGGAGGGTGCGCAGGTGGACCGACCGCCAGCGCGCCGTCTCGTCGATCTGGACGTCCAGCGTCGCCTGGTCGTAGCGGCCCTTGCTGATGACGGGGACGGTGAGCCACTGCGGCCCGTCGCTCCCCTTGATCCGGGCGCGGTTCTGGTACCCCCGTTTGATGAACTGGACGGTGTCGAGGAGCACCAGCACGTCGGCCGCCATGGCCTTGTCGAAGAAGCCCAGCCAGGGCGCGAAGTTCGGCTGGTGGGCCGCGACGATCATGGGACGCTCACAGGCGCACCCGGATGGCCTCGTACGCCTCGGCGAAGTCCGCCTTCACCTGGAGACCGCGGACGCGGGCCATCGACTCGATGAACTCGTAGCGGAAGTACGGCCGCGCCACCTCCAGCTGGCTCTGGTACTTCGTCAGCGCCGCCCACTTGCGCTGCAGGTGCTCTTCGGTGAGCACGACGAACGCCGTGGTGGAGAACGTGATGTGGTTCCACGGCAGCTCGTAGCCCAGCATCGTGGTGAACCGGAACGCGCGCACGCTCTCCTGGTGCACGACGGCGTGGTCCTGGTGCAGGTCGGCCCCGGACGGCACGAGCACCACCTCCGGCTCCACCATCCGGGCGAGCTTCACCATCTCCTCGAGCACCTCCTGGCGGTGGTACCCGAGCTCGCGGACGGGGAAGTCGTAGATGAAGCGGTTCTCCTTGGGCACGCCGAGCTCGTCGAGCGCCATGTGGCACTCGTCCTTGAGCCGGTACGGCTTGGAGCCCGGGGGCAGGGACAGCTCGGCGGTGGAGAACACCGCGGTGAAGATCTCCGCGCCCTCACTGATCCACCGGGCCATCGTGCCGCCGCATCCGAGCTCCGCGTCGTCCGTGTGCGGCGACATGACGAGGACGCGCTGTGGGCTGATCACATGAGTCTCCGGTAGAGGTCGTCGAGCTTGGCGAACTCGTTCTCCCAGTTGTAGCGCTCGCGGATGGCCCTGCGGCCGTTCTCCCCGAGCCGCCGCGCCTCCTCGGGGTCGCGGCAGAGGGCCTCGATGGCCTTCACGACGGCCTGCGGGTCCATGGGGTTGACGGTCACGCCGCAGTCGGCGTCGGCGACCAGGCGCACCCACAGCGGGAAGTCGGAGCAGACGACGGGCACGCCGCAGGCCATGTACTCGAACATCTTCGTCGAGTAGGAGTCCAGGTAGTTGCTGATCGGGTGGTCGATAACGATCCCGCAACGGGCGGTCACGATCGCCTCGAGGACCTCGGTCGGCGTGACGCGGCCGAGGAACCGGATGCGCTTCCAGCCCTCCGACCCCCGAACCTCGCGCTCCAGCGCGTCGTCGTCGAACCAACCCGCGACCACGGCGTCGCCGAGGTCGGGCGGCAGCAGCTCGGCGGTCGCGACGATCTCGCGCAGGCCCTGCACCGCCGCCAGGCCGCCGGTGTAGGCGAAGGCGTAGGACTGGTTGTCCGCGCGGACCTCCGGGCGGTCGCGGGCGGCGGCGAGCTGGGGGAAGTTCTGCACCACGGCCGTCTTCCCGGCGGGGAACCGCTCGCCGATGGTCGGCGTCGCGGCCACGATGCCGTCGAACATCGCCGCGGCCAGTCGCTCCATGAGCGCCGTGCCCGACGAGAGCACCCGCTTCGCCCACCACGGGATCCAGAACTTGTTCATGATCTGCTTCGGCGTGTCCTCGTGGACGTCGTAGACCACGCGGCGGCCCGCGAGCTTGAGCAGCGGCCCGATCCACAGCAGCTCCGCGTCGTGCAGGTGGTAGACCTGCGCCCGCTCCTTCAGCGCCGCGCGGAAGACCTTCCACACGATCCTGGTCGCGCGGTCGACCCGGTTGCGCGGCTGCCCGACGCCGATGACGGGCACGCCCGCGACCGGTGCCGTCGGCGGGTGACCGACGACGAGCGCGACGTCGTAACCGGCGTCGGCGAGGCTCTTGCACTCCCGGTAGAAGATCCGGTTGTCGCCGATGGGATGGACGGACGTCAGGTGCCTGACCCGCCCACGCCCGCTTGCGGGCTCGCTCGCCACTGGTCCTCGCTCCCGTCCACGCACGCCGGCTAGAGTTCGCCGGATAGAGTTTCACTATGCCGTCGATGACCAACCGACGCCTGTGCCGCCCGGCGCAGGCGTTGCCGATCGCGATCCGGGACGACGGCTGATCACCCGCATGCGGTCACGACGGCTTCCGACCACGATGCGGGGAATCACGAGCATCGTCGTGGGCAGCATCGCGGGCCAGGGACTTGTCATCCTGTCGTACCCCCTCCTCACGCGGCTGTACGACCCCGCGGAGCTCGGCCTGCTCACGGTGTTCACCTCGGTGGTCGGGATGATCAGCGTGATCTCCACGGCGTGCCTCGAGCCGGCCATACCCATCCCGCCGGACGACGGAGAAGCCGCGGATGTCGCCTGGTCGGCGTTGGCGTTCGTGTTCGGCACGACGATAGTCACGGCCGCCGTAGGCCTCCTCGCCGCGGGCCCGTTGGCCGACCTCCTCGGCGTCCCGAGGCTCGCGCAGTACTGGTGGCTGGTGACCCTCACCGTCTTCGTGCTCGGCGCCTACATGGTGCTCTCCGAGTGGATGGTGCGTGATCGCACCTATGGCGCTCTGGGCAGGCGCAACCTCCTGCAGGGCGTCGGCCAGACGGTGACGCAGGTGGGGCTGGGGCTGGCGGGCGTGCGCCCGCTTGGCCTCCTGCTCGGGGTCGGTGTGGGCAGAACCCTGGCCATGGGCGGGCTCGTGTCACGTGGCGGGCTGCTGCGCCAGCGACGGCCGACCGTGGCGGGCCTACGCGCCGCGGTGCGGCGGTTCCGCCGGTTCCCCCTGCTGGCCGCCCCGTCCGCACTGGTCAACTCGGCGGGCCTCGAGATGCCGCTGCTCCTGGTGAGCGCCATCTACGGCGACGCGCGAGCGGGCCTCCTCGGCCTCACCATCCGCGTTTTCAGCGGCCCCACCGCGATCATCGGCCAGGCGGTCAGCCAGGTCTACACCGGCGAGACCGGAGCCGTGCTCCGCCAGCCAAGCGGAGCGCTGGGCCGCCTCCTGCGCAGCGCCGTCCTGCGTCTGCTGCTGCTCGGCGCGGGGCCTGCCCTCGTGCTGATCGTGGCGGGGCCCTGGCTGTTCGGGCTGATCTTCGGCCCCACGTGGACCGAGGCAGGCGAGTACGCGCGGTTCCTCGCCGTGGCCTACCTCGCCCAGTTCGCCGTCACGCCCGTGTCGTCCACGCTGTTCCTCCTCGAGCGGCAAGGGCAAGAACTCATGTGGGGATGCGTCCGGCTCCTGTTGACCGCGGGAGGCACGGCCGTGTGCGGGTTGCTGGGCGAGCCGATCCAGGTCGCGGTCATCGTGCTCGCCGTCGGGCACGTGCTGAGCTACGGCGTGCTCTACGGGCTGTGCCTGCACGCCGCCGACGCCACCGACGCTCGGCGACAGCGCGCATCCTAGCCAAGGTACCTTTGCTTCAGGCACACATCGAAACGCGTAGCTTGGGTAAGTAGAGCGACCGGTGCGTCGCAGGTGGGGGATCGCGAACCAGATGAGCGGCTGGCGAACGAGGGCAATCGTTGTGATGATCGCCGGCGCGGCGGCGGTGGCGGCGTGCTCGTCCAGCCCCGCGTCGCCATCCCCACCGGCGCCTGCGGAAGCAACACGGAGATCGCGCCGACCGCGGCCACCAACCAGATCTTCCTGTCGCCCACCGGCAGCGACGACAACCCGGGCACACAGGCGGCGCCGCTGCAGTCGATCGACCGCGCCGCCAAGATGGCGGAGCCCGGCACGAAGGTCGTCTTCGAGGACGGCACGTACAACGGCTCGGTCACCACCGACGTCAACGGCACCGCCCAGGCGCGCATCGCGTTCGTAGCGGCCAACCGCGGCGGCGCCAAGATCGTTGGTGACGGCTCCCAGGACGCCGCCTGGCAGAACAACGGCGACTACGTCGACATCGTCGGCTTCGACATCACGGGCTCCAACACCGACGGCCTGCTCAGCGGCGGTTCGTTCGTCCGCATCGTCGACAACAACGTCCACGGCTTCCACGCGGCAACTGCATCACGACCGCCAACGACGAACTACGACATGCACAACATCGACGTCATCGGCAACATCGCGTCGGGCTGCGGCTCCGACCAGCTGGATCACGGCATCTACGTCAGCCACCCCAACGGCGTCGTGGCCAACAACATCGCGTACGGCAACGCGGGCTTCGGCATCCAGTGCTGGCACAACTGCAACTCGCTGGACATCTCGAACAACCTGCTCTTCGGCAACAGTCAGGGCGGCATCGTGATCGGCCAGGGCGACGGGCCGAACAACGGCGAGGTCAACGCCGACAACTTCCTCGTGGCCAACAACATCGCGATCAACAACGGCCACGACGGCATCCGGGAGAGCGGCGCGACCGGTCCGAACAACCAGTTCCTGAACAACATCCTGTGGAACAACGGCACGAAGCGGATCAACCTGAAGACGGGCAGCAGAGCGGCACCCTCATCGTCGACCCGCAGTTCGTCAACTTCCAGATGGACGGATCAGGTGACTACCGGCTCCGTCCCAGCAGCCCGGCGTTGGGCGCGGGCGTGGAGCTCGGGGCACCGACCACCGACATCACCGGCAAGCAGCGTCCACCGGAAGGCGGCGTGGACATCGGGGTCTACCAGCACTAGCGTCGCACAACGCCCGCCCCGAGGGTGATCACCGTGACGCCGGGCCACCGGGCCGGGTCGAGAACACCGCGCCCGTCGAGCAGCACGGTGACCCCCGGCAGGTCCGCGGGGGTGAAGCTCGCCGTACTCCGCGTGGTCGGCCTGCAGCACCGCGGCGTCGACCCGCAGGCCGTCGCGGTAGGGCTCGAGCCCGAGTGATGCGAGCTCCCCCGGCGTGAACAGCGGATCGTGCACCACCGGAGTGGCCCCGCGGGCCCGCAGCGCGGCCACGACGCCGAACACCCCGGAGAACGCGGTCTCCTTGACCCCGCCGCGGTAGCAGGCACCGAGGACGACGACCGTGGCGCCCCGCAGGTCGCCGTAGACGTCGGCCAACCGCCGGACCGCCCGCTCGGGCATCTCGCCGTTGGTGGCGCGGGCCGCGCGGACGATCGTCGCGTCGGGGTCTCCGGCCAGGTAGAACCACGGGTAGACGGGGATGCAGTGGCCGCCGACGGCGATCCCGGGCGCGTGCAGATGGCTGAAGGGCTGGGAGTTGCAGGCTTCGGCGATGCGGCGGAAGTCGACGCCGATGCGGTCGGCGTACAGCGCGAACTGGTTGGCCAAACCGATGTTGACGTCCCGGTAGGTCGTCTCCGCGAGCTTCGCGAACTCGGCGGCCTCCGCCGAGCCCAGGTCCCACACCCCGTTCGGCCGCGCCAGATCCGGGCGTTCGTCGAACCGCAGGCCCGCGCCGTAGAAGTCGACCGCCCGACGCCCGCTCTCGGGGTCCACGCCGCCGACGAGCTTGGGGTAGCGGGCGAGGTCGGCGAAGACGCGACCCGACGAGACCCGCTCCGGGCTGAAGACGACGAACAGGTCGACCCCGACCCGCAGCCCGCTGCCCGCCTCGAGCGCGGCGGCGAGCCGGTTGCGGGTGGTGCCCACCGGCAGGGTCGTCTCGTACGAGACGAGCGTGCCGGGCCGCAGGCCTGCGGCGACGTCCGCGGTGGCCGCGTCGAGCGCGGAGAACTCCGGCTTGCCCTCGGCGTCCGCGTACAGGGGCACGACGACGACCACCGCGTCGCTGGCGGCGACCGCGGACGCGGTGTCCGTCGTCGCCTCCAGCGCGCCCGTGCTCACCACCTCGGACAGGCGCTCCGCCAGCCCGCTTTCACCGGGGAACGGGGGCACGGCGCGCCGGAGATCGCGGACGACCGCCTCGTTGACATCCGCGCCGACCACGTGATGGCCGAGTCCCGCGAACTGGACCGCGAGCGGGAGGCCGATCTTGCCCAGCCCCACCACGGCAACCTTCATCGTGGTCATCACCTCGGAATTCGGATGGTGTTGCCGGTGGCGGCGGAATCGCGCATGGCCTCGGCGATGCGGACGGTGGCCAGGCCCTCCTCGAGGGTCACGACGTGCCCCGAGGCGTCGCCCCGGACCGCCGCGGCGAAGTTGCGCAGCTCGGTCATGAGCGGTTCGGGCTTCGGGATCGCGTACCGGATCACGTCTCCCTCGACGACGCCGCGGAACGCCGCGACCCGTTCCCACTCCATCTGCTGCGAACCGTTCTTGAACAGCGTGAGGTCCGCCGTGAGGGTGTCGGCCACCAAGCTGCCCTGCTCGCCGGTCACGGCCGTGACGCGCTCCTTGAACGGCGACAACCAGTTGACGAGGTGGGTGACGATCAGCCCGCTGGACAGCTCCGCGACGACGCTGACGAGGTCCTCGTGCGGGCGGCCGCTGCGGTGCGCCGACCGCGCCGACACCGACCGATAGGCGGCGCCGGTCACCCACGCCGTGAGGTCGATGTCGTGGGTGGCGAGGTCCAGGATGACGCCGGCATCGACGATCCGGTCCGGGAACGGCCCCTGCCTGCGGGTGACCACCTGGTAGAGGCTGCCGAGCTCGCCCGCGGCCAACCTGCGCCGCATCTCCTGCAATGCGGGGTTGAACCGCTCGATGTGCCCGACGCAGCTCAGGGTGTCGGTGCGGGCGAAGGCCTCGACGATGTTCTGCGCCGCCTTCGTGTCGTGCGCGAGCGGCTTCTCGATGAGCGTGGCGACGCCTGCCTCGGCCAGCTGCAGCCCGATGGACTCGTGCGTGACGGTGGGCGTGGCCAACACGCACATCTCGATGTCGCGGTCGAGGAGCTCATCGAGGGTGCCGACCACGTCGAACCCCGGTGTCCGCTCCTGCGTGTCGACCGCCGCGACCAGCTCGACGCCGGGCAATTCACGCAGGACGCGGGCGTGGTGTCGGCCCATGCGCCCGAGACCGACGAGCCCGGCGCGGATCGCGCGGCTCATCGGGTCATCGCCTGGACGACGGCCGCGACGACGTGGTCGAGCTGGGCCTGCGACAGGGCCGGGTGGACCGGCAGCGACAGCACCTCGGCCGCGGCCCGTTCGGTGACGGGCAGATCGAGCTCGAGCGCGTAGGCCGGGAGCCGGTGGATCGGGGTCGGGTAGTAGACGCCGACGCCCACGCCGCGGTCGGTCAGCCTGCTCGTCAACCCGTCGCGATCGGGAGCCGGACCGTGTACTGGTGCCACACGGGCGCGGCGCCCGGCGCCGTCTCCGGCAACACCAGGCCGGTATCGGCTGCGCGCGCGGCCAGCTCCGCGCCGAGGAACGCGGCGTTGCGCCTGCGCTGCGCCGTCCGCTCCGGCAGCCGGTTGCAGCTGCACGCGGCCGATCGCGGCGTGCAGGTCGGTCATCCGCATGTTGTAGCCGACGATCTCGTTCTCGTAGCGCCGTTCCATGCCCTGGTTGCGCAGGAGGCGCACGGTGCGGGCGACGGTCTCGTCGGCGCAGACGACCAGGCCGCCTTCGCCCGAGGTCATGTTCTTGGTGGGGTAGAAGCTGAAGGCGGCGGCCGCGCCGAAGGTGCCGACCGGACGCCCTTCGAGCGCCGCGAGATGGGCCTGGGCGGCGTCCTCGACGACCGCGAGGCCGTGCTTCGCGGCGATGTCGACGATGCGGTCCATCGCCGCGGGATGGCCGTAGAGGTGCACCGGAACGATGGCGGCCGTGCTGGCGGTCACGGCGGCCTCGACGGCCGAAGGGTCGAGGCCGTAGTAGGCCGGTTCGATGTCGGCGAACACCGGCCGGGCCCCGGTGAGCGCGACCGCGTTCGCCGTCGCGGCGAAGCTGAACGAGGGGACGATGACCTCGTCGCCCGGCCCGATGCCGAGCGCGAGCAGCGCGAGCAGCAGGGCGCTGGTGCCCGAGTTGACCGCGACGCACGGCCTCCCGCCGACGTGCGCCGAGAATTCGGACTCGAATCGGGCCACCTCTGGGCCCTGCGCCAGCATGCAGGAGGCCAGCACGCGCGTCACGGCAGCGTGCTCCTCCTCCCCGAGCTGCAGCCCGGTGGCAGGCACATCGAGGAAGCCGACGTCGTCGAGCTCAAGTGGCAAGTTCATGCAGTGCGCCTTCTGTCTCCACGTAGTGGTCACCCGTCCTCTCACAGTGCCACGTCGCGTCCGCTCCCCTTCGCAGGGGAAAGCCTGCGCGGCCGACCCAGCCGACCCGGCGCGCCGGGACCCCGACGACGAGGGCGAAATCGGGAACGTCGTCGACGACGACCGCTCCGGCACCGACCATCGCCCACCGCCCGATCGTGACCGGGGCGACGCACACCGAGCGGGCACCCAGCGACGCACCTTCCTTGACGTGCACGGCGACCGGCGTCCAACCGGTCGCCGACTTCGGCCGCAGCTGGACGTCGACGGCCCGCGGGTTGAGGTCGTTGGTGAGCACCACGGCAGGCCCGACGAACACGCCGTCCTCGAGGGTGGCGGGCTGGTACACCAGCGCATAGTTCTGGATCTTGACGTAGTCGCCGATCTGCACGCCGGGACCGATGTAGGCCCCACGCCCGACGATGCAGGCGCGACCGAGCACCGCATCCTCGCCGACCTGGGCCAGATGCCAGATCCGGCTTCCCCGGCCGATCCGCGCGGAATCGGCCACGTCGGCCGTCGCGCTGACCGCGACGTCGCCCTCGGTCGCGACCCGGCCGGCGCTCGCGGGCTCGTCCTGCGGCATCATCGGTGCTCCGTCCCCCCGGACCCTGTCTCCAACGATCTTATCGGCAGAACGGTGGCCGGGTGGCGGACCTCGGCGGCGGTGGAGCACTCTGGACCGTGCGCCAACCGTAGGACCCGCACCTGGGAGGACCTCCGCATGTCCGGCCGCACCGCAGATCCGGCCACGGTCACCGTGATCATGCCTGTCCGCAACGAGGGGGCGTTCATGGCCCACAGCCTCGGGGCGGTGCTGGAGCAGGACTACCCGCCCGACCTCATGCAGGTGCTGGTGGCCGACGGCATGTCCGATGACGCGACCCGCGAGGTCGTCGAGGAGCTCGCCCGCGCACACCCCGCGCACACGGTGGAGATCGTCGACAACCCCGGCGGCATCGTCCCCACCGGCTTCAACGCGGCGCTCACGCGGGCCCGCGGAGAGGTCATCGTGCGGGTAGACGGGCACACCGTCATCGCGAAGGACTACGTGTCGTCGTGCGTGACGGCGCTCGAGCGCTCCGGCGCCGACAACGTCGGCGGCCGGATGGACGCGGAGGGGCACGGGCGGATCGGGGAGGCCATCGCCCTCGCCACGTCGTCGCCCTTCGGGGTCGGCGACTCGCAGTTCCACTACGCATCCGGGGAGCACTGGGTCGACACCGTGTACCTGGGCGCCTGGCGCAGGGACGTGTTCGACCGGGTCGGCGGGTTCGACCCCGAGATGGTGCGCAACCAGGACGACGAGTTCAACTACCGGCTGCGCGCGGCGGGCGGGCGGATCCTGCTGACCGACCGCATCCGCTCCCGCTACTACAGCCGCGCGTCGCTGCGGAGGCTGTTCCGGCAGTACCGCCAGTACGGGTTCTGGAAGGTGCGCGTGCTGCAGAAACACCCGAAGCAGATGAGCCCGCGCCAGTTCGTCCCGCCTGCCTTCGCCGCCGCCGTCGTGGGGGGAGCCGTCTTGGCACCGACGAGCCGCGGCGTGCGCCGTCTCTGGGTGGCCACGCTCGCCGCCTACGGGCTCGCCGCCGTCACCGCGTCGGTCTCGGTCGCCCGCCGCTCCGGCTGGCGTCACCTACCGCTGCTGCCCGTGGCGTTCGCGGCCATGCACCTCGGCTACGGCGGGGGTTTCCTCGCCGGTCTGGTCCGGTTCGCCCATCGCTGGGGCGATCGATCCGGGCCGCCACCGCGCCGCCGGGGCCTGCACGCCGTTGCGACGAAGGCGAACGGATCGCCACTCTCGCGCCGGGAGGCGGGCTGATGGGGGCAGGAGAGCGGGACGCCGGGTCGCCGCGGCGCCGGGTGGTGTTCATCGGCGGGCTGGACGACGGGCGCCGCACCGTGCGGGAGTTGCTCGACCATCCCCGCGTCGACGTGGTTGGGGTCTTCGTGCTCGACGAGAAGGCCGTGGGCGCCGTGTCGGGGTTCCGCACCTTCGACGACATCGTCGCGCCTCCCGTGCTGCGGAAGATCGCCAAGGTGCGCGACCACGCGGACGAGATCGCCGCGCTGCGTCCCGACCTGATCGTGGTCGTGGGGTTCTCACAGATCATCCCGCGCACGATCCTGCCGGTGCCGCCGTTGGGTGTCATCGGGTTCCACACCGCCGTGCTTCCCGGGCGCCGCGGGTCATCACCGGTGATCTGGGCGATCGCCTCCGGGCTCAAGGAGTCCGGCGTCACGATGTTCTACATGGACGAGGGGATCGACACCGGCGACGTGATCGCCGTCGAGCGGTTCCCCATCGAGGACGACGACTACGCCGTCGACGTCCTGCGCAAAGCCGACGACGCGACCCTCACCCTCCTGCGCGCCCACCTGGGGCAGATCCTCGACGGCACGGCGCCGCGCACCAAGCAGGGCGACACCGGCAGCACCTACACGCGCAGGCGTACCCCGGCCGACGGGGAGATCGACTGGAACCGGCCTGCCCAGGAGATCGTCAACCTGGTCAGGGCGCTGTCGCCGCCCTACCCGCTCGCCCACACGTTCGGTGGCGACGGCGTGCCGGTGCTCATCGAGAGGGCCAGGGCCGCGCCGGACCTGGTCCTGCCGCCGCCGCGGCACCAGCAGCACGACCCGTTGCGCCAACGGGTCCTGTGCGTCGTCGCCCATCCCGACGACGAGACGCTGGGCGTCGGCGGCACCCTCGCGCTGCACGCCGAGGCGGGCAGCGAGGTGAAGGTGCTCATCATGTCCGAGGGCGAGATGGAGAAGCTCCGCGACACCCCGCGGTGCGACACCCGGCGCGAGTGCGCCCTGCGCGCGGCCGACGCGATGGGGGTGGCCGATGTCGAGTTCCACGACTTCCCTGACCAGCGCCTCGAGACCGTCCCGTTCATCGAACTGATCAAGACCGTGGAGACGGCTCTGGAGACCTTCCGCCCGACGGTCGTCTACGCGCACCACGGCGGCGACGCGAACACCGACCACCAGGTGGTGTTCAAGGCCGTGTACGCGGCGTGCAGGCCGATGACCCCGCTCGGGTCGCTCGTTCAGCGGTTCCTGACCTTCGAGACCCCGTCGTCAACGGACCAGGCGCCGCAGGTGGCGAACTACGCCTTCGTCCCCACGACCTTCGTCGACGTGGAGCCGGTCTGGGACAAGAAGCTGAAGGCGCTCGCCTGCTATCCCACCGAGATGATCGGGGGCAGGCATCCGCGCAGCTACGACTACATCGAGGCGCTCGCCAGGGTGCGCGGAGGGCATTCGGGCTACCTGCTGGCCGAGGCGTTCGTCTCGGTCCGCGAACGTCTCGCCCGGCCCCACACCGGCGCCGGGTCCGACGGTCGGTGATCGGCCTGCGCCCTCAGCTCAGGAGCGTGCGTACGGTGCCCGCGATGATGCGCAGGTCCTGCCGGATGCTCCAGGTGCGCACGTAGTCGAGCTCGATGTCCAGCTTCTTCGGCAGTAGCTCCTCCACGTAGTAGGCCTCGACGTCGACGGGCCGAGCCTGCGCGATGAACTCCTCCTCGTCGCCGAAGCGCAGGAAGGCCAAGCTCGTCATGCCCGGACGCACGGCGAGCACCTGCCGGTGGCGAGCGGAATACTGCGCGGCGTAGCGCGGATCCTCAGGGCGCGGCCCCACGAGGCTCATCTCCCCCTTGAGCACGTTGAAGAGCTGCGGCAGCTCGTTGAGCTTCGTCGCGCGCAACCAGCGACCGACCTCGGTGATCCGCATGTCACCGCGCTCCGTCACCCTCGGGCCGCTGTCGCCGCGGGTCATCGTGACGAACTTGAACATCGTGAAGAGCTGCCCGTCGCGGCCGATGCGCGGCGCACGATAGATCACCTCGCCCGCCGTGAGCCTCAGCACGACGGCCACCAGCAGGAGCAACGGGATGACGACCAGGACGGCGACGAAGCAGATGGCGATGTCCAGTACGCGCTTCGTCCTGCTCTCGGCCGCGGCGTAGGGCGTGGCTACACGATCTCGTGCGGCGTCGAGTCGGACCTCCCGCTGGGGCGCCACTTCAACGGCCGTGGACCGCGGGCTGGTGACGAGGTGCTCGCGAGGCAGCGGCCTCAGCAGGTCGTCGAGGGTCGGCAGCATCACCACAGCGAGCCCGGCCTCACGGGCTGAGCTCGTGATCTCCTCGACAGCAGGCTCGGACAACGACCGGTCGGCGATGACGAGCATGTCGGCCTTCGACTCGGCCGCCGCGTCGACGACGTCGGCCCGGGTGCCCCGCACAGCAACACCGGAAATCCGGTAGCGGCGCAGGAACTGGTTGTCGTCCAGGAGCGCGACCGGCAGGTAGTGGCCCGTGGGATCCGAGAGCATCGATCGCAGGAGGTGCTGCCCGTCGATCCCGGCGCCGAGGACGATGACGCGATGCGCCAGGCTGTAGTCCGCGCGGTAGTGGTGTTCCCGGTACAGGCGGACCGCCAGTCGAGAGCCCACCGCGATCAGCACGGCGATCGGCGCCGCCAGGAGCGGGACCGAGCGCGGTACGAACGCTTGGTGCACGGAGCAGTCGACGACGAACACGACCGCTGCGACCAACGCCGTGCCGGTCGCGACGGTGATCGCCTCGTCGATGCCGCCGATCGGATGTCTGCCGCGGTAGGTCCGCAAGAGCGCATGGACGGCCAACTGAGCGAAGACCGTGACGGCAACAGCGGTCAGAAACGGTCGTTGCTCGATGTCCCTCATGCTGAAGTCGGCGCGCAGCGACGAAGCCACCGCCAAGGCAACTGCCCATCCGACCGCATCCCAGGCGATCAAGAGGACCCGTCGGACCAACCAGTTGGTCGTGTGGTCGTCAACGGGATGACCGGTCAACGAGCCTGCGATGACACCCCTCCGAGCCTGCCCGTCCTTCCACGCACTCAAGCACGCGAAACTCGCCACCGAAGCGCGACCTCCCCCCGATCTCGTCATCCATGATCGAATCATGGATGATCCAGACTCCCCCAACTGTCGATCGTACTGATCCGGCCTGCTGTTACACGGCATTTAAGATCGTTCGGGAATTACGCTGTCCGGCGTAATCCCCTAGTCACGACGAGAGCCGATTTGAAGAGCAGGTTTGGGGCAGCAGAAGTACATCTTTCTTCACCTGGTCGGGTAAGAGACCGCGCAGCGTGGCGAGCCGGGCGCGCCGCGCCGGGCGCGTGCGGTGGCGCCATGATCGGACCTTAGGCGAACCGTCGGCCGTGACCAATCGCTTGACCTGCGCGTCCGGGTGAGCACACTGCGACCATGCCGGTCCTCGACGCCGACCAGCCCCTGGTCCTCAGCTCCTACTGTCTTGGCACGACGGTCAGCTTCGCGGAGCGGGTGCGGACAGCGGCGGAGGCGGGGTTCGTCGGGATCGGGCTCCGCGCCGAGAACTACCGGGACGCGCGCCATGCGGGGCTCGACGACGCGTCGATGCTGGAGATCCTCGGCACCCACAGGGTCCGGCTGTCGGAGGTGGAGTACGTCACCGACTGGTGCGGCACGCGCGACGCCGCCCAGCAGGCCAAAGAACAGACGATCTTCCACATGGCCCGGACGTTCGGGGTTCCGCACGTCAACGCGGGATTGATCGACCCGGTGCCGCTCGACGCGGTGGTGGCCGGGTTCGCGGACCTGTGCGAGCGGGCGCGGCCGCTGACCGTCGCGCTGGAGTTCCTCCCGTTCGGCGCCGTGCCCGATCTCGCGACCCTCTGGAAGGTCGTCGAGGAGGCAGGCGCCGCCAACGGTGGCCTCCTCGTCGACTTCTGGCACTGGCGGCGATCCGGATCGACCCTCGACGACCTGGCACCCGTCCCCGCAGAGAGGATCGTGTCCGTGCAGATCAACGACGTCATCGAGCATCCGATGGATCCGCTGCGACCCGAGGCCCTGCATTGGCGGCTGCCGCCGGGCCGAGGGTTCGGCAACGTGATCGAGTTGGTCAGGGCGTTGCGGGACAAGCGGGTGCGGCCCTATGTCGTGAGCGTCGAAGCGATGAACGACGACTTGATCGCGAGCGGCCTCGGCGTCACGGCGCGCACCCTCATGTCGGCCTCGCGCGAACTGCTGGCCAAGGCATGAGGTGGGCGCTGATCGGGGCGAGTGACATCGCCGCCACCCAGGTGCTGCCCGCGCTGCGGCAGTTGGGGCACGAGGCGGTCGTGGTGGTCGGGTCCGACGGCGAGCGCGTGGCGCGCTACGCCGCCCGGCACGGCATCGGGCGGGGCACCACGTCGGTCGAGGAGGCGCTGGGCTCGGGCGGCAGATCCGATATCGACGCCGTCTACGTCTCCACCACCAACGAGCGGCACGCCGCCGGAGTGCACGCCGCCGTCGGCGCGGGCTGCCACGTCCTGTGCGAGAAGCCCCTCGCGACCTCGCTCGACCAGGCCAGGGCGATGGTGGACGCCGCGGCAGGCGCGGGCGTCGTGATGGCCACCAACCACCACCTGCGCAACTCGCCGGTGATCCGCACACTGCGCGGGCTGGTCGCCGACGGCACGCTCGGGCGGGTGCTGGGCGTGCGCGTCGCCCACACCAACCTGCTCCCCGAACGGCTGCGGGGTTGGCGGCTGGGCAGCGAGGCGGGCGCGGGCGTCGTCCTCGACCTCACCGTGCACGACGTCGACACCGTCCGGTTCGTCACCGGGATGGAAGTGCTGGAGGTGGCGGCGGTCGGGATGGCGCAGGGGATGTCGGCGGGCGGGGTCGACGCGGTCGCCGTGG
This sequence comes from uncultured Actinomycetota bacterium, assembly GCA_963736375.1. GTDB lineage: Bacteria > Actinomycetota > Actinomycetes > Mycobacteriales > Pseudonocardiaceae > Pseudonocardia. The sequence continues at coordinate 43,942 of CAVTOL010000040.1, forward strand.
CCGGGCGCCTGTCCGGCGACGCCACCGTGGCCCTGCACGACGCGTTCACCACACCACACGCCCGGTCGGCGGTTGAGGTGTTCGGCACCGCGGCCTCGGCGTTGGCCACCGACGCGATGTCACAGACGCCCGACGGTGAGGTCCTCCTGCGCCGCGACGACCGGGAGGGCGTGCTCGTCGACGTTGGGGAGCGGGAGAACCTCTACGTCCGGGGTCTGCGGGCGTTCGCCGATGCGGTGGCCGGGCATGGTGAACCGCCGTGCACCGGTGAGGACGGGGTGCGCTCGCTCGCCGTCGCGCTCGCCGTCATGGAATCTCTGACGACTGGCAAGCGAATTCGCTTGGTATAACAGACGATATCGCGTAGTATTTCATGCATCCCCAACGAAGGAGATGTGAGATGACCGGTACCGACCAGCGTCTGCGCCACGTCCTTGCCGGCCTCTCCTACCCCGCTCAGCGGTGGCAGGTGATCGTCGAAGCCGAGCACTACGGCGCCGATGCACGCACCCGCCAGGAGCTGCGCGCGCTCCCGGCCGCCCGGTTCGAGTCCTACGCCGCCCTGCTGTGGGCCCTTGAACGAGCACAGACCCGCAGTCGCGCGGCGTAGCGCCGCCCACCGGCTCGCCCTTGTTCGACGGACCCCGCCTGCGTAGCGTGCGGATTTGTTCAGGTCCCATCGAAATAGGGAGAGCCATGGCCGCCGCTCCGACCCCCGCCGACCGCTTCTCGTTCGGACTCTGGACCGTCGGCTGGCGCGCGATGGACCCGTTCGGCGAGCCCACCCGGCCGCCGCTGGACGTCGTGGAGGCGGTGCACCGGCTCGCCGAGCTGGGCGCGTGGGGCCTTTCCTTCCACGACGACGACCTGTTCGGCTTCCTGCCCGACGCGGGCACCCGCGACAAGCAGATCACCCGCCTGCGCGAGGCCCTCGCCGAGACGGGCATGACCGTCCCGATGATCACGACCAACCTGTTCACCCACCCGGTGTTCAAGGACGGCGGGTTCACCAGCAACGACCGCTCCGTCCGCCGGTTCGCGCTGCGGAAGGTGCTGCGCAACGTCGAGCTGGCCGCCGACCTCGGCGCCAGGACATTCGTGCTCTGGGGCGGCCGTGAGGGCGGCGAGTACGACTCGGCCAAGGACATCCGCGCCGCGCTCGACCGCTACCGCGAGGCGATGGACCTGCTGTGCGGGTTCGTGATCGACCGCGGCTACGACCTCCGCTTCGCCATCGAGCCCAAGCCCAACGAGCCGCGCGGCGACATCCTGCTGCCCACCGTCGGGCACGCGCTGGCGTTCATCGAGAGGCTGGCGCACCCGGAGCTGGTCGGGGTGAACCCTGAGGTCGGGCACGAGCAGATGTCGAATCTGAACATGGTGCACGGCGTGGCGCAGGCGCTGTGGGCGGGCAAGCTGTTCCACATCGATCTCAACGGCCAGCACGGACCGAAGTTCGACCAGGACCTGGTGTTCGGCCACGGCGACCTGATCAACGCGTTCTCGCTCGTCGACCTGCTGGAAACCGCCGGATACGAGGGCCCGCGGCACTTTGACTACAAGCCCTCCCGCACCGAGGACATTGAAGGCGTGTGGGCGTCGGCGGCTGCCAACATGCGCGTCTACCTGCTGCTCAAGGAGCGGGCGGCGGCGTTCCGGGCCGACCCGGAGGTGGTCGAGGCGCTCGCGGTCGCGGGTGTCGCCGATCTTGCAACGCCCACGCTGAACCCCGGCGAGACCTACACCGACCTGATGGCCGACCGCTCGGCGTTCGAGGACTTCGCTCCCGACGTGCCGGGGCGGCGCGGGTACGGCTTCGTGCGACTGCATCAGCTCGCGGTGGAGCACCTCACCGGCGCCAGGTGACCAGGGCCCGGCCCGCGGGTCCGCCCAGCCTGCGGCGGCACAACCTCGCGCTGGTGTTGGCGGCGCTGCGGGCCGCGGGCGGCGCGTCGCGGGCCGAGCTGGCCGCACGCACCGGGCTCACCCGGGCCACCGTGGCCACCCTGCTCGAGCCGCTGCTGGGCGCCGCGGTGCTCACCGAGGATGCGGCAATGCCCCGCGGGGTGGGCCGCCCTTCGCGAGCCGTGCGGTTCGCCGCCTGCGGGCCGGTCGCGCTCGGGGTGGCCGTCGATGTCGACTCCCTGTCCGTGTGCGCGGTCGGGCTGGACGGGGCCGTGCGCGCGCACCGGCAGCAGGCCCGCGACCACCGCCGTCTCCAGCCCACGGCGGTGTTCGACGGGGCCGCGGCGCTCACCGCGGACGTCGAGGCCGACGTGGGCGCCCGGGTGCTCGGCGTCGGCCTCGCGCTCCCGGCGCTGCTCAGCGCCGCCCGTGACGCCGGTTCGCCGGAGGTCGACGCGCCGGTCGTGCTGCGTGCACCCAACCTTCCCCGCCTCGTCGACTGCAGGCCCGGCGCCGCACTCGCCGAGCGCCTCGGCCGCCCGGTCATGGTCGACAACGAAGCGACGCTCGGCGCCGTGGCCCATCTCGATCTCGCCCCCGATCTCGTCTACGTCTCGGCGGGTATCGGGATCGGCGGCGGCATCGTGCTCGGCGGACGCGTGTACCGGGGCGCCCGCGGCCTCGCAGGCGAGTTGGGGCACGTCGTGGTCGACCGCGCCGGGCCGCGGTGCGGCTGCGGCGGCCGCGGCTGCGTCGAGCGCTACGCAGGGACGACCGCGCTGCTGGCCGACGCGGGCACCGCCGACCTGGACGCGCTGGCGGCCGCCCTCGCGCGCGGCGATGGGCGCGCGGTCGCCGCGACCAACCGAGCCGCCGCCGCGCTCGGGGTCGGCCTGGCCTCCGTGCTCAACGTGCTCGACGTGCCGGTGGTCGTGCTGGGTGGGGCGTACGCGCGCCTCGCGCCGCACGTCGAGCCCGCGCTGCGGGCCGAGCTGGGCCGCCGGTCGCTCGCGCCGGTCCGGGTGCTGGCTTCGGGTCACGGCGACACAGCGGCCGTGCGCGGCGCCGCGGAGGCGGTACTCGGCGCGGTGCAGCTCGACCCCGACCGCCTACGGGTCGTGCGCGAATAACGTCGCTAGAACACTGTTATCCGCGCACGACGGTGGCCGCCAATTCCTCGGCGAGCCCCGCCCGCCACGACGGGTAGCGGGGTTGCCAGCCCAGCTCCCGGCGGGCGCGGGCGTTGTCAGCGCCGCGCAGTTCGCCGAGGAAGGCGGCGCCCCAGCCGCCCGCCACGAGCCGGACCAGCGCCTTCGGCATCCGGCGTGGCTGCGGCGCGCCGAGCATCTCGGCCACCGCGGGCAGCCACTCCCGCAGCGGCGCGGGCTCGTCGTCGACGATGTTCAGCACGCCGGGCACGTCCCGGCCGAGCGCGGCCACCACCGCCGAGGCCACGTCGTCCACGTGGACGAATGAGAACACCGACCCACCGTTGCCGACGATCGGCACCTTGCCCGCGCGGATGTCGGCGACGAACGACCCGTCCGCGGCGAACATCGTGCCCGGCCCGTAGAGGTGGCCCATCCGCAGCACGGTGCCGCCCGCGGCCGTCGTCGTCGCTTCCAGCTCCTTGAGCGCCGCGAGCGCCGACGCGAACCCGGCAGGCGGACGGCGCCACAGCGGCTCGTCCTCGTCGGCGAGGCCCGCACCCGCCGGGTCGTAGGCGTAGGCCAACCCCTCGGCGATCAACCGGCGCACCCCCACCGCGCGAGCGGCGTCCACGAGGTTGCGGGTGCCCTCCGTGCGCAGCCGGTTGGTGAGCGCGAACTCGGTGGACATGCGGCGCGGGTTCAGCCGGCCGGGAATCGCGGTCAGCACGTTGACCACGGCATCGGGCGCGACCTCACGCACCGCCGCGGCGACCGCATCTCGATCCAGCGCATTCACCGGCAGCATCCGCGTGGGTCCGGGCCTGACCGTGCGCGCCAGTCCGACCACCTCGTGGCCTGCCGATTCCAACAGCGGAAGCAGCGGCCGTCCGATGACCCCGCTCGCCCCCGCGACCAGCACCTTCATGGTTCCTCCCCACATCGTCCTTGTGAGAGGGGGACGAGGTACGCGAGCGCGACGTGACAGCGCTCGGCGTGATCCGGATCACGGTGCACGGCCAATGCTGTGCTGGTCAGCCGCCTGCCGCGGCGTCGCGGCCCGCGGCGAAGTAGGTGGCCACCGCGGCGGTGTCGGGCAGCTCGGCCGCCGGGCGCAGCGAGCCGAACGCGGCGTTCCAGAACGGCCCCTCGCGCTGGGTCCCGGTCCGATGTAGACGTACGACCCGCAGGTCGGGCCCGACCAGCTCGCCGCCGTCGACCCGCCACGGGCCCGCGATCTGCCCGAAGCCGCCCGGTGCGATCCGCAGCCGGATCGTGCCCTGCGTGCGGTGTTGCGGGCCCGCGAGCAGTTGCTCGGCTACGGCGTGCAGCGACCGGCGGGTGACGGTCAGCACGTGCTCGTCCATCTGACCTGCTCGATGCGGTTCCTCGCATCCGGCAGCGTGGCAGATGGGCGTGCCGCGCGGGGTACCTGCCCGTTGACGTCGGGTTTCACCCATATCGGGCAGGTCTGGCCGCGCTCGGGTGCCTTACCCTGTGGCGCACCGCCTCGGAACGGAGGCCCGCGCATGTACGTCGTCACGATTTCGGCCACCTACGGCGCCGCGGGCTCGGTGGTGGGCCCCGCGGTCGCCCAGCGGCTCGGCGTGCCCTTCGTCGACAGGGCGATCCCCACCACCGTCGCCGATGACCTCGGCATCAGCGTCGAGCACGCCCTGACCCGCGACGAGCAGGTGCAGAGCTGGATCACGCGCTGGCTCGCCGCCGCCGCGCCGGTGTCCACCGAGTGGATGATCGGTTCCGATCCGCCCTACGTCGCGCTCCTGCCCGATGAGCGGATCCTCGCATGCACCCAGCAGGCCATCCGCAAGTGCACCGGCCACATGGGCGGCGTGATCCTTGGCCGCGCGGCCGCGATCGTGCTGCGCGATCATCCGACGGCGCTGCACGTGCGCCTCGACGGCGACCCGGAGCGCCGGGTGCGGCAGGCCATGACGTTGATGGGGATCAGCGAACGCGAGGCCCGGGATGCGTTGTCCCGCAACGACCACGCCCGCGCCGCCTACGTGCGCCACTTCTACCGCACCGACCCGGCGCTGCCCGAGCACTACGACCTCGTGCTGGACAGCACCCGGATATCGCCGGAGCTGTGCGTCAACCTGATCGTCAGCGCGGCCACGTCGCGGCACCGCAGCGCCGCCCAGCAGCATCGGGCGGGGTAGCAGGCGGCACTCCCCTTCAGGGCAGATCGATGCCGCCCCGCTTGACCAGCTGCGCGGCGATCACATTGCGCTGGATCTCGTTGGTGCCCTCGCCGACGATCATCAGCGGGGCGTCGCGGAAGTAGCGCTCGACATCGAACTCGGTGGAGTAGCCGTAGCCGCCGTGGATCCGCACCGCGTTGAGCGCGACCTCCATCGCCACCTCGGAGGTGAACAGCTTGGCCATTCCGGCCTCCATGTCGCAGCGCTGGCCCGCATCGAAGCGCTCGGCCGCGTAGAGGATCAGCTGCCGCGCGGCGGTGATCTTGGTGGCCATGTCGGCGAGGTAGTTGCCGATCGACTGGTGCTTCCAGATCGGCTTCCCGAAGCTCTCCCGCTCCTGGGCGTAGCGCAGCGCGTCCTCCAGTGCGGCCTGCCCCACGCCCAGCGCGCGGGAGGCCACCTGGATGCGGCCGGTCTCCAGGCCCTTCATCATCTGGGCGAAGCCCTTGCCGGGGACGCCGCCCAACACGGCATCGACGGGCACGCGCAGGTCGTCGAACACCAGCTCACAGGCCTCGACGCCCTTGTAGCCGAGCTTGGGCAGGTCCTTCGAGACGGTGAGACCCGGTCCGTGCTCGACGAGCAGCACGGAGATGCCCGTGTGCTTCGGCCGGGCCGCGGGGTCGGTCTTGCACAGGAGCGCGACCAGCCCCGAGCGACGGGCGTTGCTGATCCACGTCTTCGACCCGGTGACGACATACTCGGCCCCGTCGAGGCGGGCAGTCGTGGCCATGTTCTGCAGGTCCGAGCCACCGCCGGGCTCGGTGAGCGCCATGGTGGCGCGCAGCTCGCCGGTGGCCATCCGCGGCAAGTAGCGGTCTTTCTGCTCCCGGGTGCCGAAGTCGACAAGGAGCTTCGCGACGACGGTGTGCCCGCCCATCGCGCCCGCGAGGCTCATCCAGCCCCTGGCCAGCTCGGCGGTGACCAGCGCGTAGCACGGCATCGACACCGGCGCCGCACCCCAGGGCTCAGGCACCGCCAGTCCGAAGATCCCGAGCTGCTTCATCTGCTCGATCAGCTTCTCCGGGTATTCGTTCGCGTGCTCGAGATCGCGGACGACGGGCTTCACCTCCCGGTCGACGAACTCCCGCACGGTGTCGACGACCGCCCGCTCCTCGACGCTGAGCGTGTTCATGACGCTTTCCCTTCGATCGAAGTCACCCCGGTGGGCCCGGCCCGGAAACGCGGGCATGATCGCCAGGAGTGGTGCGTGAGGTGCACAGGCGCACCTCAGGCACCGAACTCGACGATCATGCCCGGTCAGCGGACGAGCACCTGCCCGGCGATCCCGTAGTTGGTGCCGAACAGCGAGCGGAACGCCAGCGTCGTGTAGCCGAGCTCCAGCGCAGGCTCCACGTCCTGGGTGATCGCCAAGCCGAGGCCTCCATACTCCTGGGGGATGGCGTAGCCGAACAGACCCATCGCCGCGGCGTGCTGCCGCAGGTCGTCCGGGATCGCGTTGGTGTCGGCGATCTCCCGCTCGCGGGGCACGACCTCGTCTCGCACGAGCTGTCTGACCTGCGCCAGGATCGCTGCGAAGTCCTCAGCGGCGACGGTCTCGGCCATCGATCCTCCTCAGCTCGGCTGTTCGGAGGTGTACCCGGGAAGCTTGATCGGCGCTACCGCGAGCAGCTGACGACCGGACAGGCGGCGACTGGCAGCGCCGCCGCCTGGCCGGAGGCCAACGTGAAATCCCAGTGCGGCCGCGGATCGCCGACGGCGGGAGAGCGGGAGACGCCAGGTGCTCAGCCCGGGCCGGTGGTGCGCTGCTCGCTCAGCGCGCCAGGTCTTGCGCTACGGCAACGCCCCGCTCGAGCGGCGGGCGGGCCACGTCGGCGCCGCCGAGGTGCCACGGTTGGACAACGACGACCAGCACGACCAACGCCAGCACGAGCCCCCCTGCGACCACGGCGCCCATGGCCACGGCGTTGTTGCCGAGGATCCCGACGAGCGGTGAAACCAGTGCACCAACGCCGAACTGGACGGCCCCAAGCAGGGCAGCGGCGGTGCCCGCGGCGTCACCGTGGCGAGCGAGCGCGAGGGCGGGTGCGTTGGGCAACGCCAACCCGACGGCGAACAGCACGCCGAACATCGGCACCAGCACGCCGACAATCCCGCCTATTCCGTTCGCGGCTGTGGCCAGCAGAACCAGCCCGGCAACGGACCCGCCGATCAGCGCAGCCAGCAGCAGCGTCCCTGGCTCGAACGCACGCAGCAGGTAGGCGTTGAGCTGGGTGGCGGCGATGAGGAAGACCGCTCCCGCACCGAACGCTATGCCGAATTGCTGCTGGTTGAACCCGAACTGCTGTTGGAAGACGAACGAGCTGCCCGCGACGTAGCCGAAAAGGCCCGCCATCGTCAGGCCTGCAACCAGCACCAGGCCTACGAACGCACGGTCATGCAACAGCCCGCCGTAGGTGCGCAGGGTCGAGACGACCCCCGTCGCGCGCCGCTTTTCGGGTGGTAGCGACTCGCGCAGCAGCAACGCGGTCGCCGCCAGCACCACCACCCCGTAAACGGCGAGTGCCACGAATACCCCCCGCCAGGAGGTGACACGCAGCAACTCTCCGCCCAGAGTCGGCGCCAGCACCGGGGCGACGCCCATGACCAGCATCAACCGCGAGAACATGGTGGCGGCAGCGCGGCCGGTGTAGACGTCGCGGATGATCGCAAGGGCGATGACCGCCCCAGCCGCCGCGCCCACGCCCTGCAAGACCCGCAGCACCCCGAGGACCACGACATTCGGGGCAACGACGATCGCGAGCGAGGCAGCGACGTGCAACGCGGCGCCCGCCAGCAGCGGACGTCGGCGACCGAGGGTGTCCGAGAGCGGGCCGATCACGAGCTGCCCGAGCGCCAGCCCCACGAGGGTGCCGGTGAGCGTCAGCTGCGCCGTTGACGACGTCGTCGCCAGGTCAGCCGTCAGCGCCGGAAGCGCGGGCAAGTACATGTCGATCGTGAGCGGGCCGAGCGCGACCAACGCCCCGAGCACAAGGATCATCGTCAGACGCGGGGTCATGAATCGTTCAAGCCCTATATGCGCGCCTCTGTTCCCGCGGCGGCGGTCCGATGCCCATCGTCCGATACGGAGGGGATGTCACCCGACCGGCTGTTGCGGGCCCTCGCTTGGTTCGCGCTCAGTTGGTGGACGACTTGTACTCGGCTGTCTGGGCCGACGGCTGCACGGGTTTGCGTACCAGCGCGGCGGCGGCGATCAGGCCGATCAGCGCGAGAACCGTGGTGACGAGAAAGGTAACCGAGTAGCCGTAGTCGGACGCGACCCGGGCAGAGGCGAGGTACTTCGCGACCCGCGTATCGAAGGTGGCCGGGTGCAGTCCGACCTGCTCGGCCGCGTCGAGGGCATCGCGCAGCAACGGGGCACGGTGGTCGGGATCAGCGCCAGACCGGCCAGGGCGGGGTTCATCTGCAGGTTCATGGATCAGCAGCAGTGGGAAGATCAGCCCGAGACCCATCTCGGCCATACCGGCCAACATCTGGCTGATCGTGGCACCGAGGTAGTTATGACTGCGGCGCAGCAGACCGAAGCTCATCAGCGGGTTCTGTGCGCGGCGTTCACGCATGACGAACAAGGCAAACGCGACCACGCACACGACCAGCGGTACGACCACCCCCGGCGAGCCCCACCCCCACGCCGTCGTCTGCCCGAGCCCGAACACCAGAGCAACCAGCGCAACGCCCGTCACCTGGCGACGGTGGCGGAACGCAGCTCAGCGGTCGATCAGCACGATCAGCGCGTCAGAGCCCAACGACGCCGGGGGCAGGTGCGGGTGGCGGCGTCCTGCCAGGGAAGACCAACGCCGCCGCCGACTTCGGGGGCCATGGCGGCGGCGGCAGCGTTGATGAGTCCGCCGCGCCGCGCCCGACCCTCGGCCGAGTCGGTGACAAGGCCGACGGCCACGGCGTGAACGTCTCCCGCCGGTCCTTGTAGCGGGCCGCCGGTTCTCCTCCCTACCCGGTGCTCAACCCCGCTCCCGCTGCCACCGGGGGCGGCAGAGAACGATGGGTTGGTGGTCCGAACCGCCGTTGACGGAGCAGGTGCAGGAACTCCAGAAGCATGGCCAACCCGATCAGGGGCAGGCCGATCGCGCCGAGGAGGTTGAGCGGCGGCAGGCTGAGATCGTTGGTGCCGAGCAGGGTGACGGTGCCGCGCACGGCTTCGAGCGCATGGGCCGTGGAGTCGCGCAGCGTCACCCTGCTGCCGGGTTGGGCGTCAAGGCCGACCGAGACAGCGTCGATCTTCACGTTGTCGAGCGTGATCGGGTCGGTCGCCCTGGCCCGGATGCCGGTGGAGGTCAGGCCGATCTGGATGCCGGAGACCGTGGTCGCGGCCTGCAGGTCCATTCCGGTGTTGCCGCCGCTGATCTGTCCCCCGGTGATCTGCATTCCCGGGCTCAGGTTGCGGAGCGTGTCGTTGCCGACGCCATCGCTCGACAGATCTTTCACCACGATGCCCGCCGTGCCCCCGGAGGTGACCAGGCCATCGGTTCCGCCGACCAGCGAGACCCGGTCGGCGGAGACCCCTTCGGCGCCGCGTTCGACGCGGATCGCCGCGCGGCTGTTCTTGACCGTGAGCCCCTCCAACAGGGTGTCGTGGCCCCCGATCTCCATGCCCGACACGTGCGCGGTGTCGATCGTCGAGCCCGTGACATGCAGGCCCTTCGTCGTCTTCTCCTCCAAGATCCCGGTGCGCCCACCGGTTAGCGTGATCGCGTCGAGCACGATATTCGTGGAGTTGACGTGCAGGAACACGCCGTTGGGCTCGTCCGTAGTGGTGATGTTGTGCACCTTGCTGTCGGTGACGCGGCTCAGCTCCAGCCCGCCCGCCTGGTCGCCCGACAAGGTCAGGTTGCTGACATCGACACCGTTCTGGCCCGTCACCGACACCCCGTAGGAGCGGTTGCCGGTTGTGCTGATCCCGGTAATCGGCCTGCTGGACGCCTGGCCCGAGACGAGCACGCCGTCGTTGCCGTTGTGCTCGGCCTTGACCCCGGACAGCACCGTGGCCCGATCGCCACGCAGCACGATCCCGTTCTCCGTCGATTCACTTGCGGTGACGTCCTGCAACCGCACCCCCTGGGAACCGGCCAGCACCAGCCCCGTGGAGTTGCGCAGCAGTGACGTTCCGGTCAGCGAGCCGGTGCTGCCCCGGCCGAAGGAGACTGCCGGTTTGCCTTGGCTGTCGCCGACCGGTTTGGTGCCCAGGTCGCTGATCGTGGAATCAGTGGCGTCCAGCCTGCCCAGTCCGGCAACGACGATGTACGGGCGGCCCGCCGCATCAGGCCCGACGGGCTGGCCGGAGACGGCATCCACCGAGGTGACCGTGACGCCCCGCAGCTGGATTCGCCCGCTGCCGGTGTACAGGATGGCGGCGTCGGCGGCGGTGGCTCCGCCCGCCAACTGCAGGGTCTTGACCCCCTCGATGTCGAGCACGGTGGACGGTGTGAGCGCCACGGTCGCGTTGAGCCGTGCCGTGTCACCGTCGATCGTCATCCAGGATGCCGGGATCGCGGCATCCAGCGCAGCCAACGACACCGTGGGCCCGTTCCGGACCACCCGATGCACCAGGCTGCCTGCCGACACGGAGTCGATCGAGGTCGTTCTCACGATGACCAGCTTCGACGGACGCCCTCGACGGGCCCAGGTGACACCGTCACGCTGCGCGGCCGCAGCCTGCTGGGCGGCCAGCTTCGCCGCCCTGGCCTGCGCCTTGAGCTGCGCGGCCACCAATGCAGCCTGCTGTTTGGCCGCCGCGGCTGCCTGCTGAGCCGCCAACGCCGCCTGCTGCTGAGCCGCCAACGCGGCCTGCTGCTGAGCGAGCTGCGCTGCGGCGTCCGCCGCCTGCTGCTGCTGTTGCTGTGGGTCGGCGGTGGGTGGGGTCGCGGACTGCGAGTGCTGGCTCTGGGTGCTCGGGGCCTGGGTGCTCGGCGCGTGGGTGTCGGGGGCCTGGGTGCTCGGCGCCTGGGTGTCGGGGGCCTGCGTGCTCGGGGCTTGGGTGCTCGGGCCCTGTCGAGGGAAGCTCGGCCCGTCCGCAGCGGCCCACGCGGCACTGGTCGGGACCGCGATCGGCCATGCCACCACCGCGACGACCGCACACACCAGCAGCAGCCCCCGCATCCTCCCGGCCATCACGCGGAGCCCCTGCGTGCGACCGCGGGTCGAAGCGCGGGCCGAGTCGGCGGCTCGGTGGACCTGTCGCCGCTCCCCGTATGCGGTGGGCCCGGCGGCGGACCGACGGCCGGGAACGGGGCGGTCGGCGGATCCGCCACGGGCTGATGCCTCGGCCCGTGCATCGAGCCAGTCGGCCGAACCGGGCCCGGATCGGGATCGGTATCGGTATCGGCGCGGTGTCCCATTCGGGCGCCGCGCCTGTCCTCGCCGGGGCATGCGTCCCGAGCGGAGCGGGGGCGGTCCGCACATGCTGCCCGCTCTCCAGCGCCGCCGGTCGGGTCACCGACCGCCGGATGTACAGGGTCAACCGCGTCTGCGCCATAACCGCCGTCATGATCCATGCGACGACGCCGGTTGCGGGGCTGAAGTGGAACGAGGACGGCCCCCGCCGCAGATGGGGCAAGAGATTCGCCGACCGGCGCAGCTGCCACCACGCTGCGAGCGCCAGCACGAAGATGCCATCGGCGGTGATCAGCGTGTGCACGGTGAAGACCTGACGTCCGACAGAGTGCGAGGCGGACAGCGCACGGGATTGGAGCACCCACGCGCCTCGACGCCCGATGACGCGCTCCCCGAACGGGGCGAGACCACGCAGGAATTGGACGAACCGAGGGGGAGGTCGCACGAAGCGTCACCCTAGAGGCAAGCGTTCACTCGCCAGGCGATCCTGAGGGCTCGACAGGCCAGTTCGCGCTTACCGGTCGTGACCCAGCGCCGACACGCCCCGGGATTGCATTCTCTTGGCCTTGCCGTGATCAACCAGAGGAACAGTCCCTCTTCGACCGCGTGGGCGTCTGATTTCGCCGCTATGACGGGAAAGCGACCGCGACGATCATATGGGGATCCATGAGAATTCCGCCCGGAACCATCCTCACCCACTTCCCGACAACGGGGAGTCCGATGTGGCCGATGGATGGCCGCCGGGATCCTCGACGCAGCCGGGCGTAGGCGGCGGCCGACAACGGCCCTCATCCTCGCGGTGTATCACCGCCCGGGGCGCTGCACTCTCTTCCCTCAAGACGCTGTCACGGGGGTGTGGGCGATGCGAGTCGTTGTTGTCGGTGCGGGGCCGACGGGGCTGTTCACCGCGATGGTGCTCGCCCGTCGAGGGCACGAGGTCACCGTCGTGGACCGGGACCCGGGGCCGCAGCAGGACGGGTCGTGGTCCCGACGCGGGGTGATGCAGTTCCACCACCCGCACGCCTTCCGCGCACAGGTGGTGGAGGCGTTGCAGGCGGAACTGCCGCACGTGTGGCACAACCTGCTCGCCGCGGGCGCCGAGCCGATCGCGCTTCCTGGCGATCCCACCCATGGGCCGGGTTCTGCAGGACCGCAGCAGCTGATGGGAATCCGGTGCCGCAGGCTGACCTTCGAGCAGGTGCTGCGCACCGCCGCCGAGCACCAGCAGGGGCTGGCGCTGCGCATCGGGCACGTCGACGAGGTGTGCGCCGACCGCGGCCGCGCCAGCGGAGTCCGGGTCGGCGGCACCACGCTGGACGCGGACCTCGTCATCGCCGCGTCGGGACGCGCAGGCAGGCTCGGCCGAGAACTCCGCGCGGCGGCACAGGGCGGGGATTGCGGCATCGCCTACGTCTCTCGCCAGTACCGCCTGCGTCCCGGCGCCGAGCCGGGCCCGATGAACTTGCCGCTCGGTCAGATCGACCTCTACCCCGGCTACCAGGTCATCGTGTTCCTGCACGACAACGGCGTCTTCTCCACCCTCATCGCGCGCTCCAGCGCCGACAAGTCGCTGGCCGCGCTGCGCCGTCCCGACCTGTTCGACGCCGCCACCCGTGCCATCCCCGCCCTCGCTTCCTGGACCGATCCGGCCCGCGCTGCGCCCCATACGCCGGTCTTGCCCGGCGGCCACCTGCACAACAGCTACCAAGGCCAACTCGACGACACCGGCACCATCGCCCTACCAGGACTCATCTTCGTCGGCGACACCGTGTGCACCACCAACCCCGCCGTCGGACGGGGCGTCACCACGTCCCTGCTGCAAGCCCGCGAGCTCCTGCGCCTGCTCGAGCAGGACACCGACGACCCCGCAGGCGTCGCCGTGGCCTTCGACCAGTGGTGCACCGACAACATCGCTCCGTGGTTCCACGACCACGTCTACTGGGACGCCGACCTGGCCCGCCGCTGGGCAGGCGCGGACATCGACCTCACCCGGCCACTGCCATCCGACCTGGTCGTCGCAGCCACCGTCGCCGACCCCTCGCTCGCCCCCCTCGTGGCCCCCTACCTCGGCATGCGCGCGCTGCCGTCCAGCCTCGACCCGGTCAAGGCCCGCGCCCGCCAGATCTACGCCGACGGCTGGCGCCCATCCGTTCCCAACGGTCCCACCCGCGACCAACTCGCCCATCTGATCGACACGCACACGCCCGCCCAGTTCCGGCGTCGAGCGGTCACGCCGGACGCGGCGGCATGACGTTCTCCACGCCAGTCGCTCGACGGGGAAACGGGACGGCAGCGGCGCACGAGGGCGCGGGTCCGTGAATCGGAGGCCGCCCCCGTTGTGCCGGGACGGCCTCCGAGAACTTGAGATCTGGGTTACCAAGCGTGCACAGGGACGCCATGCTGAAACGGTCTCGGCGTCGGCGGACGCCCGTCGTCCGTTGACGCAGACCCATGGGTCCGTGACCTTGTCGCGGCGTGCTTCGCGTGGGTGCCCGATCTCAAGTCGGGGAAGCGCCAACAGGGAGGACGAACCTTCTCCTGATCCGGCCTTGGCTGCCGGTGTTCCCGTAGACTCGGTCTACTCCTTCCTTGCTCCGCTCGCAAGGGCAGGATGGCCTTCCCGCGTGCGGCGCACGCAGGCTGTCCGGCTCCCACCGGCCCCGTCCGCCGAGCCCCGTCGAGGCAGCGGACCCGACGCAACGACATCAGCCGCGTGATCCCTCGCTGCTGCGGCGCAGGAGAACGCCCGATTGTGCCGATATGCAACATTCGGAGTCAGCCTTTGCTCAATTCGGCGTATCACGGGCCCGCGGTGGGGGTCTTCTCCATGGCACCGTCGACACCGAAAGGCCCGCCATGACCACCGTTCCCGACGTGACTTTCCTGCGCGACACCCAGCACGGCGGCCCGGCCGACCAGGCCAACACGATCGCCGCGAAGCTGGCCGCGTTCGCCGCCGCCGCGACCACGTCACTCGACATCGCGATCTACGACTTCCGCCTCAGCGATCCCGGACTCGTCGCCACAGTCGTTGATGGGCTCACCGACGCGGCCGCCCGCGGGGTCGCTGTCCGCATCGCCTACGACGCAGGCAAGCCCGACACGGCCGACGCGAAGACCTTCGCCGCACTGCAGGCCGACCCCGCACCACCCGGGACCGCCGAGTGGGTAACCGACCACTTCGCAGACACCGCCGTCGCCACCGAGGCGATCACGGCGGGCAGGCAGCTGATGCACTCCAAGTACATCGTCCGCGACGCGGGCGGATCCGGGTCACCCGCGGTGTGGACCGGCTCGACCAACTTCACCGACGACGCCTGGAACCGGCAGGAAAACAACATCATCATCCTGCCCGGCGCCGCGATCGCCGCGGACTACCGCAAGGACTTCGACCAGATGTGGACCGCAGGCGCCATCACGGGCAGCGGTGCCCACGACGCGGGCACCGCCCCGCTCGGCGCGGGCACGGTGGGCTGGGACTTCAGCCCCGCCGACGGCTCCGCGATCGACCACGCCCTTGCCGAACGAATCACCAAGGCGAACCGCCGCATCGTCCTCGCTGCCATGGTTCTCACCTCACACCGCATCCTCGGCGCTCTCGCCGACGCGATCACCCGCGGCGTGACCGTCTCCGGCATCTACGACGGCGGCCAGATGGACCCCATCGTCGGGAACGTCTGGGAACCCGAGCCCCACGACGCCGCCGTGCTCGCCGACTGGCGCACCGTCGCCGCCCACCTCGCCCGCAAGAACTCCACCCCCTACACGCCCACCAGCGTGCACGACTTCATGCACCTCAAAGTGCTGATCACCGACGACGAGCTCACCACCGGCAGCTACAACTTCTCCGCCAACGCCGAACGCAACGCCGAGAACCAGATCCACCTCGACGACCCCGCCACCGTCAGCGCCTACGCGGACTACATCACCGCCGTCGCCGCCGCGTACCCGACAGCCTGAGTCGTTGGAGCGGTCGAGCTGTCATCGCCGCCCGCACCGGCTATCCTGGCCGCCTTTGGTCGCCCTAGGAGACGTCGATGAGCCGACTTTGGCGGCTCGCTGCCTTCGCCGCCGCCCTCCTGCTCGCAGCCTGCGGCACCGCGGCCCAGGCGCCCGCTCAGCCCACGGTCGCGGCGTCGGCTCCGGCGCTCGACGCCGCCCTGACGGAACGTGTGACGGCGCACGCCGCCCAACGGCTGGCCGATGCCGCAGATCGCCTCAACCCGCAGGACGGTTATCCCCGCAGTACCGGACCGGACGGCCGTTGGCAGCTCAGCGATGCCGACAGCTGGACCAGCGGCTTCTTTGCAGGCAGCCTATGGTTGATGTTCCAGCGGACCGGTGATCCGGTCTGGCGCCAGCGGGCTCAGCGGTGGACAGCAGGGCTGGAGGCCCAGAAGGCCCGCACGGACACCCACGATCTCGGCTTTATGATCTTCAACAGCTTCGGCTGGCAGTACCAGCTCACCAACGACCCACACGCCCGGGATGTGACCGTCGAGGCGGCGCGCTCGCTCGCCACCCGCTTCAACCCGGCCGTCGGCGCCATCAAGAGCTGGGACGTTGACCCCAACGACCCCCAGACCCGTGGCTGGCGCTTCCCGGTGATCATCGACAACCTCATGAACCTGGAGCTGCTCTACTGGGCCGCGGGCCAACCCGGCGGCGACCCCGCGTGGGCGGAGCAGGCCACACGGCATGCCCTGACCTCGATGCGGGTACACCTGCGGCCCGACGGGAGCACCGCGCAAGTGGCGCTGTTCGACCCCGCCACCGGCGCCTTCGAGCGACAGGAGAAGTGGCAGGGCCAGTCTGTGACCTCGACGTGGTCGCGCGGGCAGGCTTGGGCGATCCACGGATTCACCGACGCCTACCGAGAATCCGGGCGCCCCGAATTGCTCGATGCCGCGCAGCGTGCCGCCGACTGGTACCTGGCCCGGCTGCCGGCCGACCGGGTCCCCTACTGGGACTTCCAGGCCCCGGACATCCCCCACGCGCCACGCGACGCCTCGGCTGCGGCCGTCGCGGCTTCCGGGCTCGTCGAGCTCGGGCGGCTGACCGGCGGTGAACGTGGCGCAGGCTATCGGCGAGCCGCCGTGGACATCATCGCCTCGCTTGCGTCGGGCTACCTCACGGTGGGCACGCCCAACGAAGCCGTACTCGCGCATTCGGTGGGCTTCCTTCGGGAGAATGACGAGGTCGACGTCGGACTCGTTTACGCTGACTACTACCTCCTCGAGGCGATCAACCGGCTGCAACGGCCGTAGTCGGAGCCCGCGCAGGCGCGCCCCGCGTCGCCTGATGATCAAGCGGTTGCGCGTTCCCGGCAAGTAGGCTTGCGTGTCGGTCCGAGCGGGCAATCCATCCGACACGGCGTTCATCGTGGAGATGGCCCGACTCGCCTCGGTGATCGAGGATCGCCCGCTGCCCCCGGCCGACGATCCCAAGCTCCCGCGGGGGCTTTCCCGGTCACCAGACACGGCCGTGCTGGCGGTCGACCACGATGGTCACCCGGTCGGGGCGGCCTGGTGGACGAGGCCGAGCACTTCGTCGAGGGCTGGTACCGCACCGGCGACATCGGCACGCTCGACGACGAGGACATGCCGCGGATCCTCGGCCGGGAGTCCGACATCGGCGACAGGCACCTTCGTCCTGATCTGGACATCGCGCGGTGGGGTTGTCCACATTGTCCTTTTCCCTGGTTGTGATCACCGAGGTTCCCGCAGGTCGTCGGGTTCGTCGCGTTCGGCGTTGCGTGGGCGACCGGGCTCGCGCCCTTCACGTCCTCGCCGGGCGCCTTCTGGACGAGTTGGCTCCTCGCGTCCACTGTCGGCACGCTGGTCAGCTGTGTCCCGGCGTCCGGCGATGTCGCGGAGTTCGAACGCACTCCCCATGCCTGCCGCACCCGCCGCGAACGGCAGGAACATGAGCGTCAGACGCGGGTGGTCGACCAGCGCAGCGAGTTTGCGGATCTGGGCCAGCATCACGTCCTTGCCGCCGACCGGGCGGCTCACCGTCGCCTCGCCGAGGTTGAATTCCAGGGTCGGGCAATCGGGCTGTCGAGGATCTCCCGGCGACGCTTGCGGGCGGCCACCCGCCGTTCGATCGATTTCGGATCGGAACCCAGGCGCATCAGCAGCGCTCGGGCGTACTAGAGCCGTGCAGTTGGGCCGTGGACGGATGAGCTGGATCGTTAACGGCAGACCTGCTGCGCGCAGAGACGTACGCGAGGACGAGAACGTCGTGATCACCGAAACCGGCGGATTACGTGCACAGACGCACGTTTTCGACCGGTTCCGGCGATCATGGGTAGCAGGGGAGCTCGGCAACAACCACCTGACCACCTCATCGGCGGGCCTTCCACCGGCGGGTGCTGACGCTGATCTGGGTTGTTGCGGGCCTGCGGCAGGCTGCGCTACTCATCTCGCGCATGCGCCCCGGAGTCCGTGCCACCGTCCGCAGGACACTGCGGCACGACCCTGAGGGCAAGATCGCGCAGCTTGCGGTAGGCGCGCCGGTCCCGGCGGTAGTACCACAGGTCGTAGATCAGCAGATTGATCGGGACCCACAAGACCACCCAGGCGACCGTCTGTAGTCCGGTCGACAGGGCATCCTCGACCGAGCCGGGTTCGGTGGTCCCGAGGGCGCCGACCGATCCGTTGATGAACAGCACGGCCAACAGCCCCCACAGCAACGTGCGGACCCCGAGCCGCCGCACGCCGTTCAGGTCGTCGTCCAGGATCGCGATCCGGCGACGGCACTCCCGTGCCAAGGCGGCTCGAGCGCGCTCCTCCAGGCCGGGGGTGATGACATCGGCAGGCAACCCGACGGTCACACTCAGCGTGGCCCTGCGCTTGGCCCGTTGAACCGCCCGCACCATGCACTCGAGACCGGGTCGAGGGTCATAGCCCTCCAGCTCCGGCGCGAACGGGTCGAGCTGCGGAGCCTCGAACAGGTGCTCGATCCGCCTCATCGGAAGGTACAGGTTGACCTCGCGCGGGCGGCGACGCCAGAGCCTCACGACCTGAACCTAGCCCAGCCAACTGCTGCGCGGCCCGAGCCGGGGCCTGTCGATGCGGGGCGTGTCCTGGCGCGCAAGGCGGTACCTGCGCGGTCGTCGGTTCAGATCACCCGCCAGTGCGTGACCAGATGGTCGTCCTCGACCACGTGCAGGGCGATCGACGGCGGCTGGGCGTAGTCAATTGGGGGCAGGTCCTCGGCGTCGGTCGTGACCGTCGACACCAGCCCGCCGCCGACCAAGACGGGGACGCGGGCGAAGGCGGTCGTCGCCATCGTGTGCGCATGCCCAACCAGCACGGCAATGACGTTGTTGTGCCGAGCGAGCACCTCGGCCAGCCCCTTCGCCTTGCTGAGCTTGATCGGATCCATCAGGTCGACATGCAGGTTGACCGGTGGGTGGTGCATCCCGACGAACGTGGGCCGCCCGGCGGTGAGCGCCTCGTCCAGCAACCGCAGCGAGTCCTCGGTGAGCTCGCCACGGTCGATCCGCTCCCCCTCCGGAGCATCCACCAGCGAGTTCAAGGCGACCAGCCGATAACCTGCCACGTCGACGACGGATTCAGCAGGCCCGAGATGCTGCACGAAACGCGCGCGCACGTCGTGGTTGCCGGGGCATACCACCAACGGGACGGTACTAGTCGACAGCATCTCGGCGGCGACCTCGTACTCGACATCGAGGCCGTGATCGGCCACATCCCCGCTCAGCAGCACAACATCCGGCCGTGGCGCGCAGGCGGCGAGGTGATCGAGGGCACGGCGCAGTCGGACGGGAGCCTGATCGGTGGCCCCGATGTGGCAATCGCTCAGGTGCGCGACGACGAACCGTGTCACGCCGATCAGCCTACCGAGACCGACTTCGAAAACCTGTCGGCTTCAGGCTTCTGCACCACCTGCTCCGCCGCCGCCCCCTCGGCGATCGCAGGCGCCTGCCTCGCCGCCCCGAAGGCCAACGCGGTCGTCATCGCGTTTGGGATCGTTTGACGAGGCCGGTTCTCGCGCGCACCCGGCGGACGAACGCGCCTGCCTGCTCCAGCGCGTCCGCAGCCTCGGGGAGGAATGACCAGAACAGGTGGAAGTCGTGTGTGGTCACCGGGTAGAGCTCGAACTGCACCTCGACGCCGCAGCCGCCTGCGTGCTCGGCGAGGCGGTGCGCGTCCTTGCCCAGCACGTCACCGGTGCCTGCCTGGATCAGCATCGGCGGATGTCCGGTGAGGTCGGCGCGCAGCGCGTTGACCACTTCATCGTGCGGTGCGGTGTCGCCGAGGTAGGCGGCGGCGAACGAGCGCAGCTGCGCGATGCTGACGGCAGGCTGCGGTTCGGTGGGCAGCTCGATCTCCTCGTCGTAGCTGAGGTCGACGGCAGGGCACAACGCCATGGTGCCGCCCGGCAGGGGAAGGTCCTGCCGCTTCAGCGTGGTCTGCACCGAGAGCGCGAGCCCGCCGCCCGCGGAGTCACCGGCCAGCACAATATGTTCTGCGGGCACCCCGGAGTCGAGCATCCAGAGGTAGGCGCGTACCGCGTCCTCAATGGCGGCCGGGAACGGGTGCTCGGGGGCGAGCCGGTAGTCGGGCACGATCACGCACGCGTCGGCGGCTGCGGCCAGCGCGCTCGCGAGGTGCCGGTAGCCGAAGGCAGAACCCATCACGTACCCGCCGCCGTGAAGCAGCAGGACCGTCGGGGTCAGCTCCGGTCGGGGCGAGAGCAGCAGCGAGGGAACCCCACCGGCGATCACCGGCCGCACCGACACCCCGGTGGTCATCTCGAACTGCCCGTGCAGCCGCTCGCAGGCATCGCGCAATGCCTGCAGATCGGGGCTCGCCGCCGTGAGGTCGTCCAGCGGTTCCCATGCCGCGGCCAGCCTGCGCTCCAGGTCCCCGCCGACCGAACGGGTGGCGAAGACCGCGTCGTCCAGGTCGGCGAGCAGCCGTCGCGCCCGGTCGAGCAGGGCGTCGCCTGCCAGCGTCAGCTCGACCCGGTGTGTGGTGCGGCGCAGCAGGTTGCAGCCCACGAGCCGCTCCAAGCTGCGGATCTGTCGGCTCAATGCGGGCTGGGACACGAACAATCTGGTCGCGGCCCGGCCGAAGTTGAGCTCCTCGGCAACTGCCACGAACGCACGCAGATGCCGAAGCTCAATCGCGTCCGGGGCAGGTGGGAGCACGAGCACCTTGCCACCGCGCTGCGAGCGGTCATCCATAGGAGCATCATCGCCGGTTCAGCCGCCCGGTGGTGATGCAACCGGTGCACGGCCGTCATGCGTGATCGGCCTTTCCCTTCGCCGGGGTTCCGGCACGAGGGTTGCGTCATGGCTTCTCCCGACCAGCCCCGAGCTGGTGCGCGCCGGATCGCCGATGTTGCGCTCCGCTACCTCGCGCCCGGCGGCCGGGCACGCGTGCACTGGCCTGCGTCCTATGCGGACCCGACCGTCGCCGCCCTTGTGGTCCTGTTCTCCGCCGACGACGACCTGGTTGACGAGCTCATTACGCGTCTCGGCGCCGTGGTACTGACGGTTTCCGCGGCGCACGCCCTCGAAGGGCACGCCGCGGTGTCCTGGGCTGCCGATCATGCCGCGGAGCTCGGAGTGGACCAGGGCCGCATCGCCGTCGTCGGCGACCGTTCCGGAGCGGCGCTGGCCGAGCGGGTTGCCGAGCTCACGGCCGACGAAGGCTGGCCACCGCTGCGGCACGTGGCGTTGATCTGGCCGCACCACGATCCGACCACCGCGCTCGACGGCCTCGCCCGCGCGCTGGCCATCCCCGACCCGCAGCCGCCCAGCCGGAGCGCGCGATGACGGCCGCGCTCGCCCAGCCCCCTGTGGTGGCGGCGCACTCCACCGCCGATCCGGTCGTGGAGCGCGCCGTCGCCGGGGACGAGGCCGCCTTCACCGTGCTGGTTGAACGCCACCGCAGCGAGCTGCACGGCCACTGCCGGAGGATGCTGATCTCCTCCGAACGGGCCGATGACGCACTGCAGGAGACGTTGCTGCGGGCCTGGCGTGCCCGCTCCGCCTTCGCCGGTCGCGCCACCTTCCGCACCTGGCTGTACCGGATCGCCACCAACGCCTGCCTTGACGAGATGCGCCGCGACCGCGGGCGGCCGCTCCGGCTCGGCCCGGCCACCTGGCCCGAGACGCTCGACGGTGCAGACCCGCCGCGCGAACCCGTCTCGACCGACCCTGGGCCCGACGCGCTGCTGGAGACGGGTGAAGCAGTCGAAAGCGCCTGCCGCACGATCATCAAGCTGCTGCCGCCGAAGCAACGCGCAGTGCTGATCCTCTGCGAAGTGCTGCGCTGCTCGTCCAGCGAGGCGGCACAACTACTGGGCACGACCGTCGCCGCAGTGAATAGCGCACTGCAGCGGGCCCGTGCCGCTCTGCACGGCCCGCGACCGGCTTCGACGCTCGAGCAGCGGCCGGATCCTCGACTACGCGCAACCGAACGGGCGTTGCTCGAATGCTACGTCGGCGCTCTCCGTCGCCACGATGTTGCCGCTGTGATCGCTCTCGCCAAGACCGACGCCGCCCAGCTGGCGACCGGCAGCACACGAGCACCAGCACCGATCTCGCTTGGCGCGTGGTGATCGTTGCTTCCGGGCGACCTCACCTACGCCGAAATCGGGACGGCCCACCGAGCCGCTACTCGCGGATGGTCAGACCCACTCGACGATCCGCGTCGGCGCCCCCGGGACAGGCTCGTTGTCGCCACCTTCCTGGATGCGGACCGCCGAGACCCACCCCTGGTGGCTCCCGGCGACAATTTTGACCCACCACGTGTTCGTGTCGTGGCCTTCGGTGACCTTGTCGCCGACGCATTGATGCAGCGCTTCGAACGTGCCCGCGTCAATCACGGTGATGATGTTGTCGTTCTCCAGCAGCCCAGCCAGTCGGAGGTTCGTCCCATTCTTGAACACGTGCACGGTGGTCATTCTCACTCCGCTCTTTCTTAGCTGTAGCTGATTTCGGCGTGCGTCGTGCCGGGGGCGAGCCGGACGTCGCTTCCGGTCGGCGGTTGCTCGATGCCGTCGACAAGGACGCGGGTTACTTCCCCGAATCTGCAGGCGTAGACGTAGCGGACCGCGGGCAGCGGGTTCGGGATGTCGATCACTATCCGTCGGGTCGGTTCGTCGTGCCGCAGCGTGTAGCCGAAGGTGGCGCCGTAACTCGTCGGCGCGGCGGCGACGGATACCGAGTGGCCGCCGTCGCCGCTGAGCCAGCGTGGCAGCACACCGGGCGCCAGGTACAGCTCCCGGTTGTCGTCCTCACCTGCCTCGAAGAAGAGGATGTCGCGCAGCAGGAGGGTGAGCTCCGCGGCAGCCCAGCCGTGCGGGATGTCGCCCATGTACCACCAGCGGTCCGGGATCTCGGCGAGGTCGCTGGCGATCGGGGAGGCGTGCTGCTCGTTCCAGCCGCCGGAGGCCACCTGCCAGTCCTGGCTCGATGCGGCGCCGTCGTAGCGACTGATCTTGGCGAACGCCGCGTTGCCGACGGCCCAGCCGAGGCAGGCGTCCATCCGGTCCACATCACCGAGCAGCAGGAAGGCATGGGCCAGCTGCAACGTCAGGTAGGGGCCGTAGGCGTGCCAGGCGGCGTCGTGTCGGAAGCCGCCGGTCACGAAGTGCGACCAGATCGTCTCCAGGGTCAGCCGGAAAGCCTGGTCGACGTCGGAGCCGAGCTTGGCGCCGTAGTAGAGCCGGGTCGGGTGGAAGTAGCTGACCGCGCCGATGATCGTGGAGTCGAGCCTGCCGACATCGCCGGGCCCGGTGGGTACGAAGGTCTCCCACTGTCCGCGGTCGCCCTGCTGCCCGAGCACCCAGCGGATCGAGGCCGCGGTGGCCGCCTTGAGATCGTCGAAAGCGGCCCACAGCTCGGCGACCTCGGTGGCCCCGAGCCGCTCGGCCAGGCGCGCCGCCTCGTAGAGCCCGGCAAGCCCCCACAGGTCATCCCAGTAGTGCGGCTTGTCCTTGTCGCCGATGTGCTCGGCGCTCCAGCCGCTGGGCAGCAGCCCGAACGGGCTGCGGTTGTCCCGGATCCACCGTGCTCCCTCAACGACGTAGGGCGCATAGATCTTGGCGCCGAAGGCCGCTGCGGGTCCCTGGATCCGGTCGAACCGGCCGAACGCCCACAGCGCCTCGCCGTTGGAGTCCCACTCCTGGTCGTTGCGCTCGTGTTCGTGCCCGAAGAACCCATGCGCCGAGACCGGCCCGATGCGTTCGTTGCCGGTGTTGAACGCCGCCGGGTAGTGCTGCCCGAACTGGGTCGCGGCCAGTCCGGCGTCACCCGACAGCGCGCAGGCGATGCCTTCGACGCTGGAATCGCGGATCCAGAACGAGTCGTAGATCGTCGGACCGGGGTGGATCTCGCCGCCGTCGGAGAGGATCAGCAGATCGGCCCGGCAGGACCGGTAGAGGTCGAACAGGTGCGCAACCACCGGCGGCAGCGTGGCCTGCAGCCCGGAGCCGTCCAGCTTCCCCTGCCAGAACGCCAGGTTGGCCGCCTCCAGGTCGCCCGCCATGGGGGCGGAGATCTCGGCGAAGTCGTCGGCCCCGCGGAAGTCGTCGACCGGCAGCCGCAGGTCAAGGGTGAACTCCACCCCCGCGTCCACGGCTCAGAACGGGGCCGCGGGCGGCATGCGGCGGATCTCCGGCAACAGGCCGTCCAGCTCACCCACCTCGAACCGGCTCATGTTCACAACGTGCCAGAACCCGTGTCCGATGTCGCCCTCGACCTTGTACCGCCCATCGGCGTGCAGCGCCGCCCAGCCCTGCGGCAGCCCCAGCAGCACCAGGTGCCGGGCGGCCTGCCCCTCGGTGACCGTCCACAGCCGCGCGGTGCCGTCCGAGGCGCCGCTCGCGAGGAGGTGTCCTTGGGGGTGGAACGCGAGCGAGGCCACCCTGCGGGTGTGCCCGGCGAGCGTCTGGAGGTGGTCGCCCTGGCGCGCGTCCCACAGCCGCACGACAAGGTCGTCGCCCGCGGTGGCGAGCAGCGTGCCGTCCGGATGGAAGGCGACGCTCCACAGCCGTCCGGTGTGCCGCGTCAGGACGTGCCTGCAGTCGCCCGAGGCCGCGTCCCAGAGCCGGGCCGTGGTGTCCCACGACGCGCTGGCCAGCACGTCCCGGCCGAACGCCAGCGCGTAGACGCGGTCGGTGTGCCCCTCGAGCGTGCGCAGCAGACGTCCGGTCGCCGCGTCCCAGATCCGAATGCGGGAGTCGTCGCAGCCGGTGGCGAGCAGCGCGCCGTCGGCGCTGTAGGCGATCGAGCGGACCCGTCCGCGGTGCTCGCGCAGCGTGTGGACCGGCCGTCCGGTGCGGGCGTGCCAGACGCGCACCACGTCGTCGTCGTCGGACGTGGCGAGGTGCCTGCCCGACGGGCTCATCGCGACCGTCCACAGCGGCGCCGTCTCGATCTCCAGGTAGCGCTCGTAGGTGTTGGTGTCGAGGTCGAGCAGGGCGAGGCGGCCGTCGCCGTCGGCCGTGACGAGCAGGGGGCCCGTGGGGCTGAACACCGCCGTCCACAGCCGGTTGGGCGCGATCTCCACCGTGCGCGCCTGCTGCCCCGTGGCGGGGTTCCACAGCCGCACGATCCCGTCGTTGCCGCTGGTTGCCAGCAGCGAGCCGGACGCGCTGAAGCGGACCTCGCTCACCCGGCGGCCGTGCCCGCGCAGCATGTGGTGGCACGCCCCGGTGGCGGTGTCCCAGATGCGGGTGGTGAGCTGGTCGTCGGGCACGGCGAGCTGCCCGCCGTCGGGCCGGAACGCGAACGGGTACACCGAGCCGGTGTGCCCGTCGAGCCGGTGCAGCAGCCGCCCGGTCGCGGTGTGCCAGAGGCAGACCACCCCCGCGCTGTCGCCCGTCGCGAGCGTCCCGCCGGACGGGTCGAAGGCCATCGCGAAGATCGAGCACGTGTGACCGGCGAGGGTGTACCGCAGCTCACCGGCGGTCGCGTCCCACAGCCGCACCTCCCCGAGCGCGTCCCCCGAGGCGAGCAGGCCGTCGGGATGCGCGGCGAGCGCGTACACGTCACCCGTGTGCCCCTCGAACGCGACGGCGACCTCGCCCGCACGCGTGTCCCAGGCGGCGAGCCTGCCCCCTGCGCCCGCCGTGACCAGCCTGCCGCCGACCGCCGCCAGGCGGTGGACGGGCCCGTCGGCGGCCGTCAGGTCCCCGGCGGACGCGCCGGTCGCGGCGTCGTAGAGCCGGACGTGGCCGTCGTGGTGCCCGACGGCGACCAGCTCGTCGAGGAACGCCGCCGCGACGGCGAACCCGCCCGCGGCGGTGATCTCGTGCCGCAGCGCCCCGGTGCCGGTGTCCCACAGCCGCAGCGTCCCGGCGGCATCGCCGGTGGCCACGGCCCGCTCGTCCGGCGCGAGGACCACGGGCCACGCCCACCGGTGGTGGCCCGCCAAGATGTGCTGCAGGCGGCCCGTCACCGGATCCCACAGCCTGGCCGTGGCGTCGGCCGACCCGGTGGCGAGCACCGCACGACCGTGGGTGACGGCGAACACGCGGCGGCGGTGCCCCGTCAGCGTCCGCAAGGGCCGCCCGGTGACGGTGCCGCAGACCAGCACACCGCCGTCGTCCCCGCCGATCACGAGGGTGCCGCCGTCGGGTCCGTAGTCCAGCGGCTGCGGCAGCCAGCCCATTCCGGTGTGGAAGCCGTGTCGCACCCCGATCGTGGACGGCGCCAGCTCCGTCCCGACGGGCGTGCCCGGCGCGACCGCCGCCGACCGCAGCTCGGGCGCATCGGGCACGCCGGTCACGTCGACCAGCGCCGCGCGGGTCCACTGACTCCCGGCGACCGTGACGCCCGTCAGGTCGGCGCGGGTGAGCCGGGCGCGGGAAAGGTCGGCGCCTGCCAGGTTCGCGCCCACCAGCCGGGTGCCCTCCAGCCGGGCCGCGACGAGCCGCGCGTCGCGCAGCTCCGCACCGGAAAGGTTCGCGTGCGCCAGGTTGGCGTCGGTCAGGTCGGCGCCGGACAGGTCGACGTCGGCGAGGTCGCGGTAGGACAGGTCGGCGCCGCGCAGTGCGGCGCCGCGCAGGTCGGCCGAGGCCGGGACGTCGAGGCGGGCCAGCACGAGACGGGCGTTCTCGGCGAGCGCGCCGCCCGCGCTGAACGCTCCGGCGGCCCAGTCCCGCAGCAGGCGCGTGTCGGCGATGTCGCAGAGGAAGTCGACGGCGCGCTGGCGCAGGCACCGCACGGCCAGCGCGGGCGGCACGGCGACACCGGCGCCCACATCGGTGGCGACGGCCTCGGCCACCAGCCAGTCGACGATCGAAGGGTGCACGAAGCCGAACTGCCCGTCTTCGGTGCGGGTCAGCAGGCTGCCACTGCCGATGGCGTGCACGCGCTGCTGGCGGGATAGCGGGCCCGCGGCGCCGCCCGCGAGGGCGTCGGCGACCTCGACGAGCCGGTCGACCCGTACCAACGTCTCGTCCCGCTCCCACAGCGTCACCGCGAGCGCCGTGACCGCCTGGTGCAGCGTGGCGGCGTCGAGCCCGGGCGCGGCGCCCGCCCCGCCGGACGCGCGCCGGGCCTCATGGGCCAGCCACGACGACACGATCTCCGCGTACAGCGGGGCGGGGCTGAGCGTGTGCCGGTGCGCGACGACGGCCCGCAGCCGCTCGACGTCGAGATCGGCGACGAAGCCGAGCATGCGTGGGTTCTGGGCCAGCTCCAGCAGGTCCTCGACGCCGCGCAGGAGCTGGAACCGGGCGTCGGCGGCCGCGGTGTCGCCGTGGTGGCGGCGCACGAACCACTCGCGGATCTGGGCCGCGGTGAAGTCCTCGACGGCCAGCGCACGGCGGTGCTCCAGGCTGCCCACCTGCGTCCCGAGCACGGTGAACACCTGCTCGTGGGTGCGGAAGTGCTGCATCCGCGCCGCGACGACGATCTTCGCGCGGCCCTGTGCGGCATCGATCAGCGTGGTGAGGTGGTCGACCGCGCGGTCGTAGCTGACCCGGGTCACGAGCTCGTCGAACCCGTCCAGCAGCAGGACGATGCGACCCTCGTCGAGCATGTAGCGGAAGGCGCGCAGGTCGATGCGGTCCTCGCCGTGCCGGGCCAGGTGCGCGGCCACGAGACCGTCGACGGTCGTGGCCCGGTCGAGCAGGGCGAGGTCGACGAGGATCGGCACCGGCCCCGACGGCGCCTCCCCCAGCTGCCGCGCGACCTCCCGCAGGACGAACGACTTGCCGCGCCCGAAGTCGCCCAGCACCAGCACGAACCGGCCCTCGTCGCCGGTGACGAGCCGCATCAGCTCCCCGGCGAGGTCGGCACGGACGGACTGGTCGTCGCCGCGCAGGTTCCGGTAGCGCTGGGGGACGTAGAGCGGCGGCGGATAGGCGGGGTCGCTGCGCAGCCGTGCGTTCTGGCCCTCGACGTAACCGCCGAGGTCGAGCATCCCCTGGAAGGCCGCGAAGCTGCGCAGGCGCACACCGAGCCGCGCCGCGTGGGCGCGGACGGCGTCGCCGGGGGCAGGACCGGAGTGGACCAGCTCGTCGCCGGGCCCCGGATCGTGGGCGGCGAACCGGTCGACCGCCTCGGCGGTGGGCACACCCACGTGCGCGCCGACGCGCCGTTGCACGGTGAGCCCGTCGACGATGCGGGTGACGAGCAGCTGGGGTGGGTCGGTGTCGACCCGGCGGACGAGCGTCTGCGGGTCGGCCGCGGCGCAGACGTCGGCGATGCGCGCGAGCAGCAGGGCGTGCGGGTCGTTCCCCGCGCCGATCGCGGGCGGCTCCGGCGCCGACGCGGGCTCCTCGCGGACGAACGTCTGCGCCGCGGCGTTCCACGACCGCTCGATCGCGGAGCCGCTTGCGCCGCGGGTCGGGACCCGCCGCAGCCCCTCCGCCGTGACGTGGACGATCTCCGCGCGGCCCGGTCCGGCCGCGGGGAGCACGGGCAACCGCCCGCCGAGCAGCTCCGTGCTCGTCCCGCCGGGGCCGGGTCCGTGCAGGAGCAGGTGCAGCCGGGCGCCGAGCAGTCCGTCGAGTGTCGCGGCGTCACGCAGGGTCGCCGGGTCGTGCGCGCCCCCGGTGCCCGGCAACGGATCGTGGCGCACGACGCCGACGCGCAGCCAGCCCGCCTCCTCGAACGACCGCAGCCGCTGCGCGAACCAGGACGCCTGCGCCTCGCCGATGCGCCCGTGGTCGTCGCGGGCCCGGTGGCTGATCGCCATCGTGGAGTTCAGGCCCGCGATCGCCACCCGCAGCTCCGGGACGGCGAACAGCGTCCAGGGCTGCGCGGCGTCGAACACCGGCCCTTCGAGGCCGTCGTACAGGTCGGCGAAGAGCTCCGCCCACAGCGAGAGCTTCGGGAAGAAGGGCTCCACCGGAGTGCGTTCGCGCGCCTCGCAGTCGTGGAAGTACGCCTCGCAGGCAGCGCGCGAGACGTCGCCCCCGCCGGGGACGACCACCAACCGATCCGGGCCGAGCCCCAGGACCACGCGCAAACCCGTCAGGAACTCGTGGGCCTCGGCCAGCTGCCGCGGCCGCCCGGACTCGGTGATGTCGCCGCTGACCACCACGAGGTCGGGCGGCGGTGCGCCGTCGTCGACGAGGCGGGTGACGTCGGCGTGCAGCCGGTCCTGGAGCTCACGGGCGGTGATCGGTTCGTCGGGGTCGGCGATTCCGCGTCCGAACCGCGGGCCTGCCACGTGCAGGAGCGCGACCCCTTCCCGTAGGGGCCGCGCCGCGGGCGGGTACGGCGGTGGCACGAGCGGCGCACGCCGCCCCGGGGCGCCCGTCGGGTGCGACGGCGGCGCTCCACCGGGCAGCGCAGGTGCCGTGCCGACCGCGGTGGCGCGGCCGAGCCGCTCGGTCAGCGCGGCCGCGGCCGCCCGCGGGTCCCGCATCGCGGCGAGGTCGACCGGTGCGCCCGCGAGCCCCTCGAGCGGGTGGTCGTCGATCCGGACGGGGACGAGGCGCGCCGCGTCCGCGCGGAACACCCGCCGCCGCTCGGCCGCCGTCGCCGTCGAGGTCAGGTAGGCGCGGGAGAACACAGCGACCGTTGCCGCCGCGCCCACGAGGGCACGTTCGACGAACTCGTCGAGGGGCGTCCCGACCGGACGGTCCCAGGCGCGCAGCACCGTCCGGAACCCGGCGAGCTCCAGCTGCCATGCGATCCAGGCCGCCCAGCGCTCGTCCGCCGGGGCGTAGCTGACGAACACGCCGGGCGGGGCGGTGTCGGCCTGCCGCGTCATGGCCGACCACACTATGGCGTCACCCGACGGCCGTCGACCACACAGGACGGGGGAACGCCCGCGTGGAACTGGTGCGCCGGATGCTGGCCGCGCCGAGCAGGCTGGACTGGATCCGCATCGGGCTGCTGGCCCTCGGTCTGCTGTGCGTGGCGACGGGGCTGCTGCCTGCCGCCGACGCCGCCGCCAACATCGAACGGATTGCTCCGCTTCTGCTGTTCCTGGCGAGCGTGATCGTGCTGGCGTCGCTGGCGCGCGACGCGCTGGTCTTCGACGTGCTCGCGACGCGGGTGGCGATCCTCGGCCGCGGCCGGTACGCGCTGTTGTTCGTGTTGTGCGTGGCGTTCGCGTCGGCGACGACGATCCTGCTCAACCTCGACACCACGGCCATCCTGCTGACCCCCGTCCTGCTCGCGCTGGCCGCGCGCACCGGCATCGCGGCGCTGCCGCTGGCGATGACGACGATCTGGCTGGCCAACACCGCGAGCTTGCTGCTGCCCGTCTCGAACCTCACGAACCTGTTGGCCGCCGACCGGATCGCGCTCGCCGTGCCCGCGTTCGCGGCTCGGATGGCGCTGCCGCAGGTGGCGACGATCGCGGCGACGATGCTGTTCCTCTGGGTCTGCTTCTGGCGCCGTGGCCGCCGCGGTGTGGACGCCTACGACCCTCCGCCGCCGCTCCGCCTGGCCTCCGCACGGGAGCGGGCCCTCTTCCGCATCGTCGCGGCCGCCTGCCTGCTCTTCGTCGCCGCCCTCCCCGTGCTGCGCGACCAGATCGGGCTCGCCGCGGCAGGTGCGGCCGCCATCGCCGTCGGGGCGTTCGCGGCGCTCGACCGGTCGCGCCTGCGTTGGACGCTGGTGCCCTGGCAGCTGCTCATCCTCGTCACCGGGTTGTTTCTCGTGGTGCCCACGCTCAGCCGCTACGGGCTGGCCGAGGTCATGACGGCGCTCATCGGCACCGACCAGGGCCCGGCGGGGCTGTTCCGGGCGGCTGGGGCCGGGGCAGGCCTCTCCAATGTGATCAACAACTTGCCCGCGTACACGGCCGGGGAGGCGGTGGTGCCGCACGGGGCGCAGGACATGCTGCTCGCCCTGTTGATCGGAACGAACGTCGGCCCGATCGTGACGCCGTGGGCGTCGTTGGCGACGCTGCTGTGCCTGGAGGCCTGCCGCCGCCACGGGCTCGCCGTCCCGATGCGGACGTTCGTACTGGCGGGGTTCGGGCTGGCCGTCACGGCGCTGCTCGCGGGCACCGCGGCCCTGCTCGTCACCGGATAGCCCGCGAAGGCACCGCCATGCCGACGATCTCCACCACGTCCCGCTCGGAGAAGGTGGACGGAAGCGGCAGTCCCACCGCGGTGAAGAGCCGCCGGACGTCCTCGGTGGTCGGCGGGTCCCCGAGGTTGATCTCGTCGGCCCGGTCGACCGGCACCCGGCGGGCCTGGTTGAAGCTGGCGACGAGCTCCCGGTCCAGCGCGCGGTAGTGCGACCGCGCGCTGTCGAACACCAACGAGGAACCCGAGCCGTCCTCCGGGGTGAGGATCACGCAGCCCTCCGAGAGGTCCCACCGCAGGGTCGACATGACCCGGGTGAAGGCGACCTCGACCGTCAGCACGTTGCGGTAGCGCTGTCGCGCGGCGCAGGCGGCGAGGACCGTGGCGTAGACCTCCTTGCGGACGCGTTCGGCGCTCCACCCCTCCTCGGTGAGCGCCCGGAACCGGGCGTACTCGGTGCACAGCTGATCGTCGGTCGGGTCGAGCACCTCGATCTGCACGCGCAGCGTCCGGGACTCCTGGCGCGCGATGTCGACGCAGCGCGGCAGGTCCACCGTGCGCATCGACGTGCCCGCGCCGCCCTTGAACACCCACCGATCGGTCTTGCGCCGTGCGGCGGCGAACGCCTCGGAGAGCTCAGGCCCGCTGGCGGTCTGGACGGCGGCGAAGTTGTGCATGGCCCGCTCGACATGCGAACGGTCGCGCAGCAGCGTGGCAGCCAGCAACGCGAGGACGAGCAGAACCGCCGCGTTGACGACGCTCGTGTCGGGCCCGAGCACGTCGAGCACGCCGAGCAGGCCGAACGTCACGGCGATCGCCAGCGCGAGCACCGGCTCCGCGTTGGCGCGGATCCAACGCCCCAGCCGCCTCATGGGCGCATTCTGCAGGAGCCGCCCTTCCCGATGCGTTAGCGTGGCCGTTCGGCGATCGGGTTCAGGGCGGCCAGGCGAGGTGGCGACCGAGAACTGCAAAACTGGGTGATCGGTCAGCGTCTGACCGTGTAGTGCAGGTGCAGTACGCGGTCGCCGTGAACCACCTGGTCGGGATCGTCGAGGAGCACCGTGCCGGTGTGGCTGCCGAAGAAGCGCACCCCTTCGCCCAGAACGACGGGGACGACGTCCATCGCGACCTCGTCGACCAACCCCGCAGAGAACGCCTGGCCACCGAGATCGCCCGCGGTGACGCAGACGAGCCCGTCGCCCGCGAGCTCCTTGGCGAGCGCGATGCCCGCCTCCACCGAGTCGGCGGGGTGGAACGGGGCGTCCGGGTGGTCGGCGAGCCACTCGTCCGGCAACGGCCGGTGGGTGACGACGACCAGCTCGTCCCCGGCCGCAGGCTTGCCGTCCCAGCCGTTCGTCATGTCGAACAGGTGGCGGCCGATCACCGTGACCTTGACGGCGTCCCAGAAGGGCTGGACGTAGTCGAAGGACGCGCGCGAGGTCTGGAACGTCCAGCCGCTCGCCCTGGCGGTCAGCTCGGTGTCGCCGTTGAAGTACCAGTCGAACAGCGGCCCGACCGTGTCGTCGGGATAGGCGATGTAGCCGTCCACTGACACGACCGCCTGCACAACAACCCTGGCCATCAGCGCTCACGTCCTCTCAGCCAGTCGACGTAGTCCGGTACGGCGCGCTCGACGTCGTACTCGGGCCGGAAGCCGGTGTCAGTCTGCAGTCGGGTGGTGTCGAGGTAGTTGTCCGGGGGCCGGTCGGGGTTGCGGCCTTCCGGAAGACTGATGTCGGCACCCTGGACAGCGACGTTGATCGCCGCGACGACCTCGCTGTACCGCACCAGCCGTCCGCTCGAGACGTTGTAGGTGTGGTGGTTGAGCGTCTCGGCGAGCATGAGCAGCGCGATGGCGCGGCCGCAGTCCTTCACGTAGCAAAGGTCGGTGGCGTCCTCGGCGTACGCGGGGCGAAGTGAGATCGGGTTCCTCGCCCCAGACCGCCGCGCTGAGCAGGCGGGGCAGCGGGGTGAACGGGTTGTCGGGCAGGCCGAGGGGGCCCCAGATGGTGCCGATGCGCAGGCTCACCGCGTCGAACCCGGCGCTGTCACCGGCCAGCGCGGCGAACAGCTCCGCGGTCTCCTTGAAGACGGGGATCTGGTGCCCGCCCACACCGGCAGCGCGACATCCTCGCGCCACGGGACCTCGTCCACCCCCGCGTAGACGCCGATGGTGCTGGCGACCGAGAACCGCCGCACACCCCACGCCGTCGCCGCCTTGAGCGCGTTGAGCAGGCCGATGGTGTCGGCGCGCAGGTAGTCGACCGGATCGGCGAGATCGTGGGGAGCCGCCGCGAGGTGCACGATGCCGGTGATCGTGTGCCGCTTCCCGATGTCGAGGAAGCCCGCCTCGTCCGTGGTGTCCAGCGGCTCGACGACGACGCGATCGCTGGGCTCGTCGGCGAGGTACTCGGGCAACCGGGTGGAGCGGTGCGCGGTGAGCACAACGGATTCGCCCAGGTCGAGCACCGCCCGCGCGGTGTGCGACCCGATGGAACCCAGGCCGCCGGTGATGAGGATCATGATCGCGACGCTAGGCCGGAGTCGGTTGCCGCTCTTGTACGAAACGGCCATCCGCGGGCCGCAGCATCGGAGCGTAAGACGCTGCGTGGTCGTGTCCGCAGGCGCACGCGGCGCCGGACTGCGCGAGGAACTCGCCGGGCGTCACGCCCAAGAGCCTGCGGCACTCACGGCTGAGGTGCGCTTGGTCGTGATATCCGGCCTCAATGGCCCACCGCGCGAGATCACCGTCGGAGGGGTCCTGTTCGGCGATCGACGCCTGGACGCGGGCGACGAAGCCCTGGAAACGCAAGATGCGGTGCAGCTCCTTCGGGCCGACGCCGACCGCTGCCCGGCATCGGCGCCGCAGCTGACGTCCGGAGATCGACAGCCAGCTCGTCGGCGGGCATCCCGGCAAGACCGCCGAGCACACCTGGGCGCAGCCGCACCCCCACGACCGTCGCCCCTGCTGGGATCTCCTGATACGTCGACTCCGTGAGCGGGACCGAGCAGCCGCGGCGCCGCACCGAGCACACAATGCACCTCGGCGCCACCATGGGGCATGTGGCGCTGCGCCAAGGGCTGCTCGCCGACCTGCTCGATCCAGACCGACGCCGCGCGCGGCCAACGCAGGCGTCGGCACGCGTTCCACGTAGGACGACTCTCCGGCCACCCAATCATCCTGCCGACTCGGCCCGGCAGGCGCAGATCCGAGGAGTCGCGGGGGCCGACACGCCAACGAAGGCCGCTTCCGCGCTCCCTTTCCGGCGCCGCGTTTGCTGCCCCGACCGCTACCTCGACGATCCGGCCCTGATCCAAACCGGACGGCGCCCGGGGCGGCCTCTACACCTCGACGTGGGAGCCGACGATCACTGTGCGGTCGCGGGGCAGGTTGAAGTACTCGGCGGCGTCGGCGGTGATGGCGGAGGTGGCGAGAAACAGGCGTTTGCGCCACTGGGCCATCGACGGCGCGGCGCCGCAGCGCAGCTCGATGGTGGACACGAAGTAGGAGGCCGTGTCCACCTCGATCGGGCACTCGATCCCGGCGGTCTCGACCAGCCGCAGCACATCGGGCACGTTCGGCATCTCTATGTAGCCGAACCGGGCGCTGACATGGGTGATCCCGTCATCGGTGTAGCCCAGATCATCGATCATCAGCCGATCGGTCGTCGGCACCCGCGGCACCGGCTGGGTCTCGATCGAGAGGATCACTACATGCTCGTGCAACACCCCGTAGTGCTCTACGCTGGCCCGCATCGCCAGCGGTGCGGTCTGCTTTCCGCGGTTGAGGAACACCGCCGTCCCCGGCACCCGCGGCAGCGGTGGCTGCCGGTCGTGCAGCTCGGTGACGAACTCCCGCAGCGACCCCTCGTTCCGCTCGCGCTGCCGGGTGACCAGACCGCGGCCCCGCTGCCAGGTGGTCATCACCGTGAACACGGTGACCCCGATGAGCAGCGGCACCCAGGCCCCGTGGACAAGTTTGGTCAGGTTGGCCGCCAGGAACAGCAGGTCGACCGCCAGCAGCGCGGCCGCGCCCAGGACCACCAGCCACAGCGGTGTTCGCCAGTGTTTCCACACGATGTAGAAGAACAGCAGGGTGGTGATGGTGATCGTGCCGGTCACCGCCATGCCGAAGGCGAAGGCGAGCGCGGCCGAGGTCTCGAACGCGAACACCAGGGTGAGCACCGAGATCATCAGGGCCCAGTTGATCCACGGCACGTAGATCTGCCCCATCGTCTCATCCGAGGTGTGCCGGATCCGCAGCCTCGGCAGATACCCGAGCTGGGCCGCCTGCGACGCGACCGAGAACGCACCGGTGATGACCGCCTGGGACGCGATGACCGTCGCGGCCGTGGCCAGCACGACCATCGGCAACCGGCCCCACCCGGGCACGAGCAGGAAGAACGGGCTACTGATGTTGGTGACGGGGTCGTCCAGGATGAGTGCACCCTGCCCCATGTAGCTCAGCACACACGCCGGGAACACCAGGACCAGCCAGGCCCGGGTGATCGCCGGGCGCCCGAAGTGACCCATGTCGGCATACAGCGCCTCCGCGCCCGTCACCGCCAGCACCACCGCGGCCAGCGCGAAGAACGCCACCGAGAAGTTCCCGACCAGGAAACTCAGCGCGTAGGTCGGTGACAGGGCTCGCAGGATCTCCGGATGGGTGATGATGCCCGCGATGCCACACGCGCCGATGGCCAGAAACCATATGATCATCACCGGGCCGAACAGGCGTCCCACGGCCGCCGTGCCCGCCCGTTGGAACGCGAATAGCACGACGATGATGACCGCGGTGATCGGCACGATCAGGCTTTCCAGCGACGGCTCGATGACCTTCAGCCCCTCGATCGCGGACAGCACCGAGATCGCTGGCGTGATCATGCTGTCGCCGAAGAACAGGGACGCGCCGAAGATCCCCAACCCGGCCAGCACCAGCGCCGCACGCCGACCCCCCGGAGCACCCCGACGGCTGATCAGCGTGATCAGGGCCATGATGCCGCCCTCACCGTCGTTGTCGGCGCGCATGATCAACATGACGTAGGTCAGCGTGACGATGATCATCACCGACCAGAAGATCAACGAAATGATCCCGTACACGCTGTCCGTATTGACCGCGACCGGATGCGGGTCGCCCGGGTTGAACACGGTCTGCACGGTGTAGATGGGGCTCGTGCCGATATCACCGAACACGACGCCCAGCGCGCCGACCGTGACCGCCGCCTGCGCGGTGGGGCGCGTACCTGCGCCGTGAGCGTTCGCGATGGTGCGCATCGAACCTCGGTCCGTAGTGACGGCCACCGTACACGCCCGCCCGGCCACGAACTGATCGCCACCGCTGAGCGCGAAGCGTCAACGCCGCTCAGTCCGGGAATGGGCCTTGCTCGGAGGATGTGGCCGGGGTTGGCGCCGATCACGACAACCCGACGCGTTGGCGCATGCGCTTCGACGAAGACTCAGCCCCCGACACCGCGCCCAGGGCAGCCGCGATCCGCGGTGTGCCGCATCCGGGGAAGCGTCGCCTGCTGACACCGGGGGACGGGCGCAGCCCGCTACCACCTCCCCACCGCCGTCGCCGGTGTCGCCCTCGTCGGTCCCGCCGTGAAAGGCCCGCGGTCCAGCACGCGGCCTGCAACACGCCGGCCTTCGCAGGGTCGACCGACGCGGCGGCCGATGGAGGCCGATCGCCCGACACCCGGATCCACCTGCGTATCGGCCGCCTAGCCGACAAGACGGAGCCCCGATCCGCGGCAAAGTTCTCTCCAGAAGCAAAAGCCCGACAACCTTGGAGAGAGAATGACCATGACGACCACCGACGCCCTCCCGACCTCCCACGACCTCCGCGCCCGCGACGTTCGCAGCGCCCCGCAGGAGCCGATCGCCGCCCCCAACCCGGACAAGCCGGTGCAGCGACCTGGCCACACCCGGCTCGTCGCCAGCTGGTCCGCCGACGCCCGGCCCACCGCCACGTGGTCCGTCGAGCCCGGCCCCACCCTGGCACTGCAACGCCAGCTCATCGCCAGACTGATCGGGTAAGGCCGCCGATCAACGATGTCATCGCCGTAGTTGACCGGCTGTGCCGTCGGGAACGCGTGGTCGGTGAAAATGAAGCGGCCGATGCCTACACCGGCGGCCGCCTGGCATTCGCTGCTGGTCAGGTCGAGCAATTCTCCACCCTCGCCCGTGTCCTGAACACCTCACTCACGACAGGATGTCAGAGTCGGTCAAGATCATCTTTCGTACGGCCAACGGCAGCCAACTGGCCGCGGCGACCCGCAACGCCGTTGTCGCCGTCCAACTCGACGAGTTCGACATGACCACGCACAGCCGCTGGTCGGTGCTGGGCGTGGGCGAGGGAGCCAGCGTGCGGTCGGCTCGGCTGACCCGCGGGCTGCTCCCGGGCGGCCCGCGACGCCGGCGCCAGCCGAAAACGATAACTGTTACGGTAGCTAAATAGTAGAACCGCAGATACGAGGCCCGCGTGTGCACACGTTTCGTCGTCGGGAGAAATGAATCACGATGACGAGCCGACCGCCCGCGAGCGCTACACCAACCGCAGGATGATTACGCGCCGGCGTTCGTCGACGACGGCGTAGACGATCAGCCCGGCGCCGCCGCCGTAGGTGGTGGTCCACTGGTCCGTCAGCTCGTCATAGCTGTCGCGAGGCTCGCGCGGATTCTCCAGCAGCTGCTCGATCCGCGCGCTGATCTGCTCCCGAGTGCGCTCGGGCAGGCTGGCGAAGTCCGCGTAGGCGATCTCCAGCCAGATCAGGCCGTAGCGGGCCACCGCTCGTTTCGCCGCCCTCGCCGTGTCGTCTTCTTGATTGCTGGGGGCTAGAGCTGGTGCCAGTCACCGCGGTCGTCGCGTTCCCACAACCCGTCGAACACACCGTCACGGGCGCGGGCGAGCTGGCCCTGCTCGTGCTCGGACAGGGGATTGGCCCGGATGACCGCGATCCCCCACCAACGGTCGAGGACCTGTTGAGCGGGAGCGAGGTCGTACTCGGCGCCTGCGCGGGCGGTGGCCTGGGCGAACTCGGCCTCGAACTGTGCGCACTCGGCGGGTGACAGTTGGGCGAGCGCAGCCCGGATGGCGGGGCCGGAGCGTTCGATCCTCGTCGTCGCCGTGGTCACCGGGCCAGTATCACGCCCGGCCGCCAAACGGGAGGGGTCGGCGCGCCGACCGGCCGCCGCGGATCCGTGGGCTGTGGACAGGAGGCTCGTCGCGGTGCCCAGCAGGCCCGTTTTTACCGGAATAGTGCACGATAGTGAGTCCCCCAGCTTCGCCGCGACCAGTTGGTCGCCACGCGCGGCCCGCGCGGGACGGCGTCGAGCGTGGGCTGGCGGTGCCCCGCTAAGCGTGGGAGACCTGGTGATAACCCTCAGAAATCGCCAGTCGGCGACCATCCTTGCCGGTAGAACCCACGGCCCTGTGCTGCGCATCTCTCGTATGATGCTGCGTATGAACAAGGAGCGGTTGACGATCAGTCTGGACGGTCGCGCCGCCGCACGGGTCCGCCAGTGCGCCGCTGCCTCCCGCGGCGGGGCGTCCGGCTACCTGGAACGGCTCATCCGCGAGGACGAGATGCGCGAGGCGGTCGCCGCCGCCGGACGTTGGTTCGCCGCCAACGCCGAGCATGTCGAGGCGGACGAGTCCGAACGCGTGGCGGTGGCCGAGGAGCTGGGCGAAAGCGCGTGAGGCGTGGCGACCTCTGGGGTTACGAACCGGTGATCGCCCGGGCGGGTCAACCGACCCTGCGCCTGATCGTGTCCGCGGACGCGGTCAACGCCGACGAGACGATCCCCGCGATCTACGAGACAGCGCTGCGGGCGACCTTCGAGCTCTAGCTTCCCACCACGAACGGGGCGGTGGCGGGGACGCAGACTACGGGTGTCCCCTCATGGACATGAATCGTCGCGCCCCGGCCCGGACCACCGTAGGGCAAACATGCGCCAAGGACGCGCCCGTGGTGTACACCAACCTCCGGGGACGCGAAGGCCAGTCCCGACGGTCGCTGATGACGCCCCTGACTGACAGAACGCATGAGCCGCGCCGGGCACCGACCGGACGAGCATGATCAGCGCCTGACCGAGATCGTGTCCTCCGCTAGGAGCTGTGTGGCAACGCCGACGCTCCGGACGATCTCACCGGGTTGGCCGTCTTCCTCTTGTGCGACCACTTGACATGATCTGTAGCCGGGGCAGTACAATTGCCGTAGTGAGAACGTGCGTGACGCCACCGGGACGGCGATCGGTCGAGACGAGCGGAGGGTGATCATCAGGACAGCCCCCGAACCTCTGGATCATCAGTAAAGTCATCCGCAGTGCGGGGTCCGGCCGTCCGGCCGGGCCCCGCTTCACGTCGTCGGGCCCCCACGACGGGCACGACAGATCCTTCAGCCGGGGTGCGAGGCCGGCCCGAGGGCGAGAGGAGTCCGGGTGCCGGCGGGTGTGGGTCAGCTCGATGATCAGGACTATCCCGCGTTCACGATGGGCCAGGCTGCGCAGCTGCTGGAGGTGCAGCCGGCGTTCCTGCGCAGCCTGGACGCCGCGGGGGTGCTCACGCCGCAGCGTTCCGGTGGTGGGCATCGCCGGTACTCGCGCCGACAGCTGGAGTTCGCCACCCGGATGCGGGAGCTGTTCGACCAGGGTATGACCCTGGATGCCGCCGCCCGCATCGTCGAGTTGCAGGATCAGCTCGACACCGCCCGCGCCCGCATCGCCGAACTGGAAACGGAACTCGAAGCAGCCAGCACGGACAGACCGCACGGACAGACCGCACCGATAGGCCGCACCGACGGGGCTGTCTACTGACGGGCTGTCTACAGCCGCCGGACCGCGGCGATGGCGTTGCCGGGTTTGTCCGGACGCAGGCCGCGACCATGCGGGGGCACGTCGGCGGCGAGCCCCGCCGACGGAGGAGTGTCGACGGGGCTCGCGCTCACGCCGGTCGGGCAGGGGCTTCCTGCCCGACCGGGGGAGAGGAAATTTAGGTCAGGGCCCTGCGAAGGTTCGTGCCGCGACGAGCCGGTCACCGGTGGTGGTGCGCCGCGCAGGCGCCGGGGGTGCGTCTGCCGGGCGGCAGAATCAGGGCACCCGCATGGATCGATCATCGTGGTGACGAGCGTCGGGCCGTCGCTCTCGATGAGCCCGTTCGGTCGATCCCGATCACCTCCTTGTCGCCGGTCTGCTCTGTCACCGGTCTGCCCTCCTGGGCGAATCGGCATCGTGGATGCTGTGGATGCTGTCGAGGCGGGCCGCGTTCCCGGGCGGCATGCTCGGTGCCGGTCCGGGCACCGGATGCCGACCGGGGCCCGGACCGCGACGAGGGGATCGCTCGCGGCGACGGCCGCGCCCGGTCGATCCTGGGTGGTCCCGGTCGCCGCGGCGGCCTGCGGGAGCGGCGCCCGTTTCCCGGGGGGAAGTTCGCGGCGATGAGCGCGTCGAACTCGATCTGCAGCAGACCGACGTCCGCGCAGACCAGCTCGACGAACACCGCGTGAGTGTCGGCGGGCGCGGTGTCGGCGGGCGCGGTGAGAGGGTGGACCGGTGCTCGCTGGGCGAGTGCGGGGTCATCGCTCATGTCGCTCACCTCCCGGTGTCGCAGTCCGGGCATCGAGGGTGGTTCGGTTCAGGCGTTGATTTGCTGGGGCCCGCTGTCGGCGCCCGCGATGGTGATCTTGCGGGGCTTGGCCTTCTCCGCGATCGGGATCCGCAACGTCAACACCCCGGCCTCGTAGCCGGCGTCGATGTGTTCGGTGTCGAGGGTGTCGCCCAAGAACAGCTGCCGGGAGAACACCCCCAGCGGGCGCTCGGCCACCTGCATCTCCACCTGCTCGCCCGTCACGATCGGGCGGCGCTCGGCCTTCACGGTCAGCACGTTGCGCTCCACATCGAGCTCGATCGCGTCCGGGGACACCCCGGGCAGGTCGAACGCGACCACGAACCGGTCGCCATCGCGGTAGGCGTCCATCGGCATCGCGGTCGGGCGGGACCAGGTTCCGGTGTTGGCGCCGAACACCTGCTGGGTCAGGCGGTCCAGCTCACGGAACGGGTCGGTGCGCATCAGCATCGCAGGCCACTCCTTCCCTGATCGACGACAGGCGGCGATGCTCTGGAGCGGCCTCTGAGGTGACCCGAACCCGCTCCAGATATCTGTGATAATAAGTAGAGACTTGCTGTGATGCAAGTGCTAGTGTTGCGGTGGTTGCGGCTGGAGACGGGAGGGGCGGGGGTTTGCGGTGGGTGTGGCCAACGTGTGGGTGCAGACCCAGGGTGACGGGCTCGTGCGCGCCGACCAGATCATCGGTATCGACGCCCACCAGACCCCGGCGGTGAACGGGCAACCCTCGCGCTGGCTGCTCGATGTGGTGCTCGGGTCCTCCATCGGCCACGGCACCCGGGAGGACTGGGCGCTCACCGTGGCGCACCGCACCCTGATCCAAACCTCCGACGACCCGGGGGAAGCACCCGCCGCCCTGGCCCGGCTACTCGCCCAACTCGATCACGTCAGCGCCGCCGGCGTGATCACCACCAGCCGCAGCACCCCCGCAGGCCCGGCCGATGCCGACTCCGACGAACTGGTCGCCGGATCCAGCAGGCTCCGGTTCCGGTTCGTCCCCTTCCCCCACCCCGCACCCGGACACCACACCGGCGCCGAATACCTCTAACCCCAACCCGGTGGTGACGGCGGCGAACAGGACGGTTCGAGGTGCGCTCGTCGTAGCCGTCGCCGGTCGACGAGGGGTGCTGTCGGTGAGGGCGCACCGGTCGGCGACCACGGCGGCTCCGCGGCCTGGCTGCGAGCACGCGGCGTGGAGCAGTTCGAACTCGACCTCCTGCGGCATCGACTCACCGACCAAACCGAGTGATCCGAACGTCCGAGCAGATCCGGGCTACAGGGAGGCCGACCGTCCGCCGAGGGGGGCGGTGAAGGTGCGCCCGAACAGCCCGGCCTGCAGCCGCACGACCCGAGCGGTCAGGTTCGCGGCGGGGCGAGCCGCTGCCCACGGGTCGACGACGGTGCGGGGGGTGAGATCGAACGCCGCCTCGACGACGTCGGCGACCAGCTTCCCAGGATCAGGCCGGGGGCTGTCCGCCTTGCCAGGAGAATCGGACCCCGCGGGCAGTTACCGCGGCTGCGCCGCACGGGGCAGCGCGGCGACGGCCCGCGTCTGCGGCGGGTTCCGGCCTTCTCGCTCGATGCCGTCCGTCCCGGCTCGACAGGCCCCGGTCGAACGGGCTTCGCCCGACGTCGGGTGGTCCTGCCGCGCGCGGTCCCCGTCGCGGCGCGCCGTGCCGACCGGTCCGCGGTGGCGGATCCCGGTCGCCCTGCGCAGCGCTGGGCTGCGGATCGGGTATCGACGGTGGGGCCGTGGGCATAGGCGGTCACACCCTTCCGGAAGGGGGCACGTCGGGGGCAGGCTGCGCGAGACGCGGCGGGCTCTGGTGGACGTTGCCCGCCGACGCGCGGGTGGTGGCCTGCGCGTCGTCGGCCGCCGCCCTGCCCTCTTCGACGACAGTGCGTCCGGCCTGGCTCGCGGTGTCCTTCACCGACGCCACGGCCTGCTGCGCGGGCTCCTGCAAATTGTCCTTGACCTCGGCGGCGGCATCCTTGGCCGCCTCGGCCACCGGACGGCCGAGGTCGGCGGCCTGCTGGGCCACGCGCTGCTCCTGGCGGCTCGCGGGCAGCAGGGAGGAGACCAGCCAGCCTGCGCCGAAGGCGACCAGCCCGGCGGCCAGCGGGTTGCCGCGGGTCTGGCGGCGGACGGCCTGCGGCGCGTCCTGCACCGCGGCGGCGGCGGACGACGCGGTCTCCGAGAGGGTCGACGCCGTCGACGAGGCCGCATCGGACACGTTCGCCGATGTCGTGCGCGCCGTGTCCGCCACCCCGTGCCGGGACTGGCCGGTCTGGCCGCCGTCGTAACCCGCGTACGGGTCAGACGGGTCGTAGGTGGCGCGGTAACCACCGCCGGGGTAGGCGGGCGTCGGGTCGTCGCTGCCCATCACGCGGTCGGTCAGCCTCCGTCCGGCCGCCTTCGCGCGGTCGACGCGGCGTCCGACGATGCGGCTGGGCGTGACCTTCTCGGTGAGGGCGTTGACGTCGGAGCTGAGGTGCGCCTGGGTGTGCTCGATGTCGCGGCGGATCCGGTCCGGGTCGTCGGAGCTGGTCATGCTTGTCCTCCTCGGGAGCCCTTGAGGGCGTCAGGCACCTGGCTGAGAGTCTCAACGGTGCGTTCGGGGGTCGGCCGGACCTGGCGCAAGCGGGACCGGCCCGTGATGAACAGGACGGCGGTGATGCCCGCCCAGATCACCGCGACGATCAACGCTGCCCATCCGGCGTCCATCACGTTGGACAGTCCTGCCCACAACGCGAGGGAGAGGAACAGCAGCACGAACACGGCGGCCAGGCCTGCGCCTGCCATGGCGCCGCCGCCTTTGGCCGTCTTCGTCGCCTCCTGCTTGAGCTCGGCTTGGGCCAACGCCAGCTCTTGGCGCAGGAGCGTCGAGAGGTCGCGGGTGACGTTCCCGACCAGGTCGCCGAGCGACACCTCGCCGACGTCGTCGGGTTCGTAGGAGGAGGCGTGCGCGGACGGCACCGGTCCATCTTGGGGATGCGCGCCCACCGGTGGCATCGCCGAGGCGGCCGGGTAGGGGTTCGGCGCCTGCCGGTGTGAAGGAGTCGGTGCGGTCATCGCGTGGCCCCCGGACGGCCTTCGTCCCGGTAGTTCAGGTCGTCGATGTACTCGCCCACGGTCTGGTCGCCCAGTGGCGCGGGCTGCGGCTCGGGGCTGTGCATGCCCGGCTGGACGGGGAAGTCCGGCCGTGTGGGGGCGTCCAGGCCCGGGAGCGGTGAGCGTCCCGGCTCCTGGCGGTGCGCCGACGGGCCCGCGGGCACAGGCGTGACCGGCGGCGGCCCCGTGAGCGGCGCCCCTGTGTTCGGTGCCCCTGTGACCGGTGGCCCCGTGACCGGCGGCGGCAGTGGGGCGGGCGCCGCGACGGACTCGGAGGCGACGCCCGCGTAGGTGCCGCCGAACGCCTGGGCGTGCTCGCCCTGCCGGTCGTGGCCTGCCGAACCACCGGTGTCCCGCTTGGCGTCGACTGTGCCCCGGGTCAGCCGCCCGGCGAGCACCCCTGCGGCCGCAGCGCCGAAGAGGAACGCACCAGGACGGCGCCGGGCCAGCCTGCGCACCTCTTCGACGAGGTCGCCGGGCTCACGGCCGCCGAGCCACTCCGCAAAACCGCCGAGCCGGTCGGCGGCCTCCGCGGCCAGGTCGGACACCGGGCCGTGCCGCTCGCCGCCCTCCGCCATCTCGTGCAGCTCGCCTGCCAGGGAACGC
Source organism: uncultured Actinomycetota bacterium (assembly GCA_963736375.1). Lineage (GTDB taxonomy): Bacteria > Actinomycetota > Actinomycetes > Mycobacteriales > Pseudonocardiaceae > Pseudonocardia. The sequence goes on from CAVTOL010000040.1 coordinate 88,411, forward strand.
AGCCCTTCGGCGGCGTGCTTCTGCGTGGTGCGGGCCTGGTCGGTCGCCTGCTCGCGCGCCTGCCCAAACAGGTCGCGGGCTTGACGGCGGGCTTCGCGGGTGACCTGCGTCGCCTGGTCGGACGCCGTTTCCGCTACCCGCTGACCGGCCGCGCCGACCTGCTCGCGGGCCACTGTCGTCGGGGGTTCGGCCGGAGGGCCCGCCGAAGCGGGAGAGCCGCTCGTGTGCTGGGTCATGTCGCAGTGCTACCCGCGCGACTGCGGACCAACCGGGTTTCCGCGGAAACATTCAGGCGAAATCTCGCGATCATTCTTCGCATGCAACGAACGTGATGTCGACTCGGCAAGCTGGGGTGGACATTCCGCCCGCGTGACCTTGCTGTCCTTTCATCAGTGCCGCGAAGCCCTGCCCGGCGACGACGGCGGTCGCAGGTCACATCCTCGCCGGACGGGGGCGAAAGGCCGTCATCGACCGGCCCGCGGGACGTGGCGGCCTACGTGATCGGAGATCCTCCGGTGACCCCCAGCACCTCCGAGGTCATGTAGCTCGACTCCTGCGACGCGAGGAACACGTAGAACGGGGCCAGCTCGGCGGGCTGCGCCGCGCGGCCCATGGGCGCCTGCGCCCCGAACGACTCCAGCTTCTTCTCGTCCATCGTCGAAGGGATCAGCGGGGTCCACACCGGTCCGGGCGCCACCGAGTTCGCTCGGATCCCCCGCTCGGCGAGGTTGCTGCCCAGACCCTTGGTGAAGTTGACGATGGCGGCCTTCGAGGTCGCGTAGTCGAGCAGGTGCGGGGACGGTTGGAAGGCCTGCACCGATGACGTCGTGATCACCGTCGAGCCCGGCTTCATGTGCGGCACGGCGGCCTTGCACAACCAGAACATCGCATAGACGTTGGTCTTCATCACGCGGTCGAACTGCTCGGAGGTGATGTCGTCGATCCCGTCGTCCTGCGACATCTGGTAGGCGGCGTTGCTCACCAGCACGTCGATGCCGCCGAGCTCGCGCACGGCGCGCTCCACGACCTCCCGGCAGTTCTGCTCCTCGCGCAGGTCCGTCGCCACCGTGACCACCGAGCGCCCCGCCTCGCGCACCCACCGCGCCGTCTCCTCGGCATCGTCCTTCTCGGCCTCCAGGTGGGTGATGAGCACGTCCGCGCCCTCGCGGGCGAACGCGATCGCGACAGCCCGCCCGATGCCCGAGTCGCCCCCGGTGATGACCGCCTTCTTCCCCTCAAGGCGGGCACTGCCCCGGTAGGTCTGCTCGCCGTGGTCCGGCCGCACATCCATCTCCCCTGTGCGCCCCGGGTGCTCGATCGTCTGGTTCCCGCTGCCCGGCGCGGCGTGCTGCCCGGTCGGATCCTGCTGGGCGAACTGGTCCTGGGTCATGACGAGGTTCCTCCGTGTCGCGTCGGATTGGTGCCCGCAGGCGGGGCACGGTGATGACGTACCGCCCGGGTACCCCGCAACGCCTGCCGCACTCGTCACGGTCGCAGGCCCCGGATCCGCTCGACGTAGCGCCGAGCCGAGCGCTGCACGGCCTCGGCCCCCTCCACGACGACGTGCCCCCACCAGCCGCCGTACACCCGGTCGAACCGGAAGCGCCCGACCCGCGACGCGATCTCCTCGACGGATGCGGCGTCGAGCGGGATCAGGTTCGGGTAGCTCCACATGAAGCTGACCCAGCCGCGGTCCTGCGCCACCATCACGGTGTCGCCGGTCAGCAACGCCCCGCCCCCGCCGGACCCCGCGGGCCAGTGCAGCACGGCCGCGCCGTCGAAGTGGCCGCCGATGCGCGCGACCGTGACGCCCGGCACCGGGTCCACCTCGTCGTCGAAAAGGGTGATGCGCGGGGACCGTCGCTGTATCCACTGTTCATCGGCCCGTGGCAGGAACACGCGGGCGTCGAAGGCCTCGGCGATGTCGACGAACGCGGCGTAGAAGTGCGGATGCGACAGACAGACGGCGGCCACCCCGCCGAGCCGATCGATAGCCGAGCGGGCGGCGGCGTCGACAAGGGGCACGCAGTCCCACAGCACGTTGCCGTGCGGAGTGCGGACCAGCAGCGCCCGCTGCCCGATCGCGAACGACGGTGTGACCCCGACGCCGACCAGCCCTGGTTCGTCCTCACGCAGCTGTGTGGCGTGGCCGACGCCCAGCTCCGCCGCGGTCGTCCAGCGCTGGCCGCCCTCGGCGACCGCCTCCCGCTCGAGCAGATCCGTGACTTTCGCCGGTTCAGCGCGTCGGAGCGCGGAGGTCGGCCCGCTGGACGAGACAGGGTTCACAGCGACGATGGGGTTGGCCGCCCGCGACGGGGGCAGCCTTCCCGCATGGCGCTGACAACCAGTCCTGAGACCGTTGCCACCGATACCCTCATCGTCCAGCTCCGGGTGCTGGACCAACTCACCCAGACCGAAGCCCAGATCGCCCGCGTGCGCGTCGGGCAGGCCCGCTCCGATGCCGTGCGTCGCGAGCTAAGCGAGAACGCCGACAACGCCGTGACGCGGGCCCGCCGCATCTCGGCGCAGCTGCGCGGGCTCGACGCGACGCCCGACGTGGTCGAGCCCACGCTCGGGCGCGTGCTCGCCCTCGCGAAGAGCACGGTCGAGCAGGTCCAGCCGGTCGACGAGGCCCTGCTCGGCGACCTCGTCCTCGAGCACCAGCTCCTCGACCGCGCCCGCTACGTGCGGGTGCTCGCCGAGCGCGCGGGGCTGCCCGAGGTGGAGGACCTCGCCGACGACCTCGTCACCGCGCACTCTGCGACCGTCGACTGGCTCACCACCGTCCTCGCCGAGGAGGCACTGGGCGGACCCTCCGCCCTCGTGCCGACGCCGCTCCAGCGCGTGGCGGGCGGCGTCGTGCAGGCCGTCACCTTCCCGACGCGTCTCGCCGTCCGGGGGGCCAAGCGGGCTGTGAACACCGTGTACCGCAGAGGCGAGCAGACGCGCGAGACCCTCGAAGACGTCGCGGGTGCCGTCGTGAAGCTCGGCAACGGGGGTCGCGAGGTCGCCGCGGCGGGTCGCGACGCGGCGCTGCGGCGCGCCGAGCGGGTGGCCGACCGCGAAGGTGCGGGCCCGGTGGCCGAGGTGGTCCACAGGACCCGTACGGAGCGGGGCGCCCTCCGGGCCTCCGAGTTGCCGATCAAGCACTACGAGGAGATGACGGCCGAGGCGGCCATCACCGCGCTGCGCGAGCTGTCCGATCCCGACGACCTGAACACCATGATCAGGTTCGAGGAGAGCCACAAGAAGCGGTCGAGCGTCGTCTCGGCCGCCCAGACCCGCTATGCGGCCGTGGCGAAGGACGCCGCCGGGGTCGAGTGATCGCCCGTCCCGGCGGCCGAAGCTGCGGCCGCGGTGTTGGCCTGCGACCGGTGGTCCTCGCGCCACCACGGTGGGCATCCAGGCCCAGCGTCCGACCGTCGGTTCTCCGCGGCTACGGCTCCGCAGGGGTACGCGGTCGCCGACCGGGTACGTCCCGTCCGTGCGACGGATTCTGGTTCTGAGGGCGTTGGGGCTCGGCGACCTGCTCGTGGCGGTGCCCGCGCTGCGCGGCCTGCGCAGGCGCTATCCCGATCATCACCTGACGCTCGCAGCACCGGTCGCGCTGGAGGGGCTCGCGCTGCGGACCGGCGCCGTCGACCATGTCCTGCCCACCTCGGGGCCCGGTCCGATCACGTGGCGGGCACCCCGCGCGCCCGACCTCGCGGTGAACCTGCACGGCAGGGGCCCGCAGAGCCACCAGGCACTGGACGCCACGCACCAGTCCCAGCGCATCGGGCTGCGTGCGCCCGGCTGGGCCGGACCGGACTGGGACGACATCGCAGGCACGCACCAGCACGAGCGGGAACGCTGGTGCGCCGTCGTCGAGGCGTTCGACGTGCCCGCTGATCCGGTGGACGTCGCGCTCGCGGGACCGCCGCTGCCCCGGTGTGGCCCCGTCGTCGTCCATCCCGGAGCCGCGTACGGGGCCAAACGTTGGCCTGCCGATCGCTTCGCAGCGGTCGCGGCCGAGTTGGAGCGCTGCGGACATCGCGTCGTCATCACCGGCTCGACCGCCGAGCTGCTGCTCGCGCAGCGGGTCGCGACGACGGCCGGGCTGCCGCGCGGACGGGTACTCGCCGGGCGCACCGACCTGCTGAGGCTCGCCGACCTCGTGGCCGGTGCCGCACTCGTGGTGTGCGGCGACACCGGGTTGGCGCACGTCGCCACCGCGTTCGGCACCCCGTCGGTGGTGCTGTTCGGCCCGGAACCGCCGGACCGGTGGGGCCCGCCCGACACCGGGGCGCACGTCGTGCTCACCGAGCCCGCGCACCGGAGGGGCGACCCGTTCGCCGACGATCCCGATCCGGCGCTGCTCGGCGTCGACGTGGCAGCCGTGACACGCGCGGCAACCGCCCTGCTCACCAGGGCAACTGCGCTCGGTCACCGGCAACTGACCTCGCTGCGCACTCCCTTGAGGTAGGCGGCGACATCACGAATCGTCACCGTCCAGCACACCTGCGACACCGTCCGAGGGCGCGAAGACCCCCGCGCCCTGACGTCCTGACATCGGCGGTCACGTCGACGACCGCCGCCGCCACCGGGCGGCGGCGGCCAGTCCGGTGGCGGCGAGCGCCGCTGTGGCCAGGCCGGGATGGCGGGAGCACCATTGCTGCCGGTCGGCGTGGTGGGCGCGGGCGTCGAAGATGCCGTGGGCGCCGTGGTCGTCCTCGGCGTCGCGGGGCTCCCACAGGTTGTGCTCGTAGAGCTGCCACGCGGCCGCGGCTGCCCTCCGCCACCACCGCGAGCCGCATCGGAATCTGACGGATGCCGCATCCTTCTCGATCGCCCTTCTGGATGTCTGCGGTGCGTACGTCTTGATTGCGCGGGTTCGCACGTCCAAGCTTTGGCCGACCCGTGCAGCCCGGAGGAAGACGAGCATGGCCGCCGATCCAGGTCCGCCCGGTCGCCTGCCCCGACCGCGGACGAGCTTCGTAGGCCGGGCGGCCGAGCTCGCACAGGCGCGGCGTCTGCTTACCCAGTGCAGATTGCTGACGTTGACCGGCCCCGGTGGGTGCGGCAAGACCAGGCTGTCCATCGCGTTGGCGACCCACACGTGGGCCGACTTTCCGGATGGCGTGCACTTCGTGTCGCTTTCGGCGATTCGAGATCCGGCGCTTGTTCCCGTGGCGGTCGCCCAGGGCCTTGGGTTGCAGGACTCACGGGGCGGGCGGCTGCTGGAGCATCTGACCGACTACCTGCTCGAGCGCACGCTTCTGTTGGTTTTGGACAACTTCGAGCACGTCCTCGCTGCGGCCGGGTTCGTCAACGCGCTCCTGGCCGGGGGAGGCGGTCTGCGCGTGCTCGTCACGAGCCGCTCCCCGCTGCATCTGTCGGGCGAGCAGGAGTTCGCCGTGCCCGCGTTGCCTCTGCCCGACCCTGCAGGCGCGATCGCCGCGATCCCGTCGGCCGAGTCGGTGCAGCTGTTCGCGGCGCGGGCTGCGGCCGCGGTACCAGGCTTCACCGTCGGTGACGGGAATGCCGAAGCCGTCGCGGGGATCGTCGGACGGCTCGACGGTCTGCCGCTGGCGATCGAGCTCGCGGCCGCACGGGTCAAGCTGTTGCCGCCCGCGGAGATCCTCGCCCGGCTAGAGCACTCGCTGGCGCTGCTGGTCAGCGGTGCACGGGACGTCCCGGATCGGCAGCGCACCCTGCGCGGCGCGATCGCCTGGAGCTACGAGCTGCTGAGCGAAGGGGCGCGGCGGCTGCTGGCGGCGAGCTCGGTGTTCCGGGGCGGGATCGGCCTGGCGGATATCGAGGCGGTCGGCACGAGCGCTTTGGGCGGCGTGCCCGTGCTCGACGCCTTGCAGGAGCTGGTGGATCACAGCCTGTTGCGTCTCTCGGCCTCGTCAGTGACGGCGCCGCGTTACATGATGTTGGAGACCGTCCGCGAGTTCGCCGCCGAACGGCTGGACGATCTGCCTGAGGCGGCCGCGGTCCGCGCGGCCCACGCCGCGCGGTTCTGGCAACTCGCCGAGGATTTCGACCCGCCGCCGTTCTGGCCCGCGCGGGACGGCCTGGACGCGCTCGAGCTCGAGCATGACAACTTCCGCGCGGCCCTGGACTTCTACCGTCGCGCGGATCCGGCCGCGGCGCTGCGCCTGGCCAACCGGCTCACCGCATTCTGGTCGGCGCGGGGGCACTTCTCGGAGGGCAGGCGGCGCCTAGGTGAGTTGCTGAACATGCGGGACGACGTCGTGACAGCCCCGGACGCGGAGCGGGTGCGGGCATTGAACGGCGCCGCCTGGCTCGCCACGGATCAGGGCGACCACGCCGCGGCCGAGGCCCTGCTCAAGCAGAGCATCACCCGTGCGCGGACTAGGCACGACGCGGTCGCCGAGGCAACGGCGCTGTTCTTCCGAGGCCGCGGTCGGTTGGTGGTCGGCGACTTCGCCGCAGGCAGGTCCGACATCGCGCGCGCCTTGCAACTGCAGACCGCAGCAGGCGACGACGCAGGCGCCGCGGCCGCGACGTGGTTCGCCGGGTTGGCATATTCGGCGACCGGCGAGGTCGAGGCCGCCGCGGCGCTTTTCGAGCGCTCAGCCGAACTCTCCGAACGACTCGGCCTAACCGCCGTCGGCGCGCGCGCCCTGCAGCTGCTGGGGGTCTGCCGCGTCGAGCTGGGTGACCTGCCCGGCGCCCGCGCGGTGCTCAAGAAGGGTGTGCCCGCCGTCGTGGACATCGGTGATCGGTTCGCCGTCCCGGCCGGGCTCACCGCGCTGGCCGGGCTCGCCGCCAAGGGCGGCAGGCCCCGGGCCGCGCTCATGCTGGCGGGCGCCATCGTGGAGTACGAACGTGTCAACGAGACTTACCGACCGGCTGTCATCCGCGCCTACCTCGACCAGTGGTTGGCCGACGCCCGCACGACGCTCGGCGCCGCGGCGGCGGGCCTGGTCGAGAAGGGACGGCGGCTGACGCTCAACCAGGCCATCACGCTCGGACTCGACGACCGCCCCGAGGGTTCCCGGCAGCCGGGACCCGCACCGCAACTCACACCGCGGGAAGCGGAGGTGGCCCTGCTCGTTGCACGGGGGCTCACCAACCGCGAGGTCGCCGGTCAGCTGTACCTGTCCGTGCGCACGGTCGAGGTGCACGTCGACCGCATTCTGACCAAGCTCAGCTTCCACACCCGCACCCAGCTGGCCGCATGGGCGCACGAGCAGGGACTGATGTCGCGAGATACGTAACGCCGTACGTAGTTCTTCAGACGTCCGCGGAACGGCCGGTCACGACCCTTGCTGCCATGACCACACCACAGCTGTCCACCGTCGATATCCTCGTCGTCGGAGCAGGCCCGGCGGGCCTCACCACGGCCATCAGCGCGGCCCGCGCCAGCGCGCGTGTGTTGCTGGTGGAGCGGCACCCGGGCACGACCCGCTACCCGCGCGCCATCGGCATCGACGTCCGCACGATGGAGATCTTCCGCTCCTGGGGGCTGCACCGACAGATCCGCCAGGGAGCGATCCCCGTCCGCGCCCTGACGTCGACCTCGCCCACCCTCCGCGAGGCGGACCCCGTCGGCACCCCGATCGGCTACCCACTCGATCCGCGGGCCACGCTCGCCGTCAGCCCCGTGCTACCCCTCTGCTGCCCGCAGGACCACATCGAGCCAATCCTGCTCGAGCATGCGCGTTCGCTCCGTGTCGACGTCCGGTTCGGCGTCGAGCTGACCGACCTCGTCGACGACAGCGCCGGAGTGCACGCGCAGCTCCGGGACCGGTCGACCGGCGCGGTGACCCGGGTGCACGCCCGATTCGCGGTCGGCGCGGACGGCCCCCGCAGCACGGTCCGGCAGATCCTCGGAATCCCGTTCGACCGGCTGGGCTCGCTCGGCCCACATGTCAACATCATGTTCCGCGCCGACCTCGACCCGGTGCTCGGCCGCAGGCGCTACCCCCTGTACTTCCTCGGCGAACCGTTCCGGCCGAACGTCGTGTTCCCCCTCGGCGGCGGCCGGTGGGGCTACCTACGACCCGCCGACGTTCCGCTCGACGACCTCGATGCGCTGGTCCGGGCGGCCATCGGCGTCCCGACGCCCGACCTGCAGATCATCGCCGGACTGCAGTTCGAGCTGGCCGCCGAGCTGGCGCGTTCGTTCCGGTCGGGCAACGTGTTCCTCGTCGGCGACTCGGCACACCGGATGACGCCCCGCGGCGCCGTCGGCATGAACACCGCGATCCAAGGCGCGCACAACCTCGGCTGGAAGCTCGCGTGGGTGACCCGCGGCTGGGCCGGACCTGCACTGCTCGACAGCTACGAGGCCGAGCGGCGCCCGCCCGCCGAGCACAACACCCTCTCGTCGGTGCAGCTGGACAGGCCAGCCCCGCCCGACCGGATCGCGGCCACTCTCGACACCCGCTACACCTCGAACGTCGTGGCCATGGGACCGGCGGCCGATCGGGCGGCAACGGGCACCCGCGCACCCCACGTCTGGATCCGACACCGTGGACGGGCCCGCTCCACCCTCGACCTCTTCGACGGCCGCCTGACCCTGCTCGTCGGCGACGGTGCGCCCCGCTGGAGGTCCGCGGCCGCCCAATGCCCCACGCCCCTACAAGTCCTCGCCCTCGACGAGCAGCACGGGCCTGCCGCCAAGCGGCTGCGCGCCGCCTACGGCCTCGGCAACGGGGATGGGGATGGCGGCGCCGTGCTCGTACGGCCCGACGGGTACATCGCGTGGCGCTACGACCGCACCGCTGAGCCCGGCATCGCGCTGCACGCGGCAGTCGCACTGGCGTTGGGCCTGCCAGCAGCAGGCGAGATGGCAGCGTGATCAGCGAAAACCCGAGCTCAGACTGCGCGCGCCAATCGCAGTAAACGGCGCCGCGCGATGGTGGAGGTGTTCGCCAACGAACTCGGCCCGCAGAGTGACGAGCGTGATCACCGTGCGAGGTGCCGTTGGGCTCGTCGATGCGCAGCTTGGCGTCGCGCGGTCCTCGAAGTATCGGTCAGATCTGCGCTTGTTGGGCCTGACCTCGCCACCGGCTCAGTCCGACCTCGACACGTGTGGAGCGGCGGCACGGCATGCCGGGGTCTACCGTCACCGCCGTGTCCGTGCCCGAGACCGCGCGGCGGATCGCAACTGCGAGCAAACGCGCCGGCGACCGCAGCTACCTCGCCCTGCTGCTCGCGCTGTCAGCCATCGTGATGGGGATCCTCGCCGTTCTGCATGACCAGTTCGTCCTGCTAGCAGGCGACGAACCCAACTACCTGATCATCAGCCAAGCACTCGAGCTCTACCACTCGCTCGACGTGCAGCGCATCTACGACGCCGGGAACTACCACGCGTTCTACCCCTGGCCACTCCCGCCGCACATCGCGCACGGTCCCGACGGGCAGTCTCTGCCATGGCACGGGATAGGCGGCCCTATCCTGTGGCTCCTGCCGTTCGTGCTCGCAGGCCGTGCGGGCGTCTCGACGTTCATGATCGTCGTTTCGCTGCTGATCGTCGCCAACGTGTTTCTGCTCGCCCGCGCCCTGGGCGTGGGCACCCGCACCGCGTTCGCGGTCGGGCTCGCGTTCGCGATCGGCACGCCGATCCTCACCTACTCCTGCTTGTCATTCGTCGAGCCGATCGGCGCCCTGGGATGCGTGTACGCGCTGCGTCTGCTGCACACCCCCACATTGCGCACCCGCGACCTGCTGCTGGTCTCCACCTGCCTCGGCGTGCTGCCCTGGGTGCACGCCCGATTCCTGCTGTTCCCGCCGCTCTTCCTCGCGTTCTTCCTGCTGCGGCTGCGCCGCGACGGTGCCACCCGCCCTCGCGTCCTCGCCGCACTCCTGCCTGCCACGCTGCTGATACTCGGCCTCGAGGTCTACGACCTCGTCGTTTGGCACACCCTGTCACCGGCACCCAACCAGGTCAGCATCGGCGCAGTGCCCTTTCAACAGAACCCACTACCCGGGCTCGTCGGCACCGTGATGGATCCCGGCATCGGGGTACTCCCGAACTTCCCGATCTTCATTCTGGTCCTGCCAGGGATTCTGCTGACCACCGCCCGGCGCTGGTGGCCATTGCATATCCAGATAACGGCCCTCGTCCTGCCCTACACGCTGATTGTCTGCACCTTCACGTTCTGGGACGGTGGGTGGGCGCCGCCCGCCCGGTTCGCCGCCGTCATACTGCCGATGCTCTCCGCGTACGTTGCGCTGGCCTTACAGCGTGCGCCGCTGCTCATCGTGCGCGGCTTCGCCGTCGCGGCCACGCTCTACGCCTGCACGCTCACCACACTGGCCATCTTCACCCCCCACGGTGGCTTCAGCACCGGAGCCGCCCAGCGCCCAGGACTCCCGCCCATGGTCACCGCCTGGACAGCCGCAACCATCGGGACCGCCGCGGCCGTGTGGCTGCTCAGCAGGCGACGAGGCCTGACGGCCTGTAAGCCGGACAGAGGCGTGGTCCCTTCGCGGTCGACCCTCCGGGTCGATCCCTGACCCCGACGCCTTACCCAGCGCTGCCCAAGAACGGGCGAAAGACACGACAAGAAAGATCCAAAACAAGAACAGCGGGTTGACCGGCCCCACCCCTTCAGGGATGACTGCCAGACGCGACCGAGGCGCCGTCGACCGTTTGCCAGCGGCGCCCACCTGTACCAACGCTCAATGCAACGTACCCCAAGTTGATCATGCTGTCTGTGGCAGTCCGTGGAGGTTGATCGTGGCCGATGTTCGGTGGCGGGTGCTGGCCGGCTCGCCGGGTTTCTTGACCCGGTAGCTGTTGTGCAGGGCGCGTTTGACCGTGCGGGGGCGACTGGACTCGAACCAGTAACCACCCGAAAGATCGACTTTGTCGCCGAGCAGTGCCGGACGCCGCCGAGCAGTGCCTCCTACCTGCACAAACAGGATTGCGGTGTTGCCATTAGGCTCGAGCATCCCGCAACGACGCCCAGTGAAATCATGCGCAAATCATGTCGTCCACAGAGGACCCACCGATGCCGGCAAGATCACGCAGCGGCGGAGACGGGCTCAACGTTCCCAGTCGAGCCCGTCCACCGGCTCGTTGAGTCAGCGCACGAAGCCGTCCAGACGGACCATCCCGGCCGCGACACCCTCCTCGGCCGTTGGTAACCGCTGCATGTGCAGATCGGCGGCCCCTGAACGCACACCGGGCTTTAGCGAGCCCGCAGCCCACGACGACGCGACGGCAAGTTGCGTAGACGCCGTCGTCGTGGGCTGCGGCGTGCTTATGGCACCCCGGCCCAAGTGACGAACAGGACGTCAACGCGCTGCTGGTGCTCCACCACCAAGTAAGTGACCATGCCCGCGATCCCAAAGGGAAGGTTGCGGACCCCAGAGTCCGGGTTGCGTTCCGGATTCACCGAACGGCCGACGTTCCACGGCGAACACCTCCGCCAACGCCAGCAGCGCATCCACCGGCAATGCGGCGATCGCATCCTGGGCGGCTATATCGATATCGATCGAATAGCTCACCCGCCGAGCACGCCCGCTGTCACTCCGGCAGGCCCAGCTCGGCCTTCAACTGCGCCCACGGCAGCGCCCCCGGGGCCCGGTCTCCGCTTTGTAGCCGCTGCCGCGCCGACACCAGCGTCCGCCGGTAGGCGTCGGGGCCGTGCGCCGAGGTCACCCAAGCCACCTGCCGCCACCCCTGCAGCGCCTCGTGGACCTCGCTGAGATCGAGCCGCTCGGTCGCACGTGCCATCAACACCCGCCACTGCTGGTCGAACGCCGCTCGGTCCTCCTCGGTCAGCGCCTCGCGAACCCGCGCAGGCGAGGCATCGGCGAACGGCACCCGACCGGGCTCGACCGGGTCGACATCGGCGGCAGCGGTCACCTGCCCCACGGTAGTCGCTACCCCGCCGACCGGATCCGACGACACGGATACCTGATCCGACCATCATAGTGTCGGCGTCCGCGCCTCCGCCCTACCGGCACCGACGGACTTACAGATCAGGCGTGCGCCGACGGCTCAGACGAGCCAACCCGTAGCCGGGAGTTCCCTGTTCCGTCGAGATACGCTGGACGAGTCGCGGAATACCCCTCGATCAGCGAGCGTAGCTCGACAACGCGGCGCGGCATGTGCATCGACGGAAGCGGGACCATGAGCGGGGAGGAGTTCGGGCCCTACCTGCTGCTCGCGCGGTTGGGCGCGGGCGGGATGGGTGAGGTGTGGCGTGCCCGCGACACCCGCACCGACCGCGAGGTCGCGATCAAACGGCTGCACCCGGCGCTCGCAGGCGACCCGAACTTCGTGGCCGGGTTCCGCCGTGAGGCCGCACTGGCCGCGAAGCTCAACCACCCCGCGATCGTGCCGATCCACAGCTACGGCGAGATCGATGACCAGCTCTACATCGAGATGCCGCTGCTGGCCGGCACCGACCTCACCGCGCTGATCGCCCGCGACGGCCCGCTCGATCCGGCCCGGGCGGTCGAGGTGATCGCCCAGGTCGCCGACGCGCTCGACACCGCGCACGCGGCGGGGCTGGTGCACCGGGACGTGAAGCCGTCGAACGTGATGGTGCAGGCCCGCCGCCGCGGGGATTTCGTGCACCTGATCGATTTCGGGATCGCCCGACACGCAGACACCACCGCCACCCACACCGGCGCCGGATTGGTCGGCACCTTGACCTACATGGCGCCGGAACGGTTCGAGGGCGCCGGTGACATCCGCAGCGATGTCTACGCCCTCGCGGGGGTGCTGTTCTACGCGGTGACCGGGCAGACGCCGTTCGTGGCGCCCCCGAACACCGAGCCCGACCTCTTCTACTACATCAACGCCCACCTCCACCGGCCACCTCCCCGGCCCTCCGACCACACCTCCGAGGCTGCCCTGGCGGATCTGGCCCGCTTGGACCCGGTGGTCGCCCGAGGCATGGCCAAGCTGCCGACGCAGCGTTACGCGAGCGCGGGTGAGCTGGCCGCGGCCGCGCAGACTGCACTGGACACGAGCGCGCGGCAACGACTCGGACAGCTCTCCGACACTCCGCATGCCGCACGGATTCGCAGCACCGACCGCCCCGCCCGCACCTACTCCTCCACCCGTCCCGCGGGTCGTGTCGACGGTCGCCGGTCGGACCGAACGGGTCGGTGCGCCTGCGGATCCGACGCCGTCCGATGCGTCGCCGGCTGCGCACGGTGCGCGGCCTCCAGCGCCGCCGATGCCCGCGCCGCCGATGCCCTTCCCCGCAGAGCATCGGTACGGACAGGTCGTCGAGTCGCGACCGGCACGCCCACCAGCACCACCCGCAGCACCGACGGCGCAACCGCCCGGGTCGAGGGCTGCCCGACGGCGGCGCATCCGTATGGGCATCGGGGCGCTGATCTTCACGCTCGCCCTGATCGGGGCGGCGCTGGTCTGGGCGAACCTCCCCAGAACGGGGACGGATCCGCTGCGTCCGACCACCACGGCCGCGACCCCGACCACCGAACACGCCCTCACCGGCCACACCAATTGGGTGTTCGGGGTGGCGACCGCGCAGCTGGACGGGCGCACCGTGGTGATCTCCGGCAGCGCCGACGACACGATGCGGGTGTGGGACCTGGCCACCGGGACACCGGTCGGGTCCCCCGTCACCGGCCACACCGGCCCCGTGTCCTCGGTGGCGACCGCGCAGCTGGACCGGCGCACCGTGGTGATCTCCGGCAGCTGGGACAAGACGGTGCGGGTGTGGGACCTGGCCACCGGGAAACAGATCGGCTCCCCCTTCACCGGCCACACCGGCCCCGTGTTCGCGGTGGCGACCGCGCAGCTCGACGGGCGCACCGTGGTGATCTCCGGCAGCAACGACGCCACGATGCGGGTGTGGGACCTGGCCACCGGCAAACAGATCGGGTCCCCCTTCACCGGCCACACTGCCGCCGTGGCGGCGGTAACGACCGCGCAGCTCGACGGGCGCACCGTGGTGATCTCCGGCAGCAACGACAACACGGTGCGGGTGTGGGACCTGGCCACCGGCAAACAGATCGGCTCACCCTTCACCGGCCACACCGGTCACGTGCAGGCGGTGGCGACCGCGCAGCTGGACGGGCGCACCGTGGTGATCTCCGGCGGCGATGACAACGCGGTGCGGGTGTGGGACCTGGCCACCAGAGCACCGGTCGGCGCCCCGTTCACCGGCCACACCAAGAGGGTGGTCGCCGTGACGACCGCGCAACTGCGCGGGCGCACCGTGGTGATCTCCGGCGGCTGGGACGATACGGTGCAGGTGTGGGACCTGGCCACCAGGGCGCCGGCCGGGTCGCCGTTCACCGACCACACCGACTTCGTGTGCGCGGTGGCCACCGCGCAGTCGGGCGAGCGCACGGTGGTGATCTCCGGCGGCCGGGACAACACGGTGCGGGTGTGGGATCTGGACGCGCGAACGCGTCAGTGACGCGGGCCCCAACACGCGCGCTTCACCTGCGCTGGCGGGTGAGCGGCGGCCCAGACTTGCGCAGTACTCCTCGAGCAGTTCGGCGGCGGTGTAGGCGCGCGTCCGGGGAGCTCGACCACGCCGTAGTTCACGTCGTGCTCAATGCGTGCGCACGAGTCTTCGGAACGCCCCCGTTCCGAGCACACAACGAGCAGAATGGCCGGAAGCATCGCTTCCGGCAGTGTGCTCCTTCTTAGTTACTCGGCCGCACGGAAGGCCGACTGCGCGACCAAGGCCGGTTCGCGCTGCTGTCGCACTTAGCTCACGAACTGAGTTTGAGCAGCAGTACGCTCAGCTCGACCGGCATGGTGATCATGCAGTCGTGCCCCGTCGGGAGGTCCCATACCTGCGATGGGCTGCCGTTGGGCTGCACGGCCGGGATCCGACGACGGACGATGCCCTCCGGCTTGACCGTGTTGTGGATGTGCGTGCGCGGGATTGCGCGCACGGCCGGGTTGTCCAGGTGGACCGGCTGCAGCAGGCACAGCACCGACATGTCCGACAGCATCGTGCGCAGCCACGCGACATCGGCCGGATCGGTGACCCCGAACAGCCCGTACGGGGCCGGCAGCTCGGGCAGCGGCGGCACCCGCCAGCCGCTGGCCGAGCTGTGAGCCTCGTCGATCACGTGCTGGTTTGCTGGCATCACCTCGACCGCAGTTTCACCGTCCTGCGGCACCATCGCGTCGAGGTAGACCAGGTGCCCGATCCGGTCCGGGACCGCATTGGCCACCGAAGAGATGACCAGGCCCGCGTAGCTGTGCCCCACCAAGACCACCTCGGTGAGGTTCTTCTGCTCGATCAGCGACACGACGTCCGAGACGTGCGTGTCGAGCCCGACCTCGGGACCGAGCAGATGCGCCCTATCGCCGTAGCCGGTCAACGACGGCGCGAACACCCGGTGCCCGGCCGCCTCCAGCAGCGGCACCACCCGATCCCAGCAACGGCCGCTGTGCCACGCACCGTGTACCAGCAGGTATGTCGACATCGTCGGAGCGTCCCTCGTCTATAGCCGCACCGCGCACCCCACGGCCGCGGTTACCATTCATCTGCCGGTTCCCCTTGGGAACCACTATCGACGATGCTGGCCCGGCCCGCTCGTGGCAATAAGGCACTTTCGCGTGCCTCGGTTCTGCGGAGGTAACTATGGCGACCGACGGTGAGCCACAACAGTGCGACGCACCCCGCGCCCGCATCGTGCTCGACCTCATCGGAGACAAATGGTCGCTGCTGGTCGTGCGGAGCCTGCGCCACGGACCACGTCGCTTCACCGAGATCAAACGCGACATCGACGGGATCAGCCAGCGCATGCTCACCGTCACCCTGCGCGGCCTCGAACGCGACGGGATCCTGGCCCGCACCATGCGCAACGTCATGCCTCCCCACGTCAGCTACCAGCTGACCCCCATGGGCACCACCCTGCGCGAGGCCGCAGCACCACTGCTGGCATGGAGCATCGGCCACCTGCCCGACATCGACGCCGCCCGCGCCGCTTACGACGCACGTCCCGACCTCTCCTCGCCGGAGGTCGGTGCCTGACCGACCTACTGCGTGGTCGGGCACGGCGGCGCAGGCCTCTGCCGACTTGGCCTGCACATCCACGCCATCCCGCTACGGCGTGTCAGGCAGCGGACTCCGCGCACCCAGGGCGCGATGCTCGACATCCATGACTACAACGGCCAACCACCTTCTTCACCACCATCCACATCCACTTCGTACCGACACGGCCCAACACCTTGCGGCACCCGCAGGACGTCCCCACAGGGCACACCTCGATGCGGCGAGCGTCGACGCCCATGTGGCCGACGCCACCCGCGAACTGTTCGCCCGCCGCGCGTTGTGTCCGACGTGGTCGCCTTCGTGGTGTCCGACGCCGGAAAGTGGATCACTGGGTCGACGGTGCCGATCGACGCAGGCTTCATGCTGAAATAGCCACGGCGGTGCCCGAGCGGACAGCTCACCGGACCCGGCCCGGCGCGTGGGCCCCACCCCACCCGAGCACCACCCCGGTCCGGTAGCAGCCGCCACCCCGGCATCAAGACCGTTCGTCCTCGCTGCATTGCGGGCGCTGCGTCGGGACACCGGTACCCGACGCCTGCCCAAAATCGGTGCCGCCGCGCCCAAAAAACGGGCGCGACGCCACTCTGACCACGGGGTTGACAAGCCGTTCCACATCAATCGAATTGCTCACCCGTGTTTGAAACGGCATCGCCTCCAAGCTGCCACATTTCGTAGTTCCCGCATTCTGCCGTGGTCTGGGCCGCCGCCTGAGCCGCGGCGAAGAAGTCGTCGACCACCGACGAGGTGCGCGATGCCGCCACCGCGAGGCACACCTGGTCGGGCGCCAGCTCCGGGACGGGCACATAGATGACGTCTGGATGTGAATAGAACACGGTCGCCGAACGGGCCAGGAACGAGATGCCCCGGCCGGCCGCGACATGCTCAAGCGTTTCGTCCACCCCGCGCGCCAGGTACCCGGCGTCAGGGTGCGGGCGCTGGTGGGTTGCGTACTCGAATCGGCATGCCAGACCAGCGGCTCGCCAGCCAGGTCGGCCTCGGTGACTTCCTCCTTGCCGGCCAATCGGTGGCCGGCGGGCAGCACCGCCACCCGCGGCTCGGTGTACAGCGGGGCGACGCGCAGGCCGGCCTCGTCGATGGGCAGCCGCACATAGCCGATGTCGATGCGGCCATCGAGCAGCATCGGGGCCTGGTCGTCCCATTCGATCCGTCGCACGTCCACCCGAACGTCCGGGTGCCGGGTGGCGAACAGCTGTACCGCCGGGGCGACCGCGATGCCGGCCCGGAAGCCGACCATGAGCCGATGGCTGCCCCGCGCGGCCGCGGTCACCCGGCGGCGGGCCGCGTGCGCGGAGGCCAGCAGTGGACCGGCGTCGGTCAGCAGCTGCCTGCCTGCGTCGGTCAGCAGCACGCCGTGGCTGTCCCTTGTCAGCAGCGGGGTGCCGAGATCATGTTCCAGCGCGCGGATCTGCCGGCTGAGCACCGGCTGTGCGATGTGCAGCTCATCGGCGGCGCGGCCGAAGTGCAGCTGGTCGGCGACGGCGACGAAGTAGCGCAATTTGCGCAGGTCCAGATCTCCACAGAGCCTCCCGATCCGGCGATGCCTCCAGGGTATCGCAGCGACTGAAAGAAGTCTTGGACACCCACTCGGGCCGATGGCAACGTCAGGACTTTGACAGCCGTCCAGACGCGCTAATTCGACGGAGTCGACGACACGCCGTTAACCACGACGGGGTGGGCATGGCGTCCTATCCACCTTCAGAAAGCAGACACACCCATGAGCAGCATCAGCATTATCGGCCTGGGGAGCATGGCCCGCGCCATAGCAGGACGGGCGGTCGGGGGCGGCAACGCCGTCGAGGTCATCGGCCGCGACCCGGCCAAGGCGAAAGAGCTGGCCGCCGCGCTCGGCGGCGGCGCCACGGCCGGGACATTCGGCACCACCCCGGCCGGTGACATCGTCATCCTCGCCGTGCCGCATGCCGGCGGCGTACCGGTAGTCGCTCAGTACGGGGACGCGCTGGCAGGCAAGGTCGTCGTCGACATCTCCAACACGTTCGTCGGCCCCGACGACACCGTGCTGGTCACCCCGGAGGGCATTTCCGGCGCGCAGGAGATCGCCAAGGCCGTCCCGGCGAGCGCGCACGTCGTCAAGGCGTTCAACACCGTCTTCGGTCACGTCCTGGCCCGGGCGGCCCGCAGGACGTGCTCTTCGCCGGCGACGACGCGGGGGCCAAGGCGAGCGTATCGGCGTTCATCGAGAGCCTCGGGCTGCGCCCGCTGGATGTCGGCGGCCTGGAAATGGCGCACTGGCTCGAAGGGGCGGGCCTGCTAATGATGGGCCTAGCCCGCAGCGGCGCAGGGTTCAACATCGCCCTCGACATCAAGCTTCTCAGCTGAGCGCATCCACTCTGTCACTTCTCGCGACACATCACTCACATGGAACAGGACTGTAGCATGCGCGTTTTCGTCACTGGACGAGCAGCAGCACCACCTCGGCGGCGCGCTGGGGCGCGGCCTGCTCGACCGCCTGCTCGACCTCGACTGGGTGCGCCGAGCGTCCACGCACCGCGCCGTCGAGGTGACGCCGAACGGACGCTCCGGCCTCGCCATCACCTTCGGCATCGACCCACCCTGACACCCCTCCCCCACCCCGTCGATGCGTCCCGGCTGTGATCAACGCCCGTCACCGCAGCGGGTACCGACCGCAGCCCGGTCCACCTCGGGCCCGGCTTCGCGGTCGGGTCGGCGTGGCTCCGGTGGAGTCGCGCGGCTGCGCGTTCGCAGGCCACGGATGATGACGACGCCGATGATGCTGATCACTCCGCCTGCGATCTCGGCAACGGTGGGCTGTTCACCCAGCCAGACGAACGCAACCACCACGGCGATCACCGGAACCAGGTAGAGCGCGGCGGTGGCTGCCGCAACGGTGGAGCGGGCCGACGCGTATCCCCACACCACGAACCCGACCGCGGAAGGCAGGACCCCGAGGAACACGACCGCGAGGGTGGCCGGGGGGCGCGCGGTCGCTACGGCCGCGAAAGCGTTGGGGGCCAACGGCAGCAGGAACAGGGTGCCGCTCCAGGTGGCGTAGCAGGCGACCTCGACCGCTCGGTAGCGCGCCAAGAGTGGCTTCGCCGCGAAGTGGTACACGCCCTGCACCGCGGCGGCGCCGAGGACGACCCACGCGGCGGCGGTATAGCCCACGTCGCCACCGGAGAGTGCGATCACCGCCGAGCCACCGAGCGCGACCAGGGACCCGAGAGCGGCACGCACACCGAGCCGCTCGCCGAGGAACGTCGCTGCCAACAAGACGCTGAACACCGGCGCGACGGCCACCAACAGGCTCGCCGTTCCGGCCGGGACGTGGATCTCCCCCCAGTTCAGAAGCAACTGGTAGGCGCTCATCCCCGCGGCTCCGCATCCCGCGATCAGCGGGAGGTCCCGCACCTTGGGCAGGCGGACTCTCAAGATCGGCGCCACGAGCGCCAGTGCCAACGACGCGACGAGGAGCCGCGCGAACGACAGGCCCGCGGCCCCATAGTCGGCTACGCCGACCCTGATCGCGGGGAACGCCGTTGCCCACAGGACCGCCGTGAGGCCGAGCGCAAGGGGCGTGCGGAACCGAGACATGACGCCATCATGGACGCGGCATACGATAAGCGATAGTTACCATTTCCACACAGAGACAAAGGATCGTCTTCATGTTGGACGTCCGCAGACTCGCTCTGCTCCGGGAGCTGTCGATCCGTGGCACGGTCTCCGCCGCGGCCGCGGCGATGCACCTGACCGCCCCTGCGGTGTCTCAACAGCTCGCGGTGCTCGAGCGCGAAGCAGGCGTTCGGCTGTTCGAGAAGCACGGCCGCAGACTCGCGCTCACCGCAGCCGGCCTGCTGCTCGTGAGCCACACGGACGTCGTGCTGGGCAACCTGGCGACCGCCGAGGCCGAGCTCGATGCCCTGCGCGGCGGCGCACAGGGCACTGTGCGCATCGCGGCGTTCCCGTCGGCCGCGCGGGCACTCGTCGCCAGGCTCTGGGAGCGCGAACCGTCGCCCCCGGAGCCCCTGGATCTGCGGCTCGTCGAGCTGGAACCGGAGCTGTCCGTCGACGCCATGCTCGGCCGGGACGTCGACGTGGCGATCGTCCACGCCTACAGCCTGCTGCCCCGTGAACTCCCCGAATGCGATCGAATCCCGCTACTCGACGACCCGGTTCTACTGGCCCTGCATCCCGATGTCGCGACAGCCGTCGGGCTGACGCCAGGCGCCCCCGCGAGGCTGTCCGATTTCGCCGAATCCAACTGGTTGATTCCCGGCGTGGAGACGTCATGCCACGAGATGATCCGGCGGGCCTGCGGTGCCGCCGGATTCGTCATGAAAGTCATCGCGCAAGCCACGGACTTCTCCGTGCTCGCCGCCCTCGTGCGCGCAGGCGCAGGTGCGGCCCTGATCCCCAGGATGGCGCTGCCGGACGCCGGGCCCGGTCTGAGCCTGCACCCGCTCGCCGCACCGGTGAACCGGTCCATCACCGCGCTCACCCGCGCAGGGGAGAGCGGGCGACCGGAGATCCGGCGCGTACTCGGCGGGCTCGACTCGGCCATCGCGCTCTACCTGGCCGAGCAGAGCCGACGTGCGGAGCCGACACCGTTCCCTTGACATCAGGTCAGCGCACCAGGTCCTCTTGCGTCGGCGCTGAGTCGACTCTGATCGGAGGCCCGTGAGGTCGTGCGCGCTTGCCGGTATGTCCTCGCCGTGTGAGTGCCGAGAACCGTGTCACCGTCTCTGACACATCTTTGCCCTCACTGTCACTGTCCCGTGCCAGCCCAGCATGATCGCTCGGCGTGGCCCTCGGACTTGCCTACTTGATGCTCGTTCGCGTGCTGTCCTGGTTGGCGCTGCTCGCTCGCTCCGACGTCGCGAAGGACGTCGAGATCCTGACGCTGCGTCACGAGCTCGCCGTGCTGGGGTGTGAGGTCCGAGCGGCGATGCCGGAGAGCACGAGTTCGAGCCCGAGCGTGAAGAGGTGGTCGAGGTCGTAGTCGTAGCCGCCCGGTTCGAGCTCGGACATCACGCGGTGCAAGGCCGGGAGGTCTTGGCCTGCCATGGCGTCCTCGAGCGCTGCGCGCTGGGTGTCCATCCACTCGTCCGCGGTCAGCCCGCTGTCGACCTCGGAGGCGGACTCGGCCTCGACGCTGGTGGCGAACCCGCGCAGTAGGTTGAGCAGTACCAGGTGCAGGGAGAACGCCTGGTCGGCGGTGAACCCGGCGGTGAGCAGCAGGCGGAGCACTCGGTCGCTGTAGGCCACCCCGCTTGGCAGCGGTGTCGGGCGGCTGATCGAGAGCGCCGACGCGAGCCAGGGGTGGGCGCGGAAGGTCTGCCATTGGGCGCGGGTCTCCGCCATGAGTCCGACCTGCCAGTCGGGGCTGACGGTCGAGCGCGTCCGCTGCAGGCGGAAGGTCTCGTCCACCATGAGCGCGACGAGCGCGTCTTTGTCCCGGACGTGCCGGTACAGCGACATGGTCGCCACGTCGAGCTCGACGGCCACCCGCCGCATCGACAGCGCGCCGAGTCCTTCCCGGTCGGCGACTGCGATGGCGGCGGACACGATGCGCCGCGTCGTGAGGGCCTGCCCGCCCGGGCGGCGTCCGGTGCCGGGCGCGAGCCGCCGGATCGGCCCCACTACGACGGTGCCGGCGCCCCGCGCATCGATGGATTGTCGGCGCGATCAAAAAAGGGGGGCGAGCTAACCGGCCCGAACTCCACTGACCGGGGTAAAGCCGGATCGAAGTACCACGTGTTGTGCGACGCGAACGGGGCTTCCCCTACACGCCTTGTTGTCGGCGGCGAACACCCATGACAGCAAGCTGTTCGAGCCGCTGCTCGAGACCAAACCGGCCGTGCGCGGCCTGCGGGGACGACCCGGCGGCCTCGTCGACGACCGGACAAACTCCACGCCGAAAGGGCTACGACTTCCGTCGCTGTCGGCAGTATCTGCACCGGCGCGGGATCAAGGTGCGGATCGCGCGGCGTGGGATCGAAGACAAGTCCAAGCTCGGTCGGGTCCGCTGGGTCGTGGAGCGCACCATCTCCTGGCTGCTGCGGTTCAAACGGCTCGGGCTGCGCTACGACCGCACCGAGCGCACCACACTCCCGCTGCTCACCCTCGCCTGCGCCATCATCAACGTCCGCCGATTGATCAAGACCCAGTTCTGAGACCAGGTCTTTGACCGACCGGTGACGACACGTGGCGGCGGCTCTCGCACGTGGTGCGTCTTGATCGTCTGTCCGGATGTGGTGTTGGCCGGTAGTCTTCACGCGGCGTGCAGCCGGAGGTACGGCCGGTGATCTTGGGGGTGGTATGTCGGTTGATCGACCGAGTTGGGCTCCGGTCGAGGTCGACCCTACGCGTCCGAGTGTGGCGCGGGTCTACGACTTCTACCTGGGCGGGTCGCACAACTTCGAGTCGGATCGTCAATTCGGTCAGCACGTTCTGCGGGCGATGCCGCGGCTGCCGACGATTCTGCGCGATGCGCGGGAGTTCCTGCGACGTGTCGTGGTCTACCTGTGCCAGGCCGGGATAGACCAGTTCCTCGACCTCGGATCCGGCATTCCGACCGTCGGCAACGTGCACGAGGTGGCCCAGTCGGTCAATCCCAGGCCCGGGTGGTCTACGTCGACAACGATGCGGTCGCCATCGCGCACAGCCACGCCTTGCTGGAGGGCAATCGGTACACGGCCGCGGTGCAGGCCATCTTCGGGAGCCTGCGGCGACGTTGGACGCAGCCGGTGCCACCGGGCTGATCGACCTGCGCCGACCGTTGGGGTTGTTGTTGTTGTCGGTCCTGCACTTCATCCCGACCAGAAGCAACCGCAGGCGCTGGTCGACCGCTATATGGCGGCGACCGCGTCGGGCAGCTATCTGGCGTTGAGCTGCGCTGCGGGGATGGTCGAGCCGAGACCGGCGCCGTGGAAGAGGTCTACGAGCGGCGAGACTCGCCGATG
>CAVTOL010000041.1:0-55059 GCA_963736375.1 uncultured Actinomycetota bacterium
CGTACTCCGACTCGCGTCCGGTCGTCTCGGCGATGTACTTGCCTGTGCCGCCGTAGAGGCGCTCGGGCTCCAGCAGCCGCGGTGCCTTCTCGCCGAGGATCGGCGGGGAACCATGAGGTGGACAGCTCGATCGGGCGCCTGCCGTCGCCGCGCAGCAGCCGCGTCCGGCGAATCACGTCGGCACCGTCGACGAGCTGCAACGCCTCAGTCACATGGCCCGGCCCCGACATGATCTCCGTCGCGACGAACTCCACCGACTCTGTTGCGCCGTACATCGTCCCGAGGTCGCGGGCGCGCTCGTAGCGCTCGCGCGCACGTGGCACAGCCTCGCGCGCTCGCACATAGGTTCCCGACCCCTGCCGGGACTCCACGAGTCCCTGCACCCGCAGCGACTCCAACGCTTTGGCCGCGGTCGGCCGCGCGACCGTCCACGCCGCAGCCAGCTCGCGCTCCGACGGGACCTCATCCCCGGCCCGAGATCGCCACGAACGATCTGGTCCTGATATGACTTGCGATCTGCAGGTACTTCGGAAGCACCTCCTGGATCTCGGGCATCCTGCCCCTTCACGAGCTTCACTGTCCTATGCCACTGGCCAGTGTATGCCTCATGATGTGCAGGAGTTGACTCTGGTGCACTCTGGTGCCTGTAGTGTCGTGTGAGTGCAGCCACTCATCGTCGCCGCCGGCGGCGGGGGCGCGCGATCACCGCCGCTCCACGGCCGGCCCGCTGCGCCTCATCCGACCCCCGATCGTCATGACCTACTCGTGGGACCGGCTCCTCATCGACCCGGTCCCGGGCCCCGCATCGGTGTCGACTTCGCCGGGCCTCGAGGCTCGCGCCCGCGTCCTGGAGGTCACCCCGACACACACCCTGCCCCCAGCTGGCTCGTCATTTCCTCGTTCGCCGCCGAGCTACCTGCGCGGCTGCTCCTCCTCGAATCCCGGCCACACGGCACGTGGCCTCGCCGACCAAATCACCGCTGCTGCCGAGCACTTCGACGCGATCACCCATCCTTCGACGTCGGAGGCGACGCCCTCACCACGGGCGCGGACGACGGCCTACGCAGCCCCCTCGCCGATCAACTCGCCTCGCCGCCTGCGTCCGCACCGGCTTCCTGCCCGACTGGTCATCGCCGGCCCCGGACTTGACGGCGAACTAACAGTCGCGACCATCGCCGAGACGGCTCGCCGATCTCGACACTGAGCCCACTCCCGACCTCGACGCTGACCGACGGTCGGCCCGTGTCGCGCCAGTCTTCCGCTGGCACCCCTCCGAAGCCTCCGGTCTACTTGCCGCGGCAGCGAGCGGACGCCGACGGCGTCGTCGAGGTCCGCGACGCGGGCTGACCACGTCCAGCTCAGCGCCGACACCACGACCGGGGTCCGCGTGGGTCGACACCAAACGCGCCGTGTCGATCACCCCGGCACGCACCTGACTCGACGGCGACTCGCTTGACCCGGCCGAAGACGATCATCCGCGGCCTGACCGGCATCTCCGAAATCGCGTACGAGACCCGCAAGGCGGATCGCCCAGCACGAACGACAGTGCACAACCCCACCGTTGACTATCTCCCGGCGATCGACGCCTACGGGGCCGACGCCGGCAGCGCGGCGGCAGCGATTACCTCAGCACCGGCGCCTCGCCGAACTGCTCGGCGCCACCACCCTCGGACGCCTTCGCTGCCCTCATCGAGGTCGTCGAGCGCTACCCGACCCAACCACTACACCCCGTCTCTCTACCGAGCGCGGTCTGCTGGGTGACGCGCGGGCGCCACTACCGACACGCCGGAGGCCGCGGCACCACGCGACTCTGTCAAATCGCCGTCAACAAGGGATGCCAGAGGATGCCTGACACGGCGCTTCACTCCGTGAGCGTCGCCGGGATCGTCGTCAACGACACCGGGCAGATCCTCGTGATCCGCCGCCGCGACAACGGCCACTGGGAACCGCCCGGGGGAGTGCTCGAACTCGACGAGTCCTTCGAAGACGGCGTCCGCCGCGAGGTCCGCGAAGAAACCGGCATCCCTGTCGTCGTCGAACGCCTTACCGGCGTGTACAAGAACATGCCACGCGCGGTCGTCGCGCTTGTGTTCCGCTGCCGCCCCCTTGCCGACCATGCGTGCATCTTCACCGACGAGACCAGCTCATCTCTTGGGCCGAACCGAGCACGATCGCGACTCTGATGGATCCTGCCTACGCTGTGCGTGTTACCGATGCCCTCCGAGGCGGCGCACCAGTCACGCGGGTACACGACGGGGTTCATCTGCTCGACGCGTCACCGCGCGTGTGATCACCGCGCGATGCTGCCGAATCGCTCTCTACAGGATCAAGGGCGCCGCCTCCCGGCGGCGCACGGGCCCGGGGGCGCCGGACCGCATCGATCCTCTACCTCCGGCCCGGGCACGGCCGTCGTTCCGGCTATCCGGCCCGCAGCCACGGAGAGAGCGCCCGATCTACGAGGCGATGGCGGCACGGCATCGACGCCGCCGAGCGTCGATCGATCATCATCAGTTACGGGCCCACAGCGCCTCGCGGCCGGGCGCGACGTCGAGTACGCGATCACCCCCGGCAACATGGCTGCAGAGCCACTGCTGACCAAACCTCATTACGCAGGGCCCGCATTGGCCAGCGATACCACCGTCGCCACCACGATCACGAGCGCACCCGCAGGCAACACCCAGCCTATTCGCACCCGCGCCCGCCACAGCGCCCAGATCCCGGCCGCTGGCGCCGCGATGCCAAGCACGAGGCTCCCGATGTGTGCGATGTCGAGAAAGCGGCGCGGCGACAGGGCAGGACGGCGGGCAGTACTGGATGGAGAAGCCGTTTACCAGCAGCGTCCACCCCGAGTCCCACGACCACCGCGCTCGCCACCCCGCCCGCAATGCCTCGCGCACCCGCCGCGATGGAGACCGTCCACCACGCCTGTATGAGACCAATCAGCAGCAGCACCGCACCAACCACTGGCGCAACGTTGCCTTGCAACGGAAACAGCCCGATGCCGAAGTCCAAGAGGATGTGCAGCGTACTGACAGCCATTGCCGCCAGGTTGAGCCAGAGCCACAGAGGCAGGCGCCACGACTGCACCCGACCACGCCAGGCCATTGCTCTCCAGAATGCCCTCCGTTCGGCTGCGCCACGCCAGTCACGATCTTCGACGCGCTGGGACACTACTCTGCTGGAGATCGTCCACGTCCAATGATCTGGCCCTGCGCGGGCGGCGCGGCGGAGACCAGACGGGGGAAGTGTCGTCCTGTTCCCCTGTCCCGACTCCGCAGTCCCGGAGGGCAGCACAGTTACCGCACACCCGTCGACACAAAAGAGCGTGTGTTTTGGCGCGCGGCAACGATGCAGGCGCAGGCGCACTGCGGTGCAGGGACAGGGGGAACATCGGAGCTCAGATTCACGTGAGAGCGAGAACACGCACCGCCGGACCGGCACGAACGCGGGAGCTTAGAATCAACCCGCTTCTCATCGCTCCGCCGCTGGTCACGGGCAGTACTGCTCCGGTACGGCGCAGCTCCTGCGGAAGGAGTCTGTGCGTAGTTCGCTTCCCTCCGCCGTCGATCGTCCACGCCGCGCCGACTGCGTCAAAGGCGCTACGCCGTCGCTGGCGATGCCTCCGGCATCTTTACGACCCAGCCGGCACGACGAGGAGAGCGGCATCTACGAGGGAGCCGGAGGGGAGTAGGCACCCGAGGCGAGCGGACTGGCCGGTCGCGCGAGGCGGCGTCAAGGTCGGGTTGACAGCGAATCGCCTGAGGCCAGACCGGCCGCCCGTGTGCCGAATCACGCCAAAGTTCCCGCCGCCGCGATCACGGTTAGCCGCATACGCGCAGCTCACCGGCATGATCGCGGCGGGGGAGTGTCTCCCCTAAAAGGGTTCGAGTGTGGGTTCGAGTCCCACCGGGGGGACCCCGCAGAAACTGGTCCTGATCAGCGGCGGCGGAGACGCGATCAACCGCCGCTGCCTTGGCCAGCCCGCTGCGCATGATCGGCCATCCGGTCGCCATGACCTACTCGTCGGGGACCGGCTCCTTATCGACCCGGTGCCGGGGTCCCGCTCGGTGTCGGACTTCACCGGCCTTGACGACATCGCCCCCGGCGTACATCGGGTTACGCGACGACGACGCCCCTGCCGCCCGCTGGCTCATCCCCTCCCCGCGTTTGGCCGCCAGTTGCCTGCGCAGCTACTTCTCCTCGAATCCCGCACACGGCGCAGATGTAGGACTCGCCGACCAAATCACCGCTGCCACGCATCACATCGACGCCGATCACCTCGTCCTCGTCCTCGTCGACGTCGGCGGCGACGCCCTCACCACCGGCGCCGACGGCGCCCTGCGTAGCCCGCTCGCCGATCAACTCAGCCTCGCGGCCTGCATCCCGCACCGGTCTACCTGCACGACTCGTCATCGCGGGCCCCGGACTCGACGGCGAGCTATCGGCCGCGACCGTCGCCGAGCGCCTGGCCGATCTCGACGCTGACCCCATGCCCCGACCTGGACGTTGCCGCGGTCACGCCCGTTCGGCATGTCTTCCGTTGGCACCCCCTCGAGGCTTCCGGCCTCCTTGCCGCCGCCGCGGCAGGCCACGGTGTCGTCGAGGTCCGCGACGCGGGCGACCGCGTTCACCTCAATGCTGCAACGACCCGGCTTGCGTGCGTCGACGCCAAACGCGCCGTCTCGATCACCCCGGCCGCGCACCTGAGCAACTGCGATTCGCTCGACGCGGCGCAGCGGATCATCCGCGACCTCACCGGCAACTCCGAGATCGACTACGAGACCCACAAGGCGGCCCGCCGAGCACGAACCACCGTGCATCACCCGACGGCCGCGGATCTCCCGGCGATCGACGAACACGCTGCCGCCGCTGCCGCGCGAGGCAGCGACTACCTCAGCATCCGCCGACTCACCGAACTCCTCGGCGCCACCACGCTGGACGCCTTCGCTGCCCTCATCGACATCGCCGAGCACAACCGACCCAAGCACTACACTCCGTCGCTCTACCGAACGCGGTCTGCTGGATGAGGCGCGTCCGGCACGGCTCACGCTTGAGACGCGGCACCACGTGACTTTGACACCTCGCCGTCAACCAGAGATGCCTGACGCGCCGCTTCGCTGGTGAGCATCCGCGGGGATCGTCGTAAACGACACCGGGCGGATTCTCGTGATCCGCCGCCGCGACAACGATCATTGGGAGCCGCCCGGGGGAGTACTCGAACTCGGCGAGTCCTTCGAAGACGGCGTGCGCCGCGAGGTCCTGGAGGAGACCGGCGTCCCCGTCGCCGTCGAGCGCCTGACAGGTGTGTACAACATGCCCCGCGCGGTCGTCGCGCCTGTGTTCCGCGGCCGCCCCTTGGCCGACCATGCTCGCGTCAGCGACGAGGCCAGCTCGGTCCAATGGGCAGAAACAGCCGAGATCGCGAGCCCGATGGACCCGGCCTACGCCGTGCGTGTCACCGATGCCCTCCGCCACGATGCACCGGTCACCCGCGTGCACGACGGGGTTCATCTGCTCGACATGTAGTCACCGGTGTGTCACCGAGTGATGCTGCCGAATAGCTCTCTAGAGGATCAAGGCGCCGCCTGCGGCGGCGCACGGCCAGCTACGCCGGCCCGCGGGCCAACCCTCCACCTCCGGCCCGGGCCGGCCGCCGTCCCGCTACCCGGCCGACCCGCTGGGACGACGGCTGATCCTCAGCGACGGTACCGGTAGCCAGCTCTCGCGTACCGCTGCCGCAGCGGACCACTGCTCACGGTCGTGTCTGCCCGATCACGTCGTAGGTGGCCTGAACCACGCCGTTGCTGAACCGCCGCTCGCTCCGCAACCTCAAATCCCGGCGCACACCCGCCGACAGCACCGGGATACCGCCGCCCAGCAGGACCGGGCACCACAGCAGCTCCACCACGTCCACCAGGTCCAACCGAAACGCCTCGGCGGCCAGCGTCGGCCCCCCGACGGTCAGATCACCCCGGCTGACCGCCTTGATCTCGGACACCAGCTGCGCGTCGAGCTGCTGTTCCAACCGGGTGCGCCGCGTCTGCACCTGCGCCAACGTCGAGGAGAACACGACCTTGTCCGCTGCCTGCCACATCGCGGCGAACCCGCCGGACTCAGGGGACTGCTCGGCTACCGCCGGATCGGTCTCCCACACCGCCATCGTTTCGTACGTCCGCCGCCCGTAGAGGTACGTGCCGACATCCGCGAGGCCAGCGGTCAGCACCGACATGACCTCCTCGGCGTACGGCGCCGACCACGAGTAGTCCCCGTCGCCGATGAACCCGTCCAACGACGCTGGCGTCACGTAGATCAGTCTTCCCATGCCAGTCCTTTCGCCATCGCAGCGGCCCGCCCATGCGGAGATCGTCCTCCGTCAAGGAGGACCGACGTCGACCGCGGTTCTCATCGTTCGCGGCAAGACTGATGCCTCCGGCCGCCGGCGGCGGTGGCCGGGAACTCCCGATCACCCAGCTCCGGCCCAGCCCGTCGAGGACCGCGGCGTGATGCGTAGCGCTGTGAGTGTCGACACCGGCAACCACCGGCCGGACAGCCGCGATGGCCGCGACCTCCGGTTCGAGGACAGGGTCGGGATGATGGGTCATGCTGGACACCGCTGCACCTCTTCCGCTTGCACCGGACAGGTCAGCGCGCGCGGTCGGGCGAAACGGACAAGACAGTGATGGGCGCCTCTTGCACAGGCTCCTATCAGGTCACGCGCCCGACCGCACAGCGCGCAGGCGACGCCGCCGACCGCCGGGCCGACCGATCCTGGCCAGGACAGCACCACCGCGTCAGTCGACGGAGAGTCACACCCGACGAACGACGTCGCCTACACAGTCCCATCTCACTGACGAGGGGATGTCGAAAGATTGGCAGCGAGATGCCCGTTCCACACTCTCGGTCATCGTGCATGCTTGTCGCTTGTGGCATCCCTATCGAAGAAGGTCAGCTCATCATGGATCTGGTCGGAACATGGCGCTTCGACTCCGCATACTTCATGGCGCAGAGGACAGGTGATCGCGTCGATATCCTGGGCGCCAACCCATTCGGATTCTTCACTCTCGGGCCGAGCGGTCGGATGATCGCAATACTGACATCCGATGCCCGTACTCGCAAGTCGGCAGCAGGCGATGTTGCAACACTGTACAAATCAATGATTTCCTACACAGGCAGAATGCTCAATCGACGGTGACCAGGTTGTCACGCAAGTGGATGGAGCATGGGAGCCTAGCTGGGTTGGACCGAGCAAGTGCGGTACTTTACAATTGACGGACGCACATTGTCACTTCGAACGGCGCCGCTACGCCATCCGTCATTTCCTGACGACGAGGTTGTCGGCCATGTTTAATTGGGAAAAGGAGTGTAAGTGCGTCGAGATGCAAAACTCTCTGCCTGTCCATGGGACGTGCGTGCTGGGCGCGGTGGGACGGCGATGTCATCCCTGTAGGGGCGGGGCCAGTCAGACCCCCGTGTAGCTGGTATCTGCTCTTGTTCCTCGTCCTACGCAGGTCAGCGGCGTCGCGTTCGTCGTTCTTCACCCGCCGCAGACCGAACATCTTCACCCCCAACGGGTGCGCCAGATGCACGATCGCGGCCAGTTCGGGCAGGGCGTCCGCGGCCCATTATACACCCGCACGTCGCTTCCGGCACCACCTCCGGCGCCTCACCGGCGGGCCATCACCTCGCGTAGATATTCCGGGTGGTTGGAGATCCGCACCAACACGCTACGCCGCCGGTGCAGATCCATGCCGACGATCCGCCGTCCCACGTCTTGTTCGCTCATAGGGGCTGCCTACATCGCATCTAGCTTCGCGAGACGGTCAATTCAGAGTTGGGTCGGGCAATCACCGGCCCGACCTTGCGGTGGGTATTGTCCAGGTAGGGCCCGAGATTCGGACCGACCCAGGGTGAACCGACTTCCTGGTGGCATCGCTCCAGGGCCTCTTCCGACTCGCAGATGACAATGATGACGATGCCGTCGTCGGCGACCTGAACGCAGAGTGCGTTGGCAAAGCCAGGCCTCTTGGACAGGCTCGACATCAGCTCGGAGCTCATCCGCTCGGTGATGTTGTTGTCGAGGGGTCTGCTCAGCTTCATGTGGTTGACCACTGCGTACATCGCGACCTCACTTGTGATCGGTCTCGTTCGAGACGTCGGCCAGCCAACCCACGGAGTCTATGCGCAGATCCGGACGGGGAGTAGGCGCCCGGGGCGAGCGGACTGGCGCCGGTAACACGACGAGGCGTCAAGCCGGGGGTTGCCGGCCGACCGCCCGAGGCCGCGCGGACCGCCTGTGTGCCGAATACACGCCAAGGTTTCAGCCGTCGCGATCATGGGAACCGCGTACCGGCCGGTCACGGGCGGTGCTCGCGACGGCGAGCGCCTAGTCGAGCCTCACCAGGATGCGGGGTGTCGACGTCGATCCCGGCACCGCGTCGCCATCGCTGCGCGGCGGGCGGAGCGCGGGCCGACTTCGACACGGCGACCGCCCGCCAGGCTGGCGTGCACCGGCGGCCTGATCTCGTCCACCGGCGTCGCCGGGTTGACCCTCGGCGGCGGCATCGGGTGGCTGCGAGACGCGTACGGCCTGGCCTGTGACAACCTGCGCGGCGCGCAGATCGTGACCGCGGATGCCGAGATCGTCGACGCCGACGAGTCGCTGCTCTGGGGGCTGCGCGGTGGTGGCGGCAACTTCGGGATCGTCACCCGTTTCGAGTTCGGCCTGCACGAGGTGTCGACGGTGTTCGCCGGGTTGCTGATGTTTCCCGTCGAGCGTGGCGCGGAGGTGTTGCGCACGTTCCGGGGACGGGCCGCCACCGCGCCCGAGGAGGCGTCGTTGCTGGCTGCGGTGAACATCGCGCCACCCGAGCCGTTCGTCCCTGCCCGAGCTCGTGGGCAAGCCCGTCGTCGTCATCGTCGGCTGCTGGTGCGGTGATCCCACTCCGGGCGCGGCCGCGCTCGCCCCGCTCAGGTCGCTCGGGCCCGCGGTCGACCTGTTCGGGCCGATGCCCTACGTGGCGTTCCAGGGCATGCTGGACGCGACCGAGCCTGCCGGGCTGCGCAACTACTTCCGCGGCGGCTACCTCGCCGACCTCACTGACGACGTCATCGACATCGCGCTCGACCACGCAACACGGATGCGTTCCCCGCTGTCGCAGATCCACTTCCACCAGATGGGCGGAGCGATCAGCCGATACGGCACATCGACCTCGTCATTCAGCGGCCGGGACGCCGGATCTACACCTACAACCTGATCGGAACCGCGGTCGCCGACGCCGAAGATGCCGTCCACATCGCCGAGGTCCGAGATACTCGCAGCCGCGTTGCGGCCGCTGTCGATGCACCACAGCTACGTCAACTTCGACACCGAAACCGACGCGGCGACCGCGCCCACGATGCCTACGGCAGCGAGATCTACCAACGACTCGCACGGCCCAAGCGCCAGTACGACCCCACCAACCTGTTCAACAACCACAACATCCGGCCCGCACCCTGAACCGGACCAGGGCCGGTCAGTCGATGTCCCGACACGTGCCACGGAACCGCGCCCGACCGCGATGATCACCGGTCGGGCGCGTTTGCGGTCAGATCTGGCCGCTCTGCGCACCGAACCGACGATCATGGAGCAACGACAGCACGCCTGACCGCAACCGTTAGCACCTGCGAACTTCTCGGTGCGATGCCGAACCCGGCGCCGCGACCCGCCGTCAGCGGAGATGAGGGGCGCGGCCGGAAGCGTCAGGGTGGGGACCCTAGGACAGCCCGGAGAGCTCCGCGCCCCTCGCCCGGCGGCTCCCTTGCGAGCGGGGCCGCCCCGGATCCACGGGGAGCGGATCACCCATGTTGTCGATGCTTTTCGGTCGTGCGCTGCTGGCGTTGATGCTCGTGGTCGTGCTGGCGCATAACCCGAGACCCTCGGTCGATCTGCGGGCCTTCTCGTCCGACGTCCTGTGGGACGACTCCTGGACCAGCGGCTCGTTCGTCGACGCGGGCGCCACGCTCTACCGACACGACCCCGAGTTCTTCCTGTGCAAGGCGGGCGGCTGCCCGGCGGTCGAGGTGTCCGACCGGGTTGGGCAGGCGGTTGGGATCGTGTGCCGCCGCGACCCCGAGGGCTACGTCAAGCTGTACTACGCGACGGACCAGGAGCCCGCATGGGCCTTCGCCGCCGACGTCCACGCGAAGGGCCCCGTGCACGCCTGCGGCGCGTGGGACTGGTGAGCTCAGCAGGCGAGCGTGCCCTCCATGGTCGTCACGGCGTGGCCGGTGAGCAGCACCCGGTCGCCGACGACGCGGGTGCGCACCACGCCGGTTCGCGCCGACGCCTGAAGGCCGACGAGCTCGTCGCGGCCGAGCCGCTCCGACCACAGCGCGGCGAGCGCGGTGTGCGCGCTACCCGTCACCGGGTCCTCGGGTATGCCGACGGCCGGGGCGAAGAACCGGGAGATGAAGTCGAACCCGTCCGTGCCCTCGGCGGTGACGACGACGCCGCGGCGGGTCAGCTCGGCGAGGCGGGTGTGGTCGGGGCGCAGGTCGCGGACGGCGGCCGCGTCGCGGACTTCCACCACGATGTCCTCCAGCGCGCCCGTGTCGAAGATGGCGACGGCGTCGACCCCGAGCGCGTCGGCCAGGCCGTCCGGTGGCGTGATCGGGGTGACCGGGGCGATCGGGAAGTCGAGTGTGATCGTTCCATCGTCGGCGGCCTCGGCGGTGAGCACCCCCGCACGGGTGGCGAACCGGACCCGGCCCTTGAGCTGGCCGTCGCTGCGCAAGGCGTGCGCGGTGGCCAGCGTGGCGTGCCCGCAGAGGCGCACCTCGACGGCCGGGGTGAACCAGCGCAGCCCCCGGTCGGCATCGGGGCCGGGCTCGGGGCGCGAGAACGCGGTCTCCGAGAGGTTCATCTCGGACGCCACGTGTTGCATCCACGCGTCGTCCGGCCAGTCCGGCCCGTCGAGCAGGCAGACGGCGGCGGGGTTGCCCGCGAACGGGCGATCGGTGAAGGCGTCGATGATTCGGATACGCATGCTGCCGACGCTAGGGTCGGCCGCCGTGCGCGGACAGGGCCGCTTGCGCACTTCTGGCCACTAGGTGACCTCGCAGGCCACGCCGTCGCCGTCGGGGTCGAGCCCGGTGCGATAGCCGGGGTCGCCTGTCCGCAGCGGTGCGACGCCCGCGGCCTGCGCCGCTGCGCAGCTCCGGTAGTAGACGGCCGGATTCGATCGCGTCGGCGCGACGGCGGACTTCCGCGCCGACCGGGTCGGGGTGGGCCGGGCGGCCGTCTCGGGTGTGGGCTCGGGCGTCGGCGGCGCGGCGACCGACGTGGCGGCGACCGTCGGCGGGTCGTACGCCACGGCGGGGCCCGCGGTCAACGTGTGCTCCCGGGGGCTGCCCAGCACCCCGCCGATCACGACCAGCAGCCCCACCACACCGGCACCCACCCACAGCGGCTTGCGGCTCCGGTGCCCCGAGCCCGGGCTTCTCACGGGTGAGACGACGGGCAACTGCTCCGTTGCGAGACCGACGGCGCCGACGGCGGGCAGCCGCAGCTCCACCTCGACCCCCCGTTTGCCCATGGCGACGCGTCCGATGCAGCCGGGTCGCCCGCCGCCGCGCAGCACGCTGTCCACGGTCGGCCCGTAGCGCTGCGACATCAGGGCCGTCAGCTCACCCACCCGCTGACCGTCGAGGCGCGCCTCCAGACGGGGTCCGATCGGCACCAGCTCGATGGCGACGCGGCGGGAGCGCCCCCGCTCGGGCGCCAACTCGCCCAGCACGTCCTGATGGCGGTCCTCACCGGTGACGACGACCGAGCGTTCGGCGTCGAGCATGGTGAGGCCTGCCGTCGAATTCTCGGTCATATGATCCCCGGGGAGCGTGCGGGTGCTGACTGGGTGATCGCGTCGGCGCTCGGGGCGTTACCGCCGCCGCGACAGCGCCACCAGCACCGCATCCTCGAGACCGGGGTTGTGAAGGTGCCGCAACGCGAGGCCGTCCATGAACAAGATGGCGCCTTTGCCGAACCGGCGACGTCCGCCGCGCACGCAGCACAGGTCGACCTCGCCCTGCTCGATCATGACGATGGCGTCGCGCCAGTCGTCGGCGACGTAGGGCACGGTCTCCTGGGGGCGGATCGTCACCGCGCGCCGCCGGAAGGCAGGTCCGGGACGCGTCGGTACGGGCGCGTCGTCGTCCTTCACACAAGGCAGACCTTCGGCGGACGCCGAACTCATCGGTCCCTTGCCAGTCCGCGGCTGATCACCAGCCGTTGGATCTGGTTGGTGCCCTCGAAGATCTGGGTGATCTTGGCTTCGCGCATGTAGCGCTCGACGGTGTAGTCGCGGGTGTAGCCGTAGCCGCCGAACACCTGGACGGCGTCGGTGGTCACCTTCATCGCGGCGTCCGAAGCCACGAGCTTCGCCACCGACGCCTGGCGGCTGTAGGCGAGGCCGGCGTCGCGGCGACGGGCGGCGTCGAGGTAGGTGGCGCGGGCGGCGTCGACGGCCGCGGCCATGTCGGCGAGCAGGAAGCCCAGCCCCTCGTGGTCGATGATCGCGCGGCCGAACGCCTTGCGCTCGTGCGCGTAGTCGACGGCCTCGTCGAGCGCAGCCTGCGCGATCCCGGTGGCGACGGCGGCGATGCCCAGCCTGCCTGCGTCGAGCGCGCTGAACGCGATGGGCAGGCCCTGGCCCTCGCGGCCGACGAGCCGGTCGGCGTCGACCAGGACGCCGTCCCAATGCGCGGTGACCGTCGGGATCGCGTGCAGCCCCATCTTCTGCTCCGGCCTGCCGAACGACAGCCCGTCGGCGTGGCCCGGCGCCAGGAAACACGAGACACCGCCGCCGCCCGCCCCGGTGCGGGCGAACAGCGTGTACAGGTCGACCTTGCCGCCGTGCGTGATCCACGCCTTGGTGCCGGTGATCCGATACCCCTCGTCGGTGCGCTCGGCTTTACACGCGAGCGCCGCCGCGTCCGACCCTGCCTGCGGCTCCGACAGCGAGTACCCGGCGAGGAGCTCGCCCGCGAGCAGCGGGGAAAGCCAGCGCTCCTGCTGTTCCGGCGTGCCGAACGCGGCGATGGGGTGGCAGGCGAGGGCCTGCACGCTGACCGCCACCGCGACCGCCGCCCAGCGGCTCGCCAGCTCTTCCAACACCTGTAGGTACACCTCGTAGGGCTGCCCGCCGCCTCCCCACTCGTCCGGATACGGCAGCCCCAGCAGACCGGCGGCCCCAAGCGTCGCGAACAGGCCCTCGGGGTAGGTCTCGGTGCGCTCGTGATCCTCGACCCGCGGCGCCAGCTCCTTGTCGGCGATCTCGCGGACGAGCGCGAGGAGATCGTGGGCCTCCGGGGTCGGCAGCAGGCGGTCGACGGCCATCGGCGCTCCCATTCGGTACTGAACAAGGTACTTGAGTACCGCTCAGGGTAGCTGTTGCCCGCTAGGCTGGCCAGATGTCGCGCACCCTCGCCCGTCGCGCCGAGCTGTTCGACGGCCTTGTCGCGCTCCTGCTGGCGGAGGGATTCAGCGGGCTGACGCTCGACGATCTCGCCGCGCGGCTCCGCTGCTCCAAACGCACCCTCTACGCGTTGGCCGGGAGCAAGGAACAGCTGGTCAGGGCGGCTGTCGTGCACTTCTTCCGCGCCGCGACGCAGCGTGTGGAAGCAGCGGTGGCGGACGTGTCGGGCGCGGCCGCGAAGGTGGCGGCCTACCTGCAGGCGGTGGCGACGGAGCTCGCCCCGGCCTCGCCCGCGTTCCTGGCCGACGTGGCCGGGTTCACGCCCGCGGCCGAGGTGTACGCGCGCAACACGCGTGCCGCGGCCCGACGGGTGAGCGAGTTGGTGGATGCGGGCGTCGTGGCCGGGGAGTTCCGGGCGGTGCACGCGGGGTTCGTCGGTGATGTCGTAAGCGCGACGACCGTGCGCATCCAGCAGCGCGAGCTGGCCGCTGCCACCGGGTTGGCCGACGCCGATGCCTATCGCCACCTCGCCGATCTGCTCCTGCACGGTCTGGCGGCGCCGCTCGAGCTCCGTCCCGCGGCGGACAACCGCGGAGCTGCGCTCGCCGATGCGACTGGCCGAACCCCTGACCCATCGGCAGATCCAAGGGCGTAATCTAGGAATGTGCCGGGAGACGGCTCGGTCGTACTTGACCTGCTGATCTACGCGCTGGTCGCCGCCACTCCCACATTGCTGGTCTGGGCGGCCGTCCGGTGGCTGCCGCCTGCCATCGGCCACCTTCTCGATCTTCGGCTGCAACGCCGCCGTCCGCCGGGGCCCACGTTGGAGTCCGTCGTCGGACACCTTCGCCGACTCCGCCGCGAGGTGTGCGGAAAGCATCCCACGCAGGTGCGCCATCTCGCCCTGCTCTCGGCCTACGACGACACGCTGGTGCAGGCCTGCCGGATCGTCGGCGTCGATGCTCCGCTGACCGAGGCCACCGACGCCGAGCGGCCGTTCGCCCGCCTGCTCACCGAGGCCCAGCTCGAGGACGCGGGCATCGCACTCGATCCACCCGGCGCCGCTGCGGCATGATGTGCCGCAGGGGGTGGCGGCGATCGTAAAATTGCCTTTACCCTGCCGGGAACGCCCCGGCCCGCTCGTGCGTTGGACGGGTTGTCAGAAGTTCGACGAGGAGGACCAGGTGCGCAGCAGCAGCAATCCGGCGTTCCGTAACCTGCCGCAAGGCCAGGGGTACGCCACCTTCGACCAGGCGGGCGGAATGGGCGCCGCCGTCGCGGGCGCGCAGCCCCGGCCCGTCGATGTCGGGCGCGCGGGCGTCGCCGAGCGCCCGCTCACGGTCGACGACATCGTCCTCAAGACCGGCATCGCCGCGGGCACCGCAATCCTCGCGGGCGCGCTCACCATCGTCTCCGGCCTCTACGGGCTCGCGCTGCCCGCGTTCCTCGTGGGCTTCGTCGTCTCGCTGGTGCTGATCTTCAAGCCGCACCTGGCCAAGGCGCCGCTGGTGCTGCTCTACTCGGCCGCGATGGGCGTCGCCCTTGGCGGGATCTCCGGGCTGCTCAACAACGTGTACCCGGGCATCGCGCTCCAGGCCGTGGTCGGCACCTTCGGGGTGCTCATCGGCATGCTGATCGTCTACAAGACCGGCGCCGTGCGGGTCACCCCGCGGTTCACGAAGTGGATCCTCGGCGCCATGGTCGGCGTCATCGTGCTGTTGCTGTTCAACCTGGTGATGGGCCTGTTCGGCATCAACACCGGGCTCCGCGACGGCGGCCCGCTCGCCATCATCTTCAGCATCGTCATCATCGGCGTGGCGGCGTTCAGCCTGCTGCTCGACTTCGACCAGGCCGACAAGGCCATCCGCGGCGGCGCCCCGGCGACGTTGGCCTGGTACATGGCGTTCGGCCTGATGACCACGCTCGTGTGGCTCTACATCGAGATCCTGAACTTGCTGAGCTATCTGCGCAATTGACGCGCAGCTGCCCGACGGCCCGGCACCCTTCTGGAGCGGGGGGTGCCGGGCCGTCGCGTTGCGCGGGTCAGCTGAGCCGCTCCAACACCATCGCCATGCCCTGGCCGCCGCCGACGCACATCGTCTCGAGCCCGATGGTCTTGTCGTGCGTGCGCAACCCGTTGAGCAGCGTGGTGGCGATGCGCGCGCCCGTCATCCCGAATGGGTGCCCTAGCGCGATCGCACCGCCATTGACGTTGAGCTTGTCCTCGTCGATCCCCAGATCGCGGGCCGACGGCAGCACCTGGGCCGCAAACGCCTCGTTGATCTCGACGAGGTCGATGTCGGCGATCGTCATGCCCGCCCTGGCCAGCGCCTGCTTCGACGCCTCTACGGGGCCGAGGCCCATGATCTCGGGGGAGAGGCCGGTGACGCCGGTCGCCACCACCCTGGCCAGCGGGGTGATGCCCAGCTCGGCCGCCTTCGTGTCGGACATGACGACGAGTGCGGCGGCACCGTCGTTGAGCGCGCAGCAGTTGGCCGCCGTGACCAGCCCGTCCGGCCGGAACACCGGCTTGAGCTGGCTGACCCCCGCGTAGGTGACCCCCGCCCTCGGCCCGTCGTCGGTGCTGACGACCGTGCCGTCCGGCAGCGTGACCGGGGTTATCTCGCGGGCGAAGAACCCGTTGGCGATGGCCTTCTCGGCGAGGTTCTGCGAGCGGACGCCGAAGTGGTCCATGTCCTCGCGCGTAACGCCTTTGAGCCTGGCCAGGTTCTCCGCCGTCTGGCCCATGGCGATGTAGATGTCGGGGAGGTGCTCGTCGGCGCGGGGATCGCTCCAGTCGTCGGCGCCGTTCTCCGCGATGTGCCGCGACCGGTCCTCGGCATCGGAGAAGATCGGGTTGTGGGTGACGGGCCATGAGTCGGAGTTGCCCGCGGCGAACCGGGATACCGTCTCGACGCCCGCCGAGATGAACACGTCGCCCTCGCCCGCCTTGATCGCGTGCAGCGCCATGCGCGTGGTCTGCAGCGACGACGAGCAGTAGCGCGTGATCGTGGTGCCGGGCAGCGTGTCGTAGCCCAGAAGGACGGCGACGACGCGCCCCATGTTGAAGCCCTGCTCTCCGCCGGGGAGCCCACAGCCCAGCATGAGGTCGTCGATCTCGGCGGGATCGAGCTGGGGCACCTGGGCCAACGCGGCGCGGACCATCTGCACGGTGAGGTCGTCAGGGCGGATACCCGTGAGCGAACCCTTGAACGCGCGGCCGATGGGCGAGCGGGCTGCTGCGACGATCACGGCTTCGGGCATCGTCTCTCCTTCTTCGGGGCCCCACGGTGGGACGGCTCGACAGTACGCGCGGCCCCCGACGAAAACCGGCCCCGCTGATTCAGGAAGTGTCGGTGGCCCGTGCCACAGTGCGGGCATGGCCAGCTGGAGCGAGGTCGAGTCAGCCGAGCCCGCGTTCGCCGCGCGGGTGCGGGCCCTGCTCGATGCGGAGAAGCACAAGACGATCGCCACGCTGCGCGCCGATGGCGGCCCGCGCATCTCCGGCATCGAGGTCGCGTTCGCCAACGGCGAACTCACCTTCGGGTCGATGCCCGGGGCGCGCAAGGGCGCCGATCTGCGCCGCGATCCCCGGTTCGCCCTGCACAGCGCCTCGGTGGCCCCGCCGGAGGGGCACGAGGCCGAGTGGGCGGGCGATGCCAAGGTTGCAGGCATCGCCGTGCCCGCGGGGTCGCTCGCAGGGATGGCGGGCGAGCTGTTCCGCGCCGACGTGCGCGAGGTCGTGCTCACCCAGCTCACACCCACCGCGTCGGCCCTGCGCATCGAGTGGTGGACTCCGGAGCGGGGGCTGCGCAGCGTGGAGCGGGAGTGAGCCGCCGCAGCGGCCGCCTTACTCGCGGTCGTCGGCCATGCGCTGCGCCAGCAGGGCCCGCAGCTTCACCATCGCCCGGTGCTGGGTCACCCGCACCGCACCCGGCGTCGAGCCGATCATCCGCGCCGTCTCCTCGGCGGAGTAGCCCATGGCCACCCGCGCCACGAGCACCTCCCGTTGCAGGTCGGGCAGCTCGGCGAGCAGCTCGTGCAGCAGGGCGCGGTCGGCGGAGCGCAGCGCGGCCGCCTCCGGGCCTGCGCGGTCGTCGTCGTCGACGTGGTCCGGGAGCTCCTCCCTCGGCTCCGAGCGGTCGCGGCCCGCGGCGCGGTAGGCGTCGATCACTTTGTTGCGCACGATGCCGTAGACGAACGCCATCCACCGCGTCTCCGCGTGGCGGAATCGGCCCAGCGCGCCACACACGGCGATGAGCACTTCCTGGGCGATGTCTTCCGGGGTCTGCTGGCCGATGGAGCGGCCGTTCATGCGGGCGCGGCACTGCCACACCACCGGTCCGCGGATCCGGTTCAGCAGCTCGCCCAGCGCCTGCTGGTCCCCGTATGAGGCCCGCAGGGCCAGTGCGTCCAGCTCGCTCTCCATGCGCGCCGCTCGCGTGCCCGGCGACGGGTCGTCGGCCGGGCGCCCGGCATCTCGGCCCGGTGGTGCGGGTCCGGCCGAGCCCGGAGAATCGCCCCCGGCGAGCGGCTGATCGTTCCCTTCGTCGTCGCTGTTGTAGGTCCTGTCGTCCACCTGCCCGTACTCGGCGAGTAGCACCGAGCGCCCCTCCTGCTGTTGTGGCCCGTGATGCAGCCGGAACTGGGTGGGTCCCGGATCGTGCCGCCGCACGGAAGCCGGGTGTGGCTTCCGGGGGACGGCGGTCTCATCGCGGGAACGCCCTGGCCGAGAAGTGTGCCCTCTTCTCAGCGTGGGGAGCTCCTGAGTGACGCTGAGAGTAGTACCGGTGGATCAGGCGGTCTCGACCGGATGACGCATCACACCGCGATCGGTGTCGCTACGAGCACGGTGTGCGACCGGCGAAAGGGTGGACCCGCCCGATATGGACGACCTCACCTGCGGAAACGGCGCGTTCCTACGATCGGGTGAGATCCGTGCCGCGGTCCGGCGCCGCCCGCTTCGCCCGCACGCGGCGGTAGCTGTACCCGATCAGCACGAGCAGCACGACGCCGGAGAGGATGAGGCTTGAACCGGTGGGCCAGCCGCCCAGCCACAGCTGCTTGTTGAGGCCCCAGACGATCCCGGCACCGATCAGCGCGAGGCCCGCGAGGACGGAGGCCGCAATGCGCAGCGGCGAGGCCACGCTCTCCTCCATGGCCTGCATCGCCCGCTTCTCGACGGGATCGACGTACTTGCCGACGGAGGGGAACTGGTTGGCCAGGACGATCAGCCCGGCCAGCACCAGCAGCAGGCCGGGCCCCGGGAGCACGAGCAGCGCCACGCCGATCACCAGCAGCAGGCCGCCGCCGACCAGCGCGGCGATGCGTTTCGCCGGATTTGCCGCCATTGTCCCGCTCCTCACGCCGTCTCCCGCGGTAACGCGCCCGCGGTCCCGTCGGGT
Organism: uncultured Actinomycetota bacterium; assembly: GCA_963736375.1. GTDB lineage: Bacteria > Actinomycetota > Actinomycetes > Mycobacteriales > Pseudonocardiaceae > Pseudonocardia. The sequence continues at coordinate 18,857 of CAVTOL010000041.1, forward strand.
TCCCGCTTTGCGTCGCCAGGACACCTAGCGCGCCGGAGAACTCTGCCCTACTGCGCGACGCCCAGGCGGCGCCCTCGCGGCGTTGGCCGCCGCCACCGATACAACCCCGGTGTCGGCGGCGGCGTCCGTCTTGCGATGCCATCACCTGGACCTCGCTCGCTACGGGCAGAGTTCTTCGGCATCCTCCCAGGGGTGCGAGGATGACGCCATGCAGTTCGTCGAGCACGTCGTCGACCTGGTCGGAAACACGCCGCTCGTGCGGCTCGGGCCCGTCGCCGCAGGCATTGACGCGACCGTGCTGGCCAAGCTCGAGTACCTCAACCCGGGCGGCAGCGTGAAGGACCGGATCGCGCTGCGCATGATCGAGGCCGCGGAGGCGTCGGGCGAACTGCGGCCGGGCGGCACGATCGTCGAGCCGACCTCGGGCAACACCGGTGTCGGGCTGGCCATGGTCGCGCAGCGCAAGGGCTACAAGTGCGTGTTCATCTGCCCGGACAAGGTGAGCGAGGACAAGCGCAACGTGCTGCGGGCCTACGGCGCGGAGGTCGTCGTCTGCCCCACCGCGGTCGAGCCTGACCACCCCGACTCCTATTACAGCGTCTCCGACCGGCTGGTCGGTGAGATCGACGGCGGGTGGAAGCCCAACCAGTACGCCAACGTGCACAACCCCGAGTCGCACTACCTGCAGACCGGACCAGAGCTGTGGGCGCAGACCGACGGCCGGATCACGCATTTCGTGGCGGGCATCGGCACCGGGGGCACGATCAGCGGCACCGGGCGCTACCTCAAAGAGGCCTCCGACGGGCGGGTGCAGGTGATCGGCGCCGATCCGGAAGGCTCGGTGTACTCCGGCGGCACGGGGCGGCCGTACCTGGTGGAAGGGGTCGGCGAGGACTTCTGGCCGACGACGTACGACAAGGACATCTGCGACCGCATCGTCGCCGTCTCCGACGCCGACTCGTTCGCCATGACGCGACGGCTCGCCCGCGAAGAGGCGCTCCTGGTCGGTGGGTCGTGCGGGATGGCGACCGTCGCCGCACTGCGGTTGGCCGCGGACCTACCCGCCGACGCCGTGGTCGTCGTGCTGCTGCCCGACGGCGGCCGCGGCTACCTCGGCAAGGTCTTCAACGACGCCTGGATGGCGGGCTACGGGTTCCTGCCGCCCGCAACCGGCGCCACGGTGGGCGACGTGCTGCGACGCAAGGACGGCGCGATCCCCGCGCTCGTGCATGCACACCCCAACGAGACGGTCGCCGACGCCGCCCACTACCTGCGCGAGTTCCACGTCTCCCAGATGCCGGTCGTGCGGGCCGAGCCGCCGGTGATGGCGGCCGAGGTCGTGGGCTCGGTCGTCGAACGCGATTTGCTCAACGCCCTGTTCACCGGCCGCGCGCAGCTCTCCGACCGGCTCACCAAGCACATGTCGCCACCGCTGCCGACCATCGGCGCGAATGAGGCGCTCGACACGGCGATGAGCGCGTTCGCGGAAGCCGACGCCGCGTTGGTGCTCGTCGACGGCAAGCCCGCGGGCGTCGTGACCCGTTCGGACGTCCTGGCGTTCTTGGGTTCGTAGGGCCGCGCCGACGCACTCTTTCCCGCGGAGGCGGCATGGACACCGCCGACGCACTCTTTCCCGCGGAGGCGGCATGGACACCGCCGACGCACTCTTTCCCGCGGAGGCGGCATCGACACCGCCGACGCACTCCTCGCCGCGGTGGCGGCGGAGAGACCGCGTAACGTTGGACCATGCACGGCTTCTCGACCAAGGCGATCCACGCGGGCCAGGAGCCCGACCCGACGACCGGCGCGGTGATCATCCCGATCCACCCGTCCTCGACGTACGCGCAGGACGGCGTGGGCGGTACGCGTTCGGGCTATGAGTACTCGCGCAGCGCCAACCCCACCCGCACGGCGCTGCAGGAGTGCCTCGCAGCGCTGGAGGATGGACGGCACGGCGTCGCGTTCGGGTCCGGGATGGGCGCCACGGACGTCCTGTTGCGGGCGCTGCTGCAACCGGGCGACCACGTCGTCATCCCGCACGACGCCTACGGCGGCACGTTCCGCCTGGTCGACAAGGTGCTCGGGCCGTGGGGGGTCACGCACACGCCGGTCGACCTCGCCGACATCACCGCGCTGCGGGCCGCCCTTCGCCCCGAGACCCGGGTGATCTGGTGCGAGACGCCGACCAACCCGCTGCTCGGCATCGCCGACATCGCCGCGGTGGCCGACGTCAGCAGGGAGGCCGGGGCGCGGCTCGTCGTCGACAACACGTTCGCCTCGCCGTACCTGCAGGCGCCCCTCGCGCTGGGCGCCGACGTCGTGCTGCATTCCACGACGAAGTACATCGGCGGCCATTCCGACGTCGTCGGCGGTGCGCTGATCACCTCCGACGACGCGCTCGCCGAGGAGCTGCGCTTCATCCAGAACGCGGTGGGTTCGGTGCCGAGCCCTTTCGACGCGTGGCTCACGCTGCGTGGCGTGAAAACGCTCGCGGTGCGGATGGAGCGCCATAGCGACAACGCCGAACGGGTGGCCGCGTTCCTCGCCGGGCACCCCGCGGTCGCGCAGGTGTTCTACCCCGGCCTACCCGAGCACGCAGGGCACGAGGTCGCGGCCAAGCAGATGCGCCGGTTCGGCGGCATGGTCTCGTTCCGCATGGCCGAGGGGCGCGATGCGGCGCTGCGGGTCTGCGCGGCCACGGAGGTGTTCACACTCGCGGAGTCGCTCGGCGGCGTCGAGTCGCTCATCGAGCACCCCGGGCAGATGACGCACATGTCGGTCGCGGGCTCGGCGCTGCAGGTGCCCGACGACCTCGTGCGGCTCTCGGTGGGCATCGAGGACGTCGACGACCTGGTGGAGGACCTTCGCGACGCCCTCAGCCGGGCCTAAGCCGGCCGCAGGAGCACGACCTGTGCGCCGACCCGAAACCCGCACTGGCGGCCCTGCGGCTGGCGGCCGCGGGTGGGCCTGGCGCAGGGCATCGCCCGGACGGTCGCCGCCCACCCGGCGCCCGTGCCGGCCGTGGCGGGGTGACGGGCGTCAGTGCCGCCTCAGTGCCGCCTCAGTGCCGCCTCAGCGCAGGCTCCAGGTCGTCCAGCGTGAGGTGGGCCGCCTCGTCGGCGTCAGGAGCGGGTGGGGGCCGAGGCGTCGTCGGGCGCGGGGACCGGACGGGCGGGCACCACGATGTCGCCCGGGGCGACGCAGCCGCCGACCAGCACGTAGCCTCCGCCACCGGTGGGCACGTAGCGGCCGGGATCGGCGCACGCGGCGTGGTGCACGGTGAACACGGCGACCAGAGCCAGCACCGTGGCCACGAGCAGCGGCGCGAAGGTGCGCAATCGCGCCGAAGCCGCGGTCATGCCATCGAGGTTACCCGCCGTATCGCCACGACGCCTGCGAGGATGCGACGGTGACCGCCGCCACCCATCCCGTGGGGCTCGCCGACGTGCAGGCCGCCCGCGCGCTCCTCGCGGGCGTCGTCGCGCAGACGCCGATCGCGGGGGCCAGAGCGCTCACCGAGCTGTGCGGCGGCCCGGTCGGGCTGAAGTGCGAGAACCTGCAGCGCACGGGATCTTTCAAGATCCGTGGCGCGTACACCCGCATCGCCAGGCTGGACGCCGCGGAGCGGGCTCGTGGCGTGGTCGCGGCGAGCGCGGGCAACCACGCGCAGGGTGTCGCGCTCGCCGCCCAGATGCTCGGGATCCACGCGACGGTGTTCATGCCGGTCGGGGCGGCGCTGCCCAAGGTCGCCGCGACGAAGGGCTACGGCGCCGAGGTGCGCCTCGTCGGCCACACGGTGGACGAGAGCATCGCCGCGGCGCAGGGATTCGCGGCCGAGACCGGTGCCGTGCTCGTGCACCCGTTCGACCACGTCGACGTGATGGCAGGCCAGGGCACGGTCGGACTGGAGATCCTCGAACAGATGCCGGAGGTGCGCACGGTGCTGGTCTGCACCGGCGGCGGCGGCCTGCTCGGCGGAATCGCGGCGGCCGTGAAGGGCACGCGGCCGGACGTCACCGTGGTGGGGGTGCAGGCGCACGGGGCCGCGGCGTGGCCGGTCTCGCTGGCCGAGGGCATACCGATCACCCTGCCGTCGATGCGCACGATCGCCGACGGCATCGCGGTCGGCCGTCCCGGCGACGTCACGTTCGCTCAGGTGGCGGCGCTGGTCGACGACATCATCACCGTCGGGGAGGACGCGCTGTCGCGGGCGCTGCTGCACTGCCTCGAGCGGGCGAAGCTGGTGGTCGAGCCCGCCGGGGCCGCGGGCGTGGCGGCGCTGATGGAGTACCCGCACCGGTTCGCCACGCCCGTGGTCGCGGTGCTGTCCGGCGGCAACATCGACCCCTTGGTGTTGCTGCACGTGATCCAGCACGGCATGGCCGCCGCCGCGCGCTACCTCACGCTGCGGGTGCGCCTCGGCGACGCGCCCGGCGCGCTGGCAGGCCTGCTCACGCTCGTGGGCGACCGCGGCGGCAACGTGCTGGACGTGGCGCACACCCGCACCGCGGTCGCCCTGCCGCTGGGCGAGGTCGACGTGCGGCTGTCCATCGAGACGCGCGGCCCGCAGCACTGCGCCGAGCTGGTGGCGGCCATCCAGGCCGCGGGCCACACGGTGATCGACGAGACGGCAGGTGCGCCCCGCGCATGACCGGTCAGGATCGGAAGGGCTCCGCCGAGACGAGCGTGACCTTCATGTTGCCGCCGTCGGGCAGCTGGTACTCGCGGGTGTCGCCGACGTGGGCGCCGATGAGGGCCGCGCCGAGCGGCGAGCTGGGCGACACGACCTCCAGGCCGCCCCGCACACCCTCCTCGCGGGAGCCGAGCAGCACGGTCTCGGTGTCGTCGTCGCCCTCGTAGCGGATCTTGAGGACCATGCCGGGGGACACCGTGTCGGTGCTGGTGGGGGCGGTGCCGACCTGCGCCGTGCGCAGCAGCTCCTGCAGCTGGCGGATGCGGGCCTCCTGCTGGCCCTGCTCCTCCCGAGCCGCGTGGTAGCCGCCGTTCTCCTTGAGGTCACCCTCCTCGCGGCGGGCGTTGATCTCCGCAGCGATGACGGGGCGGTTGTCGATGAGCTCCTCCAACTCGGCCTTGAGCCGGTCGTAGGCCTCCTGGGTCAGCCAGGTCACCGACGCGTCCGTCACGGTCATCACTCCTCCAACCATTAGCGGCCCGTGTGGCCACGGTCCGGCGCGCCCGCGTGCTCGTCCCGATGGCGCCCGGCGCGTGGCACCACCCGGTCTCGCGGCCCCTGGCAGGGGTCCGAGTAAGGAAAAACACGACCCGCCTGCGGGCCGTGTGCTGCTCACGGTAACACGGGGTTCAGCCGCTCGTCGCTGTCTTTCGACGAACGGTCCGCGGGGATGTGGAGTTCCCTGGCCGGCATCTGTGCTGGTCACGGCCGTAGAAAGCAGCGTCGAGCAGTCGCGACGCCCAACAGACCGACGCGACGGCCGCCTACCGTAACCGCATCGGCGCACGGGCGCGAGTCCTGGCCGGGAACGTCCGGGCCTGCCGTGGCGTTGCCACCTCTCGACGAGCCGATTGTCGGTGGGCTCTGCGACCATCGCAGGCGTCCCATCGGCCGGAAGGACTGCCACACCTGATGCCTGACAACCCCCTGCGGCTGCTCACCGTCCACGCCCACCCGGACGACGAGGCGAGCAAGGGCGCCGCCACCACGGCCCGCTATGTCGCCGAAGGCCACGAGGTCATGGTCGTCACCTGCACCGGCGGCGAGGCGGGCAGCGTGCTCAACCCCGCGATGGACCGGCCCGAGGTGCGGGCGAACATGACCGCGGTCCGGCGTGCGGAGATGGCGCGCGCCGCGGAGATCCTCGGTGTGCAGCACCGCTGGCTGGGCTTCATCGATTCGGGTCTTCCCGAGGGCGATCCGAAGCCGCCGCTGCCCGAAGGCTGCTTCGCGTTGGTCGACGACGAGAAGGCCACCGCTCCGCTCGTCGCCGTGATCCGCGAGTTCCGGCCACACGTCGTCGTCACCTACGACGAGAACGGCGGCTACCCGCATCCCGACCACATCAAGACGCACGTCATCTCCGTCGCGGCGTTCGACGCGGCGGCCGATCCCGACCGCTACCCGGATGCGGGCGAGCCGTGGAACCCGTTGAAGCTCTACTACTCGCATGGCTTCTCGCGCGCCAGGGTCATGGCCTTCCACGAGGCGTTGCTCGCCCGCGGCATGGAGTCGCCCTACGAGGAGTGGGTGAAGAACTGGGGCGACGACCGGCCCGACCCCGGCGCCCGCGTCACCACCCGCGTCCAGTGCGCCGAATGGTTCGACGTGCGCGACCGCGCGCTGATGGCCCACGCGACCCAGATCGACCCGACGAGCCGGTGGTTCACCGTGCCGCGCGAACTGCAGCGGGAGATCTGGCCCACCGAGGACTACGAGCTCGTGCGCAGCCTCGTCGACGCCGATCTGCCCGAGGACGACCTGTTCGCGGGCCTCGACGCCCGCGTGGGCGGCCTACGGCGCTGAGCGGGAGCCGCGTAGCCTGTGCGCGTGAGTTCGGTGCTGGTCGGTGCGGGTCCCGGGCCGACCACGGCGTTGGTCGCCCAGGATCCGCAGCCGCCCCCCGGCAAGGGCCCTGAGTTCGGCGAGGCGTCGCCGCTGGGCCTGGTCGTGATCATCCTGCTCGGGATCGCGCTGGTCTTCCTCATCCGGTCGATGACCAAGCACCTCAAACGCGTGCCCGCGAGCTTCGAGCCGCCGGAGAAGGACACCGAGAAGCCCGACGACGGGGCTTGACGTCTGCCACGCTCAGGTGCATGCCCAACCGGCTCTCCGGCGCGACCTCGCCGTACCTGCTCCAGCACGCCGACAACCCCGTCGACTGGTGGGAGTGGTCGGACGCGGCGTTCGCCGAGGCGGCCCGGCGTGACGTGCCCGTCCTGCTCTCGGTGGGCTACGCGGCCTGCCACTGGTGTCACGTTATGGCGCACGAGTCGTTCGAGGACCCCGCCACCGCGGCGCAGATGAACAACCAGTTCGTGTCGATCAAGGTCGATCGCGAGGAACGGCCGGACATCGACGCCGTCTACATGGCCGCCACGCAGGCCATGACCGGCCGGGGCGGCTGGCCCATGACCTGCTTCCTCACCCCGGAGGGCGAGCCGTTCCAGTGCGGCACGTACTACCCGCCCGCGCCTCGGCACGGCATGCCCGCGTTCCGCCAGCTCCTCGACGCCGTGTCCAAGGCCTGGCGTGAGGACGGCGAACGGGTGCGGGGCGCCGCGGGGGAGATCGCGGGCAGGCTCGCGGATGCCGCGGCCGCGGCACTGCCCGCCGCGGCCGTCGACGACGCGGCCCTCGACGATGCCGTCGCCGGGCTGCACGCGGAGTTCGACGGGCAGGCGGGCGGGTTCGGCGGCGCACCGAAGTTCCCGCCGTCGATGGTGCTGGAGTTCCTGCTACGCCACTACGAGCGCACGAGTTCGGCCACCGCGCTGCGCATGGTCGAGCTGACCGCGGGACGGATGGCCCGCGGCGGGATGTACGACCAGCTCGCGGGCGGTTTCGCGCGCTACAGCGTCGACGCGCAGTGGGTGGTGCCGCACTTCGAGAAGATGCTCTACGACAACGCGCTGCTGCTGCGGGTCTACGCCCATCTGCACCGGGTCACCGGCTCGGCGTTGGCGCTGCGGGTGGCCGACGAGACCGCCGCCTTCCTGGTGCGCGACCTTGGCACCGCCGAGGGCGGCTTCGCCTCCGCGCTCGACGCGGACACCGACGGCGTCGAGGGCAAGACCTACGCGTGGACGCCCGCCCAGCTCGCCGACGTCCTGGGCGCCGAGGACGGGGCGTGGGCGGCGCACTTGCTCACGGTGACCGACGCGGGCACGTTCGAGCACGGCGCCTCCACGCTGCAGCTGGCCGCCGATCCCAACGACCCCCCGCGCTGGGAACGGGTGCGGGCCGCGCTACTGGCCGCCCGCGCCGCCCGCCCCCAGCCCGCCCGCGACGACAAGGTGGTCACCGCGTGGAACGGGCTGGCGATCGTCGCGCTCGCCGAGGGCGGGGCCGCGCTCGACCGGCCTGCCTGGGTGGCCGCCGCGGTGCGCGCAGCCGAGCTGCTCCTGGACCGCCATATGGTGGACGGACGGCTGCGCCGCTCCTCGCGCGACGGCGTGGTCGGCGCAGCGGCGGGGGTGCTCGAGGACCACGCCGCCCTGGCCGACGGCCTGCTCGCGCTGCACCAGGCCACCGGCGCCCCGCGTTGGCTCGTTGCGGCGACCGAGCTGCTCGACGTGACACTCACGCATTTCGCCGCCAATGCCGATGCAGGGAGCGGCGCCTTCTTCGACACTGCGGATGACGCGGAGGCCCTGCTGCACCGGCCCCGTGAGATCACCGACAACGCCACGCCGTGCGGCGGCTCCGCGCTGACTTCGGCGCTGCTCACCGCCTCCGTACTGACCGGTGCCGGGGGCCGCTACCGGGACGCGGCCGAAGCGGCGCTGCACGGCGCGGGCACGCTGCTGCGCCGCCACCCCCGTTTCGCGGGCCACTGGCTCACCGCGGCCGAGGCGCAGGCCGCGGGCCCGTTGCAGATCGCAATCGCGGGCGAGGGGCCCGACCTGCTGGCCCGCGCGCGGCGGACCGCCCCCGGCGGCACGGTGATCGTGGCAGGGCCGCCGGACGCTCCGGGCGTGCCGCTGCTGGCGGCGCGCTCGCTGGTCGACGGGCGCCCCGCGGCCTACGTCTGCCGCGGCTTCGTCTGCGACCGCCCCATCACCACGCCAGACGCGGTGTCCGCCGCGGTTCGCGCGCGGTGAACGCGCAGTACGCCTGTTGCGGTGTAATCTCGTAAGCACGCCCCCGGGTTGCAGCAGGGGGCCCCTGCTGAGGTTGAGTCGCAGCAGGGGGCCCCTGCTGCAACACCCGCGGGCGACGAGGGGCCGATGCAGTGGAGGTCGAGATGGGCGGACGGATGCACCGCGGATGGCACGGAAGCGGCGGCCGAGGGCCGGGCCGCGGCGGATGGCAGCAGGCCGACCTGCCGGGCGCGGAGGATGCCGCCGCCTGGCTCTCGGGGCGCCTTCCCGACGGGTGGTTCACCGAGGCGCCGGACGTCACGGTGGACCGCGAGGAGATCGTCATCGTCGGCACGCTGCCGCCCGTTGAGGGCGAGTTCGCCGAGGGTGACGCGGGCGGCGCCGAGCGCGCGGCCGCCGAGGCGGGCCGGATCTCCCGGTTCCGCGAGAGCACCCGCGAGGAGCGCATCGAGATCGCTCGCCAGGCCGAGCACCGCTACGGCCGCAAGGTCGCGTGGGGCGCGCGGGTCGGCGACACCGAGCAGCTCTTCACGGTCGCCTCGGTGCCGGTGATGACGCGCCTGCGGCAGCCGGAGCGGGTCGTGCTCGACACGCTCGTGGACGCGGGCGTGGCCCGCTCGCGCTCGGATGCGCTGGCCTGGGCGGTCAAGCTCGTCGGACAGCACGCCGACGAGTGGCTGGCCGAGCTGCGCGGCGCTATGGCGAAGGTCGACGAGCTGCGGGCCAAGGGTCCCGACGGCGAGAGCGCCTAAGGCCGCGTCCCGTGGATCACGGGCGATGGACTTCGTGGGCCATCTGGGCACGAAGACCGCGGTCGCTGATCCACGGGACACGTCTAGCGCAGCAACACGAGCCAGATCGCGACGAGGTGGCACAGCGCGGCGAGCACCGTGGCCGCGTGGAAGAACTCGTGGTAGCCGAACGTGTGCGGCCACGGGTTCGGCCACCTCGTCGCGTAGAACACCGCGCCCACGGTGTAGAGCGCGCCGCCCGCGAGCAGCAGCACGAACGCCGCGACGCCGCCGTTCTGCAGCAGCTCGGGGAACACGAACACCGCCACCCAGCCGAGCGCCATGTACACCGGCACCGCCAGCCATGACGGCGCGTGCGGCCACACCGTCTTGAGCACAACGCCCGCGAGCGCACCGCCCCACACCACGGTGAGCACCCAGCGGGCCGTACCCGCATCCATGGCGAGCGCCGCCACCGGCGTGTAGGTGCCCGCGATGAACAGGAAGATCATGGAGTGGTCGAGCCGCTTCATGATCGCCCGAGCGCGCGGGGTGCGCCACGTGTGGCGGTGGTAGAGCGCGCTCACCCCGAACAGCCCGAGGATCGTGACGCTGTAGACGGCGGTGGCGAGCGCCGCGCCCGCCCCGACACGCGCGCCCGCCACCGCGACGAGCGCCACGCCGGACGCGATCGAGCCGACGAACGACCAGAAGTGCAGCCAGCCGCGCATCCTCGGCTTGTGGGGCGGGGCGGCGGTCCCGGCGTGCACGCCGTCGAGGCTACGGCACCCTGCGCCTGAGCCCGCTCGCTCGCGGGTGAGCCCGGCCACCGCGGCCGGCCACCGCGGGCGGCGTAGGCTCACCGGCCGTGGGCGCCCGCGACCTGCTCTACTCGCTCTACGAGCGCAGGCTCTCGCGCCACCTTCGCGGTGTGGGGGAACGCCCCCGGCACGTCGCGGTCATGCTGGACGGCAACCGCCGGTGGGCGCGTGAGGCGGGCTTCGTCGACGTCAACGACGGGCACCGCGTCGGCGCCGCGAAAATCGCCGACCTGCTCGCCTGGTGTGAAGAGGAGGGCGTGCAGGTCGTCACGCTCTTCCTGCTCTCCACCGACAACTTGACCCGACCCGCCCACGAGCTCGACCCGCTGCTGGGGATCATCGCCGACGTCGTCGACGAGCTCGCGGGGCCGACGGCGCCGTGGCGGGTCCGGATCGTCGGCGCGCTGGACCTGCTGCCGCCCGACATCGCGCACCGGCTCGCCGCGGCGGCGGAGCGCACGGTCGGGCGGCGCGGTCTCGAGCTGAACGTGGCCGTCGGCTACGGCGGCCGCCAGGAGATCGCCGACGCGGTGCGGAAGCTGCTGATGCGCCACGCCGAGGCGGGCACGTCGATCGAGGAACTCGCCGAGGTGCTCGACGTCGACCACATCGCCGAGCACCTCTACACGTCCGGCCAGCCCGATCCCGACCTCGTGATCCGCACCTCGGGGGAGCAGCGGCTGTCGGGTTTCCTGCTGTGGCAGTCGGCGCACTCGGAGTTCTGGTTCTGCGAGGCCTACTGGCCCGCATTCCGCAAGGTGGACTTCCTGCGTGCGCTGCGCGACTACGGGGCTCGACACCGCCGCTTCGGCGCGTAGCTACTCGTCGGCTTCGGCGGCCGATTCGTCCGCGTCGGTGTCGGAGGTGGCGGACTCGTCCGACTGTGCGTTGGCGGGCAGCGGCGCCACCGCGATCGACGGCAGCTTCCTGGCGACGGGCACCTGCTGCATGTCCGGGGTGGACGCCGTGGGCACGCTGCCCCGCCGCACGCCGAAGAGCCCGTCGGAGGTGTCGACGGGGCGGAACACGAACGGCACCGGAACGTCGGACACCGACGGCGGCGCAGGCGCGGAATCGGCCGACGAAGGGGCCGACGAGACCGCAGACGGGACCGTGGGTGCGGCGGCTGCCACGCCTGCGAGTCCGATCCCGGATGCGACGAGGCCGCCGAGGGCGGCGATGACGTAGACAAAACGACTGAGGGACATGAAGGCCTCCTTCGGGGAACGGCGAGGGCCCGGACCCCCGCGGGGGTCCGGGCCCTGTTCACGCGACGCTATGCGGCGTCACCGAACTGCGACGACTCAGAGGTCGTTGTGGTTGAGGTTGTGGTCGATGCGCGGGTTGAGCACGTTCTCGATGTTGTTGCAGCTCGCGATCGGGGCCTGGACGTTGGCGTTGACCGGGATCGCGATCGGGACGGCAAGGCCGAGCGCGCCCAGCAGCGGAGCGGTGACGCCGTTCGCGGGCTGGGAGACGGCGTTGGCGGCCTTCTGCTTGGCGAAGTCGCACTTCGGGGAGTGGTCGTAGCCGTGCGCCAGCGCGAGGGGAGCGGCCGCGAGGATTGCGGCAGCCGAGCCAGCGACGATGATTGCAGCCTTCTTGAGCACAGTCTCTCCTGATGGGTGGTGCGAGCTCACGTGAGTTCGCATCATATTCATTTCGGGCCGACCTGGAGGGGGAGCCTGCCAGCCACAAGAAATGTATCGCACGGATCCGTCGAAAACAAATTCTCTACCACCATTGAGTGACCGCATTCTCCGGCGGAAAAGGTTATTCCCTATTTTGGGTGAACACGATTTACCTGGCACGACGAAGGCCCGGACCTCCTGTGGGTCCGGGCCTTCGTCGATCAGCGCAGTCGATCTAGAGGTCGTTGCCGTTGAGGTTGTGGTCGATGCGCGGGTTGAGCACGTCCTCCACGTTGTTGCAGCTCAGGATCGGAGCCTGCACGTTGGCGTTGATCGGCACGGCGACCGGGATGGCCAGGCCTGCCAGGCCGAGCAGCGGGGTCCCGACGCCGGTGGCAGGCTGCGACACGCCGTTCGCGCCCTCCTGCGGGGCGAAGTCGCACGACGGCGAGTGGTCGTACTTGACGGAGTGGTCGTCGTGCCGGGAGTGGTTGTCGTACCCGGAGTGCGACTTGTGGTGGTGGTTGTCGTGACCCCAGTTGTCCCCACCCTCACCGGCGAAGGCGAGCGGGCTCACGGCCAGCAAGCCGGCGGCGGCCGTAGCCACGACGATTCCAGCCTTCTTCAGCACAGTTCATCTCCTGTTGGTGACGCGGATTCGGCCGAAACCGATTCCCTTTGAAGTCGGCGTGCGACTTGGGGAGCCCGCGCCGACCGGGGAAAAATTTAGCGCGTGGCTGTCAAGCCACCAAACTGTGTAACACCATCGGGTGAGCCAAATACTTTCCGTTCGGATACTCCTCTTTTTGGGCGACCGGGCGGGGATTCATTCGTCCAAATCCGGCGGCGTCGATCGACGCTGGGTAATCACCAATCACCTGAAGGATGCCGTATCTCTTCACGGTCTTACGCTGCGTGATACCACCTCGATCCCGAGGGGTCGGGCGGGTGCTCCCACTCGCCTGCGACACGTCCGAAATCGGCCCTGCTGGGTGACGCCGTCGCGCGGCGGGCGTCTCGGGCCCCCACCGCGTGCCGGGTGATCCGCAGCTGCCCCTGTGGGGGCCGAGGCGGTGCTCCACACGCCGAACGGTCCCTTTCCCGACGCGGCAGCCGAACGTGTCAAAAGCGGCCCGCGGTCGACGACGGACGGTGCTTGATCGACGACGAACGGTAGTCCGTTGTGTTAATTCTGGGAGAGCGACACGGCGACGACACGGCGTTGCAGTTGACCGCACCCGGGTGACCGCCGGTAGCGTTTCCCTCGGCGGGCCGTACCCGATGCGGACCGCCCGGGAGGCCCTGGTCGTGGTGTTGCACACCCGAGAGGGCCGGCAACCGGCCCTCGCGGGCGTCCGCGGCGGTGTCGCGGAGGTCCGGGCCAGGGCAGGCCGGCCCACCGGAGAGTGGGCGTGGTGCCGCGCCCACCGAGGGAGCACCCGTGATCGAACCTGCTGCTGGCGCACAAGGCTCGGAACCCCGGCGCTGCTACGTGCTCGACACTTCTGTTCTCCTGTCCGATCCGTGGTCGCTGATCCGGTTCGAGGAGCACGAGGTCGTCCTGCCGCTGGTGGTGATCTCCGAGCTGGAGGGCAAGCGGCACCACCCCGAGCTGGGGTGGTTCGCCCGAACGGCGTTGCGGACGCTCGATGACCTGCGCATCGAGCACGGGCGGCTGGACGCGCCCGTTCCGGTCGGCCACGCGGGCGGCACGCTGCACGTCGAGCTCAACCACACCGACCCGGAGGTGCTCCCCGCGGGCTTTCGCACCGATTCGAACGACTCGCGCATCCTCGCCTGCGCGCTCAACCTGGCCGCCGAGCGCCGCGCGAGCGGGCAGGGCCCGGTCGTACTCGTCACCCAGGACATCCCGCTACGGGTGAAGGCCGCAGCAGTCGGCCTCACCGCCGACGAGTACCACGCGCTCGACGTGGTGCCGAGCGGCTGGACCGGCATGGCCGACCTCGCCGCGACCTCGTCCGACATCGACGCGCTCTTCCGCGAGGGCGTGATCGACCTGGACGCGGCACGTGAGCTGCCCTGCCACACCGGGCTGCGGCTGACCGGGGCAGGCTCGGCCGCGCTCGGCCGCGTCACCGCCGACAAGCGCGTGCGCATGGTCCGCGGCGACCGGGAGGCCTTCGGGCTGCACGGGCGGTCGGCCGAGCAGCGGGTGGCGTTGGACCTGCTGCTGGACCCGGAGATCGGCATCGTCTCCCTCGGCGGGCGCGCGGGCACCGGCAAGTCGGCGCTCGCGCTGTGCGCCGGGCTGGAGGCGGTGATGGAGCGCCAGCAGCACCGCAAGGTCGTGGTGTTCCGGCCGCTCTACGCCGTCGGCGGGCAGGAGCTGGGCTACCTCCCCGGCAGCGAGAGCGAGAAGATGGCGCCGTGGGCCCAGGCGGTGTTCGACACGCTCGGCGCGCTGGTCAGCCAGAACGTGCTGGAGGAGGTCATCGCCCGCGGCATGCTGGAGGTGCTACCGCTCACCCACATCCGCGGCCGGTCCCTGCACGACACCTTCGTGATCGTCGACGAGGCGCAGTCGTTGGAGCGCGGCGTGTTGCTCACCGTGCTGTCACGGTTGGGCACCGCGTCGCGCGTGGTGCTCACGCACGACGTGGCGCAGCGTGACAACCTGCGCGTCGGACGGCACGACGGCGTCGCGGCGGTGATCGAGAAGCTGAAGGGCCACCCGCTCTTCGCGCACGTCACGCTCACGCGTTCGGAGCGGTCGCCGATCGCCGCGCTGGTCACGGAGATGCTAGAGGGCCCCGCCGCATAAAGGCTCATGCGCGGAAACCGTTGCTATGGCCGTGTTTTCCGCTCACAGACGCACTTCCCTGTGAGCGGAAAACACGGCCACGCTCCGCGCCGCGGAGTGGGTAGCAGCGGTTTCCGCGCGCAGGCGCCGGAGGCGCGCTACAGGCCGTGGGGGGTGCCCTCGGTGAAGCCCGCCATCGTCTGGATGCCTACGGTCGCGCGCTCGGCCAGCTCGGTGACCGTACGTGCGCCGACGTAGGTGGCCGCGCTCCGCACGCCCGCGCAGATCTCGTCGAGCACGTCCTCGACGCCGGGCCGCTGCGGGTCCAGCAGCTGCCGCGAGGACGAGATGCCCTCCTCGAACAGGGCCTTGCGCGCGCGGTCGAACCCGCCGTCGCCGCGGGTGCGGGCGCTCACCGCCCGCTTGCTCGCCATCCCGAAAGACTCCTTGTAAGGCCGACCCGCCTCGTCGCGCAGCAGGTCGCCCGGCGACTCGAACGTGCCGGCCAGCCACGAGCCGATCATCACGGCCGACGCGCCCGCGGCCAGGGCCAGCGCCACGTCGCGGGGGTGGCGGACCCCGCCGTCGGCCCACACCTGCACACCCAGCTCGCGCCCGGCGGCGGCGCATTCGAGCACGGCCGAGAACTGGGGACGTCCGACCCCGGTCATCATCCGCGTGGTGCACATCGCGCCCGGCCCGATGCCGACCTTGACGATGTCCGCGCCCGCCGCGGCGAGGTCACGCACCCCCTCGGCGGTGACGACGTTGCCCGCGGCCACCGGCACGTCCGGCCCCGCCACCGCGCGGACGGCGGCCAGCGCGTCGAGCATCTTGTCCTGGTGGCCGTGCGCGGTGTCGACGACCAGCACGTCCACCCCGCCTGCGAGCAGCGCCTTTGCCTTGATGGCCACGTCCCCGTTGATCCCGATCGCGGCCGCGGTGCGGAGTCGGCCCGCCGCGTCGAGCGCGGGCGTGTAGATCGCGGCCCGCAGCGCGCCGAGCGCCGTGAGCAGGCCCGCGAGCCTGCCGTCGGCGTCGAGCCCGAGCGCGGTGCCGCGCCCGCCCAGCGCCTCGAACACGTCGCGGGCCTGCGTGTCGAGCGGCAGCGCGACGATGCCGGGATCGAGCACGTCGGCGAGGCGGGTGAACCGGTCGACGCCGGTGCAGGCCGCCTCGTCGACGGTGCCGATCGGACGCCCGCCGTCGTCCACCACGACGACCGTGCCGTGCGCGCGCTTGGGCAGCAGCGACAGCGCCTCGGCCACCGCGTCGCCGGGCCCGAGCGTGAGCGGGGTGTCCCAGACGACGTGCCGCGACTTGATCCACGCGACGATGTCGGCCACCGCCGACGGCGCGACGTCCTGCGGGAGCACGGTGAGCGCCCCGCGCCTGGCCAGCGTCTCGGCCATCCGGCGCCCTGCCACCGCCGTCATGTTCGCGGCGACCACGGGCACGGTCGCGCCGGACGGATCGGGGCTGCTGAGGTCGACGTCGAACCGCGAGACCACCGACGAGCGGCCGGGGACGAGGAACACGTCGTCGTAGGTGAGGTCCTGCTGCGGTGTCTGGCCGTCGAGAAAGCGCACGGTACGAGGATGCTACGCGCCGCCACCGACTCGCATCCGTGCGCACGCGCCCTAGCCCGTGTCCCGTGGATCAGCGACCGCGGTCTTCGCGCCCAGATGGCCCCCGGCCGCGTTGTCGGGCGACTCGAGTACGCCCGGTACGAGAGCCGCCCTCCGCCTTGCCGGGAACCATCTGGATCACGAAGCCCATCGCCCGTGATCCACGGGACACGGCCTAGCCCGTGCGCGGTGGACCGGGCGGGGCCGGGTTCGGCTACTCGGGCACGAGCGCGCGCACCGCCTCGATGGTGTCGGCATCGGCGGGGGTCTTGTCGGGGCGGTAGCGCACCACGCGGGCGAAGCGCAGCGCGACGCCGCCGGGGTAGCGGGGGCTGCGCTGGGCGCCGTCCAGCGCGATCTCGACGACCAGCTCAGGCCGCAGCAGCACAGCCCCGAAGGAATCGGCGGCGCCGTCGTCGGCGCGGGCGAGGCCGGGGAACGTGGCCGTCTGCCAGGCCAGCAGCTCGTCGGTCATGCCCTTGAACGTCTTGCCCACCATGATCGGCTCGCCGCCGTCGGGGTCGCGGGCGCCGAGGTGGATGTTGGACAGCGACCCGGTGCGTCGCCCGTAGCCCCACTCCGCGCCGAGGACGACGAGGTCGAGCGTGTGCACCGGCTTCACCTTCTGCCACGCCTTGCCGCGCCGCCCGGCCGCGTAGGGGGCGTCGAGCGCCTTGACGACCACGCCCTCGTGCCCGGCGGTCAGCGCGTCGTCGAGCACAGTGGCGGCCTGTTCGGGCGTCGGGCGACGCAGGCCCGGCATGCGCAGCGGCGGATGGTCGGCAAGCAGCCCGGCCAACGCGTCGAGCCGAATGCCGAGGGGTTCGTCGATGAGGTCGGTGCCGTCGAGGTGCAGGAGGTCGAAGAAGAACGGCGAGAGCAGCGTCTGCTCGTTCCCGTCGCTGCCGAAGCGGCTCATCGTGTCCTGGAACGCACGCGGACGCCCGTCGTCGTCGAGGGCGAGGGTCTCGCCGTCGAGCACGAACGCGCGCCCGGGAAGCGCACGGGCCTGCGCGGCCAGCTCGGGCACGCTCCCGGTGATCTCCCGCAGGGTGCGCGTCCAGACCCGGACGTCGTCGCCGTCGCGGTGGACCTGGATGCGGGCGCCGTCGAGCTTGTACTCGACGGTGACGTCCGGGCCGAGGCCCGCCAACGCGGTGTCGAGCGAGTCGCCGGGGGAGGCGAGCATCGGCCGGACCGGCCGTCCGACCCGCAGGCTGACGGCCGCAAGCGCGGGCGCGCCGCCGTTGAGGGCGAGGCCTGCGGTCTCGGGAAGGCTCCCGGCGAGCATGAACGCGCGGCGCACAACGGCGGCGGGGACGTCCGCGGCCGCCGCGATCGCCTCCAACATCACGCCCTCCAGCGCGCCGTGGCGCAGCTCGCCCCCGAGCAGCGCGGTGAGGAAGCGCTGCTCGGCGCGGGTGGCGGCGGCGAAGAGGTCGTGCAGGATCTCGGCCCGCCGCCTCGTCGAGCCCGCACCGGCAGTGGCGGCGAGGGCGTCGAGGGCGGCATCGACGTGCCCGACGGTGAGCGCCGGGTCGGCGGCGGGCGGCGCGTCGATGCCGGACAGCGTGCGCCAGCCGGTGCCGACCCGGCCCTGCCGGGCCTCGCCCGCGAGCCACGCCGTGGCGGGCTCGACCTCCCCGGGCGCGGCGGCCCGCAACAGGGCCGCGAGCGTCGCCGCCTTGGCCGTGCGGGACCGGGTGGCCCCGACAGCGCCCGACGCGGCGACGACCTCACAGAACAACACGGCCCGATCCTCTCACCGCGGTGTGCGGCTCGCGATGATCGGCGCGAGTCGCACGCCACGGCGGTCGGCACCTGCGTGGTGTGCGGCTCGAGGCGATCTTCATGTGGCTCAGCGGGCGACGAGGGACTCCTTGATGATGTCGGCATGCCCGGCGTGCTGGGCGGTCTCCTGCAGGATGTGCAGGAGCACCTCGCGCGCCGACCAGGCCGTGTCCGGCGGGTACCACGGCGCCGCGGGGAGCTTGTGCGCCGTCTCCAGGTCGGGCAGCGCGGCGATCACGTCGTCGGTGCGCTTCGCCGCGGCTGCGTAGTCGTCGAGCAGGCTCGTGACCGTCTCGCCGGGCTCCATCCGGAAGCTGGCGGCGTAGCGGTCGAGGTCGTCGACCTTCTCGCCGTCGACCACGAAGTCGATCCAGATCGTCTCGCCGTAGATGACGTGTTTGAGGAGCCCGCCGAGGCAGAGCGCGCTTGCCGTCGGCGTCGCGCGGGCCTGCTCCTCGGTGACGTCGGCGAACGTCCGCGACAGGCTCCGCCGGGCCGACTCCAGGATGGTGAGGATCTGGGTCTTCTCGTCCACGCTCACCCCATCGTCTTCTGGCCGTCGAGGGTCTCGCGCAGGATGTCCGCGTGGCCCGCGTGCTGCGCGGTCTCGGCCACGATGTGCACGAACACGCGGCGGGCCGAACGGGTGCCGTCCGGCGGGAACCATGGCGCCTTGGGCAGCGGCTGCACGGCGTCGAGGTCCCAGGTGCGGACGAGCTCGTCGGTCTGTGCGGCGATCTTCTCGTACTCGGCGAGCACCTCGGCCAGCGTCTCGTCCGCGCGCAGGGTGAACTGGTCGGCGTAGGCGGCGTAGTCGACTTCGCTCGGCTCGTGGGGGCCCTCGACGATGAACTTCGCCCAGCCCTCCTCGGTCTTGGCCACGTGCTTGATCAGGCCGCCGAGGGTCAGCTCGCTGACCGTGAGACGCTGACGGGCCTGCTCGTCGGTGATGGCCTGCACAGTGTGGCGCAGGAAGCCGCGGTGGGCGGCGAGGGACTCCAGAAGGTCATCGCGTTCGGTCATGAACAGAACTCTAGACGGCCCAGCGGTCACTTTCTGACCGCATTGCGGCAACACTGGAAACATGGCGAACACGAGCTCGCGGACGCTGCGCCTGCTGTCGTTGCTGCAGACCCACCGCTTCTGGCCCGGCCCGGAGCTGGCCGACCGGCTCGGGGTGTCGGCGCGCACGCTGCGCCGCGACGTCGACCGGCTGCGCGAGCTCGGTTACCCGGTCGACGCGAACCGCGGTGCCGAGGGCGGCTACCAACTGGCCGCAGGGGCCGCGCTGCCCCCGCTCGTCGTCGACGACGAGGAAGCCGTCGCGCTGGCCGTCGGGATGCAAGCGGTGGCGCAGGGTGTGGTGCCCGGCGTCGAGGAGGCCGGGGTGCGTGCGCTCACGAAGGTGGTGCAGGTGATGCCGCCGCGGCTGCGCCGCCGGGTGGAGGCCCTGCGCGCGGTCACCGTGCCCACGACGTGGAACGCGGGTCCCAGCCTCGATCCCGACGTCCTCACCACGCTCGCCCAGGCCTGCCGCGACGACGAGCGCGTCGAGTTCGGCTACACCACCTACACCGGCGACCGCGCGACCCGGATCGCCGAGCCGCACCGGCTCGTCCCGCTGGGCCGACGCTGGTACCTCGTGGCCTACGACCTGCACCGCCACGACTGGCGTAGCTTCCGCCTCGACCGCATCGAAGCGCCCCGCCGCACCGGCGCTCGGTTCCTGCCCCGCACACTCCCGACGGCCGACGCCGCCCAGTTCGTGCGCGCGGGCATCCGCAGCATCCCGGCGACCTACCGGGTCGAGGTGGCGGTGCGCGCCCCGGCCGAGCGCCTGCGGCCGCAGCTGGGCCGGTGGGCCGAGATCACCGAGGTCGATGCGGACACCTGCGAGCTGCGCATGACGACCGACACCCTCTCCTGGGCCGCCATGGCGCTGGGCATGACCGGCGCGGAGTTCACGGTGCGGGAGCCGCCGGAGCTGGTGGAGCTGTTGCGCGACTGGGCAGACCGCTTCACCCGCGCCGCCGAGAGTCACGTTTCCGCGCTCGGCGCAGCGGACGGTGACTCTCAGGCCAGGCCGACCGTCGTGGGGTCGCCGATGCCGGGCAGGCCGGGGTGGCTCACCGCGTCGACCGTCAGCTCGCCGACCTCCGTGGTGACCACCAGCCGCGGTGACCGCGCCGAGGAACGTGCTGGTGAGCACCGTGCCCGCGATGCCGTCGGGCACGCCGACGCGCAGTCCTTCCGGGCGCACCTGCCTGCTCGGCCGCGCCCGGCACGATCCGCCCGCCCGCGACCGGCACCGTGTTCATCACGCCCACGAACTCGGCCACGAACGGGGTGGCAGGCCGCGCGTAGACGATCTGCGGCACGTCCACCTGCTCCAGGCGGCCCGCGTTGAGCACGGCCACCCGGTCGGCCACGGCGAGCGCCTCGGACTGGTCGTGGGTGACGAACAGCGTGGTGATGCCCTCCGCGAGCTGGACGCCGGCGGATCTCGTCGCGCAGCTGCACGCGCACCCTGGCGTCGAGCGCCGACAGCGGCTCGTCCAGCAGCAGCACCGACGGCTGCACGGCCAGCGCCCTGGCCAGCGCCACCCGCTGCTGCTGGCCGCCCGACAGCTGGTGCGGGTAGGCGCCGCCGCGTGCCGCCAGCCCGACCATCTCCAGCAGCTCCGCGGCCCGCTTCCGGCGCTCCGCCGCGCCGACCTTCCGCATCCGCAGCCCGAACGCGACGTTCTCCGCCGCCGTCATGGTCGGGAACAGCGAGTAGGCCTGGAACACCATGCCCGGTGTCGCGCTTGGCCGCAGGCACGCCCGTGACGTCCTTGCCGCCGATGAGCACCTGTCCCGCGGTGGGGTTGTCGAAGCCCGCGAGCAGGCGCAGCGCGGTGGTCTTCCCGCAGCCGGACGGGCCGAGCAGCGCGAGCAGCTCACCGGGCTTCAGCGCCAGGTCGAGCCCGTCGAGCGCGTTGGTCGCGCCGAAGCTGCGCCGGATGCCACGGAACTCGACGGTCGGTGCTCGGTCACGATGCCCTCCTCCGGCCGCCCGCGAACGACACGAGCAGCAGCAACAGCCAGGTGAGCACGAGGCTGGCCAGCGTGAGCGCCACCGACACGCCCGCTTGGCTCTGACCGACCACGACGACCGCGACCGGGAACGTGTTGGTGTACAGCAGGATCCGCGCGATCACGACCTCGCCGAGCACCAGCGCGAGCGTGAGGAACGCCGAGCCGAGCACCGCGCTGCGCATGGCGGGCAGCACCACCCGCAACAACGCGGCGGCCAGGCTCGCGCCGAGGTTGCGCGCGGCCTCCACGAGCGTGCGCAGCGGCACCGCGGCCAGGCCGTTGTCGATCGCGCGGTAGGCGAAGGGCACCGCCAGCACGACGTAGAACGGCGTGAGCGCGCTGATCGGCGAGGAGAACAGCGCGTTGAACAGCGGCGTGTTCAGGTTGGCCTGCACGAACGCGATGCCCGCCGCCATCACGACGGGCGGCACGACGATGGGCAGGATCGTGGCGGTCTCCAGCAGCCCCGCCGCCGACGGCAGCCGCAGCCGCACCCACACCGCCGTCGGCACCACCAGCACCAGCACCAGCACCGCCGTGATCACCGCGATCTCCAGCGACACCGTGAGCGCGTCGAGCAGGGTCGGGTCGGTGGCGATCGCCAGGTAGTTGGCCACGCCGTAGCCGCCGCCGGGCCTGCGCAGGCTGAACTCGAGCGACGACAGCAGCGGCACGACGAAGTACAGCGCGGCCAGCGTGAGCACCACGACCCGCCAGCGCCTGCCCCTCATCTCGGCGCGCCTCACCGGGGCGCCATCGACGCCCGGCGCTGCAGCAACAGGTAGACCACCATCACGACGCCGATGACGATCACCATGTCGAAGCCGAGCGCCAGCCCGACGTTCTGCTGGTTGGCCAGGACGTTGCCCGAAAGCGCCGACGCGATCGCCGTGGGCACCAGCGGGATCGTGCCGCTGGTGAGCGCGAGCGCGGTGGCGTAGGCGGCGAACGCGTTGCCGAAGAGCACGCAGCGTGGCCCCGGCGAGCGCGGGCGCGAGCACCGGCATCGCCACGTGCCGCCAGTACGCCCACGCCGACGCGCCCAGGTTCTCCGCCGCCTCCCGCCACTGCGGCTGCAGGCCTTCCAGCGCCGGGCGTGATGAGGATGACCATCAGCGGGATCTGGAAGTAGACGTAGGTGAGCCCGAGGCCGGTGAGCGAGTCGATGCGGAAGCCCGCGGCGTAGAGGTCGATGCCGACGCCGCGCAGCGCGATCGTGGCGAGGCCGGTCTGGCCCAGCGCCGCGATGAACGCGAACGCCAGTGGCACGCCGCCGAAGTAGGCCAGCACGCCCGACGCCGTCGAGACGATCCGCCGCAGCGGGCTCGCCGGGCGGCTGGTGAGCACCGCCTGCGCGAGGAACGCCCCGAACACCGCGCCGATCAACGCGGTGACCAGCGAGATCTCCAGGCTGGACGTGAACGCGGCGCAGGTACTGCGGCTGGGTGACCGTGGCGACCAGGTTGTCGAGCGTGGGCCGCCCTGTCCGGGTCCGACAGCGCCCCGCTGATCACGAAGTACAGCGGGCCGCCGAGGAAGACCAGCAGGTAGAGCGCGAACGGCACCAGGCCGCCCACGGCCCGCCACGAGCGCGGCGCCCGGACCTTCTCGACGGGCGGCGCCGGGGCTTCGAGGAGTATTCGCCACGTCAGGCGGTGGCGGCGGCCCAGCCCTTGGCCACGGCCTGCTGCGCCGCGTCGGTCTGCGCCTGGGTCGGGAACTGCGGCTCGCCCGTGACCTGCGGGAGCGCGGCGAGGGCCGCCTTGTCGGCCGTGCCGGCCTGCTGCATCGCGTTGAGCCGCACCGGCCGGGACTTGCCCGCGAGCCAGAGGTTCTGCCCCTCGTCGGAGTAGAGGAACTCCTGCCACAGCCGGGCCGCGGCCGGGTGCGGCGCGTTCTTGTTGATCGCCTGGGCGTAGTACTGGGCGAACAGGCCGTCGGTGGGCACGGCGACCTTCCAGTTGAACGACGCCTTCACCTTGTCGGCCTGGGTGACGTTGAGGTAGTCCCAGTCGAGCACGATCGGGGTCTGGCCGCTCTCGATCGTGGCCGGGTTGGGGTCGACCTTCAGCAGGTTGCCCGCCTTCGCGACCTTGCCCCAGAAGTCGATGCCCGGGCTGGATGTTGTCGAGGCTGCCGCCGTTGGCGAGGGCGGCCGCCCACACGCCCGCGAACGCCGACGCCGCCTGGGTCGGGTCGCCGTTGAGCGCGACCTGGCCCTTGTACTCGGGCTTGAGCAGGTCGGCGAACGTCGTGGGGCAGTTCGGGACGATCTTGGTGTTGCAGCCGATCGAGACGTAGCCGCCGTAGTCGTTGACCCAGGCGCCGTTCGGCGTCCTTGTTGGCGGCGGGGATGTAGTCCCAGGTGGCCACCTTGTACGGCGCGAACAGCGCGGTGTTGCCGTTGGCGAACGACTGGCCGACGTCCAGGACGTCGGGTGCGCGGTCCTGGTTGCCGAGCTGCTTGACGGCGTTGATCTCGTCCTGGCTGGACCCGTCGGGGTTCGCGGAGTTGATCTTGATGCCGTACTTGTCGGTGAAGGCCTTGAGGATGGCGCCGTAGTTGGCCCAGTCGCGGCGGCAGCGCGATGACGTTGAGCGTGCCCTCCTTCTTGGCCTCGGCGACGAGGGCATCCATGCCGCCGCCTGCCTGCGCGGACGTGGCGGCCGCCCAGCCGGTGCCACCGGACGGCGCCGCCCCGCCGCCACCCCCGCCGCCTCCGGAGCTGACGCAGCCCGCGGCGGCCATGGCCACCGCCGCGCCGATCGTGACGAGGGACAACAGGCGACGTCCACGGATCATGCGCGGAATCTAGCGCCGGCAGTATGCAGCAATGCTCGACCCTCCTGCTGTTCAGTCGCAGCAATGTGACAGTCCTGCAACTCGCGGCCGGCGACTGCGGGGTCAACGGCCGCCGCGGGCCATGGCGAGGACGTCGAGGGCGGTGTCGAGCTGCTCCTCGGTGAGGTGGCCGTCGCGGACGTGGCCGCGTTCGACCACCACGTCGCGGATCGTGCGCCGCTCCTTCAGCGCCTGCTTCGCGACGGCCGCGGCCTCCTCGTAGCCCAGGTACTTGTTCAACGGGGTGACGATCGCGGGGGAGGACTCGGCGAACTCGCGGGTGCGCTCGACGTCGGCCTCGGCGCCGTCGACGACCTTGTCCGCGAGCAGCCGCGCCGCCGCCGCGAGCAGCCGGGCCGACTCCAGCAGGTTGCGCGCCATCACCGGCATCATCACGTTGAGCTGCAGGTTGCCCTGCGTGCCGGAGAACGCGACGCAGGCGTCGTTGCCGATGACCTGCGCGGCCACCATCATCGTCGCCTCGCAGATCACCGGGTTGACCTTGCCCGGCATGATCGAGCTGCCCGGCTGCAGGTCGGGGAGGCGCAGCTCGGCCAGTCCGGTGCGCGGCCCCGAGCTCAGCCACCGGATGTCGTTGGCGATCTTGTAGAGCGAGACCGCCACCGTGCGGAGCGCGCCGGACGCCTCGACGAGCCCGTCGCGGGAGGCCTGGGCCTCGATGTGGTCGGGCGCTTCGGTGAGCACGTCCAACCCGGTGGCCGCGCGCAGCCGCTCGACGACGGCGGCGCCGAACCCGACAGGCGCGTTCAGGCCGGTGCCGACGGCCGTGCCGCCGATGGGGAGCTGCGCCAGCCGGGGGAGCGTGTCGCGCACCCGGTGCCGCGCCGTACTCGACCTGCGTGGCCCAGCCGCCCGCCTCCTGGCCGAGCGTGATCGGCACGGCGTCCATGAGGTGCGTGCGGCCCGCCGTCACGACGTCGGCCCAGTCCGTCGGCGCGGCGCCGCAGCGCGGCCGCGAGATGCTCAAGGGCGGGGATGACCTCGGTGGCGAGCGCCTCGGTGGCGGCGAGGTGGATCGTCGTCGGGAAGACGTCGTTGGACGACTGCGACGCGTTGACGTCGTCGTTCGGGTGCACGCTGAGCCCGGCGCGCCCGGCCACCGTGGCGATCACCTCGTTGGCGTTCATGTTGGAGCTGGTGCCCGAGCCGGTCTGGAAGACGTCGACGGGGAAGTGCGCGTCGTGCTCGCCGGCGGCGACCTCGTCGGCCGCGGCGGCGATGGCGTCCGCGACGGGCGCGTCGAGCACGCCGATGTCCTTGTTCACGCGCGCGGCGGCCGCCTTGACCAGCCCGAGCGCCCGGATCTGGGCCCGCTCCAGGCCGCGGCCGGAGATCGGGAAGTTCTCCACGGCCCGCTGGGTCTGGGCGCGCCACAGCGCGTCGGCGGGCACCTTGACCTCGCCCATCGTGTCGTGCTCGATCCGGAAGCCGTTCTCCTCGCCCATGGCGCCAGTCTTCTCCGGCCGCGGCCGGTGCGCCGCACCGGCCGCGGCCGGTACTAGGGCAGCGGCGGGACCGGGTCGGCGGCGAGCTGCTCGTCGGTGAGTTCGAAGTCGATGGTCGAGTACTCCCGCAGCTTCGTCAGGCGATGGTAGCCGTCGATCATGCGGACCGTGCCCGACTTGGACCGCATCACGATCGACTGCGTCGTGCACCCGCCCGCGCGGTAGTGCACGCCGCGCAGCAGGTCGCCGTCGGTGATGCCGGTGGCGCAGAAGAACACGTTGTCGCCACGCACGAGGTCGTCGATGGTGAGCACCCGGTCGAGGTCGTGCCCGGCGTCGACGGCCCTGCGGCGCTCGTCGTCGTCGCGCGGCCACAGCCGCCCCTGCATCGCGCCGCCCATGCACTTCATCGCGGCCGCCGCGATGATCCCCTCTGGGGTGCCGCCGATGCCGTACAGCAGGTCGATGCCGGTGTTCGGGCGGGCCACCGAGATCGCGCCCGCCACGTCGCCGTCGGTGATGAACTCGATGCGCGCGCCCGTGCGCCGGATCTCCTTGACGAGGTCGGTGTGCCGCGGCCGGTCGAGCACGCAGACCGTGACGTCGTTGACCTCGATGCCCTTCGCCGCCGCGACCCGACGGATGTTGTCGGCCACCGGCATCGTGATGTCGATGACGTCGGCCGCCTCGGGCCCGACGATCAGCTTCTCCATGTAGAACACGGCGGACGGGTCGAACATGGTGTCCCGCTCGGCCACCGCGAGCACCGCGACCGACCCGGGCATGCCCTTGGCCATGAGCGTGGTGCCGTCGATGGGGTCGACGGCGACGTCGCACCAGGGACCTTCGCCGTTGCCGACCTCCTCGCCGTTGAACAGCATGGGCGCCTCGTCCTTCTCGCCCTCGCCGATCACGACGATGCCGCGCATGGAGACGCTGCCGATGAGCTGGCGCATCGCGTCGACGGCCGCGCCGTCGCCGCCGTTCTTGTCGCCGCGGCCGACCCAGCGTCCCGCCGCCATCGCCGCGGCCTCGGTGACCCGCACCAGCTCCATCGCCAGGTTGCGGTCGGGGGCCTCGCGGCGGCTGTTGGACGTTGGCATGGCGCCTCCTTCTGCTCGCCTTCGATCCTCGCAGATCAGGCGCGGTCGGGGCTGGGATGATGGACACGTGACTGAACCGCTGTCGAAGCCCCCGCGTTCGGCGCTGACCATCCGGCACATGATCGCCGCCGTCGGGGTGCTGGTCGTCGTCGTGCTGGTGCTGGGGTTCCTGTCCAGCGGGGCGGGGTTCACGCCCGGTGGTCCGGCGGCGGACCCATCGGCGGTCCGGGTTGTCGACGCCCCCGCGCAGCTGCGTGGGCTGGCGGGCTCGGTGCCGTTCGCCGTACGGGTGCCCGCGACCCCAGCGGGGTGGCGGTCCAACTCGGCGGGGACGGACGTCATCGCCGACCGGAAGGCGGTCCGCGTCGGCTACCTCACGCCGTCCGCGGGCTACCTGCAGCTCCAGCAGAGCGACGCCACCGAGGAGGCGCTGCTGGTCGCCATCGCGGGCAACCGGCCGATGCCTGCGCAGGGCACGCTGGACGTGGCGGGCACGCGGTGGGTCGTCTACGGCACGCGGCCGAGTGAGCCCGTGTGGATCGCCGACGTCAACGGGGTGCGGCTGGTGCTCACCGGCAGTGCCACCGACGACGAGTTCCGGAGCATGGCGACGGCCGTGCTCGCCGCCTGAGCCCGACCTTTCCGGGGTTCGATCACCGCCAACGTCGGTCTCGCGCGGATCACTCGGCCGCGTCGAGCACCTTCTGGACGCGTTCGCGGGCCCCGGCGAGCTGGTCTTCGCACCGGCGGGCCAGCGCCTCGCCGCGCTCCCACAGCGCGACGGCGTCGTCCAACGACAGGCCGCCCGCCTCCAGCTTCCTGACGACCTCGGCGAGCTCGTCGCGCGCCTGCTCGTAGCCAAGGCCCGCGACATCGGGGTCCGGCTCGCGCGGCGCCGACGGTTCGCTCGCAAGCTCGCGCGGCGCTGACGGTTCCCCCGCAAGCTCGTTCACGCATCCACCGTAGCGGCGACCGCACCGTCGGCGACGCGGACGCGCAACCGGTCGCCGGGGGCCACATCGCCGACCGACCGCAGCACCGGCAGCACGGGGTCGTCGGTGACGCGTTGCACGATCGCGTAGCCGCGGGCGAGCGTCGCGGCCGGGCCGAGCGTGGTGAGCCGGGCGCGGACGTGCTCGAGGTCGGCCGCGCGCCGGTCGAGGCCGCGCACGGTCGCGGCACGCAGATCGGCCCGCAGGCGGTGCACCCGGTCGCTGTGCGCGTCGATCACCAGCACCGGGTCGCCGAGCCGGGCGCGCAGGGTGGCGAGCCCGTGCTGCTCCCGATCGACCCAGCCGCCCAACGCCCTGCGGGCCCGGTCGCGCAGGCCCCCGATTCGGGCGCTCTCCTCGGCGACGTCGGGCACCAGCCGCCGTCCCGCCTCGGTCGGGGTGGAGCAGCGGACGTCGGCCACGTGGTCGACCAGCGGCGTGTCCGGCTCGTGCCCGATCGCCGAGACCACCGGCGTGCGACACGCCGCGACCGCCCGGCACAGCGTCTCGTCGGAGAACGGCAGCAGGTCCTCGACGCTCCCGCCGCCGCGGGCGAGCACGATCACGTCGACGTCCTGGTCGCGGTCGAGCACGCCGAGGGCGTCCACGATCTGGGGCACGGCCAGCGCGCCCTGCACGGCGGTGTTCTCGATCCGGAACCGGACTGCGGGCCAGCGGGCCTGCGCGTTCGTGACGACGTCGTGCTCGGCGGCGGAGCCCCTGCCCGTCACCAGCCCGATGCAGCGCGGGAGGAACGGCGGGCGGCGTTTGCGCGCGGTGTCGAAGAGGCCCTCCGCGGCCAGCAGCTTCCGCAGCCGCTCGATACGGGCGAGCAGCTCACCGATGCCGACCGCGCGGATCTCGTCGACGCGCAGCGACAGCGTGCCGCGGCCGAGGAAGAACGACGGCTTGCCGTGCACGATCACCCGGTTGCCGTCGGCGACGGCCGGGTTGCCCCGCACGAGCCCGACCGGCGCCGTGAGCTGCAGCGACACATCCGCCGCCGGATCGCGCAGCACGAGGAACGCCGTGCCCGTGCCCGGGCGGGCGGTGACCTGCGCGAGCTGGCCTTCCACCCACACGGCGCCGAGCCGGTCGACCCACTCCGCGATCTTGCGCGCGACCGTGCGCACCGGCCACGGCTGCTCGGCGGTGGTGGTCACGCCTCCTGGACCGTGGTGATCCGGTTCGTGAGCATCGTCACGAAGGGTGGGCGCTCACCGTGCGCCATCTCCCACGCCAGCAGGGCCTGGAGGTCATCGAGCGAGAGGAAGCGCAGCTTGCCCCGCAGCTGGGCGATCGACATCTCGGCGTAGCCCGGCAGGGCAGGCGGCTCGGCCGGGTCGACGGGCGCCGCGGTCGCCACCGCGATCACCTCCTCGGCCGCCGCCTCGTCGGACATCGCGTCGGCGGGCACGTCCTCGGCCGCGGGCAGGACGGGCGGCAGGTCGTCGAGGACCGCGTCGGCCTCGCGGGACTCCGCGCGGAGCGCATCCGTGAATGCCCT
Organism: uncultured Actinomycetota bacterium; assembly: GCA_963736375.1. Taxonomy (GTDB): domain Bacteria; phylum Actinomycetota; class Actinomycetes; order Mycobacteriales; family Pseudonocardiaceae; genus Pseudonocardia. Next base: position 48,004 of record CAVTOL010000041.1, read on the forward strand.
GGCCGGGCGCAGCTCCGTGACCGTGCTCGCGCCGTTGCGCGTCGGCGGCTCGTCCTCGTCGAACGTGGCCCAGCTCGGCGTCTCTTCGACCGGGCGCAGCGTGCCGAGGACCCGGTCACCCTTGATCGCCAGCTCGGTGACCTTCTGCTGCACCCGCATCGAGGCCTGCAACGCCTGGCTGACCGCGGTGACGGGGAACTCGACGACCAGCCGCGGGAGGTCGCGGGCCTGCTCGACGGCGGTGGCCACGAGACCAGCGGCGATCCGCACGGGGAACGGCAGCGGCTTCATGGCGCCCATCCTGCCGGGCGCAGCGCCGTCGCGCCCAGCGGCGTCCACGTACCCTCGAAGACATGACTGATCCGCAGGCTGGCCGACGGCGCATCCTGCAGCGCCCGCCCCTCGTCGACGAGCCGGTCGCCAAGCGAGTCCTGGTGGCCAAGCCCCGCGGCTACTGCGCAGGCGTCGACCGGGCCGTCGAGGCCGTCGAGCGGGCGCTGGAGCAGCACGGAGCACCCGTCTACGTCCGCAAGCAGATCGTGCACAACGTGCACGTCGTGGAGACGCTCACCGAGCGCGGCGCGGTCTTCGTCGACGACACCGACGACGTGCCGCCCGGCGCGATCGTCGTCTTCTCCGCCCACGGCGTCTCCCCGGCCGTGCGCGAGCGGGCCCGCGATCGGCAGCTGCACACGATCGACGCCACCTGCCCGCTGGTCACGAAGGTGCACCAGGAAGCGAAGCGGTTCGCCCGCGAGGGCTACGACATCCTGCTGGTCGGGCACGCGGGCCACGAGGAGGTCGAGGGCACCGCGGGGGAGGCGCCGGAGCACATCCAGCTCGTCGAGACCGCGGCCGACGCCGAACGGGTCACGGTGCGCGACCCGGAGAAGGTCGTCTGGTTGTCGCAGACCACGCTCTCGGTCGACGAGACGATGGAGACGGTCCGCGCCCTGCGCGAGCGCCTTCCCGGCTTGCAGAACCCGCCGAGCGACGACATCTGCTACGCCACGCAGAACCGGCAGACCGCGGTGAAGGCGATGGCGGCGCAGTGCGATCTGGTGCTGGTCGTCGGGTCGGTGAACTCGTCCAACTCGGTGCGGCTCGTCGAGGTGGCGCTGCAGGCGGGCGCAGGCGCCGCGCACCTGATCGACTACGCCCGCCAGATCGACGACGCGTGGCTGGTGGGTGCGGCGACGATCGGCGTCACGAGCGGGGCGTCGGTGCCCGAGGTGCTCGTGCGCGGCGTACTGGAGCACCTGGCCGAGCGGGGCTGGGCCGACGTCGAGGAGCTCACGACGGCGGAGGAGACGTTGACGTTCGCCCTTCCCCGCGAGCTGCGGCGGGCCCGCGCGACCGGGGGTTGATCCGCTGGGTGACCAGCCGGAACACCCCCAGTGCGAGCACGACGCCGGTGGTCCACGCCATGATCGGGAAGCCGTTGACCAGCGGCGCGCCGATCACCAGGAGGCGTCGCGCCACGCCCGCCCCTGGCCGGGGTGTGCCCGCGACGAGCACGACGACCGGCACCGCGACGGCCATGAGCAGCGGCGGCGCGACCATCGGCCAGAACATGCCCCTGCGGCGCACCCAGGCCGTGGCCAGCACGCAGCCGGTGAGGTAGCAGACGGTGAACGCCGTGCTCAGCGTGCCCGCGCGCAGCAGGTCGACCGCAACGCCAACGGCCGTGAGCGCCGCCGCGACCCCCACCGCCGCGGCCGGGTGGACGCCCAGCACCGTCGCCATCAGCGAGCGCTCGGGCATCGGCCACGGGCCGCCGGGCCGCTCCCTGGCGATCGCGTGTTCCAGTGCGCCGGATTCGGCTCCCGCGTTCGGCTTGTCGGTCGCCTTCGCGGACGTCGCGCCGGGAGTTGGGCTCCCGGCGGCGTTGTCCGCGACGCTGCCCGTCCTGGCTGACGGGCCGTCACGCGTCGGCTCCCCTGCTACCCCCGCGGCCGAGCGGGCGACGTCGGCTGCGGTGCGGCGTGGCCGCGGCGAATCGCCCGCCCGATCTGTGCGGGCGGCGGCAGATGTCGACCGTGTCGTCAGGGCTCGGGCCTTTTCGGCGAGGACGGACCGCGATGGCGGCCCGTCGGCAGGCGGGGACTGAACGGGCTGCGGCGGTGGCCCAGCAGGCGGGGCGGGCCGCGGCGACGGGTCGTCGGCGGGGGCCGACTGTGGCGGCGGCTCGTCGGCGAAGGGCGCTTGCCCTTCGTCGGATGCCCGATGCGGCGGCGCAGGCTCAGCGCTGTCCGCCGCATCGGATAGCCGCTCGCTCACCTGGTCACGGTAGCCCTGGATCCCTGCTCTCCGTCGTCGCCACGCCCCCGCTCGTCGAGCGCGATCAGGTACTCATCGGCCGACGCCACCAGCTCGGGCGCCGACACCGTGCGCGGCGCCCTTTCGATCTGCCCCGGCTCGGGCAGCTCGCCGTCGGCCACCTGCAGTTCGGTCAGTTTGCGCGCGGTGACGAGCACCCGGGCCTCCAGCGACGAGACCGTGCGGTTGTAGCTGTCGACCGCCCCATCGAGGCTGCGCCCCAGCTTCGCCACGTGGGTGCCCATCGTGGCCAGGCGGCCGTGCAGCTCGCGGCCGAGCTGGTGCACCGCGGCGGCGTTGCGCGCCAACGCCTCCTGCCGCCAGCCGTAGGCCACGGTGCGCAGCAGCGCGATCAGGGTGGTGGGCGTGGCGATCACCACGTTGGCCGCGAACGCGTGCTCCATGAGCCCGGGATCGGCCTGCAGCGCGGCCTCGAGGAACGGGTCGCCCGGCACGAACAGCACGACGAACTCCGGCGACGGCGTGAACGCCTCCCAGTACGCCTTGGCCGCCAACGCGTCGACGTGCTGGCGCAGCTGCCGGGCGTGCGCGGTGAGGCGCTCCGCGTGGGTGGCCGCGTCCTGGCTCTCGACGGCGTCGAGGTAGGCCAGGAACGGCACCTTCGCGTCGACCACCACCTGCTTGCCCCCCGCGAGGTGCACGACCATGTCCGGCCGCACCCCGCCGCCTTCGCCCTGCCCGACGACCTGGGTGGAGAAGTCGCAGTGCTCCACCATCCCGGCGAGCTGGACCACGCGTTCCAGCTGCAGCTCACCCCAGCGCCCACGGACCTGCGGCGCGCGCAGGGCGTTGACCAGCTGGCGGGTCTCGCCGCGGAGCTGATCCGAGCTGGTGGCCATCGCGCTCACCTGCTCGCGCAGCCCCGCGTAAGCTGATTCGCGCTCCTTCTCCACCGTGCGCAGTTGCCCCTCGACGCGCTGCAAGGTGGCCGCCATCGGGTCGAGCAACTGCCCGATCGCGGCGGCGCGGGCCGCGGTGTCGCCATCGGCCTTGGCGGTGAGTGCGGCCGTCGCCTCCTTCAGCCTGCCCTCGGCCAGCGCGACGAACTGCTTCGTGTTGTGCGCCAATGCGTCGGCCGACAGCGCGGCGAACGCCTGCTTCAGCTCCACGTCGCGCGCGGTGAGCAGCTCCTCGCGGCGGGCGTGCGCCGCCCGTTCGCTCTGGAGCGCGGCTTCGGTGGATGCCGCCGCGGAATCGGCCGCGCGGAGCCGCTCGAGGACCTGCTCGTGGGCGTGGCCGAGCTCGTCGAGCCGCGTGCGCAGCCCGCCCCGCTCGGCCCGCAGCCCCGCAGCCTCGGCGCGCAGCGCGGCGGAGGCGTCGGCCGCGGCGCGCGCGGCCTCGGCCACCGCGGCCCGCGTGCGCGCCCCCGCCAACAGCCACACGCCCAGCGCGCCGAGCCCGACGCCCATCGCGAGGCCGAGCAGCAGCACCGGAACGACGTTCACGCCGCCCAGCGTGCACCGGGGCCCCGACAAATCCGGTGAGGCTCGCCGAACAAATGGTCGAGCAGGTGGCGCCGACTGCAGCAGGGTGACATTCCTGCCACTCAACCTCAGGAATGTCACCCTGCTGCAGCCCAGGGACAGGCGCGCTACGCCGCCGACTCGTGCTCCAGCAGCGCGCGCTTCACCGGCAGCCCCCAGCGGAAGCCGCCCAGCGTGCCGTCCGTGCGCAGGACGCGGTGGCACGGGACGAACAGCGCCGCGGCGTTGCGGGCGCACGCCGACGCGGCCGCGCGGACCGCGGCGGGACGGCCGGACTTGGCCGCGTACTCGGCGTAGGTGATCGGGGCGCCCGCGGGCACGGTGCGCAGGATCTCCCATGCCTGCTCAAGGAACGCGCCGGAACGCTGTCGCACCGGGACGTCGTCGATCGCCGACAGGTCGCCGCCGAGGTAGGCGGTGATCGCGTCGCCGACCGCGCCGAGCTCGCCCTGCCGCAGGTCGGTGGGCCGGAGCGTGGGGTGGATGAGCGGGACGAGCGCGTTGAGGTCGGCCGTCCAGCCCGAGGCCAGCACGGCGTCCTCGGAGACGACGGCGGTGAACGGCCCCATCGGGGTGTCGTAGGTGTTCCAGGTGCTCATGCTCTCCTCCAGAGGTGGGTGGCCGCGTAGGACCGCCAGGGGCGCCACGCCGCGGCGTGCGCGGTCAGCGCGGGAATGTCCGACGGCAGGCCGAGGGCGGCGGCGCCGCGCCGCACGCCGAGGTCTTCCGCCAGCAGTTCGTCGGGGTCGCCGAGCACCCGCATCGCGAGGTATCCGGCGGTCCACGGCCCGACGCCGGGCAGCCCGAGTAGCTCGGCGCGCAGGTCGGCCGGGTCACGCCCGGGGTCGAGCGCGAGTGTGCCGTCGGCCAGCGCGGCCGCCACGGCCAGCACGCTCGCGATCCGCCGGGTCGGGCCGGTGAGGACCTCGGCGCCGCGCTCGGCGATCGCGGCCGAGGTGGGGAACAGCAGGTCGGCGCCCGGCACCGCGACCGCGGGCGGGAGCCGCTCGCCCAGCGCCCCGGCCAGCCGCCCGGCCGCGGTGCGGGCCGCCGCGACCGACACCTGCTGCCCCAGCAGCGTGCGGATCGCCGTCTCGGCGCCGTCGACCGAGCCCGGCAGCCGGATGCCCGGCACCTCCTTGACCGCCGTCGACAGCATCGGATCGGCACCCAGCAGTTCGTCGACGGCGACCGGGTCGGCGTCGAGATCGAGCAGGCGCCGCACCCTGGCCACGGCGGGCCCGAGGTCGCGCGGATCGGCCAACCGCAGCGTGGCCGTCACGTGGGTCGTGCGCGGAAAAGAGTGCTCTGGCCCTGCTTTCCGCGCACGACCCAGGTTCAGCACGACCGTCGCCGGGCCGTGCGGGAGCCGCAGGGTGCGCACGAACCCGTCGTCCCCGACGGCTTCCACGCCCGCGACCGCCCGCGCGGCGAAGAACTGCAGCAGACCGTCGGCGTCGAACGGCGGTCGGAACGGCAGGCGCAGCACCAGCGTCCCGGCGACCGCGGGTACTGCGTCGCGGCGCCCCGCTTCGGTGCGCAACGTCGTCGGCGCCACCCCGTACACGGCGCGGACCGTGTCGTTGAACTGGCGCACGCTCGCGAACCCCGCTGCGAACGCGATGTCGGACATGCCGAGCGGGGTGGTCTCGATCAGCAGCCGGGCGGTGTGCGCGCGATGCGCCCTGGCGAGCGCGAGCGGGCCCGCGCCCAGCTCGGCGGTCAGCACCCGGTTCAGGTGCCGCTCGGAGTAGCCGAGCCGGGTCGCGAGGCCGGGCACGCCCTCGCGCTCCACCACGCCGTCGGAGATCAACCGCATGGCGCGGGCGGCCAGGTCGGCGCGGATGTTCCAGTCCGGCGAGCCCGGCACGGCGTCCGGGAGGCAGCGACGGCACGCGCGGTAGCCGCGTTGCTGCGCCGCCCCCGCCGTCGGCAGGAACTCGACATTGGTGCGCTTGGGCGTGGTCGCGGGGCAGGACGGTCGACAGTAGATGCCCGTCGTACGTACCGCGGTGATGAAGTGGCCGTCGAACCGGGCGTCGCGCGAGGCGACGGCGCGGTAGCAACGTTCCTGGTCGAGCAGCACGGGAACGACTCTTTCACGCGGCACTGCCGGGTACTGGCGGAAATCGGACGCGAGGACCGAGCGACTACCCTGGCACGACGTGTCACTCACCCTGGGGATCGTCGGGCTGCCCAACGTCGGCAAGTCGACCCTCTTCAACGCCCTCACCCGCAACGACGTGCTCGCCGCCAACTATCCCTTCGCGACGATCGAGCCCAACGTCGGCGTCGTCCCGCTGCCCGATCCGCGCCTCGACGTGCTCGCCACGATGTTCTCCTCGGCGCGCATCGTGCCCGCCACGGTGTCGTTCGTGGACATCGCGGGCATCGTCAAGGGCGCGTCGGAGGGTGCGGGCCTTGGCAACAAGTTCCTCGCCAACATCCGCGAGGCCGACGCGATCTGCCAGGTCGTGCGCGTGTTCGAGGACAGCGACGTCGTGCACGTCGACGGCCGGATCGACCCGGCAGAGGACATCTCCGTGATCGAGACAGAGCTGGTGCTCGCCGATCTCCAGACGCTCGAGCGGGCCATCCCGCGCCTGGAGAAGGAGGCGCGCACGCACAAGGACCGGCGGCCAGCGTTCGAGGCCGCGCAGGCGGCGGCCGCGATCCTGAACGAGGGCGGCACCCTGTTCTCGGCGGGCGTCGACCGGGCGCCGCTGAAGGAGCTCTCGCTGCTCACCACGAAGCCCTTCCTCTACGTGTTCAACGCCGACGAGGCCGTGCTCACCGACGAGGCGAAGCGCAAAGAGCTCACGGAGATGGTCGCGCCCGCGCAGGCCGTGTTCCTGGACGCGAAGGTCGAAGCTGAGCTGCTGGAGCTCGACGAGGAGTCCGCCGCCGAGCTCCTGGAGTCGATCGGCCAGCACGAGCCCGGGCTGCGTGCGCTCGCCCGCGCGGGCTTCACCACCCTGGGCTTGCAGACCTATCTCACGGCCGGGCCGAAGGAAGCCCGCGCGTGGACGATCCACCGCGGCGACACCGCCCCCCAGGCCGCCGGGGTGATCCACACCGACTTCGAACGGGGGTTCATCAAGGCCGAGATCGTGTCCTACGCCGACCTCGTCGCGGCGGGTTCCATGGCCGCAGCCAAGGCGGCGGGCAAGGTGCGTATGGAGGGCAAGGACTACGTGATGGCCGACGGCGACGTCGTCGAATTCCGGTTCAA
>CAVTOL010000042.1:0-245165 GCA_963736375.1 uncultured Actinomycetota bacterium
GCCCGGCAGGTCGGGGGCGAAGCCGCCCTCGTCGCCCAGCCCTGTGGCGAGCTTCTTCGCCTTCAGCACCGACTTGAGCGCGTGGTAGACCTCCGCGCCCCAGCGCAGCGCTTCCTTGAAGGAGTCGGCGCCCACCGGGGCGATCATGAACTCCTGCACGTCGACGGACGTGTCCGCGTGCGCCCCACCGTTGATGATGTTCATCATCGGCACCGGGAGCACGTGCGCGTTGGGGCCGCCGACGTAGCGGAACAGCTCCAGCCCCGACGACTCGGCCGCCGCCTTCGCCACCGCCAGCGACACCCCCAACAGTGCGTTGGCCCCCAGCCGCGACTTCGACGGCGTGCCGTCGAGGTCGACGAGGCGCTGGTCGACCAGCCGCTGGTCAACCGCCTCCATGCCCACGAGCTCGGGCCCGATCTCGTCCAGCACCGCGGAGACGGCCTTCTCGACGCCCTTCCCGCCGAAGCGCAGCGGGTCGCCGTCGCGCAGCTCGTGCGCCTCGTGCTCGCCCGTCGACGCGCCCGATGGCACCGCCGCGCGGGCCAGTGTGCCGTCGTCGAGCGCAACCTCGACCTCGACCGTCGGATTGCCCCGCGAGTCGAGGATCTCGCGTGCGCCGACCTGCTCGATGACCGCCACCGGTGCTCCATCCCACGAATCTCAATAGTCTGGTCGTCACCCTAGTGGCCACCGACCCCGCCGCTGGGGAGGATGTCAAGCCTCGCGGTTCGTGGCGGTTGCCTTTACCGTGGGAACGACCATGACGAGCGCCCCAGAGAGCCTATTCGAGTCGTTCCGACGCGCCGAGATGCTCGTCGCGCGGAGCAGGCCGCTCGACGCCCTCCAGGCCTTGCTGCCGCTGCTCACCCACCGGCCGAACGATGTGTCGGTGCAGCTCCTCGCGGGCCGCGCCTACCTCAACTCCGCCCAGCTCGCGCGGGCCGAAGAGGCGTTCGCCCGCGTGCTGGAGCTCGACCCGGCCGATCACTACGCCCGCTTCGCGCTGGGCAAGGCGCTGCAGCGGCAGGGTCGTCTCGCCGAGGCGCACGCCCAGTACAAGATGGCCGCCGCCATGGATCCGCGCCCGGAGTACCAGGAGGCGCTCGGCGAGGTCCGCGCGCGGATGGCGCTCGGCAGCTCCGACTAGGAGGGTCCTGACCAACTCCGGCCGTAGCGAGCGGCGGCCAGTTGGCCGCATCGCAAGGCGGAGGAGGGCCCGATACCGGGGTTGTATCGGGCCCGACGACAACGCAGCGAGGTGGCTGCCTGGGCGGCGCGCAGTAGGCCGGAGTTGGTCAGGTGGTTAGGGCCCCCTTCCCCCACTCGCGGGGAGCAGCTAGCCTGCCCAGCGGACAAGCAAGCCTGCCCTAAGGAGACGGAAGCATGCTGGGCAACTTCCTGATTGGCTTGCGTGAAGGGCTCGAGGCCGCGCTGGTCGTGAGCATCCTCGTCGCCTTCCTCGTGCGCACGAACCGGCGCGACGTGCTGCCCAAGGTGTGGCTCGGCGTCGGGATCGCGGTGGCGATCAGCGTGGGCGTCACCGCGGCGCTGGCGTTCACCCAGCAGGCACTCACCTTCGAGGCGCAGGAGGCGTTCGGCGGCTCGTTGTCCATCATCGCCGTCGGCTTCGTCACCTGGATGATCTTCTGGATGCGGCGGACCGCGCGCACGATCTCCGCGGAGCTCCGCGGCAAGCTCGAAGACGCGATCAAGATGGGCACGACGGCGATCGTCGTGATGGCGGCGCTGGCCGTCGGCCGGGAGGGCCTGGAAACCGCGCTGTTCTTCTTCACGGCGGCGCAGGCGGCAGGCGAGACCACCCAGCCGCTCATCGGCTTCCTGCTCGGCATCGCGGTGGCCGTGGCACTGGCCTACCTGCTCTACCGCGGCGCGGTAAAGATCAACCTGGGCCGCTTCTTCATGATCACCGGTGCGTTGCTGATCTTCGTGGCCGCCGGGATCCTGGCCTACGGCGTGCACGACCTGCAGGAGGCGGGGATCCTGCCAGGGCTGAACACGCTCGCGTTCGACGTCAGCGGCGTCATCCCGCCCGACTCCTGGTACGCCGTGCTGCTCAAGGGCGTGTTCAACTTCTCGCCGCAGACCACGGTGCTGCAGGCCGCCGTCTGGGTGCTCTACGTCGCCGTCGTGCTGACGCTGTTCCTCCGACCCCAACGGGCCAAGACACCCGCCCCGGCCAACACCCGCTAGGAGAGATCTCGCATGTCCCGCCTCCCCCGCGCTGGTCTGGCCGGTGCTGCCGTCGCCGCCGTCACGCTCGCCGGTTGCACGAGCACCGCGCCGTCGTCGTCGGCGCCCGGCGCGCCCGGACCGATCACGGTGAAGGCCGCCGACACGAGCTGCGAGATCAGCACGACCAGCGCGCCCGCAGGCAAGATCAGCTTCTCGATCAACAACACCGGCACGAAGACCACCGAGTTCTACCTGTACGACACCGGCGACCGGATCATGGGCGAGGTCGAGAACATCGGGCCCGGCCTCACCAGCCAGCTCATCGTCGAGGTGCCCGACGGCGGCACCTACACGACGGCATGCAAGCCCGGCATGGTCGGCGACGGCATCCGCGCCCCGTTCACCGTCACCGGCTCAGCCGCGCGCGCCACCGACGAGAACGCCAAGCTCGCGGAGGCCACGGCGGGCTGGAAGCGCTACGTCCAGTCCCAGGTCGACGCGCTCGTGCCCAAGACGCAGGAGTTCGTGGACGCGGTCAAGAAGAACGACGTCGCCGGGGCCAAGACGCTCTTCCCGGTGGCCCGCAGCTACTACGAGCGGATCGAGCCGGTGGCGGAGTCCTTCGGCGACCTCGACCCGAAGCTCGACGGCCGCGAGGACGACGAGCGCGTCCCCGGCGCCGCGTGGACCGGCTTCCACCGGCTGGAGAAGGACCTTTGGGTCACCGGCCTGCAGCCCGACTCCGGCAAGATCGCCGACCAGCTCGTCGCCGACACCAAGGACCTGCAGTCGCGCGTCCCCACCATGAACTTCACGCCGGTCGAGCTGGCCAACGGCGCCAAGGAGCTGCTCGACGAGGTGGCCACCGGCAAGATCACCGGCGAGGAGGACCGCTACTCGCACACCGACCTCTGGGACTTCAAGGCCAACGTCGAGGGCAGCCAGGGCGCGGTGGCGGCGTTGCGGCCGGTGATCGACGACAAGAACAAGCAGCTCGGCCCGACCCTTGACGCGCGGTTCACGGCGGTCGACGACCTGCTCGCCACCTACCGGGTCGGCGACGGCTTCAAGCCCTACACCGACCTCACCGACGCCGACAAGAAGAAGATGGCCGAGGTCGTCGACGCCCTGGCCGAGCCGGTCAGCCAGGTCGCGGGCGTGGTGACGTCGTGACCGCCGACGTACTTTCTCCCGCGGAGGCGGCATCGTGACCGCCGACGTACTTCCTCCCGCGGAGGCGGCATTGTGACCGCCGACGTACTTCCAACCGCGGAGGCGACATCGTGACCGTCACCGACCGGCCGGTCACCCATCCCCCCGACGAGCCCCAGCCACGCGGGGTGTCGCGCCGCCGCCTGCTCGGCGCCGCGGGCGTCGGGGCCGCGGTCGCGGGCGTCGGCGTCGCGGCGGGTTTCGCCGCTACGGAGCCGAAGCCCGCAGCGCCGTCGGAAGGCGTGATCCCGTTCCGCGGGCAGTACCAGGCCGGGATCATCACGCCCGCGCAGGACCGGCTGCACTTCGCCGCGATCGACCTGACCACCACGGACCGAACCGCCGTGGCGGATCTGCTGCAGCGCTGGACCCGGGCCGCCGAGCGCATGACGGCGGGCGCGGAGGCGGCCCCCGGAGGCGCGGTGAACCTCAACCCGGAGGCACCGCCGTCGGACACCGGCGAGGCGCTGGGGTTGCCCGCGTCCTCGCTCACGCTGACGTTCGGCGTCGGACCGGGCTTCTTCGACAAGCTGGGCCTTGGCGCGCAGCGGCCCGCCGGGCTCGCGCCGCTGCCCACGTTCCAGCGCGACCAGATCGACCCGGCGCTCTCCGGCGGCGACCTGTGCGTCCAGGCCTGTGCCGACGACCCGCAGGTCGCCGTGCACGCCATCCGGAACCTCGTCAGGATGGGCTTCGGCGCCACGGCGGTGCGGTGGTCGCAGCTGGGGTTCGGGCGCACGTCGTCGACGTCGACGAGCCAGGCCACGCCGCGCAACCTCTTCGGCTTCAAGGACGGCACCCGCAACCTGAAGGCCGAGGACACCGACCTGCTGCGCGACCAGGTCTGGGTGCAGCCAGGCGACGGCCCCGTGTGGCACGAGGGCGGCAGCTACCTCGTCGCGCGCCGCGTCCGGATGCACGTCGAGGTCTGGGACCGCACGGCGCTCGCCGAGCAGGAGAGCATCTTCGGCCGGAACAAGGGCGAGGGCGCCCCGCTGGGCCAGTCGAAGGAGTTCGACGAGCCCAACCTGGCGAACACCGCCATCGCGCCAGACGCGCACATCCGGCTCGCATCCGCCCAGAACCTCGGCGGGGTGCGGATCCTGCGGCGCGGCTACAACTTCGTCGACGGCAGCGACGGGCAGGGCCACCTCAACGCGGGCCTGTTCTTCCTCGCGTACATGCGCAACCCGCAGACCCAGTTCGTGCCGATGCAGCGCGCGCTGGCGGGCAAGGACCGGCTGATGGAGTACATCGAGCACACCGGCTCGGCGGTGTTCGCGATCCAGCCCGGCCTCGGCGCGACGGACTACTGGGGGCAGCCGCTGCTGGAAGCCTGACCCCCGTGAGTGGAAACGAGTGTTGGAACACTCGTTTCCGCTCACGACCCGGTCGGCCAGTGGCGGGTCCAGTCCTCCGGGGCAAGCGCGTGCGGGTCGGCGCCCTCGGCGGCGGCGCTCTTCTCGGCGGCACGCACATCGTCGGCGAAGCGCAGGGCGGCGGCGCGCAGCTCGGCCTCCGGGTCGACGCCCGCGAGCTTGGCCGCGGCGGCGAGCGCGAACAGCTGCTCCCCCACCCCCGGCCCGGACGGCAGCAGCTCCGGCGGCAGGCCCGCGCGGGCGGCGCGGCTGGTCAGCTTGGCCGCCAACGCGACGGCGGGCTGCCCGAGCGCGACGCCGTCCACACTGGACGCCCGCTGCTTCTCGACGCGCTTCAGCTCCTCCCAGCGCTGCTCCTGGCGCTGCGCGGTGTCCACCCGCTCGGTGCCCGCGAACACGTGCGGATGGCGCCCGACGAGCTTGACGACCAGGTCCCTGGCCACGTCGTCGATCGTGAATCCGTCGTCCTCCTCCGCCGCGATCCGCGCGTGGAAGAGCACCTGAAGCAGGACGTCGCCGAGCTCCTCGCGGATGGCGGCCCGGTCGCCGTGCTCGACGGCGTCGTACAGCTCGTAGCACTCCTCGACGAGGTACTGCAGCAGCGAAGCGTGGGTCTGCTCGGCGTCCCACGGGCAGCCGCCGGAGGAGCGCAGCCGGTCCATCACGGCCACGGCGTCGAGCAGCGCCGCGCCCTGCACCGGATCGGCGGCCGGATCGGGGTGGGCCACGCCTAGCGGCCCGGTGTGAGCACGAGGCCCGCCGACTGGTCGGCGGGGACGACGCGCAGCGCGACCTGGTCCCACACGCCGTAGCGCGGGTTGACCCGCACCGAAAGGTCGTCGGCGATCGGCTGCAACGTGCGCTGCCCGATGAGGTAGAGCTGCTGCAGCGACAGCGTGGCCGCGCCGCCTGCAGGCGGGGCATCGGTGCGCCGGGCCGTGACCCGGAAGACGTTCCAGGTGGACTGCTGCGGGTCCGGCTGGTACGCGACGACGTCGCCGACCGGGGTGCCGAACACCACGCTGCCCGCGTTCTGCGCGTCGGCAGCGGCGGCGACCTCCACGCCACGGCGGGCCACGCGGCTGTCGTTGAACAGCGCGTCGGCGGCGGGCCCGCCCGCAGCGAGGGTGCGCGCCTTGGCCTCGGCATCGGCCCGGTTGGGCGAGCCGACCAGGTCGATGGTGGCGACGAGTCCTGGCGCGGCGCGGCGGCCGAGCGCGGTGGCCACGAGGAAGTCGTGCGCCTGCGCGCGCAGCCCATCGAGGTCCAGCACCGAGTTCTGCAGGAGGGTCTGCGCGCCGCCCTGCTGCTCGATGAACGTGTCCACCTCGGCGTCGGTGACCGTGACGCCCTGCTCGGCGGACGCGCGGGCGAGCAGGTTGTGCAGCAGCTCGTTGGTGACGATGTCGCGGGCCAGCGTCGGCGCGGTGTCCTGCTGGCGCTGATCGGCGGGCACGCGCGCGAGCAGGGTGCCGACCTGCGACTGGACCTGCTCCAGCGGCACGGTCGTGTCGCCGACGATCACCGCGGAGCCCGCCTGCACCGGGCTGCCGCATCCGCTGACCAGCGCGCCAGCGGCCGCGACGGCGACCACAGCGCGTCCCACCTTGGTGAACACGCTGGTCACCCTCTCACGCCCCCTGTGAGCGGAAACGAGTGCCCCGGCACTCGTTTCCGCTCACGACACCGTGTCGATCAGCGTCGTGCACCAGTTCAGCAGGTCGGCGTCACGGAGGGCAGCGCCGCCGATCCGGCCACCCTCCACCGGGCGCGGCACCGAGACGGCGCGAGCGGCGGGCTTGTACTGCGCCCGCGGGTAGAGCCGCTTGAGCCGCAGCTGCGCGGAGTCGGGCAGGTCCAGCGGCGCGACGCGGATCCCGGTGCCCGCCACCGTGACCTCCGCGACCCCGACCGTCCGGCAGTGCTGGCGGAACGCCGCGACGGCAAGCAGGTTGCGCACCGCCTGGGGCGGCTCGCCGTAGCGGTCGGTGAGCTCCTCGACGACCGCGGTCAGCGCCGCGCCGTCCGCCGCCTCCGCGATCTTGCGGTAGACCTCCAGCCGCAGCCGCTCGCCGTCGACGTAGTCGTGCGGGATGTGCGCGTCCACCGGCAGGTCCACGCGCACCTCGAGCAGCGACTCCTCTTCGTCGCCTTCGCCCGCCCCTGCCTGTTTGCGGAACGCGGCCACAGCCTCGCCGACAAGCCGGATGTAGAGGTCGAAGCCCACGCCCGCGATGTGCCCCGACTGCTCGGCACCAAGGATGTTGCCCGCGCCGCGGATCTCCAGGTCCTTCATCGCGACCGCCGTGCCCGCGCCCAGCTCCGAGTGCTGCGCGATCGTGGCGAGCCGGTCGTGCGCGGTTTCGGTGAGCGGGTGCTCGGGCGGGAAAAGGAAGTACGCGTAGCCGCGCTCGCGACCACGCCCGACCCGGCCGCGCAGCTGGTGCAGCTGGGCGAGGCCCAGCGTGTCGGAGCGCTCGACGATCAACGTGTTGGCGTTGGAGATGTCGAGCCCGTTCTCGACGATCGTCGTGCACACCAGCACGTCGAACTCGTTGTGCCAGAAGCCGTTCACGGTGCGTTCCAGCAGATCCTCGTTCATCTGGCCGTGCGCGACGGCGACCCGCGCCTCCGGAACGAGATCGCGCACGTGCCGGGCGGCCCTGTCGATGCTCGCCACGCGGTTGTGCACGTAGAACACCTGCCCGTCGCGCAGCAGCTCGCGGCGGATGGCGGCGGCGACGAGCTTGTCGTCGTAGACGCCGACGTTGGTGAGCGTCGGATGCCGGTCCTCGGGCGGGGTGGTGATCGTCGACATCTCCCGGATGCCTGCCAGGCTCATCTCCAGCGTGCGCGGAATCGGGGTGGCGGAGAGGGTGAGCACGTCGACGTGCGTGCGCAGCGCCGTGATGTGCTCCTTGTGCTCGACGCCGAAGCGCTGCTCCTCGTCGACGATCACCAGCCCGAGGTCCTTCCACCGCACCCCGGATTGCAGCAGTCGGTGCGTGCCGATGACGACGTCGACCTTGCCCTCGGCCAGCCCCTCGATCGTCTCGCGGGCGTCGGCGGCGTCGGTGAACCGCGACAGGCCGCGGACGTTGACGGGGAACGCGCGCATGCGCTCGGTGAAGGTGTCCAGGTGCTGGCTGGCCAGCAGGGTGGTCGGCACGAGCACCGCCACCTGCTTGCCGTCCTGCACGGCCTTGAACGCCGCCCGCACCGCGATCTCGGTCTTGCCGAACCCGACGTCGCCCGAGACCACCCGGTCCATCGGGATCGGGCGCTCCATGTCCGCCTTCACCTCGTCGATCGCGGAGAGCTGGTCGGACGTCTCGGTGTAGGGGAACGCGTCCTCCAGCTCGCGCTGCCACGGCGTGTCCTTGCCGAACGCGTACCCGGGCGCGGATTGCCGCGCCGCGTAGAGCTGCACGAGCTGCGCCGCGATCTGCCGCACGGCCTTGCGCGCGCGGCCTTTCGTCTTGGCCCAGTCGGCGCCGCCGAGCTTGTTGAGGGTCGGGACCTCGCCGCCGACGTAGCGGCTCACCTCGTCGAGCGCGTCGGTGGGCACGAACAGGCGGTCGGCGGGCTGGCCGCGCTTGGACGATGCGTACTCCAGCACCAGGTACTCGCGAGTGGCGCCCTGGACGGTGCGCTGGCGCATCTCGACGAAGCGGCCGATGCCGTGCTGGGCGTGGACGACGTAGTCGCCCGGCTTGAGCGTGACGAGGTCGACGGCGTTGCGGCGCCGGGAGGCGAGCTTGCGGGTCTCGGTCGTGGCGGCGCGGTTGCCGGTGAGGTCCGCCTCGGTGAGGACGACGAGCAGGCCCGCCGTGAACCCCTCCACGATCCGCCCGCACGTGACCGTGACCAGGCCCTTCTCCGGCTCGTCCCGAAGGTCGTCGACGAGTGCGGCGGGCACCTCGGCGTCGCGGAGCTGCTCTATCGCGCGCTGCGCCGTGCCGTGGCCGCCGAGGACGAGCACGGCGGCGCCGCCCGTGGCGACGTGCGCGCGGAGGTCGACGAGCGCGCGGTCGGTGTCGCCGCGGTAGGCCGTCACCTCGTGCGCGCCCGCGACGAGCGCGTCGGGGCGACCGGACAGCAGGGGGCTGAGCGTGACGACCGGGTGCCCGGTCGCGGTGGCGTGCTCCAGGACGTCGCCGAGGTCGCGGTAGGCCGAGGCGCCGACGTCGATCGGGGCGCCGCCGCCCATCCCGGCCGCGAACCAGCTCGCCTCCAGGAACTCCTGCCCGGTGCGGACGAGGTCGGCGCTGCGGGTGCGCACCCGCTCCGGGTCGGCGACGAGCACCAGCGCGCGGTCGGGCAACAGGTCGGTGAGCAGCTGCAGCTCGCCACCGACCAGCGCGGGGATGAGCGACTCCATGCCCTCGCTCGGGATGCCCTCGGCCAGGTGCTCCAGCAGCTCGCGCAACGGCGGGTTGTTCTCGTGGGCGCGGGCCAGTGCGGCGGCGCGCTCGCGGACGGGGTCGGTGAGCAGCAGCTCGCGACAGCCGGGCGCGTCGAGCGCGTCGACGGGATGGGTGGAGCGCTGGTCGGCGACGGTGAACGCGCGCAGCTCGCTGACCTCGTCGCCCCAGAACTCGACGCGCACGGGATGCTCGGCGGTCGGCGGGAACACGTCGACGATCCCGCCGCGCACCGCGAACTCGCCGCGCGCGGTGACCATCTCCACACGGGTGTAGGCCAGCTCGACGAGGCGCACCAGCAGGGCGTCGAAATCGTGGGTGTCGCCGACGCGCAGGGAGACGGGGTCCAGCGCCCCGAGGCCGGGGGCGATGGGCTGGATGAGGCTGCGCGCGGCGGCGACGAGCACGCGCGGCGCATCATCGGTGGCCAGGCGGCGGAACAGCGTGAGCCTGCGGCCCACCGTGTCCGGGCGCGGCGAGAGGCGCTCGTGCGGAAGGGTTTCCCAGCTGGGGAGGACCGCCACCGCGCTCGGGTCGATCAGATCCGCGGCAGCGGCGCCCAGGTCCTCGGCCTCGCGGTCGGTGGCGGTGACGGCCAGCACGGTGCGGTTCGCCCCGTCGTCGCCCGCGAGCGCGGCGGCGAGGAACGGGCGCAGCGCCGCCGGGCCCTCGACGCGCAAGGCGGGTGTCTCGGTGGCGTGTAGGTCGGCGTCGAGCACGGCGTGCAGGTCGGGCTGGGCAAAGGCGGAACGGAGCAGGCCGGAAAGCTGGGCCACGGTTGGGATTTCCCCCTGGGCTGGGCGCACGCGGACAGACCCCTACCTGGGACGAGGCGGGGCCTACGTCCAGGTTACGCCGCACCTCCACCACGGTGAGTCGGGCGTCTCGACACGGTGAGTCGGGCGTCTCGACACGTGAGTCGGCGCTTTCGGCACGGGTCGGGTCGGGCGGCTCGCGGCAGGCCGTCATGATCGCGGAGTTCGGTGCGTGGGGTGCATCTGCACACCTCACGCACCGAACCCGGCGATCACGGCGGCTGGGCTGGGCTGGGCTGGGTGGGCTGGGCTGGGCTGGGCGGGCTGGGCTGGGCTGGGCGGGCTGGGCTGGGCGGGCTGGGCTGGGCTGGGCTGGGCTGGGCTGGGTGGGCTGGGGTGGACTGGGTGGGCTGGGCTGGGTGGGTGGGCCGGCGGGGGTGGGCCGGGTCCCTACCCGCGCGGTGGTAAGGCCGGGCGGGCGCGGGAGGGCCGGGTCGCGGGGTCGGGCGGGGTGACCGCGGGCCGGGCCGCCAGCGCCTCCAGCGCCAGGTCGACCGCGCGCTCCAGCTGCGGGTCGCGGGCCGCCGCCCAGTCCTCCGGCGCGACGACCACCTCGACGTCCGGGTCGACGCCGTGGTTCTCCACGTCCCACGCCAGGTCGTCGAACCAGAACGCGTAGCGCGGCTGGGTGACGCGGGTGCCGTCGACGAGGCCGTAGCGGGAGTCGATGCCGATCACCCCGCCCCACGTGCGGGTGCCGACGACCGGGCCGAGGCCGAGCCGCTTGATGGCGGCCGTGACGATGTCGCCGTCGGAGCCGGAGAACTCGTCGGCGAGCGCGACGATCGGGCCGCGCGGCGCGTCCATCGGGTAGGTCATCGGCTGGCGGTGCCGCACGACGTCCCACCCGATCACCCGCCGCGCGAGCTTCTCCACGATCAGCTGCGACGTGTGGCCGCCCGCGTTGCCCCGCACGTCCAGGACCAGGCCTTCGCGGGAGGTCTCGCGGGAAAGGTCGCGGTGCAGCTGCGCCCAGCCCGTGGGCATCATGTCGGGCACGTGCAGGTAGCCCAGCCGCCCGCCGGAGCGCTCGACGACGGCGGCCCGCCGCCCGGCCACCCAGTCCTGGTAGCGCAGCGCCGCCTCGGAGCGCAGCGGCCGCACGACGACGCGGCGCACCTCGGCGGCGTTCGACCCGCTGCGCACCGTGAGCTCCACCAGCTCCCCCGCCCGCCCGACCAGCAGCGGGGCAGGCCCGAGCCGCGGGTCGACGGGCTGCCCGCCGACCTCGACGATCACGTCGTCCACCCGGACGTCGACGCCAGGGCTGGACAGCGGGCTGCGCGCGGCGGGATCGGAGGTCTCCGGCGGTAGCACGCGCGCGACCCGCCACCCGTCCTCGGTGGGCTCAAGGTCGGCGCCGAGCAGCCCGGGGCGCCCGTCCGAGCCGGGCTCGGTGTAGGCCATGACGTAGGCGTGCGAGGTGCCCAGCTCGCCGTGCAGCTCCCACAGCAGGTCGACCAGGTCGTCGTGGCTACCGACGGCGTCGACGAGCGGGCGGTAGCGGGCGACCTCCGCCGCCCAGTCGACCCCCGCCATGTCGGCCACCCAGAAGTGGTCGCGCATGAGGCGGGCGGTCTCGTCGAACATCTGCCGCCATTCCGCCGTCGGGTCGACGGTGACCACGACGCGGCGCGTGTCGATCGGGTACTCGTCGGCGCCCGCGTCGATCGGGCCGTCGGTGGGCGCGCTCGCCCCGGAGCGGTCGGTGCGCAGCACCCGCAGCGTGGACCCGTCGCGCACCACGAGCCGGGTGCCGTCGCCGCTCACCGCGTAGGCACTCACCGGGTCGGCGATGACGTCGAGCTTGCGGCGGGCGAGGTCGAAGCGCTCCAGCACGGGCTGCTCGGGCTTGACGTCGGTGCCCGCGCGGCCGTCGCCGAGCGTGCCGCTCACCGGGCGGCGGTACCAGAGCAGGCAGTCCTTGGCCGCGCGCATGCCGCTGTAGCGGCCCTCGACGACGGGGATCGGGACTACGCGGGCGGCGAGGCCCTCGATGTCGACGACGACCTCCGGCGGCCCCTCGTCCTTCTTCTCGGCCTTCTCCGCGGGCGGCTCGTCGGTCTCGTCGCCGGGATCGGACGGGTCGAGCGCGGGCGGGTCCTCCGGCTTGTCGTCCTCCGGCGAGACCGGGCGCCCGTCCGGGCTCGCCCCGAACGGCGACGGGGTGCGCGCCCCCAACGGCACCAGGAACGGCCGCCAGGACGCGGGGAACGTGAGGTCGAACGCGTGCTCGTCGTAGATGGGGTCGAAGCTGCGCAGGGACAGGAAGGCGAGGTGCTTGCCGTCGAGGGTGAACACCGGGTCGGCGTCGCGGAAGCGGCCCTCGGTGACCGGCACCGCCTCGCCGTCGGCCAACCGCACGAGGACGACCTGTGAGAGGCCGGAGCCGACCGGGTCGCAGTACGCCAGCCACGTGCTGTCGGGCGAGATCGTGACGTCGTAGACCTCGCCGTCGCCGCCGCGGGCGAGCTCCCGGAAGGCGCCCTCGGCGGGGTCGAGCACGAGCAGGCGGCCGTCGTGCGTGGTGAGGGCGACGCTCTGGCCGTCGGGCGCGGGCACGAGCTCGAGCACGCGGCCGAACTCGCCGAACCGCCGCACCTCGGGTGCATCGGGGGCGCGGGGATCGAGCGGAGCGACGCAGACGGCGTCCTCGCCGAGCGCGTCGTCGACCCACACCACGCGGTCGTCCCCCAGTGGTGCCGCGAGCCGGGCGCGGACGCCGGGCGTGGCGTGCAGGGTGCGGGCCGGGCCGTCCCGGTGGGTGAGCCTGTGCACGGTGCCGCGGACGGTGACGATGCTGGACCGGCCGGTGGTGTCCGGATGGACACGGCCCAGCCAGTCGCCCGTGGTGACGCGGTACGGCTCGCGGGCGGTGCGCGGGCCGCCCAGGCGGACGTCGAGGGGCCGGGGGGCGGCGTCGAGATCGTCCAGCAGCCAGAGCTGCCCTGCCGACTCGTAGACGACGCGGGTGCCGTCGGTGGCGGCGTGGCGGGCGTAGAAGGCGGGCGCGCCCCCGGCTCCGTGGTCGGTGTGCCTGCGCAGGCCCGCCCCCTGGGAATCGAGCGAGTAGAGGTTGCCCCAGCCCTCGTGGTCGGCGAGGAACGCGATGCGGTCGCCGACCAGCATCGGGGAGTCGAGATTGCCGTCGAGGTCCGCGGCGAGGCGGACGAACGTGCCCTCAGGGTTCCACCACAGCTTGCCTGCCGTGCCGCCGCGGTAGCGCTTCTGCCACGCCATCTCGCGGGTCATGGTGGCCGAGAGGAGCACCGCAGGGCCCTCGGCGCGTTGGGCGAGATCGGCGAGCGGGCCCAGCGGGAGCCGTCGCGGGGTGCCGCCGTCGGGCGGGACGACGTAGGCCCACGGGTGGCGCCGCGACGGTTGGCCCGTCGCGCTGACGACCAGCACGTCGCCCTCGGGGGTCCAACCGATCAGCTTCGTGGTGGGGTCGCCCCACCAGGTGAGCCGCCGGGCGGCGCCGCCGTCGACCGCCGTGACGAACACCTCCGGCGCCCACTCCCGCGTCGACGTCCACGCCACGAGGGCGCCGTCGGGCGAGATCCGGGGTCGGGCCACCGGTACGTCGTCGGCCGTGAGCCGGTAGGCGCGGCCCCCGTCGACCGGTGCGGTCCACACGTCGTCCTCCGCGACCAGGACGAGCGTGTCGCCGTGCAGATGGGGGTGGCGGAGGTAGCTCGGGGGCATGCCGAGACGGTAGCGAGGCGGTCGGCCCGGCGTGCCGGTCGGCATCGGGCCGACCCCGGTGCCGCCTCGCAGGGCCGGTCGGCACGTCGCAGAGGCTGTGCTTTCTGCGAGGTGACCGTCAGCTCTGCGAGGCCTGCCTGCAGGCGTCAGGCGTAGCGGGCGGCGGCGCGGGCCCGTGCCTTGGTCGCCTCGACCTCGCGGTTCTTCGGCGGCGCGCTGGTGACCAGCGCGTCGAGCAGGTGCTCCGTCGCGTGTGCGACCGCAGCCACCGCCTCCTCAAACGCCGCCGCGTTGGCCTGCGAAGGCGCCGCGGTCCCGCTCACCTTGCGCACGTACTGCAACGCGGCGGCGTGCACCTCGCTGCGGGTGGCGGGCGGCTCGAAGTTGTGCAGGGTGCGGATGTTGCGGCACATAGGGCCACGGTAGCCGCGGATGCCATGGTGGAGCAGTGTCCGATCCGCTCGTCGCCCGCCTGCGCGCGGCGGGCTGTGTGTTCGCCGAGGACGAGGCGCGGCTCCTGCGGGCGGCCGCCGCGACGCCCGACGAGCTGGAGGACCTGGTCGCGCGCCGGGCCGAGGGCGCGCCGCTGGAGGCGCTGCTGGGGTGGGCCGAGTTCTGCGGGCTGCGCATCGCCGTCGACCCCGGCGTGTTCGTGCCCCGGCAGCGGACGGCGTTCCTGGTCGCGCAGGCCGTGCGCCGCGCCCGATCGGGTGCGGTGGTCGTGGATCTCTGCTGCGGCACCGGCGCGGTGGGCGCTGCGGTGGCCGCGGCCGTCCCTGGCGTCGAGGTGCACGCCGCCGACGTCGACCCCGCCGCCGTCGCCTGCGCCCGCCGCAACCTGCCGCGCGTCTACCAGGGCGACCTGTATGCCGCGTTGCCCGATCGGCTGCGCGGCCGCGTCGATCTGCTCGTCGTCAACGCCCCCTACGTGCCGACCGCCGCGATCGCGACCATGCCGCCCGAGGCCCGCGACCACGAGCCCCACGCCGCGCTCGACGGCGGCGCGGACGGCCTCGACGTCCAACGCCGGGTCGCCGCGGACGCCCCCGCCTGGCTGCGGCGCGGCGGCGCGCTGCTGATCGAGACCGGCGCGGACCAGGCGCCGCGCACCGCCGCCGTGTTCGCCGCCGCAGGCCTCACCCCGCACGTCGCCCACGCCGAGGACGCGACGGTCGTGATCGGCGAGCGCTGACCGTTACGCGGGTCCGGAGCCCGCGGATCAGGGCAGGAGCAGCCGAAGGACCTGGTGCTCGATCGCTGCGCCCGTCGCGGGCTGGAACTCGAAGTTGGACGAGAGCAGGCCGGTCGCCCCGCGCAACCGACCCGTGCCCTCCACCCGCCAGATCACGGCGCCGCGCATCGTGCCCTCCTCGGCGGACGGCTCGATGGTCCCGGAGCCGACCGTCTGCAGCCGCAGACCGCCGCCGTCCACCGTGACTTCGCCGTCCTCGAGGAACGTGGTCTCGCCGGTCATCGTGACGTGGGTTTCGTAGGACGCCTCGGTCGGCACGCCAGCGTCGTCGCCTTCGAGCAACGTCACCGTGCCGGGGCCGGACTTGACGTCGAAGCTCGGTGGCTCACCCGCGGGCGGTGTCGCCTGCGGTTCGAACCTCAGAAGCAGGGTCTGACGTCGCATGCTCATCGCCTCCCGGCTCGATACGGCCCGCGTTGGCCGTGTCCGGCGGGTAGCTCGGCGGCACCGACGGATCCGTTACCCGCGTCCTGAGGAGCCGTGGTCGCGAGAAGATGTGGCGAGCATGTCGAGATCGGCGTGGCGGCTACGTCCTAGGGCCAGATGCGGCCACAGGGGCCGCACCGCACCAAGGAGACTCAGCGATGACGAAGTACCTGCTCCTCAAGCACTACCGAGGCGCCCCCAAGGCCGTCAACGACGTCCCGATGGACCAGTGGACACCGGACGAGGTCGAAGACCACATGCAGTTCATGGCCGATTTCGCCACCCGGCTCAAGGCAGCAGGCGAGTTCGTCGACGGCCAGGCGCTCTCGCCGGAGGGCACGTTCGTCCGGTACGACGGGGAGGGCCGACCGCCCGTCACCGACGGGCCGTTCGCCGAGACCAAGGACCTCATCGCAGGCTGGATGGTGATCGACGTCGACACATACGAGCGGGCGCTCGCGCTCGCAGGCGAGCTGTCGGCAGCCCCCGGGGCAGGCGGCAAGCCGATCCACGAATGGCTTGAGGTGCGCCCGTTCCTGACCGCACCGCCGACGATCTCCGAGTGATGGACGAACTGCTGCTCAGGGAACTGACTCCCGCAGTGATCGGCGTCCTCGTGCATCGCGGAGTCGACTTCGCGACGGCCGAGGACGCCGTGCAGGAGGCGCTCATCCAAGCCGCGCTGACCTGGCCGGACCGGCAGCCCGCCGACCCGAAGGGCTGGCTGGTGACGGTGGCGTGGCGCAAGTTCCTCGACGCCCACCGCTCGGCTCTCTCACGTCGCGAGCGGGAGCAGCGGGTCGAGACCGAGCCGCCGTCGGGACCGACCGAGACAGCGGACGACACGTTGCAGCTCTTCTTCCTGTGCGCCCACCCGTCGCTGACCCCGGCGTCCGCGGTGGCCCTCACGCTGCGCGCCGTCGGTGGCCTGACCACCCGCCAGATCGCCCAGGCCTATCTCGTGCCGGAGGCGACCATGGCGCAGCGGATCAGCCGGGCCAAACGCACGGTCGCCGACGTGCGGTTCGCGGAACCGGGCGACCCGGCGACCGTGCGACGGGTGCTCTACCTCGTCTTCAACGAGGGCTACACCGGCGAGGTCGACCTTGCGGCCGAGGCGATCCGGCTCACCAGGCAGTTGGCGTCGATGACCGACGACGAGGAGACCGCGGGGCTGCTGGCGTTGATGCTGCTCCACCACGCGCGACGACCCGCGCGGACCCGACGCGACGGCAGCCTCGTCCCCCTGGCTGAACAGGACCGATCCCTCTGGAACACCTCGCTTATCGCCGAGGGCGTGGCCGTCCTGCAGGCAGCGCTGGGTCGCGACCGACTCGGCGAGTTCCAGGCCCAAGCCGCCATCGCCGCTCTGCACGCCGACGCGCCGCGCGCCGACGAGACCGACTGGGTGCAGATCGTCGGCTGGTACGACGAGCTGTTGCGGCTCACGGGGAGCCCGGTTGTGCAGCTCAACCGGGCCGTCGCGGTCGGCGAGGCCGATGGCGCCGCGGCAGGCCTCGCCGCCTTGGCCGCCGTGGACCCCGGCCTGCCCCGCCACACCGCCGCCTCGGCGTACCTCCACGAGAAGGCGGGCGACCTTCGGACCGCGGCCAGGCTGTACGCCGACGCCGCCCGGTCCGCCCCCAACCTCGCCGAACGCCACCACCTCACCCGGCAGGCAGCGCGGATCGGACAGCAGATGGCCCCTGACACGGGCGGTCGATGATCAGGGAAGGGTGGCCAGGTCGACGGCAATCTCCACGTCGAGGTTGCGGAAGACGACGTCGCCCTGACAGATCGCGCGCATCTGCTCGGCGAACGTCGCGGTTGCCGGGTGGCTGGAGTTGGCCATGGCGGCGGCATGGCTCGGGAACTCGACGATCTGGACGTACCTGCCGGGCTGATCCCGGTCGGCCGTGGTCAGGTACCAGCGGGTCGTCCGATCAGCGCCGATGGCGTCAAGCCAGCCGCCCAGGATTCGGCGCATCTCATCCGGCCGATCGGTGCGGTACTCGATGAGCTGCAGGAACGCGCCCGGGGCGCTGGGGGCGCTCATCGTGCACCCGCCGGAATCACGGCCGGAAGCGAGGGGTCGTTGCCCCATTGGGCCCAGGAGCCGTCATAGACCCGGACGTGCCCGAAGCCTGCCAACAACAACGCGAGCGCCGCGTGCGCCGCGCGCACCCCGCCCTGGCAGTAGGTGACGGTCTCGGCGGCGGGATCCAGACCTGCGTCGGCGGCGCGGCGACGGATGTCGGCCGGGCCGAGGAACCGTCCGCTGTTGTCGACCAACTCGGTCCATGGCAGCAACACCGCGCCCGGGATGTGCCCGCCACGAGCCGCGCGGATCTGTGCACCCGCGAACTCGTCGGGCGAGCGGGTGTCGACAAGCTGGAGCTCGCCGCGCCGGTCCCGCAACTCGTCGACCCCGATCGCGCTCTCCAGCGCCCGACCGGACCGGAACGGGGTGAAGCGGGCAGCGACATCGGAGGTCTCCAGCGCGTTGCCCGCCGCGATCCATGCCTCCAGCCCACCGTCAAGCAACCGGACCGCGGAGTGGCCATGCACGCGCAGCAGGTGCCACAGCCGGGCCGCG
Source organism: uncultured Actinomycetota bacterium (assembly GCA_963736375.1). Classification (GTDB taxonomy): domain Bacteria; phylum Actinomycetota; class Actinomycetes; order Mycobacteriales; family Pseudonocardiaceae; genus Pseudonocardia. The sequence goes on from CAVTOL010000042.1 coordinate 18,006, forward strand.
TACAGATTGGCGTTGTCGGCGTAGCCCACGACGACGGTGTCCGGGCCGACGCCCAGCCGCGACAGGGCGTTCACTGCACGGTCGCGGTCGGGCAGCAGGCTCATCACCCGGGTGTCCTCGCTGCACAGATCCAGCCAGAAGGAGTGGATCGCGCCCGGCAGGTGGCCCTCGCGGTAGGCGGCGAGCGACGAGTCGCGGTCACCGCGGAACCGGCAGTCCACGACCAGGACCTCATCCAAATGCGCGGCGAGCCAGGCGACATCGACCAGGTGGGCGTTCACGGCCGCACCGCGTAGGCGAGGTTGTGAGAGGTCTGCGCGGCGCGGCGGAACCGCGTGCAACCGGCGTCGGTGACGACGTGGCGTGTAGCCCGTTCACCGGCCTGGTCCCCCAGAGCGGCGATGAACCGGCCGAGCACAGCGTCAAGCCGGTCGACATCGAATGTTGTGTCTGCCATGTCATTCCCCTTGTCGTCGTGGGCGAGGGGCCGCCATGGTCAGCCCACGACTTCGATCCAACTGCGGATGTCGTCCAGTCCCACCGTCTTGAGCAGGTCCGGGTGATCCAGCCCGATGTGGTCCTGGATCAACCGGACAACTGCGTCATCGGCGTCGCCACGGGCCACGTAGCCGCATTCACATTGAATCTGGACGACCATTGCCGACCCCTTACGCGAAGACAGATTGCCGGAGAGACTTGCAGCAGACTCGACCCAAACCTTGCCGGAAGGTTGCCGTGCCGCGCCAGGGAACGCACCTGCAGCTATGCGGGCAGTTCAGCGTCGTAGTGGATGGCTGCGAATACGAGGCGGACCTGCCCGGCCGTCGCGCCCGGACGCTGGTCGGGCTGCTCGCCGCGCACCATCCCTACGCCGTCGAACGCGACACGCTGCTCGAAGCGCTCTGTCCCGACACGCCGCGCGATGCCGCGGTCGCCAGCCTCACCGTGCTGCTGTCCAGATGCCGGGCCGTGCTCGGCCGTGATGTGCTGGTCGGACGGTCGAGCGTCGCCCTGAGGCTGCCCGGAGACGCGGACATCGACGTGCACCGGGCGCTCGCCGCGGCGCACGAGGCCGAGTCCGCCGTGGCGCAGCACCAGTGGACGCGCGCGTGGCCCGCCGCACTCGCGGCGATGTTCGTGACCCGCCGCCGCTTCCTGCCCCAGGTCGACGCTCCGTGGGCCGATGAATGGCGCAACCGCCTCGACCTGCTCCACCAGCGGACACTCGCCTACTACGCCGAGGCCTGTCTCGGCATCGGCGGCCCCGAATTGGGGGCCGCCGAGCGCTGCGCCCGTCGCCTCGTCGAACTGGCCCCCCTCTCCGAGATCGGCTACCGCCTGCTCATGCACGCCCAAGCCGAGCAGGGCGACATCGCCGCCGCCCTGGTCACCTACGAGCGGCTCCGCACGACACTCCGCGAGGAACTGGGCGTCGCGCCCGGACCCCTCGCCCAGCAACTACTGACCAACCTGCTGGGTTGACGGTGGTCGACCGTCGGAGGTGATCTCCTCTCCTCGCGGCGCGGGTTCATCCGGCCGGGCTGGCGCCCTGGGGCGCCGCCGCGACGAGATCACTACCGTTCGCACGTCCCCGTGATCTCCGAAACACGAACGGCCCCTGACCGTGAAATCGCTGGTCAGGGGCCGTTCACCCCGGGTGTGGCAGGTGAAGGATTCGAACCTTCGTAGGCTGAGCCGACGGATTTACAGTCCGCTCCCTTTGGCCACTCGGGCAACCTGCCGGGGTGCGCCGTAGCGCGAGTTGAGGATACGACAGCCGCGAACCGGCGTGCGCCCGGGGGCTCGGTGACGAGGAGGAACCATGGCCGACCCGTCGTTCGACGTCGTCAGCAAGGTCGACCGCCAGGAGGTGGACAACGCGCTCAACCAGGCCGCCAAGGAGCTGGCGCAGCGCTTCGACTTCCGCGGGACGGGCACCTCGATCGCTTGGGCGGGCGAGGAGGCGCTGACGATCCAGTCGGAGACCGAGGAACGTGCGAAGGCCGCGGTCGACGTCTTTCGCGACAAGCTGGTGAAGCGGCAGATCTCGTTGAAGGCGTTCGAGGCGGACGAACCCACGCTCTCCGGCAAGGTCTACAAGGTCAACGGCAAGATCCTGCAGGGCATCGAGTCCGCGAAGGCCAAGGAGATCAGCAAGGTCATCCGCGACGAGAAGCTCAAGGGCGTCCAGGCCCAGATCCAGGGCGATCAGCTGCGCGTGAGCGGCAAGAAGAAGGACGATCTGCAGGCGGTGATTGCCCTGCTCAAGGGCAGGGACTTCGGGATTGCCCTCCAGTTCGTCAACTATCGCTAGCCTGCCCGTTGTTCACGTCGACAACCCACCGGCGACGGCGAACCGAGCGACCTCATCGGGCTGTTCCTCGGCGAGCAGATGTCCCGCATCGGGGACCGCTACCAGGTCCACGCCGAGCCGTTCCCGTAGAGCCGGGCGCAGCCGTCTCGGCGGCAGGAATCGGTCCTGCTCGCCGCTGATCGCCGTGTAACCACGCCGAGATGCCGCGATCCGAGCAACGCCGGGGTCCGCGCTCGAATGGACGTGCCGTGCAACGAGGGTCAGCCACTCGACCAGGAGGCGACGGGTCTCACACCCAGGCCCGTGCATGATCCGCAGCAGCCGGGCGGAATCGACCTCGCTCTTGCGGGTGACCCATCCCAGGCTTGCCCGGAGCACTGCCGATGGAGTGCTCAGTCGAACCAACCCGCCAGGGGACACCAGAACCGCGCGCTCGATCAACGGTGACGAGCTGCTCAATGCCACCGCGGCGCCCATGGACCAGCCCACAACCGCGACGGGGCGATCTGTGACCATCGGGAGCAACCCGGACAGCCACCGGCCGTACCAGTCCAGCCTGCCGCGCACCGGCGGCCGAACCTCGCTGCTGAGCCCGGGCTGACCCGGCAGGTCGGGTGCGATCACGCGACAGCGCGTGGCCAGAGCGCGCAGGACGGGGCCGCACACCGCGGCCGGGAAGTTGGTGCCCGGCAGGAAGACCGCCGTGATCGGTCCGGCGCCCGCCGTCAGAACGTGCGTATGTGCGCCGTCGACAGAGAGCACCGTGCGGCTCATCGGCACGTCCCAGCGATCCAGCTCTGCCGCACACCAGCGACGGACCTCGGAACCCCCGTCCACGCTCCGATAGATCGATCCCTGCACAAGGACCTCTCTACTCCGGACCGGACGGCCCGTCACCAGTCATGAGACCCCGCCGGGGCGCCGAAGACACGCGCGGGCGGGTGGCCCCGCTACGTGCTGACGGGCTCCTCCTTGCGGCGGCAGGCCTGCGCATAGGCCACCGGGGTCATGCCGATCGCGGCGGTGAAGTCGCGGATGAAGTGCGACTGGTCGAAGTAGCCCAGCTCGGCCGCGACCTCCGCCCACGGCCGGTCCTGCTCGCGCGCCAGCGCCGCGGCGGCCTCGTGCAGGCGGTAGCGGCGCAACACCCACTTCGGACTGACGCCGACATAGCGCGCGAACAGCCGCTGCAGGGTGCGCGGCCGCAGATCGAAGCGGCGGGCGACGTCCTCGACGCGCGCGATCTCCCGGTCGTGCAACAGCGCGGCCGCGATCCGCCCGACGAGCTCGACCTGCGGGTCCTCGGGCGGCCACCGGGCACGCAGGAACCCCTCCGCCGCCGCGATGAGCTGCTCGACGTCCGGCAGCGCCGCCATCTGAGCCCCGAGATCCGTGGCGGACGGCCCCCAGAGCCGCTCGGCGGGCAGGGCGACATCGGTGATCGAGGCCACCGGCGCACCCAGGAACGGCAGGAAGGCGCCGGGCCGGAATTTCACCCCGAACACCCGCCCGACGCCCCGGTAGACGTAGGTGAACCGATCGCGGCCCACCCCGGCGATAGCCAGCCGCCCCCGGTCGAGCACCAGGTTGACGCACGGGTGCGGCAGCAGGGTGACCGACGCCTCGCGCCCTTCCGGCAGCGCCCACGTGACCAGCCAGTGCCGCTCGACGAGCGCGGCGAGATCCGGCGCGGGCGCGAACCGCTCTAGGCCGAAATCGACATCGCGCACCCCGAGCAGGCCGAGATCGCTGGTGGTCTCCTGCACGGGCACAGCATGGCCTCCGGCCTCGTGCGCGGAAAAGCAGGCTATCGCGATGCTTTTCGCGCACGACCCAGTTGCGCCAGGGACGCGCGGTGCCCTCCGGCCAGCGCGCGTTCGACCGCCGCGGCTGCCAGCGCGGCGGTGCGGGGGTCGCCCCGCGCGGCGGCCAGCTCGACCTCGGCCAGCCGCGCCTCGTAGTGCCCCAACGGCGGCCCCACCGCCAGGGCGTACGCCACCCACGCCGCCACACCCGTCGTCGACCCCGCGGCGAGGGCGACCAGCGCCCGCTGCGCCGCCGCCCACGACGCGAACAGCGTGAGCGACTCCCCCGCCACCTCCGCCGACGCCGCGAACGCCGCGGCGGCGGCGTCCAGCTCGCCCCTGGCGGCCAACGCGATGCCCAGCGCGCGGTGCGCGGTGGCCGTCCAGCCCCGGTGTCCGTCGGCGCGGCGTAGGGCCTCCCTGGCGTCGGCCTCGGCCTCGTCGGCCCGGCCCAGCGCGGAGAGCGCCTCCGACCGGTGCCACAAGGCGTACGCCTGCCCCTCGGCGGTGTCCAGCTCCCTGGCCAGGCGCAGGGCCGCGGTGGTTTCGGCCAGCCCCGCGGCGGCGTCGCCCGCGAACACCAGGCCGTGGCCACGGGTAGAGCGCGGCGTGACCGCGCGCAGCAGCTCCCCCGAGTCGACGAACATCCGCGCGACCCGGCCGAACGTGGCGACGCCCTCGTCGATCCGCCCATCCAGGAACGTCGCCATGGCACGGCCGTCGAGGATCCGCGCGACGCCAGCGGCGGCCCCGAGCCCGCGGTAGGCGGCGAGCGCGGCTTCGGAGCGCTCGCGGGCGCGTTCGGCCCGGCCGGTGTTCATGTCGATGATCGCGGCGGTCTCCAGCGCCGCGGCGCTGGCGGCCGGATCCGTACCCGCTTCGACGAGCGCGAGCTCCGCCAGCTCCGACGCCCTCGCCACGTCCTGAGCGCCGAAGGTGAGCATCGCGAGCCGAGCCAGGCGCCGCGAGCGCGTCGGGCCGGGTTCGGTGGCGCCGAGCGCGGCGCGCAGGTCATCGGCGGCGCCACGGTCGCCGTGCGCGGCCCGCGCCTCGGCCCGGGCCTCGCGCAGGTCCGCAGCCAGCTCCGCCGCCGGTGCCAACGCCAGACCGGCCGACGCCAGTGCGGCCGCTTCCGCAGTGGCGTGGCCCGCCAACGCGCGCTCCGCCGCACGCCGGAACGCGCTCGCCGCGGCGGCGACGTCGCCCGCCGCCCGGTGGTGGCGCGCGATCTCCGACGGGTCGGCGTCCTCGGCCGAAAGCGCGCGGGCGAGCAGCCCGTGCAGCCTGCCGCGCTCGCCTGCACCGAGCCCGGCGGTGACGGTCTCGGCCACCAGATCGTGCGCCGTCGCCCAGCCCCGCTCCCCCAGCCGGACGAGGCCCGCCGCCGTCAGCGCGGCCAGCGCGTCCAGCACGGCCCGCGGCTCGGTGCCCGCGGCGGTCGCGAGGGTCTGGGCGGGCGCTTCGCGGGCCAGCAGCGCGAGCAACGCCAGCACCTCGGCGGCGAGGCCGGTCCGCCGGGCCGCACGGCGCCGGATCGCGCTGCGTTGCCCCTCCCGGCCGAGCTCCTCCGCCTCGGCGACGGCCGCGGCGTCGCGGGCCGCCCACGTCCCGTCCGCCTCGGCGACGAGCGCGCCGCGCGCCGCCAGTTCGCGCAGCACCTCGGTGACGGCGAACGGGGTGCCGTCGGTGGAGATCTCCAACGCCCGCCCGAGGTCGGGTGCCACCAGCGCCCCGACCGGCAGCGGACCCAGCCCGATCTCAACCGCGGCCCGCGCACCGCGGAGGCCGTCGAGGACGTCGGCGGCCAACTCCTCGGGCCGGTACGCGAGCACGGCGGCCAGCTGCGGGCACCGGGCCAGCGCGGACGCGAGCAGGGCGAGGCTGCTGGGGTCGGCCCACTGCAGGTCGTCGACGACGAGCAGCGCACCCTCCCCTGCCGCGCTCTCCAGCAGCCGCAGGCCGCCCGCGAGCACGAGCGCCCGGCGGGTCTCGGCGTCCAAGACGGTGGCCGAGCCGAGCTCGGGCAGCAGCACGGCCAGCGCGGCGCGGGCGTGCCCGGGAAGCGTCGCCGCGAGGTCGGCGTCCAGCGCCTCCCGCAACACCGTCCGGGCGAGCCCCCACGCCTCGGCGCGTTCGGGGAGGAACGCGCGCGCCGCGAGCACCGGCACCGGGCAGGTCCGGCTCAGCTCGGCCAGCAGCCGCGACTTGCCCGCCCCGGCCACGCCGTCGAGCAGCACGAGCTCGCGCGCGGCCACGGCGGCCCGCAGCCGGTCCAGCTCAACCGCCCGGCCGACGAAGGCGAGCTCCCCCAAAGCGCGTGGCGGGGCGGCGACCCGCCGCACCTGCGCCACCTCGCCGCGCAGCAACGCCAGGTGCAGTCGTTCGACCTCGGGCGACGGGTCGACGCCGAGCTCGTCGGCCAGTCGTTCCCGCAGCGTCGCGAGGGCGGTCAGCGCCCCCGCGGGATCACCCGCCGCCGCCAGCGCCTCGGCCAGCACGAGCACGGCCGCCTCGGCGAGGGGGTCGTCGGCGACGGCGTCGGCGGCGTGAGCGGCCGCGGCGCGCGGGTCGCCGAGGGCGGTCGCCGCCCGCGCCGCGCTCAGGCACACCTCGGTGCGGGCCCGGCGCAGGCGATCACGGGCGGGGCGGGCCCAGGCCGCGTCGGCGTCCTCGGGCAGCGGCTCCCCCCACAGCGCGAGGGCTTCGGCGCAGGCCGCCGCGGCCGCCCCAGGCTCGTCGGCGCGGGCGCGGTTGACCGCCGCCAGGAACTCGTCGACGTCGACGGCGCACGCCCCCAGCGCGTACCCCCCGCTCCCCGTGACGATCACGCCCGGATCGCCGAGCGCGCGCCGGGCGCGGTTCACGAGCACACCGAGGTTGGTCGCGGGGTCCGCGGGCAGCCGGTCGGGCCACAGCGCATCGGCCAGCGCGTCGTGCGACACCAGGTCGGGACGGCGCACGGCGAGCACCCGCAGCAGGGCGCGCACCTTCCGGCCGCCGAACGCGGCGGGCGGCACCTCGGCATCGGCGCGGCGCGCCTGGAAGCGGCCCAGCAGCTGCAGGCGAACCTCCACGGTGGCCATCTTCCGCTAACCGCCCGCAAGGTCGCCTTCCTACCGTGCGCACGTCCCGAAAGAAGGAGGAACCCCATGTACGAGCAGAGCGACTTCGCCACCCCGACCGAGACCCGCGAGTTCCCGAAAGGCCGCATGGACGTGCTGCAGATCGGCGGCGCCGAGATCGGCAGGCTGACGCTGCAGCCGGGCTGGCGCTGGTCGACCGACGTGAAGCCGATCGCGGGCACCGACCTGTGCGAGGCGCCGCACTTCCAGTACCACGTCGCAGGCACGCTGCGGGTGCGCACGGCCGAGGGCACGGAGTTCGACGCGACGCCCGGCCAGGTCACGGCGCTGCCGTCAGGGCATGACGCCTGGGTGGTCGGCGACGAGCCGGTCGTGATCGTCGACTGGTGGGGCGCGTCCAACTACGCCAAGGTCGGCGTGTGAACACTGTGGACCTCTACACCCGCTGCGACGCCGCCTTCCGCGCCCGACTGGACGCCGTCGAAGGGCGCTGGGCCGCGCCGACGGCCCTTCCCGGCTGGGACGTCCGTGCGCTCGTGCACCACATCGTGTTTGAGGAGCGCTGGGCGCCGCCGCTCCTCGCGGGCATGACGATCGACGAGGTCGGCGACATGTTCGAGGGCGACCAGCTTGTCCCCGACCCGCTGACCGCCGCCCGCGACGCGTCCGGCGCCGCGCTGGACGCCGTGCGCGAAGACGGCGCGCTGGAGCGCACCGTGCACCTGTCGTTCGGCGACGTGCCCGGGGTGGAGTACGCCCGGCAGCTCGCGGCCGACCACCTCGTGCACGCGTGGGACCTCGCCCGCGCCCTCGGCGTCGACGACACCCTCGACCCCGAAGCGGCGCAGGCCGTGCTGGAGTGGTTCGGGCCAACCGAGGACGCCTGGCGCGCAGCGGGTGTGATCGGCCCGCGCGTGCCGGTGCCCGACGACGCGGACGCGCAGACCCGGCTCCTGTCGGCGTTCGGGAGGGCGGCATGAATCCCGCCGTCGAGCGGTTCGCCGCGGCGTTCGACGCCAAGGACGTCGACGCGATCATGGCCGCCATGACGTCGGACTGCGTCTTCGAGGACACCGCACCCCCGGACGGCACGCGGCACGTCGGCACCGACGCAGTGCGCGCGGCGTGGACCGCGCTGTTCGAGGACTCACCCGACGGCGTGTTCAGCACCGAGGAAGTGATCGACGCGGGCGAGCGGGTGGTCACCCGTTGGCGCTACTCGTGGGGCGGCGGCCACGTACGCGGCGTCGACGTCTTCACGGTGCGCGACGGGCGGGTGGCCGAGAAGCTCTCCTACGTCAAGGGGTGACCGGCCATCCCCTCCAGCCGCCGGATGCGCTCCTCGATCGGCGGGTGGGTGGCGAAGAGGCGGCTCATGTGGTCGCCCGCCCGGAACGGGCTGGCGATCATCAGATGCGACTGCGTGACGAGCTGGGGTTCCGGCGGTAGCGGCGCGGCCTGGGTGCCGTACTCCAGCTTGCGCAGCGCCGAGGCCAACGCGAGCGGATCGCCGGTGATCCGGGCGCCGCTCGCGTCGGCCTGGAACTCCCGCGACCGGCTGACGGCCATTTGCACCAGCCCGGCCGCGATCGGGCCGAGCAGCGCGAGCAGGAGGACCGCGATCGGGTTCTCCCGCTCGTCGTCGCCGCCGCCGAAGAGGCCCGCGAACATCGCCATGTTGGCCAGGAAGCTCACCATCGACGCGAGCGCGCCCGCGACCGAGGAGATGAGGATGTCGCGGTTGTACACGTGGGACAGCTCGTGGCCGAGCACGGCGCGCAGCTCGCGCTCGTTGAGCAGCTGGAGCAGCCCGGTGGTGGCGCAGACCGCGGCGTGGCGGGGGCTGCGGCCGGTGGCGAACGCGTTGGGGGCGGCGGTGGGGCTGATGTACAGGCGCGGCATGGGCTGGCGCGCCTCCCGCGACAGCTCGCGCACGATCCGAAACATCACCGGACGCTCCGGCTCGGTGATCGGACGGGCGTGCATGGCGCGCAGGGCGAGCTTGTCGGACTGGAAGTACGCGTAGCCGTTCATGGCCAGCGCGAGGACGAACGCGATGACCAGCCCGGTGCGGCCGAACAGCGATCCTGCGAGCACCACCAGGGCCGAGAGCCCGCCGAGCAGCAGCGCCGTCTTCAGGCCGTTCACGCCGCGATCCTCCTCCCGTCAACTACCGGGAGAACGAGTGATCACGGGTGGGTGTTCCGGCTGCGCTGATGATCGCTCCGCAAGCTCCGCTCACCAACCCCGCAGGTCGACCGCCCACGTGTCGAGCACCTCGTCGCCGCGCACGACGTGCAGCCGCTCGTGCATCGCGACGGTCGGGTCGACGTGCGCGGGCAACACCCGCACCCTGTCGCCGACGCGCAGTGGCTCGGCGGGCGCGAACGTGAGGTGCTCGTCGGAGACGAACCACACCTGCCCCGTTGCAGCAGGGTGACATTCCTCTGGTTGAGTCGCAGCAGTGTCACCCTCCTGCAACGGGGGGCCCGCCTGCACCGTGGGGTTGCCGTGGTCCATGCCCAGCCCCTTGAGCCCCACGTCGGCCACCGCCCAGCCCGGGAGGCTGCCGATGTGGTCGGTCACCGAGATCACGGTGGCGAGCACCGTCAGCGCCTGCCGAAACGGCAGTCCCGCCGCGGTGTAGGCCGTGTCCATCAGGGCGTACGAGCCCGCCTGCACCTCGGTGACCCAGGTGTTCATCGCGTACGTGCCGGTGCCGCCGCCCGAGATCACCTCGCCGCCGACGTCGGCGTGCGCGACCGCGAGCTTCGCCATGCACTCCGCGGTCAGCCGGGCCCGTTCGGCGGCGTCGGGCAGCATCATGAGGTGGCCCTCGTAGCCCATGACGCCGCGCACGGTGAGCCCGGCCGCGCGGGTCTGGTCGGCGAGCCATCCGGCCCGTTCGGGCGCGATCCCGCACCGCGGCAAGCCGACGTTGACGTCGACGAGCACCTCCCGCACCCCGCCCCGTGCGGCGGCGGCGAGCGTCTCGGGGGAGTCGATCGCGACGGTGACGCGCGCGTCCAACGCGCCGAGGCGCCGCGCGTCGAGCACCTCGTTGGCCAGCAGCAGGTCCTCGCCCAGCCCGGCGGCGGCCATGCCCTCGACCTCGCGCACGGTGGCGCACGTGAACCCGGTGTGCCCGACGGCGGCCTGCTGCCGGGCGAGCGCGGTGGTCTTGTGCGCCTTGACGTGCGGGCGCAGCCGGGGCCCGGGCAGGTGGGCGGCCATGTCCGCGAGGTTGGCGGCCAGCGCGTCGGCGTCGACGAGCAGCGCGGGGGTCGGCAGATCCCAGATGATCTTTTTGGCTACGTTCATCCCAGCAGCCGCTCCAGGTAGGCGCTGCCGAAGCGGCGTTCCGGGTCGAGGCGGTCGCGCAGGGCGACGAACGCGTCGAACTCCGGGTAGGTGGACCCCAGGTCGGCGGCGGTGCGGGTGTGCAGTTTGCCCCAGTGCGGCCGTCCGTCGAGGTCGCGCATGACGGCCTCGACCGCCCCGAAGTAGGCCTCGTGCGGCGCACCGCGATGCACGTGGACGGCGAGGTAGGCGCTCTCGCGGCCGAAGGCGGTGGACAGCGGGATGTCGTCGGCCGCGGCCACCCGCACTTCGACCGGGAACGTGACGGCCTGTCCGTGCCGCTCGACCGCACGCCGCAGCCCGGCGAACGCCGCAGGCAGCGCGGCTCTTGGCACGGCGTACTCCATCTCCACGAACCGCACTCGACGCGGGCTGCAGAAGACCCGGTAGGACCGGTCGACGTACTCGGCGGCCGCGAACCGGCCCGCGACGATCCGGTTGATCGCGGGCACGAGCTGCGGGGCCGCGGCGCCGAGCCTGCACGCCAGCGCGAACGCGCCGTTGCCGACCAGCTCGTCGCCCACCCATTCGGCCATCCGCCCGCGCACCGGCCCGTCGGCGTCCGTGCGGTTGTTGCGCTTGGTGGCGCCGATGTCGGTGTGCGGGAACCAGAAGAACTCGACGTGGTCGTCGGTCTCGTCGCTGCCGTTGAGCAGGTCGAACGCCTCGGCGAAGGGGCGTGCGACCTCCACGGCGTGCAGCCGGAACGCGGGCACGGTGTGCAGCGTGACGGTCGTGAGCACCCCCAGCGCGCCGAGGCCGACCCGCGCGGCCGCGAAGACCTCCGCGTTCTCGCTCGGTGAGCAGGACCGGATGGCGCCGTCGGCGGTCACGAGCTCGAGTGCGCGCACCTGGCTGGCGAGACCGAGGTGGGCCGCGCCCGTGCCGTGGGTGCCGGTGGAGATCGCGCCTGCGACGGTCTGGGCGTCGATGTCGCCGAGGTTGGGCAGCGCCCAGCCGCGCTCCCACAGCAGCGGGTTGAGCGCCCGCAGCGTCATGCCCGCGGGCACCGTGGCGAGGCCTGCGGGATCCACCCGCAGCAGGGTCGGGTCGGCGGGCGCGCGCACGGCCACACCGTCGGGTACGGCGATCGCGGTGAACGAGTGGCCCGAGCCGACGGCCCTGACCCGCAGCCCGTCGCGCGCGGCGGCCTTGATCGCGTCGACGACGTCGCCCGCGTCATGCGCGACGACCGTCCGGGCCGGGTGGGTGCCCTGGTTGCCCGCCCAGTTGCGCCATGCCTGTGCGCGAAAACGAGTGCTATAGCCCTCTTTTCCGCTCACGACCCCGTGGCTCATGCGTCGACCTTCGCCACCAGCCCGGCCGTGCCGTCGGCCAGCCGCCGCCGCAGCGCCGCGACGTACCAGACCCCGGCCAGCACGAGCGCGCCGAGGACGACGTAGTCGGCGGCCCGGAACGCCTCGGGCAGGGTCAGCGCGGCGACGACCACCACGAGCCACGCCAGAGCCACGACCGCGATGGGCATCGCCGCGGCGCCGAGCCGGAACCCGCCCTCGGTGGACTCGACGATCGTGCGCCGACGGGCGAGGTAGCCGCCGAGCGTGAGCAGGTACACGAGATAGGGCACCAGCGCGGTGGCCCCGACGAGCACGGCGAACGCGTCGCCGTCGAGCGTGCCGTAGGCCAGGAGCAGCAGGCACACGACGAGCGAGCCGAGCAGCGCAGGCACGGGCGTCGCGGTGCGTGGGTGGATCTTCCGCAGCCAGCCGGAGAACGGGAGCATCCCGTCGCGGGCCATGGCGAAGATCAGCCGGGAGTTGGCCGCGGCCGCGACGACGATCAGCGCGAACATCGAGAACACGACGACGGCGAGGAACACGCGCGTGAGCACCGGGCCCAGCCAGTACTCGGCGATCGCGGCGAGCGGCACCGGCGAGCCCTGCACCTGCGCGAGGTCCGGGATGGCCGCGGTGAACCCGATCAGCACGACCATGCCGAGCACGCCCGAGACCACCACCGAGAGGATCATCATGCGCGGCACGGTGCGACGGGCGTCGACCGCCTCCTCGGCCATGTCCGCCGCGGCCTCGAACCCGACGAGCGTGAACACCCCGATCAGCGCGCCGCCTACGAGCGCGGACGTCAGCGGCTCGTCGGCGGAGACCGTGAACAGGAAGCCGAGGCCGTGCCCGTCCGACGTGCCGCCACGCACCCAGGCGACGAACACGACGACCGAGAGCACCACGGTCCCGATGATCTCCGTGAACACCGCGACGTTGTTCACCCGCGCCGCGAGCTGCACCCGCACGATGTTGATCAGGTAGGCGACGACGAGCGCGAGCACAGCGATGAACACCAGCAGGCGGCCGTCCTCGGCGTCGAGGCCCAGCACCGTGGCCGTCAGCGGGGCGAGCCCGAGCAGCGCGATGCCCGGCAGCCCGACGGCGCCGTAGAGTATCCCCAACGCGCCGACGACGTAGCCGAAGCGGGCGTCGACCAACCGGGCCGCCCACTGGTAGTTGGCGCCCGCCAGCGGGACGTGCCCGGCGAGCTCGGCGAGCACGAGCACCACGAGCAGCTGGCCGACGGTCGCCACCGGCCACAGCCACACCGCGGCAGGCCCCATCTGGGTGAGGCCGTAGGAGTAGTTGAGGAAGATTCCCGTGGTGATCGAGACGATCGAGAACGCCACCGCGAACAGCGCGAATCGCCGCAGCACGCGGGGGAACCGGGCGGCGTGTCCGTGATCGTCCACAAGCGACCTCCCGGGTGATGTCGCCAGGATGCGATCTGCGCCACACTGAGTCAAGCGTCTAGGACGCTTGACCCACTCCCGAGCGACGCTTGCGGAGCGAGCATCGATGCGGAGGTGACGCGATGGCCAGGGTGTCGGCCGACGAGCGACGACAGCAGCTGGTGGCGGCCGCGTTCCGGCTGATCGGCCGCGACGGGTTCGCAGGCGTGACCACTCGCCGCGTCTGCGCCGAGGCGGGCGCGCCGCTGGCGGCCTTCCACTACTGCTTCACGTCGAAGCAGGAGCTCCTGGCCGAGCTCACCACCCAGTCGATGGCCGCGCTGCTCTCGGCGCAGCACGAGACGCCGCTGCGGGAGACGATCGAGGCGACACTGCGAGCGGCCCTGCGGCATTACTGGAAGACCGTCGAGGACGACCCCAACCGCGAGTCGGTGCTCATGGCGCTCACCCAGCACGCGCTGCACGACCCGTCGCTCGACGGCGTGGCCCAGCGCCAGTACCGGGCCTACCACGAGACCGCCCGCAAGACGGTGCGCCGGATCGCCACCGGCTTCGGGGTCACGTGGTCGATGCCGGTCGAGGACGTGGCGCGGATGCTCGTCGTCGTCACCGACGGCGTGACGCTCGCCTGGCTCGTCGACCGCGACTCCGCCGCCGCCCTCACCGCGCTCGACGCCTTCGCCGCCCAACTGGCCGCCCTCGCCCGCTGACGCGCCCACCGCGCACGCCGGCTTCGCGCCCCGCAGGTTGTCCTCGCCCCCGCCGGTCGTCCGCGCACCCCGCCCACACCGCGCATCCCGACCCGCAGCCCGCCCATGATCGCCGCGACATGGCCGTGACGAAGGTCGGGAGCGCCGTACCAGCCGTCTCGCCGCGATCATCGCCCTGCGAGGGGCGGGTGAAGCGCGCCGTCCCGCGAGCCGCGCAGGCGGCCCGGACGCGGGCGTGCAACCATCTCCTCCCCGAGAGGAGGGCGCCGTGGCCTGCCGCCGAGCCGTACTGTGCGCCGCGCTCCTCACGCTGGCGGCCTGCGCGGCCCCCGCTGCCCCGCCCGCCGCGGTCCCGTCGGCCCCCGTCACCACCGGAGCGGCAGCGACCGCGCTCACCCTCGGCGCCGAATGGCCGACCTACCACGGCGACGCCGCCCGCTCCGGCGCCGTACCCGAGGGGCCCGACCCGGTGTCCCCGGCCGTTGCCTGGCGGGCAGGCCTCGACGGCCCGGTGTACGCGAGCCCGCTCATCGCGCGCGGCCTCGTCGTCGCGGCCACCGAGGGCGGCTCGCTCTACGGCCTCGACGCCGCCACCGGCGCCACCGTCTGGCGCACCCACGTCGCCGACCCGGTCCCGGCGGGCGCCCTGCCCTGCGGCAACATCACGCCCACCGTCGGCATCACCGGCACCCCCGCCTACGACGCGGCCACCGGGCAGGTGTTCGCGGTCGCGACGACGCAGGGCCTGACCGCCGCGGAAACCGCCACCGCATCCGGCACCGCCACCCCCCAGGCGACGGCCACCCCGAGCGCGCCGTCCCCGACACCCGCAGCCCCGGCAGGCGTCCGCCACGTCCTGGTGGGGGTCGACCTGCTCACCGGCCAGATCCGCTCCCATCGCGCGGTCGACGCGCCGGGCACCGATCCCGCCACCCACCTGCAGCGCGGGGCGCTACTCGTCTCCGACGGCGTCGTCTACGTGCCCTATGGCGGCAACTTCGGCGACTGCGGCGCCTACATCGGCCGGGTCGTCGGCGCCCCGATCACGGCCGGGCCGCTGGGCGTCTTCGCCGTCCCCACCACCCGCGAGGCGGGCATCTGGGCCCCGTCGGGCCCGGTCGGTCTCCCCGGCGGCGATCTGCTCGTCACCACCGGCAACGGCGAGGCCGTCGGCGGTGCGTGGGACCACAGCGACTCGATCCTGCGCCTGTCCCCCGCGCTGCAGCTCCGCGACGGGTTCGCCCCCGCGGGCTGGGCCCAGGAGAACTCCGTCGACGCCGACCTCGGCTCCACCGGCCCCGTCCTGCTCCCCGGGGCCCGCCGGGTGCTCGCCGCAGGCAAGGGCGGCGCGGTGTACCTGGCCGACGTCGACCGCCTCGGCGGCGTCAACGGCCAGATCGCCCGCCTCGACGGCTGCCGCTCCTACGGCGGCGCGGCGGCCACCCCCATACCGGGGACCGAGGGCGGCGCAGTGGCCTACCTGCCCTGCACCGAAGGCCTCACCCAGATCACGGTCGGCGCCGACAACCGCATGACCCAAGGCTGGCGAAGCGCCGCCGTCAACGGGTCGCCCGTGCTCGTCGGCGGCACCGTGTGGGCGCTCGACCGCAACGGCACGCTGCACGGGCTGGACGCCGTCGCGGGCGCCGCGCGCGCCACGGTGGCGGTCGGCGACACCTCCCGGTTCGCCACGCCCGCGGTCAGCGGCACCGCGCTCGTCGTGCCCACCCTCACCGGCGTCACGGCGGTGGCGATCACCCGCTGACCCCACGCCCTCCCCCCACCCGCCCATGATCTGTGAGTGTCGGTGCGCAGAGCGGCCATATCCGGCCGGGAACGCGCCCAACCGATGATCATGCGGGTGGGCGGGCGGGCAGGCGGGTGGAGCGGGCGGGCAGGCGTGCGGGTGGGGCGGGCGGGCGGGCAGGCGAGGTGGAGCAGGCGGGCGGGCATGCGGGTGGGGTGAGGCGGGCAGGCAGGCGGGCGGTGCGGACGCGGGCGCGGCGCGGACGTGGTGGCCCCACCCAGGGCAGGATGCGCTCATGGCCGACGTCGCTGTGCACACCACGATCACCGACCGGGTCGCCGTGCTGACCCTCTCCCACCCCGCCCGCCGCAACGCGCTGAACATCGCCCTCTCCGCGCTGCTCAGCGAGGCCGTGCAGGTGGCGGCGGACGACCCCGCGGTCGGCGCGATCGTCGTCACCGGAGAGGACCCGGCGTTCTGTGCGGGTGGCGACCTCGCCGAGCTCGCCACCGCGGGACCGGCCCAGCTCAAGACGGTCTACGCGGGCTTTCTCGCCATCGCCGAGTGCCCCCTGCCCACGATCGCTGCGGTCAACGGCGCCGCGGTCGGCGCGGGCCTCAACCTGGCGCTCGCCACCGACCTGCGCCTCGCCGGTCCCCGGGCCTCGTTCGACTCCCGGTTCCTGCAGCTCGGCCTGCACCCCGGCGGCGGCTACACGTGGATGGCCCAGCGGGTCCTCGGCCAGCAGGGCGCGGCGGCGATGACGCTGTTCGGCGAGGCCGTCGACGCGGCGGAGGCGGAGCGCATCGGGCTGGTGCACAGGGTCGTCGACGACGTCGTCGGCGAGGCCGTCACGATGGCGGCGCGCGCCGCGGCGGCGAACCGGGACCTGGTCGTCGCGACGAAAGGCACGATGCGCCTCACCGCGGGCATGGCCGCGCAGGCGGCCGCTGTCGAGGTGGAGGTGCGGGCCCAGGCCGAATCGGTGCGGAGCGACGAGTTCAAGACCCGGCTCGCGGCGCTGCAGGCCCGCATCAGCCGGGGCAGATGAACGACATGTTTCGCAGAGCGGGACTTCCCACTGTGCAGTGGGATGGGGTGAAACAACACTCGACGCGAGCGAGAGTTAACCTCGCAAGTACGCACATGCACCCGACCCGAGGAATGACCAGGACATGACGTCCACGGACACCACCGTCGACCATTCCCGCGTCGTGCAGAAGGACCGGGTGGTCATCCGCTTCGCAGGCGACTCCGGCGACGGCATGCAGCTCACCGGCGACCGCTTCACCTCCGAGACCGCCGCGTTCGGCAACGACCTCTCGACGCTGCCCAACTTCCCGGCCGAGATCCGGGCCCCCGCGGGCACGCTGCCGGGGGTCTCGTCGTTCCAGCTGCACTTCGCCAACTACGACATCCTCACGCCCGGCGACCGCCCCGACGTGCTCGTCGCGATGAACCCCGCCGCGCTCAAGGCCAACATCGCCGATGTCCCGCGGGGCGCGGTGATCATCGCCAACACCGACGAGTTCACCAAGCGCAACCTCACGAAGGTCGGCTACGCGGCCAACCCGCTCGAGGACGGCTCGCTCGAGCAGTACGCGGTGTTCCCGGTGGCGATGGCCACGCTCACCCGCGGCGCCCTCGCGGACACCGGCCTCTCCAAGAAGGACGCCGAGCGCGCCAAGAACATGTTCGCGCTCGGCCTGCTGTCGTGGATGTACCACCGGCCGCACGAGAGCACCGAGCGGTTCCTACGCGAGAAGTTCGCGCGCCGTCCCGACATCGCCGAGGCCAACATCCTCGCGTTCAAGGCAGGGCACGCCTACGGCGAGACCACCGAGTCGTTCGCCGTCACCTACGAGGTCGCGCCCGCGCACCTCGCGGCGGGCACCTACCGCCAGATCACCGGCAACACCGCGCTGGCGTACGGGATCGTGGCGGCCGGGCAGGTCAGCGGGCTGCCGGTGTTCCTGGGCTCCTACCCGATCACCCCGGCGTCGGACATCCTGCACGAGCTGTCGAAACAGAAGGCGTTCAACGTCACCACGTTCCAGGCCGAGGACGAGATCGCGGGCATCGGCGCGGCGCTGGGGGCGGCGTTCGGCGGAGCGCTGGGCGTCACCACCACATCAGGGCCGGGCGTCTCGCTGAAGTCCGAGACGATCTCGCTGGCGGTGGCGCTGGAGCTGCCGCTGCTGGTGGTCGACGTGCAGCGCGGTGGCCCGTCCACCGGCCTGCCCACCAAGACCGAGCAGGCCGACTTGCTGCAGTCCATGTACGGCCGCAACGGCGAGGCCCCGCTGCCGATCTTGGCGCCGCGCTCGCCCGCCGACTGCTTCGCGGTCGCACTGGAGGCGGCCCGCATCGCGGTCACCTACCGCACCCCGGTGATCATGCTTTCGGACGGGTCACTGGCCAACGGTTCCGAGCCCTGGCGCGTGCCGGACGCGGCCACGCTGCCGTCGTTCGACCCCGAGTTCGCCACCGGCCCGAACGCGCCGGACGGCTCGGGAGAGTTCTGGCCGTACCTGCGCGACGACGACACGTTGGCCCGCCCGTGGGCAAGGCCGGGCACCCCGGGGCTGGAGCACCGCCTCGGCGGCCTTGAGAAGGCCGACGGCCGCGGCACCATCTCCTACGAGCCCGACAACCACGACCGGATGACGCGGCTGCGCGCCGCCAAGATCGACGGGATCCCGGTGCCGGACGTCGAGGTCGACGACCCGACCGGGGACGCCGCCCTGCTCGTCGTCGGCTGGGGATCGACCTACGGGCCGATCGGGGCGGGCGCGCGGCGGGTGCGGGCGCTGGGGCACAAGGTCGCCACCGCCCACCTCCGCCACCTCAACCCGCTCCCCAGGAACCTCGCCGAGGTGTTGGCCCGTTACGAACGGGTACTCGTCCCCGAGATGAACCTCGGGCAGCTCGCCCTGCTGCTCCGCGGCCGCTACCTGGTGGACGCGAAGAGCTACACGAAGGTCTCAGGTCTGCCGTTCAAAGCAGAGGAGCTGCAGGACCTGTTCCTGGACTACCTGTCAGGAGTGCATGCATGACCGCCGACGTACTTCCTCCCGCGGAGGCGACAAAGTGACCGCCGACGTACTTCCTCCCGCGGAGGCGAGACAATGACCTCGCTGGATCTGGGGCTGCCGACGATCGGCGGTCTCGACGGGGTTCCGACCACGTCCGACAAGCAGACCGCCAAGGACTTCACCTCCGACCAGGAGGTGCGCTGGTGCCCGGGCTGCGGCGACTACGCGGTGCTCGCCGCCGTCCGCCAGTTCCTGCCCACGCTGGGCATCCGCAGGGAGAACACGGTCTTCGTCTCCGGCATCGGCTGCTCGTCGCGGTTCCCGTACTACCTCAACACGTACGGCATGCACTCCATCCACGGCCGCGCGCCCGCCATCGCCACCGGCGTGGCCGTCAGCAGGCCCGACCTGTCGGTGTGGGTCGTCACCGGCGACGGCGACGCGCTGTCGATCGGCGGCAACCACCTGATCCACGCGTTGCGCCGCAACGTCAACCTGAAGATCCTGCTGTTCAACAACCGGATCTACGGGCTCACGAAGGGCCAGTACTCGCCGACGTCCGAGGAAGGCAAGATCACCAAGTCGACGCCGCTCGGCTCGGTCGACCACCCCTTCAACCCGATCTCGCTGGCGCTGGGCGCCGACGCCACGTTCGTCGCGCGGGCCATCGACTCCGACCGCAAGGGCCTCACCGCCGTGCTGGAGGCCGCGGCCGCGCACCGCGGCGCCGCGCTCGTCGAGATCTTCCAGGACTGCCCGATCTTCAACGACGGCAGCTTCGACGTGCTCCGCAAGCCTGACACCGCGCCCGAGCGGCTCGTCCCCGTTGTGCACGGCGAGCCGATCCGCTTCGGTCCCGTCGGCGACGACGGCCTCGGCACCTACGCCGTCGTGCGCGAGGGCTTCGGGCTGCGCGTGGCGAAGACGATCGAGGTGGACGAGTCGGAGATCGTCGTGCACGACGCAGGCGACCACAACCTGGCCTTCGCCCTGTCTCGGCTGTCCGACCAGGACCTCACGCACACGGTCGTCGGGGTGTTCCGCAACGTCGCCAGGTCCAGCTACGACGACGCCGTCCGCGCCCAGGTGCAGCACGAGCGCGCCACCCGGTCGCCCGACCTGCAGGCCCTGCTCAACGGCCGCGACACCTGGACCGTCGCAGACTGACCCGCGGCACACCCGCCGACCCGCCGACTTCGCACCCCTTACGTGACTTCGCACCCCGCCGGCGGGGTGCGAAGTGCACGGTGGGGGTGCGAAGTCGGCGGGCTCAGCGCTTCTCGGCGTCGACGGCGGGCAACGGAGAGGTCGCGTTCAGCTGCTCCAGCACGTCGGCCGCGGCGAACCCGCCGCGGCGGGCGTGCCGGGCGTGGGCGTCGAGCGCGGACAACGCCGGGTCGGTGTCGACCGTCGGCGACTCCGGCTCGGAGGCGCGCGGGGCGGGCACCGACGGCGCCGACGCCCACGCGGGCGGCAGGTGCACCGGCTGCGCGGCCCGAGCGGCCGCTTCCCGGGCGGGGCGGACGAACACCAGCCACGTCACCGCGGCCCCCAACAGGAACGCCGCCAGCTCCAGCAGCCACATCTGGGCGAACAGCCCGACCATCGGCATCTCTCGGCCCTCTCCTCGGCCCTGTCTCAGCTCACGTTGATTTCGACGCGCCTGCTCAGCGCCGGTGTGCCGAGCGGGTCGGCGGCCCCGCAGCCCACGGCGGCCAACCGCTCCCTGCGCACCCCGGCCGCCACCAGCGCGTCCACGACGACCTGCGCCCGCCGCTCCGACAGCCGCAGCGCCACGTCGGCAGGGCCGGGGGTGTCGGCGGCGTAGCCGGTGACCGTGACCCGGGGCCCGGCACCGACGCCGAGCAGCTGCGCGATGCGGGTGACCGCGACGGCGGACGGCCCGACCAGCTCGGCCCGGTCGGCCGCAAAGGTGATCGGGCCCGCGTCGGCCACCGCGACCGGCGCCGCGGGCCCCGGAACCACCACGACGGGCCGGGGCAGCGGCGACACCGTCGACGCCGGCGGCGACAGCGCGAGCCCCAACCCCGCCAGCGCGAGCGGCACCACCACGAGCGCAGCCCACCACGCCCCCAGCGCGGGGCGAGGCAGGGCGGCGTGCAGCGACATGCGGCTTCTCCAGGGGAGCTGGGGGGCGACGAACACGCTTCGCGCACGACATCACGAACAGGTCACGTATGGATAACAGATCGTCACCCGAGTGCGAGTCCGGCGTCTCGACACATCGCGTGTCGCGTTCTGACACACCCCGACCCGCCGTCCTACCCGACGATCTACGGTCCTTCCATGCCGCCGCACGACGGTCCGATGGTCGCCCGCTGGGGCACCACGCATCCGTCGGCGCCGCTCGTCATCGCTCTGCACGGCAACGGCACCAGCGAGCACTCCATGATCGAGATCGCGCCGTGGCTGCCGCACGGGCCGGTCGCGTACATCGCGGTTCGTGGGCCGATCCTGGGCGACACCGGCTTCGGCTGGTACACCGAGACCGAACCCGGCCACCCCGACCCGACGAGCCTCGCGGCGACGGCGGCGTGGTTCCTCGAATGGCTCGACGCCGAGGGCGATCCCGATCGCCCCGTCCTGCTCATGGGGTTCCGCGAGGGCGTGACGTTCGCGGGCGCGTTGATGCTCACCGAGCCGCACCGCTGGGCGGGGGCGGTGTTGCTCTACGGCGCGCTGCCGTTCGACGTGGGCGTTCCCATGGCTCGCGGACAGCTCGCGGGCATGCCGGTGTTCCTCGCCCACGGCGCGGACGACACCCGCACCCCGCCCCCGCTGCAGGCCCGCACGTGGGACTGGCTGGCGAAGGAGAGCGGGGCCCCGCTCTGGGCCGAGCGGGCGGCGGGCGGCGAGCAGTTGGCGGGCGAGGTGGTCGGCGACGTCGGCACCTGGCTCGCCGACCGCCTCGACCACCTGCGCGCGCACGGCGAGAACCCGGTGCCCGACGGGGAAGGCGCGGACTGGCCGACGATCGCGGGTGGGCGGCTCCCCCGGCGCGCGGGTGCGCCGCCGGACGTCACCGCGGCGCTCCCGCAGCACCAGACGAGCCAGACCGCGCCCCCGGAGCTCGCGGAGCAGCTGTGGGCACGGCTCGCGGCGTTGCCCGACGTCCGTACGGGCCCGACGAAGGTCGGCGTCGACGGCACGCGCGCGCTGCTGCTCGACCGCACCGCGGCGACCGGCCCGGACGCGGCGTTCATCCTCCCCGACGACGGCGAGTTCGCCCACCAGCACCCGGCGCCCGACGGCAGCCTGCACGTGGTGCTGCCCGACGCGCAGGCCTACGACGCGCTGGCCAAGGGGTGGGCCGTCGCGCACCCGCTGGCGGGCGTGCGCCTGTCCTCGGGGATGGTGCTGGTGCACGGGCCGCGTGACGCGGCCGAGGTGGAGATCGTGGCGGGCATCGGGGCCGCGTCCCACCGGTACGCCGCCGGTCGTGAGTGAAACGTTGCTCTGACCACCATTTTCGCGCACGACCCTTTCTCGCGTGCGCTTCCCGGTTCAGGCGGTGCGGTCCACCACGTAGGTCGTAAGGGCTGCGAGGGCGTCGGCCGCGGGGCAGGCGGGAAGCTTGTCCAGCTCCGCGCGGGCGGCGGCCGCCTGGCCTGCCAGCACGTCGCGCGCGAGGGCGAGGCCGGGGCCAAGGCGCAGGAGCTCCAGCGCCTCCGCCACCTCGGCGTCGTCGGTGATCGGGCGGGCCAGCAGCACCCGCAGGCGCTCGGCGTCGTGGCCGTCGGCCCCCAGCGCATAGAGCATCGGCAGCGTGCGCACGCCCTCGCGCAGGTCGGTGCCGGGAACCTTGCCCGAGCTGTCCGACGGCGACGCGATGTCGATCACATCGTCGGAGATCTGGAACGCCGTGCCGATCACCTCGCCGAACCGGCGCAGCGACTCGACGTGCTCGGGCGGGCAGCCCGCGAACATACCCCCGTAACGACCCGCGGTGGCGATGAGCGAACCGGTCTTCTCGGCGATCACCCTGAGGTAGTGCTGCACCGGGTCGTCGCCGGGCCGCGGTCCACGGGTCTCGCGCATCTGACCCGTCACGAGCTCGGCGAACGTCTCGGCGATGATCCGCACCGCGTCCGGACCGAGGTCGGCGACCAGCCGCGACGCGTGGGCGAACAGGAAGTCACCGGTGAGGATCGCGACCGTGTTGTCCCACCGCGAGTTGGCGCTCTCGGCGCCGCGGCGCATCGTGGCCGAGTCCATCACGTCGTCGTGGTAGAGCGTGGCCAGGTGGATCAGCTCGACGACGGCGGCCGCCGTGAGCACCTCGTCGGAATCGGGCCGCGGCCCCATCTGCGCGCCGAGCAGCGTGAACAGCGGCCGGAATCGCTTGCCGCCCGCGTCGATCAGGTGCAGTGAGGTCTCGGCCACGAACTGGTAGTCGCTCTGCACCTCGCGGTGCAACAGCGCCTCCACCCGGTCCAGACCCGCTTGCAGCGTCGCGGAGAGATGCGGATCCCCGACCGCGACACCCGCGACCTCGTTGCTCGTCACTCCCTCAGCTTACGAACCCGCCAGCGGCTGCCCAGCCCAAGGCCAGCGACGGGACGATGCCCAGCAGCAAGGTAATGAGCACGCCAAGGGTGATGGCGGCCGTGGTGAACGCCCCCGGCACGCTGACGGCGGGACCGTCGGCGGCGGGCTCGCTGAAGTACATCAGCACGATCACGCGCAGGTAGAAGAACGCCGCCACGGCGCTCGCCACCAGCGCGATGACCACCAGCGGGGCCATCCCGTCGCCGAACGCGGCCGAGAACACCGCGAACTTGGCCGTGAAACCGCTGGTCAACGGGATGCCCGCGAGGCCGAGCAGCAGGAACGTCATCACGCCCGCCACCACCGGCGACCGCTTCGCCAGCCCCGCCCACTGCGAGAGGTGGGTGGCCTCGCCGTCGGCGTTGCGCACCAGGCTGATCACCCCGAAGATCGCGAGGGTGTTGAAGCCGTAGGCCAGCAGGTAGAACAGCACCGCGGCCGTGCCCTGGGGTGTGATGGCCATCGCACCGAGGAGCAGGAAGCCCGCGTGCGCCACCGACGAGTAGGCGATGAGGCGCTTGATGTCGGTCTGTGTGAGCCCGAGCACGGCCCCGATGACCATCGACACGATCGCGACGGCCCACAGCACCCCGCGCCATTCCCACCGGGTGTCGCCGAACGCGACGAACAGCACCCGGGTGAGCGCGCCGAACGCGGCGACCTTCGTGCACGCCGCCATGAACGCGGTGACCGGTGTGGGCGCGCCTTGGTAGACGTCGGGCGTCCACGTGTGGAACGGCCCCACCGAGGCCTTGAACAGCAGCCCGACGACGAGCAGGGCGAACCCGGCCAGCAGCAGGGTGTCGGAGTGCTGGGAGCCGGACGCGGCCGCGGCGATGGCGGAGAGCTTGACCGAGCCCGCGTAGCCGTAGAGGAGCGCGAGGCCGTACAGGAAGAACGCCGACGCGAACGCCCCGAGCAGGAAGTACTTGACCGCCGCCTCCTGCGAGAGCAGCCGACGCCGGCGGGCGAGCCCGCACAGGAGGTACAGCGGGAGGGAGAGCACCTCCAGCGCGACGAACATCGTGAGCAGGTCGTTGGCCGCGACGAACGTCATCATCCCGGACAGCGCGAAGAGCGTGAACGGGAAGACCTCGGTCTGCATCGTGGGCGCCTGGCCGGGAGCGCCGTAATCGGGCTCGTCGTCGGACCGCGTGCCTGCGCGCCCGCCCCCGCCTGCACCACCGTTCACGGCCACGCGCGCCGCCGCCGACGCGATGAACGCCCCACCGGGCTCCACTGAGCGGTCGGCGATGAGCAGCACGCTGCTCAGCCCGAGCGCCAGCAGGGTGCCCCACAGGAACAGGGTGGGCCGGTCGACCGCCAGCGCGTCCGCCACCGTGGTGAGGCCCTGCGGTGGGCTGGTGCTCGCGTAGGCCGCGAGCGCGATCCCGGCCACCGCGATGGCGACGACCGACAGCACCACCTGCGCGGGCCAGCGCTGGTAGCGCGGCAGGAAGGCCTCCACGAGCACGGCGAGGCAGGCCGCGGCGAGGATGACCAGGAGCGGCAGCAGCGCGCCGTAGTCGATCGCGGGCACCTCGATCGGCGCCGGGCCCTGCGCGAAAAGGGAGCTCACTTGACCAGTCCTCCCACCGGGTCGGGCAGCCCGACCTCGTTCATGGTGCTCACCACGGACGGGGTGATCACGTCCAGCACAGGGCCGGGGAAGAACCCGAGCACCAGGATCAGGGCGACGAGCGGGGTGAGCGCCGCGAGCTCGCCCCTGCTCAGGTCGGGGAAGCCGTTGCCGTGCTTGGCGGCGGCCACGGCCGGATCGAGCACGGTGCCCGGCCCGCCTGCGCCCGCCCGTTCGAGGGCGCCGAGCACGGCCGCCCCGCGCAGTGGGCCCTGCATCGTGCGCTGGTAGGTCCAAAGGATGTACAGCGCGGCGAAGACGATGCCGACCGTGGCCAGGATCGTGAACACCGGCTCGCGCGGGTAAGAGCCCAGCAGCACCAGGAACTCGGAGACGAACGAGTTGGTGCCCGGCAGCGCCAGCGACGAGAGGCCCGCCAACAGGAACAGGCCCGCGAGCAGCGGCGCGACCTTGTAGACGCCGCCGTAGTCGCTCACCAGGCGCGAGCCGCCCCTCGCGATGATCAGTCCGACGATCATGAACAGCATGCCCGTGGAGATGCCGTGGTTGACCATGTAGAGCGTGGCCCCCGCGAACGCCTGGCTGGAGAACGCGAAGATGGCCAGCGCGATGAAGCCGAAGTGCGCGACCGAGGTGTAGGCCACGAACCGCTTCATGTCGGCCTGGCCGACCGCGAGCAGCGCCCCGTACAGGATGCCGATCACGGCCAGGGTGAGCACCAGCGGCGCGAGGTCGCGGGACGCGAGCGGGAACAGCGGCAGGCAGTAGCGCAGGAAGCCGAACGTGCCCACCTTGTCCAGCACGCCGACCAGCAGCACACCGGCCCCGATCGGCGCCTCGGCACCGGCGTCGGGCAGCCAGGTGTGGAACGGCACGAGCGGCGCCTTGATCGCGAACGCCACGAAGAAGCCGAGGAACAGCCAGACCTGCGTGGACTCCGGAACGTTGGCGGCCATCCGCTGCAGGTCGGCCCACGTGAACGTGCCCGCGCCCAGCTGCTCGCCGGACACGACGAACAGCCCGATCACCGACGCCAGCATGATCAGCCCGCCGAGCAGCGAGTAGAGGAAGAACTTCACCGCCGCGTACTGCCGACGCGGGCCGCCGAAGCGTCCGATCATGAAGTACATCGGGACGAGCATGGCCTCGAAGAACACGTAGAACAGGAACACGTCGGTGGCCGCGAACACCCCGACCAGCAGCCCCTGCGTGGCCAGCAGCAGCGAGAAGAGCCCCGCCGCGGTGCGGCCCTCCGGGAGCTTCTCGTTCCACGAGTAGCCCAGGACGATCGGCACCAGCACGGCGATCAACGCGAGCATCACCAGCGCGATGCCGTCGATGCCCAGCGCGAAGTGGACGCCGAACGCCGGGATCCACTCGACCGACGACTCGAGCTGGAACCGGGTGCCCGACGACGCCGCGCCCGCGGAGTAGGAGAACCAGACGACGATCGTCAGCACGAGCTCGGCCAGCGCCACCGCCATCGCGGTGAGCTTGGCGGTGCGCGGGTTGCGTCCCATCGGCGCGACGGCCGCCGCGCCGACCAGCGGCAGCAGCAACAGGGCCAGCAGCAAGGGTCCTCCTGCGTTCATGGCGTGCTCCCGACAAGCGAATCCCGCGCGTTCATACGAACCGCACCGCCAACAACGCCGCGACGACGAGCACCGCGCCGCCCAGCATCGTGAGCGCATACGAGCGGACGAAGCCGGTCTGCAACCTGCGCAATCGGCCCGAGCTTCCGCCCAGGAGCGCGGCCGACCCGTTGACCACCCCGTCGACGCCGCGGTTGTCGAAGTAGACGAGGAACCGCGATAGCCAGGTGCCGGGCGTCGCGATGAGGGCCTCGTTGATCGCGTTGGCGTACAGGTCGCGCCGCGCGGCCTGCACGGGCCACGACACGTGCTGCGGGCGCTCCACCGGGACGGGCTGCCGCCCGACCGCCAGCCACGCGATGAGCACGCCGATCGCCGAGCACACCAGCACCAGGGTGGAGATCGCCGCGGCGGGCAGCGGGCCCTCGCGCTCGAGCAGCTCGCCCAGCGACGGGGTGAGCCAGTCGGCGAGCCGGTGGCCCTGGGTGAGGAAGAAGCCCGCCCCCACCGAGCCGATCGCGAGCACGATCATCGGCCCGGTCATCACCGCGGGGGACTCGTGCGGGTGGTAGGCGTGCCCGTCGGGGGACGTGAGGTTCTTCCAGCGCTTCTCACCGAAGAACGTCATGAACATCAGCCGGGTCATGTAGAACGCGGTGAGGCCCGCCGCGAGCGTGGCGAGCAGCCCGAACGTCCAGCCCTGCCACCCGGGCGCGGCGAACGCCGCCTCGATGATGGCGTCCTTCGTGAAGTAGCCGGACAACGGCGGAAAGCCGATCAGGGCGAGGTAACCCAGCCCGAACGTGACGAACGTGATCGGCATGACCCGCCACAATCCGCCGTAATGGCGCATGTCGACGTTGTCGTTCATCGCGTGCATGACCGAGCCTGCCCCGAGGAACAGGCCCGCCTTGAAGAAGCCGTGGGCCAGCAGGTGGGCGATGCCGAGCGCATAGCCGTACGGACCGAGCCCCACCGCGAGGAACATGTAGCCGATCTGGCTGACCGTGGAGTAGGCCAGCACCTTCTTGATGTCGTCGTAGGCGCA
This sequence comes from uncultured Actinomycetota bacterium, assembly GCA_963736375.1. Classification (GTDB taxonomy): domain Bacteria; phylum Actinomycetota; class Actinomycetes; order Mycobacteriales; family Pseudonocardiaceae; genus Pseudonocardia. The sequence continues at coordinate 45,585 of CAVTOL010000042.1, forward strand.
GCCGATGATCGCGCCGATGAGCAGGGTGATCGTGCCGATGATCGCGACCGCGACCTGGCCCGTCTCCGTCAGGTCGTAGAGCGGGTTCATGCGGGCGATGAGGTAGACGCCCGCGGTGACCATGGTTGCCGCGTGGATGAGCGCGGAGACCGGCGTGGGGCCCTCCATCGCGTCCGGGAGCCACGCCTGCAGCGGGAACTGGCCGGACTTGCCGCACGCGCCGAGCAGCAGCAGCAGCGTGATCGCGACGAGCGCGTTCGGGTCGATCCGCCCGACGTTCGCGAACACCTCGGTGTACTGCAGGGTGCCCAGCTGCGTCCAGATGATGAAGATCGCCAGCGCCAGCCCGACGTCGCCGACGCGGTTCATGAGGAACGCCTTCTTGGCGGCCGTGGCCGCGGCCGGGCGGCCCTGGTAGAAGCCGATCAGCAGGTACGACGCGAGGCCAACGCCCTCCCATCCGAGATAGAGCAGCACGAAGTTGTTGCCAAGCACCAGCAACAGCATCGCCGTGATGAACAGGTTGAACTGCGCGAAGAACCGCCTGCGCGCCGACGGGTCACCGGTTTCGGAGTGCGGGTCGCCGTGCGGCGCCATGTAGCCAACGGCGTAGATGTGGATCAGGCCACCGACACCCGTGATGAGCAGCACGAACGTGAGCGACAGCGGATCGATCCGCAGGCCGAAGTCGACCTGGAGGGCTGCCACGGAGATCCAGTCGTAGAGCGACTGCTCCCGGGTACGCGCGGCAGGCTCCAACCCCAGGGTCTGGAAGAAGATCAGCAGACCGATGACGAACGAGGCGACGACCGAGAGCACGCCGAGGATGTGCCCCCATCTGTCGGCCCGGCGTCCGAGGACGAACAGCACGAGCGCGCTCGCGGCGGGGAGCGCGAAGAGCAACCAAGCGAGCCCCGCTGCCCCGGTGGCGGGGCCGACCTCCGGGAGCTCGGCGGCGAGAACCAAGGACACGGGGAGCTCCTAGTACTTCAGCAGGTTCGCGTCGTCGACCGACGCGGAACGCCGCGTGCGGAAGATCGACATGATGATCGCGAGGCCGACCACGACCTCGGCCGCGGCGACGACCATGACGAAGAACGCCATGACCTGCCCGTCCAGCTGCCCGTTGAGCCGGGCGAACGTGACGAGCGAGAGGTTGACCGCGTTGAGCATCAGCTCGATGCACATGAACACGACGATCGCGTTGCGGCGCACGAGCACGCCGACCGCGCCGATCGTGAACAGCAGGGCCGAGAGCAGCAGGTAGTTGGTGTGGCTCATGCTCGGTCCTCGGGGTGGGACGGGGTGCCGGTCAGCGCGTGCGCGTCGGCCGCGGGCGGCTCCGGCTCCTCGATCGGCGTGGCGTCGATGATCGCCGAGATCGATTCCGGGGCGACGGAGCCGTCGGGGAGGATCGCCGGGACGGCCACCGAATCGCCGGTGGCGAACACGCCCGGACCGGGCAGCGGGGAGATGCGGTCGTGTTCGCCGCGCAACCGGGCCTCCACGGTGGCCCGCTGGCCGATCTTGGACTGCGCGCCGCGGGACTGCGCGTAGGCCAGCACCATCGCCCCGAGCGCGGCCGTGATCAGCAGCGCGGACGTGAGCTCGAACGCGAACAGGTACTTGGTGAAGATCAGCCTGCCGATGCCGGTGACGTTGCCGCCCGACCCCGCGTTGCCCGCGGCCAGCCCGACCGCCGGGATGTCGGTGAACGCGTTGCCCAACGCCCCGATCAGGAGCACCGCGAACCCGATACCGAAGATCAACGCCGCGATCCGCTGGCCACGCAGCACCTCGACCACCGAGTCGGAGCTGTCGCGCCCGACGAGCATGAGCACGAACAGGAACAGCATCATCACGGCGCCGGTGTAGACGATGATCTGCACGAAGCCGAGGAACGGCGCCTGCTGGGCCATGTAGAGCCCGCCGAGCGAGAGCATCGTCATCGCCAGGAACAGCGCCGAGTGCACCGCGTTGCGCGCGAACACCATGCCGAGCCCACCGAGGAGGGCGATCGGGCCGAGGATCCAGAACGTGACGGCCTCGCCCGTCGAGATCACATCTGTCATGACTTCGCCTCCGCAGGAGGGAGTACGTCGGCGGACATCCCTACTTCACCTGCTCCCCCACCGGCTCGTTGGCCAGGTTCTTCTTGGCCAGCGTCGGGCCTTGGACGTAGTAGTCCTGCTCGTTGTCGCCGAGGCGCATCGGGTGCGGCGGCTGCTCCATGCCCGGCAGCAGCGGGGCGAGCAGCTGCTCCTTCGTGTAGATCAGGTCCAGGCGGTTGTCGTCGGCCATCTCGTAGAAGTTGGTCATCGTGAGCGCCCGGGTGGGGCACGCCTCGATGCACAGCCCGCAGCCGATGCAGCGCAGGTAGTTGATCTGGTAGACGGCGCCGTAGCGCTCGCCGGGCGAGTAGCGGGCCTCCTCGGTGTTGTCACCGCCCTCGACGTAGATCGCGTCGGCGGGACACGCCCACGCGCACAGCTCGCACCCGACGCACTTCTCCAGGCCGTCCGGGTGCCGGTTGAGCTGGTGGCGGCCGTGGTAGCGGGGCGCGGCAGGCGGGAAGTTCTCCGGGTACTCCTCGGTGACCACCTTCTTGAACATCGTGGAGAAGGTGACGCCGAAGCCCTTGAAGAACTCGAACATGGCTACTCTCTCTCCTTCGCCGACAGCGCCGGTGTGCGCCGCTCACGGCGGCCTCGGCCCTTCGGACGGGACGACTTCGTGGGCACGGCCAGGTCGAGCGGCGGCACCGGGTAGTCCGACGCCAGCTCGACGGCCGGCTCGGCGGGCTGCCGCCGGTCGGGCACCAGGAACGCGATGATCAGCACGACGGCCACGCCGATGCCCACCGCCACCAGCAGCGCGCCGGTGCTGCCGCCGCTCTGCCGCCACGTGCGCACCGCGAAGATCAGCAGGATCCACAGCAGGCTGACCGGGACCAGCACCTTCCAGCCCAGCCGCATGAACTGGTCGTAGCGCATGCGCGGCAGGGTGCCGCGCAGCCAGATGAAGACGAACAGGAAGATGAACATCTTCACGAGGAAGACGACGAACTCCAGCCAGCCGTTGAGGTTCAGGAACGGCAGCGTGCCCCCGCCGAGGAACAGGGTGGTGGCCATGGCCGAGACCGTGACCATGTTGACGTACTCGGCCAGGAAGAACAGCGCGAACTTCAGCGACGAGTACTCGGTGTGGAACCCGCCGACCAGCTCGGACTCCGCCTCGGGCAGGTCGAACGGCGCCCGGTTGGTCTCGCCGACCATCGCGATCACGAACACGACGAAGCTGGGCAGCAGCAGGATGACGTTCCACATGCTCTGCTGCTGGGAAGCGACGATGTCGGCCGTGGACAGCGAGCCCGCGTAGAGCACCACCCCGACCACCGACAGCCCGAGCGCGATCTCGTAGGAGATCACCTGCGCGGCCGAGCGGAGCGCGGCCAGCAGCGGGTAGGGCGAGCCGGACGACCAGCCGCCGAGCACGATGCCGTAGACGCCGACGGCGCTGCACGCGAGCACCACGAGCACGCCGACCGGGAGGTCGACCAGCTGCAGCACCGTCTGTTCGCCGAAGATCGTGACCTCGCCGCCGAACGGGATCACCGAGAACGCGACGAAGGCCGGGATCGTGGAGATGACCGGCGCGATGAAGTACACGCGCTTGTCGGCCATCACCGGCATGATGTCTTCTTTGAACGCGAGCTTCAGCCCGTCGGCGAGGCTCTGCAGCCAGCCGTTGGGGCCCACTCGGTTGGGGCCGGGCCGCTGCTGCATGCGCCCGACGACCTTGCGCTCCCAGTTGATCATGAAGAGGGTCAGCACGACGCCGAGCGCGAACAGGCCGATGACCTTGATGATGATCAGCCACAGCGGGTCGTCGGCGAGCAGCTGCTGCGTGTGCGTGAGCCCGCCGTCCGGCTGGGCCTGCCCCAGAAGCGCCGATGGCGCCTCCGCTGAGAAGAACACGTCGGCGCGAATCACGCCGTCACCCCCACCAGGTCGCCGTGGCCGACGCCGAGAACGGCGCGGACCCGGGATTCGCCGGAGTTGCCCGGCAGCCACACCACGCCGTCGGGCAGGTCGGCCAACGCCACCGGCAGTGTGATCGCGCCGCGCTCGGTGCGGACCGTGGCGAGCTCACCCTCGGTGAGCCCGAGCCGGGAGGCGGTGGCCGCGTTGACCCGCGCGACCGCGGGTCGGGCCGTGCCCGCGAGGTGCGGCTCGTCCACGGCGAGCGACGACTCGTCGATGAGCTGCCGCCACGTGGCGAGCACGGCCTGTCCGAAGCCGGGCGTGCGCGGGCGGCCGGACGCGACGCTCGGGCCCGCGGGCGGGGTGCCGGTGCGCGGTCCGAGGCGGCCGAGCTCGCCCGCCGCGGCGGCGGGGGTCTGGGTGAACAGGTCGACGTCCATCTCGACGGCCAGCGTGTCGAGCACCCGGCAGTCGGGCAGGACGCCGCTGGCGTCGAGCGCGGGCCCGAACGACCGGGGCCGCCCCTCCCAGTTGTGGTAGGTGCCCGAGCGCTGGACGTCCGGCGCGACCGGGAGCACGACGTCGGCGAGCTCGGTGACCGGGGAGCGGAGCATCTCCAGGCTCACCAGGAACCCGACCTCGCGCAGGCCCGCCAGCGCGGCGGCCGGATCGGCCAGGTCGTACGGGTCGAGCCCGCCGACCACGAGCGCGGCCAGCTCACCCAGCCCCGCCGCGGCGAGGATGGCGTCGGTGTCGCGGCCCGGTGTGGCGGGCAGCGCGCCCTTGGCGAGCCCCCATGCCGCCTCGACCTCGGCGCGCGCCCCGGCGTCGGCGACCGAGCGGCCGCCGGGCAGCAGGGTGGGGGCGGCGCCCGCGTCGAGCGCTCCCCGCTCCCCCGCGCGCCGCGGCACCCAGCCGACCACCGCGCCCGTGCGCGTAGCCAGCGCCGACACGGCCGAGTACAGGCCCGGCACCTCCGCGGCGCGCTCGCCGACCAAGATCACCCCGCCGCGGGCCAGCCCGATGAGGACGGCCTCCGGCAGGTCGGCGAGCACCGCGGCCTCCGCGCCGGGCACGGCCGGGATGAGGTTGTCCTTGGCGGGCGGAGCCGCCGCGCCGGTGGACGGCGACGTGCGCTCAACGGCGGGCGTGGTCCACTGCCCGAGGTGATAGACGTGCTGGCCGCGCTTGCGCACCGCCTTGCGCAGGCGCAGGTAGACGATCGGCGCCTCCTCCTCCGGCTCCAGCGCTACACAGAGCACGGTGGACGCGGCCTCGAGTCGCGCGTAGTCGAGGATCTCCGGGCCCTGGCCGACGACGTGCGCGGCGAGGAACTCCAGCTCCTCGCCCGACTGCGGCCGGGCGCGGAAGTCGATGTCGTTGGTGCCCGCCGCGACCCGTGCGAACTTGGCGTAGGCGTAGGCGTCCTCGACGGTGAGCCGACCTCCCGCCAGCACACCGATGCCACCGTCCCGCGCGGCGGTGAGGCCGCGCGCGGCGACCGACAGCGCTTCGGTCCACGACGCTTCGGCCAACGTGCCGTCGGGCTGGCGGACCATGGGGCGGGTGATCCGGTCGCCCGAAGTGATGTAGCGGAAGGCGAACCGGCTCTTGTCGTCGATCCACTCCTCGTTGACCTCGGGGTCGTTGCCCGCCATCCGACGCATGACGACGCCGCGGCGGGTGTCGGTGCGCATCGCGCTGCCGCACGCGCAGTGCTCGCACACGCTCGGCGTGGACCGCAGGTCGAACGGCCGGGACCGGAACCGGTAGGCCGCGCTCGTGAGCGCCCCGACCGGGCAGATCTGGATGGTGTTGCCGGAGAAGTAGCTCTGGAACGGCTTGTCCTCGGCGACGCCGATCTGCTGCTGGGCGCCGCGTTCGAGCAGCTCGATGAACGGGTCGCCCGCGATCTGCTCGGAGAAGCGGGTGCAGCGCTGGCAGAGCACGCAGCGCTCGCGGTCGAGCAGCACCTCGGTGGAGATCGGGATCGGCTTGGCGAACGTGCGCTTGGTGTCGACGAAGCGCGAATCGGTGCGGCCCGAGCTCATCGCCTGGTTCTGCAGGGGGCACTCGCCGCCCTTGTCGCAGATCGGGCAGTCGAGCGGGTGGTTGATCAGCAGCAGCTCCATGACGCCCTGCTGCGCCTTGTCGGCCACCTTCGAGGTGTGCTGGGTGCGCACGACCATGCCGTCGGCCACCGTCATCGTGCAGCTGGCCTGGGGCTTGGGCATCGGGCGCCCGCCCATCTCGACCTCGACGAGGCACTGGCGGCACGCGCCCGCCGGATCGAGCAGCGGGTGGTCGCAGAAGCGCGGCACGATGATGCCGAGCCGCTCGCAGGCACGGATGATCAGCTCGCCCTTGGGGGCGTCGACGACCCGGTCGTCGATCGTGAGCCGGACGTGCCCCTCCGGGACCGGTGGGGCGGCGGAATCGTCTCGAGCCCCTTCTTGCGTGAGCGTCATGCCATGGCTCCGGCGGGTGCTGTTTCGCGGTCGGACTTCGCCGCGGGCTGTTCGGCGCAGAGGTCGAGGAACTCCTGCCGGAAGTACTGGATGCCGCTGGTGATCGGGCTTGTGGCGCCGTCGCCGAGCGCGCAGAACGACCGGCCGAGGATGTTGTCGCAGATGTCCAACATCGTCTCGATGTCTTCCTCGGTGCCCTCGTGGTGCAGCATCCGCTCCAGGATCTGCAGCAGCCAGTAGGTGCCCTCACGGCACGGCGTGCACTTGCCGCAGGACTCGTGCTTGTAGAACTCGGTCCACTTCATGACCGCCCACGGCACCGACACGGTCTCGTTGAACACCTGCACGGCCGTGGTGCCCAGCATCGATCCGGCCGCGGCGGCGCCCTCGAAGTCCAGCGGGACGTCCAGGTGCTCGGCCGTGAAGAGCGGCGTGGACGAGCCACCCGGGGTCCAGAACTTCAGCGGGATGCCGTCCTTCATGCCCCCGCACAGCTCCAGCAGCTGCCGCAGGGTGGTGCCCAGCGGCGCCTCGATCTGCCCTGGCCGCTCGACGTGCCCGGAGACCGAGTAGATCTTCGGGCCGGGGCTCTTCTCGGTGCCCATCAACCGGAACCAGTCGCTGCCGCCCGTCACGATGAACGGCACGCTGGCGATCGTCTCGACGTTGTTGACCACGGTGGGCGCCGCGTAGAGCCCCGCGGTGGCCGGGAACGGCGGCTTGAGCCGGGGCTGGCCGCGGCGGCCTTCGAGCGAATCGAGCAGCGCCGTCTCCTCGCCGCAGATGTAGGCGCCCGCGCCTGCGTGGACGACGATGTCGATGTCGTAGCCCGTGCCGAGGATGTCCCTGCCGAGGTAGCCCTTGGCGTAGGCCTCGCGCACGGCGTTGGCCACGCGCCGGATCGGGTGCAGGGCCTCGCCGCGCACGTAGATCGCGCAGAAGTGGGCGCGGATCGCGTAGCAGGTGATGATGCAGCCCTCGATGAGCGAGTGCGGATCGGCCATCATCGTGGGGATGTCCTTGCAGGTGCCCGGCTCGCCCTCGTCGGCGTTGATCACGAGGTACTTGGGAAGGGCGCCGGGGCCCGTGGGGCCCTGGGGGATGAAGCCCCACTTCATGCCGGTGGGAAAGCCCGCGCCGCCGCGCCCGCGCAGCCCCGAGTCCTTGACGAGCTGGATCAGCTCAGCGGGATCGGCGCGCAGCGCGTCGCGGAACGCCTGGTAGCCGCCGGTGCGCTCGTAGGTCTCGATCGACCAGGAGCGGGGCTCGGCCCAGCGCCGGGTGAGCACCGGGGTGATGGGGTCGGTCATTTCTTCTCCGGCAGGGCGGGGGGCGTGTCGGGTAGGGCGGGCGCGGCCCAGCCGCGCTCGGCGGCCACCCGCACGCCGAGGAGCGTCTCATCCGCCTCCGACAATCCTTCGACGCTGGCGGCGAGGTCGGGGAAGATGCCCGCCAGCTCCAGCTCGACGGTGCGGAAGTCGGTGAGCGGCGCACCGCGCGTGGGGTGCGGCTTGTCGCCGCGGCGCAGGGCGTCGACCAGCGCCTCGGCGGACTCGACGGTCTGGTTGTCGAAGAACTCGTAGTTGACCTGCAGCATCGGCGCGAAGTCGCAGGCGGCGAGGCATTCGGCGTGCTCCAGCGTGACGACGCCGTCGGCCGAGGTCTCCTCGTGGGCGAGCGGCTCGTCCGCCGCGCCGAGCTTCTCCTGCAGGCGCCGGTAGATGTCGTCGCCGCCCAGTGCCGCGCACAGCGTGTTGGTGCACACGCTGACCAGGTGTTCGCCGCACGGGGTGCGCTTGTACATGGTGTAGAAGGTGACGACGGCGGAGACCTCGGCCGTGGTGAGCTCCAGCGCGTCGGCGCAGAACCGGATGCCGTCCTGGCTGACGTGCCCCTCGACCGACTGCACGAGGTGCAGCAGCGGCAGCAACGCCGAGCGCGACTGCGGGTACCTGGCGATGATCTCCTTGGCGCGCCGGTACGTGAGCTCGTCGAAGACGCCGCCCACGATCGGCTGGTCGGCAGGGCCCTCCCAGACGACCTCCGCGGGCGCGGCCGACGGCCCGATGGACTCGGGCATGCCTTCCGGCAGCGTCATCGGTCACATCCCCCCATCACCGGATCGATCGAGGCGACGGCCGCGATGACGTCGGCGATCATGCCGCCCTCGCTCATCGCGGGCATCGACTGCAGGTTCACGAAGCTGGGCTCGCGCAGGTGCACGCGCATCGGCCGGGTGCCGCCGTCGGAGACGAGGTGGACGCCCAGCTCGCCGCGCGGCGACTCGACCGCCGTGTACACCTGGCCCGCAGGCACCGCGAAGCCCTCGGTGACCAGCTTGAAGTGGTGGATCAGCGACTCCATCGACTGACCCATGATCTTCCTGACGTGTTCGAGCGTGTTGCCCATGCCGTCGGAGCCGATCGACAGCTGCGCGGGCCAGGCGATCTTGCGGTCCGCGACCATGACCGGACCCGGCTCCATGTTCGCGACGACCTGCTCGATGATGTTGAGCGACTCGCGCATCTCCTGCACCCGCAGGCGGTAGCGGGCGTAGCAGTCGGCCTCGGTGGCCGTCGGCACCTCGAAGTCGTACTCCTCGTAGCCGCAGTAGGGCTCGACCTTGCGCAGGTCCCACGGCAGGCCCGCGCAGCGCAGGATCGGGCCCGTGGCGCCGAGGGCCAGGCAGCCGTCGAGCGGCAGGTAGCCGACGTTCTCCAGCCGCTGCTTCCAGATCGGCTGGCCGGTGAGCAGCTTGTCGTAGCCGGGCAGCTGGCCGCGGATCTGCTTGACGACGGCGAGGACGTCTTCCTTGAAGCCCTCGGGGAAGTCCTGCGCGAGGCCGCCGGGGCGGATGAACGCGTGGTTCATCCGCAGGCCGGTGAGGCGCTCCAGCAGGTGCAGCAGGTCCTCGCGCTCGCGGAAGCCGTTGGTCATGCCGGTGAGCGCGCCGAGCTCCATCCCGCCGGTGGCCAGCGCCACCAGGTGCGAGGCGATCCGGTTGATCTCCATCAGCATGACGCGGCCCTGCTGGGCCCGCCGCGGCGCCTCCACCCCGAGCAGCTTCTCGACGCCGAGGCAGTAGCCGGTCTCGGTGAACAGCGGCGAGAGGTAGTCCGCGCGCGTCACGAACGTGACGCCCTGGGTCCAGGTGCGGTACTCGCAGTTCTTCTCGATGCCGGTGTGCAGGTAGCCGATCACGGAGCGGGCCTGCGTGACCGTCTCCCCCTCCAGCTCCAGCACCAGCCGCAGCACCCCGTGCGTCGACGGGTGCTGGGGGCCCATGTTGACGACGATGCGGTCGTCGTGGTCCTCGTCGATCAGGGTGTCCCAGTCGCCGCCGGTGACGGTGTAGACCGGGCCCTCGGTCGTGAGGCGCTCTTCGGCAGGCGTGGTCATGAGTAGGACCGCCTCTCGTCAGGCGGCGGGATCTCCGCGCCCTTGTACTCCACCGGGATCCCGCCGAGCGGGTAGTCCTTGCGCTGGGGGTGGCCCTCCCAGTCGTCGGGCATGAGGATGCGGGTGAGCGCGGGGTGCCCATCGAAGATCACGCCGAACATGTCCCAGGTCTCGCGCTCCTGCCAGTCGGCCGTCGGGTAGACCTCGACGACGCTCGGCACGTGCGCGTCCTCGACGTCGAGGGCGACCTCCAGGCGGATGCGCCGCCGGTAGGTCATCGACGTCAGGTGGTAGGCGACGTGCAGCCGCTGCTCGACCTCCGTGCCGTAGTCGACCCCTGACACCGACGAGCACAGCTCGAACCGCAGGCCCGGCTCGTCGCGGAAGGTGCGGCAGAGCTCGAGGATGTTCTCGCGGCGGACGTAGAACGTGATCTCGCCGCGGTCGATCGTGATCTGCTGGACCGCGCCGCGGGCGATACCGCGCCGCTCAAGGCAGGTGCCCAGCTCGTCGGCGAGCTCGTCGAACCAGCCGCCGAAGGGGCGCTCGGCCGGGGCGGGCGCGTAGCCGGGCAGGCGCAGGCCGCCGAAGCCGGACGTGTCGCCGCTGCCGTGCACACCGAACATGCCCGTGCGCGCGCGGGAGGCCGGGACGCGGGTGCCGCCCTCGGGAACCCCGTCGAGCTGCTCCGTCTCGCCCGCGGCCGGGGTCTCGCCGCCGGTGCCGCGGTGCTCCGCCGTGTCGGTGCCGCTCGCCTCGGCCGAGGAGTGCTCGCCGCCGGTGGGCTCGGCGTCGTCCTTGGAGGTGCCCGATGTCACGTCAGCCATCGCCTACTTCTTCTTCGCGAACTTGATCGACGACGGCACGAGCTCGGTCTTGTGGCCCGACTCCGCGAGCGCCGCGGCCCGCTTGGCGCCCAACGGCTCGTCCATGATCTTGGCGTGGATCTTGAGGATCGCGTCGATCAGCATCTCCGGGCGCGGCGGGCAGCCGGGCAGGTACATGTCGACGGGCACGACGTGGTCGACGCCCTGCACGATCGCGTAGTTGTTGAACATGCCGCCGGAGCTGGCGCACACGCCCATCGCGAGCACCCAGCGGGGCTCGGGCATCTGGTCGTAGATCTGGCGCAGCACCGGGGCCATCTTGTTGCTCACCCGGCCCGCGACGATCATCAGGTCGGCCTGCCGCGGCGAGGCGCGGAACACCTCCATGCCGAACCGCGCCAGGTCGTAGCGCGGTGCCCCGGTCGTCATCATCTCGATCGCGCAGCACGCGAGCCCGAACGTGGCGGGCCACAGCGAGGACTTGCGCGTCCAGTTGACGAGCTTCTCGACGTTCGCCAGCAGGACGCCGTTCGGGAGGTGTTCCTCAAGTCCCATGATCTAGTTCCAATCCAGCCCGCCGCGTCGCCACACGTACACGTAGGCGAAGCCGACCGTCACGATGAACAGCACGATCTCCACCAGCCCAAACAGGCCCAGCAGGTCGCTGGTGACCGCGAACGGGTAGAGAAAGACCATCTCGATGTCGAAGAGGATGAACAGCATCGCCGTGAGGTAGTAGGCGACGGGCATGCGCCCGCTCCCGACGACCGGGTCCGGCGAGGGTTCGATGCCGCACTCGTAAGCGTCGAGCTTGGCGCGGTTGTAGCGGTGCGGGCCGACGTAGGGCGCGGACGTCACGGAGAAGAGCGCGAACAGCCCGGCCAGAGCGAAAAGCAGCACCAGCGGGAGGTAGGTCATCGGCCCTCCTGATCTCTTGCGGGCGCCGCGGACCATAGATCCCCGGAGCCACTTGGCCCTACCCAGGTATGCCTAACCTGCGATGTTCGCTTGTGAACGGATTCACGAGGGCCCAAGTCTATGCATCCGGCCCCGCGGCCCGCGAGGCCGACGCCAGACCTTGCGCAAACGGTTACGGACGGCGGGCGCGGTGCAGGGCGACGGCGCCGCCCGCGAGATTCCGCCAACCGACCCGGCTCCAGCCTGCGGCGGCGATGCGGGCGGCCAGCTCGGGCTGGGCGGGCCAGTCGCGGATCGACTCGCCGAGGTAGCGGTAGGCCTCGGGGTTGCTGGACACCCGGTCGGCCACGGCGGGCAGCACCCGCTCGAGGCCCAGGTAGTACGCGGCGCGGAACGGACCCCAGGTGGGGCGGCCGAACTCGCACACGACCAGCCGCCCTCCCGGCTTCGTGACGCGGGCCAGCTCGGCGAGCGCGCGGTCGGTGTCGTGCACGTTGCGCAGGCCGAACGCGATCGTGACGGCGTCGAAGACGGCGTCGGCGAACGGCAGAGCGAGCGCGTCGGCGGCGACCTTCGGGACCGGGCGCGCCGCCCCGGCGCGGAGCATGCCCAGCGAGAAGTCGGCTGCGACGCACCACGCGCCGGAGCGGGCGAGCTCGACGGTCGAGACGGCCGTGCCCGCGGCGAGGTCCAGCACGACCTCGCCGGGCCGCAGGTCGAGCGCGCGCCGGGCCAGCGCGCGCCAGCGGCGGTCCTGGCCCGCGGTGAGCACGGTGTTGGTGAGGTCGTAACGCCGGGCGACGCCGTCGAACATCGTGGCGACGGCATGCGGGTCCTTGTCGAGGTCGGCGCGGCTCACGCCGCCACAGTACGGCCGCCGGGGGTGGGGCCGGGACCTGCAGGAGTGTCACCCTGCTGCAGCCCAGTCGCAGGAATGTCACCCTGCTGCAGCCCGGGCGCGCGGTGGGCCGCGATCGTCGCCGCGTAGTGGGCGAGCAGCTCGTCGCCAACCGCGCTCCACGTGCGGCGCAGCACCGAGCGCCGCGCGGCCGCCCCGAACCGGGCGCGGACGGCCGGGTCGCGCAGGGCGTCGACGGCAGCGTGCAGGGCGGCGTCGGCCGGGCTCCGGTCGCCGACCTCGGGCCACGGCGGCACCAGGTAGCCGGTGCGTCCGGGGAGCACGAGGTCGCGCGGCCCGCCCGCGTCCGGCGCGACGACCGGCACGCCGGACGCGAGCGCCTCCTGCACGGCCTGGCAGAACGTCTCGGAAGGCCCGGTGTGCACGAACACGTCGAGCGAGGCGTAGGCCCTGGCCAGCTCGGGGCCGTCGAGGTGGCCGAGGAAGACCGCCGAAGGGAGGGCGGCCCGCAGCCGCGGCGCGCTCGGCCCGTCGCCGACGACGACGAGCCGCACCCCCGGCTGCTCGGCGAGCACGGTGAGGCGTTCCACCTGCTTCTCCGGCGCCAGCCGCCCCACGTACCCGACCACCAGCTCGGCGCCCTGCGCCAGGTCGGCGCGCCAGCCCGGGTCGCGGCGGGTCGGGGTGAAGCGGCGGGTGTCGACGCCGCGCGCCCACGGGTACACCCGCGGCACCCCCCGCGCGCGGAGCTCGGCGGTGGCCCAGCTCGAAGGGGACAGCGTGCGGTCGGCGCGGCCGTGCAGCCTGCAGGTCCACCGCCACGCGGCGCGCGCGGTCATCCCGAGCCCGTAGGAGAGGGCGAACCCCGCGACGTCGGTCTGGTACACCGCAACCGTGGGGATCCGCAGCTTGCGGGCGGCCGACAGGCCCCGATATCCGACGATGAACGGGGCCGCGAGGTGCACCACGTCGGGGGCGAAGCGGCGCAGCGCCGTCAGCACCTGCCTGCCGGGCAGGCCGACCGGCATCGACGTCACCAGCGGCAGCTCCACGGACGGCACCCGGACGACGGGCGCGCCCGCGTACTGCGTGTCCCCGTCACCCGGTGCGACCACCAGCACGTCGTGCCCGGCCCCCGTGAGGTGCTCGACGATGCGCAGCACGGAGTTCGTCACACCGTTGACGACGGGCAGGAAACACTCGGAAACGATCGCGACACGCACGGAGGCACCGTGCCCCGCGCGGCGGCCCGGTGGGGGTCGATGGGCTGTCAGTAGCGCGAACAGCGGCCGAATAGTCGGGCGCTACCGGCGCTTCATGCGCCTGGCCAGCGGCAACGCCAGCAGCCACGCCGCGACGATCACGGCAAGGAGCGGCGCCGACGCGGTGAGCGCGCTGCGGCCCGCGACCCGTACGTGCACGGCGTCGGTGACGTCGTACTCCACGAGCACCGACGTGCCGGGGGTGAGCCCGCGCGGGTAGGCCACCCCGAGCTCGGGGATCGCCACGTCGCCGTTGGGCAGCGGGAAGCGCACGAGCGTGCGGAAGAACGTGGAGCCCTCCAGCACCTCGGCGTGCGCCACGGCCTGGTTCGCGGTGATCTTCGCGTCGTCGACAGCCGCGCCTGCCAGCGCAAACCCGCACAACAACGTGATGACGACGGCGAAGCCGAGCAGGATCTGGGCACGGGCGCGGGAGATCGCCCGCGCGGCAGGGCCCACGATGTCCCTGACCTCGTCGATCACCCGGATGCGCTCAGTCATCGCGGCCGATTCTACGGCGGTGTGTCCGGCGCCTCGCGGGGCGGGCGGGCATTGCGCGCCGCGGGCTCCTACTCTCGAAATCGTGACGATCGCCCCGCTACCGACCGGGTTGGGCGTACGAACCAGGCACGTCGACGACCCGGTGCGCCTGCTTGACCTGCTCCCCGACCGCGAGGGCGCCCTGGCATGGGTGCACGGCGAGGAGGGTCTGGTCGGCTGGGGCGAGGTCGCCAGGCTCACCACGGCGGGGCCCGCGCGGTTCCGCGACGCCGACCGGTGGTGGCGCTCGTTCGCGGGCCGCCTGGCCGTCGACGACGAGGTGGGGCTGCCCGGCACGGGCCCGATCGCGTTCGCGAGCTTCACCTTCGCCGACGACGCCCGTGGCTCGGTGCTCGTCGTGCCGCGGGTGGTTGTCGGCCGCCGCGACGGGGTGGCGTGGATCACCGAGTTCTCCCACGCCGACGGCGTGCACGCCGTCCGGCCGGTGCACCCGTCCGGCGCGGTGCGCTACGCCGACGGGCAGCTTTCGGTGGCGGGCTACCGGCATGCGGTGGCCGAGGCCGTGCGGCGGATGCGGGCGGGCGAGCTGGACAAGGTGGTGCTCGCGCACGACCTGCTCGCGGTCGCCGACGCCCCCCTCGACGCCCGTCACCTGCTGGCCGGGCTGGCCGCGCGCTACCCGACGTGCTGGTCGTACGCGGTGGACGGGCTGGTCGGCGCCACGCCGGAGCTGCTGATGCGCCGTCGGGCGGGCACGGTGTGGTCGCGGGTGCTGGCGGGCACCATCTGGCCGGGGCCCGCCACCGGAGCAGACCTCGGTGACACCCTGCTCGGCTCGGTGAAGGACCGGCACGAGCATCGGCTGGCCGTGCAGTCGCTCGTCGACTCGCTGCGGCCGCTGTGCGCGGAGCTGACCGCGCCCGACGAGCCGGTGCCGCTCGTGCTGCCGAACGTCACGCACCTGGCCAGCGACGTCGCGGGCACGCTGCCCACGGAGGCGCCCGCGTCGTTGCTGGAGCTGGCCGCCGCCGTGCACCCGACGGCCGCCGTCGGCGGCACCCCGCGCGAAGTCGCCGTGCCGCTGATCGCCGCGCTGGAGGGGATGGACCGCGGGCGCTACACCGGGCCGGTGGGCTGGGTCGACGCCGACGGCGACGGCGAGCTGGGCATCGCGCTGCGCTGCGCGCTGCTCGACGGGCCGGTGGCGCGCCTGTACGCCGGGTGCGGGATCGTCGCCGAGTCCGACCCGGACACGGAGGTTCGGGAAGCCGCGGCCAAGCTGCTGGCGGTCCGAGAGGTGATGGAACCGGAGGCCTGAGAGGTGTTCGGGCGCAAGCGCAAGCCCGCTCCGCAGGCGGCGCCGCTCTCGATCCGCGACGCGCTGTTCGCGGACGGGCCGCTGGAGTCCTGGCCGGTCGGCGACCACGCCGACCGCGAGCCGTGGGCGACGTTCGTCGCGGCGCGGCGGTACGTGGCCGCGGGGGACGTCGCGGACGCGGTGGTGGGCTGGCAGCGGGTCGCGGCCATGCCCGGTCTGGAGGCACGGCACTACGTGCAGGCGTGGACGTTCCTGCGCCACTACGGCGTCCAGCCGCAGGCGGCGGAGGCCAAGCGGCTGCTCGGCGTCGTCGTCGAGGTGGACCGGGGCGCGGCGGGTCTCGACCTGCTCGCCGCCTACCCCGACCTCACGGCCCGTTTCTACGCCGGGACGGGCGGTGGGTTCGTGTGGGAGCGGCCCGACGGGTCGCTCGACGCGCCCATCGCGGCGCTGCTCGACGCGTCGAACGCCGTGCTTCAGCGGATCGGCCCGTGGACGCAGGAGCGGCTCCCCCCGCCGCCCGCCGACCACATCCGGTTGAACTTCCTCGCCCCGAGCGGGCTGCACTTCGGCCAGGCGCCGTTCGCGATGTTCGAGCACGACCCGCTGGCGGGGCCGGTGGTGGCGGCCGCCACCGCTTTGCTGCAGGCGATGATCGCGGGGAACGAGCGGTGAACGCGGCCACGACGGCGGCGCGCACGGTCGTCGACGAGCTCGTGCGCTGCGGCGTCACCGACGCGGTCCTGTGCCCCGGCTCGCGCAACGCCCCGCTCGCGTTCGCCCTGCACGCCGCGGACGCCACCGGGCGCCTGCGGCTGCACGTCCGCATCGACGAGCGCACGGCCGGGTTCCTCGCGTTGGGCCTCGCGCTGGGGTCAGGGCGCCCGGTGCCGGTGGCGACGACGTCGGGCACGGCCGCGGCGAACCTCCTGCCGGCGGTGCTGGAGGCGGCGCACGCGGGCGTGCCGCTGCTGGCGCTCACCGCGGACCGGCCGCCCGAGCTGGTCGGCACGGGGGCGAGCCAGACGGTGGCGCAGGTCGGGCTGTTCGGCTCGGCGGTGCGGCTCGCGCCCGCGGTCGGGGGCACGGCGGCGCAGATGCGGGCCGCCGTCGGGCGGGCGGTCGCGGCCGCCGTCGGCTTCCCGCCCGGGCCGGTGCACCTCAACCTGCCGTTCGGCGAGCCCTTGACGCCCGACGACGCTCCCCCGCCCGACGCCGCCCCGCCCGCCCCGCCCGCCCCGCCCGCGTCGACGGCGGACTTCGCACCCCTTCGCATCACTTCGCACGCCGCCGGCGGGGTGCGAAGTGACGCGGGGGGTGCGAAGTGGGCGACCGCCGCCCCCAACGACGGTGCGCGGGCGGGCGACCCGGCCGACAGGGCACAGCCCACCAGCACCCGCGAGGCAGCGCAGGCAGGCGACCGGGGCACGGGGCCGCCCGCGGGGCGGGACGGGGGTGAGCCGTGGCCGGCGGGGCGGGACGGGGGTGAGCCGTGGACCGCGGGGCGGGACGGGGGTGAGCCGTGGACCGCGGGGCGGGACGGGGGTGGGCCGTGGACCGCCGTCCCCGCGAGCCGGATCGTCGCCCCGCCGCTGCCCTTGGACCCGGCCGCCCCGACGCTGGTCATCGCGGGCCCCGGCGCGCCGCCGCTCGACGTCGGGGTGCCGGTGATCGCCGAGCCGTCGTCGGCGGCGTGGCCTGCCGCCGTCCGCACCGGCCCGTGGTTGCTCGGGACGCCGTCGCTCGTCCCCGCGCAGGTGGTCGTCGCCGGGCGTCCCACGCTGCACCGGGCGGTCGCGCGCCTGCTCGCCGACCCCGCCGTCGCGGTCTACGCGCTGGCCGACGAGCACGGCATGCCGTGGACCGACGTCGCGGGCTCGGTCCGCGCGGTCGGCGCGCTGCCGCCGTTGCGGCCCGACCCGGAGTGGCTGCGCCGCTGGAAGGCCGCCGACAAGGCCGCCGCCGCAGCGCTGGACGAGGCCATCGACAGCGCGATTGACGGGGGCCCGGTCGGGATGCAACTGGCCCGCGCGCTGGTCGCGGGCCTCGCGGACGGCACGCAGCTCGTGCTCGGCTCGTCCAACCCGGTGCGCGACGTGGCGCTCGCCGCCGTACCGCGCGCGGGCATCGTGGTGCGGTCCAACCGGGGCGTCGCCGGGATCGACGGCACCGTCTCCACCGCGATGGGCGCGGCGCTCGCGCACGGCGGCCCGACCGTCGCGCTGCTCGGCGACCTCACCCTGCTGCACGACACGACGGGCCTCGTCGTGGGGCCCGGCGAGCCGCGGCCGGACCTGACGATCGTCGTGCTCGACGACCGCGGCGGCGGCATCTTCAGCCTCCTGGAGCAGGGCGCGCCCGAGCACGCCGCGTCCTTCGAGCGGGTCTTCGGCACCCCGCACACCGTCGATCTCGCCGCCTTGTGCGCGGCGATGGGCGTGCCGCACACCCGCGCCGAGCCGTCGCACATCGCGGACCACCTGGGCCGCCCCGGCGTGTGCGTGGTCGAGGTGCGGGCCGATCGGGCGGGGCTGCGGGCCGCGCACGCCCGAATCGCCCGCTCCGTACGCTTGGCCGTGTCATGAGCGCGACCCTCAAGGCCACCTCCCTCGCCGCAGGCCACGGCGCCCGTGTGTTGTTTTCCGGCCTCGACCTGGTGATCGGCCCCGGCGACGTCGTCGGGCTGGTCGGGGTCAACGGGGCGGGCAAATCCACGCTGCTGCGCCTGCTCGCGGGCGCGACCACGCCCGAAGAGGGCACGGTGGCGCTCAGTCCGCCGGATGCCACGGTCGGCCTGCTGCCGCAGGAGCCGGAACGGCGGGCGGGCGAGACGGTGGCCGCGTTCCTGGCGCGGCGCACCGGGGTGGCCGCGGCGCAGGTCACGATGGACGAGGCGGCCGCGGCGCTGGCCGCGGGCGCCTCCGGCGACGCCTACGCCGCCGCCCTCGACCGCTGGCTCTCCCTCGGCGGCGCCGACCTCGACGAGCGCGCGGGCGAGGTGGCCGCGGAGCTGGGCCTCGGCGTCGCGATGGACCTGCCGATGACCGGCCTCTCGGGTGGGCAGGCCGCCCGCGTCGGCCTCGCCGCGTTGCTGCTTTCCCGCTTCGACGTGCTGCTCCTCGACGAGCCCACCAACGATCTCGACCTCGACGGGCTCGCTCGCCTTGAGCGGTTCGTGCAGGGCCTGCGTAGCCCGGCGGTGATCGTCAGCCATGACCGGGAGTTCTTGGCCCGCACCGTGAACCGGATCGTCGAGCTGGACCTCGCGCAGCAGCAGGTGGGCGTCTACGACGGTGGGTACGAGGCGTACCTCGCCGAGCGCGAGGTGGCGCGGCGGCACGCGCGCGAGGCGTACGAGGAGTACGACGACAAGCTCGACTCCCTGAAGGCACGGGCGCAGACGCAGCGCACCTGGATGGCGCAGGGCGTGCGCAACGCCCGTCGCAAGAGCAAGGACAACGACAAGATCGGCCGCAACAAGCAGGTCGAGACCAGCGAGAAGCAGGCCGCGAAGGCCCGCCAGACGGAGCGTGCGATCGAGCGGCTGGCGGTGGTGGAGGAGCCGCGCAAGGAGTGGGAGCTGCGGATGACGATCGCCGCGGCGCCGCGCTCGGGCACGGTGGTGGCTTCGGCGACCGGGGCAGTGGTGCGGCGGGGCACGTTCACGCTCGGGCCGATCGACGCGCAGGTGCGCTGGGCGGACCGGGTCGCGATCACCGGGCCGAACGGCTCGGGAAAGACCACGCTGATCGGTGCGCTGCTGGGCCGGATCCCGGTGGATTCCGGCACGGCAGGTCTGGGGTCGGGCGTGCGGGTCGGCGAGATCGACCAGGCGCGCGGCCTGTTCCTCGGCCCCGACCCGCTGGCCAGGTCGTTCGGCGATGCCATGGCGGAGTGGTCGGAGTCGGACGTGCGCACGGTGCTCGCCAAGTTCGGCCTGGTCCACCACCACGCGACACGGCCCGCGAACTCGCTGTCACCTGGCGAGCGCACGCGGGCGGCGCTGGCGCTGCTACAGGCCCGCGAGGTGAACCTGCTCGTGCTCGACGAGCCAACCAACCACCTCGACCTGCCCGCCATCGAGCAGCTGGAGCAGGCGCTCGACACCTTCGGCGGCACCGTGCTGCTCGTGACGCATGACCGTCGGATGCTCGACACCGTGCGCGTCACCCGTCGGTGGGCCTTGGACGCGGGGCGGCTCAGCGAGCGCTGACGCCGAGATGCACCTCGGCGGGGTTCGGGCGCGGCGAAACCCCGCTCAGGTACATCTCGACGCGCTGGCCGCCAACCGCGACCCACCGTGGGGCGAGCTCAGTGGGGGAGGCCGAGCGCGCGGGCGGCGAGCTGGGCCAGGTGCACGGGCTCGCGGGTGCCTGCCTGGCGGAGCTGGGTGCGACAGCTGAAGCCGTCGGCCAGCACCGCGACGTCCGGGTCGGCCGCGCGCACCGCGGGCAGCAACACCCGTTCCGCGCAGGCCATCGACACCGCGTAGTGACCCTTCTCGAAGCCGAAGTTGCCCGCGAGGCCGCAGCAGCCGGAGTCGAGCACCTCGGCCTCGACGCCCAGCGCGGCCATGACCGCGCGGTCGGCCTCGGTGCCCAGCTCGGCGTGCTGGTGGCAGTGCACCTGGACGAGCGCCCGGCCGCCGGGGGCGACCACCGCCGCGCGCAGGGCGGTGGGGTGCTCGGCGAGCAGCTCGGCGAACGTGCGCACGCCTGTCTTGAGCCGGGGGACGAGCGGGTGGTCGGGCAGCAGCTCGGCGGCGTCGGCGCGCAGGGCGGCCGTGCAGGAGGGCTCCAGCCCGACCACCGGCACGCCCGCCGTCAGCCAGGGCTCCATCGCGGCGAGGCTGCGGCCCAACACCCGGCGGGCGGTGGCGACCTGGCCGGTCGAGGTCCAGGTGAGCCCGCAGCACACCGTGCGCGGCGGCAGCTGCACCTCGTAGCCCAGTGCCGTGAGCACCGCCGTGGCCGCACGCACGACGGCAGGGTCGAACGCCGAGGAGAAGGTGTCGGTCCACAGCAACACCCGGCCCAACCCGCCCGCCGCTAGGCCATGATCACCGGTTGGGCGCGAATCCGGCCGGATCTGGCCGGGTTCTGCACCGAAGCGGTGATCATGGCGGGACGGGGCCGGCTCGCCCGGCGCCGATTGCAGGAGTGTCACCCTCCTGCGACTCAACGTCAGGAGTGTCACCCTGCTGCGATCGCGGAGCCCATCACCACCGCGACCGCGCACCCGGTCGCGGGCGAGCGGGGGGATCGTGCGCTCCGGCGCCACGCCGCCCAGCCGTTTCACCAGCCCCGCGAGCGGGCCACGCGCCGCGGCGTTGAGCACGTCGATCACCCGCGGCGGCAGCCATCCCACCAGCCACAGCCAGAACGGCAGCGCGCCCATGCTGTAGTGCGACGCGGGCCGCAGCCGCCACCGGTAGCGCTGCGCCAGGAACTCGGTCTTGTAGGCGGCCATGTCCACGCCGACCGGGCAGTCGCGCTTGCAGCCCTTGCACGACAGGCACAGGTCGAGCGCCTCCGCCACCTCCGGCGCACGCCACCCGCCCTCGATCACCTGCCCGTTGGCCATCTCGAACAGCAGCCGTGCGCGCCCGCGCGTGGAGTGCTGCTCCTCCCCCGTCGCGCGGAAGCTGGGGCACATCACGCCGCCGGACGCCGTAACGCACCGCCCGACCCCGAGGCACCGGCGGCTCGCCCTGGTGAACGAGCCGCGGTCCTCGGTGAACGCGAGCGCCTGCCGCCCGCGCAAGGTGGGCAGCCCGACGAACACCCGCAGGTCCTCGTCCAGCTTCGCGGGCCGCACGACCCGCCCGGGGTTCATCTTGTCGTCAGGGTCCCAGACGCCCTTGAACGCCGCGAACGCGTCGATGATCTCCGGCGGGTACATGCGCGGCAGCAGCTCGGCGCGCGCCACCCCGTCGCCGTGCTCGCCCGAGAGCGACCCGCCGTGCGCTACGGCCAGGTCCGCCGCGTCCTCCATGAACGAGCGGAAGTCGGCGACGCCCGCCGGGGTGAGCAGGTCGAAGTCGATGCGGATGTGCAGGCAGCCGTCGCCGAAATGCCCGTAGTAGGCGCCCCGCCGCCGGTGCCCCCGCAGCAGCGCGTCGAACTCCCGCAGGTACGCCCCGAACCGCTCGGGCGGCACGGCGGCGTCCTCCCAGCCGGGCCATGCCTCGTCGCCGTCGGGGCTGCGGGTGACGATGCCCGCCCCGTCCTCGCGGATCCGCCACAGCGCCCGCTGCGCCGCCGGGTCGCCGACGACCAGCGACGACGCCCCCGGCACCGCCGCCACCACGGCTTGCGCCGCCGCCTCGGCTTCGGCACGGGTGGCCCCACCCGTCTCTACGTAGAGCCAGCCGCCGCCCTCGGGCAGCATCCGCGACGCGACCTCGTTCGGCTGCGACGCCCGCAGCGCCGCGATCAGCCCCGCGTCCATCCCCTCGATGGTCAACGGGCCGAGCGCGCGGATCGGCATCACGTGGTCGGCTGCGGTGTAGGCGTCGGGAAAGCCGAGGATCGCGAGCGCGCGCACGGCGGGGGCCTCGACGAGCCGGACCGTGGCCTCGAGCGTCGTCACACAGGTGCCCTCGGTGCCGACGAGCGCGCGGGCCACGTCGAACCCGTGCTCCGGCAGGAGCTGGTCGAGGTTGTAGCCCGAGACCCGGCGGGTGAGCTCGGGGAACGACGTCCGCACCGCCGGGCCGACCCGGGCCGCCAACCCGCGCAACGCGTCGGGGCCCGCGCCCGGCCCGACGGTCATGCGGTCGCCGCGGTAGGTGAGGACGTCGAGGGTGTGGACGTTGTCGACGGTCTTGCCCCACGCCACCGAGTGCGACCCGCACGCGTTGTTGCCGATCATCCCGCCGAGCGTGCAGCGGTTGTGCGTGGACGGGTCGGGGCCGAACGTGAGGCCGTGCGGGCGGGCGGCGTCGCGCAGGGCGTCGAGGACCACGCCGGGCTGTACGCGCGCGGTGCGCGCCTCGGGGTCGATCGCGACGATCGCGCTCATCCGGGAGAAGTCCAGCACGACGGCGGTGTTGACGGCCTGCCCCGCGATCGACGTGCGCGCTCCGACCGGCAGCAGCGGCACCTCGTGCGCGCGGCAGACGGCGATCGCGGCCTCGACGTCCTCGGCGTCGCGCGGGGTGACGACCCCGATCGGCACCCGCCGGTAGTTCGACGCGTCGGCCGACCACATCGCGCGGGTAGCCGTGTCGAACCGCACCGAACCGCGTACGGCCCGCGCGAGCTCCTCGGCGAGCCCGGGGATGGGGGAAGGGTCGCGCACGAAAGCCACGGGATCGGACGGTAGCCGCTCGACGGACCGACGGCCGCTCGACGGTCACTGCCCTCCCAGGCCGCGCACCACCTCCTCGGCGGGCTCATACATCGCACGCGCGGTCTTGCCGTCGTGGAACTCGCCGATGGCCGTCATGTCCCAGGTGGGGCCGGACCGGACGAGCACCGACATGATCACGCCGGTACGGGGTTCGGACTCGGTGAGGTCGTAGCGCACCAGCTCGGCGCCGGAGTCGAGGTCCAGCAGCCTGCAGTAGGCGTTGCGCACGTCGGTGAACTTCTGCCCCCGGAAGGAGTTCACCGTGAACACGAGCGCGTGGGCCTGCGCGGGCAGCCTGCCGAGGTCGACGGTGATCGTCTCGTCGTCGCCTTCCCCGACACCGGTGAGGTTGTCGCCGGAGTGCTCGATCGCGCCGCCGTAGGCGCTCTTCGCCATGAACCAGACGGCGTCGACCTTGCGGCCCAGGCCGTTGACGACGATCACGGACGCGTCGAGGTCGATGTCGCGGCCGCGGCGGGCCGGGTCCCAACCCAGCCCCATGGCGACCCGCCGCAGCGCGGGCGCGCCGGTTTTGACGAGCGAGACGGTCTGGCGCTTGGCCAGCGAGACCCGGCCCTTGTCGAGGTTGATCTTGGAAGGAGGCGGGGGCGGGGGCTCCTCGACGGTGATCCCGAAGTCGGCGGCGATGCCCGCGAGGCCGCTGGCGTACCCCTGCCCGACCGCGCGGAGCTTCCACGCTCCCGCCCGCCGGTACAGCTCGACGCACAGGAGCGCGGTCTCCTGGCCGAGGCCGTCCGGGACGAACTGCGCGAACGGCTCCCCGGCCACGGCGATGTCCATCCGCAGGCCGCCGAGCGCGCCGAACGTCGCAGGCCCGCGGCCGTCGAGGCTGGCGGCGACGACCACGCGCTCGATCGCCGCGTCGACCGCCCGTGGCTCGACGTCGACGCCCGCAGGCTCGTGGCGCACGCCGGGCGCGGTGGGCTGGTTGTAGAAGACGAAGTCGGTGTCGCCGCGCACGCGGCCCTCGGCCGTCAGCAGCAGCGCGGAGATGTCGACGGGCGCGGCCGCGGTCACGCGCACCAGCACCGGACCGGGGGGGAGCGCCACGTTCGCACCCTTGGCGAGGTTCTGCACCTCCTCGATCCTGCCGGCGATCCGTTGTGACCGGCACGTCCCGCTCCTAGGGTCGGAAGCGATCGACGTTTTGAGGAGGACGACATGGCGGAGCTCGAGAAGTTTTCGATGCTGGTCGGAGGCAAGGCGGTCGGAGCCCTGTCGGGCAAGACGTTCCGGAGCCAGAATCCCTACACGGGCGAGGCGTGGGCGGAGATCCCCGACGGCGGCCCCGAGGACGTCGACGCCGCCGTCTCGGCCGCGCGGGCCGCGCTGGACGGCGAGTGGGGCGCCACCACCGGGTTCGCCCGCGCCGCGATGATGCGCCGCCTCGCCGACCTCATCACGGAGAACGCCGAGCGGCTGGCCCGGCTGGAGGTCAACGACTCCGGCAAGCTCTTCCGCGAGATGCACGGCCAGCTGGGCGGGCTGGGCGGCTGGTACCACTACTACGCCGGGATCGCGGCCACGATGGAAGGCCGCCAGATCCCCACGCCGAATCCGAACTACCTCGTCTACACCCGCCGCGAGCCGGTCGGGGTGGTCGCCGCGATCACGCCGTGGAACTCGCCGCTGCTGCTCATGACGTGGAAGCTCGCGCCCGCGCTGGCGGCGGGCTGCACGATCGTGATCAAGCCGTCCGAGCACTGCCCGGCGTCGACGCTCGGGTTCGCCGAGCTGATCGAGCGCGCCGGGTTCCCGCCGGGCGTGGTCAACGTCGTCACCGGGCTCTCGCGGGAGACGGGCGCGGCGCTGGCGGGGCACAAGGGCGTCAACAAGGTGGCGTTCACCGGCTCGACGGCGACCGGCCGCTCGGTGGCGCACGCGGCGGCGGAGAACCTCAACAAGGTCACGCTGGAGCTCGGCGGCAAGTCGCCCCAGATCGTGTTCCCGGACGCCGACCTGCAGGCCGCGGCGAACGGCCTGGTCGCGGGCGTGTTCGCGGCCACGGGCCAGACGTGCATGGCGGGCTCGCGGCTGATCGTGCACGAGTCGGTGCACGACGAGCTCGTCCGGCTCGTCGCCGAGCGGGCGGCGCAGATCAAGCTCGGCGACCCCAACGACCCCGAGACGGAAATGGGGCCCGTCGCCAACCAGCCGCAGTACGAGAAGGTGATCGGCTACCTCAAGACCGCGCAGGAGGAGGGCGCCACGGTCGCCTACGGCGGCTCGGCGGAGGAGAGCCTCGGCGGCTACTTCGTCAAGCCGACCGTGCTGTCGGTGAAGCCCACCGACACCGTGTTCCGCGAGGAGGTGTTCGGGCCGGTGCTCTCGGCGGTCACCTTCAGCGGTGACGATCTTCAGGCGGAAGAGGAGGCGCTCAAGCTCGCCAACGACACGCCGTACGGCCTGGCGGGCGCGGTGTGGACCAAGGACGTGCACCGGGCGCACCGGGTGGCGGCGAAGGTCCGTGCGGGCACGGTGTGGATCAACGCGTACCGCGTGGTGGCGCCGTCGGTGCCGTTCGGCGGCTACAACGCGAGCGGCCTCGGCCGGGAGAACGGCGTGGAGGCGGTGAACGAGTACACCGAGAACAAGTCGGTCTGGGTCGAGCTGACGGGCGGCACCCGCGACCCGTTCACCCTCGGCTGACCCGGCGGAGGCGGAGGGGCGTCGCGTGGCTCGCTCGGTTGGGTGAGCAGATCCTCGTCGACAGCGACGGCCGCGCCCGCATGGAGCTGGTGACCCCGGCCGACGTGCCCTTCGTCAACGAGGACCCGTCCACGGCCTACGCCAGGCTCCGTGGGCGCCTCAGCAACGCGGCTGGCCATGATCGGCCCGTTCCAGCCGCCCGTGCAGTACTTCTGACCACCTGCGGGTTAGGGTCCGGCCGTGGCCGACTCGCCGTCCGAGCTGTTCGACCCCGGCGCCTGGCGACAGGTGCCGGGGTTCGACTTCGTCGACATCACCTACCACCGCGCGGTCGACACCGGGGCCGTGCGGATCGCGTTCGACCGGCCCGAGGTGCGCAACGCGTTCCGCCCCGGCACGGTCGACGAGCTGTACCGCGCGCTCGACCACGCCCGCCAGACCCCGGACGTCGGCTGCGTGTTGCTCACCGGCAACGGGCCGTCCCCTCGCGACGGGGGTTGGGCGTTCTGCTCGGGCGGCGACCAGCGCATCAGGGGCCGCACCGGGTACCAGTACGCGTCCGGAGAGACCTCCGACACCGTCGACCCGGCCCGCGCCGGGCGGCTGCACATCCTGGAGTGCCAACGGCTGATCCGGTTCATGCCCAAGGTGGTGATCGCCGTCGTCACCGGGTGGGCGGCGGGCGGCGGGCACTCGCTGCACGCGGTGGCCGACCTCACGCTCGCGAGCGCCGAGCACGCCCGCTTCAAGCAGACCGATGCCGACGTCGGCAGCTTCGACGGCGGCTACGGCTCGGCCTACCTCGCGCGGCAGGTGGGCCAGAAGTTCGCCAGGGAGATCTTCTTCCTGGGCCGGACGTACACGGCCGAGCAGATGCACCGGATGGGCGCGGTGAATGAGGTGGTGCCGCACGCCGACCTGGAGCGCGTCGCACTGGAGTGGGCGCGGGAGATCAACGGCAAGTCGCCGCAGGCGCAGCGGATGCTCAAGTACGCGTTCAACCTGCTCGACGACGGGCTCGTCGGCCAGCAGCTCTTCGCGGGCGAGGCCACCCGGCTCGCGTACATGACCGACGAGGCCGTCGAGGGGCGCGACGCGTTCCTGGAGAAGCGCGCCCCGGACTGGAGCCCGTACCCCTGGCACTACTGATCACGTATACCTGAGCGGGTGGACGTCGCCCTGCGGCTGATCGAGGTGGACGGGTCGCCCGCGCGGGTGGCCGAGCTCGTCGACGCGCTGGCCGCGGCGCTCGAGGGCGGGCCGCCGGTGCTGCCGCTGCCGGCCGGGGCCGGGGCGGAGGTCACGCGGGCGCCTGACGGCACGGCCGTCGTCATCGCCACCTCGGGATCGACCGGCGAGCCCAAGCTCGTGGCGCTGTCCGCCCACGCGCTGCGGGCGTCGGCCCTGGCGACCGAGGCGCGGTTGGGCGGCCCGGGCCGGTGGCTGCTCGCGCTGCCCGCCGAGCACGTGGCGGGGGTGCAGGTGATCGTGCGGGCGCTGCTCGCGGGCACCGCGCCCGCGGTGCTGGACCTGCGCGCGGGGTTTCGGCCCGACCGGTTCGCCGCGGCGACGGCTGCGCTGGGCCCGGGGCGGCGGTACACGAGCCTCGTACCGACCCAGCTGCGCCGGATCCTGGACGCGGCGGCCGCCCCGGGTGATGGCGGGCCCCGATCGCAGGAGTGTCACCCTGCTGCAGCCCAGTTGCAGGAGTGTCACCCTGCTGCAGCCCAGTTGCAGGAGTGTCACCCTGCTGCAGCCCAGTTGCAGGAGTGTCACCCTGCTGCAGCCCAGTTGCAGGAATGTCACCCTGCTGCAGCCCAGGCCCAGGCGCAGCAGGGGCCCCCTGCTGCGACGGCGGGGGGCGTACGGACGGCGGGGAGCGCCCGACCGGGGAGCGCGCTCGACGCCCTGCGCAGCTACGCGGCCGTGCTCATCGGCGGGGCGCCGCTGGACCCTGCGACGCGGGAGCGGGCGCTCGCCGCGGGCGTGCGGGTCGTCACGACCTACGGCATGAGCGAGACCGCGGGCGGATGCGTCTACGACGGCGTGCCGCTCGACGGCGTCACGGTCGAGCTCGACCCCGACGGGCGGATCCTGCTCGGCGGCCCCACGCTGGCGTCCGGCTACCTGCGCCCCGACGGCTCCCTCAGTGGCTCGGCGGCCGACGACGACGCCGGCGCCCAGCTGTCAACAGGCAACGGCGCAGCGGCGGAGGGCGCGGCCGCGCGCGGCCGCGAACCCACGCCCGTCGACGGCGCCACCCCGACCGCGGGCGACCCGGCGTGGCCAGGCGCCATCGCAGGCGCACCGGAAGTGGCGGTCGACGGCGGCCGCTTCCGCACCGGTGACCTCGGCCGGTGGCACGACGGGCGCCTGGAGGTGCTCGGCCGGGCCGACGACGTGATCGTCACCGGGGGCGAGAAGGTGGCGCCCGCCGCGGTGGAGCGCGTCCTTGCCGCGCAGCCCGGCGTCCGCGCCGCCTGCGTCACCGGCCTGCCGGACGCGGAGTGGGGCCAGGTCGTCGTAGCCGCTGTCGTCGGAGACGTCCAGGCGGCCGCGCTCAAGGGCGCCGTGCGGGCCGCGCTCGGCCGGGCCGCGGTGCCGCGCCGGATCCTCGCCGTCGCCGAGATCCCCCTGCGCGGGATCGGCAAGCCCGATCGCGCGGCCATCGCACGCCTCGTGACCGCCGCCGTCGAGGGCGGTCACCCGGCTCGGTGAGCCACCGCACCCTCGATCGGGGGTGATCACTGTCCGCGCGTTGACCACAGCCGTCCCATCCGATGGGCTGCGCCTCACTCGTCACACCGCCACACCCCGGAGGCCGACCATGCGGATGCTGTTGCCTGTGCTGGTCGTCGCGATCGTGGCGGCGACGGCCCAGCCCGCGGCAGCGGCCGGGAACCCGAGTTGGAGCCCGTCGTTGACCGCGGGGAGCGGCGCAGGCGTCGCCGTGCGGAACGGCGCCGCCCAGATCGACCAGCGCACCGCGTTCCGCGCTCCGCGCTCCGCGAACAACACGGCGGAGGGCACCCCCGACACCGCCGTCCCGACCGGCCTGCTCACCCTCGACCCACACCGGCTGGCGAGCCCGACCAACCGGGTCGCGACCACCGTCGCCGCCCGCCTCACGGACGGTGCCACGGCCACCGTGGACGTCCGCGGCCTGCGCGCCACCGGCACCTGGACCGAGTGGGTCCCCGCCGACGGCGGCACCGCCGTGCTGCCCGAGCCGTCCCGCGACATCCAGGCCCGTCTCGTGCTGACCGGCGATCCCGGCCCGGTGGCCACCGGCGTCACGCTGACCGCGCTCGCGTCCGTCAGGGCCGAAGGCGCCCGCGCCGACAGCACACCGCTGCGCTACCAGGTCTTCGCCACCCGCGAGGGGCTGCCCGGCGGCACCACGGCGAACGGGCACGTGATCACGCCGCACGACCACTTCGTCGCGCTTCCGTCCCGCCGCGCGCTGTCGCCGAACGGCAGCAGCGACTACTCCGTCCGCATCTGCGCCCCCAACGGTCGCTGCGCGTTCGCGCCCGTCTGGGACGTCGGGCCGTGGAACATCAAGGACGACTACTGGAACCCCAACCGCGAACAGTGGGGCGACCTGCCGCAGGGCACGCCGGAGTCCCAGGCCGCCTTCCGCAACGGCTACAACGGCGGCCACGACGGGTTCGGCCGCAAGGTGGGCAACCCGGCGGGCATCGACCTCGGCGACGGCACCTTCTGGGACGACCTCGGCCTGATCAACAACACCACGGTCACGGTGGACTACCTCTGGACCGGCACCACCCAGCTGACCAAGGTCGTCGACACCGGCCCCGTGTACGCCGCCCCTGCGCAGGACGCCGACGTCGTGGGCGTGGCCGCGAACGACGCGGGTGTGCCGGTCGAGTGCGCCACGGACGGCTGGGTGCGGATCGGCGACGGGCAGTACCTCCCGGCCGCGGCGGTGCCCGACGTCGGGGGGGTCGGCCCGTGCGCGTCCACTTCGGGCACGGGGCAGGCGCGCGACCCGTCCGCGTCGAGCTAGCGTCTCCCTGTGGCCACACCGGCGCAGTGGATCCAGGGCGCCCGCCCGCGCACGTTGCCGACGGCCGTGTCCCCGGTCGTCGTGGGCACGGGCGCGGCGATCGGCAGCGGCACCATCGCGCCGGGACGGGCGTTGCTGGCGCTCGTCGTCGCGGTCGCCCTCGTGGTCGGCGTGAACTTCGCCAACGACTACTCCGACGGCATCCGCGGCACCGACGACGACCGCGTCGGCCCCGCCCGGCTGGTCGGCTCGCGCGCGGCCGCGCCGACCACGGTCCGCGCCGCGGCGTTCGCCTGCTTCGCCGTGGCCGGGCTGGCCGGGTTGACGCTCGTGTCGCTGTCTCGGCAATGGTGGCTGATCGCGGTCGGCGCGCTGTGCGTGGCGGGCGCCTGGTTCTACACCGGCGGGCGCAGGCCGTATGGGTACGCGGGGCTCGGCGAGCTGGCCGTGTTCGTGTTCTTCGGACCGGTCGCGGTGCTCGGCACGACCCTCACGCAGAGCGGGCCGCCCAACGGGCTCGCGGTCGTGAGCGCGATCGGCGTCGGCATGCTGACGTGCGCTGTGCTCGTGGCCAACAACCTGCGCGACATCCCGACGGACGAGACCGTCGGCAAGCGCACCCTCGCGGTCCTCCTCGGCGACCGCGACACCCGCAGGCTCTACGCCGCGCTCGTGCTCCTGCCGTTTCTGCTGACGGTGCTGGCGGGGCTGCGGAGCTGGCCGATGCTGCTCGGGCTGGTGGCGTTGCCCGCGGGCGTGCTGCCTGTGCGGAAGGTGCTCGCAGGCGCCGACGGCAGGGCGCTCATCCGGGTGCTGGGCCAGACCGGGCTGCTACTGCTGACCTGGTCGGTGCTCACCGGCGTCGGCCTGGCGCTCGAGACGCTCGCCTGAACGGTCCGCCGGGGCGTCGGCGGCGGGCACGTCGGGGAGGTCGTCCCCGCGCAGCCGCGCACGCAGCACCTCGCGTTGCGCCGCCCGCCGCTCCCGCGCCGCCGTCAGACCCGCGTCCACCTGCCTGCGCAGGCCGCGCAGGAGCAGCATCGACAGCGGCAGCGCGGCGATCACCCCGATGAGCACGGCCAGGAGCAGCGGAACACCCGCCAGCACGAGCAGCCCGGCGACGGCCGCCACCAGGCACAGCCGCGCCAGGGTGTAGGCCAGCAGTGGGCCGACGAAGCTCGGCGGGGACGTCATGGGCCCCAGCCTACGACCCGGCCCCGCACTGTCCGGTTCGTCCTTTAAGAGACCTTTACCGGGTGACAACGGTTCGAGTACCTGGGGTTCCGGGTGTCACGATGGTCGGGAACGCAGGCCGCAACACCTCGGCCGCGAGAGCGCAGGAGGGCCACCATGACGGTCACGACGAGCGGCAACGCCGAGCGGCTGCTCACCCCAGGAGAGGTCGCGGCGCTGTTCCGCGTCGATCCCAAGACCGTCACCCGGTGGGCGTCGGCAGGCCGGATCGGCTCCATCCGCACCCCGGGCGGGCACCGGCGCTTCCGCGAGTCCGAGGTTCGCGAGATGCTGGCCGACCTCACGAGCGAGGCCACCGTCCAGCGGGTTCACTGAACCCGGCGGGATTCGCCGGACTGACACCCAGCACAGTGCGCGCTGAGCTACCCTCCACAGCGGAGGTGGTCGTGGATGCTGCTTTTCCTCATCGCGTTCGTCGGCGCCGCAGTCATCGCCCTGGTGCTGTGGAAGGCGATGAACAGCACACAGGGCGAAACGCCCGCTGAGCCGCCTGCCCGGCGCCCCGACCCGATCCGGCCCCGGGTGAGCGGGCCGGACGACGACCCCGAGTTCCTGCGTCAGCTCGACGAGCGCGTCCGCCGCCGGGAAGACCCACCCGCCTGATCCTCGGCGCCCGCCCCGACGGGCCGCTTCGCCCTGCCCACACGCCGCCCCCGATAGCTGTTGTTTCGCGCACGCCCCACACGGCTGCGCGCGACCCCGCCACCTCGGTCGGGGACCTACAGGGAGTGCGCGCGCTCGAAGGCGTCCGCGACGTTGGCCGCGAGGTCGAGCAGCGCCATCCGCGTGCCCGGCTCCAGCCGATCGAGGTCGATCTCGGCGCCCTCCTCGAGGTGCGCGTCGAACGGGATGCGCACCACCGCGCGGCAGCGCGCCGCGAAGTGCTCCGACACCCGGTCCAGATCCACACCGCCGCGGGACCGGTGCACGAAGTTGATGACCACCACCGCGTTGGCCACGAGGTCGCCGTGGCCGTGCGCGTCGAGCCAGTCCATCGTGGCCGACGCGCTGCGCGCCCCGTCGATCGAGCCGGACGACACGATGACGAGCTGGTCGGCCACCCCCAGCACCCCGTACATCGCCGAGTGCATGAGGCCGGTGCCGCAGTCGGTGAGGACGATGTTGTAGAAGTGCTCGAGCAGGTTGACCGTGCGGCGGTAGTCCTCCTCGCTGTACGCCTCGGACACCGCGGGGTCCTGCTCGCTGGCCAGCACCTCCAGGCGGGACGGGCCCTGCGAGGTGTACGCGCGCACGTCGGTGTAACGGCGGACGCGCTGGGCGTCGCGCAGGAGGTTGCGCACGGTGGCGCTGGTCTCCAGCGGGATCTTCTGGCTGAGCGTGCCGCGGTCCGGGTTGGCGTCGACGGCGACGACCCGGTCGCCGCGCAAGGAGGCGAAGGTGGCGCCGAGCGTGGCCGTCATCGTCGTCTTGCCGACGCCGCCCTTGAGGCTCAACATCGCGATCTTGTAGCAGCCCAGCAACGGCTGGTTGACCCGCGCGGTGAGCTCGCGGCGCCGGACGTCGGTGGGGCTCTCGCCCGGGTTGAACATCCGCCCGGACAGCACGTAGACCATGCGCCGCCAGCCGCTCTGCGGCGGTCGTTTGGTGTTGCGGAGCAGCCGCGCGGACGACAGGTCCGTGCGCTCGGGGCTCCGCGCCCGCTGAGCCTCCTGCGCGGCGACGGCGACGGGATCCGTCCAGTGCGGCACGTCCCGCGGCGCCGTGCGCGGCCGGGCACCGGGCACCCGTGCCGCAGGTGGCACCCCGATCGAGTGCGGGCCTTCGGCGGGCGGGACGGCCGGAATCGGACCGGCAGGCGCTGACCGTGCGCCCGGGGGCATGCTGCCCGCAGGCTGGCCCCGGTTGGGCGCGGCGGGGCTCGTGCGGGTGGTCACGGAATCGTCGGCCGTGGTCGGCGGCCCGCTCCACACGCCCGCGCCCGCGGACTCGACGCCCTGCCGGTCCCATTCGCTCGGCGACACCGGCCGGGGTTCGCCTGCCGTACCGCGTCCGCTCCGCCCGGCCGGGCCTGCTTCGACGCCCTGCTCACCCGACGCTCCCGGCCGGAGATCGTGTGCGCCGAGGTAACCGCCGCGGCCGGGGTCGCCGACAACGCCCGGATGCGGCGCAGGACTTGCGGGATCAGGCGTGCTCCCCGCTGCGGTCGAGGCCGCCAGGGTGCCCGCGACGCCCAGGTGACCGCGGGTCGTCATGTCCGCCGGATCCCCGACGCCACCGTGAGCGCCGCCCAGCGACGCGTCCGCATGGTCACCGGCGCCGCCACGAACCATCATGTCCGCCGGGTCGCCGACGCCACCGCGGCGCACCGGCCTGCCCGCCTCGCCCACGCCACCGCGACCGTCACGCGCCGCTACGTCGGCCGGATCCCCGACGCCACCACGCGCCGACATGTCCGCCGAGTTGCCGACGCCACCGCGACCGCCGCGCGACGTGCCCGGGAGATCGGGCACGGCGTCACGGCCACCGCGCCCCGACGGTTCCGCGGGGCCCCTCGGGCTCCGCCGGGGTCCGTCATTCGGATCGCCGCCGCGCGCAGGCGGGAAAGTGGGCTCGCCCGCGCCATCGCGCGACAACCCGTCGGTGGGACCGTGAGGTGGTGGGGGCAGGGCATCGCCATGGGGGTGGCGTTCGTCGGGGGCTTCGTCGCCGGACGCGGCCGCCCACGTATCGCTTCCGTACTCCACGCCCGCGAACGGGTCGTGGCTCATGGAGCGGCCGTGCTCGACGTCGGTGTGGTCGGTTTCGGCAGTCTCCGGCCGTGCCCCGTTCCGCCAGGTGCGGCCGCCGTGGGGCCAGGCGTTGTCCGGGTGATACGCCCAGACATCGGGGGGCTCGTCGGCGTCGTCCGGGGTGTCGCCCCTCTCGGGCGGTGGAACCGCACGCGACGCGGGGGGCTCGACGGGCGGCACGTAGGGGCGCGCGGCCTGCGCGGGGGGCGTCGGCACCGCGCCCCACATCTCACGTACGTAGCGACCCACGGACCCGTCCGGGTAGTCCCGGCCCTCGCCGTGATCACGCTCCGTCATTCATCCACCCCGCCGCACCCCACATGCCAACCGCCCAACCCTAGTGCCGACGCCGACGGTAGCTGCGCGACCACCCTAAGGCGAGCCGCTGACGGGTGCGCCGCCTCAGTTCACTCCGGCGTACGAGTGCAGCCCCGCGACCACGAGGTTGATGAAGAACAGGTTGAAGACGATCGCCGCGAGGCCCAGGACGTTGACCCATGCGGCCGGGCCGGTGCGCCAGCCCGCTGTGGCGCGGGCGTGCAGGTAGGCCGCGTAGACCACCCAGGCGACGAAAGCCACCGTCTCCTTCGGGTCCCACCCCCAGAACCGGCCCCACGCCGCCTCGGCCCAGATCGCGCCCGCGATGACGGCGAACGTGTAGAGCGGGAAAGCGATGATCGTCACACGGTAGGCAAGCCGGTCCAGCGCCTCCGCCGACGGCACCTTGGCGGCCAGCGCGGCGGGAAGCCGGTCGGCCGTGCGCAGGAGGAACAGCGCGCTCGCGATGCCGGGCACGAAGAACAGGCCCGACGCGATGCTCACCGCCGTGACGTGCACGACCAGCCAGTACGACTGCAGCGCGGGCATGACCGGCGCGGCCTGCGTGTAGAGCACCGTGCCGCCGAGGAACTGCAGGATCACGATCGGGAACAGCACGAACGCACCCAGCGGGCGCAGGCCGGTGCCGCGGCGGAGCACCACCAGCCACGTGACGACGGCCGCGAGCGTGATGGCCGAGATGAACTCGTACATGTTGCCCAACGGCCAGCGCTGCGCCGCGAGGCCGCGCAGGACGATCGCGACGAGCTGCAGCCCCGCGCCGAGGACGACGAGGGAGACGCCCATGCGCCCCATGCGTTCGGCGGGCGGCCGTGCGGCTCCCTTGCCCGGCAGCGGATCCTCGGCCGGGTGCTCACCGACCAGGACGGGGGCCGCGGTGCGCTCCCGGGCGAACTCCCACCCGTGCAGCACCATCGCGAACACGTACACGCCGACCGCAGCCATGAAGAACCGGTCGCTGTAGAGGGCGAACTGCAGGAGCATCAGGCGTCCTTCTGGTCTCTGCCCGGCCACGTAGCGGGCTCCGTCGACGACGGGCGTTCGGCCGGACCGGCGCCGTCCGATTGTCCGAGCAGGTCCGCCCGTAGGCGGTCGAACTCCTCGCCGTACCCCGCCCGGTCGGTGCGGGCGAGCCCACCGAGCTCGACGACCGTACGACCTTCGCCGTGCGGGGTGATCTTGGCCCAGAATCGGCGCCGTCGCACGGTGAGCGAGCCCAGCAGCCCGGCGAGCAGCAGGATCGCGAACACGAGTGTGGCGGCCTCGCCGGGATCGTGGCTGACCTGCAGGTTGACCCACTGGCCCACGCCGTCGAAGCGCACCACGGTGCCGTCGTCGAGCCGGAGGCTCTGACCGGGCAGCAGGTTCGCCCTCGCGACCTTCACCAGCGCTCCGGAGTCCACCTTGGACTGGTCGAAGGCGAAGATGGACTGGCCGCGCCCTTCGTCGAGGCCGAGGTCGCCGCGCAGCACGTCGACGGCCACCTCCGGGTCGTTCGCCGCCGGGAACACCGAGGTCACGACGTCGCCGCCGGACGTGGTGGGCGCCAGCAGCCCGGTGATCGCCAGGCCGGTGGCCTTGCGCTGCGCGTCGTCGGTGACGCCGGGCCGTTGGAACTTCGTGGCGCCCTGCGACAGCATCGTGGTGAGGTCGACAGGGCTCCACTGGATCGCGCTTGCGCGCTGCTGCCCGTCAGGGAACGTCACGGTGAACCGCGGCGTGTAGCCGTGCCCCTGCAGGTAGACGCGGTCGCCGTCGAGTCGCAACGGGTGGTTGACCGCGAGCGGGAACGGCCGCCACGTGCTCGTGCCCGCCGCGAGGTCCTCCTCGCTCTGGTAGCCGATGTTCGCCGCGTAGGCCGAGGCCTGGCCGTCGGGGAGGTAGGTGGCGGTGAAGTCGTCCACCTGCACGCAGAACGGGTCGAGCCGGGTGCCGTCGACGCGCAGGCCCGCGCGGAACGAGTCGTAGCCCAGGATGCCGGTGTTGCAGAACTGGCCGCCGTCGGACTGGACGATGACCTGCCCCTCGTAGCCCCAGAGCTTGCCGCCCGCGAAGCCGAGCAGGAGCCCGATGAGCGCGAGGTGGAACACGAGGTTGCCCGCTTCGCGCAGGTAGCCCTTCTCGGCGGAGAACCCGTCGGGCGTCTCGCTGGTTCGCCACCCCTTCAGCCGGGCGCGGACGGCGGCCGCCGCGGCTTTGGGATCGACGTCGAGAGTGGCGACGGCGTGGTGCGGCAGCCGTGCGAGGTTGCGCGGCACGGCCACGGGCGCGGCCCGCAGCGCCTTGGCGTGCTCAAGCGCACGCGGTAGCACGCAGCCGACCAGCGACACCATGAGCAGCAGGTAGACGCCTGCGAACCACGGTGCGGCGAAGACGTCGAAGAAGTCGAGCCGGTCCAGGAGCGGGGCGATCGTGGGGTGGTCGGTGAAGTACTGGTCGACCAGGCCCTGGTTGAGCGAGCGCTGCGGCAGCAGGGCGCCGGGAAGCGCGCCGAGGGCGAGCAGGAACAGGAGGATCAGGGCGATGCGCATCGACGTGAGCGCGCGCCAACCGTTGCGCAGGAGCGCCCATCCCGTGCGGACGGGCGTCTCAGGGGGCCGCGTCTCGGTGGCGACCACGTCAAATCACCGGCACGAACGCGCCGACCGACGTCTGCAGCCAGGCCAGCCACCCGTCCCACAGGCCCGTGAGCAGCAGCAGCCCGACCCCGATCAGCAGCGCGCCGCCGCCGATCTGGATCGCCCTGGTGTGGCGGCGCAGCCAGCCCAGCCCGCGCACCGCCCGGGTCGCGAAGAGCGCGATGAGGACGAACGGCACCCCGAGGCCTGCGCAGTAGGCCAGCGTGAGAACGACGCCGCGCAGCGACCCGCCGCCCGTGCCCGCCGCGACGGCCACCACCCCGGCGAGCGTGGGCCCGATGCACGGCACCCAGCCCAGGCCGAACACCGCGCCGAGGAGCGGCGCGCCCCACACCCCCGCGCGGGGCAGCCAGTGCAGGCGGCGTTCCTGCTGCAGCACCGGGATGAGCCCGACGAACGCCAGCCCCATCGCGATCATGACGACGCCGCCGACGCGCTGGAGCACGGCCTGGTTGTCCACCAGCGCGTCGGCCAGCCACACGACCCCCACGAGGATCGCGCCGAACACGAGCGTGAACCCGGCGACGAAGAGCGCCGCCGCCCCCGCCACCCGCCACCGGTGGCTGGGCGCGTCGCCGAGGGGCGTCTCCGCGCCGACCAGGCCCGCGAGGTAGGCGAGGTAGCCCGGGACCAGCGGCACCACGCACGGCGACGCGAAGCTGACCGCGCCCGCCGCCACCGCCACGACCACCGCGAGCAGCAGCGGCCCGGAGACCGCGAGCGAGGTGGTGGCGTTCATCACCGAGCAGCGTACGCCGGGTTCTACACGCTGTAGTGCGGGCGCCGGGGGGGTTGCAGCAGGGTGACACGGCAGACGTTGAGTGGCAGGAGTGTCACCCTGCTGCAACGACCGGCGCGCCTACTCCGCCGCCAGCCGCTGCACCAGCGGGACGAGCTTCGCCACCTGCACCGGCACCAGCGACACGAACGCGACCCGGTGCTGTTTGTCCAGCACCACCGTGAGCGGCACGACGTTGCGCGGCACCCCGCCAAGGCCCGCGAGGCTGCGGCCCGGGTAGTCGGAGATCGAGTCGTAGGTGACCCTGGCGGAGTGCGTGAAGTCCCTGGCGGCCTGCGCGTCGTCGCGGACGTCGATGCCGAGCACAACCACGTCCTTCTGGCCCGCCACGAACTGCAGGTTCGGCGCCTCGGCGCGGCACGGCCCGCACCACGAGCCCCACACGTTGAGCACGACGACCTTGCCCGCGTAGTCGGCCAGCGCGACGGTCTTCGCGGGGTCGCCGAGGCTCGGCCCGGTCACCGCGCCCACGGTGCCCCGCGCGGACGGCGGGTCGTAGGCGAGCTCGGTCTGCCCGCCCGGCGCGACGAACTGGAACGTGCCGCCGGTGGCCACGGCGTCCTTGCTGGTCGAGCAGCCCGCCACCACCAGCAGCAGGGCGAGCCCGACGAGCAGGGCGCGCCGACGGTCGTGCGAGCGCCGGAGGTGCGTCATGCGCCCGTGGCGGTCGGCGCGCTCCCGCCCGCGGGCTCGCTGTAGGCCAGGCGCGTGAGCTCGGCGCCGTCGAACACGAGCGAGGTGACCGAGGCCAACGAGCACTGCCGGTGCCGCGGGTCGTGCCAGAGCCGGTTGCCCTGGACGAACCGGCGCAGCGTCCAGATCGGCAGCTGGTGCGAAACGCACAGCGCCTCGTGCCCCTCGGCCAGCTCCCGCGCCCGGTGCACGGCGCCCAGCATGCGGTGCGCGATGTGCAGGTAGGGCTCGCCCCAGGACGGGGTGAAGGGGTCGCGCAACAGCGGCCAGTTGCGCGGGTCGCGCAGCGCGCCGTCCCCCACCCCGAAGCGACGGCCCTCGAACCGGTTGCCCGCCTCAATCAGCCCGTCCTCGACGTGCACCGGCAGGTCGTGTGCGGTGGCCGTGGGCGCCGCTGTCTCCTGCGCGCGCTCCATCGGCGACGCGAGGATCGCGACGAGGTCGGCGTCGGTGAACGCCTTCGCCACGATCTCGGCCTGGAGGCGCCCCTTCTCGGAGAGGTGGAAGCCCGGCAGCCGCCCGTAGAGGATCTTGTCGGGGTTGTGCACCTCGCCGTGGCGCAGGAGGTGGACGACCGTGCGCGTCATGACGGCCGTTCCACCGCCGCGGCCGCCGCCGCCGCGAACGGGAGGGCCGACTCGAGCACACCGAAGCAGTCGTCGTCGAGCGCGGCGGAGACGAACCACGCCTCGAACGCGCTGGGTGGCGCGTACACGCCGCGTTCGAGCAGCGCGTGGAAGAACGCCGGGAACCGCCAAGTGGCCGCGGCCTGGGCGCCCGCGTAGTCGCGCACCTCGTCCTCGGTGAAGAACACCGACAGCAGGTTGCCCGCGTACTGCACGCGGTGCGGCACGCCCTCGGCTGCGAGCGCTTTGCCGATCATGTCGCCGAGGCGCGCGGCGTGCGCGTCCAGCGCGGCGTAGACGGACGCGTCGGCGGCCCGCAGCGTCGCGAGCCCCGCGGCGACCGCGACCGGGTTGCCCGACAGCGTGCCCGCCTGGTACACGGGGCCCGCGGGCGCCAGGTGCGCCATGTGGTCGACCGATCCGCCGAACGCCGCCGCGGGCAGCCCGCCGGACATGACCTTGCCGAACGTGTAGAGGTCGCCCGCCACGCCCTCGAGCCCGTACCAGCCGGAGGACGACACCCGGAACCCCGTCATCACCTCATCGACGACGAACAGCGCGCCGTGCTCGTGGCAGATGTCGCGCAGCCCGGCGTTGAACCCCTCGACCGGCGCGATCGCGCCCATGTTGCCCGCCGCGGCCTCGGTGATCACGCAGGCGATGGAAGGGCCGTGCTCGGCGAACGCGGCGCGGACGGCGTCAAGGTCGTTGTAGGGCAGGACGATCGTGTCGGCGGCCTGCGCGCCCGTGACGCCGGGGCTGGTGGGCAGGCCGAGGGTCGCGACGCCCGAGCCCGCCGCCGCGAGCAGCGCGTCGACGTGGCCGTGGTAGCAGCCCGCGAACTTGACGATGCCGGTGCGCCCGGTGATCCCGCGCGCGAGCCGGATCGCGCTCATGGTGGCCTCGGTGCCGGAGTTGACCAGGCGCACCTGCTCGACGGGCGGCACCCGCGCGATGATCTCCTCGGCCAGCTCGACCTCTCCGGGCGTCGGCGCGCCGAACGAGAGCCCGCGCCCTGCCGCGTCCCGCACGGCCTCGACGACGGCAGGGTGCGCGTGCCCGAGGATCATCGGGCCCCAGGAGCTGACGAGGTCGACGTAGCGGTTGCCGTCGGCGTCGGCCAGCCACGGACCGGCCGCCGACACCATGAAGCGGGGGGTGCCGCCGACGGCCTTGAAGGCGCGGACCGGCGAGTTCACCCCACCCGGGATGGCGGCGCAGGCGCGCGAAAACAGCTCAGCCGAGACGGTGTCCACGCCTCCAGTCTGGCAAAGCTCAGCGACGCCCCGCGTACCAGGCGCTCGCACCCGGGCTGAACAGGATCGCAGCCGCTAACAAGATCAGGATGAGCAGCACGCCTGCCAGGGTGATCGTGTCGATGGCCCCGCCGCTCGCCACCAGCGCGGCCACCAGGAGGAGCGCAAAGCCTGCGGTGAAGACGCCCGTGGCGATCCGGGCCCAGTTGCGTCCCGCGAACGCGAGCCAGCCTGCGAGCAGGTAGAGCACCGCGACCATGAGCAGGATCCCGCCGAAGATTCGGATGGCGGAGGCGACGAGGTCGGCGGTGGCGCCCGCCTCCTGCATGCGCGGGCTGGCCAGCACCTCCGCGGCGAGGCCGTCCAGCGGCGCCAGGAGGAAGAACGCGCCGAAGAACAGGAACGGCAGCGACGCGAGGAGCATCAGCAGCGGCGCGACGATCAGCAGCCG
The DNA here is from genome assembly GCA_963736375.1 of uncultured Actinomycetota bacterium. GTDB lineage: Bacteria > Actinomycetota > Actinomycetes > Mycobacteriales > Pseudonocardiaceae > Pseudonocardia. Next base: position 85,980 of record CAVTOL010000042.1, read on the forward strand.
CGGCCTGGGCACCGCACGCCGGAGACCGGGCGAAGCCGAATTCGCCGTGCCGTACGGGCTGTACGTGTAGGGGCTCTGCCCGGGCGGGGTGCTCACCTGGGCAAAGCTACCAACGGCTCGGGTGGGCCGGGCCTGATTTGGGCCCGACCCACCCGAGCGAACCGTCTGGAAGGTGCCGGAGAACTGCGCCCGTAGGGAGCGGCGTCGCGCGGGAGGCGGAGTTCTTCGGCGTTCCTTAAGGCTGGGCCTTGACGACGATCGTGCCCGCCCACTTGTCGTGCAGCGCCTGCCGCCGCACCGAGTCGGTGAGGACGAAGATGCCGTCCACCAGCACGAAGACGCCGACGAGAAACCAGATCAGCAGGCCGCCGAAGATCGAGATGAACCCGAGGAGCCCGGCGATGGCGTAAATACCGGGGAAGATGGCCGCGCGCTTGATGATCGTGGCCTGGTCGGGCCTGCCACCGTTCACCGCGACGAGGCGCGTCTTCATGACCTTCTTGCCGAGGGTCTGGCCGTCGCGGCCGTGCATGAAGACGTCGTAGCCCGCGTACAGGAGGCCGCCGATCAGGGCGGGCAGCACCGCGGCGAGCACGAGCAGGCCACCGCCGGTGAAATCGCCGGTGTTCGGGTTGTACACGATCTGCGAGACGAAGATCGCCGAGCAGATGGCGCCGAGGATGATGTAGAGGACCACGAACAGGATGCCGTCGATGAACCGGCCGACGAGCCGCTCCCACCACTCGGCGAGGATCATGCCGGGGGCCTCGGGGGCGGGCGTGCCCTGCTGCGGCGCGCCGTAGGGCTGCTGCGGCGCGCCGTACTGCTGGGGCGCGCCGTAGGGCTGCTGGCCGTACTGCTGGGGCTGCTGCCCGTAGCCCGGCGGCGGTTGCTGGGCGTAACCGGGCGGGGGCTGGCCGTACCCCGGTGGGGGTTGCTGACCGTAGCCAGGCGGCGGCTGCTGCGGATACCCGCCCTGCTGCGGCGGAGGCCCGTAGCCCGGCGGCGGGCCATAGCCCGGCTGCTGGCCATACGGGTCGGGAGGCGACGTCATGGGCGAAACGTAGAGCCGGGCTCTCTACCCTGTCCAGCCGCCATACGCAACCGTGACGTTGAGCGGGTCAATCCAGCCGACGGGCGACCTCGACCGCCCAATAGGTGAGAACGAGGTCGGCGCCCGCACGGCGGATGGCGGTGAGCGTCTCCATGATCGTGCGGTCGCGGTCGAGCCAGCCGTTGGCCGCGGCGGCCTCGACCATCGCGTACTCCCCCGACACCTGGTAGGCCGCGACCGGCACGTCCGCGGTCTCGGCGACGGCCCGCAGCACGTCGAGGTAGCTCATGGCGGGCTTGACCATGACGATGTCGGCGCCCTCATCCAGGTCGAGCGCAAGCTCGCGGAGCGCCTCACGGACGTTCGCCGGGTCCTGCTGGTAGGTCTTGCGGTCGCCGCGCAGCTGCGAGTCGACGGCCTCGCGGAACGGGCCGTAGAACGCCGAAGCGTACTTGGCGGTGTAGGCGAGCAGGCCCACGTCCTGGTGGCCCGCGCCGTCGAGCGCCTGGCGGATCACGCCGATCTGGCCGTCCATCATGCCGCTGGGCCCGAGCAGGTGGGCGCCCGACTGCGCCTGCGCGACGGCCATCTCGGCGTAGACCGCGAGGGTCGCGTCGTTGTCGACGCCGCCGCGCTCGTCGAGCACTCCGCAGTGGCCGTGGTCGGTGAACTCGTCGAGGCAGGTGTCGGCCATGACGACGGCCGCGTCGCCGACCTCGGCGCGGACGTCGCGCAACGCCACGTTGAGCACGCCGTTCGGGTCGACGCCCGCGCTCCCCTGCGCGTCGCGGCGGGCAGGCACCCCGAAGAGCATCAGGCCGCCCACGCCCGCGGCGACCGCCTCGGTGGCCGCCTTGCGGAGCGTCTCGCGGGTGTGCTGCACGACGCCCGGCATGGACGTGACCGGCACCGGCTCGTCGATGCCCTCCCGTACGAACAGGGGCAGCACGAGCTGGCGAGGACGCAGGTCGGTCTCGGCGACCAGCCGTCGCATCGCGGGGGTGGCGCGCAGCCGCCGCGGCCGGTGGGTGGGGAACATCTTGAGGACCTCCGCGCGGACGACAGTGCTCCGTCCAGTATCCGCGCGCGAGGCTTGTCGGCGCGCCTGGGTACCGTCCTCGCACTGCCAACAGGCCGGGGAGGCGACGTGACCGGCGACATGTTCCAGGAATTCGGGCCGTACCGCCTTGAGCACCTCATCGGCCGAGGCGGGATGGGCGAGGTCTACCGGGCCTTCGACCGGACGCGTGGGCGCACCGTCGCGCTCAAGCGACTACCGATCGCGCTCGCGGGCGACCCCGAGTACCAGGCACGTTTCCGCCGCGAGTCGGCGCTGGCCGCGCAGCTGTCCGAGCCGCACATCATCCCGATCCACGACTTCGGGGAGATCGACGGCAGGCTCTACATCGACATGCGCCTCGTCGAGGGGGTCGACCTGGCCACGGTCATCCGGGCGGAGGGGCCGATGGCGCCGGGCCGGGCGGTCGCGATCCTCGGCCAGGTCGGCGCCGCATTGGACGCCGCGCACGCCGCGGGCCTCGTGCACCGCGACGTCAAGCCGTCCAACGTGCTCGTGCGCGGCCGCGACGAGGACGAGTTCGCCTACCTCATCGACTTCGGCATCGCCAGGGAGGCGGCGGGCGCGACGAGCGGACCCGCGCTGACCGTCACCGGCGCCACCCTCGGCACGCTCGACTACATGGCCCCCGAGCGGTTCGAGAACCGACCCGTGGACGGCCGGGTCGACGTCTACTCGCTCGCCTGTGTGCTATTCGAGCTGCTCACCGGCGCGGCGCCGTTCCACGGCCGCACACCCATCGGCATGGTCCACGCCCATACGAGCCTCGACGCGCCGCGGCCGTCCGCGCAGGTTCCCGGGCTGCCGACGGGGCTTGACGACGTCGTGCAGCGGGGGATGGCGAAGCGGCCGGAGCACCGCTACCCGACGGCGGGCGCGCTGGTGGCCGCGGCGCGGGCGGTGCTGCGGGGCGCGCCGACACCGACGGCCACCCCGCACGTCCCGGCCCCGCGCCTCGCCGCGTCGCGCACCCCCGTCTCACCTACGCCCGCACCGCACACCCCCGTCCCGCAGGCCTGGGCCCCGCACAACCCGGCGGCACAGGCCTCGGCCCCCCACACACCGGCGCCGAGCCCGCGCGCCACCCCGGTCCCCCGGACTCCGGTCCCACAGACCCTCGTCCCACAGAAGCCGACGCCACGGGCCCCGGCCCCGCAGGCCTGGGCTCCGCAGGCCGCGGCCCCGCTGAGCCTGCGGAAGACGCCTCGGCCGACCCCACCGCCGACTCCGCCGCCGGTCCCGGCGGCGAGCGGATGGCGGTCCCCACCGCAGGCCGCCCCGCCTCCCGCGCAGTGGCCGCGGCCGACCGCGCGCCCGACGCGGCCCGCGAGCACGGTGGTGGCCCTGGTCCTGCAGTTGGTGTCGGGCGGCGCGTTCCTGGTCGGCTCGCTCTTCGGCCTCATCGGGGGCGCGCCCCTCGCCCTCGTACTGATGCTGGTCGCGGGGCTCTACATCACCTGCGCGGTCCAGGCGTTCGGCGGGCGCGGCTGGGCCCGCGTGACCCTCACGGTGATCAACGCGTTCTTCGGCGCGCTGTGCCTGATCGCCCTGCCGATCACGCTGGCCGAGTCGACCAACACGCCCGCGGAGAAGGCAGGCGCCGTGTTCGGGTTGCTCGTGCTGATCGGCATGGCGATCGCGTGCACGCTGCCGATGTTCAGCCGTTCCGCCCGCAGGCTGCGGCCATGATCACCGTTTGGGTGCAGAAGGCGGCCATATTCGGCCGTTCCTGCACCAAACCGGTGATCATGGCCGGGGGGGGTTGGTGATCATGGCCGGGGCCGGGCCTGGCCGGGGGCAGCTCAGCGGCGGCGCGCCTTGGCCTTGCGCGGCGGGGGCAGCGCGCCCTCGGCGCGCAAGCGGGCGGCGTGCGCGGCCAGCGCGTCGACGAGGGTGGGCACCCGCGCCTCGTCGGGCTGCACGTCCACCCGCAAGCCGAACTCGCGGGCGGTCTCGGCGGTCTGCGGGCCGATGCAGGCGACGATCGTGCGCGCGTGCGGCTTGCCCGCGATCCCGACGAGGTTGCGCACCGTCGACGACGACGTGAAGCACACCGCGTCGAACCCACCGGTCTTGATCGCCTCCCGGATGGGGGCGGGCGGCGGCGCGGCGCGGACGGTGCGGTACGCCGTGACGTCGTCGATCTCCCATCCGCGGTCGCGCAGCCCGGCGGCGAGCGTCTCGGTGGCGATGTCGGCGCGCGGGAGCAGCACGCGGTCGACAGGGTCGAGCACGTCGTCGTGCGGCGGGAAGATCGACAGCAGACCCTCGGACGAGGTCTCGGCGGGCTCGGTCTCGTTGGGCACGAGGTCGGGGTTGATGCCGAACTCGCGCACGCGGTCCGCGGTGGACGACCCCACGCACGCGATCTTGACGCCGGAGAACGCGCGCGCGTCCAGCCCGAACTCGGCGAACTTCTCCCACACCGCGCGCACGGCGTTGGTCGAGGTGAACACCACCCACTGGTAGCGGCCGTCGACGAGGCCCTTGACCGCGCGCTCCATCTGGGCGGGCGAGCGCGGCGGCTCGACCGCGATCGTCGGCACCTCCTCGGCGGTGGCCCCGTGCACGGCCAGCCGCTCGCTCATCGCGCCCGCCTGGTCCTTGGTGCGCGGAACGAGCACGCGCCAGCCGTACAGCGCCCGCGACTCCCACCAGGACAGCTCCGCACGTAGCCCCACCTCGTCGCCGATGGTGAGCACGAGCGGTCCGGCGAGCTCGGCGCCCTCGGACACGAGGGTGGCCAGCGTGGCCTGCACCGTGCGCTGGGTGGTGAACGTGCCGTTCGCGGTGACGGCAACGGGGGTCTGCACGGGGAGCCCGTTCATGGTGAGCGACGTGGCCACCTCGGGGAGGTGAGAGGCCGTGGCGTGCAGCACGATGAGGCCGGGCGACGCGGCCAGGCGAGCCCAGTCGACACCCCGCCGGACGTCCGCCTCGACGTGCGCCGAGCCCAGCGGCACGCCCGCGTAGGCGGGCACGGCGGTGCTCGGCGGCACGCCGGGCACCACGTCGAACGGGACGCCTGCCGCGGAGACGGCCAGCGCCTCGGCGACGACGGCATCGACGGTGAGCGGGTCGCCCGCGACGAGGCGGGTGACCGAGCGCCCGTTCGCGGCCTCGGCGACGAGCTCGCGCGCGACGTCGGTGGGGGTGCCGACGGCGGGGCGGATCTCGGCGCCGTCGGCGAGCAGCGCCAACACGGCCTCGGGGACGTCGGGGTCGGTGACGACGAGGGGCGCCGCCGCGAGCGCGTCGCGGGCCCGCACGGTGAGCAGGCCGGGGTCGCCAGGACCCGTGCCCACGAAGGCAACCCGCCCCGCGGGGTGGTGCGAAGGTGCGCGATTCATCTGTGTCGGAACTCCTGATCGAGCGGTTCTTAGCGGGGCACGCGCCCCAGATCGAGCAGCTCCGCGGCCAGCGCCGCGCCGAGCTTCTCGGCAACGTCCATGTCTCCGGTGGCCGAAGCGCGCAGCAGCGCCCCGTCGGCCGTGCCCACCACCGCGCGCAGGGAAACGCGGTCGACGACAACGTCGTCGTCGGTCAGGTCGGACACCACATCGGCCAGCGCCGCGATCGGCGCGCTGCAGCCCGCCTCCAGCCCGGCCAGCACAGCGCGCTCCGCGGTGACCGCTGCGCGCGTGTACTCGTCGTCAAGCACCTCGGCGAGGACCGCGGCGAGGCCGTGGTCATCGACGCGGCATTCGATCGCCAATGCGCCCTGTGCGGGTGCGGGGAGCATCTGCACAAAATCGAGCAGCTCGGTCGCTTCGGCGATGCGGCCCAGCCGCCGCAGCCCGGCCGCGGCGACGACCACCGCGTCGAGCTCACCCGTCGCGACCTTGCGCACGCGGGTGTCGACGTTGCCCCGGATCGGGACGACGTCGAGGCCGAGGCCGAGGGCCTCGAGCTGGGCTTTGCGCCGCGCCGATCCCGTGCCGACACGGGATCCGGCGGGCAGCTCCCCCAGCACCAGGCCGTCGCGGGCCACCAACGCGTCGCGGGGATCTTCCCGCGGCGGGATGGCGGCCAGCACGAGCCGGGGGTCGGGTGCGGTGGGGAGGTCTTTGTAGGAGTGCACGGCGATGTCGACCTCGCCCGCGGCGAGCGCGTCACGCAGCGCCGACACGAATACGCCGACGCCCAGCTGGGCGATCGGCGCCGACGACCAGTCGCCGGGCGTGCTCACGTGCACCAGCTCGCAGGCGTGCCCCGCGGCGCGCAGTTGCTGCGCGACCAGCTCGGTCTGGGCGACGGCGAGCGCGCTGGGCCGGGTGCCGATCCGCAGTGGTGCGCCGCTCGCCCCCGTTGCAGCAATGTCACCCTGCTGCAACTGGGTGGCAGCGGTGTCACCCTGCTGCAACGGGGAGGCGTTCGTCATCGGTGGTCCTCCCGCGCTTCCAGGGCGCCGAGCACGTCGCCGGTGCGCTGCAGCGCCACCGCGGCGGGGGTGTGCGGGTCCAGCTCGAAGAGGGTGCGCAGGGCCTCGGCGTAGCTGTCGCCGTCCGGGCCCGCTGCCAGCTTCTTCACCTGCACGGTCGGGGTGTGCAGCAGCTTGTCGACGACCCTGCGGACGGTCTGCGCGAACTCCTCGCGCACCGGCGAAGCCAGCTCGGGCAGGCGGGCGTCGAGGCGCAGCAGCTCGGCGTCGATCACGTCAGAGGCGCGGCGGCGCAGCGCGGTGACCGTCGGCGTGACCTCGGCGGAGCGCTGGGCCGCGAGGTAGGCCTGCGCCTCACGGGCCACCAGCTCCTGCGCGTGGGCGACGGCGAGGCCACGCGGACCGTCGGCCAGCCTGCGCTGCAGCCCCGCCAGGTCGATCACGCGCACACCCGGAAGGCCTGCGATGGCCGGGTCGACGTCGTGCGGCAGGCCGAGGTCGCAGACGGCGAGCGGACGGTCGGTGGGCACGGAAGCTGCCACGGCATCGATGTGCACGACCGTGCCGACTGCGCCCGTGCAGGCCACCAGCAGGTCGGCGTGGGCGAGCTCGGCGGCGAGCGCGTCGAGCGTGCCCGCGCGGGCCGGTGTGCCGTGCTCGGCGGTGATCTCGGCGAGCCGTCGGGCCCTGGCGTGCGTGCGGTTGAGCACGACGACCTCGCCCGCCCCCGCCCGGCGAAGGTGCGCCGCGGCCAGGCCACCCATCGCGCCCGCGCCGACGAGCACCGCCCGGCGCCCCTCGAGCCCGCCGAGCACCTGCGCGGCGTCGGCGAGGGCCTCGGAGACGACCGACGCGCCCGCCGCGTCGATGAGGGTGTCGGTGTGCACCCGTTTGCCGACGCGCAGCGCCTGCTGGGCGAGCTCGTGCAGGACCCGCCCGACCGTGCCCGCGCCCGCGGCCGCGGAGTACGCCTCACGCAGCTGGCCGAGGATCTGCGCCTCGCCGACCACCATCGAGTCCAGCCCCGACGCCACCGCGAAGAGGTGCTGCACGGCCGAGCCCGCGTAGTGCACGTAGACGTGCTCGGTGAGCTCGGGCAGCGCCATGCCGGTGTGCCGCTCGAGCACCGCGGAAACGTCGGCGAGGCCGCCGTGGAACGCGTCGACGACGGCGTAGACCTCGATGCGGTTGCACGTCGCGACGAGCATCGCCTCGGTGACGTGCTCGCCGCGCAGCATCTCGTCGACGAGCTTCGGCACCTCGGCGGCCGCCACGGCGGCGCGTTCGAGCACGTCGACGGGGGCGCTGCGGTGGGAGAGCCCCACGACCAGCACGGTCATGACGGCGCCTCCGCGGGAAAAAGCACGTCGGCGGTCATAACGGCGCCTCCGCGGGAAAAAGCACGTCGGCGGTCATAACGGCGCCTCCGCGGGAAAAGCACGTCGGCGGTCATGCGAGAAGTCCTCCGCTCCCGTTCATCGCGTGGCCGTTGACCACGAGGGGATCGGTCCGGCGGGTGACGTGGAACGCGAGGATCTGCAGCTCCACGGCGAGGTCGACCTTGCGGACCTCGACCCCGCGCGGCACCTGCAGCACGACCGGCGCGAAGTTGAGGATGCTGCGCACGCCCGCCGCGACGAGCTGGTCGCACACCGCCTGCGCGGCCTGCCCGGGCGTAGCGATCATGCCGATCGTGATGCCGCGCTCGGCGCACACCGCGGGGATGGCGCGCACGTGGTCGACCAGGATGCCGTTGATGGGGATCCCGACCAGGTCCGGATCGACGTCGAACAGCGCGGTGACCGGGAAGCCCCGCCCGCCGAACCCGCCGTAGCCCGCGAGCGCGTGCCCGAGGTTGCCGACGCCGACGAGCGCGACGGCCTGCCGGTGGTCGAGCCCCAGCACCCGTTCCAGCTGGTAGCGCAACGCGCGGACGTCGTAGCCGACGCCGCGGATGCCGTGCGAACCCATGTAGGAGAGGTCCTTGCGCAGCTTCGCGGAGTTGACGCCGGTGGCGGCGGCGAGCTCCTCGCTGGACACCGTCTCGGCGCCCTGCTCGGCCAGCTCGCCGAGCATGCGCAGGTAGACGGCCAGCCGCGCGACGCTGGCCTCGGGTATGGCCCGGGGTCCTTGGTCCGCCTGCCGCGGGGGCGTCACGTGGTCGCCTCGCGGCGATGGAGCGCCTCGACGGTCACGGGCTCTCCTCGGCGGTCGCGCGGATGGTGGGGCGCCGGAACTCCCCGGGGAATCGGGTCTTGACGGCAACCGCGTTCCACGGTAGCCGCTCGTGAAGGCGGGCACAAAGTTGCGATCTTGTCCCCGATCGTGCTCACGGTGACGCCCGGACGGGGACGACCGGTGGTCGCGCCGGACCCTCCGTTCGGCGCAGCCTGCCGTCGCGCCCGGCCGCGGGCCGCCCGACGCGCCCCGGGGTAGAGGTTGGGCGCCCGGTCCCGGGTCGCTCGCACCGGGGAAACCGTGCCCGCACTGGCGCCCCGGCACATGTGCGGGCACCGCAACACCGGTGCGGGCACCGCAACACCCGTGCGGGCACCGCAACACCCGTGCGGGCACCGCAACACCCGTGCGGGCACCGCAACACCCGTGCGGGCACCGCAACACCCGTGCGGGCACCGCAACACCGGTGCGGGCACCGCAACACCGGTGCGGGCACCGCAACACCCGTGCGGCGGCAGCGGCGGGCGCGGGCCGGGCCCGGAACGCGGCAAGGCGGCCCCGGCGCACCGGGACCGCCTTCTCCGCCGGACGACGGGCCGTCAGGCCTTCGGCATGAGCACCCGGTCGATCACGAACACGGTGGCGTTCGAGGTCGGGATGTTGCCGCACAGCACCTTGGCCGTGTTGCCCTGGCCGTCGGTGATGGTCGGCGCGTCGGGGGTGCCCCCGATGGTCAGTGCGCCGCCCGCCAGCTCGGTCGTCATGCCCGCGGCCACCAGGCCCTTGGCGTCGTAGCGCTTGCCGACGACGTGGTAGGACAGCAGGCCGCCGAGCTTGTTCGGGTCCTTGAGCAGGCCCTGCAAGGACTGCTTCGGCACCGCGTCGAACGCGCCGTTGTAGGGCGCGAAGACCGTGATGCCCTGGGTGCTGTTGAGCGTGTCCGGCAGGCCGGGCACGGCCTTGACCGCCGTCACCAGGGTGGTGAGCAGCGGGTTGGTGCCCGCGGCCGTCGCGACGGGCTGCGGGCCCATGGAGTTGAGCGAGCCGGGCGCGCTGCCCTGCGGCAGCTGGCTGCACGCGGGGCCGAAGACGTCGGCGTTGGTCGTGACGCCGTCGTCGGACATGGCGGACGTCATAGGGGCGGCGGCTGCCGGGCTCGCCGCGCCGCCGGTGGAAGGGGTGGCGGTGCCGCCGCAGGCGGCGAGCGCCACGGTCGCTGCGGCCAACACACCGATGCAGGCCAGTCGCTGGATCTTACGCACGGGAAGTTCCTCTCGGCTGTCGATCCGGTCGCTCCGGACCTCACACCCAGCGTTCGTTATCCGGCCAAACCTGGTTCACAACCATCAGGTCACGGTGAAGCGCACGCTCGGCCAGCCGGTGGCGCCGCTCGGGATCGGCTCGGCCCGCTGGTCGGTCTGGGTGTAGCCGCTCTTGTCGGTGGCCCGCACCTCGACGTAGTGGCTGCCCTTGGGCAGCGGCAGCTCCAAGTGCCACATCCGCCAGGTGTCGAGCGAGACCTCGGCGGAGAGCAGGGCGGGCAGCCACGGCCCCCCGTCCACGCGCACCTCGACCCTGTCGATCCCGGTGTGCTGGGCCCACGCGACGCCCGCGACCGTGACCGTGTCGGCGGTGACCGACGCGAAGCCCTGCGGAGTGTCGATCCGCGACATCGTCTTGATCGGGCCCATCTGGGACCAGCCCCGTTCGAGCCAGTAGCCCTGCCGGAGCGGGTTCTTGAAGGTCGTGGCCTCGAGGTCGACCAGCCACTTCGTGCCCGACACGTAGCCGTAGAGGCCCGGCACGACCATCCGCACCGGGAACCCGTGCTCGGGTGGCAACGCCTCTCCGTTCATCCCGATCGCGAGCAGCGCGCCACGCTTGGGATCCATCACGACCGAGGTTGGCGTGCCGGTGTACCAGCCGTCCGAGCTCCTGCTGAACAGCTGGTCGGCGGCCGGGTCGACGCCCGCCTCCAGCAGGATGTCGCGCAGCGGCACGCCGATGAAGTTCGCGGTGGAGATGAGGTTGCCGCCGATCGGGTTGGACACGCAGGTCAGCGTGATCGGCCGCTCGACGAGCGGGCGCCCGACCAGGTCGGCGAAGCTCAGCGTGAGCTCCCGGTTGACCATCCCGTGCACGTTCAGCTGCCAGGTGGCGGCCGGGAGCGTGGGGATCCGCAGCGCCGTGTCGATCCGGTAGAAGTCGCTGTTGGCGGTGACGAACGCAGGCGTGCCGAGCTGCGGGAACGCCGCGGCGGCCGGGACGGGCATGGCCCGCTCCAGGTAGGTCGCGCGGGCGAGCTGGGCGGTGACGTCGGCACGGGAGCTCTCGACGTCGCGCGCGACCAGCGCGCCGATGCCCGCCGACGCCAGCGCGCCGAGCCCGACGGCCGCGGACCCGCCCGCGAGCACGGCCCGCCGCGACACCCCGCCCTCGGGCGGCACGTCGGGCTGCCGGGCGCGCAGACCGAGGTGGTGCAGCCAGCGGAAGGCGCCGATCCCGGCGAACGTCGCCGCGGCGGGCGCGACGAGGTCGAGCTCGGCGAACACCGGCGCGAAGTAGGCCGCCGCCGCACCGAGCAGGCCCAGCGCCGCCACGACCCAGACCCCCGGGTTCGGCCGCTCCCGCGACAGCAGGCCTGCCACGGCGCCGACCAGCGTGACCACCACGAATATGCCGCTGAGCAGCACGAGCTTGTCGTTCGTGCCGAGCGTGGTCTTCGCGAACTCAGTGAGCGGATCGGGCGAAAGGCGGACCACCGTGTCGCCGACGGCGAGGAACGGCGAGGACGCCGTCGAGATCAGGCCCGCGACCAGGTGACCGACGCCGAGCGCCGCCCACACCGCCAGCACGCCGATCATCGCGGCGACCGGCCGGGAGAGGCGCGGGGTCGTCAGGGTTGCGGTCACAGGTGGGAGTTCGTCGCCCGATCGGCCGCGGTTCGGGCCGGTCACACCAACGCGGCGCGCAACCGCCCCTCCTCGACCCGGAAGAACCCGTGCTCGCGGCCGTCGACCATGATCACCGGCACGCGGTCGCCGTACTCGGCGCGCAGCTCGGGATCGGTGTCGACGTCGACGCTGGTGAAGCCGAACCCGAGGTCCGTGCAGATGCGCGCCACGTCGGCCTCGGCGACCTCGCACAGGTGACATCCCGCGCGCGTGTAGACCAGCACCCGCGTGCTCACGACAGGGCCAGCCGACGACGGGCGATCTTGCCGGTCGGCGTGCGCGGGAGCGCGTCGACGAACGTGATCACGGCGGGCACCTTGAACCGGGCGAGTCGTTCCACGCAGAACGCGCGCACGCCCGCCTCGTCCACGCCCGCAGCCGGGTCGGTGACCAGCACGGCCTTGACGACCTCGCCCGCCCGCTCGTCGCGCTGCCCGACCACCGCGGCCTCCGTGACGCCCTCGATCGAGAGGAGCACCTGCTCCACTTCCCGAGGGTAGACGTTGAACCCGTTGACGATGACGACGTCGGACGAGCGGTCGACGAGGTGCAGGTCGCCGTCGGCATCCAGGAAGCCGACGTCGGCGGTGCGGAACCAGCCGTCGGCGTCCGGGCCACCCGCGCCGTCGGGCCAGTAGCCGGAGAAGAGGTTGGGCCCGCGCACCGCGACCAGCCCGGTGTCTCCCGCGTCGGGATCGTCGATGTCGTCCGGATCGTCGTCGGGCTCGACCGGGCGGCCGTCGGCGTCCACCAGCCGCAGCTCGATGCCCGGCAGCGCCCGGCCGACCGAGCCGGGCTTTGGCGGCGCGCCGAGCGGGTTGGTCGTGACCACCGGGCCCGCCTCGGTGAGCCCGTAGCCCTCGACGATCGCCAGGCCGGTCGCCGTCTGGAACGCGGTGAGCCACTCCCGCGGCAGGGGCGCACCTGCCGACGTGCACAGCCGCACCCCCGCGGTGGCGGCGCGGAGATCGGCTGCGGGCAGGTCGAGCAGGGCGCGGAACATCGTCGGCACGCCCGCCAGCGCGCTCACCCGCTGCGCGACGAGCGTCTCCGCGAGCTCGGCGGGCGCGAGCTGCTCGGCGAGCACGACGGTGGCGCCCACCCAGCACACCTGGAGGAACCCGGCGGCGAGCCCGACGATGTGGAACAGCGGCAGCGACAGCAGCACCCGGTCGACCGGCGTGACCGGGGCGGGTCGCAGCGCGGCGGTCTGCGCGCGGTTGGCCAGCAGCGCGCGGTGCGAGAGCCGTATGCCACGTGGCACGCCCGTGGTGCCCGAGGCGTAGCAGAGCAGGGCTATGCCCTCGCCCCCGCCCACGCCGGGCCTGCCGGGCGCCCTGGCCGCGAGGTCGGGCGGCGCGATCACGGTGGCGTCGACGGCCGCGGCGCTCGCGCGGGCCGTGGCGTCGCCGTCGGCCGCGACGACGAGCGTCGGACGGCAGTCGGCGAACACGACGTCGAGCTCCCGCGCCACGGCAATGGGGCCGTGCGGCACCACGATCGCGCCTGCGCGGAGCGCACCGAGCACGGCGACGCAGAACGCCGTTCCGTTGGCCAGCCGCACCACCACCCGGTCACCGGGGGTGCCGCCTGCGCCCTTCACCCGGTCCGCCTCCGCCGACACGGCCTCGTCCATCTGTGCCCACGTGAGCGTGTTCGCGCTGGTCACGTCGATGACGGCGAGCTGATCGGGCACCCGAGCGGCGTTCGCCGCGACGAGGTCGGCGACGTGCGTTCCGTCCACGGTTCTCCTGGGTTCTCCGGCTGCTCGGCGGACGCGGGGGAGTCTTGCACGGATGCTCGGGCCCCGATCGCGGAGAGTTTCCGTCGTGACGTCCGCGCGGCGTGCGTTGCGACGGACCGCGACACGCGCGGCCGAGTGACGCTCACCGCGCGTATCCGGCCGCTTACCTAGCGGATCGGCCGACGCGGCGGCGCCGGGCGTCGGGTCGGCCCGTCCCCGTCCTATGCTCCGCCGCTACAGATCGGTCAACTCCCCGACCGACCGGTCCGTCGCGATACTCACCCGAGGGAGTGGCATGCAGCCAGGTGTTCTCGGTCCGCACCGCGCACGACGAAAGACCTCCCGGAAGCCGTGACGCGGCCGATGCGACAACCCCAGGCGCAGGTGGCCGCCGGTGCCCCGGCGCGGAGCCCTGCTGCACCTTCCCCGCTGCCGCGTCCCCGCACGCCGGGGCAACCATCCGATGCCGAAGACCGCCGCCAACGCGGCGCGGAGGAGGCCGTGAGCGCACAACCAGCCGACAGCGCAGGCCCGTCCGGAGACCACGGCACGTGGGCGCTGGTCAACGCCGCGCAGGCGGGCGACATGGCCGCCTACGGCGAGCTGTTCGAGCTCTACTTCGACATGGTGTTCCGCTTCGTGCTCTTCCGCACGGGTGACCGCGCACTCGCGGAGGACCTGACGTCCGAGACGTTCGTCCGCGCGCTGCGGCGCATCTCGTCGGTGAGCTACCAAGGCCGGGACATCGGCGCCTGGTTCGTCACCATCGCCCGCAACCTGATCTTCGACCACGTCAAGTCCAGCCGGTACCGGCTGGAGCAGACCACGAGCGAGATCGTCGAGCTGTCGCCGAGCACCGGCGGCCCCGAACAGCAGGTGCTGGACGGCGCGATCACCGACGAGCTGCTGCGCTGCGTGGCCAAGCTCAACCCCGACCAGCAGGAGTGCATCAACCTGCGCTTCCTGCAGGGGCTCTCGGTCGCCGAGACCGCCCAGATCATGGAGCGCAACGAGGGCGCGGTGAAGGCCCTCCAGCACCGCGCGGTCCGGCGGCTCGGTCAGCTCCTCCCGGAGGGGGTCCGTTGACGCGGCGCAATATCGACGGTTCCGGCACCGGCGTTACGGCTGCGACGAATGAACGACTCGATGCGGTGAACGGTCGCGAGCCCGTATCTCCCTGCGGTGCGGATCGTTGTGTCGGTGAACGACGGAAAGGCCGGGTGCGAGAGCATCGGGCCTCGTACGGAGCTGATACGCAGTGAGGACAGCCAACATGCCCGACCAGGGCGACCCCATCTGGGGTGCAGAGGAACGGTTCGCCGAGGCGGTGGAGCTGGGGCAACCCTCCGGCACGCACGCCGAAGCCGCCGACCCCGAGCTCGCCCGCGACCTCGAGATCGCGGGCATGCTGCGCGCGCTCGGACCCCGTTTCTCCGCGAGCGCCGACGCCAAGGCGCGGGTGCGGGCCAGGGTCTTGAGCGCGCGCCGCGTCGACGGGCCTTCGTCGGACGGAATCGGCGCGGCGGGCCGCACCGCGGCTCCGGAGAGCACACCGGAAGGGGCTCCCACCGAGCAGCTGCCGGTCGTAGCGCCCCGCCCCGACGCCGAGCCGACGCCCGCGCCCGGCGAGTTGCGTCAGGCGCCCCCGTGAACGGCGAGGCCGCCGAGGCCACCGTGAACGGCGAGGCCGCCGAGGCCACCGTGGACGCCGAGGCCACCGTGGCCACCGACGGGGCCACCGACGGGGCCACCTCAGCGGCGCCGACGGTCCTGCGCTCCGTGCCCGACAGCGACGGGTCAGGCCCGTCCACCACGGTGCTCGCCGAACCGGACCTCGCGCGCGCTGTGCGCCCACGGCGGCGTCGTCGGCACGCCCTGCCCAGCCGCCCCGCCGCCCGACCCGGATCGCCGAGCGTGACCCGACGGGTGTTGGCGGTCGGCATGGCCGCCCTGTTCGCCGTGCTCGCCCTCGCTGGCGGCGGCGTCTTCGCGAGCCGCGACGCCGTGCCGGGCGACCCGCTCTACGGCATCAAGCGCGCCGCCGAGGCGGCAGGCGGGATCTTCGCGGGCGGCACGTCCCGCGGACTGCACGACCTCGACGTCGCCGTCACTCGTCTCGACGAGATCGAGCGGATGGCCCGCGACGGTGTGACCGACGCGGCCGCGTACGACTCGGCGTTCCAGGACTTCGACAGCGCCACCGGGGCGGGCGCACGTCTGGTGCTGTCCGGCGGCGACGCCGACCGGTCGGCCGCCGAGCTGTCGGGGTGGGCGACCCAGCAGACCGCCCGGATGTCCACGCTGCGCACCACGTTGCCCGCGGGGGCCCAGCCGGGCGCGGACGACGCGCAGCGCCTGCTCGACCGGGTGCACGACCGGGCGATCGCGTTGACGGCCCGCTCCGGCTGCGGTCAGCTCACGTCGAACTCCGTGGACGACCTCGGTCCGCTGCCCGCCGAGGGCCCCTGCGTCGCCCACCAGGCGACCACCGGCGGCGCGAACGGCCGGTCCGGATCCGCTCCCACCGACCGGGCGCGCGCCGCAGGCCCGCCGACCGGGCATCCGGCGACAGAGCAGCAGCAGGAGCGGTCCCAGCAGGGCGACGGCTCGGATCCCGCGCTACTCCCCGGCGTCCAGGTCGGGTCGGGGGGCCAGAACGGGGGCCAGGACGCTGCCTCGCCTGCGTCCACCACCAGCGCGGCCCCGTCGTCGGACGGCAAGAAGAACGTCAACGTCCCCTTGCCGCTGCCGGTCCCGATCACGGTTCCGCCGCTCGTGCCGGGCAAGCCGGGCGGGCTGCTCGGCTGAGCCGGTCCTCCGCCGGGAGGCTCCCGGCGGAGGAGCCGCCCGACCTGGGCACGACAGTAGGGTGGGTGTCCGCAGTCCGCAGCACCGGAGGCCCGCACGTGTCAGGAGTAGCACGGTCCGACGACGCCGCCGTCCTCGCTGGTGAGGCATCAGCGGCCGCCGCCGTATCCGCGCAGAGCGAGACCAGGCCCGCCGAGGCGCCGCTCGCCGATCTCACCGCCGCCGCGTTCTTCGACGTCGACAACACGATGATGGTCGGCGCGTCGATCTTCCACTTCGCCCGCGGGCTCGCCGCACGCAAGTTCTTCACCACCTCCGATCTCCTCGGCTTCGCCTGGCAGCAGATCAAGTTCCGGGTCGGCGGCCGCGAGACCGACGTTTCGGGGCATCGCGACGCCGCGCTGTCGTTCGTCGCGGGCCATCCGGTGGACGAGTTCGTCGCGCTCGGCGAAGAGATCTACGACGAGCTGATGGCCGACCGGATCTGGGCGGGCACCCGCGCACTCGCCCAGATGCACCTCGACGCCGGGCAGCGCGTGTGGCTCGTCACCGCCACCCCCGTCGAGCTGGCGGCGATCATCGCTCGGCGGCTCGGGCTCACCGGCGCGCTGGGCACCGTCGCGGAGAGCGTGGACGGCGTCTACACCGGTCGGCTCGTCGGGGAGATCCTGCACGGGTCCGCCAAGGCGCATGCCGTGCGCGCGCTCGCCGCGTCCGAGGGGCTGAACCTCCGCCGGTGCACGGCGTACTCGGACTCCGTCAACGACGTGCCGATGCTCTCGGCCGTCGGCACCGCGGTCGCCGTCAACCCGGACTCCGAGCTGCGCGACATCGCCAAGGCCCGCGGCTGGCAGATCCGCGACTTCCGCACCGGCCGCAAGGCCGCCAAGATCGGCGTGCCGTCCGTGCTCGGCGCGGGCGCCCTGGCGGGCGCCGTCGCCGCCGGGGTGGCCTACCGCCGCCGCTGACGCCGCCCCACCCGCGCGCCCCACCCGCGCACCCACCCCCTACCCGTCGACTTCGCACCCCTTGCCTGCACTTCGCACCCCGCCGGCGGGCGAGTGAAGGGTGCGAAGTGACCGGAGGGGTGCGAAGTCGGCCCTCGGTGGGTCCGGGGCGCCAGGCGGGGCGGGCGCGGCCCTGGGTGGGTCCGGGGCGCCAGGCGGGCGGGCGCGGTCAGGCGGGCAGGCCCGCCAGCACCCGCGGGCGCGGGTCAGGCGGGCAGGCCCGCCAGCACCTTCCACGGCAGGATCGGCACCTCCCGCACCCGCACCCCCACCGCATCGTGGACGGCGGCGGCGACCGCCGCGTCGACCCCTGTGGCGCCGAGCTCGCCGATGCCCCGCGCCCCGATCAGGCTCGCGGCCTCGTCGAACTCGTCGACGAACGACACGTCGATGTCGGCAGGGACGTCGGCGTTGACCGGCACGGCCACGTTGGAGAGGTTCTTCGCCAGCCAGCGGCCGTACACCGGCTCCTGGTCGCTCTCCTCCATGGTCGCCTTGCCCCAGCCCCAGACGATCCCGCCGACCATCTGCGCCCGCGCCGTGAGCGCGTTGACGATCCGCCCGGCGGAGTAGACGCCGACCGCGCGTCGCAGCCGCAGCACGCCGAAGTCCGGGTCGACGCCCACCTCGACGAAGACCGCGCCCCACGTGCGCATGGCGTAGGGGGTGCCCTCGCCGTCGCCGTTGAACATCGCACCGTCGGGCAGCTCGTAGGCGCCCTCGCCGACGAGCTCGGCGACCCCTGCCTCGGCCATTCGGTCGGCGTCGACGCCGAGGTCGGCCAGCTGCTTGGTGACGTCGCGCGCGGCCGCCGCGACCGCGCTGCCGGTGCCCATCGTGGTGGACGAGCCGTACGTCGGCCCGGTGCGCGGGAGGTCGGTGTCGCCCCAGCGCATCGCGACCCGGTCGAGCGGGATGCCCAGCTCCTCGGCCGCGATCTGGGACAGGACGGTCTGCGCACCGTTGCCGATGTCGTGCACGTTGCTCTCGACGACGGCGCCGCCGTCGGCCGACAGGTGCACCCGCGCGGCGCCAGGGAACCGGAAGCTGCCCATCGAGCAGGTGGCCATGCCGTGCCCGATGCGCCACGGCCCGTCCTGCCGAGGGCGATCGTGACGGTCGCGCCAACCGTAGCGGCGGGCGCCCTCCGCGTACGCATCGCGCAGCCGGTTGCTCGACCACGGTCTGCCGTCCGCTGGCGACACGTCGGCGAAGTTGGCCAGCCGCAGATCGAGGGCGTCGACCCCGACCTCGTCGGCCAGCTCGTTCATCGCGCTCTCCAACGCCCACAGGCCGGGGCCCTCGACGGGAGCGCGCATCGGCGTCGGCACGTTGAGCGAGACCCGCTCGATCTCCAGGCGCAGCCGGATCGACGGCGAGGCGTAGAGCGACTTGCTTGCCTCGGTGGCGGGCTCGACGTGCGTCTCGACCAGGCCCGTGTTGTTGACCGCGTGGTGTTCGACGCCGAGCAGCACCCCGTCGGCGTCGGCGGCGAGCCTGATCGTCTGCTCCATCCACGGCTGGTAGCCGACGCTGGAGAACTGGTCGGCCCGGCGCAGGTGCAGCTTCACCGGCCGCCCCGCCACCCGGGCCGCGGCGGCCGCGAGGATCTCGTGCGGCCAGATGTAGCCCTTGGCGCCGAAGCCGCCGCCGGTGTGCGGGGAGACGACGCGCACGTCGGCCGCGTCGATCCCGAACGCCGTGCTGACGATCGGGACGACGGTCGAGCTCGCCTGCACGGCGTCCCAGAGGGTGACGCGGTCGCCGTCCCAGCGGGCGACGGTGCCCGACGTCTCCATCGTGTTGTGGTGCCGCGCGGCCTGCAGGTAGGTCTGCTCAACGCGCACCGCGGCCTGCGCGCGGGCGGCGTCGACGTCGCCCTTGTCGAAGACGACGGCGTCCGGGCCCATCGCGGGCGACCGCTCCCCCGACCCGAGCAGCACCGGCGCCTCGGCCGCGCACTCGACGACGACGGCCGCGCGCCCGGCCTCCGCCGCCTCGATCGACTCGCCGAGCACGATCGCGACGGGCCAGCCCTCGCAGGGGATCCGGTCGTCGGTGAACGGCAGCGTCAGCACGGCAGCGGGCGCGTCCAGCCGAGGGAAGTCGGGCAGGTCGGCCGCGGTGAGCACGGCCGTGATCCCGGGCATGGCGCGGGCCGTGGCGGCGTCGACCGCGCGGAGGGCGCCCGTCGCCACCGGCGCGCCGACGAGCACGGCGGAAAGCACCCCGTCGGGCCGGTGGTCGGCCGCGAACTGCGCGGCGCCGGTGAGCTTGCGGGCAGCCTCGACCCGGGTCGCGGCGGTCATCGCACACCTCCGGCGGTGAGCAGGGCGCGGACGGCGGCGTTGCGCGCCATGGTCACCTTGAACCCGTTGCGGGGCAGCGGGGTGGCGTCGGCCATGCCCTGCTCGACGGCGAGCAGGAGCGCCTCCCGGGTGAGCGGCACGCCGACGAGGTCGGGCAGCCGCCACGGCTTGCCCGCCACCGACCCCAGGGCCACCCGTGCGCGATCAGCGCCAACGACGGCGGCCGCCGAGACGATCGCGTACTCGTACGAGGCGCGCTCGCGGATCTTGACGTAGGCCTGGCTCCCGCCCTCTCCCTCGACCGGGATGCGGTAGCCGACGATCAGCTCATCGGGGTCGAGCCGGTTCTCCCGCAGGCCCGCTTCCTGCGGCGTGAGGTGGAACTCGGTGCTCGGGATCACGCGCGGGCCCGTCGGGCCGACGACGTCGACCTCGGCGTCCAGCGCCGCCAGCGCCACCGCCGGGTCGGACGGCTGCACGGCGACGCACTCGTCCGTCCACCCGAAGATCGCGTGCCGCTCGTGGAGGCCGTGGCGCGCGGCGCACCCGCTGCCGGGCGCGCGCCGGTTGCACGGCCACGGCACGGGCTCCTCGGCGCGGAAGTAGGCGCAGCGGGTGCGCTGCAGGACGTTGCCGCCGAGCGTGGCCCGGTTGCGGATCTGCGCGGACGCGGCCTGCAGGCACGCCGAGGCCAAGGCGCCTGCGTGCGCGACGACGAGCGGGTGCTCGCCGATCTCGTTCAACGTGGTGAGCGCGCCGATGCGCAGGGACCCGCCATCAACAGGGCCGTCGCGGGAGACGCCGCGCAGCTCGTCGAGGCCGCCGATGTCGACGACCCGCTCGGGTGCGGCGATGCCCAGCCGCACCCAGTTCAGGAGCTCTGTGCCGCCCGCGAGGACGGCGGCGTGGTCGTCGGCGAGCGCGGCGACGGCGGCGGACCGGGAGTCGGCGCGGGCGTAGGCGAAGTCGATCATCGGCTCGCCTCGGCAGCGGCCAGGACGGCCGCCGTGATCTGTGGGTACGACGAGCAGCGGCAGATGTTGCCGCTCATCCACTCGCGTACGGTGGCCGCGTCGGTGGCGTGGCCCTCCGCGATGCAGGCGGTGGCCGACACGAGCTGGCCGGGGGTGCAGTAGCCGCACTGGAAGGCGTCGTGGTCGCGGAAGGCCGCCTGGACGGGGCTGAGCGTGTCGCCGTCGGCGAGGCCCTCGACGGTGGTGACCTCCCGGCCGTCGCACTGGACGGCGAGGGTGAGGCAGCCGTTCATGCGCTGCCCGTCGACGAGCACGGTGCACGTGCCGCACGCGCCCTCGTTGCAGCCCTTCTTGGTGCCGGTGAGCCCGACCTCCTCGCGCAGCCAGTCCAGCAGCGTGGTGCGGGGGTGCACGACCGCGCGCACCGCGCGGCCGTTCACCCGGACGGTGATCTCGATGTCATGGGCGTAGGGAAGCGCCATGGCGCCCATCGTGCCCCTGGATCGGTTACGCCGCGAAGTCTGGCGCGTGTCGCTTGGCCCATGCGGCGAACGTGCCCGGCTCCCGGCCGGTGACGTCGCGGACGGTGGGCAGCACGCGCGACTCGTCGAGCGCGCCGCCGACGTAGAAGTCGAAGAACGCGTCGACGTACTCGGGTGGGGTGGTGCGCAGCATCTCGGCCCTGGCCTCGTCGTCCGGCTGCGCCTCGGCGGTGAGCGGGCGCCCCAGCACGTCGGCGAGGATCGCCACCTGGTCGGACGGCAGCAGGGACTGCGGGCCGGTCGGGACGTAGACCTGCCCGGCGTGCCCGTCGACGGTGAGCGCCGCGGCGGCGACGGCGGCGATGTCGCGGGGGTCCACGCAGGCGGTGCGGACGTCGGCGAACGGCAGCCGCAGCACGTCGCCCCGGTCGAGCTGGGGCTTCCAGCGCAGGGCGTTGGACATGAACGCGGTGGGGCGCAGGATCGTCCACGGCAGCCCGGACGCGGTGACGGCGTCCTCGGATCGCATCATGTAGGCGGTGACCGCGTTCGTCATGTCGCGGCTGCCCGCGGAGCCGCCGGAGAGCAGCACCACGCGGTCGACGCCGCGGCGCGCGCAGGCCGCGAGCACACCCGGCATGTCGTCATAGCCGGGCATCAGGAACACGCCGGTGACGCCCTCGAGCGGGCCGTCGAGCGTAGCGGGGTCGTTCAAGTCCCCGACCACGCCCTCAGCGCCCGACGGGACCCCACCCGTGCTGCGCCGCAACGCCCGCACCGGGTGTCCGGCGTCGACGAGGATCTGCACGATTTCGCGGCCCACGTTGCCGGTGGCCCCGGTGACCAGGTACACGCCGTCAGCCGAAGAACGCGTTGCGGCGCTGGGACAGCAGCCGGTAGAGGGTGTGCTGGATGGTCTCGCGCACCTGGTCGGTGAGGTTGAAAACGGTCATCGGGTCGTCGGCCTCGGCGGCGTCGATCGTGTCGGTGCGGATGGGCTCGCCGAACTCGATCAGCCACTTCGACGGCAGCGGCACCAGCCCGAGCGGCCCTAGCAGCGGGAACGTGGGCGTGACCGGGAAGTACGGCGCGCCGAGCAGGCGGGCGAGCGGCTTGATGTCGCCGATCTTCGGGTAGATCTCCTCGGCGCCGACGATCGAGCACGGGATGATCGGCACCCCGGTGCGCAGCGCGGCCGCCACGAATCCGCCGCGACCGAAGCGCTGCAGCTTGTAGCGGTCGCGGTACGGCTTGCCGATGCCCTTGAAGCCCTCCGGCCACACGCCGACGAGCTCGCCTGCGGACATGAGCCGCTCGGCGTCCGGGTTGCAGGCGAGCGTGGCGCCCTGCTTGCGGGCGAGCGGCCCGACCCCGGGGAACTTGAACATGAAGTCCGCGCCGAGCATCCGCAGGTGGCGCCGGGCGGGGTGGTCGTCGTGCAGCGCGACGGCGGTCATCAGCGCGTCGAGCGGCAAGGTGCCCGAGTGGTTGGCGACGACGAGCGCGCCGCCGACGCCGGGCACGTGGTGCATCCCGATCGTCTCGACGCGGAACCACTTCTCGTACAGCGGGCGCAGTGCCGGGAGGATGACGTTGTCGTTGAGGTCGACGTCGAAGCCGAAGTCGTCGACGGCGTAATCGCCCTCCAGCCGTCGGCGCAGGAACCGCAGCGCAGCCGCCACCGTTCCCTCCCAGGCGGGCGGGGTCTCGGGCTCGGGTTCCGGCTCGGGCGCTGGCGGTGGCGCGGGTACCGACGTGCGGCGCTGGTTGCCCAGCCGCCAGCGTGTGCGGCCCCCCGCCTCGTCGGCGTGCAGCGGGATGATGCGGGCTTCCGACACGGCGGCTCCCCTCGTGGCTCGCGGGTGGCGGATGCGCGTGACCGTCATAGCAGGGCCTTGACGGCCGCGAGCACGCCCCGCTCCAGC
The DNA here is from genome assembly GCA_963736375.1 of uncultured Actinomycetota bacterium. Classification (GTDB taxonomy): domain Bacteria; phylum Actinomycetota; class Actinomycetes; order Mycobacteriales; family Pseudonocardiaceae; genus Pseudonocardia. The sequence continues at coordinate 108,874 of CAVTOL010000042.1, forward strand.
GACTCGACCCGCGCGGGCGGGATCACCGGGCGGAGTGCGCGGCCGCGCACGAAGTCGTCGAAGGCCTGCGTGGTGGTCCAGCGCGGGGCAAAACCGAACTGGGTGCGCAGCCGCCTGTTGTCCACGACCCGTCCGAAGTTGAGCAGGCGCATCTGCTCGGGCGAGAAGTCGACCAGACGGGCACCGCGGACGATCCGGCTGACCGGGCCGACGGCGGGCGCGGGCACCGGGATCGCGATCCGGCCCGCCCTGCGGATGGCTTGCGAGAGCATCAGCACGCCGTCGGCGGCGACGTTGAACGTGCCGGGCAGCTCGACGGTCGCCGCGCGCTCCAGCACGGCGAGCGCGTCCTCCTCGTGCAGCAGCTGTACGCGGGCGTCGTGGCCCAGCACCGTGGGCACGAGCGGCAACGCGAAGTAGCGGGTGAAGACGGTGTCGATGCGGGGGCCGATGAGGTTGGCGAAGCGCAGCACGGTGACCAAGACGTCGGGACGGCGGCGGGCGAACCCGCGCAGGTAGCCCTCGATCTCGACGGCGTCCTTGGCGTAGCCGCCCGACGGGAAGTCCTTCGGCGTCGTCGCCTCGTCGAACACGGCGGGGTCGCGCGAGCTGGAGCCGTAGACGGCGGTGGTGGACTTCAGCACGACGCGCCGCACCGTCGGCGCCTTCTGACAGGCGGCGAGCAGCTGCATCGTGCCGATGACGTTCATCTCCTTCATCGCCGTGCGCCCTCCGGACGAGGCCGGGTTGGCGGCGAGCGAGGCGTGCACGACGGTGTCGACGGACGCATGGGAGATGACCTTGGCGATCAGCGGGTTGCGGATGTCGGCGCGCACGAACTCCGCGCGGCCCATGCGGCGTAGGAGATCGCGCGGCGGCGGGACGGTGTCGACGCCGAGGACGCGGTCGATGGTGGGATCGGCGGCCAGTCGGGCGGCGACGTAGCCACCGAGGAACTTGCTGACCCCGGTGACGAGGACGACGGACGGCACGGTGGAGCCCCAGGCGAATCGGATGAGTGCGGTGAGTGACCGATGCTAGACCGGCTGAGCGGAGGATGGGACGGCGACCACGTCACATCCCACACATGCACGAACGGCCGGCGGGCGTGCCACCGGCCGTTCGACGAACGTTACTTGCCGAGCTTGCGCCGCTGCACGCGGGTCTTGCGGAGGAGCTTGCGGTGCTTCTTCTTCGACATCCGCTTGCGGCGCTTCTTGATCACTGAGCCCATACGGGGCCAACCTTTCGAGTCTGCTACGGCCCGACGGCGGCCGGGCGGGAATTCACGCCAGTCTAGCGAGCGCGTTCAGCCGACATCGAAGTAGGCGGAGCGCAGGTACTCCTCGACGGCGTGGCGCGGCACCCGGAACGAGCGCCCGACCCGCGCGGCGGGCAGCTCGCCGCCGTGGACAAGGCGGTAGACGGTCATCTTGGACACCCGCATCATCGCCGCGACCTCGGCCACCGTCAGGAACTGGACCTGGGCGAGGTGGATCTCGGGCTCGGTCGCCATCCGCTCACCGCTTTCTGAAGAGTTCCTGGTGAGTCTAGCGGGGCGCTTGTGACGAGGAAGACCGGTGGGTGCACCCGGTCGGGGCATTCAGCCTCGCGTCGGGGTGAGCGTTCTCGTCCGATCGGGGTCAGCCCTGCTGCGCCGCGCGACCCAGCTCGATCGAGCGGTCGCGGGCGGCCTCGATGGCGTCGAGCAACGCGGCGCGCACGCCGTGGCGCTCCAGCTCGCGGATGGCGGCGATCGTCGTGCCCGCTGGGGAGGTGACGGCCTCGCGCAGGAGCACCGGATGATCGGCCGATTCGCGCAGCATCAGCGCCGCGCCGTACGCCGATTGGACGATGAGCTCGGCGACCACGGTCCGCGGCAGACCAAGCAGGATGCCAGCGTCGATCATGGCCTCGACGAGGAAGAAAAAGTAAGCAGGGCCGGAGCCCGACAGTGCGGTGACGGCATCCTGCTGCGACTCGGGCACCTGCACCACCCGGCCGACGGAGGCGAGCATCTTCTCGACGACCGCAAGCTGCTCGGCCGTGGCGTGGCTGCCCGGCGACATGGCGCTCATGGCCTCGCCGACCAGCATGGGGGTGTTGGGCATGACCCGCACCACCGGTGTGCCTTCCGGGAGGGCGCCCTCGAACAGGGCGATCGGCAGGCCTGCACACAGCGTGACCACGAGCGTGCCTGCCCGTAGGACGGGCGCCAGCTCGGCGAGCACGGGGGCGATGTCCTGGGGCTTCACGGCGACGACGAGCACGTCGGCCCGGGCCGCGGCCTCCGCGATGTCGACGGCGGCGATGCCGTGCTTCGCGGTCAGCTCCGCGGCCCGCTCGGCGTGCCGTTCGGTGAACACCAGCTCGTCGGTTGCGCGGCCCGCGGCGAGCAGCCCTTGCAGCAACGCCTCACCGATCTTGCCTGCCCCCAGCACCGCGACGACGCCCATGCCGGGAGGCTAGCCCGGGTGCTGCAGCAGGGTGACACTCCTGCCACCCAGTCGCAGCGGGGTGACACTCCTGCAATTCCCGGGGCGCGCAGCAGCGGCACCTTCCTCCCACTCGGCCGCAGCAGGGGCCCCTTCCTCCCACCCAGCCGCAGCAGGGGCACCTTCCTCCGATCGTCGGCGCCCGCTCAAGGGGCGGCGGGATGGGGCACGCGGACGTTGGGCAGCGGGGAGAGCGCGAGCTGGCGGGCCTGGCACACAACCCGTCCGGCCGTGTCGATGACCGTGACGTCCTCGTCGAACCACGCCCCGGTGACGACGTCGGCCCGCGACGCGACCCGCAGCCACCCCGGTGCGGGGTGGGCGCGGAGCAGGGCGGTGAGCTGGACGGTCGGCGCCCAGCCCGGCGCGCCGCCGAGGTTGAACACGGTGGGCGGGAGGATGTCGCCCGCGAGGAGGGCGAAGAGCACGTCGACCGGCTCGTCACGGGTGCGGGCCCAGCCGTGCAGCGCGGGCGGTGCCTGCTCACGGCGGATGAAGGCCATCGTCGCCGCGTCGAACCGAAGGTCGCAGGAGCGGGCGAGGCCGAAGACGGTCGGTCCGGCGGCCGGGTCGATGGCCTCCGCGGGTGGCTCGATCGGCAGCTCGCGCGCCTCGGACCAGCGCGGCTCGCCGTCGGGCAACCGCCCGGCCGTGACCGAAGCGGCCATCATCAGCTTGCCGTCCTGATGCATGCGCACCGCGACCACCGACGCGGTTCGGCCCGTCTTGAGCACCTCCGTGGCCATCGTGACGGGGCCAGGGTCGGGAGCGCGGAGGAAGTCGGCGGCGACGGCGAGCGGGTCGGGGGCGAGGCCGGGCGCGTCGGCGGCGAGGCGACCCAGCGCCGCCCGGACGAGCAGCACCAACAACAGGCCGCCGTGCGCTTTGGGTCCGACGGTCCAGAGGTCACCCAGCTCGGCGCCGAACTCGCCGTCGCCGAGCGGTTCGACCGCAACGGCGGCCCGGAACGGCGGCGCGGCGACACGCGGTTGCATGATCTCAGTTTCCTCGCCCCGGCCGAGCTGGATCCGTTGTCGAACGGACCGCGGCTTCTGCTTCTCCTTCAGCATGCCCACTTACCGCGTCGATCACACCGTGGGTCGCGCCACCTCCCGCTCCGCCGTCGGCTGCAGGTGCAGGCGGGCGAACAGCAACGACCGGGCGAGCATCTCGGCGCGGTCGTAGCGCGTGCGGCAACGCCGGGTGCTGATCTCCGCCACCACAACGCCTCCGTAGCCCGTGTCCGCCAGCCGCTGCAGCACCTCGGCGCAGGGCTGGGTGCCGCGGCCGGGGACGAGGTGCTCGTCGCGGTGGCTGCCGCTGCCGTCGGCGAGGTGCACGTGGTGCAGACCCGCGCCCATGCGCTCGAAGAGGGCGAGCGCGTCCATCCCGGCGGCCGCGGTGTGCGAGAGGTCCAGGGTGTAGTGGCGGTGGCCGACCTCGGTGGGATCGAACCCCGGCTCGTAGGGCACGGTGCGCATCCGGCCCCGGACCACCGGGAACATGTTCTCCACGGCGAGCGCGACCCCGGCGACCTCGCCCGCGCGGGCCACCTCGTCGGCGAACTGCGCGGCGTAGCGGCGCTGCCAACGAAACGGCGGGTGCAGCACCACGGTGGCGGCGCCCAGCCGCTCGGCCGCGGCGACCGAGCGCCGGATCCGGACGATCGGGTCGGCGCCCCAGACGCGTTGCGTGACGGCGAGGCAGGGTGCGTGCACGGCTTTCACCGGCACGCCATGGCGCTCGGCGAGCCGGGCGACCGCGGCGACGTTCTGGCTCGCCGGGTCGCCCCACACCATCAGCTCGACGCCGTCGTAGCCGAGCTCGGCGGCCAACTCGAACCCGACGGCGACGGGCTCGGGGTACACGGAGGCCGTCGACAGGACGACGGGCGGGACGGGCGCGCGTCGCATCGGCCTCACCGTCCCAGGAGGACGAGGATCGCCGGGGACACCGTCAGCAGGAGGCCGACGAGCACGGCGAACAGCGTGGTGCGGCGATCGTCGTTGTGCATGAGTGCGCGAACGACGAGCACGAGGCCGACGGTGACGAGCACCGCCGCGGCCAGCGCCACGACCTGCAGATCGCGCCAGAGGAAGCGGAACCCGACCCAGAGCGCGGCTCCGCCGATCGCGCCCGCCACCCACTGGGCGACGACCGCGGCCCACGCCTGGCCCGCCGACTGGGGGGCCGACGAGTGCGCCCGTCGGCGCCGGGGCGCCTCGGGCAGGCCTGCCGGGTGGTCGTCGGGATCGGCGTCGGGCGCGAGATCGCTGAAGCCGTCGAACTCGTCGTCAACGTCGTCCTCGGCGTCGAGGTCGAACGGGGCCGAGGCCGCGGTGGCCGGGCCGCCGTCGTGGGGGCCCCGGCGCGCGGTGCGGTCGCGGTGCCAGGCCTCGGCGCCGGGCGGGGCGAGCCCAACCGCGGTGGAGGGGCCGCCGTCGTCCAGGGTCTGGATGGGGCCGGTCTGGCCGGGGTCGAGCATGGCGCTGCGGTCGGCGCGTCTGCGCATCGGGCCCGCGCGGGGCTCGTCCTCGGGGGACGGCACCCGGTCGCCGATGCGGTGCGTGGACTCGGCGTCGGACGCGCGATCGCCGGGCTCGGCAAGGGGCCTGCGGTTTGCTGCCTCGGTGTCGGCGTAGACGGCGCCGCCATTGACGAACGCGGAATCGCTGTCGGGCGGGGTGAGCGCGGCGAAGCCCGGCAGGTTCTGCTGACGCCGTGGACTGGGCTGGCGCCGCTTCCGGGCTGCTGCGCGGCCGTTGCGCGAGCGTGGAGTGGCGGCCGGGCCGTCGGCGGCCTCGTCGGCCGGGGCCGTGCTCCGCCCCTCGGGGCCCGCGGGATCCCGCACGGCAGGGTCGGTGTCCCCGTCCGGGCCCCATGGGGTGGGCGGGCGGCCCGGGCCAGGCGATGCGCCTGCCGGGGCGCCGCCGTTCCATGGGGCGGAGGGCGGGCCACTGCCGGGCGGCGGTCCTCCGGGGTTGCCGCGTGGCTGCCAACCGACGGGACCGCCGACGTCCTGGCCGCCCCCAGCCGGGGGCCGGGGCCTTGGGACGGGGCCGTTCCGCCACATCGCAGGCGGAGCCCCGCCCACAGGCGGGGCGGAAGCGCTGGCGGCGGCCGCACCCCACGCCGCGTAGCCGGTGCGGGCGCCCGCCTGCGGTGGGGGCGGGCCGTCAGCGGCGCCGCCGTTCCGGGTGTGCGGTCCGGCGGGAGCGCCGTTCGCGACCGGCGCGGCCCCGTTGTTAGGCGAGGGCGCGCCGGGCGGCGGGGCGCCGAATCCGCCCTGCTGGGCGGCCTGCTCAGCAGACTGTGCGGCGCTGGATCCCCGCTGCGGTGGGGCACCGTTCACCGTAGGGAAGGGCCCACTGTGCACTGACGGGATCGGCCCGCTGGCGGGCGAGAGATGCGGACCACCGTCGACGGACGGGAAACCGCCGCTGTTGAGCGACGGCGGCGACCCACCGGGCACCGACGGAAACGGGCCACTGTGAAGCGAGGACGGCGGCCCATCAGGCACCGACGGGAAGGCGCCGCTGTTGAGCGACGGCGGCGACCCACCGGGCACCGACGGAAACGGGCCACTGTGAAGCGAGGGGAGCGGCCCGCCGTGCCGACGGGGCCCCGGCAACCGGGCCGGGGCTGTGCGATGCACCGTTGCCCCGGGCTGTGCGGTGCGCCGTTGCCTGCGGTACGCCGGGACCGCCTGGTGCGCCGTTGCCTGCTGGTGCGCCGGGACCAGGCGATGCGCTCGTACCGAAGGGTGCGCCGTTGGCCGGAGGCACGCCGGGACCGACCGATACGCCGTTGGCCGCCGATGCGCCGCCGTCGGTGACCTTCGATCCTGCGACCCGGGCGGGACCGGCACCGTTTCCGCTGGTGGTGGGGTAGGAACCGCTGGTGGTACCCAGCCCGGCTTGACCCCCGCCCGCCGCGTCCTCCGCTGCCCGCCTGCGGGCTCGGCGGCCGGTCACCGTGCCGTCGCCGTGCGCAGCAAGTAGCTCCGCGACGGTGCGCTGGCGAGGGTGATCGGACTCCGAGCTCATCGCGTACACCGTGCCGCGGAAGACGTCAAGCGTCCAGGCCCGGCAAGCGATCGGTGCGCCGAACGGTCGCTACGGGCCATCCCATCGAACGAGCCACGCCGGTGCACGATCACCTCCCCGGCCTCGACCACACGCCGAGCGTACGCCGCCGTCCGACCACCGGCGGCCGCGCACCGCGCCCGGTGGCCGAGTTGTCCACATGCCCACAGGGTTGTCCACAGGCAGGCCCCGGACGGTGGGAAGCCCTCCCACCTCGCGTATTGTGGTCGCCAGTTCCGCGGCGAGGGCGGGTGCACGTCGACCCGCCGTCATCGACGTGGCCGGCCCGTGCCGGTGCCCTCGCCGCGCGTCCACATCACGCAATACGAGGAGTTCACCGTGGCCGAGGCCAACATCGTCGCTGAGACCCGCACGGAGTTCGGCAAGGGCGCTGCCCGCCGCACCCGGCGCGCAGGCAAGATCCCCGCTGTCTTGTACGGGCACGGCACCGAGCCGCAGCACCTCGCCCTGCCCGAGCTGGAGTTCAAGCGCATCGTGCGCGAGCAGGGCCGCAACGCCGTCATCACGATCGACATCGCGGGCCGCCCGCAGCTGGCGCTGACCAAAACCGTCGTCGCGCATCCGATCCGGCCCTACATCGAGCACGTCGACCTGCTGATGATCCGGCGGGGCGAGAAGGTCGTGGTCGACGTCGCGGTGGTCGTCACGGGCGCAGCCGCGCCGGGCACCCTCGTCACGCAGGAGCTCAACACGCTCGAGGTCGAGTGCGACGTCTCGAGCATCCCCGAGCAGATCGAGGTCTCGGTCGAGGACGCGCGGATCGGCACGCAGTTCCTCGCGGGCCAGTTGAAGTTGCCTGCCAACACCGAGCTGCGCGGCGATCCCGAGCAGCTCATCGTCCACGTCGTGGCGGCCACCGAGGCCGACGCAGGCGCCGAGCCCGAGGCGGCAGAGGCCGAGGCGGAGACCGACACCGATGCGGAGGCCGCGGCGGACGAGTCCACGGCCGACGAGCAGGAGTGACCGCGATGCCGGGCCCCGCCCTGGTGGTCGGGCTCGGCAACCCCGGCCCCGAGTACGCCGACACCCGGCACAACGTCGGTTTCCGCGTGGTCGAGCTGCTCGCCACCCGCGCCGGTGGCGGGCGGTTCTCCCGCCACCGGTCCAACGCCGACGTGCTGGAGGGCCGCCTCGCCGGGCGGCGGGTGGTGTTGGCCAAGCCGCGCACCTACATGAACGTGTCCGGCGGCCCGGTCGCCGGGCTGGTGCGCTACTACGGGGGTGAGCTCGTCGTCGTGCACGACGACCTCGACCTCGGCTTCGGTGTCGTACGGCTCAAGCAGGGTGGTGGCGAGGGCGGCCACAACGGCCTGCGGTCCATCAGCGCCTCGCTGGGCACGAAGGAGTACCTGCGCGTGCGCTTCGGCATCGGCCGTCCACCGGGTCGGCAGGACCCGGCCGACTACGTGCTCAAACGGTTCTCGGCCACCGAGCGCAAGGAGCTGGAGTTCGCAGTCGACCTGGCCGCGGACGCCACCGAGGCGCTGCTGGCCGACGGGCTGGAGACCACGCAGAACCGCTTCCACGCGCTTTCGGGTTGATGATCGGCGCGAGCGGCACACCACGCCGCTCGCCACCGGCGTGAGGTGCCGCTCGGCGCGATCATCCCCGCAGGAGTTCGGCGGTAGCCGCGCGACGGAGCTTGCCCGACGGCGTCTTGGGCAGGCTGCCCGGCGCCAGCACGACCACCCGCGCGGGACGCACCCCCACCGCCGACACCACGCGGCTCGTCACGTCCTTGCCGATACCGCGCTCCGCATCGGGGTCCCCCGCCTTCCGGGACTCGACGACCACCGCGAACGACTCCCGGTGCTGCGCCTCCCCCGCGGCGAGCCGCACGGCCACCGCGTTGCCCGCGCGCACCCCGTCCGCCGTGCTCGCGGCACGTTCGATGTCGGTCGGGTAGATGTTGCGGCCACCCATGATGATCAGGTCCTTGCGCCTGCCGCAGACGACGACCTGGCCGTCGACCAGGTAGCCCTCGTCGCCGGTGTCGAACCAGCCGTCGGCGTCCTGCGCGGCGACCGGACCGTTGACGGTGAGGTAGCCGGGCGTCACCGACGGCCCACGCAGGTGCAGCACCCCGACCTCGCGCTCGCCGAGCACCACACCGTGATCGCCGATCACGCGCACCTCGATGCCCGGCAGCGGCGGGCCGAGCTTGGGGAAGCTGCGGCCGGTGCCGGGGGTGGCGAGCCTGCGGGCCTCGAGGTCGTCGGCGTCGATCTCGTCGACGGCCAACCCCGTCTCGACCGGCGCGAACGCCACCCCGAGCGCGGTCTCGGCCATCCCGTACGCGCACAGCACCGCCTCCGGCCGCAGCCCGAACCGCGCGCCTGCGTCGACGAGCCCGCGGACGGCGTCCGCGTCGATCGGCTCCGCGCCGTTGAGCGCGATGCGCAGGGACGACAGGTCCAGCGGGACATCGGCGCGCGCGAGCTGGCGACCGAGGACGGCGTAGGCGAAGTTCGGTGCGGCCGTCACCGTGCCGCGGTACTTGGAGATCAGCTCGGCCCACAGGATCGGGCGGGCGAGGAAGTCCAACGGGGTGACCGTGACCAGCTCCAGCCCGAGCGTCATCGGCACGGTCAGAAAGCCGACCATCCCCATGTCGTGGAAGAGCGGCAGCCACGACACCTGCACGTCCCTTTCGACGTCGAGGCGCGACGCCTGCGCCATCGCCGTGATGTTGGCGTGCAGGTTGGCGTGGGTGATCCGGACGGCTTTCGGCTCGGCGGTCGAGCCGCTGGTCAGCTGCAGCAAGGCGGTGTCGTCCTCGGCTGCGGCGGCCGGGTCGGCGTGGACGCCTGCGCCGTCACCGTCGAGGGCGTCGATGGCGCGGAACGGGATGCCGCGCTCGGTGAGGACGGGGGCGAGCGCGTCGAAGGGCGGACCGAGCACGACGAGCGCGGCGTCGATCATCTTGAGGACGGACACGGTGTCCTCGGCCCACGCAGCGAGGTCCATGCGCGCGGTGGGCTGGTGAAGCATGGTCACGCTGCCGCCGCAGAGCCACACGGCCTGGGCGAGCGGGGCGATCGCGACCGGCTCGCCCGCGAGCACCCCCACCGCCGCACCCGGTGCGAGCCCGGGGCTGCCGTCGTGCTCGCCGCGCAGCCCGGCCGCCATCGCGAGCGCCCGATCATGCACCTCGGCCCACGTATGCCGGACCGGCTCGCGGGGCTCGCCGGTGACCATGCCGCGGGCCGAACGGGCAGCGGACTCCAGCAACGTCGCCAGGAACCGGGACATGCCCGCAGCCTACGGTCCCCCCGCGTCTTGGGTCCCGACGCGGTGAGTCACGGATCCTGACGCGGCAAGCGCACCATTCCGTCACGGCGACGCCCACTCCCCACGCGGTGGGCGCGACGGTCGTAGGCGGCACGTCTCACCCGGAATGAGGACCCGGCGGCCGCGGCGGGCCGCGTAAAGTCGGCCCGCGTGACCGACCAGCCCGTGACCAGCCCCGACGCGCTCCGTGCCGCCGTCGAGCGCGAACTCCCCGGGGCGCGCGCCGACCTGGAGCGTCTCGTCCGCATCCCCAGCATCTGGGCCGACCCCGCGCACGCGGACGACACCCACCGCAGCGCCGAGGCCGTCGCCGAGCTGGCCAGGGGCGCAGGCGCCGCCTCCGTCGAGGTGGTCGCCGTCGAGGGCGGGGCGCCCGCCGTCCTCGCCCACTGGCCCGCCCCACCCGGCGCGCCCACCGTGCTGCTCTACGCCCACCACGACGTCCAGCCCACCGGTGGCGACGAGCTGTGGACGTCGCCGCCGTTCGCGCCCACCGAGCGCGACGGCCGCCTCTACGGCCGCGGCGCCGCCGACGACAAGGCGGGCGTCATGACCCACCTCGCCGTGCTGCGCGCCGCAGGCGGCAGGCCACCGGTCGGGGTCACGCTGTTCGTCGAGGGCGAAGAGGAATCCGGCTCACCCACCCTTCCCGCGTTCCTCCGCGCGCATCGCGACGCGCTGGCCTGCGACGTCATCATCATCGCCGACGCGGGCAACCCGGCCGTCGACGTGCCTGCGCTGACGACCAGCCTGCGCGGGCTGGTGGACGTGGTCGTCGAGGTCTCGATGCTCGAACGCCCTGTGCACTCCGGCGTCTTCGGCGGACCGATCGGCGACGCCCTCACCGCGCTCTGCCGCGCGCTGGCGGGCCTGCACGACGAGCACGGCGACGTGGCCGTCCCGGGCCTCGTCCACGGCCCGTCCGAGGCGCCGGACGTCGACGAGGCCACGTTCCGCGGCGACGCGGGGCTGCTGTCCGGGGTGGCGCTCATCGGCTCCGGCAGCATCGTGGAGCGGACCTGGACCAAGCCCGCCGTCGCCGTGCTCGCGATCGACGCGCCCCGGATCACCGAGGCCGCCAACATCCTCGTGCCGCGCGCACGGGCCATGGTCAGCCTCCGCATCGGGCCCGGCGACGACGCCACCACCGCGCAGAAGGCGCTTGCCGAGCATCTCGCGGCGCAGGTTCCGTGGGGCGCGCACGTCACGGTGACCCCCGGCACCGGCACCGCCGAGCCGTTCTCGCTGACCACCACGGGTGCCGCGTACGACGTCGCCCGCCGCACCTTCGCCGCCGCGTACGGCAACGAGCTGGTCGAGGTCGGCATCGGCGGGTCGATCCCCTTCATCGCGGAGTTCGCACGGACGTTCCCGAACGCCGCGGTGCTCGTGACGGGCGTCGGCGATCCTGCCAGCCGTTGGCACGGCATCGACGAGAGCCTCGACCTGGGGATGTTCGGGCGCGGCGTGCTCGCGGAGGCACTGTTCCTGGACGAACTCGCGCGATAACTGTCGGGGGGCGGCGCTACCGTCCCCTCGTGATCCATGCCCGCGGGCTCGCCCGCACGTTCCGCACCCGGCGCGGTGCGGTGGTCGCCGTCGCGGGGGTGGACCTCGACGTGGCGCCGGGCGAGCTGGTCGGGTTCCTCGGGCCCAACGGCGCGGGCAAGACCACCACGCTGCGCATGCTCACCACCCTGCTCACCCCCACGGCGGGCACCGCCACCGTCGCGGGCCACGATCTCGCCACCGATCCGGCGGGTGTCCGTCGCAAGATCGGCTACGTCGGGCAGAGTGGCGGCGCGGGGGTGGATTGCCTGGTCGGCGAGGAGCTCGTCGTCCAGGCCCGGCTGTATGGCGTGTCCGCCGCCGAGGCTCGTAGGCGGGCCGCTGAGCTGGTCGAGCGGCTCGACCTCACCGGCACCGAAAGCCGCGTCGTGCGCACCCTGTCCGGCGGCCAACGGCGGCGGCTCGACATCGCCATGGGGCTCGTGCACGTCCCACGGCTGCTCTTCCTCGACGAGCCGTCCACGGGGCTCGATCCGCAGAGCCGCGCCAACCTCTGGCAGCACATCCGCGGCCTGCACGCCGAGCACGGCACCACGCTGTTCCTCACCACCCACTACCTCGACGAGGCCGACGCGCTGTGCGACCGCATCCTCGTCATCGACCAGGGCCGCATCGTCGCCGAAGGCACCCCCGACGCGTTGAAACGGCGGGTGTCCGGCGATCTCGTGCTGGTCGGCACCGGCGATCCGGGCCGGGTCGCGGCCATCGCGGAGCGGCTCGGGCAGGTCACCGAGCTCGGCGTCGAGGAGCGCACCGCCCGCTTCCGCGTGCCCGACGGGGCGAGCGTGCTCCCCGGCCTCCTGCGCGAGCTGGACGCGGCGGGCATCGCGATGACGTCGGTCGAAGTCCGCCGTCCCAGCCTCGACGACGTGTTCCTGGCCCTCACCGGGCGCACGTTGCGCGACGCCGAGCAGAAGGTGTCGGCATGACCACGCTGCTGCAGATCTGGCTGATCTTCCAACGGGCGATGCGGCAGTCGCTGCGCAACCCGGTGTGGGTGATCATCGGGATCGCCCAGCCCGTCCTCTACCTCACGCTGTTCGGGCCGTTGCTGCAGCCGCTCATCGCGGCCACGCCCGGCTTCCCGCCCGGCGACGCCTACCAGGTGCTCGTGCCCGCCCTGCTCGTCCAGCTGGGCATGTTCGGCAGCCTGTTCGCCGGGTTCAGCCTCATCCAGGAGTACCGCACCGGCGTGGTGGAGCGGATGCGGGTCACGCCGGTGAGCCGCACCGCGCTGCTGCTCGGGCGGTCGATGCGCGACGTCGTGGTGCTCGTCGTGCAGGGGATGCTGCTCACCCTCGTCGCGATGTTCTTCGGGCTGCGCGCGCCGCCGCTGGGGATTCTCGTCGCGCTGGTGCTCGTCGCCGTGATCGCGGTGGCCACCTCGGCGGCCTCCTACGCGATGGCGCTGCTGGTCAAGAGCGAAGAGGTGCTCGGGCCGCTGCTCAACGCGATCGTCGTGCCGTTGCTGCTGCTCTCGGGCATCCTGCTGCCGATGACGCTGGCCCCGGCGTGGCTGTTCGTGCTGTCGCGGCTCAACCCGTTCGCCTACATCGTCGACGCCGAGCGAGCGGCGTTCCAGGGCGCGCTGCTGACGGGCACGGTCGGGCTCGGGGTGGCGGTGGCGCTCGGGCTGGCGACGCTCACCGTCGCCTGGGGGGTGCGCACGTTCCACCGCGAGAGCGCATGACGCGCGCCGGATCACGCGGCGGCACACTGACGTCCGTGCGGATCGGCGTGCTGGGCCCCGTCGACGGCCCGGCAGGCCTGTCGGGCCTGCGCCTGCGCGGCCTGCTGGCCCGGCTCGCACTGGACGCCGGGCGCCCGTCAGCACCGCCGCCCTCGTCGACGGGCTGTGGGAAACGCCGCCCGACAACGCCGCCAACGCCCTCCAGGCGCTGATCTCGCGGCTGCGCCGGTCGGTGGCGGGCGAGCTCGTGGTCACGGAGCCGGGCGGCTACCGGTTGGCCGTCGACCCCCGCGCCGTGGACGTCATGGCGTTCGACGCGCTGGTCACCGAGGCGCGCTCGGCGAGCCCGGCCACGGCGCACGGGCTCCTCGGCGAGGCGCTGGCGCTGTGGCGGGGGCCCGCGCTGGCCGACGTCGTCGAGCTGCCCTTCGCGCGGCCCGCGGCGGCGCGGCTGGATGGGCGGCGCGCGGACGTCGTGGACGAGCGGGCCCGGCTGGCGCTGCGGCTCGGCCTCGTGCCCGAGGTCGAGGCGCTCGCCGCCCAGCTCGCCGCGTCGCCGCTGCGCGAGACGACGGCCGCGCTGCTGGGCCGGGCCCTGCACGCCGCGGGCCGCCAGGCCGACGCGCTCGCCGCGCTGGACCGCACGATCGCGCTCCTGGCCGACGAGCTGGGCGTCGATCCCGGCCCCGAGCTCGCCGAGGCGCGGATGTCGGTGCTGCGGCCTGCGCTCGCGGCGCCGCGCACGGCCGGGCTGTCCAGCTTCGTCGGGCGCGCGGCCGACGTCGACCGCATCCGCACCCTCCTGCGCACCGCGCGCCTCGTCACGCTCACCGGGCCGGGCGGGGCGGGCAAGACCGGCTGGCCGGGAGGCCATCTTCGTCCCGGACACCCGACCCGCCCGCACCGCCCCATTGCCCGGTTCTGCCGCCACCCCGCAGGCCGCCCGACCGGCCGGGCCGTCAGCTACGTCTCCGCCCGCACAGTCGACCGACGCCGCCGCCCCACCGACCGCCCTCGCCACTCCCACGACGCCCGTCGCGGCGTGGCGAAACGGCGCACTCGCCGTGTCGAAACGCCGACTCACCATGAGGGGGGAGCGCCGCCTGCCGCCGTCGTGGCCGAGCTCGCCGCGCTCACCGACGCCGCGCAGCTACCGGCGGCCCTGCTCGCCGCGGTCGGCGAACCCGAGCTGCACCTGGGCCGCACGGAGGCACCCGACCCGATCACGCGGCTGCTCACCGCGCTCGACGGCCGCGACACGATCCTCGTGCTGGACAACTGCGAGCACCTCATCGCCGACGTCGCGGCACTGGCCGAGGCGCTCCTCACGGCCCGGCCGCGGCTGCGCGTGCTGGCCACGAGCCGCGAGCCGTTGGGGGTGCCCGGCGAGGTGCTGCACCCCGTCGACGCCCTCGCCGAGGCCGACGCCGTGCAGCTGTTCGTCGACCGTGCCGCCGCCGTCCGGCCCGGTTTCGCCCTCGACGCCGTCACGCGACCAGCCGTCACCGAGATCTGCCGCCGCCTCGACGGTCAACCGCTGCCCATCGAGCTCGCCGCTGCGCGCCTGCGCACCCTGTCGCCCGCCGAGATCGCCGCCCGCCTCGACGACCGGTTTCGCCTGCTCACCACCGGTGCGCGCACCGCGTTGCCGCGCCACCAGACACTGCGCGCGGTGGTCGACTGGAGCTGGGAGCTCCTCGCCGAGCCCGAACACGCCGTGGCCAGGCGGCTCGCCGCGTTCGCGGGCGGCGCCACGCTCGCGGCCGCCGAGCGCGTGTGCGGGCCCGCGGCATGGGACGTGCTCACCTCGCTCGTGGACAAGTCGCTCGTCGTCGCCGTCCCCCAGGCTGATGACCCCACCCGCTACCGCATGCTGGAGACGATCCGCGCCTACGCGGGCGAGAAGCTCGACGAAGCAGGCGAGCGCGCCGCGGCCGAAGCCGCGCACGCCGCGTTCGTCGTCGATCTCGTGGAGGCGGCCGAGCCGCACATCCGCGGCCGCGACCAGCTGATCTGGCTCGCCGGCTGCGCGCCGAGGCCGACGAGATCGACCTGGCGCTGCGCCGCGCGTGCGCACGGATGCGGCGATCGCGTACCGGATCGTCGTCGGCATGACGTGGTCGTGGCTCGTCCGCGGCAGGCTCGACGAGAGCAGGCGGTGGCTCGCCGCGCTCCCCGACGACACCGGCGTCGATCCGGCCGTCCGGGCACTGGCGTTGGCGTACCGGGCCGTCGCGGCCGTCGGCACCGGCGACATCGCAGGGGGCCGCGAGCACGCCGAGGCCGCCATCGCAGGGCTCGCAGGGCTGCCGCGTCCTATCCCGCCGCGCCTGACCGGGTCAGGTGCGACGCCGGTACAGGTACACCGCCAACGGGGCGAACACCGCCATCACCACCGCCGACGAGATCAGCGCGAACGTCACCGGCGCCGCCACCGGGCCGCCGGTGAGCAGCCCCCGTGCGGCGTCGGCCACGTGCGTCACCGGGTTGATCTCCACGAACCCCCGCAGCCACGACGGCAGGGTGTTCGTGGGTACGAAGACGTTGCTGCCGAACGTCAGCGGCAACATCACCAACGCGCCGAGCCCCTGCACCGACCGCGGCTGCCCGACGACCATCGCCAACGCCGTGAACACCCAGCACAAGGCGAAGGCGAACACCATGACCAGCGCCGAACGTCGCGACGACCGCGAGCGGCGAGGTCGTGATCCGGAAGCCGAGCACCAGCCCGATCGCCATCATGATCACGCCCGAGGTCAGGTAGCGGACGAGGTCGGCGAGGATCGCGCCGACGAGCGGGGCGCTGCGCGCGATCGGCAGGCTGCGGAAGCGGTCGAAGATGCCCGTCTGCAGGTCCTCCGCCAGCCCGACGCCGGTGCCCGCAGAGGCGAACACGATCGTCTGCACGAGCACCGCCGGGCAACGCGAGCTGCAGGTACGCGTCCGGGCTCCCGGAGATCGCGCCGCCGAACACGTACACGAACAGCAGCAGGAAGATCACCGGCTGCAGGGTGACGTCGAGCAGCGCCTCGGTGGAATGGACGGTCTTGACGATACCGCGCCAGGCCAGCGCGCCGCGTGTGGCGCAGGAACGACGGGGCCGGGGCGGCCGCGTGCCGGGCGGGCGCGGGCGGGGCCGGTGGTGCGAGCGTGGTCATGCCGCCTCCTCGGCGCTGTGCCCGGTGAGGGCGAGGAACACGTCGTCGAGGCTCGGCAGCCGCAGCCCGATCTCGGCGACGGGGATGTCGACGGCCTCCAGCCGGTCGGCGACGTGCCGCAGCAGGGCGGGAGAGAGCGCGGGTACGACGATCTCGCCGGTCGCGTCCGCGATCGGCGCCGCCCCGAGCTCGGCCACCACCGCGAGCGCCCGCGGCACGTCGGCCCGCAGCAGCGGCCGCACGTGCAGGGCCTGCCCGCCGACCTCGGCCTTCAGGCTGGCCGGGGTGCCGCTCGCGATGACGCGCCCGTGGTCGAGGACGACGAGGTCGTCGGCCAGTTGGTCGGCCTCCTCGAGGTACTGCGTGGTGAGCAGCACGGTGACGCCGTCGGCGGCGAGGCCGCGGACCTGGTCCCACACCTCGTTGCGGTGCCGCGGGTCGAGGCCGGTGGTCGGCTCGTCGAGGAACAGCACGTCGGGGCGGCCGATGAGGCTGACGGCGAGGTCGAGCCGCCGCCGCATGCCGCCGGAGTAGGTGCGCACCCGCGTCCCGCGGCCTCGGTGAGCCCGAACTGCGCGATCAGCTCGGCGGCGCGGGCCCGCGCGGTGCGCCGGGGCAGGTCGAGCAGGCGGGCGACGAGCACGAGGTTGTCGGTGCCCGACAGGGCCTCGTCGACGCGGCGTACTGCCCGGTGAGCCCGATCCGCCGCCGGACGGCGGGGCGTCGCGACGACGTCGTGGCCGAGGACGGTGGCACGGCCCGCGTCGGGGCGCAGCAGCGTGGCGAGGATCCGGACGGTGGTGGTCTTGCCCGACCCGTTGGGCCCCAGCAGGCCGAGGACGCCGCCCGGCCGCGCGGCGAGATCGATGCCGTCGAGGGCGGTGGTCGCGCCGAAGCGCTTGACCAGCCCCTCGACGCAGATTGCTCCGTTCATGGCCCCGAGTCTGCGCGGGTGGGCTGACACGGCGCTGATACGCGGCTGCCGTGTTGCTGTCAGCCCGACCCGAGCATCGCGAGCAGCAGCACGATCCACGACACGCCGATACCCACCGTGGCGCCGAGCGCGGGCCACCGCCACAGCGGGGTGCGGCGCAGCAGCCACAGCGACGGTGCCAAACCGAGTCCGACCAGCAGGTTCGCCGGAATCCACAGGAGCCCGAACGCCTCGGCGAACGCCCGGCAGAGCGCCACGTCGGCCAGGGTCAGGAACACGGCGACGAACGCCGCGATGACGAGGCCGGTGGCCCACGGTGTCGGCCCTGGCGGCTCGCCGGGCGGGCGGGCCAGCGGGTGGACCACGGTCGTGCGCGGCAACGAGTGCCGGGGCACCACTATCCGCTCACGGGTGGTCACGCCGTCAGCCTAGAGGTGCCGCGAGCGCGTGGAAGGCAACAGCCGCGGCTGTAGCCACATTGAGAGAGTCGACGCCCGTCGCCATGGGTATCCGCACGCGTAGGTGCGCGGCGTGCAGCGCCTCCTCGGTCAGGCCGGGGCCCTCCGCGCCGAGCAGCAGCGCGACCCGACGCCCGGCGAGCCCGGCGGCGGCCAGCGGCACCGCCTCCGGGTCGGGCGTCAGCGCGACGATCGTGTGGTCCAGCGCCGCGAGCGACGCGGGCCACGGCCCTGGGAGCGGCGCGAACGGCACCCGCAGCACGTGTCCCATCGAGACGCGCACGCTGCGCCGGTAGAGCGGATCCGCGCAGCGCGGGCCGAGCAGCACGCCGTCGACGGCGAGCGCCGCGGCGTTGCGGAACAGGGCCCCGAGGTTCTCGTGGTCGTTCACGCCCTCCAGCACGGCCAACACGCGACCATTGGCCAGGTCGGCGACCGACGGCGCAGGCGCCCGGTCCGCGACCGCGAGCACGCCCCGGTTCAGGTGGAACCCGACGATCCGGGACATGGTGTCGGCGTCCGCGGCGAAGGCGGGCGCGTCGACGGCGGAAAGATCCAGCTCCGCGAGCCGCCGCGGCACCCCCAGCAGCGAGCGCACCGGGTACGACGAGTCGAGCAGCCGCCGCACGACGACGACGCCCTCGGCGATGACAAGGCCGCGGCCGCCGGGCCGGTCAGGGCGGCGGTCGGCGGCGGTGAGATCGCGGAAGTCGTCGACGCGGGGGTCGGCCACGTCGTCGACCGTTGTGAGGATCGCCACGGGAGACATGGTCCCAGTGCGCCGTCATCCGGTCAGCCGTAGCGGAGGGATCACGGGTGTGTCACGGTGGACAGCCGCACGGCCGTCAGCCCGACGGCGCGGTCGCAGAGGGGCCCGGAGCGTAAGGAGGCGGCGCCCGCATGGGCCAGGACGTCGACCGGACCTTGATCAGTCGACGCGACCGCCAGACGTACCGCAACAAGGTGCAGCGCTGCCTCGACGCGCTCACACTGATGCTCCGCGAGTGCACCTTCGCCCGTGACGAGCCGATGACCGGCGTCGAGGTGGAGCTGAACCTCGTCGACGGCGACCTGGTGCCCGCGCTGCGCGGCCGCCAGGTGCTCGACGCGATCAACGACACGGAGTTCCAGTCCGAGCTGGGCCGGTGGAACCTGGAGCTCAACCTGCCGCCACGCCCGCTGCCCGGCGACGAGTGGCGACAGCTCGAGCACCAGCTCACCCATCACCTGGGGCTCGCCCGTTCAGCGGCAGGCACGTGCGGGGCTCGGCTGGCCGTCATCGGGATCCTGCCGACGATCGAGCCGCGACACCTCGTCGCCGACGCCCTGACCACCGAGAACCGCTACGCCGCGCTGAACGAGCAGATGATGAGCGCACGCGGTGAGCCGATCCGCCTCGACATCGCGGGCGACGACCCGACCGGCCGCCACGCCGTCGCCCCCGACCGCCTATTCGCCGACTTCGACTCGATCGCCCCTGAGGCCGCGTGCACGTCGATGCAGCTGCATCTGCAGGTGCACCCGGATGCGTTCGCGGGCTACTGGAACGCCGCGCAATGCCTGGCGGGCGTGCAGCTGGCGGTGGGGGCGAACTCGCCGTTCCTGCTGCGGTCGCGGCTGTGGGCCGAAACGCGGATCCCGCTGTTCGAGCAGGCGTGTGACGTGCGCACGGTCGAGCTGCGCAACCAGGGCGTCCGGCCTCGGGTGTGGTTCGGGGAGCGGTGGATCAGCTCGATCCTCGACCTGTTCAGCGAGAACGGCCGCTACTTCCCCGGCCTGCTCCCGCTCGCCGAGGACATCGACCCGTTGCTTGAGCTGAAGGAGGGGCGGGTTCCCGCGCTTCCCGAGCTGCGGCTGCACAACGGCACGATCTGGCGGTGGAACCGGCCGGTCTACGACGTGGCGGGCGGGGTGCCGCACGTGCGGGTCGAAAACCGGGTGCTGCCCGCCGGACCGACCGCGGTGGACATGGTCGCCAACGCCTTGCTGTTCTACGGGCTGCTGAGGGTGCTCGTAGAAGCCGATCGTCCACTGTGGAGCTCGATGTCGTTCGAGGCGGCGCAGGAGAACTTCACGACCGCCGCCAGGCACGGGCTGGAAGGGCCGCTGTACTGGCCGGGGTCCGGATGGATCCGGCCCGACGAGCTGGTGTTGCGCAAGCTGTTGCCGCAGGCGGCCGACGGGCTGGCGCGCTGGGGTGTGGCGGCCGCGGTGATCGACCGCTACTTGAGCGTGATCGAACGGCGGTGCCTGCGCCGACGCACGGGGGCGGCGTGGCAGCTCGACGCGGTCGCGGCGCTGGAGGATGGCGGCGCGGATCGCGCGACGGCGCTGCACGGCATGTTCGGCCGCTACCTGGAGCACTCTGAGGCCAACGAGCCGGTGCACACGTGGCCGCTGCCGCGCGCCGCCTGATCCGTTCGCACCTGCAAACCGTTTCGCTCGATCGGCTCCGCGGGACGGGGTGGCGCTCCTAGCGTCGACCGCGTCGACCCGGCGGCCGCGCCGCCGCCCTTCGAGATCGGCGGCGGTGACGCCGCCCCTCGAGATCGATGGCGTCGCCACCGCCGGTCTGGTCGGGCGGCTGTGCGCCGCCCGTCGGGTCGACCACCGCCCACGGCACTCCGCCGGTGGCGGGAGCCACCGCGTCCGCAAATGGGAGAGCCATGCCCGTGCCTCGCCGACGACCCGCTCCGGGGTGACCGTCGTGTCTTCCTTCCGTCTCTTCGGTCACGCTGACACCGCATCCGACGCCGCGCCGCCCGAGGAGCACGCGGCGTGGTACGGCGCCGCCGCAGGGCCGCCACCCCCGGCGTACCGACCGCCCCACAGCGGCGGATCGTCCCGGCGGCCCCCCGCTCCCCGGAGCGCGACCACCGGCAGGGCCGCCGAGGCGCGCCCGACCCCGAACGGCTGGGGCGCTCCACCACACCCCGCACAGCACGGCGGCGGGACGGCCCCGGAGCCTCCCGATGGCGGCCCCGCGAGATCCGCCGACGCCGTCACAACCGCGAAGCGGCGAAAGCCCCGCTGGGGCCGCGGCCCGCGACGGACGACCGCAGGCCACCCGTCCGCGAACGGCAGCGCGCGGGCCCAAGCGCTCGCGACAACGCCGTGGGGGGCGGGTCCGCCGAGCGGGGCAGGCGCCCCGTGGCTCACCACTGGCGAGCGCGCAGGGGCGGCCACTCCGTGGTGGGGCAACGGCGGGCAGGCCAGGGCAGGCAACGGCGGGCAGGCCAGGGCAGGCGCTCCGGGGTCTGGCGACGGCGGGCAGGCCGGAGCGAGCGCTCCTTGGCCCGGCCGCAGCGGGCGGGCAGGCGCGGGCGGTCCGTGGTCGGCCCACGGCGGCCCGCCGAGCGCGGCGCGCGCCTCGGAATCCGGCGGTGTGGCGTCGGGGGGAGGGGCCACCGCCGTACGGCACGGTCCGGGAGGCACGAACGGCTGGTCGCCCGCCGGGTGCTGGGGCGGCCCGCTCACGAGCGGCGATGGCCGGGTCAACGGCGATCCACCCACCGAGCCCCGCGGCTTCCCACCGGTGCCCGCGTTCTCGCCCGCGGCGCCGCACCCGGCCGAGGCGGCGGCCTTGGCGGGCGCTTTCGCCGTCGACTACCTGTCGTGGGACGAGGACGACCCGGAGCGGCGCGGACGTGTCCTGGTCGACTACCTCCCCACTCCCGGCCGCGACCCGGCCCGGCTCGGCTGGGCGGGCGAAGGTCGCCAACGCGCCGAGTTCGCCCTGCCGGGCCTTGTGCGGCCCGACGGCGACGGCCGCGTGCTGGTCGACGTCCGCGTCCGCGTCACCCCGTACCTCGCGGTCGGCGAGCACGCCGCGAGCCCGGATTCCGATCACGCGGACGTTCCCGGAGCGCCCGCGTCGGCGCCCGCACCGGCGCGCCGTGGCTGGCGGAGCCTCGCGTCAACGTGGATCCGGCTGTCCGTGCCGGTCACGTTCGACGGCGGCCGGATGGTGGTGGACGCCTGGGACGAGACGCTCGGTGAGGAGCCACCGCCGCGCGCTCGGGCCGCCCCCAGCCCCGACGACCACACGTTGGCCGACGACGATCCGCTGCAGGAGCCCGTCCCCGGTGGTGCCTGGTGACCTCCGCTCCCCGGACCTCACCGCCCCGCCCGCGCCGGGGCCGGGTGCGGGCGATGCGGATCCTTCGCCTGGCCGCGGCGCTGGCCGCCATGGCCGCGGGCATGATCCTCACCGGCATCCAGACCGCCGATGCGGCCGAGCCTTCGGACGTCGTCTCGGGCGTCGCCGCGGCGGCGCTCCCCGCGTTGGCGCGGCAGTCCCTCCCGCTGATCAGCGACCTCACCGCGACGGGGTGCCCCGAGCTTCCGCCGCTCTGGGTGGTCGCGCAGGTGCAGGCCGAGTCCGGGTGGGACGCGGGCGCGCGCTCCGACCAGCCCGGCGGCGCGGCCGGTCTCTACCAGCTCAGCCAGTCGGCCTGGGTGGCGGCGGGCGGCAGCCCGTGGGCCGCCGACCCACCTGCTGACGGTGCGTCCGTTCTCGGCCCCGAGGCGCATCTGCGCGTGGCCATCCCGTGGGTCTGCGCCAACCTGCGCGCCGTCACCGCACACCTCGCGGCCACCGGCAAGCCCACCACTCCGCTCGACGCGATGCTGGTCTGCCACGTCGCAGGCTGTGCGCGGGTCACCGACAGCCGCACCGGCGTCCCCGCGCCCGGTGAGGCGGGCTGCGACGATCGCTGCGCCCAACTCGTCCGCCGCTACCTCGTGGCCGTGCACGACAACCTCGCCCGGTTCGGCGCCGAGCGGCTGACCCCACCTTCGAGCAGGCCCGCACGCGCGGGGCCGCCCCGACCGAGGCTCCCCGACGTCCCCGGCGCCCCGCCGTACCGGCCCGCCTTCGTCGCCACCGCGTGGGCGGGCGGTGCCACCGGATGCCGCCCACCCGACCCGACCGGCAACGGCTGCCTCACCGGCGCCACCCGGCACGGCCTCGACGCGGTCGGCGCGGCGTTCGGCGGCTGGCACGACGGCCCGGTCGTGCGGGCCGCAGGCTGCTGGGACCGCCACGCGTGGAACCCGTCCAGCGATCACTCCCGTGGCAAGGCCTGCGACTTCATGGTCACGCAGCCCGGCACCTTCGCGCAGGGCACCGACCGGGACAACGGCTGGGAGGTGGCCCACTGGCTGCGCGCCAACGCAGGCCCGCTGCAGGTGAAGTACCTGATCTGGCAAGGCCGCTACTGGGACCCCGGCGTGCGCGACGAGGGAGGCATCTGGGGCATCCGCTACACCGGCGGTGGGATCTACGACGTCCGCAGCGCCACCGGTGGGCACTTCGACCACGTTCACGCGAGCTTCCGTGAGTAGCGCAGTGCTCGCCCGCATGGCAGCGGCCGTGCTGGCTACTGCGACGGTTCTGCTGCTGGCCGTCGGGGCCATCGCCGCCCTGCCACAGCCGGACGACCTCGGTGGCGGCGTGCTCTCCGACGACGACCGGCGCGCGCTGGCCGCGATGCCCGCCCTGCGCGGCGCCGACCCCGCGCCGCCGGACCCCGCGGTCGACCTCACCGATCCGGCCGCGGTCGCGCGCGCCTACCTCACCGTCGCCCATTCGCTCGGCCCCGGCGACGCAGGCCACACCCAACGGCGGGCCGCCCGGTTCGCCCAGCCGGGCAGTCCGGCTGCGGTCGGCGTCGTCGTGCTCGATCCACCACCGCCGGGCGCCTACCGCAGCGTGGTCGTCACCGCGCTGGAGCTCGCAGGCGCCGAGGGCAACCGGCGCGGCTACCGGGCCGCGCTGCGCACCGAGACCGCACACCCCCGCGGACCGGTCGCGGTCGGACAGCAGCACGTCCTCGTCGTACTGAGCGAAGGCCAGGACGGCCGATGGCGCGTCGTCGTCGAGACCACCGGAGACCAGCCCGACCTCTCCGTCGGGGAGGACTGATGCGACAGGAGCAGGTGTCGTGACCGTTGACCGGCTCGACGAGTTGATCCGCAAGTATCTCTCGACGGGCGTCGCGATGGTGCTGGTCCTGGTCGCGCCGTCCACGGCACCGAACGGGGGCACCGCTCGACCGGATCCGGGCACGCACTCCACCACGGCGCCGTCCACCGCCCGACCCGCCCACCCGACGACCGCGCCGCGCGGACATGGCGGTCCCACGCCCACGACCACCGCGCCGCCTCCGCGCGACGACGGCCCCACCGCCGCCGCCACCTACCGCTGGGGCCCGCCCAACCGCCAGGACGACTTCACCGCCGACCTCGCGGGCTGGGGCCTCTACGACGGCCCCGGCCACGCGGGCAAGGGCACCCGCTCTCCCGACGCAGCAACCGTCGCCGACGGCGTTCTCACCATCCGCGGCGACGCCAAGGGCACCACCGAAGGCATGGCCTGGGAACACGGCAAAGGCCAGAAGTACGGCCGTTGGGAAGGCCGCGTCCGCGCCCCGGCCAGCGACCCCACCTACAACGCCCTCCTGCTGCTCTGGCCGGACGCCGAGGACTTCCCGGCAGGTGGCGAGATCGACTTGGTGGAGATGACCGACCCCACCCGCCAGTCCACCAACGTCTTCCTTCACCACGGCAAGGACAACGCCCAAGAGCACGGCCTCGTGAAGGTCGACGCCACCGAGTGGCACAACTGGGCCGTCGAGTGGACGCCGAAGGGCGCCACGTCCTTCGTCGACGGCAAACCCTGGTGGCACACGGACAACACGGCGGCGCTGCCGCCCGGGCCCATGCACCTGTGCATTCAGCTCGACTGGTTCCCCCAGAACGCGGCACAGAAGGCGGGCGGCGCGGTCACACCGTCGCAGATGCAGGTCGACTGGGTGCGCCAATACCCGCTCGAGGCCACATCACCCACCGCCACACCCGCACCCACTTCGGACAACTCGGTCATGCGCGACGTCGTCCGGCGCACGTTCGGGTGGTGAGGCCCCTCTCAGCCGCGCCACAGTGCCCGGTCCCTAACCTCTTTGACGTGCCGGAGTCCCCCACGGTCGCCACAGAGTCGGCTGACCCGAATCCGCCACCGCCGCCCGGCCTACGCCGGAGCCTGGTCATCGCGCTGGCGATCGCGATGGTCGTGGCGCTGGTCGGGATCGCGGTGCTGGCGGTGCGCACCGCGACCTCGGGGTCGACCGTCACCACGGACACCCCGACCCCGCGCAACCGCCACGACAACCTCGCCCCCCGCAACACGGCGACGATCAAGCCGGAGGCGCGCTCGGACACCGAAGCCGCCGTCCGTTACGGCTGGCAGCTGCAAGACCACGACGAGTTCGACGGCAACGCGCTCGGGCCGTGGTGGAAGCCCTACAGCGGCCAGACCACCGGGGGCGTCGGCAGGCACGATCCGGCGAACCTGCACGTGGCGGGCGGCATGCTGAGCATCGTCAGCCACGGGCTGTCCTCAGGCGGCCTGGAGTGGGTCAACGGCCAGCTCTACGGCCGGTGGGAGGTGCGCGCCCGCACCCAGAAAGCCGTCGGCTACGGCGACGTGCTCATCCTGTGGCCCGACGCCGAGGACTTCCCGGAGGGCGGCGAGGTCGACTTCATGGAGATCCCGAAGCCGGAGCGCACCGAGTACACCTTCAACCTCCACTTCGGCGCCGCCAACAGCCAGAACGGCACGAAGGTGGCGGGCGACTTCACCCAGTGGCACAACTACGCCGTGGAGTGGACGCCCGACCACGTCGCAGGCTTCGTCGACGGTCAAGAGGTCTTCCGCACCACCGAGCGCGAGCAGATCCCGCCGCGCTCGATGCACCTGACGATGCAGCAGGACATCGGCCCGTACGACAACTGGATCCCGCCGCGCGACCCGACCACACCGCCCGAGGTCCGCTTCCAGATCGACTGGGTGCGCATCTACCGCGCGTAGGCTGCGGCAGTGCGCGACGTCCCGCCGCTCCCCCCGGCCTTCACGCGGATGCGCACGGTTATCGGGATCGGCACGCTCCTCTGGCTCGCCGCTGCAGTGGTCGTCGCGGCGACGGGGTGGCAGCAGGCGCTCGTGACCTGCCTCGTCGGTGCGGGGCTCGGCGGCGTCGGTTGGGCGATCTTCGCGTGGCAGCGGGCGGCGGCACGGCGCGGATCCCGCACGGCCCAGCGCGGCCTCGAGCCCTGAGCGGGCGCCTCTACGCTCGACCCATGACCGACCGTCCCACCGCCGTCGTCACTGGCGCGAGCTCCGGAATCGGCGCCGCCACCGCCCGCGCGCTCGCCAAAGCAGGTTTCCACGTCGTCCTCGGTGCGCGGCGGGTGCAGCGCTGCGCCGAGATCGCCGCCGAGATCGACGGCACCGCGCTTCCCCTCGACGTCACCGACCCGGCCTCGGTCGCCGCGTTCGCCGACGCGATCCCGGAGGCCAAGCTGCTGGTCAACAACGCGGGCGGGGCCAAGGGGCTCGCCCCGGTCGCCGAAGCCGACGAGGACGACTGGCGGTGGATGTTCGAGACCAACGTCATCGGCACCCTGCGCGTCACCCAGGCACTGCTGCCGAAGCTGCTCGCCTCGGGCGACGGCCACATCGTCACCATCACCTCCATCGCCGCGCTGGAGGCCTACGACAACGGCGCGGGCTACACCGGCGCCAAGGCCGCACAGGCGATGCTGCATCGCTCGCTGCGTGGCGAACTGCTCGGCCAACCGGTCCGGCTCACCGAGATCCTCCCCGGCATGGTCGAGACGGAGTTCTCCCTGGTCCGCTTCGACGGCGACGCCGATCGGGCCGACGGCGTCTACCGCGGGCTCACCCCGCTCACCGCCGACGACGTGGCCGAGGTGATCGCGTTCGCGGCCACCAGGCCCAGCCACGTCAACCTGGACCAGATCGTGCTGAAGCCCCGCGCGCAGTACTCGGCGACCCGGGCGTTCCGCTCAGAGAGCTGACAGCGTCTTCCACTGGTCCCACGACAACGTCCAGTCCCAGATGTCGCCGTCGCGGGCGGCCAGCGCGACGGGCGTGCCGGTGACCTCGACGGGGTCGCCGTACTGCGCGATGTCATAGAACGCCTTGGCGTTGTCGATCGAGAGGTTCACGCAGCCGTGCGTGACGTTCGCCGAGCCCTGCGCGGCCGTCGACGCCGGGTTGGCGTGGATGAACTCGCCGTTGTTGCTGATCCGCACGGCCCATTTCTCGACGGTGTCGTAGCCGTAGCGCTGGCTGACCATCCGCTTGTCGGTGAACTTCTCGCTGACGACGTGGACGCCCGAGCGGGTGTTGCGCTCGGGGTCGGAACCCAGGCCGTAGCTCGCGGGCACGTCGAGGACCTTCTGCCCGTTGCGGAGCACGACCATGCGGAAGCTGTTGACGTCGGCCTTGACGACCTGGGCGTCGCCGATCGTGAACGCGGAGGAGAAGTCGGCCGCGCCGACGGTGTCGCCGCCGTAGGGCACGCCGCCCAGCTTCGCCGTGACCGTCACCTTCGTGTGCGCGGGCCAGTACGTGCGCGGCCGCCAGTCGACACGAGAGCCGCCGCCCTCGTCGGGCAGCCAGCCCCAGGCCCCTTCCACCGGCACCGAGGTGGTGACGGACAGCGCCTGCTCGGCGGCGGCACGATCGGCGACGTGCCCGCCCCACTGGATGCGGATCGGCGCGCCGACCCCGACCGTGCGCCCGTCGCCGATGTTGAGCGTGCCCCGGATCTGCTTGCTCGGCGGCTTCGTGGCGAACGTGCCGGTGAGCGGCACCTCGCTGCCGTCGACGGCCTTCGCGGTGCCGCCCCAGGTGAACGTGGCGCCGTAGGCGAGCTTGTCGGTGCTCGCCCAGGCCGACTTGTCGGCGGTGAACGCGCCCGCGACGGGGCCCTTGGGGCCGGTGAGCGTGACGCTCACCAGCGTGCCGTCCTTGACGCTCACCCGCGCAGGCTGGGTCGGGTCGGTGCCGGTGACGCCGGTGTCGGGTGTGTAGGTGAGCGTGGCGGAGCGCGGCGCCGCGGTGGGCGCGCCGCCGATGGTGGGCGCCCCACCGCTCGCGGCGATCGCGACGGTGACCACGGCGACGGAGCCGAGGAGGACGGCCGCCGCGATCAGCAGGATCCGTCGCATCGTCTCGCCCCCGTTCTTTTTCCGTTATTCAGACGTGTCGCACCGGGGTCAGGTTGCCCCCCGATCAGGCTAACCGGTCACAAAGCGCATCCGACCAACACCGGCTCCGGCGTCAACGACACGCCGAACCGGGCCCGAACCCCGTCGCGCACCTCCGCCGCCAACGCCAGCAGATCGGCGGTCGTGCCGCCGCCACGGTGGGTGAGCGCCAGCACGTGACGGCTCGACAACGCCACCCGGCCACCCGGCCCTGGATGGCCCCTGCGGAACCCCGAGCGCTCGATCAGCCACGCCGCCGACACCTTCACCCGCCCCGGCCCGGCGGGCCAGGTCGGGGCGTCCGACGGGGCCTCAGCCAGCACGGGGTTGGTGAAGAACGAGCCCGCGCTCCAGGTGTCGTGGTCGGCAGGGTCGAGCACCATGCCCTTGCCGCGCCGCAGGTCGAGCACGGCTTCGCGGGCGACGGCGGCGGGCACCCGGTCACCCACGGCGACGCCGAGCGTCCTGGCGAGCTCGGCGTAGCGGATCGGGGCGCTGCGGTCGTCGCCTGCCAGCGCGATCCGCACCCGCAGCACGATGGCGTCCGAGCGACCCTTGAGGACGCTGGTGCGGTAGGCCAGCCCCAGGTCCGCGGCCTGCATGCGGCGCACGGCTGCACCCGTCCATAGATCGACGTCGACCAACGTGTCGGCGATCTCGACCCCGTACGCGCCGACGTTCTGCACCGGCACCGCACCGGTGCGGCCCGGGATGCCCGACAGGCATTCCAGCCCGCCGAGGCCGTCGGCGACGGTGGCCGCGACGACGTCGTCCCAGTCCTCCCCCGCCTCGACGGTCAGCAGCACCGACCCGTCCCGGCGCCGCTCGACCCGTCGGCCGCGCGACGCGATCCGCACGACGACGCCCGGCCACCCGGCGTCGGCGATCACGAGGTTGGAGCCGCCGCCCATCACCAAGACCGGCTCGTCGGCGTCCCGCACGGCCGTGACCACCTCCTCCGCGGACTCGGCCTCGACCAGCCGCCGCGCGGGGCCGCCGAGGCGCAAGGTGGTCAGCGGCGCGAGGGGAACGGCCAGATCGGGTAGCACCACGGGGCGCAACGGTAGCCTCCGCCCATGTCCCGCCAGTTCGACTACCGGGCGATGCCGCCCCACCCGGCAGCGGCGGTGTTCGCCGCCATGGTCGATGCCGACTGCCTGCGCGCCCGGCTCGCCGCGCTCGGCGGCCGCAACGCCGCCCTGCTGGAACACGAGGCCGACGCCGACAGCGCCCGTTTCCGCGTCCGGCACGGCCTCGACCCGAGCGACATGCCGCAGGCAATCCGCAGCTTCATGCCGTCGGACTTCGTGATCCACCGGCTGGAGACGTGGCGGCGCTCGGCGGAGGGCCATTACACGGGGATGGCCGACGTCGACGTGCCGGGCACGCCCGCGTCGGCGTCCGGTCAGATGGGGCTGCGGGACACGCGCGGCGGCAGCGAGCTGCGCATCAACACCGACGTCACGGTCAGGGTGCCGTTGCTCGGCAGCCGGATCGAGGGCTCGGTCGGCGAGCAGATCCTCAAGCTCCTGGACAGGGAGACGGCGTTCACGCTCGACTGGATGAGCCGGAACGCCTGAAGGTATCTCGGGCTGTCTGGGCGAGCCACGCGCACCACCCCGCGGCGGGGAACGCGGCGGCGAGCACGCTCACCCCGACCCAGCCGTGCGTGGCGTACACCAGCGCCGAGAGGCCGCTGCCGGTGGCGCCGCCGAGGAAGTAGGCCGTCATGTACGCCGAGTTCAGGCGGCTTCGGGCCTCGGGGCGCAGTGCGTAGACGATCGTCTGGTTGGAGATGTGGGTGCCCTGCACGCCCGCGTCGAACACGACCAGGCCGACCGCCAGCGCGGCCAGCGACACCGTGCCCGCCCCGATGAGCAGCATCGACAGCGCGGTGAGCAGCAGGGTCGCGCCGACGGTCCAGTGCGCCCATCCGCGGTCGGCGAGCTTCCCCGCGCCGCGCGCCGCGAGCGCACCGGCCACGCCGAACAGCGAGAACAGCCCGATCACGCCCTCGGAGAGGTTGTGCGGCGGGCGGGCGAGCAGGAACCCGATGCTCGTCCAGACGGCACCGAACGCCGCGTACGACGACGCGCTGTAGACGATCCGCCAGCGCAGCACGGGCTCGTCGCGCAGGAGGGTGAGCACGGAGCGCAGCAAGGCCGGGTAGCGGAGCCGGGTCGCGGGCTCCAGCACCGGGAGCGCCCGCCACAGCGCGACGACGGCCACGGCGGTGAGCGCGGCGCCGAGGACGAACACCGCCCGCCAGCCCAGCACCTGCGCCACCGCGCCCGCCACCACCCGCGACAGCAGCACGCCGACGAGCAGGCCGGACATCACCGTCGAGATCGTCTTGCCCTGCTCGCCGTCGCGGGCGAGGTGGGCGGCGAACGGGACGAGGATCTGCGCGGCGACGCTCGTCAGCGCGACCACGGCGGCGGCCGACGCGAGCACGGCCAGCGCAGGGCTCAGCGCGACGCCGACCTGGCCGAGCGCGGTGACCGTGAGCATCGTGACGACGAGGCGGCGCCGTTCCAGCAGGTCGCCGAGCGGCACGAGCAGCGCGAGGCCGAGGGCGTAGGAGAGCTGGATGGTGGTGAGCACCGCGCCGACCGCCGCGCTGGACGCGTTAAACGCCTCCGCGATCGCCGCTTCGAGCGGCTGGGCGTAGTAGTTGTTGGCGATGATGACGCCCGTGGCGAACGTCATGGCCGCCACCGCGTGCCGCCGGGTCCGATCCGTGACAGCGTTCACGCCGCCTCCGCTCCGGGGAGCACGTCGGCGCGTCACCGCTCGATGGAACCATGATTCTCATGGAACCGACCGCCGAACGCCGCTACGTCATCACGCTGAGCTGCCCGGACACCACCGGCATCGTGGCGGAGATCTCCGGTTTCCTGGCACGGTCAGGCGGCTGGATCGTCGAGGCGGGCTACCACTCCGATCCCGATACGGGCTGGTTCTTCACCCGCCAGGTCGTGCTCGCCGATTCGCTGCCGTTCGACGTGGAGGAGCTGCGCGCCCGATTCGGTGAGGTGGCCGTCCGGCTGGGCGGCCTGTGGACGATCAGCGACACGGGCGTGGCCAAGCGGGCGGTGCTGCTGGTCAGCAAGGAGGCGCACTGCTTGCACGACCTGCTGGGCCGGGTCGCCACCGACGAGCTGCCCGCCCGGCTGGAGGCGGTGATCGGCAACCACGACGGGCTCGGCGACATCGTGCGCGCGCACGGGGTGCCGTTCCACCACGTGACGTTTCCGGCAGGCGGCAAGGCGGAGGCGTTCGCGCAGGTCCGGAAGCTGGTGGACGCGGCGGACCCGGACGCGATCGTGCTCGCCCGGTTCATGCAGATCCTGCCGCCCGAGCTGTGCGAGGCCTGGGCCGGGCGGGCGCTGAACATCCACCACAGCTTCCTGCCGTCGTTCGTCGGCGCGCGGCCGTACCACCAGGCGCACGCCCGTGGCGTCAAGCTGATCGGCGCCACCTGCCACTACGTCACGCCGGACCTGGACGCGGGCCCGATCGTCGAGCAGGACGTGATCCGCGTCGACCACGGCGACACCGTGGCCGACATGGTGCGCCGCGGCCGTGACATCGAGCGCCTCGTCCTCGCCCGCGGCCTGCGCTGGCACCTGGAGGACCGGGTGCTGGTGCACGGGAACAAGACGGTCATCTTCCGCTAGCGCCGGCCATGATCGCCGAGTTCGGTGCATGAGGTGCGCCTGCGCACCCCACGCACCGAACCTGGCGATCACCCGCTGGGCTTGATGTTGGCGTTCACCGCGAACACGTTGCCGGGGTCGTACCCGGCCTTGATCCGGGCGAGGCGCTCGTACTTGGCGTCCCCGTAGCTGGCGCGCACCATGCGGTCGTCCGCGTCGGGCAGCATGTTGACGTAAGTGCCCGGGCCGACCGCCATGGGAAGCACCGCCTCCCAGGTGTCCCTGGCCCACCGCCGCTCGCCCACGAAGGTGTCGGGATCAGGGGCCAGCCCCTCGACCACCACGGCGTACTTGATGTCTCGCCGTCCGCTCCACGCCGTGTCGTCGTCGCCGACCTCGGCATACGCCCCGCCCATCCGAAAGATGGCCCGGGCCGCCGCCGCGGCCGGCCTGATGGTGCTCGAGTGCGAACAGCCCAACCGCAAGGCCCGCCGCGGGCGCGGCAAGTCCGACCCGATCGACGCCCACCTGGCCGTGCTGGCTGCGCTGCGCCTGGACGCCGACCGGCTGCCCACCCCGCGCGCGGACGGCGACCGCGAGGCGCTACGCATCCTGCTCGGTGCGCGCCAGGAACTCACCACCACCGGTACCGCGCAGACCAACCAGCTGCGCGCGCTGCTGCTGGGCGGGGACGACACCGACCGCACACTGGCCCGCGGCGCACTCACCGAGATCCGCCTGGCCGGGCTGGTCCGGCGCCGGCCACCGCGCGAGGCCAGCCGGGAGCAGGCCGTGCGGCACGCCGAGATCCGCCGCCTCGCGCTCGCCCTGCGCGCGGCCGCCCGCGCGCTCAAGGCCAACCGCGTCCAGCTGCAAGCCATCGTCAACGACATCGCACCTGGACTGACCGACCGCCGCGGCATCGGCCCGGTCAGCGCCGCCCAGGCCATCGTGTCGTTCTCACACCCCGGGCGATGCCGCAACGACGCCGCGTTCGCCGCCCTGGCCGGCGCCAGCCCACTGCAGGCCAGCAGCGGGCGCACCGTGCGGCACCGGCTCAACCGCGGCGGGGACCGCGCCCTGAACCGGGCGCTGCACACCATCGCCATCACGCGGATGCGCTCCTGCCCGACCACCCAGGCCTACGTCGCCCGGCGCACCGCCGAAGGCAAGAACCCCAGAGAGATCCGCCGCTGCCTCAAGCGCTACATCGCCCGCCAGCTCTACCGCACCCTGACCACCGCGATGGCCCCCGCCGTCGAGGTCAGCCGATGACCGAGCAGCGCGAATACCGTTACACGCCGCCCCAGGCTCCGGGGCCGTGTTCGGACCATCCCAACTGCCTGGTTCTTCGCTGCCGGCGCTTGTTCTGCGAGCGCACGTTCCACCAGCCACTCATCCAGCGCGGCCAGCCCCGCCGCTACTGCAGCCCGGCCTGCCGCGTCGCCGAACACCGCAGACTCCGCACGTGATCACCGACCGAGCCGCAACCGAGCCGCCACACCCGGGGGAACGACCACCAGAAGCCCTTGACAAATAGAAGCGTCAGTATCTGGGACAGCGGCGACCCGCGTCGACCGGCCCGCTCCGCGATGACCTCGGCAGCGGTATCGGAGAGGTCGTCGAGGTAGAGCCCCTTGGCGTAGGCGCGGACGCCCCAGAACATGTGATCGTCGAGCATCTGCTGCAGCGCGACGTACGGCATCGGCATCGCCGCGTCGAACGCAGGCGACAGCGCTTCCCGGAGTGGGGCGATGGCGGCGGCGTGCTCCTCCGGTGTGCCGAACCCGACCACGATCAGGGCGACGCCGGGCGCGAAGTGGTACGACTCGGGGACGAACGGGGCGGGAGGGGCGTTGTTGCAGACGACCGCACCCTGGAACCCCGCGGGCAGCTTCGGGAACTCGTCGCGCGCGGTCCGGAGCGCGTGCCCGGCCCGGTCCTGCTCGACGAATAGAAGGCCGAACTGCACGATCGGGCCGACCTGGTGCAGCCGGAACTCGAACTCCGTGACGACGCCGAAGTTCCCACCGCCGCCGCGCAACGCCCAGAACAGGTCGGGGTGCTCGGTGGCGCTCGCCCGCACGCAGCGCCCGTCGGCCAGCACGACCTCGGCCGACTCCAGGTTGTCGATCGCCAGGCCACACTTCGAGGTGAGCCAGCCGAAGCCGCCACCGAGGGTCAGGCCGCCCACGCCGGTGTGGCTCACCGTGCCCGCGGTCACGGCGAGTCCATGTTCCTGGGTGGCCGCGTCGAGCTGCGCCAACTTGGCGCCGCCGCCGCAGCGCGCCCGCCGGGCGACCGGGTCGACCGTCACCGCGTCCAGCGGACTCAGATCGATCATCAGCTCGCCTTCGGCGGCACACCAGAAGCCGTGTCCGCCGCCCCGGACGGCGATCTGCAGGCCCATGGTCTGGGCGTGCGCGAGCGCGGCCGCGACGTCGTCGGGGCTCGTGCAGCGCGCGATGACCGCCGGACGACGGTCGATGTCCCCGTTGTACATGTCGCGGGCGTCGTCGTAGCCCGTGTCGCCGGGTTCGAGCACAGCGCCGGTCATGGCAGCGCGCAACACGGAGACGTCAGAGGTCGTTTGGGTCATTCGAGTTCTCCTCACTCGGATACGAGCACAGGAGGCCTGAACAACGTCCCGTGATACGCCAACAGGGCGCCCCGATACGGGACGCCCTGTGGCAATCGGACGAATGTGATCAGACGGTGACCGGGACGGGCTCCAAGGCCAAGGCGAGGACGTCGGCCACATCGCTCACCGGGTGGATCCGCAGCTCACCGCGCACCGACTCGGGCAGGTCGTCCAGGTCGGGCTCGTTGCGCTTCGGGATGATCACGTCGGTGAGCCCGGCCCGGTGTGCGGCCAGCAGCTTCTGCTTGACCCCGCCGATCGGGAGCACCTTGCCCTGCAGCGTGACCTCGCCGGTCATGCCGACCGACGACTTCACCGGACGCCCACTGGCCAGCGACGCGAGCGCCGTGGTCATCGTGATGCCCGCACTGGGCCCGTCCTTGGGCACCGCGCCCGCGGGCACGTGGACGTGCAGCTTCTTGCCCGCAAGGTCGCCCGCCTGCCCGCGCGAGCGAAGGTACGACAGCGCGATCGAGACGGACTCCTTCATGACGTCGCCCAGCTGGCCGGTGAGGATCAGGCCCGGCTCGCCGTCCATCGAGGTGGCCTCGATGAAGAGCACGTCGCCACCCGCCCCGGTGACCGCGAGGCCCGTCGCGACGCCCGGCGTGGAGGTGCGCTCCGCCGTCTCGGGCGTGAACTTCGGCCGTCCCAGGTACTTCACCAGTGCGTCGGCGTCGACGTGGATCGGCGCCTCCGTGCCCGAGTCGAGCGCGACGGCGACCTTGCGCAGGACCTTCGCGAGGCCCCGCTCCAGCTGCCGCACGCCCGCCTCGCGGGTGTACTCGGCGGCGATCATGCCCAGCGCCACGTCCGTGAACTCGACGTCCGACGGCGCCAGCCCGGCCTTCTCGACCTGCCGGGGCAGCAGGTGGTCGCGCGCGATGGCGACCTTCTCCGCCTCGGTGTAACCGTCGAGCGTCACGACCTCCATCCGGTCCAGCAGCGGGCCGGGGATGGTGTCGAACGCGTTGGCGGTAGCGAGGAACAGCACGTCGGACAGGTCGAGGTCGACCTCGAGGTAGTGGTCGCGGAACGTGTGGTTCTGCGCAGGGTCGAGCACCTCGAGCAGGGCGGCCGTGGGGTCGCCCCGGAAGTCGGAGCCGACCTTGTCCACCTCGTCGAGCAGCACGACCGGGTTCATCGAGCCCGCCTCGCGGATCGCGCGGACGATGCGGCCGGGCAGTGCGCCGACGTAGGTGCGCCGATGGCCGCGGATCTCCGCCTCGTCGCGGACGCCGCCGAGGGCGACCCGCACGAACTTGCGGCCCAGCGCCCTTGCGACCGACTCACCCAGCGACGTCTTGCCGACGCCGGGCGGCCCGACCAGGGCCAGCACCGCACCGGAGCCGCGCCCGCCCACCTTCGCCATGCCCTTGCGCTCACGCCGGGACCTGACGGCCAGGAACTCGATCAGGCGCTCCTTGACGTCGTCGAGGCCCGCGTGGTCGGCGTCGAGCACGGAACGGGCGGCGATGAGGTCGTCGGCGTCGGTCGTGCGGTCGTTCCACGGGATGTCCAGGACCGTGTCGAGCCACGTGCGGATCCAGCCCGCCTCGGGGCTCTGGTCCGACGCCCGCTCCAGCTTGCCGACCTCCGTCAGCGCGGCCTTCAGCACGTGCTCGGGGAGGTTGGCCGCCTCGACGCGGGCGCGGTAGTCGTCGGAGCCCTCGGGCTCGCCTTCGCCCAGCTCCTTGCGGATCGCGGCGAGCTGCTGGCGCAGCAGGAACTCGCGCTGGGTCTTCTCCATGCCCTCGCGGACGTCCTTGGAGATCTTCTCCGAGACCTCCTGCTCCGCGACGTGCTCCTTCGTCCACTCGACGACCAGCTCCAGCCGCTTGACCACGTCGGTCTCGGCGAGCAGCTGGGCCTTGTGCTCGACGTCGAGGTAGGACGCCCAGCCCGCGGTGTCGGCGAGCTGGCCGGGATCGGTGATCTGCTGCACCGAGTCGACCACCTGCCAGGCACCCCGCTGCTGCAGGATGCCGACGACCAGGGCCTTGTACTCCTTGGCGAGCTCGGTCATCCGACCCGTGACCGGCTGGTCGGGCACCAGGGTGGCCTCCACCCACAGCGCCGCGCCCGGCCCGGTCACGCCGGAGCCGATCTGGGCGCGCGTCTCACCGCGCACCACGGCGGCCTTCTCGCCACTGGGCAGGCGGCCGACCTGTTCGAGGACGGCGACCGTACCGATCGCCGCATACTTGCCGTCCAACCGTGGGACGACCAGGACCTTGCGGTCGGCGCTGCCTGCCGCGTCGACCGCCGACTGGATCTCCGCCTCGTCGAGGCGAAGGGGAACCACCATGCCGGGCAGCACCACCGAGTCGGAGAGCGGAAGCACCGGCAGCTTCAGCGTTTCTGTCATGCCCAGCTCAACCGTTACACCGTTGAACTTGTTCCAGCGTTCAAGCAAGTCCGCTGTCGGCGAACGCAGGAAGGTTGAGCCTGGGCCGCTCCACCTTGGCCCGCCTCCCACCCTTGATCATCGGTTGGGTGCAGAAGCGGTCAGATCTGGCCGCTCCGTGCACCGAACCCGCGATCATGGCCTTGGCGTGACCCTCCTCAGCTCAACGGGCGAGGCCCTCGATCACTTCCGCACCCGGGAGGCGCGCGGCCAGTTCACCGGGCAGGGCGAGCTTCGAGCCCCGGATGCCGCTGCCGATGACGACGGCGGGCGCGGCGGCCACGGCGGCGTCGACCAGCACCGGCCACTCGGCGGGCAGGCCGACCGGCGTGATCCCGCCGTACTCCATCCCGGTGAGCGCGACGGCGTCGTCCATCGGCGCGAACGACGCCCTGCGCGCGTTCAGGCGCCTGCGGACCAGCCCGTTGACGTCAGCGCGCGTGCTGGCGAGCACGAGGCACGCCGCGTAACGGGTGTCGTCGCCGCGGCGTCCGGCGACGACGACGCAGTTGGCCGAGCCGTCCATCGGCGAGCCGTAGGCGGCGCAGAACTCGGCGGTGTCGGCGAGCGCGGGGTCGATGGCTGCGACGCCGACGAGCGCGGCGTCCGCTCCGAGGTGTTCCAGCGCGAGCAGGACGGGCTTAGCGAGCAGTTCCGGACGGTCGAGCGCGGGCACCGCGGTGAGGGTGCCGAGTACGGGCCAGTTCACCAGCGCTGGCCACCGCCCTGCACGCCGACGACCGCGGGTTTGACGTCGACGATGTACACCATCACGGCCACGAGCCCGGCCAGCCAGAACAGTGTCATGCTGCTGCCCGGCCCTTGGAACGCTGCGACGATGCCCGGCGGGTGGTAGTTGGGGTCGCCCCCGTAGGCGAACATCGGGGTGAACGGGCCGAGCGAGAACGCGGTGAACGCCGGGATGAGGAGCATGAAGAACACCGCTGCCCCGGTGATGCCCAGCCACGCGTTCTTCGTGAGCTTGCCCACGGCGGTGAACGCGTCGGCACGCTGGCGCAGCGCATGCGCGAACGCGTACGCCGCGACCGGCGCCGACACGATCCCGATCACGAACAGCACGAGCGTGTCGAGGTGTTTGGGGTCGAGCACCGGCCCAGCCTACGTGCGCCGGGAGAAATAGCACATCCCCGGCCTCGGAACAACACGCTGCGCAGCGCAACGCACACACCGCGGCCCCGATGCACGGTTGTCATCGGGGCCGCGGTCGTGCGGGTCCAGCTCAGCTCCGCAAGCTCCGCTCAGTGGCTGGACGTCCCGTTGGTCCGCCGGGCGGCGGGCTTGGGGGTGGCCGTCCGAGGGGTGGTCTTCGGGGCGGTCCGGTTGGCGACGCGGCGGGTGGTGCTGCGCGTGGTGTGCGCGGCCTCGTCGCCTGCCTCGGAAATCCGGCCCGCGACGTCCCCGGCCACCTCGGTGACGGCTTCCGCGGTCTCGTCGGCGACCTTCTCGGTCCGCTCGGCGACCTTCTCACCCACCGAGCGCGTCTGGCGTGTCACGACGGAAAGCGCCTTCTCGGCGGCGTCGTGGGCCTCGTCGACGATGGTGTCGACGCGCGCGTCGAGCTTCTCGGTGTAGGCCTCGATCCGGGCGATCGCGTCCTTGACCTGTGCCTTCGTGCGGATCTTGCCCCACGTCTTCTCGCCGCGCTCTGCGAGCCCGGCGTACGCGGCGCCCGCCTGCTCGCGCAGCTCAGCCACGGTCTTGCGGGCTTCCTCGGCGGTGAACTTGTGCGGCAGCGCCGCGAAGTAGGCCTGCGCCTGCTCGGCCTGCGCCTTGCGGCGGGCCTGGGCCTCGGTGACGGCCTTCGCCACGACGGCGACGGCGGCATCGCCCGCGCCCAGCGCGGCGAACAGCGGGGTGCGGGCGGCTTCGGCCCGCTCGGCGGCGTTCTTGGCGGCCTGCTCACGGACCTTGCGGACGTCAGCGGCGGTCGGCAGCTTAACGGCCATGGTGATCACTCCTTAACGACGGCGGCGGTGTTCTCACGCCGGAACGATTGGTAGACGTCGAGGAGCACCTGCTTCTGGCGCTCCGTCAACGACGGATCGGCGAGCACGGCGTCGCTGACAGCGCTCGCGGGCTTCTCCTCCAGGATCCCGGCCTTGACGTACAGGGCCTCGGCGGAGATGCGCAGACCCTTGGCGATCTGCTGGAGGATCTCGGCGGACGGTTTGCGCAGCCCCCGCTCGATCTGGCTGAGGTAGGGGTTGCTCACGCCTGCGGTGCGGGCGAGCTGACGCAGAGACACCTGCGCGCCTTCGCGCTGGCTCCGGATGTAGCTGCCGATGTCGTCGACGGCCTTCTCGACCGCCTTCTCCACGACGGTGCCCACGTGCTCGACCTTCTGGCCGACCGTGGCTCCGTCGCTCTGGCCGCTCATCCGCGTACCTCCGATTCCGTCATCAAGGACGCTACGCCACAGTGCTAGCTCTTGCAAGCACAGTGCTTGCGCTGGTCGGCGTGTGCTTCGTCACGGTCGCGTGCTAGACCTTTCCCGTGGCGTCGCTCCCTCAGGGCGGCGAGGACGAGGTCTTCGCCCCGCCTGCCCGTCCGTTCGTCCCCCTGGTGGGCCAAGGCCGCGCGCTGGCCATGGTGGCGCTGGGCGGGGCGCTGGGCGCGCTGGCCCGCTACGGCGTCGGCCTGCTGCTGCCGCACATGACGGGCACTCTCCCGCTCGGCACCCTGCTGATCAACGTGCTCGGCGGCTTCCTCATCGGCGTCATCATCGACGCGGTCGCGACACGCCCCTTGCTGCGCCCGTTCGCCGTCACCGGGATCCTCGGCGGCTTCACGACGTTCTCCACCTACACGGTCGACACGGAGCAGCTCCTGGCCACGGGCAGGATCGCGACCGCGGGCGCCTACCTGGTCGGCACGCTCGTCGGCGCGCTCGTGGCCACCTGGCTGGGCCTGGCGGTGGCGCGGCTGGTGCGGCGGTGATCCCGCTGCTGGTCATCGTCGGCGCAGCGGTCGGGGCGCCGCTGCGCTACGCGATCGACAAGGTGGTCCAGGCCCGGCACGACACCGGGTTCCCGTGGGGCACGTTCACGGTCAACGTCGTGGGCTCGTTCGTGCTGGGCGTCGTCCTCGGGTCGGCGGCGTCGCCCGCGCTGGTCGCGCTGGTCGGCACCGGCTTCTGCGGGGCGCTCACCACGTACTCAACGTTCGGCTACGAGACCGTCCAGCTCGCGGCGGGCGGCAGCAAGCTCTTCGCCCTGTTCAACGCGCTCGGGTCGGTGTTCGCCGGGCTCGGCGCGGCCGGGCTGGGCTTGGCGGTCGGTAGCCTGTGAGCGGAAACGAGTGCCAGAGCACTCGTTTCCGCTCACGAGCCGAAGGCCAGTTGACCCACCGCGTAGATGACGAGCCCGGCCAGCGACCCGACGACCGTGCCGTTGATCCGGATGAACTGCAGATCCCGACCCACCTGCAGCTCGACCTTGCGGGAGGTCTCCTCGGCGTCCCAGCGCGCGACGGTGTCGGTGATCAGCGTGGTGATCTCGCGCCGGTAGTGCCGCACGACATAGCCCGCCGCGTCGGCGAGCCAGCCGTCGAGCTTGGCCCGCAGTTCGGCGTCGGCGGTAAGGCGCTGCCCGAACGCCAGCAGTCCGTCGCGCACCCGTATCCGCAGCGCGCTGGACGGGTCGGCCGCGGCGTCGAGGATCAGCTTCTTCACCGTGCCCCATGCCTGCCCGATGAACTTCTGCACGTCCGGGTGCGACACCACCTGGTGCTTGATGCGCTCGGCGCGCTCGATGGTCTCAGGGTCGTTCGTCAGGTCGACGGCGAACTCCACGAGGAACGTGTCGACGGCCTTGCGCAGCGGGTGCTCCGGATCGGTCTTCACGGCCCATGCGAAGTTCTGGACCTCGGCGAACACCTTGTCGGCGACGATGTCGTCGACGAACCGCGGCGTCCAGCCCGGCGCCCGCTCGTGGACGATCTTCAAGACCATCTCCTGGTTGGCGGTGACCCAGTCGTAGGCGCGGTCGCAGACGAGGTCGACGAGCCGGTGGTGCGCCCCGTCGGCGAGCACCCCCTGCAGCACGGTGCCCAGCGGCGGGCCGA
The DNA here is from genome assembly GCA_963736375.1 of uncultured Actinomycetota bacterium. Taxonomy (GTDB): domain Bacteria; phylum Actinomycetota; class Actinomycetes; order Mycobacteriales; family Pseudonocardiaceae; genus Pseudonocardia. The sequence goes on from CAVTOL010000042.1 coordinate 149,442, forward strand.
TCGGCTTCTCCATGAGCTTGCGGACGAGGACCTGCTCGATCACTTCCTGCACGTGGTCGTCGCGCAGCACGGTGACGATGCCGCGCGCGGCCGTGGCGAGCTCGGCGGTCACCCGGTCGGCGTTGGCCTGCTGGCCGATCCACCCCCCGACCCGGGACGAGATCTCGACGCGGGCGAGCTTGTCGCGTACGACGTCCTCGGCAAGGAAGTTCTCGCCGACGAAGTCACCCAGGCTGTCGCCGAGCACGTCCTTCTTCGTCGGGATGATCGCCGTGTGCGGGATCGGCAGCCCCAGCGGATGGCGGAAGAGCGCGGTGACGGCGAACCAGTCGGCTAGCCCGCCGACCATGCCCGCCTCGGCCATGGCCCGGATGTAGCCGACCCAGACGGGCCCGGCGTTGACCTCCCACCAGCGCGTCGCGAGGAAGATCACCGCGGCGATGAGCAGCAGCCCGGTGGCGCCCCGCTTCATCTTGCGCAGGTCCTTCGCCCGGGCGGCGGCATCCATTCGTCCGAAACCCAGGCCGAATTCCACGAGCGGCGGAGTTCGCTGCCGCTCGATCGGCGCAGGGGCGTCCGATCGGGGGGTTTGTGAGGTCGTCACGAACCCATAGTGCCTGTCTCGTCGAATACCCGGAGTCCGGATCGTCGGAGGCACCTCGGTGCGTCCGCCCGGACCACGCCGCCAGGTGTCGGGGAATCCGGCCGGGGGCAGTGTCGTCGGTCGGGTGTTTGCCCCCATCCGGCCGACGACACTCGGCTCCCGAAGGCGCCGTCGTCAAGTGGTACTGGCCGGGGTCGGTGGTGTTCCACCGACCCCGGCCACGTTTGCGGTGCGACCCCGTACGCGGGGGAAGTGCCCCCGTCGCCGTGTCGCACCGGCGGCGTCCCGGGTGCCCGCGGCGCGCCTCGACGAGCGCGGCAGCGCGGACGGAGCCGGGAGCCGGGTACGCGGTCTCCTCAGGACCGCATGCCGACGGCCACCACACCGGCGGGCCGCTGGGCGCCCGGGTGCGCGTTGTCGTCGACCCGCAGCGCCATCGCTGTCACTGCGGCGGAGAAGATCAGGTGGGCGGGCGCGACGCCGTAGTCGCACGCCGCGGGCGGCACGCGCCAGTGCACCCAGCCGTCGGGCACCTGCGAGGGCGGCGCCGCGATCGCGTCGCCCGCGCCGTGGAGCGCCACCCCTGCCACGCCCCTCAGCGCGGCGGGCAGCCCCGCACCGGGGGTGACCGGGTACCACCACGAGCCCGTGGGGGTGCCCGCCACCGGGACGACGATGTCGGCGTCCCGCAGCTGCGCGCACACCCCGCGGCCGATCGCCGCGGGCACTTCCAGAACATCCAGCGTGCGTCCGGTGACCAGCATCAGCGTGTCGTCGGACTCCTCGACCACCGGCCATCCGTGATCGAGGAACTCGCGCGCCGCCGCGCGCAGCTCCGCGCCGTACACCGCGCGGTAGCTGTCCCAGGCAGGCATCGCAGAACCTCCTCATGCAGCGCCATGGTGGCGCTCCGTACATGTCGTTCAACATGAGTGTGGCGCAGGGGAAACGGCCGGAGAACCCAGAGGCGGCGACCGAGCGTGACGCCGAGACAAGCGGAGTCATCGATTGATCACGGTGCGCGTTCGCCCGCTCGTCGTGGGGTCGCCGGTCTGCCTCTCGGGCTCGGCGGCGCGCGCTCGTTTCGCCGCACGACCGCCCGTCGTCCGCCACGTACGGTGAGTGGCCGATCCCACCCCGCCGCCGCGCTCGCCACCTTGGTCGCACTTCGCACACCTTGGTCGCACTTCGCACCCCTTGGTTGCACTTCGCACCCCTTGGTCGCACTTCGCACCCCGTCGACGGGGTGCGAAGTCATCCGAAGGGGTGCGAGGTCGGGCGGCGGCAGCCGCGGCCGGGCCTGCCGAGCGTGGCGGGCCCGGCTGCGCGGGCGGGGCAGCGGGTCGAACGAGCAAACCGACTTCGCACCCCTTGGTCGTACTTCGCACCCCGCCGACGGGGTGCGAAGTGACCCGAAGGGGTGCGAGGTCGACCAGGACGTGGGCCGGACGGGCCCTCGCAGGCCAGGGTGGACGCGGCCCAGCGAGCGGAGCGGGCGGAGCGGGCCCGGCCCGGCGGGCGGAGCGGACGGAGCGGGCCCGGCCCGGCGGGCGGAGCGGGCCCGGCCCGGCGGCGGAGCGGGCGGAGCGGGCGGAGCGGGCGCAGACGGAGCGGGCGGAGCGGGCGCGGGGCGGCGATGGGCGGACCGTGTGTGGGCATGACCCGGCGTGCGGTGGGCAAGGCAGGCGGCGGGCGGCTGCGGCGGGCGAGCAGGGCGCGGGTGGCCCGGACATGACGGTGCCGACGACCCGAAGGCCGCCGGCACCGAGGCGTACAGGTAGCTACAGCGCGCGGACCGTGTCGGCCTGCGGACCCTTCGCGCCCTGGCTGGCCTCGAAGGAGACGCGCTGGTTCTCCTCCAGGGTGCGGAAGCCGTCGGTCTGGATGGCGGAGTAGTGGACGAAGACGTCCGGACCGTTGTCGTCGGTGGCGATGAAGCCGAAACCCTTTTCGGCGTTGAACCACTTGACGGTGCCCTGCGGCATGTGATCTCCATGTGCAAACGTGAGGCCCCGTACGGCACAGCGCCGCCCGGGGGCGCGGAACGTATCACGCAGCGGCGACGCGCACGCCGTCGACGCGACGAGCGACCTCGACCGTGCCCGCCGTTGCGATATCGTGACCTCCGGCCGCGGCGCCACCACACCGCACCTGCCAGTGGCCCGACCCCTCCAGCCGCGAAGAAGGTGACGCATGTCCACGGTCGCAGCCGACCTGCCGCCAACCGCCCCCCTCGTTGAGGGCCGCAAGAGCGTGCTCGAGCAGTCGCTCGTGATCGCGTTCATGATCATCCCGGTCCTCGCCCTCGCCGTTGCGGTGACGCTGGCGTGGGGATGGGGCCTGACCCTGCTCGACGTCGTGATCGCGACAATCGCCTACTTCGGCACCGGCCTTGGGGTGACGGTCGGGTTCCACCGCCACTTCACCCACAAGTCGTTCAAGGCCGTCCGGCCGCTGAAGGTGGCGCTCGCGGTCACGGGCAGCCTTGCGTTTCAGGGCAGCATCGTGAGCTGGGTCGCCGACCACCGCCGCCACCACGCGTTCTCCGACAAGGAGGGCGACCCGCACTCGCCCTGGTTGTTCGGCACCGGGCCGATCGCCGTAGCCCGCGGGTTCTGGCACGCCCACATGGGCTGGCTGTTCAACCGTGACCGGACCAACGCCCGCCGGTTCGCGCCCGACCTGCTCGCCGACCGGGACATCGCCGCCGTCGACCGCCAGTTCGTGCTGCTGACGGTGACGAGCCTCGGGGTCCCCGCGCTGCTCGGCGGGCTGCTGAGCTGGTCGTGGTGGGGTGCGCTCACCGCGTTCCTGTGGGGCGGGTTGGTGCGGGTAGGGCTCCTGCACCACGTCACGTGGTCGATCAACTCGATCTGCCACATGGTGGGGCGCAGGCCCTTCGGCACCCGCGACCGCTCGGCGAACGTGTGGTGGCTGGCCGTGCTCTCGTTCGGCGAGTCGTGGCACAACCTGCACCACGCCGACCCCACGTGCGCGCGGCACGGCGTGAAGCGCGGGCAGATCGACATGTCGGCCCGGCTCATCTGGATCTTCGAGAAGCTGGGGTGGGTGCACGCGGTGCGCTGGCCCACCCCGCTGCGGCTCGAGCGGCTCGCAGGCAGGCGCGCAGGCTAGCGCCCCCTCGTCACCCCAGTCCCCGTCTGCGCGGCTCCGGTACGGCGTCCACGGGCAGCCCCATGCGCACGAGGTTGCGGCCCGCTCGTTTGGCCTCGTACATCGCCGCGTCGGCGACCTCCAGGAGGGTCGCGACGTCCTGCCCGTCACGCGGAGCGGTAGCACCGCCGATCGACGCGGTGAGCCCCGTGACCACCACCGTCTCCTGCCCGCCTGCCACCGCGACGCGGAGCCGTGCGATCCGCTGCCGGATGCGCTCGGCGACCGCGCGCGCTCCCGACCGCGGATCCTCGCCCTCGGCGCCGCGCAGCAGCACCACGAACTCCTCGCCGCCGAATCGGCCGACCAGATCTTCGTCGCGCACCTCGTCGCGCACCGAGGCCGCTACGGCGGCGAGCACCTGGTCGCCGACGAGATGGCCGAAGCGGTCGTTGACGCGCTTGAAGTGGTCGAGGTCGAGCACGAGCACGCTGACCGGCCGGTCGCCCCGCTCCGAGCGCATCACGGCGCGGCACGCCTTGTCCTGCCAGGCAGCCGCGTTGAGCAACCCGGTCTTGCCGTCCGTGCTGGCGTCCTCCTCGAGCTGACGGACGAGCCGGGTGCGGTGCAGGACGATCAGCGGCGGCAAACCGAGGAGGATGTACGGCGCCCCGAACGTGCTGGCGGCGGCGGCCACCAGAGCGCCCATCGCGAGGGTGGCAAACTCCAGGGCCACGTCGTCGAACGGCCCGATCGCCTGCCGCACGGTGGCGAGCCGCCGATCCTGGCTGACGACGATCACCAGGACCACCAACGCCAGGTTGACCAGCATGTAGACGACCATCCCCGCGACGACGGCCAGCACCCCCGGAACACTGCGGAAGAGCTGGTCGAAGGCGACCCGGTCGGTGACCGTCGCCGCGGCCTGCACGGCGAGCAGGATCGTCGCGGTACTGAACAGCACCCGGTGGACGGGCACCTTGTTGCGACGCCACACGCGCAGGTAGATGTGCAGGTAGATGACCACGGCCACGATGACGGCCAGCGGACCCGGCAGCAGGACAGCGCCCGCGAACGTCCAGACGGAGCTGAGGTCGAGATGCGGGTGGTCGTCGGACTGCCGCCGCCTCCGCTCGACCCCCAATGACGCCTCGGTGCTCAGCACCCCGGCCACCACCAGCGCGAGCACGAACCATGCCCAGGGGCCCGGGGGCTTGACGCCGTCCACGAGACAGGCGGCCGTGCCCGCCGCAAGCGAGACGACGACGAGCAGCTCGACCACCAAGATGGGGACCTTCACCCGCGCGGGGAGCGACCAGAACGGGAAGCGGACTGCGCCGTCCGGTCGACCGAGCGGTTGTCGCATCCCCGAGAACCCTTTTCCCCACGATCAGCGAGCCGTTGCGGAAGCCGTTGCACAGGATGCTAGCTGGGCCTTTGCCCGTACGGGTGACCGGTTTGCGGAAGGCGGAATCGGAGGAAGCCGGAACGGAGCCTGCGGACACACCACGCTCGCGCAGGTGGCCAGGGGCGGGGTCGAACCGCCGACCTACCGCTTTTCAGGCGGTCGCTCGTACCAACTGAGCTACCTGGCCGTGGTCGGTGCCGGAGCACCGACCGGAGGAGGAGCGACCCAGACGGGACTCGAACCCGCGACCTTCGCCGTGACAGGGCGACGCGCTAACCAACTGCGCCACTGGGCCAAACTCGTACTGCCGATGAAGCGTACCCCCAACGGGATTCGAACCCGCGTTGCCGCCTTGAAAGGGCGGAGTCCTAGGCCGCTAGACGATGGGGACTCGGACCGCCGTTGACCGTCCGCGCCGGGCCCCGACCGTCCGTTGGGAGCGAGGCCAAGCATAGGACAGCGTACGCCGAGCGCCCTCAGCCGGGGGTACGTGCGCTCGTTTCCGCTGATCAGCGGCTGACGGGTGGCGGCTGATCGGGGTTCGCGGAGATCAGGCCGAGCATGTCGAGCAGCTGGCGAAGGTCCTCCTGGTCGGCGGAGTTGCGCGCCACCACCATGCGCGCGCGGTTCAATTGATCATCCGACACCCGGTAGGCGTCCGCGGCCGTTCGCTGACTGGGGATGTCGCCGGGGCCGAGCCGGTCGTCCCCCACATCTCGCCGCACGCTGCCGATGCCACCACTCATGCGCGTCTCCCCGTCGCTTGGTGTCCCTGACGGCGCTCGAGGACCCCGGGCCGCCTTGCCCCGAACTTCACCCGAACCGGCACTCCCCGCGCCGAGTCGGTGCTCCCCACAGCCGTGACCGTAACGTTACCCATTCGGGCCACCCCATCGCACGCCTCTTCCCGGGTGAGCCCCCGCGAGGAGCAGTGACGCACCGAACAGGCTTGAGTACCCTCGCACACCGGGCCGCGGGGGCGTCTGCCAAGATCAGCAGAGGCTGGCCCATGGAGGAGGCGCGAATGTCCATCCGGACTCCGATCCGCAACGAGTTCCACGTCGCCGGGATGACCTGCCGACACTGCGCGCTCACGGTGTCGGAGGAGGTTGGCGGCATCGAGGGCGTCAGCTCGGTGGACGTCGAGCTCGCCACGGGCGCGGTCACCGTCGTCTCGGTGCGTGAGATCGGCCGCGATGAGGTCGGCGCCGCCCTTTCGCACGCGGGCTTCGCCCTCGCTGGTTGACGTCGGGCTGCGATCGCGGCGACCGGCACGTCACGACGGTTCGCGCCTGCGTGACGTGCCACTTGTCGCGATCATGGCTGCGACACCGCGGTAGGCTCCCCGCCATGTCGTCGACCCGACCGCGCCACCGCGCCGCCCCGGCTACGCGCCCCGAAGCCGACGCCCACATGGACGCCGCGCTCGGGGGCCACGGCGACCTCGACTCCTACCTCGCCGCCCTGTCCACGGCCAACGCCGAACACCCGACCGAGCTGACCGGCCGGTTCGGCTCCGCACAGGTGTTCCAGCTGCGCCTGCCCGCGCTGCGCATCGAGCAGCTGCGCCGCATCGCCGCCGACCGCGGCGTGACGCCCGGCGCGCTGGCCGTCGACTGGGTGATCGACCGCCTCGACCGCGAGGAGTCCGACGCAGGCCCGGCCACCGGGCCCATGCCGATCCCCACCGACGAGCCCGCACGCAAGCGCAGCCTCCGCAGGCTCGGCCTCCGCTCGTAGCTCGACATGATCGCGGCCCGAGGCGCTCGAGCGGAACACCAACGGGGTTCGATCATGGCGAAACCCCGCTGAGGTCCCTCTCGAGCGCGGGACAGCGGCGAGGGCAGCAGCGCGGTCTCGGCGCGACAGTGCGCGGACAGCGCGAGCGGCGAGGCGCGGACGTGCCGCGTCAGCGGGACAGCGCGAGGGCGGCGGCCGGGTCGTCGGCCAGGCACGGGCTGCCGGTCAGCGCGGCGACCGGCACGGCCGCGGCCAATGCGCGGTAGCCCGCCGCCGACAGGTGCAGGCCGTCCCCCGCGTCCGCAGCCGGGGCCAGCCGCTCCGGGTTGGCCGGGTCGGCGACGGCCGCGGCGAAGTCGACCACCCCGGCCGCGTGCTCCCGCCCGTGCACCCGCACCCAGTCGTTCACCGCGGCCCGCGTGGCCATGGCCCGCGGTGTGCCGTGAGCCCCCGCGACCGACGGCGTGATCGTCGTGAGGAACACCCGCTTGCCCGCCGCCCGGGCCGCGTCCGCGAACCGCGTCAGGCCCGCCTCGATCGCGGCCGCGTCACGCCCGGCCGCGATGTCGTTCGTGCCGATGTTGAGCACGACGTCGGTGGCGCCGAGCGTCTGCGCGACGTCGTCGGCGAAACGGGCCTGCGGCGGCGGCCCACCGTCGCCGTCGGACAGCAGCTCGTTGCGCGAGATCCCGGCGTTGAGCACCGCCATCGTCGCGTCGCCGCCCGTGGCCGCGAGCCGGGCCGCCAGTGCGTCGGTCCAGCGGGCATCGGTGTCCGGCGTGGTGCCGACCCCGTCGGTGATCGAGTCGCCGACGGCGACGATCGCGTGCACGGGCCGCGGTGCCAGCACGTCCACGCCGCTGAGCAGGAGCCACGACGTCAGCGGCGCACCGAGCTCCGGTGGGACGCCGGGGGGCGCGAGCCAGGACGTCTGCAGCGCGACGGGGTGCTCGCTGATCACCGGCGGGAGTGCGGGCACGGCGATCGTCACCGCCAACGAGCCGGAGGCGGCGACGGGCACGGGGTCGCTCACCGCCTCCTCGCCCGGTGGGATCACCGTCGCCGCACGGCCTGCGAACGTCACCGGGCGCTCGCTCTCGGGATCGACCGCCGCGCCTGCAGCCGCCGCCTGCGCCGCGCGCTCGACGGTCGACCCGGCCTCGGCCGCACGCGCAGGGCCGCCCGCTCGGGCCGCCGACACCGCGCCGACCGCCAGCGGCGCCGAGCCGTACACGTTGGAGAGCCGCACCCGCACCTGCGCACCCCCGACCTGCGGCCGAACGATCATCCGCAGCGTCCCCCCACCCGCGATCGCCCGCGGCGGCTGGCCCGGTTGCATGGCGGCCTGCCACGCGGTCACCCAGGCGGGGCCACACGCGGCCACCGCCACGGCCCGCGGCAGCGCCGCCGTCCCACGCCACCCCACCAGCCCGACGACCAGTGCGGCGACGGCCACAACGGTCACCGCGAGCCTGGGACGAGGTCGCGCAGGCACCCGCGTCAACGGGACGACGGTTGGCAGCGGCAGCGTCACAATGAGTCGAACGAGTGACTCAAGGCATCGGTGAGTCTGCCGAACGGGTGACGACCCTGTTTATTGGGGACTTTGGGCCGGTGTCGGCATGCCACGCCGGCCATAGGGTCGGCCCAAACCAGCAGGCGAGGAGGCCTACCATGGGTGGGTACGAGGACGTGTTCAAGGCCAGCACCGAGGATCCCGAGGCCTTCTGGCTGGAGGCGGCGCAAGGGATCGACTGGGAAACCCCACCCACCCGCGCGCTCGACGCCTCCCGACCGCCGTTCTACCGCTGGTTCCCCGACGGGCGACTGAACGTCTGCCACAACGCGCTCGACCGACACGTCGCCGCAGGCCGGGGCGAGCAGGCCGCGCTGATCTACGACTCACCCGTCACCCAGAGCACGCGCACTTACACCTACGCCGCGCTGCTCGACGAGGTCGCCACGTTCGCGGGTGTGCTGTCGGAGCTCGGCGTCGGGGTCGGCGACCGCGTGGTGATCTACATGCCGATGGTGCCCGAGGCCGCCATCGCCATGCTCGCGTGCGCCCGGCTCGGTGCCGTCCACTCGGTCGTGTTCGGCGGCTTCGCGCCCAACGAGCTCGCGGTGCGGATCGACGACGCCCAGCCCAACGTGATCGTCTCCGCGTCGTGCGGCATCGAGGGCAAGAAGGTGCTGCCCTTACAAGCCGCTGCTGGACGAGGCGATCAGGCTCGCCGCGCACAAGCCCAGCAAGCGGGTGATCCTGCAACGCCCGCAGGTGACCGCCGAGATGGGCCCCGACGACGTCGACTGGGCGGACGCGATGGTCGCGGCCACCCCGGCCGACTGCGTGCCGGTCGCGGCCACCGACCCGCTCTACATCCTCTACACGTCCGGCACCACCGGGAAGCCCAAGGGCGTCGTGCGCGACGGCGGCGGCTACGCGGTGGCGCTCCACTGGACGATGCCCAACGTCTACGCCGTCGGGCCCGGCGAGACGATCTTCACCGGCTCCGACGTCGGTTGGGTCGTCGGCCACTCCTACATCGTCTACGCGCCGCTGCTGGTCGGCGCGACCACCGTGCTCTACGAGGGCAAGCCGGTCGGCACCCCGGACGCGGGGCAGTTCTGGCGGGTGGTCGCCGACCACGGCGCGCGCAGCATGTTCACCGCGCCCACGGCGTTCCGGGCGATCAAGAAGGAGGACCCGAACGGCGAGTACGCCGCGAAGTACGACCTCTCGTCGCTGAAGTACCTCTACCTCGCGGGCGAGCGGCTGGACCCTGAGACCTACCACTGGGCGTCCGACCTGCTCGGCATCCCGGTGATCGACCACTGGTGGCAGACCGAGACCGGCTGGCCCATCGTGGCCAACCCGGCGGGCATCGAGCTGCTGCCGATCAAGCCCGGCTCGCCCACCAAGCCGCTGCCCGGCTGGGACGTGCAGGTCCTCGACTCCTCCGGCAAGAAGGTCGAGGACGGCACCGACGGCGCGATCGTCGTCAAGCTGCCGATGCCGCCGGGGTCGCTGCCCACGCTCTGGAACGACGACGCTCGTTTCGTGGCCTCGTACATGACCGCCTTCGAAGGCTACTACCTCACCGGCGACGGCGGCCGCATCGACGAGGACGGCTACGTGTACGTCATGGGCCGCACCGACGACGTCATCAACGTGGCGGGCCACCGGCTCTCGACCGGCGGGATGGAGGAGGTGCTCGCGTCGCACCCCGACGTCGCGGAGTGCGCGGTCATCGGCGTGGCCGACCCGATGAAGGGCCAGATCCCGCGCGGGTTCGTCGTGCTCAAGGCGGGTGTGGAGCGCGATGAGGACGAGCTCCGCGCCGAGCTGGTGCAACTCGTCCGGAGCCGCATCGGTGCGGTGGCGTCGCTCAGGGACGTCGCGGTCGTCGCGGGGCTGCCGAAGACGCGGTCGGGGAAGATCCTGCGCAAGACCATGCGCGGCATCGCCGACGGCGCCGACGAGCCGGTGCCGAGCACGATCGAGAACGTCGGTGTGCTCGACGCCATGCGCCCGGTGCTCCGCCATCCCTAACCGGATGGGCTGTTCGGCCCAACTTGAGCCACGGAGGTAACGCGCTCCAGCACCGCATCGGATGGGTAGGCAGGCCGCCCGCTCCCCACGTCCGGCCACCCATCCGAGAGGTCCGCCCATGTCCGCGCCCTGTCGCGTGCGCGTTGCGGCATCGACCGCGGCGCTGAGCCTGGCGCTCGCGCTCGCCATGGCGGGCAGCGCGCTTGCCGCCGCTCCGGAGACCCCGCCCGTGGCTGCGGCGGCCGGGCCTGCGTTGCTCGCGCCAGTGCCTGCCGTGGGGACGACCCCGCCGCACGCCAGATGAGGGTCACCTGAGCTTTCGGCCGCGTACGGGCAGGAGCACGATGCGCCGCATGAAGGTGAAGGTCGATTTCGATCTCTGCGAATCCAACGCCGTCTGCATGGGGATCCTGCCCGAGGTGTTCGAGGTCCGCGACGACGACTTCCTCTACATCCTCGACGAGCACCCGCCGGAGGCGCTGCGCCCGAAGCTGGAGGAGTGCGTCGCCTCCTGCCCCCGTGCGGCCATCTCGATCGAAGAGGACTAAGGGCCTAGCGGCACCACCCACGCACGGGTGAGGATCAGGCCATGACGGCCGTCTGGAACACACAACTCACCCCGCTTACGTTCCTAGGGCGCTCCGCCGACGTCTACCCGGACAAGACGGCCATCGTCTACGGCGACCGTCGCCACACCTACCGGGAGTTCGCGGCCGAGGCCACCCGGGTCGCGCATGCTCTGCGCGGCTCCGGCATCGAGCCCGGCGACCGCGTCGCCTACCTCCTGCCCAACATCCCCGAGATGCTGGTGGCGCACTTCGCCGTGCCGCTTGCGGGCGCGGTGCTCGTCGCGATCAACACCCGGCTCTCCACCGAAGAGATCGGCTACATCCTCGACCACGCCGGGTGCAAGCTGCTGGTGGTCGACGCGGCGCTCTACCCGGCGGTGGCGCCGGTGGCAGGCGAGCTGAAGACGGTCGAGGAGATCGTCACGGTGATCGACCCGGTCAACCCCGGCGACAACATCGGCTCCGGCGTCACCTACAACGACCTGCTCGCTCGCGGAAAGGACGACGACCTCGCCTGGACCATCGCCGACGAGGACGCCACGATCTCGATCAACTACACGTCCGGCACGACGGGCCGCCCCAAGGGCGTGATGTACCACCACCGCGGCGCGCACCTGAACTCGTACGGCGAGATCGTGCACTCGTTCCACAGCCCGGACAGCGTCTACCTCTGGACGCTGCCGATGTTCCACTGCAACGGCTGGTGCACGCCGTGGGCGGTCACCGCGATCGGCGGCACGCACGTCTGCCTGCGCGAGGTCCGGGGCGACGTGATCTGGTCGCTGATCCGCGAGCACGGCGTCACCCACCTCAACGGCGCTCCGACCGTCGTCACGACCATCCTGCGCGACAAGGCCGCCTCGCGGCTGGAGACCTCGATCGTCATGACGACGGCGGGTGCGCCCCCGTCCCCCACCACGATCAAGGCCGCCGAGGACATGGGCTTCCGGATCGTGCACGTCTACGGGCTCACCGAGACCTATGGCCCGTACTCGGTCAACGCCTACCGCGCCGAGGACCTGCAGGGCGACGACCGTTCCGCGAAGCAGGCCCGCCAAGGCATGGGGATGATCTGCGCCGACCGCATGCGCGTGGTTGACAACAACATGAACGACGTCCCGCGCGACGGCAAAGCGCTGGGCGAGGTCGTCATGCGCGGCAACAACGTCATGAAGGGCTACTGGGAGGAGCCGGACGCCACCGAGAAGGCGTTCGAGGGCGGCTGGTTCCATTCCGGCGACCTGGGCGTGATGCATCCCGACGGCTACGTCGAGCTGCGCGACCGCGCCAAGGACGTCGTCATCTCCGGCGGCGAGAACATCTCGACGATCGAGGTGGAGCAGGCCATCGTCTCCCACCCTGCGGTGCTGGAGGCGGCCGTCATCGGGGTGCCGGACGAGCAGTGGGGCGAGCGGCCCAAGGCGTTCGTCGTGCTGGTCGAGGGCCAGAGCGCCACGCCGGACGAGCTGATCGACCACGTGAAGACGAAGATCGCCCGCTACAAGGCGCCGCGCGACGTCGAGGTCGTCGACGCGCTGCCCAAGACCTCCACGGGCAAGGTGCAGAAGTTCGAGCTGCGCGAGAAGGAGTGGGGCGAGCGGGCGAGCCGGGTCAACTGAGCCGCCGCGCCAACTCGATCGCGTCGAACGGCGCGTGGACTTTGGCGTCGTTGTCGAAGTAGACGAAGACGTCCCCGTCGGCCAGCCACGCCCGCACCCGCTTCGCCCACGCGTCCAGCGCGTCCGCGGTGTAGCCCGACGCGTACAGCTCGTCGGCGCCATGCAGGCGGGCGTAGCGGAAGTCGGCGGTGGCCTCGTCGAAGACCGGCCAGGTGCCCGCGGAGTCGGCGACGACGAGTGCTGTGCCGTGCTCCCGCAGCAACGCGGCGAACGCAGGGTCCCGGAAGCTCTCGTGCCGGGGCTCGATGGCGTGCCGCAGTGGCCGGTCGGCGTCGGTCTCCGTGAGCGCGCGCCCGTCAAGGCGCTCGTCGTGCTCCTCCGCGAGCCGGGCCGCGGCGGCCGTCGTGTGGGGCAGCAGCGCGAGGAAAGCGGCGAGTCGCTCGGCGTCGAACCGCATCCGCGGCGGCAGCTGCCACAGCACCGGCCCGAGCTTGGGCCCGAGCGCGAGGACGCCGGAGGCCAGGAAGTTCGCCACCGGCGTCGCGACGTCGCGCAGCTGCTTCATGTGCGTGACGAACCGCGGACCCTTGACCGCGAAGACGAAGTCGTCGGGCGTCTCGGCGGCCCAGGCGCGCCAGCTCTCCGGCCGTTGGAGCGAGTAGAAGGACCCGTTGATCTCGATGGTGTCGACGCGGCGGGAGAGGTGCGAAAGCTCGCGGCGCTGCGGGAGGCCGTCCGGGTAGAACGTGCGGCGCCACGGCGGATAGCGCCACCCCGACGTCCCCACCCGTGCTCGCGCCATGCCCGACAGCGTGCAGGATGTCAGGCATGGACGCAGCGATCGTGACGGGCGCAGCGGGCGCGCTCGGGCACGCGGTGGTGGACGAGTTCCTCGGGCAAGGGCGCGCGATCATCGCGCTGGACCGGCCGTCCCCCGCGCTCAAGGCCCTCGGCGAGCGGGACAACGTCTACGCGATCCCCGTCGACCTGGCCTCCCGCGCGGCCGTCCAGGAGGCGTTCACGCAGGTCGACGGGCTCCCGGTCACGCCGGATGCCCTGGTGGGGCTCGCGGGCGGGTTCACACCCGGCAAGCTGGCCGACACCACCGAGGAGATCCTCGACAGCCTCTTCACGTCCAACTTCGGCTCCGCGCTGTGGACCGCCCAGGCCGTGGCGACGCGGTTCGCGGCGGGCGGCGCGATCGTCCTGGTGGGTTCGAAGACGGCGGTCACGGGACCCGCGCCGGTCGCGCACGCCACCAGCAAGGCCGCCGTCGTGCGGCTCGCCCAGATCCTGGCCGACGAGCTGCGCCCCCAGCACATCCGCGTCAACGCCGTGCTGCCGTCCGTGATCGACACCCCGGCCAACCGGAGCTGGATGTCGGCCGACCTCGCCGCCCGCGCGGTCGCCCCTGCCGCGATCGCCAAGGTCATCGCGTTCCTCTGCGGGCCGGACGCGGCCCCGATCAGCGGTGCGGCCATCCCGGTGTACGGCGATGCCTGACCTGAGGCTTGCGGTCGGCACGGTGCTGGACTGGCCCGTCGACCACGTCGCGGCCGCGGTCGTCACCGCCGACGGCGACGGTCGCCGCCACGGCGGGCGAGACCGACCGGGTGTTCGGCCACCTCGCCTCGGTGACGAAGCTGCTCACCGCCTACGCCACGCTCATCGCGGTGGAGGAGGGCGCGGTCGAGTGGGACACCCCGGCCGGACCCCCCGGTTCCACCGTGCGCCACCTCGCCGCGCACGCGTCGGGGCTCTCGTTCTCCGAAGGCAAGGTCCAGGCCAAGCCCGGGACCCGCCGGATCTACTCGAACGTCGGGTTCGACGTGCTGGGCGAGACCGTCGCCGCGGCCACCGCGATCCCCTTCGCCGAATACCTGAACGAGGCCGTTTGCGAGCCGTTGGGCATGAGCGCCACGCGTCTCGACGGCTCACCCGCCCATGAGGCCATGTCGAGCGTCGACGACATGGCGCGCTTCGCCGCCGAGCTGCTCTCCCCCACGCTCACGGCCACCCTCGCCGACGCCACCCGTGTGGCGTTCCCCGGCCTGGACGGCGTCCTGCCCGGCTACGGCAGGCAGTCGCCCAACGACTGGGGGTTGGGCTTCGAGATCCGCGACGGCAAGTCCCCGCACTGGACCGGCAGGCAGAGCTCGCCGCGGACGTTCGGCCACTTCGGCCAGTCGGGCACGTTCCTGTGGGTCGACCCGGACGCGGGCGCCGCGGGGGTGGTGCTCACCGACCGCGACTTCGGCCCGTGGGCGATCGAGGCCTGGCCGGTCTGGACGGACGGGGTGCTCACGAGCCTGTGAGCGGAAACGAGTGCTCTGGCACTCGTTTCCGCGCACGACCACGGGAATGGACCGGCGGGGCACCGTGTTGTACCGGCTGTCCGCGCTGGGTGATCCGTGTCCCCGGGTCTCAACCTTCGCCGCCTACGGGTGTGCCACGCGCCGAGAGGCGACCGGCATCCGGCGCGGACGTTCATACTTCTTCCCAACCAACCGCGTCCCGGCGATTCCCGCGGCCGGAGCGACGCGGTCGCGACGGGCGGCGCCGCACCCCGACGGCGCCGCCCCCGACGCACCGAGAGAGAACGGGGAACGGACATGAGGGGCGACCGAGTAGAGATCGTCATCGACGCAGGAAGCGGCACCACCCGCACGTACGAGGTCATCGCGACGCGCGCGGGCCGGAAGGTCACCATCACGCATGGGCGTGGGGTGGTCGAGGTCGCCGAGGTCACCCGCGGCGGCTCCGCCGTCCGCACCGCGCGGTTCCTCGCCAACCGCGTGCTCGCGCTGGTCGAGCACCCGGCCGCCGACGATCCGGTGGCCGACGAGATCACCCCCACCCTGCGCCCGGCCTGACGCCGGGCACACTGGAGCACGATGCCGCGCCCCGACGTACCCGCGGAACGGGAGACCGGCGGCCCGGCGCAGTCGCGTGCGCGCACGGGCCGCCCGCGCCGCCGACCCCGCCGCAGCCCCGCCGCCGACGGCGCACCCAACGGCCGGACCCGCGACCCGGCCGTCGACGTCCCATCGGGGCGCCGCGCAGGCCCGAGCGGCGACGCCACCGCTGGGCCGACTCCGACGGCCGACGCGCCGACCGCACGCCGGACCGGGCGTGGCTCCTCGAACGACCGCCGCCCCGCGCCGGAGCGCCCACGCCGCCGCGCAGGCGGCCGACCGGACGACGACGGGCCCACTCCTACGTTCGCCGACGCCACGGGCGAGGTCGCCGCGCTCGCCGAGCGCCTCCCCGCGCTCACCCTGGCCGACGAGCACCGCCTCGCGCGCCGCCTCGCCACCGCCGCCCGCACCCGCGACGGGCGGGCGCACGAGAAGGCCCTGGCCGACGTCGCCGCCGCGCTCGACACCGCCGAGCAGCACGTCGCGTCGCGCCGTGCCGCCGTGCCGACGATCTCCTACCCGGCCGAGCTGCCGGTCAGCGCCCGCCGCGCCGACATCGCCGCCGCGATCCGCGACCACCAGGTCGTGATCGTCGCGGGCGAGACCGGCTCAGGGAAGACCACCCAGATCCCGAAGATCTGCTTGGAGCTCGGCCGCGGCGTCCGCGGCCGGATCGGGCATACCCAGCCCCGCCGCCTTGCCGCGCGTACGGTGGCGGCCCGCATCGCCGAGGAGCTGCACTCCGAGGTCGGCGAGGCCGTCGGCTGGAAGGTCCGCTTCACCGACCAGGTGGGCGAGAACACGCTGGTCAAGCTCATGACCGACGGCATCCTGCTCGCCGAGCTCGCGGGCGACCGGATGCTACGTGGCTACGACACCCTGATCATCGACGAGGCCCACGAGCGCAGCCTCAACATCGACTTCATCCTCGGCTACCTCGCACAGCTCCTCCCCCGCCGCCCCGACCTCAAGGTCGTCATCACGTCGGCCACCATCGACCCGGAACGGTTCGCGGCCCACTTCAGCGGAGCCCCGATCGTCGAGGTATCGGGCCGGACCTACCCGGTCGAGATCCGCTACCGGCCCATCGTCGATCCCGAGGACCCAGACTCCGATCCCGACCGCGACCAGCTCGACGCCATCGCCGACGCCGTCACCGAGCTGCGCCGCGCGGGCCCCGGCGACATCCTCGTGTTCCTCCCCGGCGAGCGCGAGATCCGCGACACCGCCGACGGCCTGGCCCGCCACTCCGCCGCGACCGGCATGGAGATCCTCCCCCTCTACGCGCGCCAGACCACGGCCGAACAGCAACGCGTCTTCGCGCCGAGGCAGGCCACGCTGGGCCGCCGGGTGGTGCTCGCCACCAACGTCGCCGAGACCTCCCTCACCGTGCCCGGCATCCGCTACGTGATCGACCCGGGCCTCGCGCGCATCTCCCGCTACTCGCGGCGCCTCAAGGTCCAGCGGCTGCCGATCGAGAAGATCAGCCAGGCCAGCGCCAGCCAGCGGGCCGGGCGCTGCGGCCGGGTCGCCGACGGCATCTGCATCCGCCTCTACGCCGCGGACGACTTCGACGCCCGCCCCGCCTTCACCGAACCCGAGATCCTCCGCACGAACCTCGCGTGGGTCGTGCTGCAGATGATCGCGCTCGACCTCGGGGAAATCACCGCGTTCCCGTTCGTCGACCCGCCCGATGCGCGCGCGGTGAACGACGGCCTCGCACTGCTCCACGAGCTCGGTGCCCTCGAAGGGAACGCGCTGACCCCGGTGGGCCGCGCGCTGTCCACATTGCCGGTCGACCCCCGGCTCGGCCGCATGCTCGTCGAGGCCGACCGCACCGGGTGCCTGCGCGAGGTGCTCGTGATCGCCGCGGCGCTGTCGGTGCAGGACCCGCGGGAGCGGCCCGTCGACCAGCGCCAGGCCGCCGACGAGAAGCACGCCCGGTTCGTGGTCGACGGCTCGGACTTCCTGAGCTACCTCAACCTGTGGCGACACGTCGCCGAACGCCGGGAGGCCTTGTCCGGCAGCCGGTTCCGCAAGGAGCTGCGCGCCGAGTTCCTGCACTTCCTGCGCATCCGCGAGTGGCAGGACCTGCACGCGCAGCTGCGCCAGGCCGCCCGGAACGCGGGTCTCACCCCGAACGACGCCGACGCGTCCCCCGAGAAGATCCACATCGCGGTGCTCTCCGGCCTGCTCTCGCAGATCGGCGTGCGCGAGGGCGAGACCCGCGAGTACCTCGGTGCCCGCGGCGCCCACTTCATGATCTTCCCGGGCTCGCCGCTGTCCAAGAAGAACCCGCGCTGGGTGATGGCCGCGGAGCTGGTGGAGACGTCGCGGCTGTTCGCGCGCACCGTCGCGAAGATCCAGCCGGAGTGGGTCGAGCCGCTCGCCGAACATCTCGTCAAACGGACGTATTCCGAACCGCACTGGTCGCGCAAGCGCGCCGCCGCCGTCGCGGTCGAACGGGTGACGCTGCACGGGGTGCCGGTCGTCGTCGACCGCCGCGTCGACTACGGCCGCATCGATCCCGAGACCGCCCGCGACCTGTTCATCCGCCACGCGCTCGTCGAGGGTGAATGGGACACCCGCCACCGCTTCTTCCACGCCAACCGCGCCCTGTTGGAGGACGTCGAGGAGCTGGAGACGCGGGCGCGGCGGCGCGACCTTTCCGTCGACGAGGAGACGCTCGTCGCGTTCTACGACGCGCGGATCCCCGCTTCCGTCGTCTCCGGGCGGCACTTCGACACGTGGTGGCGCAAGCTTGCCGACAAGTCCCTCTTGGACTTCACCGACGCGATGGTGCGCACGGCACAGGCCGCCGCGATCGACCCTTCGGCATACCCGGACCACGTCGAGGCGGGCGGGCTCACGCTGCCGCTGTCGTACGCGTTCGAGCCGGGCCGGAGCGAAGACGGGATCACGGTGGACGTGCCGGTCGCGGCGCTGCACCAGGTGGACCCGACGCCGTTCACGTGGCAGGTGCCCGGGTTGCGGGAAGAGCTGGTCACGGCGTTGATCAAGACGCTGCCCAAGAACCTGCGGCGCCAGTTCGCGCCCGCGCCCGACCACGCCAGGGCCGTCCTCGCTCGGCTGAACGCGGGTGACGAGCCGCTGCTCGACGGGCTGGAGCGCGAGCTCGGCCGGATGCGCGGCGTCACCATCCCGCGCGACGCATGGGAGCTTGACCGGCTGCCCGAGCACCTCGCCGTCACGTTCCGCGTGGTCGACGAGCAGGGCCGGGAGATCGACCGCAGCACGGACCTGGAGGCGTTGCGCCGCAAGCTGGCCCCGCAGGTGCGCGCGGAGCTGGCCGCCACCGACGTGACGCGCACCGGCCTCACCACGTGGGCGATCGGCGAGCTGCCCCGCGAGATCGGGGTCCGCCGCGGCGGGCACGTCGTCACCGGGTATCCGGGGCTGGTCGACCGGGGTGAGACCGCCGAGGTGCGCGTGTTCCCGACCGCGGCCGAGCGCGACGCCGTCCACGCCCGTGGCGTCCGTCGGCTCCTGCTGCTGGACACCCCCTCCCCTGCGCGGCAGGTCCAGCGCGACCTCGCAGGCGCCAGCCGCCTCGTCCTCGCGCGCAACCCGTACGGCTCGGTCGCCGCGCTCGTCGACGACTGCGTGACGGCCGCTGCCGACGCGCTCATCCACGCCGCGGGCGGCCCGGCCTGGGACGAGCGTGGCTACGCCCGGCTGCGCGCGCTCTTCGCGAAGCGGCTGGCGGGCACGACGCAGCAGGTGCTGGAGGCCGCACGCGGGGTGCTGGCCGTGTGGCATCGCGTGCAGGTGGCGCTGGCCGACCTCCGCTCGGTGCCGCCGGACCTCACCGCCCAGCTCGACGACCTCGTCGGCCCCGGTTTCGCGAGCCGCGACGGCGCCACCCGGCTGGCCGACGTGGCGCGCTACCTGGAGGCGGCCGAGCGGCGGATCGAGAAGCTGCGCGTCGACCCGGCCCGCGACGCGTCGTGGACGGCGGAGGTCGCCGTCGTCGCCGACGAATACGCGCAGCTCGTGGCCGCCCTCCCGCCCGGCGCCGAGCCGTCGCCCGCGCTCCGTGAGATCCGCTGGATGATCGAGGAGCTGCGCGTCAGCCTCTACGCGCACCCGATGCGCACCCGCTATCCGGTGTCGGTCCGCCGGATCCAGCAGGCCATCGACAGCCTCTGACCGGACGCCGCCCCAGCCCGCCGCCCGACCATGATCGCCGCGTTCGGCGCCAAACGTGCACCAGCGCACGAAATTCACCGAACTCGGCGATCACGGGGTCAGGGATTCACTTGGATCTTGCGGCCCACCCCGGCGCGGAACTGCTCCAGTGCCGCGGGGTAGTCGGCGAGCGGCTTCCGGTCGGAGATCATCACGTCGGGCCGGAGCACGCCTTCGGCGAACAGCTGCGCCGCCCGCTCGAAGCTGTGCAGCACCGCCATCGAGCCGACGATGCGGATCTCCTGGTGGTAGACCGTGAACGGGGAGAAGCGCGCCACGGCGTCCTCGTTCGCCACGCCGAACTGCTGGAACGTGCCGCCCTTGATCACGCGACGCAGGCCGTCCTCGATCGCGGCGACGACCCCGGTGCAGTCGATCACGTTGTCCCACCCGCGCGGCCGGTCCAGCTCGTCGGCCGACCCGACGGCGGCCGAACAGCCCAGCTCCCGGGCCGTCTCCAGGCGGGCCGGGTTGAGGTCGACCATGCTCACGCTCGCCGCCCCGGCCCGCTTGGCGAGCTCCAGCATCATCAGGCCCATCGTCCCGGCCCCGTAGATGAGGTAGTGGTCGCCCATGGCGGGCGCCAGCACGTCGAACCCGTGCACCGCGCACGACAGCGGCTCGACCAGCGCGGCGTCGGCCGGGCGCACCTCGGGCGGCAGCACCACGCAGTTGGCCACCGGCGCCGCCACGTAGTCCGCTGCGCCGCCCGTCGCCGTCACCCCGATCGCCCGCCACCGCTCGCACAGGTTGCCCCGCCCGCGACGGCAGAAGTAGCACTCGCCGCAGTAGAGGGAAGGGTCGACGGCCACCTGGTCGCCGACGCGCACCCCGTCGACGGCCGGGTCGACCGCGGTGCCGACCGCGACCACCTCGCCCGCGAACTCGTGTCCCGGCGTGACCGGGAGCGTCGGGGCGAACTCGCCGTCGGCGATGTGCAGGTCGGTGCCGCAGATGCCGCACGCAGCCACCGCGACGACGACCTCGCGCGGCCCGGGTGTCGGGTCGGGAATCGACTCGACCGTCACCCGGCCCACGTCGATGACGGCGGCCCTCATGGGGTCGTGAGCGGAAACGAGTGCTGGAACACTGTTATCCGCTCACGGCTTCCAGGGTGGCCCGCGCGCCCACCGAGTGCAGCGACGCCAGGTGGCGCTGGTAGGTCGCGGCGAACCGCTCGTTGTCGACCAGATCGCCGAACAGCTCCCGGTTGCGGACGAACGCGAGCGGATCGTCGCGTTGCGACTGCGCGGTGGCGGTCAGCGTGTCGGCCAGCCGGTCGACGATCTTGATCGGCTCGCCGTCCTCGTCGACGCCCTCGGCGTAGCGCGCCCACGCCGCCACGACCAACGTGGCCCGCTCGATCTCGCCGTCGTGCTCCAGGTTGTAGCGGATCACCGGCAGCAGCCACTTGGGGATCCGGTCGGAGCTCTCCGCGCACAGCCGCGCCACCGTGTCGCGCACCTGCGGGTTGGAGAACCGCTCGATCAGCTGCCGCTTGTAGGCGTGCAGGTCGATCCCGGGCACGGGCGAGAGCGACGGCGTGGCCTCCCGGTCCATGTAGGCGAGCAGGAACTCGGCGAACAGCGGGTCCTGGCACACGTCGTGCACCAGCCGGTAGCCCGCGAGGTAGCCCAGGTAGCACAGCCCCTGGTGGCTGGCGTTGAGCAGCCGCAGCTTCATCAGCTCGTACGGCTCGACGTCGCCGACGACCTGCGCCCCGGCGTCCTCAACCGGCGGACGGCCGAGGCCGAAGTCGTCCTCGAGCACCCACTGCGTGAACGGCTCGCACACCACCGGCCACTTGTCCTCGACGCCGAACCGCTCGGCCAGCGCGGCCCGGTCGTCGTCGGTCGTGACCGGGGTGATGCGGTCGACCATGCAGTTGGGGAACCGCACGTGCTGCTCCACCCACTCGCCCAGCTTCGGGTCCCGCAGCCGGGCGAACGCGGTGAAGCTGCGGCGGGCGGCGTCCCCGTTGCCCTGGATGTTGTCGCAGGACAGCACCGTGAACGGCGGGATGCCGCGCTGCCGTCGCCGCGCGAGCGCCTCGACGACCAGGCCGAACGTCGTCTGCGGCGCCGCGCCCGGCTCGAGGTCGTGCTGCACACCCGGGTTGTCGGCCTGGAACTCACCGGTGACGGCGTGGAAGTTGTAGCCGCCCTCGGTGACGGTGAGCGAGACGATCTTGATGGCCTCGTCGGCCATCTTCTCGACCACCGCCTCCGGGTCGTCGGGGGCGAGCAGGTACTCCACGATCGAGCCGATCACCCTGGCCTGCTGGCTGCCGTCGGGGCTCTTCTCGACGAGGGTGTAGAGGCAGTCCTGCGCGTGCAGGGCGTCGCGCATGCGCGCGTCGCCCGGCAGCACCCCGACCCCGCAGATCCCCCACTCCAGGCCAAGCCCAGAGTTCATCAGCCGGTCCAGGTAGAGCGCCTGGTGGGCGCGGTGGAACGCGCCGACCCCCAGGTGCACGATCCCGACCCGGACCGTGCCCCGGTCGTAGCCGGGGACGGCCACGGCCGGGTCGAGCGAGTGCAGTGTCGCCGTCGAGAGTGGCGTCACTTGATCGCCCCCATCGAAAGGCCCTGCACCAGCTTGTCCTGAGCGGCGAACCCGGCCGCGATCACCGGGAGCGACACCACGACCGCGGCCGCGCACACCTGGGCCAGGAACAGGCCCTGGCTGGTGACGAAGCCGGTGAGGAACACCGGGGCGGTCTGCGCGACCGTCGCGGTGAGCACCCGCGCGAACAGCAGCTCGTTCCAGCTGAAGATGAAGCAGATCAGCGACGTGGCCGCGATCCCAGGCAACACGATCGGCACGATGACCGAGACGCAACTGACGCATCAGCCCGGCACCGTCCAGCGAGGCTGCCTCGAGCATCTCGACCGGCACCTCGGCCAGGAACGAGCGCATCATCCACACCGCGATCGGCAGGTTCATCGAGGTGTAGAGGATGACCAGGAAGTAGATGTTGTCGAGCAGGCCGGTGTACTGCGCGATCAGGTAGATCGGCAGCAGGCCCGCCACCACAGGCAGCATCTTGGTGGACAGGAAGAAGAACATCACGTCGGTCCACTTGCGGACCGGCCGGATCGACAGCGCATAGGCGGCCGGGATGGACAGCGCCAGCACCAGGAGCGTGGACACGATGGCAGCCGTCGCCGAGTTGATCAGCGGCGGCCAGGGGTTCACCCCGGTCGTGGCGAAGAAGTTGCGGTACGCGTCCAGCGTGATCGGAGCGAAGAACGACGGCGGGTTGGTCGCCGCGTCCGGCTCGCTGTGCAGGGACGTCAGGACCATCCACAGCACCGGTGCGACGAAGATCAGCCCGATGATCCAGGCCACGACCCCGACGACCACAACCGACGCCCGACGTCGGGTCTCCGGCGACATCCGCGGCTCGCGGTAGGCCGCCTCCTGCCGTTCTACGGTGGCGGTCATCGGGACTCCTCCCGGAACAGGCTCGACACGGTGCGCAGCGCGAACGTCGCGATGATGATCGTGGCGATGACGACCACGACGCCCGCCGCCGATGCCTTGCCGTAGTCGTGCGCGTTGTAGAAGATCGTGTAGATCACGTAGGGGAGGTTGGCCGTGCCCAGACCACCGGAGGTGATCATGAAGACCGCGTCGAAGGTCTGCACGACGTAGATCGACCCGAGCAGCGCGCTGCAGCTCAAGGTACTGGCGCATGTGCGGGAGGGTCATGTAGCGGAACACCTGCCACCCCGAGCAGCCGTCGATCCTGGCCGCCTCGAAGACGTCCAGCGGCTTGCTCTGCAGGCCCGCCAGCAGGATCAGCATCATAAACGGCGTCCACTGCCACACCAGCGCCACGATGATCGAGGTGAGCGGCGCGATGGAGATCCAGTCCGGCTGCACCGCGTTCGACCCGAAGACGAGGCGCAGCAACCCGTTGAACAGGCCGTAGTTCGGGTTGAAGAGCGCGTGCTTCCACACCAGGAAGGCCGCGACGGGCACGATCAGGAACGGCGTGATCATCAGCGTCCGCACGACACCCCGACCGAAGAATGCCCGGTCGAGCAGCAGCGCGATCCCGAATCCGATCACGAGGCTGAACAGCACGACCGAGACGGTGAGCTCGACCGTCGTGATGATCGCCGACTGGGTGTCGGGGTCGGTGAAGACCGCGACGTAGTTGGACAGCCCGGTGAACCCGATCTGGTCGGGATAGTACGCGTTCCAGTTCATGAACGAGATGATCAGCGTGCCGACGAACGGCAGCTGGGTCACGATGATCATGAAGATCAGCGCGGGGAGGAGCGGGGCACGCCGCGCCCAGTCCCCCGCGACACGGATGGCGCTTCCACCGCCCGGGGCGGGCGCGGGGGTCCCCGCGCCCGCCTGGGGCTCAAGAGCGGTGCTCACGACGGCACTCGCCTCACTTCTTGTACTTGGCGGCCACCTGTTCGGCGGCCTGTTGGCCCTTGTCGAGCGCCTGGTCGACCGTCTCCTGCCCGGCGATGGCGGCGCTGATGTCCTGCGAGACCCGCGTGCCGAGGTCGGGGAACTCCGGGATGCCGACGAACTGGATGCCCGGCGCCGGTCGCGGCTGCACGCCCGGGTTGTTCGGGTCGGCGGTCGAGATGGCGTTCTTCGTCGGCTCAGCGAACGCCGCCGGCCACCTTCAGGTAGTCAGGGTTGGAGTAGGTCGACGCACGCTTCCCGGCGGGCACCCGCGACCAGCCCAACTGCTGGCCCACGAGGTTCTCGTAGCCCTGGCTCGAGGCCCACGAGATGAACTTCCAGGCGTTGTCCTGCTTCTTGCTGGCCTTCTGGATGGCCCACGCCCAGGTGTAGAGCCAGCCGGACTCCTGGGTCTTCACCACCGGCGCGGCGACGTACCCGATCTTGCCCTTGACCGGGGAGTTGTCGGCCTCGAGCGAGCCCGCCGCCGACGTCGCGTCGTACCACATCGCGACGTTGCTCTGCTCCATGTTGTTCAGGCACTCGGTGAAGCCCGCCTGCGGGGCGCCGTTCTCGCCGTGCGCCTTGACCAGGTTGACGTAGAAGTTGGTGGCGTCCTTGAACTCCGGCGCGTTGACCTTAGCGGTCCAGTCCTTGTCGAACCACGTGCCGCCGAAGGTGTTGACGACGGTGGTCAGCGGCGCGAAGACCTCGCCCCAGCCGGGCTGACCGCGCAGGCAGATGCCCTTCATGTTCGGCTGCGCCCCGTCGACCTTCGCGGCGATGTCGGCCACCTGCTGCCACGTCGGGTTGGCGGGCATCGTGATGCCCTTGGCCTGCAGCACGTCCTTGCGGTACATGAGGAACGACGACTCGCCGTAGAACGGCTCGCCGTAGAGCTTGCCGTCGGCCGCGGTCAGCGACTCGGCCATCGGCTTGAGGATGTCGGCCTGGTTGAACGCCGGGTCCTTGGCGACGTAGTCGTCCATCGGCGCGAGCCAACCGTTCTTGGCGTAGATCGGGATCTCGAAGTTGGACAGCGAGGCCACGTCGTACTGACCCGCCTGACTGGAGAACTCTTGGCTGATCTTGTCGCGGACGTCGTTCTCGGGCAGCACCGTGTAGTTGACCGTGATGCCGGTCTGCTTCGTGAAGTTGTCGGCCGTCAGCTTCTGCAGATCGACCATCTGCGGGTTGTTGACCATCAGCACCGAGACCGAGTTTTCCCCGCCCCCGCCACCGCCACCGCCGCCTGCGCCCGCGCAGCCCGACGTCGCCAACAGCATGGCGAACCCGAGTACGGCTCCTCGCCGACCCCACCGCTTCATCGCGCCCTCCGGCCATCGAGTCCCTGCCGCTCCGCGTCGGGCGGCATCCGGATCATGCGGCTAGAGCCTGTGGCACGGGTCACCACGCGTCAATCTCTGTTGCAATAATGTGCTCATTGCCGCTCAGATGAGCGATTGATGAAAGGGCTTTCACGTGGCCGCTGCACACGGCAATCTGCGGGGCCCGGCGCAGCTCGTCCTCACCGCGTCGGTGGCGCGACGCTACTACCTGGACGGCCGCTCAAAGGTGGAGATCGCCGAGGAGTTCTCCCTCAGCCGCTTCAAGGTGGCCCGCCTGCTCGACGATGCCCGCAGCAGCGGGCTCGTACGCATCGAGATCGGCCATCCGGGTGCTGTCGACGTCGAGCTCTCCGCGCGGCTGATGGAGGCGCTCGGCCTCACCCATTGCGTCGTCACCGACACCCCTGACGACCACCCGGCCTCCTTGCGCGAGCACCTCGGGGCCGCGGCGGCCGAGCTGCTCACCGAGATCGTCATGCCCGACGACGTGCTGGGCCTGTCGTGGGCGCGGTCGGTGAGCGCCATGGCCGGTGCGCTGCGGGTGCTCGCCCCGGTGGCGGTCGTGCAGCTCACGGGCGCGCTGGCCCGGCCGGGGGCCGACGACAGCTCGATCGAGCTGGTGCGGGAGGTCGCGCGTGTCGCGGGCGGTCCCGCCTACTACTTCTACGCCCCGATGGCCGTCTCCGACCCGACGACGGCGCGTGCGCTGCGCGGACAGCCGGAGGTGGCGCGGGCGTTCGGGCTGATCGGGTCGGTGACGAAGGCGGTGGCGGGGGTCGGCGCGTGGGAGCCGGAGCAGTCGACGCTGTACGACGCCACGAGTGAGGCCGAACGCGCCGAGCTGGGCCGCACGGGGGTGTGCGCCGAGGTGTCGGGCGTGCTCATCGACGGCGACGGCACGCCCGTGCCCGCCGCCCTGACCGAGCGGATGATCGGTATCACCGCGGCGCAGATGCGCGCCGTGCCGGAGGTGATCGCCATCGTCTACGGGTTGGCCAAGTCGCGCGCCGTGTTGGCCGCGGTGCGGGGTGGGTACGTCGACAGCCTCGTCACGCACTCGACGCTGGCCACGGCCCTCATCGACGCCGCGTCGACGTCTGCGGTCCGCGGGTGACGGCCGAGATCCCCCTGCTCGGCGGCACCGCCAACCGCGGCCAGGTGTACCGCGTGGGCAACACGGTGCGGCGGCCGCTGCGGCCGTCGGCGCCGGGGGCGCATGCGCTGCTGCGGCACCTGGAAGACGTGGGGTTCGAGGGGGCGCCGCGCGTGCTGGGCGTCGATGCGGAGGGGCGGGAGGTGCTCAGCTTCGTCCCTGGCGACGCGGTGATCGCGCCCCCGCCCGCGTGGGGGCTCACGGACGCGGCGCTGCGCAGCGTCGGGGAGCTGCTGCGGCGCTTCCACGACGCCGCGGCCGGGTTCGACCCGTCGCCCTACGCCTGGCCGCACCGCCCGCCCCCGCCGCACGACGCGGGCGGGATGCTGCACAACGACCCGAACCTCGACAACTTCGTGTTCCGCGAGGGGCGCGCGGTTGCGTTGATCGACTTCGACCTGGCGGCGCCCGGCGCACCGCTGTGGGACGTGGCGGCGGCCGCGCGCCTCTGGGCGCCGCTGCGCTCGCCCGCCGACGTGGCCGACGAGCGACGGGAGCGGGCGCTCGCGCGCGCCCGGATCCTCGTCGACGCGTATGGGCTCGACGAGGATGGACGTATCGCGCTGGTGGAGGCGGTGCGGGTGAGCCATGACTGGATGTGCGCGATCGTCGCGGACGGCGCGGCCCACGGCGTCTCGGGCTTCGCGGCCTACTGGGGCCCCGACGCCGCCGCCCGCGCCCGCCGCACCGACGCGTGGCTCGGCGCGAACGCGGCCCCGATCACCGCGGCCCTGCTGCAACCACGGTGAGCCTGCGCCCTACGCCACCACCCGCACCTGACGCACAGCGCCCCGCAGGCCGACGCAGAAGACGCAGAAGATGCAGCCCTCGCAGTCGATGCAGCCGATGCAGAACAGACAGCGGCGGCACCGGACGCACGCCAGGCTGCCGACGCACGCCACGAGCGCAACCGACAGCATGCTGAGCACGCTCCCGATGATCCCGACGCTGGCGGAGGTGGCGACGCTGCCGATGACGCCCGCGCTCCCACTCGTCGCCGCGCTGCCGATGACGCCCGCGCTGCCCGCCGTCGCGACGCTGCCGATCACCCCGGTGCTGCCCGCCGTCGCGACGCTGCCGATCACCCCGGCGCTGCCCGCCGATGCGACGCTGCCCACGACACCGACGCTCTCGGACGTGGCGTTGCTCCCGGTCACCCCGACGCTGACGCCGTTCGCGCTCTCCCGATCACCCATACCGGCAGCATGCCGGGGTCGGCCGCCGCAAGCCACACCCGCGAGGCGCTCAACCCACCGGAAGGCCCGCCGCCTTCCAGGCCCGGAAGCCGCCGTCGAGATCCGTCGCGTTGCGCAGGCCGAGGTCCTGCAGGGACGCGGCGGCCAGGCTGGATGCGTAACCCTCCGAGCAGACGACGACCCACGTGACGTCGTGGTCGACGGCCTGCGGGATCCGGGCCGCGGAGGTCGGGTCCAACCGCCACTCCAGGTGGTTGCGCTCGATGATGAGCGCGCCAGGGAGCTGGCCCTCCTGATCCCGCTGCCATCCCGGCCGGGTGTCCACGAGAACGGCGCCACGGGCGGCCATCTCCGCCGCGCGCTCGGGGCCGGGCCGGTCCAGCCGGGCCCGCGCGGCCGTCAAGAGCTGGTCTATCCCGCGCACCGACTCCGCGGAACTCACACCGCCACCAGTTCGCTGCGCGTCCGCCGCAGCCGACCGTCGGGTGTGAGGCCGTAGTACGACATCGCCGTCAGCGGCGGCGAGTAGGCATGCACGCTCACGGCGGGCTCGACCGCACGGTTCGACACGTCGTGCACGTGCCCGAGCGGGAAACCCGCGCTGCGACCCGCTCGCAGGCTGCGGGTGCGCAGCCCGGTGCCCGTCCAGCGTTGCTCGACCAGACGACCGGACACGACGGTCAGCGCCCCGAGCGATCCCGCGTGATCGTGCAGCTCGGCGGCCTGCGAGGTCGTCCAGCCGATCAGCCAGACGTCGACGAAGTCGTCGCTGCGCAGGAGCTGGTACCAGCGCTGCAGCGGGTCGAGGTGGACAGGATGGCGACCTGCGCGGACCTCGTCGGCGACGACGCGGGTGAGGTCGGTGAGATCGGCGAGCGCAAGGGAAGTGGGGGCGTGCGGCAGCACGGGGTGACTCCAGCGATGTGGCGAGCGGACAGGGCGAAGGTCAGCTCGAGCGACACGACTGGTCAAAGGTGTCCCCGCGCCGAGCGCCCCAGATCTCTCCGAGGACGGCGGCGGGCGACATGTCCCGAATGGGACCACAGCGGCTACCCCGCGCGCCAATTCGTCCCAATCCGCGGGCGTGTGGCGCGGAAATGTCCGGCCCGGTACGGCCGACGTTCAGCGGCGGGCGGCCAGCCAATCACGGAGATCGGCGAGCGGCCGGGCGCGCTCCGGCTCGTTGTAGATCTCGTGCCAGAGGCCGTCGTACCAGCGCACGGTCTTGTCGGCCGACCCGGCGGTGGTGGCCAGCAGGCGGGTGCCCGCCGGGTCGGTGAGCCCGTCGACGGAGCCGTGCTGCAACAGCAGCGGAATCGTCAGCTCCCGCGCCCGCTCGGGCAGCACAGCGAACTGGCTAACGACGCCAAGGCCCAGCCCGAGCGTCGGGTTGCCGTGGTGCACCAGCGGATCGGCCTGGTAGGCGGCGACGACGGCCGGGTCCTTGCTGATCTTGGTGACATCGATGCCCGCGGGCCGCAACCTCGGAGCGACGCGGCCCAATGCCCGTAGCAGCGGAACCATCGGTTTCGGCACGACGTCGCCCGCCAGCGCGGGCGCGGACAGGACGAGCCCGGCGAGATCGGCCTGGTGCTCCACGGCGTAGGCGAGCGCGATCTGGCCGCCCATGCTGTGCCCGAGCAGCACCACGGGCACGCCCGGATGGCGGGCGACGACGGCACGGTGGAAGAGGTCGAAGTCGACAAGGAGGTCGTCGTAGCGATCGACGTGCGCGCGGCGACCGCCGGACAGCCCGTGTCCGCGCTGGTCGAGCCCGTACACCGCCCAGCCGCCGGGGACGACGGCGTCGACGACGTTGCCGTAACGACCCGAATGCTCGCCGAGGCCGTGGCAGAGCAGCAGGACCCCGGTCGTCGTCGCGGGCAGCCAGCCCCGCCAGAACAGCTCGACATCTCCCGCGCCGACGATCCTGCCCTCGGCGCGGTCGGTCACCGGGGCCCGATCATCACGTCGTCGGACGGGAGGCCTGCGGGCGCCAGTTCGACGTCCTGACGCAGGTCGGCCTCGTCGGCGAGCTCCAGCACGAGCGCGGCGGGCTCGCACTCGTGCGCCGTGACCGACAGGCCGTACCCGCCCGCGGCGAGGTCGCGGAACCGGTAGGTGCCGTCGGCAGCGCTCTGCGCGGTGTCGACGATCTCGCCGTCCTGTATGAGCGCGAGCTGCGCTCCGACGATCGGGCCGTCCTCGCCGCCCACGAGACCCGTGATCGACGCCGAGCGCGTGAGGGGGATCTCGGCGTCGACCGGCTCGTCGGTGACGGCGACCGTGATCGCGCCGGGCTGGTAGCCGTCGGCCGCGACGACCAGTAGGTAGCCGCCAGGGTGGCGGGCGGTCAAGACGCCGTGGCCGTCCGGGTCGGTGTGGATGCTCGCGGTTTCCCGGCCGTGGTCGTCGAGCAGGGTGACCGTGGCGCCCGAGATTCCCCGGCCGTTGCGGGCCAGCACGCGGAAGGCGACCGGTTGGGCGGTGCCCGCGGCGGGCTCGTCGTCGTCGGTGGCGCAGCCTTCGAGCGCGACGTCGGGCTCGTCGGCGGCGGGCCGGGCGACGCCGAAGGTGCGCAGCAGCGCCAGATCGGCGGCGGCCTGCTCGGCGGCGGTGGCCGTGGGGCTGCGTCGGGCGCGGCCCGCGACGCGCGCCGGGGTGGGGACCGGGCCGTGGCCGTTGGTCGGCAGGCTGGGACCCGTCTCGGCGGCGACCGGTCCGACCGGCTGGGCGAAGGGCACCATCGCAGGCTCGGGCTCGTGAGGGGCGTGCTCGGCCGAGGGGCCATCCGCCGTGGCGGACGGCACCGCAGGAGTCTGTGGAGCGGCGAGCTCGTTGCGCGCAACAGCGGACGCCGCAGGCGGCGGGGGCGCCTCATCCGGCACGGCAGAGGACGGCAACTCCGCTGCCGGTGACCACGGCACGGAAGGTGGCGGGGCCTGGCCGTTTGCGGGCGACGACGGGACCTCGACGGGCGCGACCGCACGCGGCGTGGACTCCACCGGCGGCGACAGCAGCACCTCATCCAGCGCGACCGGCGCGGGCGGGGACGCCACCTGCCGCAGCGCGAGCGGAACCGGCAAAGGCTCGGGGAGTACCGCCGGGGACGCGGCTGGGGTGACCACCGGCGCAGGCTCGGGGAGCACAGCCGGGGATGCAGCAGGGCGGACGGTGGGGTAGGTGGGCAGGAGGGCGATGCTCGGACGGGCGTGGGTGTCGCTCGACGGCTCGGGCTCGTCGGACTCCGCGCTCCATTCCATCCACGGCTCGGCCATGCGTGCCGCGCGGGCCCATGGCGTGTCGACCGCCGCGTCCTCCGGCGTCGACAACGCCGCACCCATCGCAGGATCCGTGGTCGTCGCCTGCTCGTCGACGGTGGGGAGCTCGGCCCGCGACACGGTGGCGTGCGGTGGCACCCCGGCGGGCTCCGGCACCGACTCGAGTTCGACGGACGTCGGCTCACCATCCACGACGTCCGGCGTGGGATCGTTGTCCGCGGGGACGGCCTGCGGCCTGGCGGCCTCCCGCATCCGCACGAGATCGGCCACGGTGCGCGGCTGCTCGGGCCCGCGGCGGGCGCGGCGCTGCATCCACGCGAGCGCCCCGAGGAGCATCAGCAGGAGGAGGAGGCCCACGAGCAGCGCGCCCAGTGTGATCATCGGCACTCCCTGCTACGTCCGCGTGCACATCCGGCGCCGGAGAACGGCGGACCGGCCTCGAGCGCGGGGATGCCGGGCGAGCTGCCCGCGCATGCGAACCTAGCATCCCGACCGACCGCGCCCGCATTCGGTGCACGGCGTGTTATCGCAGCTCAAAGCGGGGAAAGGAGAGCCGTGGACGAGGATCTTGCGAAGATCGCCGCCGCCTATGGCGTAGCGACGGTCTACCGCGGCGGCGACCGGCGGCCCATCATCGTCGACCCCGAGGCGGTGGTTCGGGTGCTGGGGCTGCTCGACGTCGACGCGGGCAGCCCACAGGCCCGGCGCATCGCGCTGGCCGGTATCCGTGAGCGGGCGCCCGCGACGGTCGCCGCCCGCCCCGACGAACCCCGCCCGATCCCCGCCCCCGGCGTGCTGGTGGACGAGGCGGGCGAACGCCGGGACGTCACGGAAATCCCCGCGGGCCTCGCTCCTGGCTGGTACCGGCTGGAGACCGACGACCGGGTCGTGACCGTCGTCGCCGCGCCCCGCGCCCTGCCGCCGACCCCGCGGTCCTGGGGCTGGATGCTACAGCTCTACGCCCTGCACTCCCCCTCGTCCTGGGGTCTCGGCGACCTCGGCGACCTGCGCACCTTCGCCACCTGGACCGGCTCCGCGCACGGCGCGTCGGCCATACTGCTCAACCCGCTGCACGCGATCACGCCGGTGCCGCCCGTCCAGCCGTCGCCCTACACGCCGTCGAGCAGACGGTTCGGCACGCCGCTCGCGCTGTGCGTCACCGATCTCGACGCCTACGCGCACGCCGACCCCGTGACCAGGGCCGAAGTCGACGCGCTGCGGCCCGAGACCGTTGGCGGCCGCATCGACTACGACCGCAGCTGGGCGGCCAAGCGCGCGGCCACCGAGCTGCTGTGGCGCGCCGCAGGCCGCCCCGAGCCCGCGGTGACCAGCCCGGACCAAGACCTGTTCGCCGTCTTCTGCGCCCTTGCCGAGCGCTACGGGGGTCAACGGAGCTCGTGGCCCGCGGAGCTGCAGCACCCGTCGTCGCCCGCGGTGGCACGGGCGGCCGCCGAGCTCGCGCCGCGCGTCGCCTACCACGCCTGGCTGCAGGGCGAGGTGCAGCGGCAGTTGCGCGACGTCCGCGCGGCGGCCCGCGAGGTCGGCGTCCGCGTGGTGCACGACCTCGCCGTCGGCTGCGACCCGGAGGGCTTCGACGGATGGGCGTGGCAGGACGTGCTCGCGCTCGGCGCGCGGGTCGGCGCCCCGCCCGACGCGTTCAGCCAGCAGGGCCAGGACTGGGCGCTGCCGCCGTGGCGTCCCGACCGGCTCGACGCCACGGGCTACGCGGCCTACCGCGACCTCGTCCGCGCTCTGCTCCGCCAGGCCGACGGCCTGCGCGTCGACCACGTCGCGGGCCTGTTCCGGCTGTGGTGGGTGCCGCCCGGCGTCGGTCCGGCGGGCGGCACGTACGTCCACTCCGACGCCGAGGTCATGCTCGCGGTGCTCACGCTGGAGGCGCATCGGGCGGGCGCGCTCGTGATCGGCGAGGACCTGGGCACGGTCGAGCCGGAGGTCACGGAGGCCCTGCACGCGCGCGGGATGCTCAGCTCGGCGGTGCTGTGGTTCACCCGCGACCGCGAGGCGCCCGGCGAGCCGCTGCTCGCCCCGAACGCGTGGCCGGAGCAGGCGGTGGCGAGCGTGTCGACGCACGACCTGCCGACCGTCACGGGGTTCCTGCGCGCCGAGCACGTGCGCGCCCGCGCGGAGCTCGGGCTGCTCGACGACGTCGCCGACGACGAGGCCAAGGCGGCGGCCGAGCGGGCCGAGCTGGTCGGGCTGCTCCGCGCCGAGGGCTTGGTCGGGGAGGACGCGAGCGAGGACGAGCTGGTCATCGCCATCCACGAGCTCCTCGCCGCGAGCCGTTCGCAGCTGGTGCTGATCGGGCCGTGCGACGTCGTCGGAGAATGCCGTCAGCCCAACCTCCCCGGCACGGTCGACGAGTACCCGAACTGGCGGCAACCGCTGCCGGTGTCCCTCGACGAGCTGCGCGTGCACCCGATCGTGACGGCCGTGGTGGAACGCCTGCGTCGTCTGCGCTGAGACGCCGACTCGCTGGGACGGAACGGCCGACTCGCTGGGGCGGAACGGCGGACGCACCGGCATCATCGGGTGGTGGACTCGACCCGGGTGGACCGCTGGCTGTGGGCCGTGCGTCTGACCAAGACCCGGCCCGACGCGGCGGCCGCCTGCCGGGCGGGCCATGTGCGGGTCAACGACCGGCCCGCGAAACCCGCCACCACCGTCGCTCCTGGCGACGAGATCCGCGCCCGCATCCACGACACCACCCGCATCGTCGAGGTGGTGCGGGTCATCCAGCGGCGGGTGGGCGCGGCCGACGCCGTCACCTGCTACCTCGACCGCACACCCCCGCCGGAGCCCGTCGACCCGGTCGCCCGGCGCGACCGCGGCGCAGGCCGTCCGACCAAGCGCGAACGCCGGGTACTCGACGCGTTTCGCACGGGCCGCCCGTAGAAGATCGCCGCGACCGGCACACCACGACGGTCGTCACCGCCGTCACGGCCCGCTCGCGGCGATCATGCCCGCGGAACCGGGGCGCGCGGGCAGGCTCGTGCCAGGGTGGGAGCCGTGGACACGGACGTGATCGTGGTGGGGGCCGGGCTCGCCGGGCTGGTGGCCACCGCCGAGCTCGCCGACGCGGGCAGGCGGGTGATCCTGCTCGACCAGGAGCCCGCGGCGAGCCTCGGGGGGCAGGCCTTCTGGTCGTTCGGCGGTCTGTTCCTCGTCGGCTCGCCCGAGCAGCGGCGGCTGGGCATCCGCGACTCCGTGGACCTCGCCTTGCAGGACTGGCTCGGCTCAGCGGCCTTCGACCGCGGCGCCGACGACCCCGCGGGCGAGGACTTCTGGGCCCGCCAGTGGGCCACGGCGTACGTCGACTTCGCGGCGGGCGAGAAGCGGCGCTGGCTGGCGGGGATGGGCGTGCGGTTCTTCCCGGTCGTGGGGTGGGCCGAGCGCGGCGGCTACCTCGCCGACGGCCACGGCAACTCGGTGCCCCGCTTCCACGTCACGTGGGGCACCGGACCCGGCCTCGTCGAACCGTTCGAGCGACGGGTGCGGGCCGCGGTCGCCGCAGGCCGGGTGGAGCTGCGGTTCCGGCACCGGGTGGACGAGCTGGCCGTCACCGACGGCGTGGTGACCGGCGTCCGTGGCGCCGTGCTGGAGGCCTCCACCGCCGCGCGGGGCACGGCGAGCTCGCGGGTCGAGGTCGGCGCGTTCGAGCTCGCGGCGCAGGCGGTGATCGTCACGAGCGGCGGGATCGGCGCCAACCACGACCTCGTGCGCGCCTACTGGCCCGCCCGCCTCGGCCCCGCTCCGAAGCACCTCATCTCGGGTGTGCCCGAGCACGTCGACGGGCGCATGCTCGGGATCAGCGAGACGGCGGGCGCCCGGCTGGTGAACCGCGACCGGATGTGGCACTACCCCGAGGGCGTGCGCAACTGGAACCCGATCTGGGCGCGGCACGGCATCCGGATCCTGCCCGGCCCGTCGTCGCTGTGGTTCGACGCGCGTGGCCGCCGCTTCCCCGCCCCGGCGTTCCCCGGCTTCGACGCCCTCGGCACGCTCGGCGCGATCGCCGCCTCGGGCCACGAGCACTCGTGGTTCGTGCTGACCCACAAGATCGCCGAGAAGGAGTTCACGCTGTCGGGCTCCGAGCAGAACCCCGACCTCACCGGCCGCAGCATCCCCCAGGTGCTCGGCAGGGTGCGGCCCGGCGCCGCGGCCCCGGTGCAGGCGTTCCTCGACAAGGGCGCGGACTTCGTCGTCGCCGACACCCTGCCGGAGCTGGTCGCGGGCATGAACAAGTTGACCGACGAGGCGCTGATCGACCTGCGCGAACTGGAGCGGCAGATCGTCGCGCGCGACCGGGAGATCGCGAACCCGTTCACCAAAGACCTGCAGGTGATGGCGATCCACAACGCCCGGCGCTACCGCGGCGACAAGCTCATCCGCACGGCCACGCCACACCGGATCCTCGACCCCGCGGCGGGCCCGCTGATCGCCGTGAAGCTGAACATCCTCACCCGCAAGAGCCTCGGCGGCCTGCAGACCGACCTGGCC
The DNA here is from genome assembly GCA_963736375.1 of uncultured Actinomycetota bacterium. Taxonomy (GTDB): domain Bacteria; phylum Actinomycetota; class Actinomycetes; order Mycobacteriales; family Pseudonocardiaceae; genus Pseudonocardia. The sequence goes on from CAVTOL010000042.1 coordinate 185,107, forward strand.
TGCCGGGTGGTGCGCGCAGGCGGCACCCCGCTGCCGGGGCTTTATGCCGCGGGCGAGGTCGCGGGCTTCGGCGGCGGCGGCGTGCACGGCTACCGCTCCCTGGAAGGCACGTTCCTCGGCGGCTGCCTGTTCGGGGGGCGCCAGGCCGGTCGCTCGGTGGCGCTCGCCACGGGGTCGTGAGCGGAAACGAGTGCTCTGGCACTCGTTTCCGCGCACAGTCACGCCTCGACGGGACGGCCGAACAGGAACCCCTGCCCGTACGGGCAGCGGTGCGTCGTCAGCCACTCCTCCTGCTCCCGCGTCTCGACGCCTTCGGCCACGACGTCGAGCCCCATCCCCGTGCCGAGGCTGATCAGCCCGTCCACAAGGGACGCGCTGGTCGGGTTGCCTGCCACTCCGGCGACGAACGAGCGGTCGATCTTGAACCCGCCGATCGGCAGCTTGTGGAGCGCGGTGACGCTGGAGTAGCCGGTGCCGAAGTCGTCGAGACATAGCCGGACGCCCATGCCCGAGAGCGCGGCGGTCGACGTGAGCGTGGAACGGGACGCGGCCAGCACCAGGCTCTCGGTGATCTCCAGCACCAGCCGGGTCGGCGCCAGCCCCGAGTCGGCGAGGCACCGCCCGACGAACGCGACGAACCCCGGCTCGGCCAGGTGCCGCGCCGAGACGTTGACGTGCACCGCGCAACCGTCCGCCCAGGTCGCGGCGGTGGCGCAGGCCAGCTTCAGCACCTTCTCGCCCAGCGCGACGCCGAGCGGGCTGCGGTCGGCGCCGCACAGGAACGACGCGGGCGCGAGCAGGCCCCGCTGCGGATGCGCCCAGCGCACGAGCGCCTCCCGCGCGATGACCGCACCGCTGCGCAGATCGACGATCGGCTGGTAGTACGCCAGCAGCTCGCCCCGTTCGAGGCCTTCGGCGAGCGCGGCGTGCACGGCGAGCTGGTCGGCCGCGATCGTGCCCCACGCCTCGGAGTAGACGTCGATGCGCCCTGGTCCGCTGCGCTTGGCCGCGTACATCGAGGAGTCCGCCTCCTGCAGGAGCGACTCGCCGCCCGCGGTGTCGCCGACCGTCACGCCGACGCTCGCCGAGATCCGCACCTCGTGGCCGAGCACGGTGAACGGCCTGGCCACCGCGGCCCGGATCTGCCCGGCCACCTGCGCCACCTCGTCGGCCTTGCGCACCTGTTCGCAGAGGATCACGAACTCGTCGCCGCCCACCCGCGTCGCCGTGTCCCCCACCCGGGTCACGCCGTCCAACCGCGCGGCGACCTGGCGGAGGAGGTCGTCGCCGACCTCGTGCCCGTAGGTGTCGTTGACGTCCTTGAACCGGTCGAGGTCGACCGACACCACCCCGACCAGCCAGCCGCTGCGCCGGGCCAACTCCAGCGCGTGCCGCAGCCGATCCATCAGCAGCAGCCGGTTGGGCAGGCCGGTGAGAGCGTCGATCGTGGCCATCCGCTCGATCTCGCGCTGGGCGTTCTTGCGGTCGGTGACGTCCGCGATCTGTGCGATGAAGAAACGCGGCCGCCCGTCGTCGTCGCGGACCAACGCGAGGGAGAGCAGGCCCCACACCACGCTGCCGTCGGGGCGGAGGAAGCGCTTCTCCAGCCGCCCGTCGCCCGCCGTGCCGTCGAGCATCGACTTGAGCAGGTTGTTGCTCTCACCCAGGTCGTCGGCGTGGGTGATGTCCCGGTACGTCAGCCGCAGCAGCGAGTCTTCGTCCCGGCCGAGCAGCTTGCACAGTGCCCCGTTGACCCGCAGGAACCGCCCGTCGACCGACACGAGCGCCATCCCGATCGGCGCTGCGGTGAACGCCGACTCGAACGTCGTGCGGGCCCGCGACAGCTCCGCCTCGAGCCGCTTGCGCGCGGTGACGTCGCGCGTGGTCGACAGGAGTCCCGTCACGGCACCGTCGGCACCGGGCACCGCGCGGATACGGCTCTCGAGCCAGATCCATCCACCGCTCGGGCGGCGGTACCGGAACGTCGCGGTCGCCTCCTCCACGTCGCCGAGGAGCGACTGCCGGGCGGCGCGGACTGCGGGCAGGTCGTCGGGGTGGACGTAGTCGTAGCCCGCCCGGCCGATCAGCTCGTCGTGCCGCCAACCCAGCACCCGCACGGCGGAGGGCGACACCCAGGTGTAGCGGGCGTCGACAGGGTCGGTCAGAACGATGACGTCGCTGGTGAGGCTCATGAGCATCTGGTAGTGCTCGTCGCTGGCGGCGAGGTCGGTGAGCGCGCGGTGCTCGACGGTCACGTCCCGCACCAGGACCAGCGCCCCGACGATTTCGCCGTCTTCGATCGCGGGCCCGTACGCCATCTCGAACGCTGCGCCGCCCAGCGCCTTGACCTCGCGGATCTCGCTGAACATCTCGCCTGCCAGCGCCCGCCGAAGTGCGGGCTCGACGTACGCGAACGTCTCCGGCGATAGCGTGTCGGAGACGAGGCAGCCGATCATCTTCGACGGCTCGAAGCCGTAGTAGGTGATCGCCGCGCCGACCGCCGCCCGGTAGCGCAGCTCCTTGTCGACGAGCAGGACGCTGGCGGACGGCAGCGACATCAACGCGGTCCGGACGACGCGATCGTCCAGATCGGGGGTCGGTGTCCGCCGGTCCGACGGCACGAGATTGGTCCTTCCAGACGTCCGCTAGGCGTCGCAGAGTGTTCCACACCCTGTGCGCAGCGCGCTCAGCCTCGGGTGGGCCTGCGCGCCCCGCGGCGGACGAGCGCGGCGGCGAAGATCAGCAGCCAGGCGCTCCACAGCAGGGCACGCCGTCCTGACGGCCGCACCCGGGTTGCCGTGCCCGCACAGGCGTCCGGACGCTTGTGCGGCGGCAGGGATGCCCGTGCGGCGAGCTGCTCAGGAGCCTCTGAGCGCCTCGTCGAGGGCCGGACCGCCGAACCCCTGGCTCGGCTCCCCTTCGACGCTCCACGCGGCGGCGGGGCCCCACCGCTCGACGATCTTGTCGTTGGCGATGCGGAAGATGTGGATGCCGCGCAGGATGAGCGTCTTCCCGTCCGCTGGAGCGCCGAACAGCTCGCCGGTACGGGTGCCGTGCGCGTGGAAGTGCTCGACGACGAGGTCGCCCTCGGCGATGTAGTGGTCGGGGTCGCTGCGCCAGTCGGGCACCGCGGCCCGGATGACCTGCGCGGCCTGTCGCAGACCCTCGGCGCCCTCGGGCGAGCCTGGGGAGGGCGGGTCGTGGTTGACGAAATCCGGCGCGACGTACCGGTCGACGGCCGTGAGGTCGCCCTTGGTGAAGAGCTCCTGGATGAGGCTCTCGACGAGGTGCTTGTTGCGGGTGAGCTGATCTGTGGTCATGCCGAGAAGGGTCGGGCCGCGGCCGTCCGCGAGCCATCCCAACAATGTGGGGTTTTCGCAGGGCACCGCGGCCCGCGACACTGGAACCGTGGCCGACATCGCGAGGGCAGAACGGGCGGTCCTGCGTGTCTGTCGCAGCGGTTTGGACGTCGCCGACGTGCAGCGGCAGGTCTTGGCCGCGCTGCGCAGCGCGATGACCATCGACGCGGCGGCCTTCGGGACCACCGATCCCGAGACGCTGATGTTCACCGGCGTGCACAACGAGGACCCGCTCACCGCGATGTCCCAGATGTTCATCGACAACGAGCTGGACGGCACCGACGTCAACACCTTCACCGAGCTGGCGCGTTCGCCAGGGCACGTGCGGTCGCTGGACACCGCGACCCGCAGCGACTGGATGACGAGCCCGCGCTACCGCGACATCATGCGCCCCGTCGGGCTCGGCGACGAACTGCGCGCCGCCTTGGTTGTCGGCGGCCACTGCTGGGGCTACATGTGCCTGCACCGCGGGGACGGCGCGGTCGGCTTCACCGCCGCCGAGGCCGACTTGCTCCGCCGCCTCGCCCCGCACATCGCGCATGCGCTGCGTCAGGCCGTCCTCCTGCACCCGGCGGCGCCCACGGTGTCGCACCGTCCGGGAGTCGTGGTGCTCGACGAGCACATGGAGCTCGTCGCCAGCACCCCGGAGGCCGACGCGCTGCTCCCGCTCATCGGGCACGGCTCCACCCGCCTACCGCTGCCTGCAGGGGTGTACTCCGTGGCCGCCGCCCTCGCGACGGCCGACCAGCCGCCGAGCATGCAGGTGCGGGCGGCGGACGGCGGCTGGCTCAGCCTGCACGCCTCGCGCCTTGCGTCACCGACCGACACCCGCATCGCCGTGGTCGTCGAGCCCGCCGAGCCGCAGTCGACACTGGGCGTGCTGCTGGCCGCCTACGGGCTCACCCCGCGGGAGCTCGACATCGCCCGGCACGTGCTGCGCGGCGACTCCACCAAGACCATCGCGAACACGCTGCACATCTCCGCGCACACCGTGCAGGACCACCTCAAATCGGTGTTCGACAAGATCGGCGTGCGCAGCCGTCGCGACCTCGTCGGGCGGCTCCTCGCAGGCGGCTAGAGCGTCGCGGGGTAGCCAGGGCCCATCGGGATGCCCAGCAGGTACCAGGCGATGAAGAAGATCAGCTACGTGATCAGCATGACGACCGAGTACGGGATCATCATCGCCGCGGGCGCCTCGGTCGTCGCCACAGTGATCAGCTCCTCGACGCGGTAGGCACGGGTGCGGACGCGAGAAGGTCGAGGCCGAGCGTCCGAGAGAGGTACTCGGCGCAGAGCGTGCCGCGCACGCTGTTGCCTGCGGCGTCGAGCGGGGGCGAGAACGTGCCGAGTGCGCCCTTGCCGGGCGACACCGTGACCATGCCGCCGCCGATGCCGCTCTTGCCGGGCAGTCCGACGTCGTAGAGCCAGTCGCCGGACGTCTCGTACATCCCGGCGACGATCATCGTGGCCAGGGTCGCCCGGCACGTCGGCAGGTCGACCACGCGCTCACCGGTTCGTGGGTTCACGCCCCCGTCGGCCAGCGTGGCCCCCATGACGGCGAGGTCCTCCGCGGTCACCGCGACGCAGCTCTGCCGGGTGTAGAGCTCGACGGCCTCGTCGGGGTAGCAGGCGAGCGCGCCCCGCGAGTAGAGGAACTGGGCGAGGGAGCGGTTGCGGTGGTTGGTGGCCGCCGCCGAGCGGAAGAGGCTTTCGTCGACGACGAGGGCGCGGCCCGCGAACGCCGACAGCCCGGCCCTGATCCGCTCCCACGCCTCGTCGACGGGATGCCGGCCTGCGACGAGCGCGGTGGTGGCGATCGCGCCGGGGTTGACCATCGGGTTGGTGCGGCCGTCCGGGCTGCGCTCGACGGCGGTCAACGCGTTGAACGGCAGGCCGGTGGCGTTCACGCCGATGCGGGCGCGCACCCCGTCGGCCCCGAGCGCGGCGCAGGCGAGGGCGAACACGAACGGCTTCGCCACGCTCATGATCGAGAACGGGACGGCGCTGTCGCCCGCGCTGTGGGTCGCCCCGGTCACGCCCGCGACCACGATGCCGAAGTGGTCAGGATCGGCGGTGCGCAGCGCCGGGTAGACCGCCGACACCTCGCCGGTGCGGACGGGATGGAAGCGCCGGTGCGCCTCGGCGACGAGGGCCGCCACCTCGGCCGCCGCGGGCAGCGAGCCGGTGGAGACGAACGCCGCGTCCCCGCGCGTCATGTCCGCTCCTCCCGACGTTGGGCACAGCGGAACCCACCGGGGCGAACCGGTGCCTCACCCGACGCGGGTGAGGCCACGGACGCGCCGGGTTCCGAGGATCTACTCCGGGCTCGGACAACCGGGCCGTGTGACGAGGAGGATTCATGCAGACGTTGAGCGTGTGGCGGTTCGACACGGCGGCGGGCGCCGACCAGGCGGTGGGCACGCTGGAGGAGCTGGCCAAGCAACAGCTGATCACGGTCTTCGACGCCGCGACCGTCTCCTGGCCCGAGGGTGCCAAGCGCCCGAAGACGCGCCAGCTGCACAACCTCGCGGGCGCGGGCGCGCTCGGCGGCGCGTTCTGGGGCCTGCTCTTCGGGCTGCTGTTCTTCGTGCCGCTGCTCGGGTTGGCGATCGGGGCGGCGGCGGGCGCGCTGAGCGGCTCGCTGACCGACGTCGGCATCGACGACGACTTCATCAAGAAGACCCGCGAGCAGATCACGCCCGGCACCTCGGCGTTGTTCGTGATGAGCGCCGACGCCGTGATGGACAAGGTCGCGGCGGCGTTCGCGGGCCAGAAGCCGGAGCTGCTGTCCACGAACCTTTCCGACGACCAGGAAAAGGCGCTGCGCGAAGCGTTCACGGAATAGGCTCAGGTCCGGGACACTGGCGACGCCGGGCGCACGGCGGCGGCGCAGGGGCCGCGCGGAGGAGGCAGCATGGTCGCGGCAGGCGGATCGGGAGGCACAGACGCGGCAGGCCGGGTCCCCGACACCGTCGACACGGCGGTCGCCGTGCTGCTCGGGGCGGGCGCGTTGGCGTGGCGGCTCGCAGACCGGGTGACGGCGCCCGCACGGGGGTTGGTCGGCGGCGTCGCCGGCGGGGTGCTCACCGCCATCGCCCGGCCGGTCGCCGCAGGTCCGATGGCCGCGGCGGGCCGCGCGGTCCGCGCGCAGTGGGCCGATCTACTGGCCCACACGGCGGCGGAGGTGGCGCGCGAGGTCGTGGCGGTGGTGCTCCCGGCGCTTGACCTCACGGCGTTGGTGCTGAAGCACGTCGACCTGGACCGGATCGTGGCCGCGGCGGACCTGGACGCCGCCGTCGCCAGGGTCGACCTGGACGCTGCGGTCAGCCGGGTCGACCTGGATGCCGCCGTCGCTCGCGTCGACATCGAGGCCATCGTCAACCGCATCGACCTCGACGCCGCCGTCGCCCGGGTCGACCTGGACGCCGCGGTGGCCCGCGTCGACATCGAGGCCATCGTCAACCGCATCGACCTGGACGCCATCGCCGCCTGCATCGACGTCGAAGCCATCGTCAACCGGGTCGACCTGGACGCCGCCGTCGCCCGGGTCGACTTGGACGCCGCTGTCGTCCGGGTCGACCTCGACGCCGCGGTCGGCCGGGTCGACATCGAGGCCATCATCAACCGCGTCGACCTGAACGCCGTCGCCGCCTGCATCGACGTCGAGGCGATCGCCCGGCGGCTCGACCTCGACCGGCTCGCCGCAGGCCTCGACGTGGCGGCCATCGTCGAGCGCGTCGACCTCGACGCCGCCGCGGCCCGCCTCGACGCCGACCGCGTCGTCGCCCGCGTCGACCTGGACGCGGTCGTGGCGCGGCTGGACCTCGTGGGCATCGCGCAGACGGTCATCGACGCCATCGACCTGCCGGAGATCGTGCGGGAGTCCACCGGCGCGCTGTCCTCCGACGCGGTGCGCGCGGTCCGCGTCGAGACCAGGCGAGCCGACGACCGGATCGCAGGGGTGTTCGACCGGCTGCTGCGCAGAAGCCAACACGACCGCCCGGACGGCCCCCCGGCCGAAGCACCGGCGCTGCCGTGACCCCGGCGGAGGTGCCGGTCCCTGCGGGCATCGTCACCCGCGTGCTCGCCGCGCTCATCGACGCCGTGGTCGCCGCCGCGCTCACCGGCGCGGTGTTCGGGGCCGTGGTCGCGGGCGCGTTCGTCGCCAACCCGGTGTCGTTCAGCTGGCCGCACGGTCTGGCCGCCCGGACCTCCCTGCTGGCCGTCGTCGTCGCGGTCGCCTACCTGACGGCCGGGTGGGCGACCGCGGGCCGCACCGTCGGCGGCTCCGTGCTCGGCACGCGCGTCGTCGCGCGCGGCGGCGGCAAGCTCGGGTGGGCCCGGTCGGCGTGCCGGGCGGTGCTCTGCGTGCTCGTCCCGCTCGGCCTGCTGTGGGCGGCCGTCAGCGCGCGTCGTCGCTCGCTGCAGGATCTCCTGGTGCGGTCGACCGTTCTGTATGACGCGCCTGCGCCGACGGCACCTGTAGCACGCTGACCACGTGCAGCCCGAGATTCTGGATCTGGGCCAGCACGCCGTGCAGGTGCGCGTCGTCCACCACCTCGCCGGAGATGACGGTCTCCGGCGGCTCGTCGTGCACGGCCATGTCGGCGAACGCGCCCTGTGCGCGCTCCGACAGCCGCCCGGCCACCCGGAACTCGTAGCGTCGTGCGGGCATCGCAACTCCCTCGGTACGGGTCGGCGACCCGACGCGCCCACTGTCGCCTGCCCACGGTGCTCGCGGCGTCCTCCGGCCGGGATGAGGCGCCATGTCCCGAACCGCCTCCGGACGGCCGAACCTGCCTCGGTCGGGGCTGCATAGTCCTCCGCCGACGCGCCCGAACACCGTGGGAGACGCGGTGTCTCGCCCTCCACGGGGGAGGCTGTGGCCCATGCGTCCTCACGAGACTCAACCGCGTGGTGAATGGCACGGTCCGGCTGCCGCGGCGACGGCCCCCCGTGCCTACCTGATCCTCGTCGGCACAGCGGCGGCGGTGATCGTCGCGGCCGGGATCGGCGCCACCGCATGGCTCATCGCGCCCGCGTTCCTCGCCTGGGTGATCGTAGTGGTGATCGCCCCGATCGGCCACCGGCTCCGCGCGGCCGGGGTGCCCGCCGTCCTCGCCACCCTCGCGCTGGTGGTGCTCGTCTACGGCGTCGTGGTCGTGATGGCCGGGGTGGTGGTGCTCTCGGCGGCCCGCCTCGCCACGATCCTCCCGCAGTTCGCCGCGGAGGCCGACGGCCTGCGCCGCGGGCTCGGCTCCCTGCTCGCCACGTACGGCATCGGGCCCGACCAGGTTCGGGGCGTGCTGGCCGGGCTGGACATCGGCAGGATCGCGGGCTACGTCGGGGTGCTGCTGGCGGGCGTCGTCGGACTGGCGACCAACCTCGTGTTCCTGCTGTCGCTGCTGCTGTTCATCAGCATCGAGGCGAGCGGGGCGGACGCCCGGATGGCCGTGCTGGTCGCCGACCGCCCGCTGCTCGGCACCGCGCTCGCCAACTTCACGAAGGGGATCCGCCGCTACCTGATCGTGACGACGGTGTTCGGGCTGCTCTTCGGTCTGGTCGACACGGTCGCGCTCTGGCTCCTTGGCATCCCGCTGGCCGTGACGTGGGGGCTGCTCGCGTTCATCACCAACTACATCCCCTACGTCGGGTTCTGGCTCGCCGTGCTGCCGCCCGCCGTACTGGCCCTCCTGGTCGGCGGCCCCCGCCTGCTCGTGATCGTCGTGGTGATCTACCTGGTCGTCAACTTCGTCCTCACCTCGCTGGTGCAGCCGCACTTCGTCGGCGACGCGGTCGGACTCTCGATCACGGTGACGTTCGTGGCGCTCGTGTTCTGGGGCTGGTTGCTCGGCCCGTTGGGCGCGGTGCTGGCGGTGCCGCTGACCCTGCTGGTCAAGGCGATACTGGTGGACAGCGATCCGCAGGCGGGCTGGGCCGCGGCGCTGCTGGGCTCGCCGCCGACACCGTCGGAACTCTCGGAACTGCCGGAAGACGAGCCCGACGCAACGTGACCTCACCCGGCCGAGGGGAGGCCGGGCACCGGCCGCGCGTCGAGGGTCGCGGGCGTGAGCACCATCGCGGTCCCGCCGAGCTTCGACCCGGCGCCCTCCGTCGCGCGCACCGCCGCCGTCGCGGTGACGGCCGCCCCGACGGCGGCGATCGCGGGCGTGGCCGACGTCGCCAAGCCGGGCGGGTGGCAACCTGCGGGCTGTAGCGGGTTCGGGGCGCGCCTGCTCGCGGACTTCGCGGTGGGCTTCGGCGCCTGACAGAGTGGCGCCCATGTCCGGCCTCGCCGAGCTCTACCGCGACCTGCACCAGCACCCGGAGCTGTCGTTCCAGGAAACGCGCACCGCCGCCATCGCCGCCGAGCGGCTGCGGGCCGCAGGCTTCGAAACCACGGAGGGCGTCGGCGGCACCGGGGTCGTCGGTGTCCTGCGCCACGGCCCGGGGCCGGTCGCCCTGCTGCGGGCGGACATGGACGCCCTGCCGGTGCTCGAGGACACCGGGGCGGAGTACGCGAGCACCGCCCGCGGCGTCGACCGCGAGGGCAACGACGTCCCGATCGCCCACGCCTGCGGCCACGACATGCACGTGAGCTGCCTGATCGGGGCGACGGCCGATCTGGCCGCCGCCCCCGACACCTGGTCGGGCACGCTGCTCGCGGTCTTCCAGCCGGCAGAGGAGCTCGCTGCCGGCGCCCGCGCGATGATCGACGACGGCCTTTTCGACCGGTTCGGCCGCCCTGACGTCGTGCTCGGCCAGCACGTCGCTCCGCTGCCCGCGGGCATGCTCGCGCTCCGCGCGGGGCCCGCGTTCGCGGGCGTCGACACCGTGCGGATCACGCTGCACGGAAGCGGCGGGCACGGCTCACGGCCGGAGACCACCGTCGATCCGGTGGTGATGGCCGCGGCCACGGTGCTGCGGCTGCAGACGGTCGTGTCGCGTGAGATCGCGGGCACCGAAACCGCGGTCCTCACGGTCGGCACGCTGCGGGCGGGCAGCAAGGAGAACATCATCCCGGACCGCGCCGAGCTCGGCCTCTCCGTCCGCACCTACGACGCCGGGGTGCGGGCGACGATGCTCGCCGCCATCGAGCGGATCGCGCGGGCCGAGGCCGCCGCGTCGGGGGCAACCACGCCGCCCGACGTGCGGGTGGTCGAGAGCTTCCCGCCGACCATCAACGACGACGCGGGGGCCGAGCGCACCCGGCCTGCGCTGGCCGAGGTGGCGCCGGTCGTCGACCCGGGCCTGGTGACGGGCAGCGAGGACGTCGGCCTGTTCGCCACCGAGGCCGGTGCGCCGTGCGTGTACTGGCTCCTGGGCGGGGCCGACCCCGCCGCCTTCGCCGGGGCGAGCAGCCGCGACGAACTGCTCGCGCGCGTGGCAGCCCAGCCGTCCAACCACTCGCCGTTCTACGCACCGGTCGTCGAGCCCACGTTGTCCGTCGGCGTCGCGGCGCTGGTCGGGGCGGCCCGCCGCTGGCTCCCCGCCGGGTGACCCCACCGCCAAGATCGCCGAGATCGGTGCGTGAGGTGCGCAGATGCACCTGACACACCGAAGCAGGCGATCATGGCCGGTGGCGGCGGCGGGGCGGCGTGCGGTCAGCGGACGAGCAGCCGCCCGCGGGCGACGGCGTCGCGGCGGGTGCGGACCCCGAGCTTGGCGTAGATCGCGGTGAGGTGGGTCTTCACCGTGTTCGTGGAGACGGCGAGGCGCACCGCGATCTCGTCGAGCGACAGGAGGCTGGGGAGCAGGTCGAGCACGGCCGCCTCCCGCACGGTGAGCGGCGACGCGGCGGACCCCGGCCCGAGCGTGGCGCGCAGCGCGAGCACCTCCCTGGCGAGCCCGTCGGCGCCGCCGAGGCTCCCCACCTCGCGGGAGAGCAGGTCGGCCACCTCGGCGGGCGCGGTGACCAGCGGTCGGACGACACCGCTTCGCTCGGCGTCGGCCAGCGCGCGCCGCAGGGCCTCGCGGGCGAGCCGCCGATTGCCGATGCGGAGCGTGCGCAGGCACTCCAGGATCCACGCCGCGCCCGTCAACCAGCGCACCAGCGGCGTCTCCTTCGCGTCGAGCAGCGGCGTCATGATCTCGCGGGCGGCCTCGGCGTCGGCCGGGTCGTCGCCCGCCTGCCCGGTGGCGGCCGCGGCCCGCAGGTAGGTCAGATCACCCTGCCCGCCGTCGCCGATCCGCTCGCTCGCCCACTCGTACACCGAGCGGGCCCTGGCGAAGAGCGCGAGCCGCAGCGCAGCCTCCTGCTCGATGACGGCCAGGAACGCCGCCATCGGCATGACGAGGGCCGTCCCGTCGGCGAGGCTGGCCCGCGCGGCGCGCATCTCGTCGAGGCCTGCCTGGCGCTCGCCGAGGTCGAAACGGGCCGCGCCGCGCACCCCGTCGAGGGCGGGCTGCAGGGGGTTCACCGCCCGCTGAGCTTGCGCGGACGGCGGCCCGTCGGCGTCCAGCGCGGCCGCGAACTCCAGTGCCGCGCCCGGCCTGCCTTGCAGCAGCGCACCGTAAGCGGACATCACCATGCCGTACGCCGCGCCCGCGGTGCGCGACCAGGCCGCGGCGGGCGCGGTGCGGCCCGCCTCGTCGACGAGCTCGAGCATGTGGGTGATCTCGCCGAGCAACCCGACGGCGATGGCGCGGGTGGTGAGCGCCCGCGCCCGGAGGTAGGCGTGCCCGTCGCCCGCGGCCTGCTCGGCGGCCGCGCGGGCGATCTCCTCGCCTTCGGCGGCGCGGTCGTCGGCCAGGGCCGCCGTGGCCCGCAGCACCATGCTCACCACGGCCAGGTCGGTCTCGACGGCGTTCGGCGGCTCGCGGTCCGGTTGCGGACCGCCGAACCAGGACCGCCGGGCGGCGACGAGCGTGCGCAGGGCCGCCGTCGCCTCGTCGGGCTCGGCCGGAAGGCGTGCGTCCGCCTGGGCGAGCAGCGCGTCGGCCGCGTCGATCTGGTCTCGCTCCATGTGGGCGAGCGCGCCGACCAGCAGCAGCAGGGCGTCGTCGCGCAGCAGACCCGCGGCGTCGAGCCGCTCGAGCGCCGCGCCGACCTCCGCGTGGTGGCCCGAGGTGGCCAGCACCGCGCCGTGCTTGCGCAGCGCGTCGCGGACCAGGTGCTGGTCGTCGGCGAGCGTCGCGTGACCCAGCGCGCCCGCGGGATTGTGGGTGTCGGCGAACCAGGCGAGAGCGCGCCGATGCAGGTCGGCGGTGCGGTCGGGCCGCCGTCGCCGCAGGTCGGCGTACAGGTGGGCGCGCAACAGCGGATGAAGGCGGAACCACCGCTTGCCCTCGCCGTAGCTCACCACCAGCGACGTGCGGTGCTCCAGGTCGGCCAGCACGTCGGCGGCGTCGCCGCGCTCGGCCAACGCGGCGGCCAGCGGCGCGGTGACGGCGTCGCACGCGCTCACCGCGAACAGCACCTCGACCACCTCGTCGGGCAACGTGGAGAGGATCTCGCCGACGAGGTAGTCGGAGATCGCCTGCCCGTTGCCGGTGAGATCGGAGAGGAACGCCGCCGGGTCCGCGGCCTCGCGCAACGAGATGCTGGCCAGGCGCAGCGCCGCGGGCCAGCCCGCCGTCTGCGCATGCAGCAGCCGGTGCTGCGCGGCGGTGACGCGGACGTCGGCCCCCGCCAGCACGGCCGCGGCCTCCTCGGAGGTGAAGGCGAGCGCGGGTGCGCGCAGCTCCCGCAGCTCGCCCGCGAGGCGAAGCCGCCCCAGCCGCAGCGGCGGGTCGGAGCGGCTCGCCAGCACCAGCCGCAGGCCGGGTGGCCGGTTCTCGAGCAGGGTCTGCATGCCCGCGATCGGGTCGGGGTGGATCAGCTCCTGCAGGTCGTCGAACACCATCACGAGCGGCCCGGGCACGGCGACGAGCGCGTCGACGACGGCGTCGAGGAACTCGGGGCTGCGGCTCGGCACCTCCGGGAGGCTCATGGTGCGCAGCGGGTTGCCGTCCGGGACGGCCGCCACCGTCGAGAGCGCGGCGAGTACGCCCGCCCAGAACCGCCGGTCGGTGTTGTCCTCGCGGTCGAGCGTGAGCCAGGCGATCCGGCCTGGGCACCGGGTGACCCAGTCGGCCAGCAGGAGCGTCTTGCCGTAGCCCGCGGGCGCCGAAACGAGGACGACCTCGCCGTCGCGGGCGCCGTCAAGGTGGTCGCTGAGGCGCGCACGCGGCAGGTACACCGCCGAGAGCTGCGGGACTGCCGTTCGAATGCGCGCGACCGCCGGGCGGGCGGCGCCCCCTCTTGCGCTGGAGCCCATGACCCCGATCACGCTACCTGACCCGGCTCCAGTTCATTGGCCCGAACGGATCACGATCGTGGGAAACGAACGGTCTATTCGCTGGTCATCAGCCCGCCCGCCCTGGCCGCGTTGAGCGCGTCGCGTCGGGTGTGCACCCCGAGCTTCCCGTAGATCGTGCGCACATGGGTCTTGACGGTGTTCCGCGAGACCGTGAGCACCTCGGCGATCTCACCGATCGAGCGCTGCGTGGACAGCATCGCCAGCACGGCCCGTTCGCTCTCGGTCAGCGCCACGCGGCGGGCCGCGGGTTGGGCCCGGCCCGCGTCGAGCACGCGCGCGGTGAACGCGGCGAGCGCAGGCGGCCAGTTGACCTCCCTGATCAGCCCGACGACCTCGTCGACCTGAGCCAGTGGCCGCACGACGTCCAGAGTGGACGCCACGGCTACACCGCGGCGCACCGCGCGCAGGGCCTGCCCGCGGTTGCCCGACCGCAGGGCCAGCCGACAGGCCAGCGACCATGCGTCGACGACCGTCCAGGCGACCAGCGGCGGCGGTGTGCACTCCTGCAGCACCGCCGCGAGGTGGCGGGCGGCGGGCGCGGTGCGGCCGAGCTGGAACTGTTGGCGGGCGCGCATCACCAGCACCTCGGCGGTGTCGGGCAGCCGTTCGGCGGCCCAGTCGAGCACCTCGCGAGCGCGATCGACGTAGCCGAGGTCGATCGCCGTCCGGTGCTCCAGCACGGCGATCAGCCCCAGGTAGAGGGCGGGCATCGCCGCGTCGGCGGCGGCACGGGCGGCGGCCAGCAGCTCGAGCCCCTTCGCCACCTCGCCGTCGTCGGTCATGGCCACACCGCGGATCGCCGCGAGGGTCGGGTTGATCAGCACGGGTGACAGGTCGCCGTGTGGCCCTGCGAGCTCCAGCGCGGGCTCGGCCAGCTTCAGGCACTCCACGGGCCGCGCGAGCAACAGCGCACGGTAGGCCCGCAGGTGGGCGGTGACGGCGGCGCCGACGGTGCCGCGCCACTGCGCGGCGGGCGCCTTCGCGTCGGCGCGTTCGGCCAGCGCGGCCATCGCGGGGAAGTCGCCGTCGACGCCCGCCACCGCGCTCAGCACCGTGAGGCACCGCGCCACGAGGTAGTCGTTGTCGCCCGCCTGCTTCAACGCGACCTGGGCGAGGTCGCGGGCGGTGTCGATGCGCTGCACCGCCAACGCGAGGAACGCCCGCTCGACCATCGCCATCGGGCCCAGCCCGAGCAGCTCGGCCGCGACCGCAACGTCCGCGGTCGCGCCGAGGTGCTCCGCGGTCATCGACTCCCGACGGGCCTCGGCGACCCGCCGCAGCGCGACGAGCTCCGGGGTGGGCTCGGCAGGCCAGACGCGCCCGGCCGCCGCGAGCAGGCGTTCGGCGGTCTCGAGCTCGCCGATCTCCAGGTGGGCCGTGGCCACCAGCAGCGCGAGCATGGGATCACCGGTCAGCGCGTGCCTGCGCAGCCGTGCGGCCACGTCGCGCAGCCGGGCGTGCTCGCCCGCGGCGAGCAGGAACAGGCCGTGGCGGCCCACGAGCTCGACGAGCACCTCCTCCGTGCCCGACGCCATGGCGTGGTCGACGGCCACGGCGGGCATGTCCTGCCCTGCGAACCAGCGGGCCGCCTGCACGTGCAACGCCGTCACGACCTCGGGGTGGCGCCGCCGCAGGTCGGCGAGCAGGTGCGCGCGCAGCAGCGGCTCGACGGCGTAGCGCCCGCCGCCTGTGCCCGTCCGGCAGACGAGCCCGGTCTCGCGTTCGAGCGCGTCGAGGACCGCCCCCGCGTCCGGCCGGTCGCACAGGGCGGCGGCGAGCGGCGCCGAGACGTCCTCGCAGATGCTCACCCGGTCGAGGACGTGCCGCGTCTGCGGTGAGAACGCGTTCAGCACCTCCTCGACGAGGTAGTCGGACATGGCCCGGTCCGTGCCGACCAGGTCGTTGACGAACTCGGTCGGCTCCGCCGCGACGAGCGCGGGCGCGGCGAGGCGCAGGCCCGCGGCCCAGCCGCCGGTGGCCGCGACCAGCGCGCCGACGAGCTCGACCCCGAACACGTACCCGGTGGCGGCGAGCATGGCGGCCGCCTCGTCCGGCGTGAACCGGAGCTGCTCGGCGCGCACCTCGACGAGGCTGCCCGCCGCGCGGAGCCTGCCGCGCGGGATCGGGGGATCGCGGCGCCCCGCCAGCACGACCCGCACGTGCGGAGGACGGTCCCGTAGCAACGTACGCAGCCCGTCGACGGCGGCCGGGTCCTTCAGCTCCTCGGTGTTGTCCAGTACGACCGTGAGTGGCTCCGGGGCGGCATGCAGACCATCGGCGACGGCCGCGAGGAAATCGGGGTCGGCGGACGGGTCGGCGGAGAGCGCGAGGTCATGCAGCGGGTTGCCGACGGCCACGACGGGGCAGCCGCGCAACGCGCCGAGCAGGATCGCCCAGAATCCGCGGGCGCTGTCGTCGATGGGCGACAGCGACACCCACACCGTGTGCACGGGGTCGGTGCGCAGCCAGTCCACGAGCAGCGCGGTCTTCCCCCATCCCGCAGGGGCGCTGACCAGAACGACGTCGCCCGGCGACGCCTCGTCGAGCCGGTCGAGCAGCCGCTGCCGGGTGATGTTGCCCGACCGCAGCCACGGGACCGCGATGCGATGCCGCGCGGCAGGCCTGCCGGCTGCCCAGCGCAGCGGGTCAGAGCCGTCCGGCGCACCGCTCACCGCGCCACCACGACCGCACGACCGTTCATGGCGACGATGATGCCCGAATCCGCCCCATCGATCCCCATCGGTCGGCGTGTACGGGTCAACAAGCAACGTTGACAGGTGCCGCGCGGTCCGCTGAGGTCCTCGGGTGAAGCACGGCATCGTCTCGCGCTTGCGCGCCCGGCTGGCCGGCACGCGGGAGCGCCACGAGTGGGTCGACCACCTGGCGCGCGCAGGGCAGCGCTACTTCGCGCAGCGCGGCAACCACTTCGCCGCCGCGATCACGTTCTTCAGCCTCCTCACGGCGGTGCCGCTGCTGATGGTCGCGTTCGCGGCGGCGAGCTACGTGCTCTGGTTCAACCCGACGCTGCTGGCCGAACTCGAGAACGCCATCGCCGATGCGGTGCCGTCCGGGCTGTCCCATGCGGTGAACCCGATCCTCGAGGCCGCGATCGAGCAGCGCAACTCGCTAGCGGGCATCGGGTTCGTCGCCGCGCTGTGGTCGAGCGTGTGGTGGATGTCCAACCTGCGCGAGGCCGTCTCTGCGCAATGGGAGCTGCCCGCGCCCAACCCGGCGGCGCTGCAGCGGCTCGTGTTCGACCTGCGCGCCCTCACGGGGCTCGGGATCGCGCTGTTCCTCACGCTCGCGTTCACCGTGCTCGGCACCGGGCTCACCGAGGTCGTGCTCCGGCTGCTGGGCGCGCCCGACGACGGCCTGACCCGCGCGCTGCTGCGCCTGGTCGGCGTCGTGCTCGGCGTCGCCGCGAGCTGGCTGATCTTCGCATG
Source organism: uncultured Actinomycetota bacterium (assembly GCA_963736375.1). GTDB lineage: Bacteria > Actinomycetota > Actinomycetes > Mycobacteriales > Pseudonocardiaceae > Pseudonocardia. The sequence continues at coordinate 202,210 of CAVTOL010000042.1, forward strand.
GGCGATCAGCAGGCTGCCCCGCACGGACGTCTCGCTGCGGGGCGTGCGGCGGGCGGCGCTGCTCGGCGCGGTCGGCTTCGAGGTGCTCAAGCAGGGCGCCGCGATCTACTTCGGCGCAGTCACGAGCACGCCGGGCGGAGCGGTCTTCGGCTCCCTGCTCGGCCTGCTGCTCTTCGGCTACCTCGTGGCGCGGCTGCTGCTGTGGGTGACGGCGTGGGCGGCCACCGCGAAGGGCAACGAGCGCGTCGCCCCGGTGCCCGTCCCGGGGCCCGTGGTGCTCCGGCAGGAGGTGGTCGTCGCGCGCGGAGCGTCGGCGGGCGGGCTCGGCGCCGTGCTGGTGCTGGGCCTGGTGGCGGGGGCGTGGCTACGCGGCCGCGAGCGGGTGCCACGGCGTCCGAGGTGAACACCAGCGGCCTTTCGCTGCGGCGAAACCCCGCTCATGTTGCTCTCGACCCGGAGCCGAGAGGCTAGCCGAGCGACCCCGCCTCGTCGGGCGGCCGCCGCAGTGCTGCTACCTCGACGAGCCCACCTCGGAGACCACCAACGACGTGTGCATCCGCTGGAACGCCCCGCTCGCCTTCGTCGCCCACACCCTGAACGGTGAGCCTGCGTTCTCGGCACGGTGACCGAATCGGGCAACTAGCCTGGGCCGGTGCGGGCGCCGGAGTCGATCACCACCACGCGCCTCGTGCTGCGTCGCCCCGTGCCCGCCAACGCGGAGACGATCTTCGGCTACGCGAGCGACCCGGAGGTCACCCGCCTGCTGGGATGGCCGCGACATGCCACCGTCGCCGATACGCACGGCTTCCTGCAGTTCAGCGACGCATCGTGGGCGGCGGGCCTGGGACCCTACGTGGTCGTCGACGCTCAGGGCGTGGTCATCGGCTCCACCGGGCTGGAGGTCGAGACGCCGCACCGGGCCGCGACCGGTTACGTGCTCGCCCGCCACGCCTGGGGCCATGGCTATGCGACGGAGGTGGCCACCGCGATGGCGGCACTCGCAGCCGAGCTGGGCATCGGACGGCTGTACGCGCTGTGCCACCTCGAGAACCTGGCGTCGGCGCGGGTGCTGGAGAAGGCGGGCTTCACCCGCGAAGGCGTCCTGCGACGGCACACCGTCTTCCCGAACCTCGACCCGGCGGCGGCGCAGGACGTCGCGTGCTGGGTCCGCCTGACCCCCGCAGGACCGCCGGTGCTGCGTACGGATCGGCTCGTGCTGCGCGGGCTCGTTCCCGAGGACGCGGCCGACCTCCTCGCGTTCCGCAGCGACCCGGTCGAGCAGAGGTACAACGACCCGCCGCTGCGCACGCTCGACGAGGCCCACGACCTGATCCGCCGCCTCGACCGGGACCGCCGGGAGTTCGGCGCGCAGCACTGGGGGGTCACCCTGGCCGGACACGACCGGGTCGTCGGCCTGCTGGGCTACAACGAGATCGTCGCGGACCACCGGCGCGCGTCGCTCGGCTACGACCTCGCCCGCAGGCTGTGGGGCCGCGGCCTGGCCACCGAGGCGCTCACCGCCGTGCTCGACCACGGCTTCGACACCCTGGGCCTCAACCGCGTCGAAGCCCACACCGACGCGGCCAACGCCTCGTCGATCCGCCTGCTCCAGCGCCTCGGGTTCTGGCGGGAGGGGACGTTCCACGACCGCTTCCTCGAGCACGAGGGCTACCACGACATCGCCTTGTTCGTCCTGCTGCGCCGCGACCGCCCGCCGCGCCCATGAGCCGACGGTGGGCGCGCGCCCATGAGCCGACTTCGCACCCCGTACGACCACTTCGCACCCGGCCGACAGGGTGCGAAGTGACCCGACGGGGTGCGAAGTCGGGCGATGGGTGCGGGTCGCCGTTCAGACCCGCGAGCCGCTCCGTTCCGCGCCAATGCCCGCGGCGACGACGAACGCGATCCCGACGACGGCGGCAGGGCCCGGCACCTGGTGCAGCGCGACCAGCCCGATGAGGAGCGCGATCGCGGGTTCGAGGCTCATCAACGTGCCGAACGCCGCGGTCGTCAGCCGCCGCAGCGCCAGCATCTCCAGGCTGAACGGCACCACCGGGAGCAGGAGCGCGAGGCCGAGGCCGAACGCCACCAGCCCGGCGTCGACGTGCGCGAACACCGCTCCTGCCGAACCGATCCCGACCACCGCCGTGGCGACAAAGCAGGCCACCGCCATCGAGACGGCCAGCCCACGCAGGCCGGACACCTCGTCACCGACCCGCTGCGTCAGCAGGATGTACCCCGCCCAACACAGCGCCGCGGCCAGCGCGAACCCGACGCCGAGCAGGTCGATCCGGCCCAGCCACGGCTCGGTGAGCAGCACGACGCCGACCGCAGCGGGCACCGGCCAGAGCCGCGTCCGACCCCGCCCCCGCGCCACCGCGACGCCCAGCGGCCCGAGGAACTCCAACGCGCTCGCCGTGCCCAGCGGGAGCCGGGCGACCGCGGCCATGAACAGCAGGGTGAGCCCGGCCGTCACCGCGCCCAGCGCGAGGCACGCCACCAGCCCTGGCCTGCTGAACGCCGTGATCCGCGGCCGCACCAGCACGAGCAGGATCGCCGCGGCACACACCAGCCGCAGCCACGCCGCGCCCTCGGCCCCGATCCGCCCGATGAGCCCGACGGACACGGCCAGCCCGAGCTGCACGCACACCATCGCGACGAGGGCGAAGGCGGCGCCGGAGCGGCTGGGCGAGATGGTCACGCGTCCAGTGAAGCCCGCGACAACCGTTCACGTCCACGTGAATCTACTTGATGCAATGTTCATAATTACCGAATGGAGACCCGTCGGTTGGAGCTGCTCGTCGCGCTCGCCCGGCTGGGCTCGATGCGCGCGGTCGGCGAAGAGCTGGGCATCACGACGTCCACGGTGAGCCAGCAGCTCGCGGCCTTGTCCGCGGAGACGGGCAGCACGCTGCTGGAGCCGGTGGGCAGGCATGTGCGCCTCACCCCCGCCGGTCGCCGCCTGGCCGACCACGGCGTCACGATCCTGGCCGCCGTCGAGGCCGCCTGCCGCGATCTCGACGCCGACGCCGAGCCCACGGGCACGGTCCGGGTCGCCGGGTTCGCGACCGCGATCCGCCGCTCGCTGATCCCGCTCCTGCCGGAGCTGCGCCGCACCCGTCCGCGGCTACGGGTGGTGGTCATCGAGCACGAGCCAGAGGAGGCGCTCACGCTGATCGCGCAGGACCAGATCGACCTCGCCGTGGTGTACGACTTCGCCCCCGCCCCGCGGGCGTTCGACGACCGGGTCGAGACGACGCCACTGTGGACCGCATGTTGGGGCCTCGGCGTACCCGCGACGGACCCGGCCCCGCCCGGTGACGCCGCGGCGACCGTCGGCCGGTACCGCGAGCACGAGTGGATCGTCAACTCCCGCAACAACGCCGACGAGCAGGCGGTCGCCACGGTGGCCGCGCTGGCCGGGTTCACGCCGACGCTGTCGCACCGCTCCGACAGCCTCGACCTGCTCCAAGACATGATCGTCGCCGGGTTGGGCGTCGGGCTGCTCCCCGAGGACGGCCCGACGCGCGACGGCGTGCGGGTGCTGCCGCTGCGCCGCCCCGACGTGCGCCTGCGCGCGCACGCCGTCGTCGGCCGCGGCCGGGCGGGCTGGCCGCCGCTGGCCCTGCTGCTGCAACAGCTCCGCGCTCAGGCGCGGTAGAAGATCTTCGAGGCGAGCGGCTCGGCCCCGAGGGCGGCGTAGAAGCGCTGGGCGTCGGGGTTGTCGGCGTCCGCGGTCCACTCGATGCGGCTGCAGCGGCCGCGGCGGATGGCTTCGCGCGGGGCGCCGCGTAGAACCGGTCGCGCTCCGCGAGGAGCTCGACGAGCGCACCGATGTCCCCGGGCGCCGCGGTGCGGATGATTACACTGCAAGACATGAGCACACCGACGATCTACGAGTGGGCTGGCGGCCGCGCCGGTTTCGAACGCTGGCTGAACCAGTTCTACGACCTCGTCGAGGGCGACGACCTGCTCGCCCCGCTGTTCGAAGGGAAGGTCACCGAGCAGCACCGCCGCCACGTCACGACCTGGTGGTCCGAGGTCATGGGCGGCCCCGCCGACTACACCGCCGAGCTGGGCGGCTACGAGCACATGCTGGCCAAACACCGCGGCCTGCACATCACCGCCGACCAGCGCCTCCGCTTCGTCACCCTGCTCTCCCACGCGGCCGACCTCGTGGGCCTCCCCGACGATCCGGAGTTCCGCGCCGCCGTCATGGGATACGCCGAGTGGGGCACCCGGTTGGCCGTGCACAACTCCGGTGACGCCGCCGACATCGTCGAGCGCGCGCCCGTCCCCCGGTGGGGCTGGGGTGTCGCGCCGCCGTACCAGCCGTGACGCGCTCGAAATCCACCTGAGCGGGGTTTCGCCAAGTCGAACCCCGCTGGTGTCCACCTCGGACGCCGTCGGCGACCGGGCTGACAGATCACCCACGTCGTGGGCTGCCGTTCGACCACTTGCCCCGCCAGACTGTGATCGTGCCGAGTGAGATCTTCGTCGGGCGGGCGCACGAGCTCGCCGCGATGAGAGCCGAGCTCGGCCGCGCCCGCGCGGGCCAACCCCGCGTCCTGTGGCTGAGCGGCCCGGCGGGCATCGGGAAGACCACGCTCATCCGCCACCTCGTCACCGACCGGCCCGACATCCGGGTGCTGTGGGCGGCAGGCGACGAGGGCGAGACCGGCCTGCCCTACGGCGTGGTCGGGCAGCTGCTCGCCGACATGCCGCGCCACCTCCTCCGGCCGCTGCTGCGCGCCGGACCGTCGCCCGACGCCGACCCCTTGGCCGTCGGCGCCGAACTGCTGGCGGTGCTCGGCGAGCTGGAGAGCCCCGGACCCATCGTCCTCGTGCTCGACGACGCCCAGTGGATGGACGACGCCTCCGCCCGCGCCCTCGTCTTCGTCGTCCGACGGCTGCGGCGCGACCAGGTCCTCGTCGTGCTGGGCACCCGCGACGCCCTGCCCGGCGGCTGGGAGCGCGTCACCCACGAGCACCTGCCGATCGGCGGCCTGCGCGCCGAGGAGATCGTCGAGCTGGCCGGGACGGCGGGCGGCCCCGCCCTCTCCCCCGCCGCGGGCAGGCGGCTGCGCGACCACACCGACGGCCACCCCCTGCACGTCCGGTCGCTGCTGGCCGAGCTGTCGCCCGCTGAGCTCGCCGACACGTCCCGGATCCTGCCCGCGCCGCGGTCGTTCGCGGCGCTCGTGCTGGTGCGCGTGGCCAAGCTCGGGACGTCCGGGCAGGGCCTCGTGCTGGCCGCGGCGGTGCTCGGCACCCGGTCCGCGCTCGCCGACGCCGTCGCACTCGCGGCGGTGCCCGATCCGCTCGGCGGCCTGGACGAGGCCGTCCGCGCGGGCGTGCTCATCGAGGTGCTCAGCGCCACCGGCCACGACGTCGCCTTCACCCACGAGCTCATGCGCGCCGCCGTCTACGCGGACCTGTCCCCCGCCCAGCGGCACGCGCTGCACCGGGCGGCCGCCGCGCGCCTCGACGGCGACGCCGCGCTGCAACACCGCATCGCCGCCGCCGTCGGGCCGGACCCCGAGCTCGCCGCGGAGCTCGACGCGCGGGGCCGGGCGGACCTCGAAGGTGGGCGCTGGCGGCAGGCGGCGGACCGGCTCGTGGCCGCCGCGGAGCTGTCTGACCGGCCTGCCGAGCGGTCCACACGGCTCGCCGCCGCCGTCGGCGCGATGATCACTGACGGCGATCTCGGCCGCGCCCTGCGCCACGAGCCCGACCTCCGCGCGAGCGGCCAGGCCGCCGTCCTCGGCAGGCTGGAGGCGATGACGGGCCGGTTCGCCGCCGCCCGCGAGACCCTGTCCGCCGCGCTCGCCACCAGCGACGACGACGCGGGCGCCGCCGCGCACCTCGCGCTGGTGGCGCTCATCGAGGGCGACGCCGCCGCCGCGGCCGAGAGGGCGCGGGAGGCGCTGGCGCACCACCCGCCGCCCGAGGTGGTGGGGCTCGCGCGGTTCGTGCGCGTCGTCGGCCTCGTCGCCGCGGGCCGCCACACCGACGCCCGCACCGAGCTGGCGCACCCACCTCCCGCCGCCGATCCGGCCGAATCCGAAGCGCTTGCGGGGCTCATCGCGCTGTGGGCCGACGACGCCGCGGGCGCCGCCGCGATACTGGCCGGGCTCGTGCGCGACGGCTCCTCCCCGACCTCGGTACGCAGCCGGGTGCTCCTGCTGGGTCACCTGGCCGAAGCGCAGTACCGCATCGGCGACTGGGACGCCGCCGCGACGAACGGCGCCCTCGCCGTCTCGCTCGCCCGCGACGCCGGGGTGATGCTGGGCGCGGGCGTGGCCAACGGGCTCGCGAGCTACGTCGCGTCGAGCCGCGGCGAGTGGGAGCTGGCAACGGCCCGCGTCGAGGCGTCGACGACGGCGGCCGCAGCGCTCCCGTGGTGGGGCGCCCGCCTCTACGCGGCGTCCGCGCAGGCCGTGCTGGCCCAGGCGCGCGGCGACCACGCGGCGATGGAGAAGGCCCTACGCGCCTACACCGATCCGGCCGCGCGCGGCGGTGTCGACAGGGTCGGGTTGCTGCCGTGGCGGTCGCTGCACGTCGAGGCGCTGCTCGGGCTGCACCGGGTGGACGAGGCCGAGGCGGCCCTCGTCGCGCTGGAGGAGCGCTCGCCCGTCTGGTCGGCGGTCGATGCGGCCCGGCTGCGCTGCGCGATCACCGAGATCCGCGCGCCCGTCCGCGCGCGGGCGGCCTACGCGGACGCGATGGCCGCAGCGGGGCACGTGCCCGCTGAGCTGCCCCGCGCTCGCCTAGAGACGGCCTACGGCAGGCATCTGCTCGAAACGGGCGACCGCCGCCACGCCATCGACCTGCTGCGTACCGCCTACGAGCGGCTCGAACGGCTGGGCGCCGCGCCGTTCCTCGCCCGCAGCGCCGAGCTGCTGCACGCCGCAGGGCTGCACCCGCCTGCGGCGGGCGGGGCGCTCGCGCTCACCACCCAGGAGCTGGCGGTGGCGCGGTTGGTGGCCGAGGGCCGGACCAACCAGGAGACCGGCGCGGCCCTGTTCGTCACGAGCCGGACGGTCGCCTTCCACCTGAGCAACATCTACGCGAAGCTCGGCGTCTCCTCCCGTCGCGAGCTGGCCGCCCGGCTGACGGCCTGATCTCGTCAACTGGCGGGGCCGCGAGGCGGCCTACGTCGGTACTTCCTCGAGCTCGGCACCGTCGACGACTACACGGTCACCGACGCCGAGGTCGAGCACTACGCAGCCGCCTACGGCGACATCGCGCACCTGCACGCGGCGTTCGAGATGTACCGCGCCATTCCCGACAACATCGCGTTCAACGATGCGCACCGGGCACCCGTGGACGTCCCGCTGCTGCTCGTCGGGGATGACCAGGTCTTCGGCCCCGGCATGCCACCCCTCGCGAAGCACCTCCGCGCCCAGTACGGCTGGACCGACGCGGAGGCCGCGATCGTCAAGGGCGGCAGGCACTATCTGCCGGAGGAACATCCGGCGGAGATCGCAGACCTGATCGCACGGCACGCGCAGGCAGCCATGCGTAGCTGAGTACGTGCCGGATACGCGTTTTCCCCGATGCCCCGCCCACCCGATCGCTCCGACGATGGCCGCACACCAGCAACCATCGACACCCGGAGGCGATCGTGGGCACCGGACCGGAACAGGCACGGCTGTGGGGACCGGGAGCACGTGACTGGTCGGACTACAACGAACCGATGTGCACCCCGTTCTACGAAGCCGTCCTCGACGCCACCCGCGTCGGGCCCGACACGAAGCTGCTGGACGTCGGCTGCGGTGGTGGGTTCGCCCTGCTGCTCGCGGCGCGCCGCGGAGCCACCGTGGCCGGGCTCGACATCACGGAGGCGCTGCTCGACATCGCCCGCGAACGCGTACCCGACGCAACACTCCGCCGCGGTGACCTCGACGACCCACTGCCCTTCGCCGAGGCGGGCTTCGACGTGGTCACCGCCTTCAACGCCGTCCAGTTCACCGCCGACCCGGTCGCCACGATGAAGAACCTGGCCGCGGTCGCCCGCCAGGGCGGGCTGCTCGCCGTCCTCGTCTGGGGACCGCCCGAGAAGTGCGCGAGCGGCGTGATCTTCGCCGAGCTCGCCCCGCTGCTGCCACCCGCTCCGCCGTCCACGCCCGGCTCGATCGCCTGGAGCGAGGACGGGCAACTCGAGGAACTCGCCCGGCGTGCCGGGCTCACCGCCGTCGAGGTCACCGACGTCGCCAACCCGCTGATCTACCCCGACCTGGCCACCGCGGTACGCACGCAGCTCAGCTCCGGCCCCGCCCGGCGCGCGATCGAAATCGCCGGGCTGGCCGCCACCCGCGGCGCGCTCACCCGCGCCTTCGCCGGGAGCCGCCGCCCCGACGGCACCTACCGCCAGGACAACGTCTTCCGCTTCCTCGTCGCCCGCGTATAGGCCGTGTCCCGTGGATCACGGGCGATGGGCTTCGTGATCCAGATGGTTCCCGGCAAGGCGGAGGGCGGCTCTCGTACCGGGCAATCGGCCCGTTGACCGATCCGGCCGCGCACGGCGGCGATCCGGCCGATGCCTTCCACGTCGTCGTGCCAACGACTCCCGGCTTCGGCATCTCCGGTCCGACGACGTCGGAATGGTCGACGACCTACTCGGTTGTCGTTCGGCTCTCCGTGGGGCCCGCCATCCTGCCCATGAGCAGGTCGCAGGCAAGCAGGGCGACCTCGATGTCGAGTCGGCCGTCGGTGAGCGGGCGACCGCGGATCTCCTCCGCCTTGCGGACGCGGTAATGCACCGTGTTCTTGTGCAGGTGCAGCCGGGCAGCGGCCTCGGTGAAGCTGCCGCCGGTTTGCAGGAACACCTGAACGGTCTCGCGCAGACGGCGGGCGGTGTCGGTCTCGTCGGCGAGGCCGCCCAGCACCCGACGGACCCAGCCCTGGAGCTCCGCGGGATGGTCGGTGAGCAGCGCGGCGACCGCGACGTCGTCGAACGCGACGGCCGGGCCGAGCGCCGGGCAGGCTTCCATCACGGCGCGGGCCCGCAGCGCCTCGCGGTAGGTCGACCGAAAACCTTCGAGGCCCGGGGCGGCGGCGCCGAGGGCGACCCGGGGAGCCCCCGCGGCGGGCAGCGCGTCGCGGAGCTGCGCGGCGTCGAGGCGCGGCGAGGCTCCGGTGGTCCAGGCCCACATGGTGCGGTCGTCGGCCAGGACGGTCGTGGGAGCCCGGCCGGTGTGGGCCTGCAGCACACGGCTCACGGCCTGGAGCGCCCGACCGGGGTCGGAGGTGTCGAGGTCGACCCAGGCGATGGCGGCCTGGTGCGATCCGTCGAGCCGGACGTCGATGAGGTCCTGCGCGGAGCGGGTGCTCAGGTTGTCGTTCTCCAGCACGACGCGCAGCTGGGCGGCGCGCGCGGCGCCGGTGCGGCTGTCCCAGCGCCGCCGCTCGGACTCATAGATGTCGATCAGGCCTTCGATGACCTGGTCGATGTAGCGGTTGGTGCGTTCGGTCAGCTCGGCGATCCCGGCCAACGCGGTGGGCGTGTCCACGTCCAGCCGGGCGACCTGCTGCAGTGCCCACTGGCCGAATCGGTGTTCGCCGAGCCGGTACGCGCGCAGCAGGGCCTCCAGCGACAGGTCGTGCTGGGCGAAGCGGCGCGCGTACTCGGCGGCCGCTGCGGGGACGGTGATGCGGTCGCTCGGGATGTTGTGGGCGAGCATGTCGACGATCGCGACCAGGTTGGACGAGGTGCTGGCGATCATCAGGCGGCGCACGGCGTCGTCGTGGCGGAACTCGGGGATGACCTCCACGAACCAGTCGGTCATCTGAGCGGTCAGCGCAGGCAGGTCGGCGTCGATGAGGCGGGCGACCTCGCCGACGACCGTGTCGACGTCCATGACGGGACAGTAGCCGCGTCCTGACCTGGCCCGATGTCCGCCGACGCGGTTTGGACTGCGGTCACAAGCGCGGCGGGGGACTTCGTGCCGCCGGTATATGGTTCCGGTCACAACGGCGGACGTACCTTTTCTCCACGCATCCGGCAGACCTGTGGAGAACGTGGTGAACATTTCCGAGATCCCCGAGGAACGCGCCCGAAAGGCCCCCGATGCGCCCTGTATCGCCGACGACACCGAATCCTTGGACAACACCGCTTTCCGGGACCGGGTCCGCGCCGCAGCGACCGTTCTGGAATCGCACGGGATCGGCCGGGGTGATGTCGTCGCGGTGATTCTGCCGAATCGTGTGGACTTGGTCGTCGTGTTGTTCGCTGCCTGGCGGCTGGGCGCAGCCGTGACCCCGGTGAACCCCGGCCTGACCCGGGCCGAGGTCGAGCACCAGCTCATCGACTCCGCCGCTGCCGTCGTCGTCGGTGACCGCGCTGCGTCGCCCGAGGTCACCCTCGACGTCACCGAACTCGCCGGGGGCCGCGCGACCGCGCGGTCCTCGGCCGCCACACCCTCGTGCCTGGGCCTGCTGATCTACACCAGCGGGACGACGGGCAGGCCCAAGGGCGTGATGCTCGACCACGCCAACATCGCCGCGATGACCGGCATGATCATCGAAGCGGTCGGGCTCGACGAGACCGACCACAGCCTGCTGATCCTCCCGCTGTTCCACGTCAACGGCATCGTCGTCAGCGTGCTGTCGCCGCTGTCGGCGGGCGGGCGCACCACGGTCAGCGGCCGCTTCCGGGCCGGGGAGTTCTTCGACCGGGTCGAGGCCGTGCGCCCCACCTACTTCTCCGCGGTGCCCGCGATCTACGCGTTGCTCGCCGCGTTGCCCGCCGAGGTGGCACCCGACACCTCGTCGCTGCGCCGGGTGATCTGCGGCGCGGCCCCGATGTCCGCCGAGCTGATCGCCCGGTTCGAGACCCGCTACGGGGTCCCGATCGTGGAGGGCTACGGCCTGTCGGAGGGCACCTGCGCCTCCACGCTCAACCCGCCGACCGGGCTGCGCAAGCCCGGCACGGTCGGGCTTCCGCTTCCCGGCCAGCAAGTCGCCCTCATGGACGCCGACGGCAGGCTGGTCATCGACGGACCCGGCGAGGTCGTGGTGCGCGGACCGAACGTGATGCGCGGCTACCTCAACCGGCCCGGCGAGACCGCGCGCACCGTCGTCGAGGGCTGGCTGCACACCGGCGACGTCGGACGCTTCGACGCCGACGGCTACCTCGTACTGGTCGACAGGATCAAAGACATGATCATCCGAGGTGGGGAGAACCTCTACCCCAAGGAGATCGAGAACGCCCTGCTGTCCCATCCGGACGTGCTGGAGGCCGCCGTCGTCGGCGCGCCGGACCCGGTTCTCGGCGAGGTCCCCATCGCCTCGATAACGCTGTACCCAGGGGCGAACACGACCCCGGAGGCCCTGCTGGAACACTGCCGGGCCTGCCTCGCCCGCATCAAGCTGCCGACGCGGATCGACATCGTCGAGGCGTTGCCAAAGAACGCCGTCGGGAAGATCGACAAGCCGGCGATCCGCCGGGCTATCGCACCCGCCGCGTAGCGACATCACCGCACATTCCGCATTCGTCGTGAATGCGGGCCGGGTCGACGTGTGCCCGGACAACCGGAAAGGAAAAGCCATGGGCTTCAAGACGGGAAATTTCCCGCCGGTCGACCCGGAATCGTTTCTCGACAAGCCGTTGCTGGAGCGGACCAAAGCGCTCGCGCTGCACTGGGTCGAGTACGGGTTCGGCTCGCCTAAGGTGATCCACACGACCTACATCGCGAAGCTGCTGCTGTTCTACATCCTGGTCGGGACCGCGCTGGCCACCTGGACCTCGGGCGCGGGCCCGTTCTGGGATGTCGCGCACTGGTGGAACCAGCCGGTGGTCTACCAGAAGCTGGTGTTGTGGACGGTATTGCTGGAGCTGGTCGGGGTGGCGGGCTCGTGGGGGCCGATGGCGGGCAAGTTCAAGCCGATGACCGGCGGCATCCTGTTCTGGGCCCGGCCGGGCACCATCCGGTTGCGCCCGTGGAAGCGGGTGCCGTTCACCAACGGCGACCGGCGCACCGTCGGTGACGTCGTGCTCTACCTGGCCTTCTTGGGCAGTCTCGCGCTGGCGATCGCGCTGCCGGGCGTGCCCAGTGCCTCCCTGTCGGCGGTGCTGCCCGGCAACACCACCGGGCTGGTGAGCCCTGCCCTGCTCGTCGCGCCGATCGTGCTGTACGTGCTGTGCGGGCTGCGGGACAAGACGCTGTTCCTGGCCGCCCGCGGCGAGCAGTACCTGCCCGCGCTGGTGTTCTTCGCGACGCTCGGCTTCGTCGACATGATCATCGCGTTGAAGCTGCTCATCGTGGTCGTGTGGGTCGGCGCGGGCGTGTCCAAGTTCGGTAAGCACTTCGCCAACGTGGTGCCCCCGATGGTGTCCAACAGCCCCTGCACGCCGACCAAGTGGCTGCGCCGCGCCCACTACCGCGACTTCCCCCGCGACATCCGCCCCTCCCACCTCGCCGCGTTCATGGCCCACGTCGGTGGCACCACCGTTGAGATCCTCATCCCGCTGGTGCTGTTGTTCTCCACCAACCACTGGGTGACCCTGGCCGCGGTGGCGTTGATGGTGGTGTTCCACCTGTTCATCACCTCGACGTTCCCGCTGGCGGTGCCGCTGGAGTGGAACATCCTGTTCGGCTACGCCGCGGTCTTCCTGTTCCTCGGTTTCCCTGCCGAGCAGGGCTTCGCGGTCACCGACTTCTCCTCGCCGTGGCTGGGCATCGGCATCGCTGTCGCGCTGTTGTTCTTCCCGGTGCTGGGCAACGTGCGCCCCGATCTGGTGTCGTTCCTGCCCTCGATGCGCCAGTACGCAGGCAACTGGGCCTCCGCCCTGTGGGCTTTCGCCCCCGGCGCCGAGCAGAAGCTCAACACCCTGGCGCACCGGCCCACCCAGAATCAGGTCGACCAACTGCAGGCCATGGGCTACCCGGCCGCGGTCGCGGAGATCACCATGCAGCAGACCATCGGCTGGCGCTCCATGCACAGCCAGGGCCGGGGCCTGTTCTCGGTGCTGCTCAACACCGTCCCCGACGTCGACCGCTGGACCGTCCGCGAGGCCGAATTCGCCTGCAACTCGCTGATCGGCTTCAACTTCGGCGACGGCCACCTGCACAACGAGGACCTGATCGCTGCGGTGCAGAAGCGCGTCGGGTTCGTCCCCGGCGAGTGGATCGTCGTGTGGGTCGAGTCCCAGGCCATCCACTCCTCGGTCCAGCACTACAAGGTGATCGACGCCGCGCTCGGGGTGATCGAGCGGGGCACGTGGAAGGTCGCCGACGCCGTCGCAGAGCAGCCCTGGCTGCCCAACGGCCCGATCCCGACCCAGATCACCTGGCGTGCCACCGCACCCCACCCCCGCCGGGTGAGCGGCGCAGGACGACACGGATGTGAGGACATCGGCATGAGCACCGCGACCGTCGTCGGCGCCGGGCCCAACGGGCTCACCGCCGCCGCGCTCCTGGCCCGCGCCGGGGTGCAGGTCACCGTCTTCGAGGCCGCCGACGAGATCGGCGGGGGCACCCGCACCACCGAGGGCATCCTGCCCGGCCTGCTGCACGACCATTGCTCGGCCATCCACCCGATGGCCGTCGGCTCCACCGCTCTGCAGAGCCTGGACCTGGACCGCCACGGCCTGCAGTGGCGGTGGCCCGAGATCGACTGCGCGCACCCGCTCGACAGCGGCAACGCCGCCGTGCTGTACCGGTCGGTGGCCGAGACCGCCGCCGGGCTCGGTGCCGATGGCCGACGCTGGCGGGCCCTGTTCGAGGGCCCGGTCGCCGGGATACGAAGAGCTGGCCCAGGACATCATGGGCCCCCTCCTGGCCCTGCCCCACCACCCGCTGCGGCTGGCCCGGTTCGGCGCCCCTACCGTTCTCCCGGCGTCGGTGCTGGCCCGCGTCTTTCGCGGCGAGCAGGCCCGGGCCCTGTTCGGTGGGGTGGCGGCGCACTCCTTCCGCCCGCTGCACCTGCCACTGTCCTCGGCCATCGGGATGGGCATCCTGACCGCCGGACACCGCCACGGCTGGGCCGTGGCCGCGGGCGGCTCCCGCGCCATCGCCGACGCGCTCGCTGCCGTGCTCGCCGAACACGGCGGGAAGATCGAGACCGGGGTGCGGATCGAGACCGCCTCCCAGCTACCGCCCGCCGACGTCACCCTGCTCGACCTCGCACCCGCCGCGGTCGCCGACATCTACCGCGACCGACTACCGTCCCGGGTCGCCCGCGCCTACCGCCGCTTCCGCCGCGGACCCGGCGCGTTCAAAGTCGACTTCGCGGTCGAGGGCGGCGTGCCCTGGACCGCCGAGCCCGCACGGCGGGCAGGCACCGTGCACCTCGGCGGCACCTTCGCCGAGATCGCCGCGACCGAACGCGACGTCAACGCAGGCCGCATGCCCGAACGTCCCTTCGTGCTGATCGGCCAGCAATACCTCGCCGACCCGCAACGCTCCGTCGGCGAACGTGCACCCCATCTGGGCCTACGCCCACGTCCCGCACGGCTGGACCGGCGATGCCACCGCAGCAATCACCGCCCAGATCGAACGCTTCGCCCCCGGCTTCCGCGACCGCATCGTCGGCAGCCAAACCTGCTCCACCAGCGGGTTCGCCGCGTTCAACCCCAACTTCGCAGGCGGGGACATCATGACCGGCGCCAAAGACCTCCGCCAGCTCGTGTTCGGACCCCGCACCACCCTCGACCCCTACTCCACCGGGCTCCCTGGCACCTACCTCTGCTCTGCCGCCACTCCACCCGGACCCGGCGCACACGGCATGTGCGGAGCCCACGCGGCCACCCGCGCCCTTCGCCACCTCCACCACCGCTAAACCGCCCCGTCCGCCACACCGGAAGGACCAACGTCATGCCCACCATTCTGCAAAGCCTCCTCACCTTCACCCTCGGCACCGGCCTGATGATGAGCGTCCGCCTCGTCATGGGCCTCGGCGCTCGGCCCGAAAGGACAGCAGTCACCCAGAATCGGGCCAAGCCGCAAGTTCCCGTCTCGCTGCGCCCTGCGGCCGCGCGGCAAGCCGGAGTGGATGACCACACCACCGCCGCGTGACACCGTCGCGAGCAGAGACCTCATCGATCACGCCCTCACCGACCACACCGATAGCACCCCGGCCCGTCTGCTGGAACACCCTGGGCCCGACCGATCCCGCCTCCGGCACAGATCACCAGCCCGACAGCCGCAGCGGCCGCGAGCTTCGGCGGCGCGCCAGCGCAGTACGCCGCCGGGTGCGGGTAGCGCAGGGCATCCCCGGCGGCGACGTCCGTCCACCGCATCGCAGCCCGCGGCCGCCCGGCCGAGGCGTTGTCACCAGCCGCGATTGAGGCCGACTGCGTCCGCTGCAGCCGTTCTGACGACGGATCCGACGGACATTCCTGGCCCGCTGAGACGCCGAGCACAGACGGTGGCACACGGCGACCAGGAGTCCGCCGAGCAGCGGGCCGCCGACGCCTCCGAGCCGTCCGAAGCCTGCACACCAGGCCACCGCGGCGCGGCGGACGTTCGTGCGGAAGTAGTTGGCCACGAAGCCGTAGATGAGGGTCTGGGTGCCGCTGGTGCCCAGACCGACGATGGTGACGAAGAGCAGCAGCAGTCCGATCGGGAGGCTCAGGGTGAGCAGGGCGATCGCGACTCCGCCGATCAGGAAGCTGCCTGCGACCACGGGCTTGGGCCCGAGCCGGTCGGCGATCCGGGAGCCGATCAGCGCCCCGACTACGGCTCCTCCGTTGAGGACGAGCAGGAACGCGAGCGATCCCTGGGTCGAGAACCCGGCGCGCTTCATCAGCTCCGGCAGCCAGGTGTTGAGCGCGTAGACCAGGACGAGGCCGGTCACAACCAGGACATCCCGCCCCAGGCGGGAATGCCAGCACAAGCCCGAGCAAGG
The DNA here is from genome assembly GCA_963736375.1 of uncultured Actinomycetota bacterium. GTDB lineage: Bacteria > Actinomycetota > Actinomycetes > Mycobacteriales > Pseudonocardiaceae > Pseudonocardia. Next base: position 218,062 of record CAVTOL010000042.1, read on the forward strand.
CCGCGACCCCTGTCGTGCCCGACGTATACCCCGCCGACGGGCTGCGGGTCCGATGGTGTCTGCCCACCCCCCTATGCGGTGGCGCGGTGCGGCTGGCGCCCATTGCCCGCCAGGTCAACCGCAGCGGCGCGATGCCCTTCGCCGCCACGACAAGCTGAGCGCGACATCCTCCGGTGCCGCCTGCAGGCTCCCCCTCCCCGGCGAGGAAGAGCCATCGCGCCGAAGCGGTGGCCGTCCCATCCCACAGGGTTGACATCCCTCGTCCCCGACAGAGGGGCGCGGGGCGAAAGAAGTCGAGACTTGGGGCCAGGGTGACACTGGGTGGATGGTGGAAGGGCCTCCACGGTCGGGGGAGCGGGTCATTCCCGGCCCGCCGGTCGTGCCGCTGCTGCTGAGCGGGCTGGCCGTGCTCGCGTTGCTCGGACGCCCGCTGTTCGACCTGCTCGTCGTGTCGGATCCGGCGCTGCAGGCGTGGGCGACGGTGTTCGTGGCGATCGTGTTGCAGGCGATCCCGTTCCTCGTGCTCGGCACGCTGCTATCGGCGGCGCTGGCCACCTTCGTCTCGCCCGAGACGGTGGCGCGGCTGATGCCGCGCCAGCGGCTGTGGGCGGTTCCGGTCGCCGGGCTGGCGGGCGCGACCCTACCGACGTGTGAGTGCACCTCGGTCCCGATCGCCGGGCGGATGATCGCGACCGGGTTCCCGGTCTCGGCCGCGCTGACGTTCCTGCTGTCCGCGCCTGCGATCAACCCCGTCGTGTTGGTGGCGACCGCGGTGGCGTTCCCGCAAACACCGGAGATGGTCATCGCCCGGTTCGTCGCCTCACTGGCGTTGGCCGTCGTCATGGGTGTGGTGTGGGAGCTGGTCGGGCGCCCGGGGTGGCTTAATCCGCCTGCCAGGGTGCATGTCCACGCAGGTTCGAGGGCATCGACGTTCCGGCTGGTCATGCAGCACGACTTCCTGCAAGCAGGCGGCTTCCTCGTGCTCGGCGCGCTGTTCTCGGCCACGCTGAACGTCGCGGTCGACCCGAACTGGACCGCCGCGGTCGCGAATCAACCGGTGATCTCGGTGCTGGTGTTGGCAGGCCTGGCGGTGGTGCTGGCCATCTGCTCGGAGGCCGACGCGTTCGTGGCCGCGAGCCTGTCCGGTTTCTCGCTGACGGCCAAGCTCGCGTTCCTCGTCGTCGGCCCCGCGGTCGACATCAAGCTCATCGCGCTGCAGGCGGGCACGTTCGGACGGCGGTTCGCCGCGCGGTTCGCCCCGGCCACGTTCGTGGTCGCGGTCGTGGTCAGCGCGGTGGTCGGGGGGTTGTTGCTGTGAGGGTGCGCATCGGGCCGGTGCTGCTGTTCGTGGTGGGCGTCGTGGTCGCCCAGCTCGGCGTGTTCGGCGGCTATCTGGACTACGTCAAGCCTGCGCAGGGCCCGTTGCTGATCGCCGCCGGGCTGCTGCTGGCGGTGGTGGGTGTCGTCGGCATGTTCACCGACGACCACCGAGACCCGACGGCCATGCCGACCCGTCGGACAGGGTGTTGCGGCTGCACACGCACGGGCCGCTCGCGGCCGCCCCTGAGGTGATCGAGCAGGCGCGTCGGGAACGCCGCGAGGCCCGCCGCAACGACCACCGCGTCACCCCCGCCATCGCCGTACTCCTGGTGGTGCCGCTGGTGGTGGCGCTCGGGGTGTCCCCGCCTCCGCTGGGGGCGTTCACCGCCGCCCGCTCCGGTGCCGCGGTGCCCTCCCCGGTGGCCCGCCGCGACTACCCGCCGCTGCCGCCGGGCGACCCGGTCGCGCTGGAGGTGCATGAGTACGCCGAGCGGGCCGCGTGGGACGGCGGACGCACGCTCGCCCACCGCACGGTGACCCTCACCGGGTTCGCCACCCCCAACGGGGACAGCGGCTGGTACCTGACCCGCATCGTCATCACCTGCTGCGCCGCCGACTCCCGCAGCTACCTCGTCGCCATCGACGGCGGCGGACGCCCACCGGTCGCGAACAGCTGGCAACAGGTCACCGGCACCTGGGTGGCGTCCCCACCCGCCCCGGACGATGGCCCGACCGCACGCCTCGCGGCCACCTCGGTCACCGCCGTCACCGCCCCCGCCGAGACCTACGAACTACCCTGATCCGCTCCTGCCTGCTCAGCCAGCCTTATCGAGCGCAGCGGACAGGGCGTCGACCTGCTGGGTCATCCACGTCGCATAGTCGGTAGTCCCCGCGGGCAGGGTCTCGGTCACCGGCACCTCGGGGACACCCCCGCTCTTCGCGGCCCGCTCGACCTGCTGGGTCGTGGGGCTTTCGGTCTGGGCGTTGGGCAACAGCACCTTCACCTTGTCCGGCCCGGAGAACAGCGCCAACGTTTCCTGCAAGACGGCCGCGGGTGGGTCGTTGCCCTCCTCGACGGCCTCGGAGAACTGCGGCGGGGTGGCGTTGACCAACCCGGCCGCGGTCACCATGTAGAGCGGTACCGGCTCGGTGATCGCCACCCGCGCTCCGGCGTGCTTGGCCTTGATCGCGTCGAGCTTCGCCATCAAGGCGTCGATCTTGGTGTCGAAGGCCTGCGCGTTCGCGGTGAACGTCGCGGCGTGGGCCGGGTCGGCCTGGCCGAGGTCGATGGCGGTCGTGTCGGCGAGCTTCTTCACGGTGGGGAAGCTGTACCAAACGTGCTCGTTGAACTCCTGCCCCGCAGGCAGCTGCGCCTGCAGCCCGGACAGCTGCGCTACATCGATCGTGGCCGGTTTCGCGCCCGAGGCGGCGAGGATCTTCGTGGCGAAGTCGTCGTAACCGGCGCCGTTGTAGATCACCAACTTCGCCTTGCCGACCGCGACGGCGTCGTTCGGGGTGCTCTCGTATTCGTGCGGATCCGCATCCGGCGAGTTGATGATCGAAGTGACCTGCACGGCGTCTCCCCCGACCGCGGTCGCAATCGCGCCGTACACATTGGTGGAGGCGACCACCGGAACCGGCGGCGCTGCAGACGCTGGCCCCGACGCAGCCCCGGACGCGGGCGGCGAGGTGCCACAGGCGGCGATCACGCCCGCGGTCAGAACAACCAGGGCGGCGAACACGTGCGGACGGAAAGACATACCAGCTCCCTCGATCGAGCTAACGATAACGGTTTTCATAATCGTAGAAGATGGCTACGCTCGCTGCGCAAGCGGTCAGCCGACCGTGACCAAGGAAGCGCTGTCCATCAGTAGCGCGCCTGCCGACTTCAGGAGGCCCGATGTCCCTCGACGTTCCCGCCACCGTCCTGCACGCCGCCGAACACGGCCCGATCGATGACACCGCGTTCCTCGCCGTCGTCCGCGACTCGCTGCCCTACGCCTGGCAGGTCGTCGCCGCCGCAGCCGCCGACCGGAACAGCAAACCCTTCGGCGAACACGAGGTCCCCCCGCCCAGCGAGCAGCACCGCGGTCAACTGCTGCGGGCGCTGGCCAGCAACGCGATCCGCGGCGCGCTGGAACGACACTTCGGGGTCGTGTTGGCCTTCCAGAACTGTCACCGCGTCGCCGCGTTCGACCCCGCCGCTGTCGACGGACCCGCCTACCGCGCCTTCACCAGCGTCCGCGGGCAACTGCTCAACCAGAGCCCGGAACGTCGCAACTGCTGACCTCGTCACCAGGGCACCGGCTGATCGGCTCCGACAAGGACGTGGTCGTCGACACGAGCGCGGGCGCGGACGCACTCGCCTCCGGACCGTTCACTCGCTCCTACCCGCTCGTCGACGAACCCACGGGCCACGGCGGGGTCTATCGAGCACGCCGCCGCACACGACGTGGCGGTGCGGCGTACTCGCCGACAAGATCACCGACGCCAACGACCGATGCCGACCTGCGTACAGAGAGAACCGACCTGCTCGGCTGCGTGACCCACGATGACGGGCTGAGCCGTCACCAGTTTTCGTACGGGTCGGGTGGGGACGGGACCGGATCGGCGGCGTCGACGTCCAGGAACGGGACAGGCCCGTGGTTGATCGGGTCGTTGCCTTGACGGGCGGTGTAGGTGCCGGTGACGGAGAACCAGGTGTCGGGTTGCAGAACGGGCGGGAGCTTTCCGGACAGGCCGACCTTGACCGGCTGGGCGTCGGCGGCGCAGCAGTTCAGGATCATCCGGGTGAGGTAGGGCCTGCCGTCGTGGTCGATGGCGATGAATCCGATGAGGGTGATCGGCCGGTCGGCGAGGGATCGTCCGTGGTCGTAGACCGCTCTGGCCGCGTAGTCCAGGACGCCCAGGTGCAGCGGCCCGTCGGCGGGAAGGGCGACGGGGACGCCGACCGGGCGCAGAACGGTGCCGGTGTTCATCGCGCTGTAGGAGCCCAGCGCGGGCGGAAGGACCAGGCTCAGTGCCAGCAGCGGCAGCAACAGCAGCCAGGAGATCCTCGGCTCACGGTGGACGTGGCCTCCCGGACCGTGTGACCCCCCCTGGGCCGGGATCCGGGGCCGTCGCCACTCGAACCACGCGGTGACCACACCCACGATCACCAGCATCACGCCCGCCGCGAGCAGCAACGGTTGGAGCCCGGCCTTGACGTAGCGCAGGTAGAGGTCGGCGACGCCTGCATGGACGAGCGCCCCGCCGAGCAGCACCAGCACAAAGGCTTGAGCCTCCCGGCTCACAACAGCACCGCCCCGACGAGCACCGCCACCACAACGGCGACCGCAAAGGTGGCCGGGGCGAACCGCACCGCGAACCCGCGCCCGAACGTAGCCGTCTGCATCGCGAACAGCTTCAAATCGATCATCGGGCCGACCACGAGGAACGCCAGCCGCGCGGTCAGCGAGAACTGGGTCAGCGACGCGGCCACGAACGCGTCCGCCTCCGAACAGATCGACAGCAGCACCGCCAGGATCGCCATCACCAGCACCGCCAGCACCGGGTGATCGGCGGCGGCCTGCAGCCAGCTCGCGGGCACCACCGCTTTGAGCGTTGCCGCGGCGAACGCGCCGACGACGAGGAACCCGCCCGCGTGCACCACGTCGTGGCGAAGCGATTCGCAGAACGCCGCGCCCTTGCCAGAACCCTCGACCCCCACCCGAGCCGGGGGGCGCAGCCAATCGGGGCGGCCCAGCCGCAACCACAGCCAGCCCATCACGCACGCCACCAGCAGGCTCGCCACCAGCCGGGCCACCACCATCTCCGGGTTCGCCGGGAACGCGACCGCGGTCGCGGTCAACACGACGGGATTGATCGCAGGCGCCGACAGCAGGAACGCCAACGCGGCCGCCGGGGTCACACCGCGCCCGACCAGGGCCCCGGCGACCGGCACGGACGCGCATTCACAGCCCGGCAAGACAGCACCCGCCACCCCGGCCACCGGAACCGCCAAAGCCGGGCGGCCCGGCAGGGCACGGGCGAAGAACGACGCCGGAACGAAGACCGCGATCGCCGCCGACAACGCCACCCCGAGGACCAAGAACGGCAACGCCTGCACGAGCACCGCGACGAACACCGTCATCCAGCTCTGCATCACCGGCGCCGACAACGCCTGCCGGATCGGGCCTTGCAGCCCGACCAGCACCAGCAACCCCAGCATCAACGCCAGCGAGGAGCTGAAATACCACCCCCGGTCGTCCTCCACCGCACCGCCGTCGGCCTTGGCCGTCTTCGTCTCGCCGATGGCCACGTGCACAACCTCCGATTTCGAGCCTCACAGGTCGGCACCGTTCAACCCAGAACACGTCAGCGCCAACGCCACGGTTCACGACCTCGGGCAGCACATCCAGATGAGCGCGACCAACGCGCCGACCCCGTCGCCGACGTGCGGCAGAACTGCCCACCGAGGTCCTCATCGGGCGGGAGACCGACCCGACCGATTCAGCCTCCTAGGTGGCTGGTGTCGTACGGCCGCTTCGGGAGTGTGGCCGGCTCGGCTGACGGTTCATGGGGTTCCTGGGTTCGCTGAGATCGGGACGGGTGGCGGTTCCGCGGAACCCGCTTGAGGAAGCGTTCTGGCCGGCCTGTCGCCGCGGCGAGCCCTCGGTGAGGGGTGTCTCGCTTGCTGGTCACGCCGCCACCGCCCATCCTTGGGCGGTTCCGCGCAGCCCGAGCACGGCCAGCCGGGCCAGGTTCACCGCGCCGGCCAGCAGCCGGAAGTCGGCGTCGACGCGGGCGGTGCCGCGGACCCGGGCTCGTCGTCCGCCGTGGTGACGGCGAACGAGATGGCCGAGCTTGCGCTCGACCTTGGGTCGGGTGGCGCGGTAGTCGGTGACCCAGGAGGGATCGGTCTGGCGGGCGCGGGCGTCGGTGAGGGTCTGCTCGTACGGTCCCACGGACACCGTGCGCCCGCCGGCGGCGGTGGTGCACTGCGCGCGCAGTGGGCATGCGGAGCAGGCCGAGGCGAAGTAGGCGGTGCCGCCGCCGGCGCGGGCCGGGCGGATCGGCGCGGTGACCCCGCCCGGGCAGGTCACAGCGCCGGCACCGAGATCTGCGCCGAGATCTGCGCCGAGGTTGATGTCGAATCGGTCCTTGCTGAACAACCCGCCCGCCGCGGTGGGTGTCTGGGTTTTGCAGCGGTCGGCGATCCCGGCCTGCTCGAGCCGGTCGTGGAACGACCCGGTGCCGTAGGCGTTGTCGCCGTAGACGCAGGCCTGCTCGGCGTCGCGGGCTGCACCGGTGCTCGGCTCGACCGGCGACGTGGCCGGCTGCGGCTCGGCAGCCTCGGGCTCGTCCCGGCCCGCCCTGTGAGGTGTCTGAGGTGTGGAGGTCGTGGGTGTCGTCGAGGTCGTCGAGGTCGTCGAGGTCGTCACCGAGAAGGTCGGCGACGAGGTCGTCGGCAACGCTGGCGTCGCCGGCGTTGCCCGGGGTGACCGTGGTCGCGGTGATGATCTCCGAATCCGGGTCGACCGCGGCGTGGCCCTTGTAACCGTCGAACCCGCGCGCGGAGGTCTTGTGCCCGTGCCGGGTGTCCGGGTCCACGGTGGAGATCACCCGGTCCTTCGCAACCCGACGCGCGATCCGGAACGCCCCATCGGGGCCGGTCTCCAGGTCCTGACCCAGCACCGTGGCCAACAACGTCGCCGCCTGCTCCACCGCCTCGGCCAGTTCGCGGCCATCCAGCAGCGCGAGCATCGCGAACCCGTCCCGGGCCCGAGAATCGATCAACTGTTCGCGGGCGGCCCGGTCGTCCCAGTCGATCTGCGGCTTGCCGTTGCCGACGTAGTCGTCCCCGCTGCTCAGCACCACCCGCAACTCCGCGGCCAGGTCGGCGTCGGCGGTGGTGGCGGCGGCGAGCAACCCGCGCACCGCCGACCGGATCAACGTGATCGTGTCCATCGTGGCCACCGCGTCATACAGCGGCGTCGAGTCCAGCACCCGGCGCCGGCCCACCAGACCGGCCGCATGCGCCGCCTCCAGACCCACCTCGAAGATCCGGTCCGGGCATGTCGAACGACGCAGCCGCGCGCGCATGTCCACCAACACCGTGTGCGCGAAGCTGCCCCACCCCGTGCCGTAGCCACCGACCCCGGCCGCGTAACGCCACCGCACATCGAAGGCATACCGCTCGACCGCCTCCCGGTCCGAGAGCCCGCCGAGGCGCTGCAACACCATCACCGTGGCCACCACCGACGGCGGCACCGAACGCCGACCCGAAGCCTCGAACAGATCATCGAACAGCTCATCGGGGAACAACCGGTCCCGCTCCCGAGCCAGGAACCCGTAGATCGAGTTCCCCGGCAGCGAGCCCTCGCAGAACCGGACCACATCGTCGAACAGATCACCCTGACGGTCCACCCGGCCCATCGTCACCTGATCATTCTCTCGGAGCCCCGCACCGACCCGGGGGACCGCCACGCGAAAAACACCAGCCACCTAGGGCCGCTGCCGGGCACGCCGGGGACGTCTGCATCCAGACGGGCCGGGGAAGGGCCTTCAGCAGCAGAACCTCAGCTCGGCGCTGGCGGTGGCAACCGGCGCGCCGCGCTCATACGGACCGAAGCCATCGCCGGGCCGGTCGCTGGTCGCCTCAGCACCCACGCGAAGATCGACAATTGATTAGCCAAGTGAGCGGCAATAGGCCCCGCTCACAGCGGATCCGGACGGACGACGACGGACGTCAGAGAAAGGTCACGCGGGCCGCGGCGCCGGGCTACCGGGCAGGCACCGAGTGGACTGATCAGGAAGCTGCGGCGATTGAGGTAGCAAGACCGGCCGGTGATGCGACGGACAAACGCCGCGTGGAAGCAGCCAGCCAGTCTCGAGTGGCGATGTCGTCGAGGTGAAGTCCGAAGTACGGAGTTAGATCTTTCACTTTTCCACCTCCCAGGTCGTTCACCGCGGTTGACCTGCGAAGATAGTAGGTTACTCTACGACGCCGCCCGGGCCCGCGGGCACCACCATCCGCACGCGGTCCGGATCGTCGCGCGGGCGTGGCTGCACGTGATCTGGCGGTGCTGGCAAGACCACCAGCCTGACGACCCCGCTCAGCACCGCGCGCTCCAGGCAGTCCTCCACCAGCCGCAGCTCTCGGCGAAGTGACCGCCGCCTGACCCGCTGACCCGCTCTGCGAGCGAGGCCGGGTTCGGGCAGCACCCGGCCCCCGGAGGGAGCCGGCCCGCCAGGGCCGGTGCTCTGGACCCGGTGCCGGCACACCGTTGGCCGGGTGATCGAGTGGGTCTCTCCTCGCGTCGGCGCGACGGGTCCCTGCTCGGGGTTCCGGCGCCGGTCCAGGCTCGCCGGAGGCGACCGCGCAGCGGCCGCAGGACCTGGATCGCCGCCGGGTTCCCGGGCACCGTCACAGCGCCGAGGCGAGGCGAGACCCACCTGCGGACCGGCCCGCTCAACCGCCCGGGCGGCCCGCGCCGACGACGTCTTCCACGCGGTCGAGCAGCCGGACCAACTGTTGGTAGTCAGCTTCCCCCAGCCGCGCCCGGGTCTCGCCCTCCAGCTCCAGCACCCTGGCACCCGCCGCAGACAACGTGGCCCGGCCGTCGGCGGTGAGTCGCACGAACGCAGGCCGCCCCCGGCCCCGCACCGGTCCACGGTCGACCAACCCACGGACCTGGAGCTGATCCAGCAGCGCATGCATGCTCTGCGGAGTGGTCAGCACCGCGCGGGCCAGACCCGCGGAGGTGATCTCCGGCGCTCCGGCCAGCACCGCGAGGACGCTGAACTGTCGCGGGGACAACCCCGCCGGCCCCAACGCCGTCGTGAACCGCCGTTCCAGCTGGTCAGCGACGCGCACCAACCGGTACTCGACGAAGTCCTGCGGCCGCAACTCGTCCGAACCCACCACACTGACCCCCTCCACAGGTATCCACCGGCTGATACGTTGAGTATCTGTCCACTGATACTACGTTCCTGGAGATCCCATGCCCCGCACCACACAGACTCCCCGTCCGACGATCGATGCTCTCGACCTCAACAGCGCTGCAACGCTCCTGCAGACCACCCGACCACTCTCGACGACCGCAGCCGCGTTCCTCGCCGTTCAGCTGTTCGGCAACCTCTACGAAGAGGTCGTCGGCAACCCCGCAACCATCGCCGCCCCCCACGTCGGCGCGCTCGTCGGCGAACTCGCACCCGGCAGCCCGCTCTACTACTACCTGCCCTGGGCACCACTGGGCGTCGTTCTGACCGCGATCCTCGCCGTCCGGCTCAGCCGTCTCACCGCACCCACCTGGGTACGCCGACGCATGCAGCGCGCACTCGCCGCCCTGATCATCGCCATCGCCGCGAAGACCGCCCTCATCACCACGATCAACCCCCGATTCCGGGACCCGAACTCCACCACCGAAGCCGTCCGCGAATGGGCAATCACCTGGGCCTTCGGCAACGGCATCACCATCCTCGCCGTCGCCGCCGCACTCACCCTGCTGCTCTCATGGCGAGCCCGCATCCTCACCATCACCGCACCCTGACCCTCCGAACCCGACGAGGTTGACACAGAGCCCTGAGGGCCGACAGGCCCCGCCCGCAGGGCGTCGATCAGCAGTTCCTCGGCCCGCGCGGCCCTGAGCGCAATGGCTACCAGGTGCAGGATCGGGCGGCCGCTCCGACGACGGACTCGGCTTCAGGTCAGCGCGTCGCCCGCCAGGGCTTGTACGGCACCGGCCTCGACGCGACGGACGAGTGGAGCATGCCGCGCTATCGTTGCTGTTCAGAGGCGGTGGGCCCCCGGGGGATCGAACCCCGAACCCGCGGATTCCCACGCCATGGTTCGGGTCGGTGGCCGTTACCCCAGATGAGCTGCGCCGATGTACAACGCAGGCCGCAAGCGCATCCGTCTGACTTCGGTCGGTCGGCAGTGTTTCGTGTCCCAAAGGTGTCCCTACCGCTCCGGGCGCCAGCGCGGAATGTCCTTGCGCAGGATCCGCGGGCCGAGCGGTGCGCAACCTCGTGATCAGGCCAGCCTGCGAGCGCGCCACGGCGCTCATGCGGAGTCGTTCCGTACAGGTCCCGCACAGTAGGAGCGAAGCGCGTCGACCCCGGCGAACGGCAACGAATGTGACTGACCTGAAGCCGCCCGCGGATCTTCTGCCCGCTGGGACTGGTGCGGCATCTTGCGGGTGCTGGCATCCTGTTGTCCGACCGAGCGCGATCCGCCCCCCGACTGTTGATTAGGGTAGCGCGCATCGACGGTAGCCAATCGTGATCAGCCAGGGAGATCGATGAGGACACGACCAGCACCGCTGCCGTTCTGCGCTTACCCGACCGCGGCCGACGTCGACGAGCACGGCATCCAATCACTACCCGAGGAGCTGCCCGTCACCGACTTGAGCGATGGCGATACCTACCGGAGCCACCGGCACCGGACGACCCCAGCCGCCGACCTGTCCGAGATGCAACTGGTCGAGTTGACACGCGTCCTCGGCCATTCCTTCGGCCAGCGCGACGTGATGTGCCGTCACCTACGACCCGGGTACCCACCGGCTGGTCTGGCGGACGCTACCCACCGCGATCCGCTTGGCAGCGGCGAGTTCGGCCCATGGACCAGAGCGCAGCTGATGACATGGTTCATTCGTCTGGTCGCGCTGACCGACCCGACTAGCCCACGCGAAGCGGTCATGGTCAACGAAGACGTACGCTCGTACTCGCTGGTCACGCTCGATGATGGCGGCAGGGTAATCGGCGGGGCTATCAACGAGACCATGCCATCACCGGACCTCGAGTTCGCCGTCCGTAAAGACGACCCGTTCCTCGATGCAGTTTTGGGGTACGTCGGCCCCATCTTGGAGATGCTCTCCCGCCAGGACGCCGAGGCCACGACCGTCCTCGCCAACCGCTACCCCGCCTTCGCCGACGCGCTCGCCGCTGGCCGGGTCGGCCATCACTTCATGATCGCCCGAGGCGACGAGTTGCCCCGCGACGATGCGTTTGAACTGGCCGCAGGGAGCATGGAACACTTCCGAAACGCTGGCTTTTCCTACGTCATCGTTGAAGCGTCCAAACATTGGACCGGCGCAGCCTGTGAAGCACTTGGCGGCGTGCGGGTGCACTTCGCGCCATACCGCACCCACCCCGTCGTTCCGATCAGTGGCGACGGCACCACGAGCCCGGACGGGTTCCTGTCCGACAAGGACAGCGGATGCATGCTCTACCTCCACCGGCTGGCCGGGTAGCGGCTTCCGCGTGGAGCCCTGGTGATCTGGTCACTCGTCGCCGCCGGATTTACAGACCACTGTTATCCGGCGGTGGACCTGCGACGCAGCACGCCTCGGGTCGCTGGCGTCCGTGCATAGTCCGCGAGACCCCCGCACCGGGAGTGTCTTCTTCGAGCGTGCGGCTGTCGGGACGAGCATGGACTGGAGCAGGCCGTACGGCCGCCAGGGCACGCGGGAGGCTGTGCCGTGTTCCGTCAGCGTTCCGTCGCCGCGTGCCGACGCTTACAGATCACTGGCATTGTGGCGTTCGACCTGCGGTGCAGCACCTTCCTGGGTCGAACGTCCGTGCATAGTCCGCGGCCGGTGTATCAGATCGCTCGACCAGCCCCTCCTCATCCGCGAAGGCCGACAGGCGCTGACTCGCGATGCGGGCGACATGTCTGGCGCCGTCCGGCTTGCGCCTGGCTTGCACCGGTCGACCAGAGAAGGATGCGAAGAAACTGAGGCGCGCGGCTCGGCGCCGCGCCCCGCGCGAGAGGGCCCACGATCGGAGGATTAGTTCCGGCGGACGCCGGGGTTGGAGGGAATCACATGCCAACTGTGCACGCGAACGGCATCGACATTTACTACGAGGTCCAAGGGGAAGGTGAGCCGATCGTCCTCATCCCCTACCTCGCTGCCGACCAGCAATGCTACGCGTTCCAGGTGCAAGACTACGCGAAGCATTTCAAGTGCTTCACCGTGGACCTTCGCGGTGCAGGCCGCAGCAGCAAGCCCGGCGGCACCTACACAACAGAACTGTTCGCGGACGACGTCGCCGCCTTTATGCAAGCGGCCGGTGTGGAACGTGCTCACGTCACTGGGCTATCACTCGGCGCCGCGACGGGAATGTGGCTTGCGGCCAAGTACCCTACCCGGGTGAAGTCGCTATCATTGCACAGCCCGTGGCCGAAAACGGACCCGTTCCTGCGCGTCGTCGTCGAAGGCTGGCGTATCATGGCTCAAGGGCTCGGCAGTGTCACCGACCTGGTGATCAAGGGATTCTTTCCATGGTGCCTCACCCCTGAGCTTTACGATTCGCATCCCGAAGTCGTGGAGTCCCTCGCTCAATTCGTCCGAGGTCGGCCGATGCCGCCAGTCGATGCCTTCTTCCGCCAGTCGAATGCGGTACTGGACCACGATGCACAGGCGAAGCTCCACTCCATCCATGCGCCGACCCTCATCACGTTCGGGCGCAGGGACATGGTGACATCGACTCGTTTCGCCGATCCACTCAAGAACGGGATCACCAACAGTGAAGTCGAGGTATTCGACGGCTGCTCGCACGCCCCGATCTACGAGAAAGTCAACGAGTTCAATGAGCGGACACTGGCGTTCCTGAAGCACCACTCCGGCTGATTCGATCGCGTGCATCCGGGTTGTCCCGCGCAACCGGGGTGCGATGAAAGCTTGAGACCGGTGGTGGCACTGCTTGACGCTCGCGTCCTCCATGTCGTTGGCGTGGCGCGAAGCCCCGCAGTAGGAGCCCGTGGTGGTGATCTCCTCGCGGCGCGGGCTTGTCCCTGTCGGGCCGCTGGCCGTAGCGCAAGCCACTCTTTCCCTGCTTGCGCTACGGCCAGCGGTCTGGCTGCCTCTGGCGCGCCGTGAGGAGATCACCACCGCCCGCACTCCCCTGATCTCCGAAGCGGTGCCGGGTCCGGGCGGAGCCCGGGTTCCTGGTTTGGCCGTCATCGAGATGCCGTTCGCGCTCGCAGGATCGGACGCTGCCTCGGTCGGAGGGCGGGGCCGGCTAGGCCGGGCACGCCGACCGCGACCGGGCCGGAGGTAGAGGGAGCGAGGCGGCGGGACCGGCGTAGCCGGTCACGCGCGCCGCCGCCAGGCGGCGCCTTGATCCTGTAGATAGCGATTCGGCAGCATCGCGGGATGGACGCTGTCGACCAAGGCAAACGGTCTTGACGCAGCGGTGTCGTGCACGGCTTAGGTGATCAGGGGTGGGCGAACTGGAGCGCGCCGCATTCGTCCTGGTCGTGCCGCGCCTGGCCTGCGGTAGCCGTTGTAGAGGCTGACCTTTCCGGAGGGCCTTCCTGACGCTGTTGCTTGTCATGGTCGCGGGAGGGTGTCAGGGGTGGCGCTTGCGCCATCGCGCAGCGACGCCGTCAGGCGCCCTTGATGCCCTGCCGTGGCCGTGTTGAGCCTGACGGTGGCAGGGAGGACCGGACCCAACCCGACCGCTGTGCCTGCTACGACTCGATCAGGCGGACGCCGTCGTGGGTGCGGGTGACCGGTGCGCTGCTGCCGAGAGCATCGGTGACGCGCACGGCGTAGGCGGGGGCCATCATGTGCGCGATCGCGTCGGGCTTGACCCAGAGGACTTGGGTGGCCTCGTCGCTGGCGTGGGGCTGTTCGGCGAGGGGACGGCAGCGGAACACGAGCGCGACGACGCCGCGCTGCATGTTCTTGTAGACGCCGGTCAGGCGTTCGACGTGCACCGGGATACCGGTCTCTTCCTTGACCTCACGTCGAACTCCATCCTCGAAGGACTCATCGAGTTCGAGCACGCCGCCGGGGGGCTCCCAGTGGCCGTTGTCGCGGCGACGGATCACCAGCACTTGCCCGGCGTCGTTGACGACGATCCCGGCAACGCTGACGGAGTGTGATGGCGTGTCGGGCATCCTCTGGCATCTCTGGTCGACTTGGTGTGACAGGATTGTACTGGTCCAGACGTCCAGGGAAGTGACAGGCCGTGATTGCGCTCGGTCAGATTGACCGCACCGACGACCGCTCGCCGTATGTGCAGATTGCCGCGGTGCTGCGGGAGGCGATCAACCTCGGCCGCCTTGGTCCGGGCGATCGCCTGCCGTCCGAGAGCGAGCTGACGCAGCACTTTGGCGTCGCACGGATGACCGTGAGGCAGGCGATCCAGGAGCTGAAGACGGAGGGTCTCGTGACCTCCGAGCACGGCCGTGGTGTGTTTGTCCGCGCCGCTCCGGTCGTGCGACGGCTGGCGTCGGAGCGCTTCGCTCGGCAGCACCGCGACCGTGGCAAGGCCGCGTTCCTTGCCGAGGCCGAGAAGGTGGGCTATGCGCCCAGGGTCGACAGCATCCGCGTCCACGAGGAGCCCGCCCCGGCCGATGCGGCAGAACGACTCAAGATCGAGACCGGGTCACCGGTGATCGTCCGCGATCGACGCTATCTCGCCAACGGCGAGCCCGTGGAGATCGCCACGTCCTACATCCCGGTCGACCTTGCACGCGGGACCGCCATCGTCGAGAACGACTCGGGACCCGGCGGTATCTACGCCCGATTGGAGGAGTCCGGGCATCCGCTCGATCGGTTCGTCGAGGAGGTCGCCGCCCGGATGCCGACCCCTACGGAGCGGCGAGCGCTGCAACTTCCACCTGGGGTGCCGGTTCTGACGGTCGTGCGGACCGCCTACGACACGGCTGGTATGGCCGTGGAGGTCTGCGACACGGTCAAGGCCGCGTACGCCTACGTGCTGGAGTACGACTTCCCGGCACGCTGACACCGCACCAGTCGGCGTTCGTTCGGTGCCACTTGTCTAGTCGTCCAGTCATGTTGTAGCTTGTCTAGGGGAGCACGAGGTTCCCCCTGACAAGGAGCGGTGATGGCTCACACAGGACGTTTCAAGATCGAGCACGGCGACTTGTTCCCGCACGGCGCCTACCTGGTGTCAGACGTGGAACCGGTGCGGGACTTCGCCAAGTCTCAGCCCGGCGCGCCCGTACAGGCGGTAGACAAGGAGACCGGCCTGCTGATGTGGCAGGCGGTGGCCTTGGACGCCGACCCCGACGCCCGCAAGGACGTCAAGACGCCGACGGTCAAGTTCGTCGCCCCGCACCAGCCGGTGCCCCCGGAGGCCCCGGCGGGGATGCCGTTTCGCCCGGTGGAGTTCGAGGGCCTAACGGTCACCCCGTATGTGGATGAGAAGCGGGGCCGGATCGCCTACAGCTACCGCGCGAGCGGGATGCACGCCCCTCAGGCCGGGGCCAAGCACGGGCCACGCGCGAACCCGGGGGAGGCCGCTTGACCTCTGGCTGTACGGAGGGGAGCCGCGGCGGCAACCGGGCTCCCCTCCTGATCTCCCAACACGCAAGCACGCCCGCGACAGGCACCACTTCGTCTTGGAAGGACACCGAGGGTAATGACCTCCCCCACGCACGACCACACCACACCCGACACTCCGCCCACCCGGCCCACGGCCGCCGACCGGGTTATGGCCGCTCTGGAGGAGCTGGACCACGCCTCGTGGGCGTTGGGTCCACTCCCCCGCACTGCCACCGACTGGGCGACCCGCTCGGCCGCCATGGCGTTGATCAGCGCCCGCACCGCCGGATGGTGGCGGGTCCTGCTGTCCGCCGAGCGGCGTACTCGCACGGCACATCCGGTCTACCGGCGGGCTGTGTCGGTTGCGCACCGGCGGGCTCTCGACGATGCCCGGTTCTGGCGCGAGACCGCACAGGACTGGCGGGCCCGCGTCGATCGACGACCGACCTCCGACGCCGCCGGAGCGTTGTCCAACTGGCGGGAGCTGGGGGTGATCCCATGAACCCGCTCACCGTTCTCGCCACCGCGCTCGTCGTCGATCCGGCGGGGTGGCGGGATGGCGCCGCCTGCACGCTGGTGGACCCGGAGATCTTCTACCCGGTCGACGAACGCCCCGACTCCCCTGTGGTCGAGGTAGCCAAGCAGGTCTGCGCGGGATGCCCGGTCCGCAAGACGTGCCTGGCCGACGTGATGGCGTGGGAGGACCCGGCCCGGCGGTGGGGCATCACCGCCGGTCTCACCCCGGCCGAGCGGGCGGCTCGGTTCGCCCGCCAGCGCTCCGCTCCTGCTCATCGTGGGGAGGTGGCGGCTTGAGCACCCGGGGCCGTTCCACCGTCAAGACCGGATTGACCCCGTATCGGATGCGGCGGGTGATCGAGAACGACGAGTTCACCGCCTTCTCCCGCCGCATCCTCCGCGCTGCCGGACGGCGCATCGCCGCCGGGGACGTCGAGGCGCTGCCCGCCCTGGCTGGGCTTGCGGTCGAGCTGGACGCCGCCATCGGCGACGCCGTCACCGGGCTACGCGCGCACGGCTACTCATGGGCGGAGATCGCCACCCGCCTCGGGGTCACCCGCCAGGCCGTGCACCAACGCTGGGCCACCAGCTCCGCGGATCAGGGGGTGGCTTGATGACCTCCGGACAAGTGGTCTTCTACGGGCTACTGGCCGGTGGCGGTCTGTGGCTGCTGCACAAGATCGGCCAGTTCCTCACCAAGCTGCTCGAGGCCGCCGCCGCGATCGCGGTCGTCTTCCTCACCCTGTGGCTGCTGGTCAAGGCGATGTGGAAGACCGGGCGGTGGGTGGTCCGGCACTGGCGCACCACCCTCACCACCGCGGCGGTGTTGGCGTGGCTGCGCTGGTGGGGCTGGCCGTCCCTCGCCATCACGATCACCTTCGTCGGGCTCGTGTTGGTGGGGTGGCGCTGGGGTCACCGCGGCACCTTCGAGCCCTACGCCGGGCGGTGGCTGCGCGGCTGGTGGTGGCGCTGGGCCGTCTATGCCCGGCGCATGCCCGGTTGGCTGCGCGCCTGCCATCTGACGGTGGCCGACCCGGGCCAGCCGGTCACGGTGCAGGTGACCCCGTTCCGACGGACCGCGGTGGCGCCGAAGGTCAAACCGCGCAGCGACCAAGTCCCGCGCGTGATCGGGGTCAGCTCCGGGCCGTCGTGGGACGAGGTGAAGGTGCGGCTGGTCCCCGGCCAGACGCCGGAGGACTTCGACCTGGCCGCCCGCGCCCTCGCCGTCGCCCGCGGGGTGGCCCGCTGTCAGGTCCGCGAGCTGGCCCCCGACGTGGTGTCCATCGACTACCAGCGCCGCGACCGACTCGCCTCCATCATCGTCTGCCGTCGCCCAGCCGATCTCGTCGACGTCCGGGGGGAAGACATCGATCTGCGCAAGGTCTGGTCGGGCCGCACCGAGTACGGCCGCGACTGGTACCAGTCCCTCGTCGGCGGCCACACCCTCGTGGCCGGGGCCACCGGGGCGGGGAAGAACTCGCACGGCTGGTGCCCCATCGTCGCCATCGCCCCCGCCATCCGCGACGGCCTCGTCCGGGTGTCGGGCATCGACCCGAAGGGCATGGAACTCGCGTACGGGCGGCGGATCTTCCACCGCTACGCCGTCACCAGCAAGGACGCCCTGGAGCTGCTGGACGACCTGATCGCAGGCGTGGAAGCCCGCAAGGCCATCTTCGCCGGAACTCACCGCAGCGTGCCGATCACGACCGAGCATCCGGTCGAGCTGCTGGAGTTCGACGAGATCGGCGCCCTGATCCGCTACGTCGGGGATCGCAAGACCCGCGAAGCCATCGTGGACCGGGTCGCGCTGCTCAACACCCAAGGCCGCGCCCTCGGGTACACGGTGCGCGGCTACGTCCAAGAGCCGACCAAGGACACGGTGCCGGTGCGGGAACTGTTCCCCCGCCGCATCTGCCTGCGCGTCGCCTCCAAGTCCCACGTGGCGATGGTGTTGGGGGATCAGGCCTACGACCGCGGCGCGTGGGCCAACCGCATCGGCGAATCCGAAGCGGGGATCGGCTACCTGTTCGGCGAAGGCATCCGCGAACCCCTGCGCGTGCGGGCTGGGTGGGTATCCGACGAGACGATCAAGGAATTGGAGGCCTTCGTCACCGGCCCCACCCCTGCCGCGGTGGCCCCCGGGAAGGTGCTCGTCCTCCCCTCGCCCACTCCGCTGCCCCGCCCGACCGCCGGAGGTGCGGCCTGATGACACCCGAGCTCGCACCTACCGCGGCGACCATCGACACCTCCCCTGGCACGGATACCACCGAGTGGGTCGATCCTGACCAGCTCACCCGGGCGCAGAAAGCGCTGCTCAGCCTGACCGGCGACGTCGCCCGGCAGCTCGCCGAAGACCACGGCGTGTGCGTCCGGCCGCTGGCCATGCGCCGCATCGACCTCACCACCGGCCGGGTCGAGGTCGTGCCGGTGCCCTGCGGGTCCCGGCGGGAGGACCTGTGCCCGCCCTGCGCCGAGAAGCAGCGGCGGCTGCGCATGACGCAGTGCCGGGAGGGCTGGCACCTCGACCACGAGCCGATACCCACCCGTCCGGCTCCGACCGTGGCGCAGAAGCAGATGCTCGCCGTGCGGGCCGAGCTGCACGCCGCCTACCTGTCCGCCCGCCATGACGACGACCACGACGAGTGCGAGGCCATCCGCGAGACCGCGGCCGTGGTCGATGACCAGCTCCGCCGGATGGGTGTGACGGGCAGGCTTGCCCCGCTCGACGGGGAACGGCGGGTGCGCAAGCGGTCCACCCGGCGACGGCAGGACGCGCCCAACCTGCCCCGCCGTCCGGTCGAGCACCGCACCCTCGGCCGCACTTATGCGGGCCGCTACCGGCCCTCCACGTTCCTCACCCTGACGCTCGACAGCTACGGGCGGGTGGACGCCGAAGGGGCAGCGATCGACCCGGACAGCTACGACTACCGGCGCGCCGCGCGGGACGCGATCCACTTCCCGAAGATCGTGGATCGGTTCTGGCAGAACACCCGCCGGTGTGTGGGCTGGGAGGTGCAGTACTTCGGCACCATCGAGCCCCAACGCCGCGGCGCACCCCACTTCCACGCCGCCGTCCGCGGCACCATCCCCCGCGCGGAACTGCGCGCCATCGCCGCGGCCACCTATCACCAGGTGTGGTGGCCCGCCCACGACGTCATCCGCTACTCCGGGGACCGGCTGCCGCGGTGGGACGACAAGACGAAGGGCTTCGTCGACCCCGACAGCCGCGAGGCATTGCCGACGTGGGACGAGGCCACCGACCCGGACGTGCTCCTCCAACCGGCCCACACCGTCCGGTTTGGACCCCAGGTCCACGTCAAAGGTGTGCTCGGCGGGTCGGAGGAGGCCGGACGACACATCGGTTACCTGACGAAGTACCTGACCAAGGACGTGGCCAAGGCGGCCGGGCTCGACGACGGCGCCTCCGAGCGGCTGCGGGAACATCACCGGCGCCTGGTCGCTGAGCTGGCCGTCACGCCGTGTTCGCCGCGCTGTGGGGTGTGGCTGCTCTACGGGATCCAACCCAAGGGCGCCCGGCTCGCGACCGAGCCCGGGGTGTGCAAGGGCAAGGCCCACAAGTCCCAACACCTCGGCATCGCCGGGCGCCGTGTGCTGGTCTCGCGCAAGTGGTCGGGCAAGACGCTCACCGACCACGCCCGGGAGCGGGCTGAGTTTGTTCGGCAACTGCTCGAACGCGCTCACGTCCGCCCCGGCTACGCCGTCGACGACGGCCCGTATCGAGTGGGAGAAGACCCGACCCGGGGATCCCGACCTGCCGTCTCGGCCCGCGCTGCTGCTGGCCGCGATCGCCGAACGACAACGCTGGAAAGCCGACTACACCGCGGCCCAAGTGCTCGCGGGCACCCCGCCCGATGGTTCGGCAACTCGCGATCAAGCAGCCTGAGGGGAGGCGAACCATGGAACAACCGGCCTTGATCGCGCCGCTGTGGACGGTGCATGACGTCGCGGGCTTCCTCCGGGTCCCCGTCCAGACGCTGTACTCGTGGCGGAGCAACGGCACAGGGCCGCCCGCTCGCAAGGTGGGCAAGTATCTGCGGTACGAGCCGGATGAGGTCGTGCGGTGGTTCAAGTCGCGTGATGACGGAGCGGCGTGATGGCGCGTCCGCCGTTGCCGCTCGGCAGCTATGGGAAGATCACCACCTGGCACGACGATGGCGCTTGGATCGCTCGGGTGAAGTTCCGCGACTTCGACGGCGTCGTCCGCTTCGTAAAGCGGCGCGGTAAGTCCAAGGCCGCGGCCGAGCGCGCCCTCCGTGCCGCACTCGTCGAGCGCCAGGCGCCCGCGAAGCTGGCGGAGGTCACGCCGTCGACGACGTTCGGCAAGGTCGCGGACCTGTGGATCGCGCAAGTGGAGCGCGCGGTCGACGCAGGCAACCGCAGCCCTGGGACGCTGGACACCTACAGTTCGATCTTGCGCCGTCACGTACGTCCGGCACTCGGCGAGCTCCGAGTCGCTGAGGTCACGACACCGGTCGTCGACCGTGTCCTGGACGCCATCAAGCAGCGATCGGTGAGTGGCGCCCGGACGTCCAAGATCGTCATATCGGGAACCATGCGCTATGCCGCACGGCAGGGTGCGGTGGCAGTGAACCCCGTTCGTGAGGTCGGCCGTATCGACAGCCCGCCCCGGCGGCAGCCCCGTGCGCTCACGGGCGGGGAGCGTCAAGGCTGGCTTGACGTCATGAAGTCGAGCACGAAGGCACAGACCTGGGATCTGCCGGACCTCACCCGGATGATGCTGGCGACTGGATGCCGGATTGGTGAGTGCCTGGCGATCGGCTGGTCGGAGGTCGACGTCGACGCTGCGACCGTCGACGTGTGCTGGCGCCTCGTGCGGCGGACGGGCGTCGGTCTGTTGCGGCTGCCCTCAACGAAGTCGGGGCGTAAGGGCGAACGCCTGATCCCGCTGCCGAGTTGGGCGGTCACAATGTTGAAGCGTCGTCGGCTCGCGATCGGTCCAGGGGTGGAGCCGGTCTTCCCCGATTCGTTGGGCGGCTGGCGGGATCCGTCGAACGTGCGGAAGGTGTGGCGGCAGGTCCAGGGCGAGGCCGAGATCGACGGCTTCGTGAGTCACACGCTGCGCAAGACGGTGGCGAGCTTCCTCGACGACGCCGGAGTGTCCACGCGGAGGATCAGTGACCAGCTCGGGCACTCCAAGGTCAGCATGACGCAGGACCGCTATCTCGGGCGCAAGTTGACCGACCGGCGGACGGCGGAGGCGCTGGAGGATCTCCTTGGGTTGGAAGGCCGCGGCGACGAAAAGGGTCCCAAAGATGTCCCTGGATCTTGAGGAGCCAAGTGGCGCACCGCGGCGACCTGCGGGGATGGTGGGCCCCCGGGGGATCGAACCCCGAACCCGCGGATTAAAAGCTCAAGATCACCCAAGCAGAGCAGCGCTATCTGGGCATTGTCGGCTACATGTTCACCCGGAGAGGCAGCCTGAGGCACCGACCGACCGACGTTGGTTGGACAGTCAGTTGGACAGAGTCGTCCACAGTAGACGTCGCAAGCTCATTGCTCGCCGTCGGATCGACGCCGCGAGCTTCCGGGTGCCATGCCCGGCTGGATCGTCACGCTGATAGCCGAGATGCGTTGTCATCTCATCGGCCAGGGCGCGCTCGAGGACGGCCTTGGTCATCTGGTTCAGCAAGCCATCGGTGCCGTCAATCGACAGTGCCTGCCGTGCGTGCATCGGCCCGCAGGGCGTCGATCGCCGACGGGTCGAACGAACCGGCAAGCCGACGTGCCGCCTCGCTCTCCGCCGCCTTCTCAAGCTCGGTCTTTACTCACGTGGCGTCCTTCCCGACCGCCGTGTCGACCACGACGGTCGATCGGGAAGGGCAGGCCGAGCTAGGTCGGCCAGATCGCAGCAGCTGATCAACACGCTCACCCAGGGCAGTGAGGGCGCGGTCGCGATCACCGATGTTGAGCAGGGCCGCGACCAGCTGGGCCAGCTGGTGGCCTCCCGCAAGATCGTGCTGGTGGTCGACAACGTCTGGACCCCCGACGACATATACGCCTTTGACATCGTCGGTGATCGCGGTGCTCTCGTGCTGACTACCCGCGACGTCGGGTTGGTGCGCCGCTGGCGCGAACCCAGTCGAAGTGACCGAGCTCACCGATGAACAGGCGTGCGCGCTGGCCGCCGCGTGGGCCGGGGTGGCGCCGATCCGCTGCCGGCTCAAGCGACCGAGGCCCTCCATCTGGTGGGTAACCTGGGCGCTTGGGATCGCCACCATCGCCGCGATCGCCCGCGACGACCCGCAGCGGTGGACGGACGTGGCCAAGCGGGTGCGCGCCGCGGACTGGCCGCGCTCACCGTGCGGTTCCCCGGCTATCCGCACCCCAACCTGCTCGCCGCCCTCGGACTCGGCCTGGACTACCCCTCTGAGCCCGACGCACGCGCCCGCTACCGCGAGCTCGCCGTCTTCGCCGGGCACGGCGCGGTACCCCGGCCCGCGGTGGACGTGCTGTGGACACAAGCCGGGCTGCGTTCGACCGATGTGGGCGACCTTCTCGCCACTCTTGCCGATCGCGCACTGCTCACGCGCCGCCCTGCTCACCGGGCAAATCGAGCTGCGTGACTGTCGGCGCTGATCGCGGTACGAACGGCAGGGTGCGGGTGTGCGATGCGCCCGTCGGCGCTGACGGTGCGGGTGTGGGACCTAGCGGCCCGAGCCCATTCCTCTATCCACCGTCACCTCTCAGGAATCCGGCCGCGTCGATGATTGCCGCGGGCGTGCCAGCCACAGCCTCGAACGGATCGGCCCATCCACCAAACCCTAACGGTAACGATTTCCGTTAAGTAATAATAATTATGACAGTTGGCCTGGCCTGGGTTGCAGCTGGTTGGTTTGCCAGGTGCGCGTTTCGGGCAACACGGTGGTCACGGGGTGCGACTCGTGAGTACGTGGACTGCCAGCCCGTGTGTGTCCGCTGGGGGGTCGAGCATTGGGAGTGAGATGGGCTACGCCCGGGCGCAGGATTCGCCGGGCGGTGTCGACTCCGACGATGCGCTGCTGCGGGGGGTCTATGAGCAGCACGGACAGGCGGTGCTGGCCTACGTCACCCGGCTGACCGCGGATCGGGCCGGCGCCGAGGACATCCTGCAGGAGACGTTGGTACGGGCGTGGCGGCACCGGGACGTGTTGGTCAACGGTCGGGGCTCGGTGCGGGCCTGGATGCTCACCGTCGCCGGGCGGATCGTGGTCGACCTGCTCGCTCCAAGGAATTCGCCCCGGGAGGTGGGCGAGCTGCCGGGGTGTATCCGGTGGAGCGCGACCACGCGGATCGGTTCGTGGACTCGATGGAGATGTTCGAGGCGCTGCAGAAACTGTCCACAGCAGCGGGACGCGATCGTGCAGCTGTACTTCCGCGGCTGCAGCATGGCCGAGGCCGCCCAGTCACTCGGTGTCCCGGAGGGCACCGTGAAGTCCCGGGTCCATTACGGGCTCCTCGCCCTGCGGAGCTCTTCCCCAGGTCGGGGCCGCAGTGACGGGGGCAGCGGGATGAGCGACTTTCACGATCCACACCTGCTCGACTACGCCGTCGGGCTGCTCAACGCCCCCACCGCCGGGCGACCGAGGCCCACCTCAGGGTCTGCCCGAGCTGTCGCCACGAGCTGCAGCAGCTCCGCGAGGTCGACACCGCCCTACGGAAGACTCCCCCCGGAGCTGTTCCTGGACGGCCCACCCCAGGGTGGGGAGTTGGCGCTGCAACGGGCCATGCGACAGGTACGCGAGGAGAAGACCCGCCACCGCGGTGTCCACCGCGGCCGCCGACGCGCGGTGCTGGTCGCCGCAGCGGCCACCGTCGCAGCGCTCGTGGGCGGCGGATCGTGGCTGATCGGCCACCAGGCGGGCCTGAACGAGACCACCGGCCAGGTGACCGCCCTCCCGGCCGCGGCGAGCCGGCTGCTGATCCGCCGGGTCCGGCTCGACGTGTCGGCCGGGCAGGTGTCCGCCGACCCGCGGGCCCGGCGTCGACGCAGCCTGCACCCCGACCAGCGGGGCGCTGCCGATCAACGAGCTGCGACCGCCGGACGCCGTCTACGGCTACTCGTTCATCGTGACCAACCTGGACGTGTCCACCGGTGACGGGCGGTCGCGGTGAGCACTGGTACCGGCACCGGACCTCGATCGAGAACGTGTTCCTTCTCCGGGGGTTCTGGACCCTGTCGCATGACGTCGCCCGAACCGGGTGATCTTGCCAGGGGTGCGGTGGTTCTCCGCGGGTGTTGCGCTCGTGGCTGGTAGTCGTTCACGGCTATCGACTTCGAGAGCGAGGCATGACAGTGCGGGCGTTCCCGGTGAGGTTGCCGTCCGGGCAGCGGTACTGGACGGTGTTGGACGAGGATCTGCAAGTGGTGGAGGTCGCCGACGGGTTCCTGCGGCATCAGCGGTTCGGTCGCGACGGTGCGGAGTCCACGACGAAGGCCTATGCGCACGCGATCGCGTTGTTCCTGCGCTGGTGCGCGCGGACGGGCCGCGGCTGGCAGGCCGGGGTCGAGCAGTTCGGCCTGTTCATGGTGTGGCTGGCCCATGCCGGTCCGGCCGCCTCGGCGCGCAGGCCGCCGACGCCGGTTCGGCGGTGGTGCTGGCCGGGCCGGGCGCGGCGCCGGCGCGGTGTCCGTCGCGGATCAACGGGGTGTTGACCGCGGTGCGGGGCATGGTGGTGCACGCGGTCGCCGCCGGGCAGGCCCCGGCGGGTCTGGTGCCGTTGCTCTACGAGGTGGCCGACGATCGTGATCTTCCCGACGTGGCGCGGGGCGAGGATGGTCGGATGGCATGGCGGATGCGGGCCCGGCACCGGCTGCGGGAACCCGAGACGCCCGTGGACCGGGCCAGCGACGAGGAGATCGTCGCGCTGCTGCGGGCGTGCCGCTCGGCGCGGGACCGGCTGCTCGTGCTGGTGATGGCCCGGGCCGGGCTGCGCCGCGGCGAGGTGTGCGGGCTGCGCCGCGGTGATGTGCACCTGCTGGCCGACTCGCGTCGCGCTCGGGTGCGAGGTCGCCCGCGCGCATCTGCACGTGGTGCGCCGCGACGACAACCCGAACCGGGCGTGGGCGAAGTCGCGCCGGCAGCGGGTGGTGCCGTGGACTTCGTGACGGTGCAGACGTTCGACAGCTACGAGTTCGAGCGGCTCCCGGTCGCCAGGCTGCGGACAGGATTTCGTATGGTGAACTGTTCCGCGCCCCGCTCGGTGAGCCGATGCGGCCGGACGCGGTCGGGGAGCTACTCGCGGCGACTCACGGCGGGCCGGGCTGGACACCGCGATCCGCCGCACCAGCTGCGGCACGCCTTCGCCAGCAACGTCGCCGATGCCGGCGGCGGCATCGACGTGGTCGCCGACCTGCTCGGACACGCCTCGATCACCTCGTCGCAGGTGTATTCCATCCCGACCCGTCCCGACTACGCGCCGCGGTGGACGCGGTGCCCAGCCCGCGGGAGCAGGCCGGGGCGGCCCGGTGAGCGCGCGTGGTGACGGCCCCGGCGGCCGGTGGCGACGGCTTGGCGGCGGCCGTGTCGCCGGCCCCGCCCACCGGTGAGAGCGCCTCGCACGTGTTCGGCGACAGTCCTCGGTGTCCTCGAGGAGCAGGCAGCCCGGCTGGCCGTGCTGGTCGGCCCACGGTTCCTGGCCGAGTGCGGCTGGGACCCCGCCGGCCATGTTCTGGCCCCGCCACCTGATCACCCACAGCTCGGATGGACGCCGCCGGTCGGCCTGGCCCGGACGGCGGCGAGCGTGACGAGCTGTGTCGTGCCGGGCTGCGCGCGCCGCCGGGCTCGCACGGGCTGTGCCGCGCGCACCGGTCGCACCAGATGCTGCGCGGGATATCGGTGGACGAGTTCGCCGCCGACCCGGCCCGCCGCGCCCTGGCCCGGTTCGGCCCCTGCCTGGTGGCGGCCTGCCCCGCGACCGCCACGGCGGGCGCGTCGCCTACTGCGAACCGCACCAGAGCCGGTGGACCCGCGACCGCCGGGTCGACCCCGGGCGCGACGAGGCCCGCTGGCGGCGCACCACCTCCCCGGTCGTGGTCACCGGCCAGGTGAGCCTGGCCGGCATGCCGCCACTGATCACAGCCCAGGTCCTCTACGGGCTGCAACAGCGCACCCGGTCCGGAGCACACACCCGCGTGCAGATGCTGCGGATAGTCGTGGAGGACCTGCGCCACGCGCAGGCCGACTCCGTGCACGCCGACTCCCCCGGCTCCGTGCACCCACGCCCCGCCGCCCGGAAGGGGGCGGGAGAAGCGCACGGTGCTACCGCGCTGGCCCGCCACGCCGCACTCGCGCTCAGCGACCCGGAAACCGAGAAGGCCAAGGACGTGTGGGAGCTGGCGGTGTTCGGGCTGCGGGGCGGCTGAGGTTCACCACCATCTCCCAGCCCTGGCTGCGGCAGGCGGCCAAGCGGTGGGCCACCGACGAGCTGCCGCGCCGCCGCGGTGACGGCGCCGCCAGCCTGTTGCGCAGCCTGCTCGCCGGCGTGGTGCGCCTGTCGCAGAGCCTGCGCGGCAGCCGACCCCGACCACGGCGACCACCCCGCCCTGCTCGGGCGCGGCGACATCGAATCGTTCCTGCACCGGATGAGCTACCTGGTCTCGACCGGCGAGTGCAGCCCCGAGTTGCGGGCCAAGACCTGCCGAGACGTCAAGCGGATCCTCGCCCGGATCCGCGCGCTCGGGCTGACCCGCCCCGGCGGCCCCGCCGCCGGGCTGGGCGACGACTTCACCCTCGCCTGCGGCGACATCCCCGCCGAGCCCGAACGCGGCGAACCCGGCCGCGACCTGCCTGCGGCGATCATGGCGCAGCTGTGTGAGCAGCTACCGGTGCTGCAACGCGGACCCTCCGGCCGCGAGATCCGGGTCGCGGTCGAGCTGCTCATGGACACCGGACGGCGACCCGCCGAGATCCTGCGCCTGCCCTTCGACTGCCTGACCCGCGATCCCGACGACGCGGCCGTGCTGGT